>CAXXOZ010000001.1:0-26481 GCA_963676435.2 uncultured Parasporobacterium sp.
TGCTGTTGAAGATGAATTTTTCAATGCACTTAAAACAAACAAAAATAGATATTGCAGATTATTATATAAATGACTATAACGAAATATTGGAGAATGTATGATAAATGATTTTTTACCTGTTTCAAAGGAAGATATGTCAAAAAGAGGATGGGATTACCTTGATTTTGTCTATGTTATAGGTGATGCATATGTGGATCATCCTTCTTTTGGACATGCTATAATCAGTAGAACTCTTGAAGCACATGGTTATAGAGTAGGAATAATTTCACAACCAGATTGGAATAACAAAGAAAGCGTAATGACTTTAGGAAAGCCAAGGCTTTCTTTTCTTGTGATGACAGGAAATATGGATTCGATGGTAAATCACTATTCCGTTTCAAAAAAGAAAAGAACTTCAGATTCATTTACACCAGGTGGAGTTATGGGGAAAAGGCCTGACTACGCAGCAACAGTATATGGAAACCTAATTAAAAAAGCATATAAAGATGTTCCTATAATAATGGGGGGCATTGAAGTTAGCTTAAGAAGACTTGCCCATTATGACTATTGGTCAGACTCAATAAAAAGATCAGTTCTTTTAGATTCAAATGCTGACTTATTAGTATATGGTATGGGCGAAAAAGCCATTGTTGAAGTAGCCGATTCTTTAAACAGTGGAATCGATATAAAAGATTTAACATATATTGATGGAACGGTATATAAGACAAAGATGTCAGATGATGTTTATGAAGCGCTCAAACTTCCAACTTACAACGAAATAAAAAAAGACAAAAAAGAATATGCAAAAAGCTTTTATATTCAATCTACCAACACAGATCCATTTAATGGAAAAAGATTAATGGAATGTTATCCAGATAATAATACATGTGTAGTAGTTAATCCTCCAGCGAAACCATTAACTATGGAAGATGATGGATGAAGTATATGCATATCCTTATATGAGAACTTATCATCCTTCATACGAAGAAGCCGGAGGCATTCCTGCAATAGAAGAAGTCAAGTTCAGTGTGATAAGCAACAGAGGTTGTTTTGGAAATTGTAATTTCTGTGCCTTGGCTTTTCATCAAGGCAGAATAGTTCAGGCTCGAGGACACGAGTCAATAATAAGTGAAGCAAAGAAATTCACGGACGATAAAGATTTTAAAGGATATATTCATGATGTTGGTGGTCCTACGGCGAATTTTAGAGGCCCTGCCTGTGATAAGCAGCTTACAAAAGGAGCTTGCAAGGACAAACAGTGCTTATACCCTGATCCTTGTATAAATTTGAATGTTTCTCATAAAGATTATTTAAAATTGTTAAGAAGATTAAGAGAACTTCCAGGAATTAAAAAGGTTTTTATAAGATCAGGCATAAGATTTGATTATTTAATGGCGGATAAAGATGACACTTTCTTTAATGAATTAGTTGAACATCATATAAGTGGTCAGTTAAAGGTTGCACCCGAACATATTTCAAAAAAAGTACTTGATAAAATGGGAAAACCTGAAAGTAGTGTTTACAAAAGGTTTGCTGATAAGTATAAAAAGATAAATGAAAAGAAAAGTAAAAAACAGTTTTTAGTACCTTATTTTATGTCTTCCCATCCTGGATCGACTCTAAATGAGGCAATAGAGCTAGCGTTATATTTAAAAGAAATTGGTTATACACCTCAACAGGTACAGGATTTTTATCCAACACCAGGCAGTTTATCCACCTGTATGTATTATACAGGATTAGATCCAAGAACAATGAAAAAAGTGTATGTGCCTACAAATCCTCATGAGAAAGCTATGCAAAGAGCTTTGATGCAATACAGACTACCAAACAACTATAAACTTGTATATGAAGCCCTTAAAAAGGCTGGTAGAGAAGATTTAATAGGGTTTGATAAACATTGCCTTATAAGACCACCTAGAGGCTTTAATTATGTTAAAAAGAAAGAAGCACCGAAGAAACCTAAAAAACCAGTAAAGAAAAAAGCAATAAGGAACGTACATAAGACCAAAAAAATGAAGAGCACTTGACGAATTCGAGGAATCAATATGCGTGAGTTTATTATTAATAATAATGAAGCAGGACAACGACTGGATAAACTTCTGGCTAAATATTTAAACCTAGCTCCTAAAAGCTTTATTTATAAAATGTTAAGAAAAAAGAATATTACATTAAATGGTAAAAAAGCATCTGGAAATGAACTAACTGTATTAGGGGATAAAATCAAATTCTTTTTAGCAGATGAAACTTTTGATAAATTTTCAAAAGTAGAATTCAAAAAAGAAAATTATGATCTGGATATTATATATGAAGATGATAATGTAATCCTTTTAAATAAACCAGCAGGTGTATTATCTCAAAAGGCAGGAAAAGATGATGTATCAATAAATGAATATATCATTTCATATCTTCTTGATGAAAACCAGCTTTCAAAAGAAGATATGGCAACTTTTAAGCCTTCTATTTGCAATAGATTAGATAGAAATACAAGCGGGATAATAGTTGCAGGTAAAACATTGATTGCATTGCAGGAGTTATCAAGAATATTCAAAAACAGGTCAGTAGATAAGTATTATAAATGTATAGTTAATGGGGAAGTTTCAAATAGTAGTCTTATTAAGGGCTACCTTTCAAAAAACGAGAAATCTAATATGGTAACGATATTTAAAACTCAAAAAAATGATACCGCATATATAGAAACTTATTATGAGCCAATAAAATACGATAAAAAACAAAAACATCACATTATTAAAAGTAAAACTTATCTCAGGAAGAACACATCAAATACGAGCTCATCTTGCAAGCATTAATCACCCAATAATTGGAGATGCTAAATATGGTAATTCGAAAATAAATCAACTTTTTAAAAATAAATATAAAATAAAAAGACAGTTGTTACATTCAAGCGAAATTAAATTTCCATTAATGCATGATAAGCTTAATAATTTATCACACAAAGTATTTAGGGCACCAGAACCTGAAGATTTCAAAATTGTTTTAAAAGGAGAATAGTATGGCTACCTGGAATTCAAGAGGACTAAGAGGTTCAGCCTTAGAAGATCTTGTTAACCTTACAAATGAGAAAATATAAAGAAAAGGGGCTGGCGTTAATTCAAAAAATACCAACTCCAATTAAACCAATAGAAATTAATAATCAAAACCCGGCATATAACCTTGGCCTATTTTGATAAAAAAAGTACAGTTGATTATATTGGTGTTGTTCAAGGGGTGCCTGTCTGTTTTGATGTAAAGGAGTGTAATACTGATAGATTTCCTTTGAGTAATATTCACGACCATCAAATTGAATTTATGGAAGATTTTGAAAAACAAGATGGCATTTCTTTTATTATAATAAATTTTACCCACTTAGATAAAAATTATTATTTAGATTTTAAAACATTAAAAGAGTATTATAATAGATGCTTAAATGGCGGCAGGAAAAGTTTTAAATATGAGGAATTAGATGAAGAGTTTTTCATTTCACCCAATAAAGAAGTGCCTTTACATTATCTTGAAATTTTAAAGAAGGATTTAGAAAGCAGATAAATTAAATTGACATAAAAAATTTATTGTGATAACATGGTAGCACGCTAAAGTGAAATAGAAAGGTTTTATTATGAAAAATAGTTTATTACACACTCCTGTTGGAGTAAGAGATATTTATGGAAAAGAATTTATGGAGAAAATCGCTATAGAAAATGCCATTTCAAATGTTATGGCTTCATATGGTTACCAAAATATACAGACACCAACTTTTGAATTTTTCGATATTTTTAATAGTGAGAGAGGTAGTGTTTCTTCAAAAGAAATGTATAAATTTTTTGATAGAGCAGGATCGACCTTTGGTTTTAAGACCTGATATAACTCCTTCTATAGCTAGATGTGCCTCTAAATATTTCATGGAAGAAGACATGCCTATTAGACTTTGCTATAAAGGCAATACTTTTATCAATAGCTTGGAATATCAAGGTAAATTAAAAGAATTCACCCAGTTAGGAGCTGAATTAATAAGTGATGACTCTTCTCAAGCAGATGCTGAAATGATAGCAATGCTAATTGAATCTTTTAATTGAATCAGGTATTAAAGAGTTTAGGGTTGAAATTGGCGATGCTGGTTTTTTTGCAGGGATAATAAAAGAAGCGGAAATTTCTGAAGAAGACGAAAAAACCTTAAGAGAATACATAGAAGTTAAAAATTATTTTGAAATCGAAAAGCTTTTAAATAAAATAAATATTAAAGATGAAATCAAAAAAGTATTATTAAAGCTACCTGAGCTTTTTGGTTCGGTTGATATTTTAGAACAAGCAAAAAAAATAACAAATAATGAGGCTGCACTAAAGTCAATTCATTCTCTTGAAGAATTATATAAATTAATTAAAGTATATGAACTTGAAGAACATGTTTCTTTTGATTTAGGTATGCTTAGTCAATATAAGTACTATACTGGAGTTATTTTTAAGGCCTATACTTATGGTGCTGGTGATACAATTGTTACTGGTGGAAGGTATGATAATTTAATAAAACAATTTGGTAAAAATTCTCCTTCCATAGGTTTTGCCAATTAATATTGATCAATTGCTTATTGCCACTTAAACGACAAAATATTGAGATTACTTTAGAAAAATCAAACACTATGGTAATATATAATAGTGAAGAATTAGGGAATGCAATTAAATTTGCAAAATCAAGAAGAAAAAGCTGATATTAATATAGAATTAATAGAAAAAGATGAAGAAAAAGATTTAGACTGACTATATTGAATATGCAAAAAGAAATATGATTGATAAAATAATTTATATGATGGATGGAAATTCAAAAACATTTGAGGTAAAAATATGAAATATTTAACATTTGCATTAGCAAAAGGAAGACTAGCAAAGCAGTCAATGGAACTGTTTGAAAAAATTGGTATAACATGCGAAGAAATGAAAGACGAAAAAACAAGGAAACTAATTTTTGTAAATGAAGAATTGAAACTTAAATTTTTTCTTGCAAAAGCTAGTGATGTTCCCACATATGTTGAGTACGGAGCTGCTGATATTGGTATCGTTGGAAAAGATACTATTCTTGAAGAAAATAGAAAGTTATTTGAAGTTGTAGATTTAGGTTTTGGGAAATGTAAAATGTGTGTTTGTGGACCGGCGTCGGCTAAAGATTTATTAAAACGAAATGATTTAATAAGAGTTGCATCAAAATATCCAAACATCGCAAAAGATTATTTTTATAATACTAGACATCAGGACGGTTGAAATAATTAAACTTAATGGTTCGGTAGAACTTGCTCCAATAGTTGGCCTTTCAGAAGTGATAGTTGATATAGTTGAAACAGGTTCGACTTTGAGAGAAAACAATTTAGAAGTTCTTGAAGAAATCTGTGACTTATCTGCAAGAGTAGTAGTGAATCAGGTGAGTATGAAGATGGAGAATGAAAGAATAATGAAACTGATTCGTGATCTAAAAGAATTAGTATAGTGGAGAAAACTTATGAGAATAATAAAGCTTGATGAAAATACAAAACAAGATATATTAACAAACCTTTTAAAGAGAAATCCTGATAATTATGGAACATATCAGGAAGCAGTCAATGAAGTTATTGCTAATGTAAAAGAAAACGGAGATAGGGCACTTTGTGAATATGCATATAAATTTGACAAGGCTTCTTTAAATGAAGATTCTCTTTTAGTGACAAAGGAAGAGATTGATGAAGCGTATGAAAAATTAAATGATTCTGAACTCATAGAAATCATGAGAAGAGTTATGAAAAATATTGAAGTTTATCATGAAAAACAGAAACAACAAAGTTGGTTTGAAACAAAACCTGACGGAAGTATTTTAGGACAAAAAATAACTCCAATGGAAAAAGTGGGAGTATATGTACCTGGAGGAAAAGCGTCATATCCTTCAAGCGTTTTAATGAATGTTGTACCAGCAAAAGTCGCTGGGTGTTGAAAATATTATTATGATGACTCCTACAGGATCAGATGGAAAAATAAATCCTGGAACTTTAGTAGCGGCTAACGAAGCAGGAGTTGATAAGATATTTAAATCAGGAGGAGCTCAAGCTATAGCTGCTATGGCTTTTGGAACAAAAAGTGTACCGAAGGTTGATAAGATTGTTGGTCCAGGAAATATCTATGTTGCTTTAGCAAAAAAATCTGTATTTGGTTATGTTGATATAGATTCAATTGCAGGACCAAGTGAAATATTAGTTTTGGCTGATGAAACAGCAAATCCAAGATATATTGCTTCGGATTTATTTTCCCAGGCAGAACATGATGAACTTGCATCTTCTATACTTGTTACAACAGACGAGGAATTGGCTAAAAAGGTTAATGAAGAAATAGAAGATATTTTAAAAGGTATGTCAAGAAAGGAAATAATTCAAAAGTCACTTGATAACTATGGATATATTTTAGTGGCTGATAATATGAATGAGGCAATTGATACAGTAAATGAAATTGCATCAGAACATTTAGAGATTTTAACAAAAAATCCTTTTGAAACAATGGCTAAGGTTAAAAACGCAGGTGCAATGTTCCTAGGAGAATATAGCTGTGAGCCTTTAGGAGATTATTATGCGGGTCCAAATCATGTATTACCGACAAATGGAACTGCAAAATTCTTTTCAGCATTGGGAGTAGATGCTTTTGTAAAAAAATCTAGTATAATCTCATATTCAAAAGAAGCTCTTGAAAATGCTAAAGACGATATAATTAAATTTGCAGATTATGAAGGATTAGGAGCTCATGCTAATTCAATAAAAACCAGATTTGAAAAATAATAGGAGGATTATTATGGGAAGAGTAGCAAAGGTGGCTAGGAAAACTGGGGAAACAGATATTTTATTAGAACTTGAAATAGACGGTAGTGGAAATTCCGAAATAAATACGGGAATAGGTTTTTTTGACCACATGTTGATAAGCTTTACTAAACATGGTTTATTTGACTTGAAATTAGATGTAAAAGGCGACTTAGATGTGGATTCACACCATACAATTGAAGATGTTGGAATTGTTCTTGGGCAGGCAATAAAAGAAGCTCTTGGGGACAAAAAATCAATTAAGAGATTTGGAAATTCCATAATACCAATGGATGAGACTCTTATGCTATGCGCTCTTGATTTGTCAGGAAGACCATTTTTAGGTTTTGAAGCTGAATTTTCAGTAGCAAAAATTGGCGAATATGATGTTGAAATGACAAAAGAATTCTTTTATGCAATTACATATAGTGCCGGTATGAATTTACATCTAAAAACAATGGCAGGATACAATAATCATCATATAGTTGAAGCTATGTTTAAAAGCTTTGCTAAAGCTTTAGACCAAGCTACAATGGTTGATGAAAGAATAAATGATATAATGACGACAAAAGGGAGTTTATAATGAAATATTGTAAAATAATACCTGTAATAAAAGAAATTAGCGACAAAACAATAAGTCGTTGTGAAGAACTATCAAATTCTGGGGCAGATGAACTTTTAATTTTTGATGATTCAAAAGACTACGAAACTCAAGAAAAAAACATTGATTTACTAAAAGAAGTTGCAGGAAAAATAGATGTTGATTTCATGGTATGTGGAAATATAAAAAGACTTGAAGATGTTAAAAAATATTTATATTCAGGGGCTAAATTTATAGCCCTTGATTTAAATATAGAATCAAACTATGAAATGATAAAAGAAGCTTCGGATAGATTTGGAAAAGAAAAAATTGCATTATATATTAATTGTAAAACAGACATAGCTAAACTGAAAAATATTGATTCAAATTTATATGACTTAATAATAGCAGATGATTGTCTAGACTTATTAAAAGGAATTGAGCTATCAAAAGATGTTTTAATATTTGTTGATAACTCTGAATATGAATATATAAAACTTGTTTGTAAAACAAATAATATATATGGTTATTCAACAACACTTAGACTTAATATCATGGAATTAAAAAATAAGTTAAAAGCAGACGGAATAGAAACATTTACTTTAGAAAGTAAATTAAAATTTTCTGATTTTAAAACAACAAAATTTGATGCTTTAGATTTGATGCCAGTTATTGTTCAGGATTATCGAACAGATGAAGTATTAATGATGGCATATATGAGCGAAGAGTCCTTTAATGAAACAATTAAAACAGGAAAAATGACATATTATAGCCGTAGTAGAAATGAATTGTGGATAAAAGGTTTAACTTCAGGACATTTTCAATATTTAAAAGAATTAAGGTGTGATTGTGACTCAGATACTTTACTTGCTAAAGTTTTCCAAATAGGTCCAGCATGTCATACAGGAAGTAACTCATGTTTCTTTGATACAATTGCTAAAAAAGAGTACAAAATCAATAATCCAGCACTGGTTTTAAATAATGTGTTCGATACCATTTTGGACAGAAAAGAAAATCCAAAAGAAGGTTCATATACAAATTATTTATTTGATAAAGGAATAGACAAGATTTTGAAAAAATTAGGAGAAGAAGCTACAGAAATTGTAATTTCTGCAAAGAATCCTAATAAAGAGGAAATTAAATATGAAATCTCTGATTTCTTATATCACATGATGGTTTTAATGGCAGAAAGAGAAGTAACTTGGCAGGAAATAATGGACGAATTGTCTAGACGAGGATAATATATAAATGAAAAAATTAGCTTTAAGTGACGAAATATTACTACAAATAGATAAACCTTCAAGGTATCTTGGAAATGAGTTTAATGTAGTAGAAAAAGATAAGAGATTCGTAGATATCAGATTTGCTATGTGCTTTCCTGATGTTTATGAAATTGGAATGTCACACCTTGGAATGCAGATATTATATGATATGTTTAATGAGCGAGAAGATATTTACTGTGAAAGAGTGTATTCACCCTGGGTTGATCTACATAAAATAATGAAAGAAAAAAGCATTCCTTTGTTTGCACTAGAATCCCAGGACAACATAAAGGATTTTGATTTTCTAGGTATAACCATTCAGTATGAAATGTGTTATACAAACATTCTTCAAATTTTAGATTTAAGTCAAATTCCAATGCTTGCATCCAGTCGAGACGAATCTCATCCGCTTGTTATTGGCGGAGGACCTTGTTCATATAACCCAGAGCCTTTAGCAGATTTTTTTGATATTTTTTATATTGGCGAGGGTGAAACAGCATATTTTGAATTAATGGATCTGTATAAAAAATATAAAACTAAAAGTAGAAAAGAATTTTTACATAAAGCCTCAGAAATCGAAGGCATATATGTGCCTTTATTATCCGAAGTAGAATATTATGATAATGGATTAATTAAAAAACTTGGACAAAAAAAGGTTAAAAAACAATTGGTTGAAAATTTAAGTGATACCTACTACCCAAGAAAACCCCTTGTCCCTTTTTTAAAGCCTACCCATGATAGAGTCACATTAGAAATACAAAGAGGTTGTATAAGGGGATGTAGATTTTGCCAAGCAGGTATGATTTATAGACCAATAAGAGAAAGAAGTCTTGAGTTTTTGAAAAATCTCGCAAGAGATTTACTTAAAAATACTGGACATGAAGAAATTTCTTTAACTTCTTTAAGTTCAAGCGATTATACTCAGTTAGAAGAACTAATAAACTTTTTGATTGATGAGTATAGGGAAAAGCATGTAAATATTTCTTTGCCTTCACTTAGAATAGATGCTTTTTCTATAGATGTTATGAGTAAAGTTCAGGATATTAAAAAATCCAGTCTTACTTTTGCACCTGAAGCAGGTACACAAAGGTTAAGAGATGTTATAAATAAAGGATTAACTGAAGAACAAATACTAAATGGAGCAACTCTTGCATTTAAAAGTGGTTGGAATAAAGTGAAATTATACTTTATGTTAGGGCTCCCTTCTGAAGAAACTAAAGACATGGAAGGTATAGGGATTCTAGCAGATAAAATTGCAATGGCTTATTATGATACTGTTCCTAAAGAAGAGCGAAATGGTAAAGTAATGGTGTCTGTAAGTACATCTTTTTTTGTTCCTAAACCATTCACCCCATTTCAGTGGGCACCAATGTATTCAGTAGAGGATTATGTCGAAAAGGCAAAAACAGTTAAATCTAAAATTGGTGAAATGTTAAATAAAAAAAGTATTAGATATAATTGGCATCATGCAGAGACAACAATAATAGAAGGGTTCTTGGCTAGAGGAGATAGGCGTATTGGTAAAGTTATACTCGATGCCTATGAAAATGGCTCTCTTTATGATTCTTGGAGTGAATTTTTTAATTATGATATTTGGGTAAACGCCTGTAAAAATCAAAAAATTGATATGGATTTTTATACCCTACGAGAAAAAATGGATGATGAAATACTTCCATGGGATTTTATAGATGTTGGGGTTAAAAAGGAATTTTTGCTTAACGAATGGAATAAATCAAAAGAACCTACAATTACTTTAAATTGTAAAGAACTTTGTTCAGGATGTGGTGCTTCTGAATTAATAAGAGGTGCATGCATTGAAAGCTAGAATAAAATTTTCAAAAAAGGGTAATGTGAAATTTGTAGGTCATCTTGATTTAATGCGTTTTTTTCAAAAAGCTATAAAAAGAGCTGACTTAGATATTGCTTATTCAGAAGGGTTTAGTCCTCATCAAATAATGTCTTTTGCATCACCATTAGGTGTTGGAGTTACTAGTGATGGAGAATATGCTGATATAGAATTAAATAGTGCACTTGATTCAAAAACAATGGTTGAAAAATTAAATGCGCAAATGGTTGATGGTTTAGAGATAAAAAGCATTAAAAAACTTTCAGACAAAGAAAAAAATGCTATGTCAGTTGTTACAGCAGCTGATTATTTAGTTAATATTAAAAATGAAAAATACACAATAGAAGATTTAGATAAATTAAAGGATTTTATAAGTCAGGATAATATTTTTATAATTAAAAAAAGTAAGAAAAAAGAAGTGGAAACTGACATTAAATCTATGATTTACAAGGCAGAAGTAAAAGATAACAAAATATTTTTAAAATTAAAAACTGGAAGTGTCTCAAATTTAAAACCAGAACTTTTTATGAAAGCTTTTTCAAATTTTTTAAATAAAGAATTTGATGGATTTTCTATAGAAATTAATAGGATTGAACTCTATGATTTAGATTTAAAACCTTTAGAGGATGCAGGCGAGGATATTATTTAATGGATGGTAAGATTATAATTACAAAATTATATAACCATACAATTACTTCATATTTTGATTCCACGGGAGAAATAACCGAAATTTCATGCGAAAAAGAATCAAAAGAAAGTATATTAAATAACATTTATATAGGCAGAGTGAAAGATATTGCTAAAAATATAAATGCTGCATTTGTTGAGTTTGAAAAAGGTAGTGTTGGATATCTACCACTAGAAAAATGCAAGAAGAAAATTAAAGAAGGGGATTGTCTTTTAGTACAAATTGAAAAAGATAATGTAAAGTCTAAATTTCCTGTTATAAGCAGTGATTTTAATTTAACAGGAAAGTATGTGGTTTTAATTACAGAAAATAATAACCTCCACTATTCATCAAAAATAAAAGACAAAAAAACTTTAGATAGATTGGCAGTTATCGGTGAAAAATATTCATCTAAAGACCATGGATTAATCTTTAGAACTAATTCAAAAAGCGCACAAAATGAAGAAATTGAAAATGAAATTAATAATTTAATTAATATTAAAAACGAAATTTTATCAAAAGAAAAACACCTTAAAGAATTCTCAGTTGTATATAAATCACCAAAACTATATATTAAAGAAATAATTGATTCTTATGATCAAAACATTTCAGAAATTGTCACTGATAAAATCGATATATACAAAGAGGTAAAAGAGTATTTAGAAGAGTGTGATATTAAAACTTTAGAAAAGTTAAAATTTTATAACGATGAATTATTGCCACTAAATAAACTTTATAGTATAGAAAAAAATCTTAAAGATTCTTTAAAAAGTAAGGTGTGGTTAAGATCAGGAGCATATTTAGTAATCCAACCTACTGAAGCGTTAGTTGTGATTGATGTTAATTCTGGAAAAAACACAAATAAAAAAAGTAAAAGGGAACAGTTTTTAAATATAAATAAAGAATCGGCAAAAGAAATAGCAAGACAGTTAAGACTTAGAAATCTATCTGGAATAATTATAGTAGATTTTATAAATATGGAATATGAAGAAGATAAAAAAGAACTTTTATCAGAATTAGAATTCCACTTAAAAAAGGATCATATAAAAACAAGTCTTGTAGGTATGACAAAGCTAAACTTAGTAGAAATAACAAGAAAAAAGATAAAAAAACCATTGTATGAACAAATAAATGAGATTATAATATGATTAATATAGAAAACATTTTTTATAAAGGAGATTGCTATGGGGACCGAAAAGATACAGGAATTAATAAGTTTAGCTCCAGTTTATCAAATGGCCATGAAAGAAGATACAGCCATTTCAATTTTAGCTGATGGAGAAGTTAAAGCGATTTTCCAGGCAAAGGGATTTCATATGAATTCTTCACCTGGAGATAAAATACCAGATTCAGATCCAGCAATAAAAGTATTTAAAACAGGACAATCTGATACATATGAAATACCCAAAGAAGTGTTTGGTGAGCATATTTATGGGAAGTTAATACCTGTTAAAGATGAAAGTGGAGAAGTATTTGCAGTGATTGCAAGTGCATATTCAATGACAAAAGTTTTTGAGATACAAGAAGCTACTGATAATTTAAAAAACAATTTAGAGCAAACAGAGCAAACAATAGAAGATTTTTCAACTGAAACTCAGAATTTTGCTGAAAAAATAAATAATATAGAGGAAATTTCAAAAATGGCAGATGCAAAAGTGGAAGAAGCAACGACACTTATTTCAGAAATACAAAAAAGTGCTTCCAGATCAAATATTCTTGCCTTAAATGCCTCTATAGAAGCTGCCAGAGCTGGAGAAGCTGGAAGAGGTTTTAATGTAGTGGCAACTGAAATGGGCAAATTAGCTCAAAATAATGCTGATATGGCATCTAAAATTTATGCTTCATTAAATGAAATATTTAATTTTTTAAATCAAATATCAACTGCTGTTGAAGGAGCAAATGAGATAGCTTCTACTCAAGCAGCATCTATTGAAGAAATAACAGCTACTTTTGAAAGTATTACATCAGATTCACAATCTCTTGCAAATCATACAAAAGTAGATTAATCTTGAGTTTCCGTGAAATGTGATTTAAAAATAAATATATCCTCTTAAAGTGTTAATCTACCTATTTTTTTTAATATCGATTAGCATTAATTATGAGTAGTAGCACTTGAATAAGCCCCATTATAGACCGGACTTTTTAAAGAAATATTCTTTATACCCAAAGGGCACAAGTCTATTTATGCAACTAACTTTAGGCAAAGTTGATTGTATTTCGGACGCGTCGATCGAAACCAAAGTCTAACACCTTCTTTTGCATATGAAAGTATACCAGTGATTCCTTTAGCTAATCGATAATAGCAGAAAAAAACTTTTTGCTTGATTGGATCTGCTGTTTTTATAATCTGTACCTTAAGAGCATTTGTTTCTGACTTCATTGAAATCATTGCAAGAAAGGCCATGCATAAAGTGATATAAAAATTAAGTGCATTAATTGCTTTTAGCTTACGCACACGAAAGTTTTCAAACTGGAACATTTGTTTTTTACAGCGGAAATATTCTTCTATTTTCCATCGTGAAAAATAAGTTCTTGCTACTTTTATCACATCATCTTTAGACTTTATTTCTTTGTTAGTAGCAAGCATCATGGGATGATCAGTAATACCATAAACCAAAACGAGGTATATATCTTTTCTGGAAGCAGTGATTTGTACTTTAATATGCGAAAGATAAGCTTCATGGTCTTTGCCTTTATAGAAAACATTAGTTTTCACCTTGCCTTTACGACGATTTCTAAGTTCTGTTGCTGTTGTCCATTTATTGTGATAAAGAAGTTTTCTGTTAGACTTGAGACGAATAACATAATCTTGTTTTAGTTCATCTAATTTAAGAAACATTTTGTTGTCGTCATAGCCACGATCCATAGCAAATGTGGCTTTGCCAAAAAGGGAAGCACCTTGTTCCATTGCATGAAAAGTTATAGTGTTTGCTGATTTGTAGTTTTTCTCGGAAGAAGAATGAATACGAGAAAATATGCTAACTGGATGATTGCTGGTAGTAAGTACACAAGCCTCAGTAACATGATAACCTTTATGGTAAACATTTTTTGTGGAAGAACTAGCAGAGCCGTCCCGAACAGTACCAAGTGATTCAAATTTATATCCTTCAGGTTTAATCACATCACTATCATCAATGTGAACCACAGGCTCATCAGGTACCCATTTTTTTGTTGTTTGTAAGTACGAATAAGCCGCTTTAAGAGGAGTACCTTTTTCAAGATGATGAGATAAACGATCCACAGTGTTAATCTTTTTTGTTTTTTCATGAAGCTGATCAGTAATATCCGTTAAGAGACAACTGCCAGAAGCTAATATGCCATAAGTCATGTCAGCAATAAACTTTCGATCAGGTTTAGAAAGCTCTTTTGATATTTTATTTGAAAAAGATAAAATTTCTCGTTTTAAAGTATAAGTATTTGTAGTAGAATTAGCCATAAGGGATCCCTTTCTTTTTGTTTAGTAACTTTTTTGTTTGGTAGCTTAATTTTACATCAAAAAGGAATGAGATTCCTTATATTTTGGACATTTTCATAAAGTTGTTTATAACGAATATGATGGAATCGGAGCTCTGTGGATAAAAACACGGAAACTCAAGAGATTAATTTATTGACAAACATTGGCTGAAATGGTATCATATTTCAGTGTGCCGCACAATGAGGTCGTAAACTTTGAGCAATCAAATACCGTAATTGGCGAGTATTGAGAAATAGGAGGTGCTATATGTACGCAATTATAGCAACAGGTGGTAAACAATACAAAGTTTCAACAGGAGATATTATTAAAGTTGAAAATCTAGGTGTTGATGTAAAGAAAAAAGTAACTTTTGATAATGTGCTTTTAGTAAGCGATAAAGAAATTACTGTTGGAACACCTACAGTACCAAATGCTAAAGTTGAAGCTACTGTTGTACGTGCTGGAAAAGATAAAAAGATTATTGTATATAAATACAAAAGAAAATCTGGATATCATAAGAAAAACGGACACAGACAGCTTTTTACAGAAGTTAAAATTGGTAAAATTGTTACTGGTGAAACTGCAAAAGCTAAAGCAGCTGATAGTAAAGAAGAAACAGCTACAGAAAAAAAGCCAGCAGCTAAAAAGACTACTGCAACAAAGTCTACAACAGCTAAAAAACCAACGGCAGCTAAGACTACAGCTACAAAAACTACAACAGCTAAAAAACCAGCAGCAAAAAAAGAAGCAACTGATAAAACAGAAGCTTAATATGAGGTTTTTATATGATTGAAGCAACCATTTACAAAGATAAAAAAGGTGCTTATAAAGGATTTAATTTATATGGACATGCTTTATATGATGTAAAAGGTAAGGATATTGTATGTGCAGCAGTTTCGGCACTGGTTATAAATACTATAAATTCGATTGAAGAATTGACAGATGATAAACCAAAGGTTTTAAGTAAAGAAAAAGATGCTGTAATCAATGTGAAATTCAAATCAGAAGTTAGTAATGAAGCAAAGATATTGATAGATTCTCTAGTTTTAGGACTAAAAGGAATTAGAGATAATAATAACGAAAGTTATTTAAAAATAACATTCGAGGAGGTGTAAACCATGATGAAAATGAACCTTCAGTTTTTCGCTCATAAAAAAGGAGTTGGTTCTACAAAAAACGGTAGAGACTCTGAATCAAAAAGATTAGGTGCGAAAAGAGCAGATGGACAATTTGTTAAAGCCGGAAATATTTTATATAGACAGCGCGGAACAAAAATTCACCCAGGAGTGAATGTGGGTCGTGGTGGAGATGATACACTTTTTGCATTAGTAGATGGTGTTGTAAGATACTCAAGAAAAGGAAGAGACAAAAAACAAGTTTCAATAGTTCCTGTTTCCGAATAATTAACTAAAAGGCTAGGGCTTCAAATCGTATGGTTTGAAGCCTGTTTTTTAAATTCACAAACAAGATTAACATAATAATATTATGTTAATTAATTAGGAGAAAAACTATGTTTGCAGATAGTGCAAAAATATTTATAAAATCAGGAAAAGGTGGAGATGGACATGTAAGTTTTCGAAGAGAACTATATGTACCAAATGGAGGACCTGACGGTGGAGATGGTGGTAGAGGTGGAGATGTAATTTTTACCATTGACAAAGGTTTAAATACCTTATCTGATTATAGACATAAAAGAAAATTCGTAGCAAACCCTGGAGAACAGGGTGGCAAAAAAAATAAACATGGAAAAGATGCCGAAAATCTTGTTTTAAAAGTTCCTGAAGGCACTGTAATAAAGGAAGAAACTACAGGAAAAGTAATTGCTGATATGTCAGGAGAAAACAATACTTTTACTATATTAAAAGGCGGACATGGCGGTAGAGGAAACCAGCATTTTGCTACACCAACTATGCAGGTTCCCAAATATGCTTCACCAGGCGGGAAAAGTAAAGAATTAAATATTATTCTTGAATTAAAAGTTATAGCAGATGTAGGTTTAGTTGGATTTCCAAATGTAGGTAAATCAACTTTTCTTTCCAGAGTTACTAATGCCACACCAAAAATTGCAAATTATCATTTTACCACACTGAATCCCAATTTAGGTGTTGTTGATTTAGGTGAAGGAAATGGTTTTGTTATAGCAGATATTCCAGGCTTAATTCGTGGTGCTTCACAAGGAGTAGGTTTAGGACATGAATTTTTAAAACATATTGAAAGAACAAAAGTTATTGTTCATATGGTTGATGCTGCAGGAGTTGAAGGAAGAGATCCTGTTGAGGATATAAATGATATAAATAACGAATTAAAAACATATAATCCTGAATTGCTTGAAAAACCATGGGTGATTGCTGCTAATAAAATTGATGCTATATATGATGAAAATGAGAGCTATATAAAAAAAATAAAGGATGAATTTGAGGTCCAAAACATAAAAGTTTTTCCTATTTCAGCTGTAAGTGGACAAGGAGTAAAAGAACTCTTATACCATGTAAATGAATTAGTTAAATCTATCCCAGAAGGTCCAAAAGTATTTGAGGCAACCTATGATCCTAATGAATTTATAGACGATCCAACGGAACCTTTTACTGTTGAAAAATTGGAAGATGGTTTATTTAGTATCGAAGGACCGAGAATAGAAAGAATGCTTGGATACACAAACATAGATGATGAAAGAGGTTTTGTTTTCTTCCAAAACTTTATGAAAAACAATGGTATTTTAGAAGAACTTGAAGAACTTGGCATTCAAGATGGAGACACAGTTAAAATATATGGTCATGAGTTTGAGTATTATAAGTAAATGGAGAAAATGTATGAATAGTAAAGAAAGAGCACATTTAAGAAGTTTGGCTCATAAGATAGAACCCGTATTAAACATAGGGAAATTCAGTGTCACACCAGAACTTACAAGTGCAGTAAGTGAAGCATTAGAAGCAAGAGAATTAATTAAATTAAGTGTTTTGAAAAATTGTATGGACGACCCAAGAAGTATTGCTGAAGTTTTAGCTGAACGAACTAGATCGGAAGTTGTTCAAGTAGTTGGCAAAAAAATAACTTTATATAAACAGAAAAAAGAAAATTCAAAAATAAATCCTTCTAAAAAGTAATGAAAGGAAAATTATTGTGAATAAAAAAATAGGTATACTTGGTGGAACATTTGATCCAATTCACTTGGGACATTTAATTCTTGCCGAAGCAGCCTATGATAAATTTGATTTAGATATGCTGCTTATAATGCCATCGGCAAAACCACCACATAAAAGTAATAAAGAAATTACTGATTCGTGTCATAGATGCAAAATGGTAGAGTTAGTATGTGAAGATAATGAGCACTTTATTTTTTCAGACTACGAAATAATGAGAAAAGGAAAAACATTTACTGTAGATACTCTTTCATTATTAAAAAAAGAGAATCCAGAAAATGAATATTATTTTATTATAGGTGCAGATTCTCTTTTCAATATAGAAAATTGGAAAGATCCAGAAAAAATATTATTATATTCTACTATTTTAGTAGCACAAAGAGATGATTTTGATATTGAAAAAATTGAAAATAAGATCAAATTTTTAAAAAATAAGTATAAATGCAAAATAGAAATTGTAGATATACCTATGATTGACATATCTTCAACAATGATAATTGACAAAATAAATAAAAATGAATCAGTTAAATATTATGTAACAGATAAAGTAAATGACTATATTGTAAATAATCATTTATATAAGGATTAAAATGGATTATAAACAGCAACTAAAAGAAAACTTAAAAGATAGAAGATACAAACATACACTAGGTGTTGCAAAAACAGCAGTTGAATTGGCAAATATTAACAATTATGATAAAGATAAGGCTGAAACAGCTGCATTGCTTCATGACTGTGCAAAATACATGAGTAGTGAAGAAATATTAAAAAAATGTATTGAGTTTTCGATTCCTTATACAGAAAGTGAAAAAAACAATCCACACTTATTACATGCAAAACTAGGTGCTTATTATGCTGAAAATGATTATGGTATAAAAGATAAAGAAATATTGGAAGCTATCAGAATTCATACAACTGGGAAAGCTGATATGAATCTTTTAGAAAAAATAGTTTTTACGGCAGACTATATAGAACCTGGTAGAAAAGGGATTAAAAACTTAGATAAGATTAGAGAAACCGCATATATAAACCTTGATAAAGCTGTTTATATGATTTTAAAGAACACAATTAGGTATTTAAAAAGCTGGAAGGCAGAAATTGACAAGCCTACCTTAGAAGCTTATAATCACTATAAAAACTTGGTATAAGACAGGAGAGTAGTTTTGATTAAATTAGAAGAAAAAGTGAAAATTATATACGATGCCCTTGATGACAAAAAAGGGGAAGATATAAAAGTTTTAGACATATCAAAAGTTTCAATAATGGCTGATTATTTCATTATAGCTGGTGGAAGCAATAAAAATCAGGTTCAAGCCATGGTTGAAAGCGTTCAGGAAATGCTAGGAAAAGAACAAATTCATGCTGATCATGTTGAAGGTTATAATACAGCTCAATGGATATTACTAGATTATCAGATGTTATTGTACATATTTTTGATCAGGAGCAAAGAGAATTTTATAACTTGGAAAAAATTTGGCATGATGCTGTAATTGTTAATATGGATGAAAAATAATTTATTTATGCAATAAAAATCCCAGAAAATATTTTTCTGGGATTTAATAACTATATCATCCTAAATAAACCTACTACTTTACCAACAACTGAAATATCATTAGAAATTATCGGATCCATAAAATCATTTTCAGGTTGAAGTCTAAAATGACCATTTTCTTTATAAAATCTTTTAACTGTTGCTGAATCTTCCATTAAAGCAACTACTATGTCTCCATTATTAGCAATATTTTGACTCTGAACAATTATTTGATCTCCATCAAATATTCCAGCATTCACCATACTATCACCCTTAACTTTTAACATAAAAGCTTCTGAATTTGGCATATAATCCGCAGGTACAGGAAAATATCCTTCAATATTTTGTTCAGCGAGTATTGGTTCACCAGCAGCTACTTGACCAACTATCGGTAAGTTTACCATTTCACGACGACTTACAGCATATTCATCATCTACTATTTCAATAGCCCTTGGTTTTGTTGGGTCGCGTCTTATATATCCATTTTTTTCTAAAGTTTCTAAATGAGAATGAACGGAAGAAGTGGACTTTAATTTTACAGCATCACAAATCTCTCTAACAGCAGGTGGATAACCTTTATTTAATAATTCTGATTTTATAAATTCTAGAATCTCAAGTTGTTTTGCTGATATTTTTCCCATAATTCCTCCATTGATATATAAATTATTTATAATTATTTTTCTAAATTATAGCATAGAAAAATTCAAATTGCAAACGAATGTTCGATATTTTTCTTTTAAAGTATTGACAAACATGTGTTCGTATTGTAAAATTAAACAAACAGATGTTCGAGGAGGTTAAAATGAATATAATTAGATTTAGAAAATCATATTTTACATTAGGCCTGATACTAATTTTAATAGTTTTTACAATAATATCTTTATCTGCATTTAATATAAAGGCTGAAGAGAGTAGTAGTGAAACATATAAATATTATACATGTATAGAAATTGAATCTGGTGATTCACTATGGAGTATTGCCGCTGAATATAAGACTTCAGAGTATTCTAATATAGATGAATACATAAAAGAAGTAAAAAGCATTAATAATATGAGAAATGATGAAATTAATCAGGGTGATTCATTAGTTATCCCTTATTATTCAAATGAACTAAAGTAATTAAGTATTTTTATCTCTTAAGTTTACTTTATTTCTAGCGTTACGTCTTCTTTCATCTTCAATTGCAGCATAATGTTTTTTAGTTGTATTAACATCTTTATGTCCTAAAATATCAGCCACTAAATATATATCCCCAGTTTCTCTATATAAACTAGTACCATATGTACTTCTTAACTTATGAGGTGTGATTTTTTTTAATTTTGTTACTAGAGTAGAGTATTTCTTTACTAAAAGCTCGACACTTCTTACACCTATCCTTCTTTTTTGCATTGATAAGAAAAATGCTTCTTCATTTCCTAGTTGAGGAATGATTTGTTTTCTTTCATTCATGTAACTAATTAATGCCTCTTCAACCTCGTCTCCAAAATAAACTACAACTTCATTTCCACCTTTTCGCCTAATCTTAATTCCATGATTTTTAAAATCGATATCATTTATATCCAAACCAACGCACTCTGAAACTCGTATACCTGTTCCAAGCAATAACGTTAATAGGGCAGTATCTCTTACCTTGGTTTTAGAGTGAAATGCTTTCTGAGATTTTGTTAATTTTGAACCCGTTTCAACTTCATCTAACAGTGCAGAAACTTCTTCGTTATCTAGTCTTATAATTTCTTTTTCATGTATTTTGGGCATTTTAACAATTTCAGCAGGATTTGTTTTTATTAATTCAACTCGAAAAAAATAGTTATAAAAGGATTTTAATGAAGCAAGCTTTCTCATAATGCCTCTCTCAGTATTAGATCTTTCTATATCATTTTTGTTTGTGTAATATTTTAAATACTGAAGATATAATTCGATATCTAATGGCTTTAATTGGTCTAATACATTTACTTGAAGACTAGTAAGTTCATCTCTTTTGAAGCGATCATCGTTTTCATGTAAATAATTAAAAAAAGTTCTTAAATCATATGCATAAGCAATTCTTGTTCTGGATGAAGTAGTGTGTTCTATACCTCTAAAGTATTGCATAACAAATCCAGGAAGCTCTTTTGCAAGCTCCCTTAACTTTATATCATTATTAATTTTTACTTGATCATGATAATTTCTACCAGCCATTTTTTATAAAGCCCATCCTTTTATATTTCCATTCATTATCGCCCTAAACATCCTATCTTTTACGCCTGGATTTTCAACATTTAGTTGTTTTAATAATTCTTTTACATATTGTCTTTTCGTATGACCGTCAACAGGACATGGATTTTTGGCTACTGGAAGCTCATATTTCTTAGAAAAACCAATTACTTCAGGTTCATTTAAATACATAAATGGTCTTATAACCGTTAAATCAGTTCGATCCAAATATGTTTTTGGAGAAAAAGTATGAAATCTTCCTTCATATATTAATGAAAGCATCATGGTTTCGATTATATCATCTCTATGATGTCCATAAGCTACTTTATTGCAACCCAATTCTTTTGCTTTTTCATTTAGTGCACCCTTTCGCATTTTCGCACAAAGAGAGCAGGGGCTGTTTTCTTTTCTGTCCTCAAAAACGATTTTTCCAATCTCTGTAGGCACAATCGTAAGTTTTACACCAAAATTATTGCATAGAGCTTCAATTAAATCGAAATTTTGAATATTAAAACCTAAATCAACACTTATTGCTTCTAAATCAAATTTTTTTGGATAAAATCTTTTTAATCCATCTAAAGCATATAATAATGATAAACTGTCTTTGCCACCAGAAATCCCGATTGCAATTTTATCTCCTGCATCAATCATTTTAAAATCATCAATAGCACGTCTGGTGTAGCTTAATAATTGTTGTAATTTCATTGTATAGAGTAGTACCTTTCATAATATGTGCATTTTAGAACATGTTTTAAACGTATATAACTATTCGCAAAAGACAGCTTTAACGAAATACTATAATAGAAAAACTAAATTTTAGGGCCTATATTTTGGCCCCGATTTTTTCTCCCATTTTAACTATTGTTTCAAAGTTATCTTTTGTATTATCCAATAAATATTTATCTATCTTAACTTTATTTTCTTCAAACAGTAAAACTATTGTAGATCCTCCAAAATCAAAATAACCTTTCTCATCACCTTTTGAAAAAATTCCTCTTTCATGGTAATTATTAATTGTACCAACAAATAAGGCACCAATTTCAACCTGAATAACATTTCCGAAGTTTTCTGTTTTCATTAGTGTATATTCTCTTGAATTTTCTTTAAAGATATCCTGATAATCATAAATAATCGGATTTACTGTATGATAAACACCTTTAATTTTTCGATTATTAGTCTTTGTAACGTTATCTATATAGCAATAACGATGATAATCTTCTACTGAGAGCCTAAAAATAAGGCATAATCCGTTTTCAAATCGTTTTGCAAGCTTTCTATCTCTTAATAAAGAATGAAGATTATATTCGAGCTTTTTAATTTTAAATTTAGAGTTTTCATTTATTTTTACAACTGTCAGCTTACCATCGCATGGACTAATTAAATCATTATTATTTATATTAATTGGTCTAGCATTTTTTTCAATTTTTCTAATAAAGAAATCATTAAATGATTTAAAATCTTTCTCTATGTATTGTGACATGTCTATTTTATTTATTTTTATGAAATAATTTATTAGAAACCTTGAAAGCTTAGATTTGGCTATCTTTCCAATAGTTTTTGAAATAAAAGGTAAAGTAATGATTTTAATAAAATTATTACCTGATTTCGTGGTATAAAGCTTTTCTAAAACTTTATCTTGAAAAGTATATGAAAATATTATATTTCCTTCATGATCCTTGTATTCCATATTGATTTATCCCCCCCTAGTTAAACTAAAAATATAAAACCAAACGCTAACATTAATGAAAAAGCTACTATAACAAGGTAAGCTTTAACACCTAATTTCCCAATTTTAAAATTTAATATAAATAGTAAAGAAACAATTATAAAAATAAAATTAAAAATCAAAGGGAAATAAACATCTGTAAAAAAGCAGAAAACATAAGAAATAGGGAAAATTAAAGCGCTGGTAGTTACTGGTAAACCAGTATAATGCTTTCTAGCGTCTCCTTCGCTTTTTTGCCTATTGTTTTCTTCAACATTATAGTAACCAAGTCTGATCAAGGCTGCCAATACATATATACATGATATTACGATTGAAAAAATCTTATAAAAGATATTACTGCTGAAAATTGATAAATTTGAAATCTGGTAGTTTAATAATGCTGGAAACACTCCAAAACAAATAATATCACTAAGTGAATCAATCTGTATACCAAATAGTTTTGCCTGTTTAGTTCTCTTGTCTTTATATCTTGCAACTTTACCATCCCACATATCACAAAAACCTGAGAACATTAAAAATAAAATTGCAATTTTCACCTCTCCAGACATCAAAACCATAATACCAACAACTGATGAAATAACTGATAAATATGTTAAAACTACAGTGTGATTATAAAAACCTATCATAAGTCTCCTCCCAAAAAAACTTTATATTATTGATATCTTAACTTTATGAAATTTTCTAGTAATTTTGTGGTTTTATCGATCCCTAGAAGTCCGCTATCTACAGACAAATTATAACTTTCAACATCTGACCATTTTTTACTAGAATAATAATTATAGTAGCTTGATCGATTTTTATCCATTTTATGGATATCACTTTCAGCATTTTCTAAGTCTATTTTGTATCGTTTGGAAATTCTATTTATTCGATTTTCTAAATTTGAGTGGATAAATATAGTTGTAAGATTTGGGTTATTTTCTAATACATAATCAGCACATCGACCTACTATTATACATGGCTCTTTTTTCGCTATATTTTTAATAGTTTCGAACTGTGCTAAAAATATTTTTTGATTAATTGGCATATCTACATAAGCAGGTGTTGAATAACCAGTATAATAAGTATCCATTACCAACGAATGTAAAAAGCCATTTGCAGATTTTTCATCATGAGTTTCAAATAATTGTTCCGCTAAACCACTTTCCTTTGCAGCTAAAGTTAACAGTTCTTTGTCATAACAATTAATTTTAAGTTTTTTTGATAGGTTAAATGCGATTTCTCTACCACCACTTCCATATTGCCTACCAATTGTGATAACCATATTTTCATTCATAAAAAACCTCCATAAATAATTTATAGATACTTATATTATATATAAATTTTGCAAAATTCGCAATAATATAATTAATTTACATAATATTATTATGTTAAGTTATGTATTTTAAAGTTTTTAACAGATTTGTAAAATATTCAGGCAAAGGTGCTGTGAATTCTATATATTTATTTGTTCTTGGATGTATCAATCCTAACGTTTTGGCATGAAGCGCTTGTCCACTTAATTTATATGGTTGTTTATTTGGACCATATACTTCATCACCTAATAAGGGATGATGTATGCTAGACAAATGAACTCTTATTTGGTGTGTTCTTCCAGTTTCCAGCTGACATTCAATATAGCTGTATTTGCTATATCTTTCTAAAACTTTAAAATGAGTAACTGCCTCTCTACCATTATTATTAATAGACATTTTTTTTCTATCTTTTGGATTTCTTCCTATTGGTGCATTTATAGTTCCTTTATCACTTTTTATCACGCCAAAAGTAATAGCCTCGTACTTCCTTGTTATAGAGTGATCTTTTAATTGTTTTGCAACATGATTATGTGAAAAATCGTTTTTGCAAGCTATAATAACACCTGTTGTATTCATATCTATACGATGTACAATACCTGGCCTTTGCACTCCGTTTATTCCTGATAAATCATCATTACAATGATACATTAAAGCATTTACCAGAGTATCTGTATAATGCCCAGGCGCTGGATGGACCACCATACCTTTAGGTTTGTTTATTAAAATTATATCATTATCTTCATATATAACATTCAGAGGAATATTCAGAGGAACAATATCAGGTGTAATTATATCAGGTACTTTTACATATACTACATCACCTAAATTTAATTTATAACTTGGTTTAACAGATTTATTATTAACAAAAATATTCTCTTCTTTTAAAAGTTTTTGAATAAAAGATCTTGAAAAATCGTCAAAATTTTCGGATAAAAATTTATCTACACGTAATCCCTCGAACTCTTCAAATACATCAAATGAATAATTATCTGCCATTATTTTTTACCTTTTTTATTTAAATATTCTAAATCATTTGTTTTAAATACAAAAAGAAGTAAGATAATCAATAACCCTGATGAACAAGTAATCAATATATCAGCAAAGTTAAACACAGGAAAATTTATGAATTTGAATTGAATAAAATCAACAACATAATTAAATCTTAAACGATCTATAAAATTACCTACAGCTCCCGAAAATAAAAATACCAATACCCAACTTAATGTCAAATATTTTTTCTTGATTTTAGGAGTGATTATTGAATTAAAAAGAACTTTATCAATAAGAACTTTAAAATAAACTATTGCACTTAAAATTATTATAGTTAAAATAGCAAAAAAAACTATTTTATCTTCGAATATTCCAAAAGCAGCTCCTTTATTTTCCAAATAGGTTAAATTTATTACATTTTTTATTACAGTAACCGATTCATTATTTTGAAGTTTGATAACAGCTAAATACTTTGTTAACTGATCAAAAAATATTAATAAAATAAATGTTATTATTTCTATAAAAATTTTCAATTTTCTATTGATTTTCATTGCTACTCTCCGTTTGACAAACTTTTTATTGCATTTTTTATTTCAGTTTTTGTAACAGTTTTTGTGATTTGAGCTTTTCCAATATCCTCTAACAAGATGAACTTTATAATTCCAGAATCCATTTTTTTGTCAGATAAAGTATAATCATATATTTTATCAATATTTAAACTTTTTTCACTGGTTGGTATATTAAACTCTTTAATAAGCTTTATTGTTTTAGATAATTGTTCATAAGAAATCTGTTCTCTATCAAATGAAATTCTTAAAGCTGCCACCATTCCCAAACATATACACATTCACCGTGCAAAAGTTTGAAATTTTTAGATTTTTCAATAGCATGACCAATAGTATGTCCAAAGTTTAATATAGCTCTTAGTCCTTTTTCGTTTGGGTCTTCTTCTACTACGGTTTTCTTTATAAAACAACTCCCATATATCATTTCACCTAATATTTTTGTATCAAGGGATTT
>CAXXOZ010000002.1:0-90126 GCA_963676435.2 uncultured Parasporobacterium sp.
ATACATATTATTCTCTTTTAACCAATTAATGATCTCCCCAATGCTCTGTCTAAATACCAAATTCCTGTATCATATCCATCTAAATTCTTTTTTAAAATCTTCTTTATTCCTAATTTGTCCTAATTGCCTTGGTAACCAAGGCATAGTATTATCATCAAACATATTTAATTCCCATGCACTATGTGGTCCAATCTTGTTTTTACGATGTTTTTCAATTTCATATTCTGTAACCCCAATTTAATTTACTAGGCATAGGAAACATCTCCAAATGGATTTCCTGCACTTTCAGGTGTACGATAAGGAGCATGGGGCATCCCAAAAATGTATATGTAAAAACCAATCTTCTCTCTCCTTTGTTGTCCTCTAACCATTTAAAAGTTTTACTAGTCACACTATCTGCTGTTTCCATTCCAACCATGGCCTATATTGTGCCATTCATCAAACCCTGCTGTAAACCACCATGCCCCGTGACGTTCGGGAAATGAACTAATAGATGTGGTATATAAACCTCTTCTCTTTAATATTGCAGGTAAACTAAACCATCTAAGAGAATCTTGCATTCCTCTGTCTTTTCCATCTGGATTCATATCTGCTGCCGTTCCTCCATGTCCAACTATACCTGTATGTAATCCAAATCTACCTGTCATAAGGGCAGCCCTTGATGGTAGGCAGGGTGCATCAGAACAATAATAAATCATTAAAACACACTCCATCTCTAGCAATACCGTCTATATTTGCTGAAGTATTTCTTTCATATCCATAACACCCTAAATGGTCTGGTCTTAAAGTATCACAATCAATAAATAGTATTCTCATATGATTTCTCCTTTTCTTTGAATATAAGCCTATTCATAATTTACAATATATTAATAGTTTATTTTTGTAAGCGCTTTCATTCGGTTTTAAAAAAAGCCCTAAGCTAAATTTTATAATATACTCTTTTCAATCTGATTTCAATATTAATTATAAACAAATTTTATTATTAAAAATTAAGGTAGCAGACTTTTACATCCACTACCTTTTTATAACAACTATTTATCATAACCAATATTTATAACTACCCTCTATATCATCAACGAACATCTGATATTCCAACGGCTTGATTTGTTTTTAAAGCTACCTCAACATTTTCTCCGTGTAATAATGTAGGCGTTCGATATATCTATACTAATACCATTTGCTTCAAATACTGTTGCTGCGTTTGCTGTTAACCATATTAGTTAGTTCAGAAATTGCGCTTTTTGCCATGTCATCAAATTCATTTACTGGCATTCCCATCATCATGGTTGAAGCAATCTTTTTTTGCATTTCATATTAAAGCAATAAACTACATTTCCTTTAACCTCTCCAACCAATCCACTATACATATCACACCAGAAAAAAGTTATGTTTTTATCTTTAACACTTAGGTCTCCCTTTGTAACTTTATTAAAGCCCAGCATTGGCATAACGCCAGTAAATGCCGTAATAAAGGATTCATGTATTTAACAGTCCATTATTCTCCACTCCTTTGAAATCCTATATTTATGACAATATCCCCATAATCTGACTGGGCAATATACCCGTTTTTGTTTTTAAAATTTGGTACAGATAACATACAGACTATCTCCTGATAATACAGAAGGTGGAGCCTACTCTTAAACCAAATGCTTTTTCTTTTCTATTTAACATTGAGCATGCATTTCCTGCCCACAATATTTGTCAGCTCTCCAAGCAAATGCTATAATTTCTTCATTATTTTTAGGTTCTCTTTTCAATATTTTTTCCGATAAGCTCTTTGCTGATTCCCTTTGATAAATCAAGAATCATTCTTCCAGAAAATGCTCCAATTATACCTATTATAACCTGCTATACCATTGGATACCGTGATCCTTTTCTTCAGTGAATTCTTCTTTAAATGAAATTGGTGTTTTAGTCATTCTATTAACACCATCCATAAGAGCTTCTTTAAACGCATCAAAATAACCGGCCTCTAAATTTTCATATAATGCATCTGATTTTAGAAGCCTGTTTATCTCTGTAATCAACTCTTCTTCATCTACAGGTTTTTGTATATAACCTGAAACATTATTTCTTTTGCTTCGGATATTATTTCATCATCCATCATAGAGCTTACTACAATTACTTTAATGTCCTTATTAATCTCATGAACTGCCCTGGTACACTCCAAAACCATCAGTTCCAGGCAATGTCATATCCATAGTCACAAGGTCTGGATTTGTAGCCCCCACTACTTCTTTGACCTCTTCAAGGTTACCGGGCTGTACCTACCACTTCAAAATCTGCTCCTTCTAAAATATCTGTAATAAGAGCAATTGAAAAAGGTGAGTCATCAACAACAACAATTTTTGATTTTCCCATAACATACCTCCCAATCATAATACTATAATAATAACATTTTATTTATAAAAAGAAAAGAACAGTTCCTTTAAACTGCTCTTTGGATTCATATTAATTATTGCTTTCTTTTTTACTACCTATAAAGTGTAATGATACTACGATTGCCACCCCTATTATAAAAGCTATTATGCTAAAATTACTGAATGAAATTGCTTCTTCAGGAATTTCTAGTGTGGTTGGTCCTTTAATAATTGCATACAGCGAGCCAACCATTAGTCCCATTATGGTATACATTGTTTTTGATCTATGTTTATCAAGACATATTTTAATTCCTTTTACCACGCTTAATGCTCCAGCAATAACACCAAGACCAAAAATGCACAATCCTAGAAGAAAAGAAAGATTTAAACTTAACACTTCTTTGATAGCTGACATAATCGGAAGATACAAGCCAAAAATCAACATCAATGTAGAACCTGAAATACCTGGTAAAAACATAGTAGATATTGCAATCGATACCTGCAACGAATATATATATTCCAAGAGGAATACTTAGTTCATTTAGTTTAAGTCCTGTCATGAAACTACTATTATTAAATAGAGTAATTAAAAAAACAATTGCTGCACCAACAATAAAAAATATAATATTTTTTAAAATGTCCTAGATATGAATCTTTTTCCTGACGAAAAATCAAAGGAATAGATGCAATAATAAATCCCATAAATAATGAACTTACAAAATGTATATGTGATTCGAATGCACTGCTTAAAACTAAAGCTGCACCTATCATTCCGGCACACCAACCAATTGCCAAGTTTTATAAGGAAAATCAATGCTGCTTTTCTTGCTTTTCCTTTCTCATAGATCAAATCATTTATACTACCAATAAACTTATCATAAAAGCCAAGTATAAATGCTATTGTTCCCCCAGACACTCCTGGCACACTATCTGCCAGAGCCATGCAGATTCCATTGAAAAACTGTCTTATCATTTCAAACCTCCGATTGTTTTTATCTTTGCAAAAACCTAATCTATTTTATCAAATAAATTCTAACATAACAACTATTCTTATTGGTTTTTAATTTTTTCGTCAAGGTCATTTAAATAAACCCATCTATCCATTTTTTCTTCCAGAATTTTGCTTTTTTCATCTTTTTCATTCATCAACTTGGTAAGCTTTATAAAATCCGAGGTACATGATGCTATTTCATTTTCAATGTATTCCAATCTTTCTTCTAATTCTAAAATTTCATCATCAATTCTTTCAAATTCATATTTTTCATTAAAGGACATTTTTAGTTTATCCCCTGTTGGTTTTTCATTTGCTGTTTTCTCAACTGGTGATTTTTTTTGCTTTATAATAGAAGAGTCTTTTGTTGGTGCTTTTAATAAATAGTCATCATAATTGCCTTCATACTGTTTAATTTCTCCATCTTCTTCAAAAGCAAAAATTCTTTCTGTAATTCTATTCAAAAAATATCTATCATGAGAAACTGTAATAACGATTCCGTCAAATGAATCTAAGTAATCTTCAAATATAGTCATTGTTTGTATATCTAAATCATTTGTGGGCTCATCTAATATAAGAACATTAGGAGAATCCATTAAGATTTTAAGCAAGTATAATCTTCTTTTTTCACCACCTGAAAGTTTTTCAATTTTCTGATACTGAAGGGTATCATTAAAGAGAAATCTCTTAAGCATCTGAGATGCTGTGATAGTTTCTGTTTTTGTTTTAATGTATTCTGCTGTTTCTTTAATATAATCAATTACTCTTTCGTTTTCTGGAAGATTTTCATTTTCCTGAGTAAAGTATCCTATCTTAACAGTACTTCCTATATCTATACTTCCAGCATCTGCTTTAATTTTTCCACAAATTATTTTTAAAAGGGTGGATTTTCCACATCCGTTTTTACCTACTATACCTATTCTTTCTCCATTTAAAAATATATATGTAAAATCTTTAATATAACAGGTTTCATCATAATACTTTGAAATACTATTTAATTCTATAGTCTTTTTCCCAAGCCTACTGCTGATAGAACTCATTTCGATATTTTCTTTAACTGTTAGCCCTTTAGCATCCCTTAAATTTTCATATCTTTGAATATGAGCCTTTTGCTTTGTGCTTCTTGCTCTTGCCCCTCTTCTTATCCACTCGAGCTCAACTTTTAATATGCTTTGCCTTTTCCTTTCACTGGCAATTTCTATTTCTTCCCTTAAAGTCTTTTGTTCTAAAAAATCTTCATATCTGCCTTTATAGTTGTAAATTTTTCCTTCGTCAATTTCAACGATTCTATTTACTACTTTGTCTAAGAAGTATCTGTCATGAGTAACCATTATAAGAGAACTTTTTAATTTAAATAAAAATTCCTCAAGCCACTGTGTCATTTCATTATCCATGTGGTTTGTAGGCTCATCTAATATCAATATATCGCAGTGTGATAGTAGGATTTTTACGAGAGCCAGTCTTTTCTTTTGTCCACCAGAAATAAAGTCAGTCTTTACATTAAAATCAGGAAAGCCAAGTGTGTTTAACATGCTCTTAGCATTTCCCTCTAACTCACTGTGATTAATCACATCTTCCTGCTCTGATATGACATATTCAAATACTGTCATCCCTTTATCGATTATAGGGTTCTGAGGAAGATAATTAATCTTTACTTTATTTGCTTTTGTAACCGCCCCGTCATCTACATGATCAATTCCTGCAACTATTTTTAGTAAGGTGGTTTTTCCTGTACCATTAACACCTATAATACCAACTTTATCTCCTTCGCCAATGCTAAAATCTGCATTATCAAAAAGTAGCTTATCTGTATATGACTTTTTCATTCCATTTATAGTTAATAAATTCATCGTTTGTTAATCCTTATTTTTATTCATTATATGATTTAAAAGAGCTTCACTGCCTTTTAAGACATCATCATAGGTCGTTTGAAAATCTCCTGTATACCATGGATCTGCTATATCATCAGATAATCCAGCAAATTCTAAAAGCTTTGAGACTTTTTCTTCTGAGCCCGAACAGACTCTTTTTATATTTCTTATATTCATGGAATCCATTCCTATTAAAAAATCATATTTATCGCAGTCTGATTTTTTTATCTGCACAGCAAACTTACCATCACATGAAATGCCATGTTCATTTAATATTTTTCTTGTCCCTGGATGAACAGGGCTACCTATCTCTTCAGTACTGGTTGCTGCTGAAGCTACTTCAAAGTCAGAAGCCAGGCCTTTTTTATTTATTATATCTTTAAAAACAAATTCTGCCATGGGTGAACGGCAGATATTGCCGTGTCAGACGAATAATACTTTAATCATCTATTTTCTCCTTGTATGCCTTTGCAAAGGCTTGATTTCAATTACTACTTTTTATGAAAAAAGAATCTTGATACGATAACTACATATTACCATACTGAAGACTCTCTTTCCATTGCATCTTTTATAAAATCAACATATTAAACAACTGATGCTTCATCAATAAACTGTTCAAATAATTTTCTTTTCATCATGACTCTGTTGCCATTCATAATAATATATTCTGCATCTGTATTTTCTTCTGCAAGTTTTCTATGTTTCTTATCTCCAATATGAAAATGAAAAACGTACTACAAGTCCGTCTTATTATGATTTAGACGGATTTGTAATACGCTTTCATATTTTATATAAATATTTTTATTCCCGAGCTTTACATATATTTTTTATGAAATTTGGAATTATTCAAAATTTTATTTTGCATGATTTATAAATTGTCCAAAACAAAATATCTCTTTATTATTCGTAGCATTCAAGTCTTATGACAATCTTTTCCATTTTAAATATCAAAGTTTTCACTCAAAATCGTGACATCTCTACTACTGTCTTCACATGCATGGAGTCGAGAAACATATCTACAGAAATACACTTTTCATTATTAAATAATATTCTTCTTGTAAGCGTTTTTCAAAAAAATTAACTGGAAGGGGTGAACTTTTGTAACTGACATCCCCATTATTAGTGAACATATGAGTTACTTCACCTTAAAATGTACCCCGAGAAAACTAGACACTGATTTTTAATATAAAACCCAAACAGTAGACATTTTGTTTTGCGAAAATCCTTATACTTTATATGTAAGTAAACGTCAAATGCGTTTTACTCTGGAATTCAAGGAAAAATTTACGCAGCTTCTTATTTCCGGAAAAACAATTCGTGAGATTTTTCTTGAATTAGGCTATGATCCTGAAATCTTAGGTAATAGCCGTATGAAAAATGTGTCTAATCGTATTCAAAAGAAAGCAAAAGCTCCTAAAGGATTACACGAAAGGAATACAAAACATTTTCCAAAACCAGGTTTCGTAGATATCAGAAAAGTGTAAAATGTTACCTAAAATCCCTTTCGTTATGGAATATATTTTTTGAACACCTCAACTTTATCTAGTTTCTCCCACGGCAAATCAAGGTCATTTCTTCCAAAATGTCCATAAGCTGACGTTTGTTTATATATCGGTCTTCTTAAATCAAGCATTTTAATAATGCCAGTTGGTCTTAAATCAATATTATCTCTAATAATTTCAACTAATTTTTCATCAGACAATTTTCCCGTTCCAAATGTATCAATCATAATAGATGTTGGATGTGCAACACCAATCGCATAAGAGAGTTGTATTTCACACTTATCAGCAAGTCCAGAACCCACAATATTCTTTGCTACATAGCGTGCTGCATAAGCCGCCGATCTATCAACTTTCGTAAAATCCTTCCCAGAAAAAGCACCACCTCCATGGCGTGAATATCCGCCATATGTATCTACAATAATTTTTCTTCCGGTAAGTCCACTATCTCCACAGGGACCTCCTACAACAAACCTTCCTGTCGGATTAATAAAATATTTAGTCTTTTCATCAACCAATTCAACTGGAATTATTGGATCCAATACATATTTCTTAATATCTATATGAATCTGTTCCTGCGTAATTTCCGAATCATGTTGCGTTGAAAGAACTACTGCACTTAAATGCTTTGGTTTTCCATTTTCATCATATTCTATTGTTACTTGAGACTTTCCATCTGGTCTTAAATATGCTAATATACCGTCTTTACGAACTAGAGTCAATTGTCTGCATATTTTATGCGCTAATGCGATCGGATACGGCATATATTCTTCTGTTTCATTCGAAGCATAGCCAAACATCATTCCCTGATCCCCAGCACCAAAAGCTTCTAATTCTTCATCGGACATATTCTTTTCTTTTGCTTCAAGTGCCATGTTTACTCCCATTGCTATATCTTCTGACTGCCTATCCAATCTCACAATAACTTCACATGTATCAGCATTAAAACCATATGCTTCTTTATCATAACCAATTTCTCTAACTGTCTTTCTTACGATTTCTTCAACACTAATGTTAGCTGTCGTTGTGATTTCTCCCATTACTAATACAAATCCAGTATTTGTACACGTTTCACAAGCAACTCTGCTCATTGGATCCTGTTCTAACAATGCATCCAAAATAGCGTCTGACACCTGATCACACAGTTTATCTGGATGTCCCTCCGTGACGGACTCCGATGTAAATAATCTCTTTTCCAATTTTACTCTCCTTTATAATTCAATAAATTTATTTCGACTATATCGTCTCTACTAATTAATTTTAAAACTATGTATTGGTGCCGATATACATCCACCTCTATTAACAAAAGCGTCAAATGAAAATTGATTAACCTTCATAACAGGAGCATACTCAAGTAAGGCAGCAAATTCAACTATTTCACCAACTCCTTTTCCAATTACAGGAATCAGACGTACCGCTGTTGTTTTCTGATTTATCATTCCAATCGCCATCTTATCTGTAATTACTCCTGCTATAGTTGTGGCTTTTGTATCTCCAGGTATTGCTATCATATCGAGTCCTACCGAACAGACACAGGTCATAGCTACTAACTGTCCAATCCTAGTTACTTTGATTGCTATCTTTTTGATGGTTTCACAAAGAACTTCAAAGCTTTCTCCTCTAATCTGCTCCAATGCTTTCTTTATAACTCTGGGTCCGCTTACTCCCACATTTAATAGAACCAACATTGACCGAACTGCATACTCTTTCTGTAACTGCTAATGCTTTTGGTATCGATTTAATTAAATGAATATCACTTTCTGTCATTACCTGTAGCCACAAGATTTTTTGCCGTCTCTGTAATTTTCTCATAGATTTTTCTATTTAATTCTTTTAGATCCGAATCTGCACAATCGAGAAGACTAATTCCTTATGTAATAGTTCTTACATCCAGACTTTCCTCTGCAATCTTTTTATTTGTTTCATTAAATCTGTTCTACCTGCTTCAAACCATACTGCATAATTAAAATGATGAATAATACCCATTTGATCTGTTTCGGAATATCTGGCTATAAGCTTAGTTTCTGCTTGCATCACTTATTATCATTTAAAACTTTTTTCTCAATTATTTCTGCTGCTTCTGCTAAATAATCACACGTGAAAGTTTCAAATTCTCCTTCATCTACCAATTTTACAATTTTCGAATCAATAGTTATTCTCCCAAAATATCAACTCCACCTTTTCCACCGACTACACCTATTACTTTTTTTATTGAACTATATGTATTCAACGCTTCATTCATACTTTTTTTGTTTTATTCACAACCTTCACAAGATTCTTTCTTACACTCATCATCTATACAGCCTTTTATATTATATGCCATTTTCAAACTGCTTTTCTATTTGTTTATATTTTAAATATAATCAATCTTTGTAAAATCAATACTTCCATTTGACCCTACTAACTTAGAATCCGCATGAACATATTCAACTTTTCCAATAAACATCTCATGAGAGCCTGTCATAATAGAATCCACAACTGTACACTCAATATTAACAGGACAATCAGCTAAAATAGGTGCGTTTATAACTTTGCCCTCTTCCAATTTAACATTCATATCTTTTAACTTATCGGAATCCTTTTTGCTCATTTTCCCTAAATAATCAAATATCTCCTGATAATCTTTATCTGCGATATTTACAACAAAACATCCTGATTCTTTTATCATTTGGTAGGAATATCTTGTAGGAACAATTCCAACCATAACCATAGGCGGAGCGTAACTACAGTTACCACAATAACCAACTGCTAAAGCATTATCCTCTCCATCTAATCCACGACATGAAACTAAAACTTTTGGTGCTGGTTGTAATGCCCCTTTTTTATTTGCTTCTCTCTTTTCCATTTTATTACTCCTTTTCTATTTACTTTAATGTTTTTCATCATGTTCTGCCTGCCAAGCATTAATCATCAATGCACATTCAATCCGCTTCTTTTGCAACATACAACTCACTTCATTTGGTTGCTTTATGTTACCATTTGTAAAGAATGAATTTGCATGACAACCACCAGAACAAAATAACTTTGCCCAGCATTCTCTACATGTTTCCTTTTCAAATATTGTATTATTCTTTAGTTCCATACATAATTTATTGTTTGAAATACCGTTATAAATATCGCCTACTAAAAATTCTTCCTGACCAACAAACTGATGACAAGGATATAATTTTCCATCCGGTGATACAGCCATATATTCATACCCAGCTCCACACGCAGTAATTCGCTTAAAAAGACAAGGACCATCATCCAAATTAATATAAAAATGGTAAAATCTAAATTTGTTATCCGTAGAAAGTTTTTCTATATATTTTATTGCCAGATTTTCATATTCTTTTATAAGTTCAGGTACATCTGATTCTTTAAAATATATATCACTTCCGCTTCCAACAACAGGTTCAACTGAAATCTCTTTAAATCCTAAATCTGCAAGATGTATAACATCATTTGAAAAATCTTTATTTTTTGCTGTAAAGGTTCCTCGAACAAAATAACTTTTTCCATTTCTTTCAGAAACTAATTTTTGTGTTAATGGTACAATTTTGTCATAAGATCCTTTGCCATTACAATCGTGACGAATTAGATCGTGAATTTCTTTTCTTCCATCAATGCTGATAACAACATTATCCATATTTTCATTAATAAAATCTATTCTATGATCATTTAACAACGTACCATTTGTCGTGATTGTGAAATGGAAACGTTTCCCACTTTTTTTCTCGATCTGTCTTCCATATTTTACGACAGCTTCTACAACATCAAAATTCATCAATGGCTCTCCACCGAAAAAGTCAATCTCTATTTTCTGTCTGCCCTCGGAATTTGTGACCAAATAATCAACGGCTTTTATCGCTACCTCTTCGCTCATTAGCTCTCTACCGCTGTTATAGTCACCCTCTGATGCAAAACAATATTCACACCTTAGATTGCAATCATGTGATACGTGAAGACATATTGCTTTCAAGTTTGTGTTTACATCTTTTGACATTGCTATTTCTTCTATATCTTTTATTGAAGAAAATAAAGCCCCTTGTTCTTTTAGGGATCGAATTTCTTCATATCCTTCAACAATATCTTCCTTACTATATTTATTGCCCAATTTTTTTATTGCTCCTCCAATTGTAGGCAACTCTACTTCATTTTGTAACATCTCATAGGTCAAATCATCAAGCACGTGTACCGCCCCACTATTTTCATCTACTGCTATGTTATATCCATTTAATGAATATGTATGAATCACATCTTTTTCCTCCTGATCTTTATGACCGTATTTAAATTCGCAAATTCAAAATAATGGTCTTATGCTCAAAATATAGTTTAGCCCAATTATGGGCATATGTCAATATTGTATTGTCAAAGGATAGATGCTTTTAAAAAAGAATCCTCACATTGAGGTGACCCCTTTAAGTTAGACTTTATGGCGATGTGGCTTTTCCATTATCAGCATCAAAAGTCAGAGTGGATAACGTACAGTCTTCTTTAACCTCATGTCTCAAGTCAATAATATTTAATGCAAACAAAAAACACCCAAAACAAAACAGTTATTTTACTGCTTAATTTAAGGGTGCAATTATCTATATTCTGCACGGTTTCACCTTAACTTTTCTCTTAATATAAGGAATTTTCACCCAAGATTCCTCTCTCTGCATATATTATAATAGATACTTTTTCCTTCTTCGCTTTTCTATATTTGATTGTGTGATTTTTCTATCAATAACGAAGCATTAATTAGGATTATTAAAAACTTCTTGTCTTCCATATCTGTGGCGATTCTTATTACAAAATTTTTCTTTACAATTGTCTTTGCAAATAACTTTTATTGAACCACAATGATAACAAGTATATTCGCCCTTTTGTAATCGTTCTAAATTTTCAATACTTTCTTTCCACTCTTTTCCACAATCCATACAAAAAACCAGACATATGTTGCGGGTAAAGTTACCACCTTCAATACAAATACCTTTCCCATTAATCAAACTATCCGCCACTTTTTCTCTAGCTGCCAGTAGTATCCTTTGAAATGTTGGTCTTGATACTTCCATTCTGTTCGCACATTCATCTTGTTCTAAACCTTCAAGATCTTTTAAACGAATCGCCTCTAGTTCTTCAAGTTTTAAAACATTCTCTGGCACATCTTCTAATCTGTTATCTGAAGGTATAAAATACTGAATACTTGGTATATTATCAATTTTTCTCCATTTTATTGGTCTTGCCATTTTTGAACTCCTTTATCACTTACTAATCTCCATAATATTTGAAAACATAATCATTTAATTTTACATTCAACTTGTTTGCAATCATTGGGCATTTTGCTTTTAATAAAAAAAACAAATTTCTCTTCCTTTCTGAGAGAGCTTCAAAATTTCCTTGTCCCTTGCTTATAATAATATCAGCTTTATTGAATATATTAATAAATTTTTCACTACAGTCTTCTAATATTGTACCTGGTGCATTACATCCGGTTGAAAGGATAGTTGACACTTCTCCAAGTCCAGATTCGTAGGCTTCCTTTGCTGTTGCATCATTTAAAATAGGTGTGCTTCTAACACCATACACTACAGGAATTTCAGGCAAATTCTCAATCAATATTTTATCAAAAACTGTTTCACCTGTATTATCTCCAATAATCAATATATTAGATGCTGTTCTTAGCTTCTGTTCAAAGATATTAAAATCACAAAAGGAAAATTCTTTTTCTAATTCATGTTTTACACATTTTTTAACATCTATGTTTTGATAAATTGCAGCATCAATATTATTCCCTGTTGCCGCTGTTTTTAGGGCCCAATACATGTTTCCATTTTTCTTTTTCATGAACTCTTTTAAACAAGGATATAATTCATTTGCTGCTTTTAAATCCCTTCTTTTTATCTCATAATACGAATCAGCTATACCTGTCAAATTTTTGATAATTTGATGAATTTCCCTCACTAAATCCGGAGAATTTCTATATTTTTTAAAATTCATCAATACCGAAAGTGCCTCGCCTATCATCTTCTCTTGTTTAGCTATATCATTCGTAACCATTCGCGATGATTCCAATGCCTGTTTTAACATACAAGGAATACAATCAAGTGTTATTTCCATACCAGCTCCCATATACCGCCTTTGGCGGTTCTTAAATCAAGAATGTGAATTGATTTTTGATTCACATTATCCTCCGATAATTATAGTGTTCTATTTATTTCTGTATTCAGAAGCATTTTATCGATAAATAATATTCCTTCAAGATGATCAAGTTCATGACAAAATGCATGAGCCAATAAATCTTCACCCTCCAATTCAATATATTCACCTTTTTCATTCTGTGCTCCTATACGAACTTTTTGAGGTCGTATCACTTCACCCGAAACCCCTGGCACACTCAAGCATCCTTCTATCCCTTGCTGTTCTCCACTTGCTTCAATAATAACAGGATTTATTAATTTTATCAAACCTTCACCAACATCAATCACAACTAGTCTTTTTAAAATGCCTATCTGTGGCGCTGCTAATCCTACACCATCTTCCTGATACATTGTTTCAGCCATATCTTCTAACAATTCTAAAGTTTTTTCATTAATCTTTTTCACAATTTTTGATTTTTTTCTTAAAATCGTATCTTTTTCTTGATAATATCTAATATTTCTTAATCCCATTCAGCCCACCTTTTACTTTTGGGAAGAAGCCAGTCCTTGCTAACTTCTTCCCATTTTAATTACTCTGACTCTTTACTTATTTTAGATAATCTGTCTTTTATCTGCTTAAGCTGATTCTCTAACAATGCTTCCTGATTACTCAACAACGTTTTTTCATCCATTTCAACACTATTTTGCAGATAATTATTTCTCAGATAACCTGGTGCGCCTACAACACAAAATTGTCTGCGATTACCTCTTCCACATCCGTATCCTCCAAAATAAATAGGCTGGCTATCAAGTGTTAAATTAATAGCTGGATTGCAATATCCGACACCTCTTCCTGTCATTGCTCCCATGCCCATTGGTCCTGTTCCATCTCTTCTTGGCATAATTTTTACCTCCTTTTTTTCTTATTATTTGTTTCAGTTTTTAGCATATAATAGATACCAATTATTGCACTAGGTATTAGCCAGACAAAACACTGAAAATATCTATTCCTAAATTGCTTATTTTTTCTAAGTCCATAACCCAAAAACTTAGGCTTTGCAAAATAATTGCAATTACCTAATTTTCGTCCTGACATAGGTCCCGCTCCATAAGGACCAGTTCGATCTAATCCTGGCAAAATAATCACCTCCAATACTCGGTTATAATGCAATTGCCTTCTGTGGACATGCTCCTATACAAGCACCACATTCAATTCACTTTTGCAACCATTACATCATCTCCTTTTAAATAATTTCAAATTCATCATTGATAGCATATGCTCATATTGATTATAATCCCATTATGGGCATATGTCAATAACGCGAATTGATTTTAATATATAATATTAATTTTTTATATATTGAAAATACAGATAACACCTCCAAGTATCTAGTATCTGCGTTTTTTGTAATATGGGACTTCGTTTAGTGTATATAATCTATAATAGTAATACCATTACCCAGCTTTCTAATGATTGCTTCTTTCGTTTCCTTGCATGAGGACAAGAAAAACCAATTGGATTTCCTTTTGTAATGTAGGAAGCTAGCACTAGCGTATCAGTACCTCTTTTTACCATTTCAACTGCCCGTACAACCGCTTTTTTCCAGGGCAACCTCCGCAAGAAATAAAACCAATAATCTCACCTAACATTTTTAAATGATTCCATGATGTGCACTGCCTGCATTTGAGATTTCAGAAACAATATTTTTTTGAAATAACTCAATCGCTTTATATACTGGAACAACATCACATCACTTTACCTTAAACGAAATGTATCATATCCCATATATTTAATTTTAATTACATCTTTATCTAATATAAGTCTGTTGAATATATCTGCAATATCGCTACCTTTCCTGTTTTTCAAAAAACTTTCTATCTCAAATTGATTCATAGGGTGTCTTTTTATAATACTGATTACTGCATTATAATCATCTGAAATCTCACTGTAAAACCCTGTAGAGTTCAATAAATCTATTGCTATCCCACCAAGAGTCTCCGAAATATACTTCATTCTTTCATTGCTAACAACATTTACATCTGGTTCTGCTGGTGGGCGTAAAGGTGTATTTAAATATAATCGATCATACTTAATTTCCCTTAATAACCTTAAATACTGCTCCAGTATGAAATCCAAATCATTAATCCCTTGCATAAACATTATTTCTAACCATAATTGTCCTTGATATATCTTTGAAAATTCAATCAATCCTGAACAAACATCTTTATATATCAAATTTTTATGCTGTCTATTTATATTTTCAAATGACTTTTCATCATAAGCATCCATAGACGGCAATACAATATCCGCTTGAAGTAGCTCCTGTTGAACTGTTTTGTCATATAAGAGTGCTCCATTCGTTATGACCGCAACTGGTTGATCTACTCTTTTCTTTATTTCTGCGATAATCTTTCCAAGTCCCAAATATAGAGTAGGCTCTCCCTCTCCTACAATTGTTACAACATCAAAATAAATATTATTTTGAATTACATCATCAAATTCATGTATTATTTCCTCTACATCAAAAAACATTTTTCTAGAATTCGTCATGGGTTTTGTTCTACCCAGCTGACAATAAATGCAGGAATAATTACAAGTCTTTTTAGGTATCGGACTGACTCCCAAAGAAGTTCCCATTCTACGTGATGGCACTGGACCATAGATATATTTTGTTTTTTCCACTTTGCTTAATTACACCTCCTGGCCATTTTCCAAACCATTAATATTATTCACGTGTCATTATTGTTCCACAATTTGGACACTTAATACTAGCACACGGAACCGCTCTTTCATGTTTTACTTTAGTTCCACAATTGGGGCATACACAATATCCACCAACCCCTACGCTAGCGTTTCTCACCATTCTTCCCAAACCTCCTCCTGTTCTGTTTCCACTTTTGGGCCCCATCGGTTCCGATCCCATTGGCCCTGTTCCGTCTCCTCTTGGCATAATTTTATACCTCCTTTGCTTTTTGTGCATATGTCAATAACTATTTTTAGTATACTCCATTACGGGCATATGTCAATAACTATTTTATTGAATCAAAAAAAGTCGGCCTATGTTAATTCATTGACTGACTTATCCCAAATTACTTATTTAATTTGTACCTTAATATTCTTATATTGCGCTAATTAAATATTTTCTCTATATGGATAATACGCTTTTTTCTTTTGGCAAGGTCTTCCTGTAAGGTAAACGCATTAATCTCATTTTCATGTTCTTTCACAGAATGGTATCCTGGACTTACCCCTTAATAAGATCAGCAGATTCGTTCGAAATCATCTCCTATAATCTATCTAAATATATTACCACATCTCATTATGATTTAATAACCATCTGCTCATTTTCCACTAGTCTTTTTATCCTTCTTATCTCAACTGTTATAAAAATAATAGCTATGAAAGATGCTATGAAATCTGAAATAGCATTACTCAGATAAATACCTGTAACTCCCATTCTTGGGGCTAATATAAGAACACAAGGAACAACAATTACTCCATATCTTAAGAATAAAAGTACGCTTGTTGTTTTTGTCTTACCAATTGCTTGAAAGAATCTTGCGCTAACACTTTGAAGTCCGATAAAAATAATCATGCTTAAATATAACTTAATATTTGTTGAAGTGTTTTGTATTAACACTGGATCGTTTGTAAATAGCTGTACCAAAATTTTAGGGTATGTCATTATTAAAGTAAATAAAACAACTGAAATTAAAAAAGCATAAAATAAAGAATATTTTAATGAAGCTAAGACTCTATCATATCTTTTGGCACCCCAGTTATATCCGCTAATTGGCTGATTTCCTTGTACAAAACCATTTATCATCATATGGTAAAAGGTAAAAATTGTTGCCATTATTGTTACCGAAGCAATATCTATATCATTTCCATAATGTGTAAAGCTGTAGTTAATAAATATATTTACAAAAGTGGCCAATACCTGTACAAAAAATGAAGGTGAGCCGTTCTTAAAAATTTGTAAAAGAAGAGAAAATTCATGAACTACTTTTCTAATCTTTAAGTTTATTAAAAAATCTTTTTCATTTACAAATTTCCACAGCACTATTGTTGTAAAGATCATCTGGGATAATACTGTTGCAATTGCAGCTCCTGCAATCCCCCATCCAAAAACAAAAATGAACAAAGGATCAAGTATGAAGTTTACTATAGAAGTAATCATAATAATTTTCATAGACACTTTTGCTTTTCCTATAGCTCTGAGGGAGTTGTTTATGCAGTATCCTGGGATACCAAATACTCCACCTATAATAATTATTACAATATAAGTTTTTGCATATGGCATTACTTCATTTGAAACAGAAAGAAGATTCATTATTGGGTCAAGAAAAACCATGAAAATAATTGCAAACAACCCGAGCCCAATTATAATATATTTAAGTGCTAAAAATAATATATCCTCTGCTTCATCTTTTTTATTTGCACCTAATTTAATTGAAATAAGCACCGACGAACCTACACCAATAAGTAGCACAAGTGACATTTGAAAAATTTGAACAGGCATCGTAATTCCAACGCCTGTTAGTGCAAGTGAATCTATTCTTCCAAGAAAAATTCTATCTACGACATTAAATATCGCACTGCTTAACATACCTAAAATTGCTGGAATACTTAATTCCCATAGCAATTTATGGACTTTCTCATCTTTTAGTTTATTATCCATTAGTTCTTATAAAATCGTTTTAAAACCCTATAATACTGGTGATTTAAAGATTTTATCTTAAATCACGGTTTAAGAGCTGTAATCGGAACAACTACTACTCCATCTTTTCTAACGTAGGCCATATTTGTCATTCCACATATAACGCACAGTATTTTAGGTGATTTATCTCCTTCTTTTTCCATAATATTTTTAAATTTTAATAATTCAGCAGCTGCCAAATCCACTTGATTTGCTCCAAGTTTTATTTCAAATGCTCCGTATGTTCCATCAGGGAATTCAACAATCGCATCTACTTCATTTCCTTTTTCATCTCGAAAATGAAATAAATTAGCATCATTATATTTAGCATATATTTTTAAATCATGTTCACATAAACTTTCAAATATAAAACCAAAAGTATTTAAATCATTATATAGCATTTTACTAGTTGCTCCTATTGCTGCTACTGCCAATGACGGATCAACAAAATGTCTTTTTGCAGATTTTAATATTCTTCTTGAGGATCTAAGATTTGTGCTATATGCTGGCTGATCATCCAAAATAAACAAACGGTTAAAAATATCTAAATACTCAGAAATTGTATCTCTATCCACTTCAATTTCATCCTTTGCCCCCATATCCTTCCTAAGTGTACTATTATTAGCTAATGTACTTTCATTTCTTCCTAAAGAATGTAAAAGTGACCATACCTTTCGCGAATCTCTTTTAATACCATCCAAACTAAACATATCATCATCAACTACAGACTTAAGGTATTCACTTGCCAATCTTCCACATGTTTTCTCAGGTGTAGAAAGATTTCCTGGCCAACCTCCTCTTACAGCATAGTAAATTAACTTTTCTAAAGAAACATCTCCTGTTATTATGTTTTCTATTTTACCTTCAAATAAATCTTTTAAAGATATATCTCCTGTTGAATCCCCAGTTTCATATAAGGACATAGTACCCATTTGAACTTTACTTATTCTTGCTGTTCCGCTATGCATTATACCTTTATGATTTGGTGTAGCTGATCCGGTTAGAATAAACTTACCTTTCCTAATGTCTTTGTCAACTTCAAATCTTATTGCGTCCCAAAGTGGTGGAACTTCCTGCCATTCATCTATTAATCTTGGTATATCTCCTTTTAATACTAAATCTGGACTCATTTGAGCCATCGTTCGAGTTTGAAAGTTTTTTTCTGGATTTCCTATAAATGCAGCACTTTCAGATCTACTCCTAGCAGTCCATGTCTTACCACAATATTTAGGTCCCTCAATACATACTGCTCCAAACGTTTTCATGTACTCATCAAATTTTTTTTCAATTAATCTAGGTTTGTACCCCTCTGGTGTAAGCATATATAATCCCCTCCTATAAAGGTTAATTATACATCTTATATATCAGACTTGTCAATCTAATTCCGCATATTTCACTATTTTTATTCCGCATATTTCACTATTTTTATTCCGCATATTTCACTATTTTTATTCCGTATATTTCATTATGGTTTCTATTAAAAATGTATGTCCTATCCCGATAATTATTAAATATTTTTTTACCTCTCTAATTATAAATCATATTCAAAAAATAAAACATCAAAGGAATTACAACTATTGATATAAAAAAACTGGAGACCACAAGTTGATTTGCAACATTCACATTACCATTCATACGTCTGGTAAGTTCTGGCACTGTACTTATTGGTGGAGAAGCTGCTTGCAAAGCAAGTAAAAGTGCCACTGGAAACGGTGGTTTAAACACATACAGTAAAAAAATCATCAGAGCTGGAACAACTATATTTTTAACCAAAGCAAACCTTAAAATATGCCCAATATAAATCTTTCCTGCTTTTTTAATATCACGAAATAAAGTTCCACCAACAATCAACATAAGTAGAGGGAAGGTCATGTTTCCAATCTGCTCTGATACAGATATTATCACTTGTGGTATATAATCATCTAGGTTAAATAATTTTATTATCAAACCAATGACTGTTGCTTTTATAACTGGATTATTTATTTTTTTCCAATCAATTTTACTTTTTTGTACTATATCTTTCCCTTCGGTTTTTGAGGGCTCCATTGGTTTAAATTCAACTGAAAAGAGATGCTTACTTTTTTTAAAAAAAAGCTTGTAAACATTAAAGTAAAGTGGAATAGAAAAAATTGTAAACAAGAATAGGTTTGCAAGGTGGTGGGATGTAATACCATAATAACCTATTATTACTGAAATCGGAATAAAGTGTGGATTGTTTAAAAAAAGTGCAAGAGATGATTCCACTCTCACAGATTTTTTAAAGATTCGACAGAATAATAAAACTATAAAAATTTCAAGTGCTGTAAATAGCAACCACCATAAAGGCATCTGCCACCAGCCTTTATTTGTGGTAACATCAAAATTTTTCATGAAAACTATAAAGATAAAAAATGGTAAAGCTACTTCAGTAGCTAATGAATTAAGCATTCTTATAAGTCCCTGAGGAACAAGTTTCCTAGCGACCATATAAAATCCTACTGCTATTAGTCCTAATATTACTATAATAATCTGAAATGATACATTTCATTATTTCCATATATTTACCTCTTGATTGTATTGGTATTTAATAATCATAAATGACTTCTCTATTAGAAGTCAATGCTATAGTACAAATATATCAAAACAAATAAAACACTCCATCGGAATGTTTTATTTGCTAAACCTATAATATCTAACTATTAAGATTACATTTTCTTTCTTGGAATATAGTGTGTGTGTAGCAATTCATGGGATTTTTCACCATAAGGTTCACCAAGGAACTTTTCATATAGGTCAATTATATATGGATTTTCATGTGATTTTCTAATAACCTTACTCTCGTCCTCACTATAAAGTCCTTCCATACGTTTTTTAAGTATATCAACATTACCATGGTGATATGGTTGACCTCCACCACCTATACATCCTCCTCGACACGCCATGATTTCAATAGCATGATAGCTTGTTTTTCCAGCCTGTATTTCTTCAAGAAGTTTTCTTGCATTTCCAAGACCACTTGCTACAGCTATTTTAACTTCAGTTCCTTTAATCATTACTGAAGCCTCTTTTATTCCATCAAAGCCTCTTAGCCCGTGAAAGTCAACTTTTTCAAGAGTCTCCTCTGTAAGCCATTCATATGCCGTTCTAAGGGCAGCTTCAATAACTCCTCCAGTAGCTCCAAAAATAACACTGGCTCCAGTAGACTCACCTAATGGCTTATCAAAGTCTTCGCCTTCTAACTTCATAAGATCGATATTTGCCTCTTTCATCATTTGTGCAAGTTCTCTTGTAGTAATTACTATATCAACATCTTGCAAACCTTCATTTGAAAGTTCTGGTCTTGCAGCCTCATATTTTTTCGCAAGACAAGGCATTACCGAAACCACATATATATCTTTGGGATCAACTCCAATTAAATTCGCATAATATGTTTTTGTTATCGCTCCAAACATCTCATGTGGAGACTTACTTGTTGATGGAATATCTAGCATATCTGGAAACTGGTGCTCAAAAAATTTAACCCAACCAGGACAACAACTAGTTAATATCGGGAGTTTTCCTCCATGATTTAATCTGTGTACAAATTCAGATGCTTCTTCCATGATAGTTAAGTCTGCTGCAAAATCTGTATCAAATACTTTATCAAAACCTAACTTTCTAAGACCTTCCGCCATTTTATAAGTTACAGTCGTTCCTGGCTCAGCACCAAACTCTTCACCAAGAGCAACTCTAACAGCTGGTGCAGTCTGAACAACCACATATTTGTTTTTATCATTTATTGCACCCCAAACTTTTGAGATATTATTAACCTCAGTAAGAGCACCTGTCGGACATACTGCAACACACTGTCCACAGAAAGTACATGCAGTATCTATCATCGGAAGATTCATCGAAGGAGCCATTACCGTTTGAAAACCACGGTTAATCGCTGAAAGAACATTTACAGTCTGAACCTCACTACACATTGTTTCACATCTTCTACATAGTATACATTTCTCCATGTTTCTGACAATTGAAAAACTTGATGTATCTTTTTCACTTTTTGTTCTCTCACCTTTATATTTTATTTCTCTTATGTTTAATTCTGCTGCCAAAGCCTGAAGTTCACAATCCAGATTTTTTTCACATACAAGACAATCTTTTGGATGATTTGACAATAGAAGTTCTACAATTGTTCTTCTAGCGTTTATACACCTGATATTGTTTGTAACAACAACCATTCCATCAGTAACAGGGGTTGCACAGGCAGGGGCCAGGTTTTTTCTTCCTTCCACTTCAACCACACAAACACGGCATGTTGCTGCCTGATTCACCATTTTTAAGTTATGCAAATCCATATGACAAAGTGTTGGAATTCTTATATTTAATTTTTGGGCTGCTTCTAAAATAGTACAACCTTTTTCAACATCGATTTTTTGTTCGTTTATTGTTATTGTATACATATATTTGCCCCCTTTCCTATTTTTTATCAACCGCACTGAATTTACAAGCATTGTAACATGAACCACATTTTATACATCTTTTTTGATCAATCTCATGTACTTTCTTTGGCTCACCTAAAATGCAGTTAACAGGGCATGCTTTTGCACATGCTGTACATCCAATACATTTATTCGGCAATATAGTATAAACAAGTAATTCATTGCAAACACCCGCTGGACATTTCTTGTCATTAATATGTGCAAGGTATTCGTCTTTAAAATATTTTAAGGTACTTAAGACAGGGTTTGGCGCTGTTTGGCCCAAACCACATAGAGAAGTATCTTTTATTGTTTCTCCAAGTTTAGCTAAATCCTCAATATCTTCCTCTGTGCCTTTTCCTGCTGCAATCTTCTTTAATATTTCTAAGAGACGTTTATTTCCAACCCTACAAGGTGTACATTTACCACAGGACTCGTCAACTGTAAATTCAAGATAGAATTTTGCAATGTCCACCATACAGTTATCTTCGTCCATAACTATCATACCACCAGAACCCATCATGGATCCTATATTACTTAGAGACTCATAATCTATTGGTGTATCAAGATTTTCTACAGTTATACAACCTCCTGAAGGTCCACCAGTCTGCACTGCTTTAAATTTTCTGTCATTTTTAATACCTCCACCGATATCAAAAATAACTTCTCTAAGAGTTATACCCATTGGAACTTCTACAAGACCAACATTATTTACTTTACCTGCAAGTGCAAAAACTTTTGTCCCTGGTGATTTTTCAGTTCCAATACTTCTGAACCATTCAGGACCGCGTAAAAATATTGGTGGTATATTAGCAAGGGTTTCTACATTATTTACACATGTAGGTTTATCCCATACTCCCATTTCAGAAGGAAATGGTGGTTTTGTACTTGGCTCACCTCTTTCTCCTTCAATAGAATTTATAAGTGCTGTTTCTTCACCACACACAAAAGCACCTGCTCCGTAACGAATTTCAATATCAAAGTTGAAGCCTGAACCAAGTATGTCGTCTCCTAAAAGTCCTAACTCTCTAGCCTGTTTAATAGCGATTTCAAGTCTTTCAATTGCTAAAGGATATTCAGCTCTAATATAAATATAACCAAATGAAGCTCCTATTGCATATCCAGCAATAGCCATTGCTTCAAGTACCGAGTGAGGGTCTCCTTCCAGAATAGCCCTATCCATAAAGGCACCTGGATCTCCTTCATCCGCATTACATATTATATATTTTTCATCTGCTTCACTCTCACTAGCAAATTTCCATTTAAGTCCAGTAGGGAAACCACCACCACCGCGGCCTCTTAACCCTGAACTAACTAATAAATCTATAACTTCTTCTGGTTTCATATCCACTATACAGTTTCCAAGTGCTTGATAACCATCAGCTGCTAGATATTCATTTATATCTTCTGGATTAATAAAACCACAGTTCCTCAATGCTATTCGAATCTGCTTTTTATAAAAACTTAAATCTTTTTGTCCTTTAAGTTTTATTTGAAGGTGGGGTTCTTCATAAAGAAGTCTTTCAATCCTTCGTCCCTTAATAACATGTTCCGTAACGATTTCTTCAGCATCCTCAGGCTGTACTGTTGTGTAAAAAACATTATCTGGATAAACTTTTAAAATTGGCCCCTTCTCACAAAAACCAAAACATCCGGTAATAACAGCTTCAACCTCTTCTTTCAAGCCATGTTTTTCAAGGCTTTTATTGATACTTTCAACTAGCTCAAGACTTTTTGAGGAAGCACAGCCAGTACCCCCACATATGAGAAGATGCATTCTATATTTACTCATATATCTACTTCCTCCTAATCTATTTTTTCAAACGATTTTGATATAATTGCATTCTGAATAAGGCGCCCATTAATTACATGTTCTGTTACAATTTCTCTAGCTCTTTTTGCATCTACATGTCCATATAAAACTGAAGGCATATCTTTTGTAATAACTTCTACAATCGGCTCATCAGCACAATATCCCATGCAACCAGTATTTATAACAGAAACATTTTTTAAGTTTTGTTTTTCAACTTCTTCGCTGATAGCAGACATAGTTTCTCTTGCACCACTTGCAATACCACATGTTGCCATACCAACTCTGATAATTACCCTGTCCTCATTTTCTGCAACAGAGCGCAAATCAATTCTTCCTTTTGCTTCGTCACGAATTTTTTTAAGTTCGTCTAATGATTTTACTTTATTCATTTTTGCCCTCCTCCATATAATCCGATAAAATTTTCACTACCTGATCTGGCGTAACGCGACCATACACTCTATCATTAATCATAACAACAGGTGCAAGACCACAGGCCCCAATACAACGAAGAGCTGATAAAGTAAACTTATTGTCCTGTGTTGTTTCCCCAACACTTATCTTAAGTTCTCTTTCAAATTCTTTTAGAATAACCTCCGCCCCTCTGACAAAACATGCAGTTCCTAAACATATACTTACAACATTTTCGCCTCTTGGCTTAGTTGTAAAAAAAGAATAAAAACTGATTACGCCAAAAATTTTTGATGTTGGAACATTAAGTTCTTTTGAAATAAAAAATATTAATTCATCAGAAAGGTATCCATAAAGATGCTGTGCTTTATGCAATACCCCAATTAAAGTTCCTTTTTTGTCTGAAACTTCGTCAATGAACTTTTTTAGTTCATCGAATTGCACTTCTTTTTTACACTCCATAGTCATAAAATTTCCTCCTATTAAACTCTCTTTTTTTAGTTTAACATGACGGAGCTATAAATTTCAATATAAATTGTTAATAAATTAACAATAGAATGTTAACAAATAGTTTTTATATTATTATTTTCACTTTAAATAAAAATCCCCAGACGAAATTCACTTCATCTGGGGTAATTTAAACTTAATCTTTTCGATATTTTATTGCTAGTCCTTTTAAAAAGTTTCGAATATAACTGTCACCACACACTCTGTAGTTTCTATGACCTTCTTTTCTAAAAAGTGCGCTTAATTCGCCATTAGATATATTTACTCCTGCTAGGTTTAATATCTCTATCATATTCTCACTTGAATAGCTTAATGCAATTTTTAATTTTTTCAAAATTATATTGTTAACATTTGAAACATCACTTATTAAGAAAATCGGTTTTGTTGGGGCCCCAGAATCTTCTTTAACTCCTCTTTTATATATTATAAAACCGTTTAAAAATGATTCCAACATATGGTAATTGCAATTTGTTCTTTTTTCTTCATCTCTTTCAAGTATCTTAAGTAGTTCATCTCTTTTAAGCTTTATATTTCCAAGCTTAAAAATTTCAATCATTTCTGTGTCTTTTAAATCTAGCGAGTATCTAAATCTAACTAAAAAGTCATTGTTATCCAATTGGTTTCTCCTTATTGTGTTGGTTTTTTATTAAATTACCAGTACTATTTTTTGATTCTAAAACTGTATATTTAATATACCATTTATATATAATTGTTGTAAATCAGAAATATTGTGTAATTTAAATCGCAGTTCAGTTGTCTGACTTGTGCCCTTTAGGGTGCGCCGCATATAACTATTCCCCTTTAAGCGTCCAGTTGGCCGACATATGTCGACCAACACGCGGACATTCAGTAAATGTCCGCTTCCGTACAATAAAATACAGCCATGAAATTGTGCTTGCACATTTCTTCACTCCGCAGTCCAGTTGTCTGATGCAAAGTTTATAATAGGAATGTAGGAAAAATACGAAATAAAAATGTCGTATAACCTACATTCTTATTTTGTATTTATATTGATATTGATACACTTGTCTTGGAGGTGCAATCAATATGACGAACAACTTAAGAGGAGAGCTTTCAATTATGGACAGTTTAGAAATTAAACCTAATTATGCTGCTTTGGCAAGAAAATATGATATGGACTGGAGGACTGTGAAAAAATATCATCAAGGTTATAAAGGCAAACCTGATAAAAGAAATAAACCTAGTCGACTTGACTATTACAGAAATGAAATTGAAGATAAACTTAATATAAAAAGAGTGACTATAAGAGGTGTTTATGAATTTATGGTAAAGAAATATGGCGTTGAATCTATTGGATGTTATACAAATTTTATAGCTTATGTTAAAAATAATAAATTAAAGACGAAAAGCAAAACATTAGGACATCCACGTGTAGAAACTCTTCCAGGTGTTCAGGCACAGGTAGATTGGAAAGAAGGTATATCTATAGCTTCAAGCAGTGGTGAAATATTTAATATCAATGTCTTTCATATTACTTTAAGTTTTTCAAGATACAGTTACCTTGAGATTTCTATACAAAAGAGAATTGAAGATGTATATCGCGGATTAATTAATGGATTTGAAGCATTTGGAGGTGTGCCAAAAGAAATACTTTTTGACAACATGTCAACTGTTGCCAATACACAGGTAAGACCCAAAAAGCCAACACAAGGAATAACAAAACTTGCTAAAGACTTTGGATTTAAAGTTAGATTATGTGCTGCAAGAGCTCCACAAACAAAAGGATCTGTAGAAGCTAAAAACAAGGTAATTGATTGGATTCGTCCTTATGAAGGTGAATTTGAAGATTTAGATGAGCTTATAAGTATATTGCAAAGGATAAATACAGATATGAATATAAATGTTAACGATGAAACAGGAATGTCACCAACAGCATTATTTTATAAAGAAAAAGAGTACTTGGATGCATTGCCAACCAAAACAATCAGAGAAGAATATCTGTCCCCAAACAGATATAAAGTCTCAAATGATGCTCTTATTAGGTATGGCTCTAACAAGTACTCTGTAGATCCAAAGCTTATTAATGATGAAGTAACTGTAGATACACTCAATAATAATCTTTATATCTATTATAACGGAAAACTAATCACTTATCATCCATTAACAGAAAAAAAGATTAATTATAAAAAAGAACACTATAAAACACTGATGAATGGAAAGGTAAAGGAAACTGATATGACTGAAAGGATACAAGAAAATTTAAAAGTAATGGACTCATTACTAGAATTACGTAAGGTTTATGTATCTTCAATTGAAGCAACAAAATCTGCGGATGCACTTATTGCATATATAAATCAAAACAGTTGCGGCAGATGGATAATTAATAATTATTCACATCTATCTGCATCAGACAAACTTGAGTTTATTAAAGGAATGAATCAAGTGCTTCCATATATAAAAAATAGCGATACATTTATAGAAAAAATAAAATATTCCATGAAAAACAATATTTGCAAAACAATAGATTTTGACTGTTATGTTAATGATTTTATGGCAGTATCTGAAAGCGAGTGCGTTCTTACAGATGAAGGTTATTATAAAATACAGAAAAAATATAAAAAAGAGATAGAAGAATTTATTAATGATATAAAAGAACAGTGGGCAGAAAGCGAAACTAAATATACAGAATCCGATTTAGTCTGCGAAGATGAACTTGCATTTAGAATTAAGGAGGAAATCATCAAGAATGAACAATTATAATGCACTAATAAATAACTTAGAGGACTTACAATTAAATAAAATAAAGGAAAATATAAATAGTTATCTTGATATGATAGCTGATGGATCAAAAACAGCATTAGATGCACTTTATGAGTTAAGTGAACAGGAAATAAAATTTAAAAAAGAACAAGCTGTAACTGGCTGTGTAAAAGTAGCGAACTTTCCATTTCTTAAAGAAATAAAAGACTTTGATTTTGGATTTCAACCATCAATTGACAAGGCAAAAATAATGGATCTTTTAACATTAAGATTTATAGAAAATAGTGAAAATGTAATATTTTGTGGAACGCCTGGTGTTGGAAAAACCAATTTATCAGTGTCAATAGGTATTGCAGCTGCTAAAAAAAGATATTGTGTATACTTTATAACATTTCAGGATTTAATAGCACAATTAAAAAAAGCAGCATCAGAAAATCGTCTTGAAGCAAGAATAAAATGGTTTTGTAGATATAAGTTATTAATTATTGATGAACTTGGATACCAGCGAATGGATACTGATTCAGCAAATTTATTTTTTAATTTAATATCCAAAAGATATGAAAAGTCATCAACAATAATAACTACAAATAGTCCATTTTCAAAATGGGCTGATATATTTAAAGAGCCAGTATTAACAAATGCTTTATTAGATAGATTACTTCACCATTGTTCAGTTGTAAATATAAATGGACCATCATATAGACTTAAAGATCAAGTAGAAAATTTATCAGAAGATGCATCTTAAAATACAAAATAAAAATGTAGGTTTTTATACAATTTTATTTTGTATAAATCCTACATTTTTATATTGACATTTGCATCTGACTTCGTCATCCAACACGCGGCAGGCTTGTGCCCTTTAGGGTGCGCCGCATATAACTATTCCCCTTTAAGCGTCCAGTTGTATGGCTATCGCCATCCAACACGCGGGCATTCGTTAAATGCCCGCTTCCGCAAAAAAAGTCCCATGATTTTGTGCAAGCACAAATCATGGGACATATTTTTACTTATGTACGCTTAACTCAAAGTTTTCGCGATTACTCTACGATTTTAGCAACTTTACCTGAACCTACTGTACGTCCACCTTCACGGATAGCGAATCCAAGACCCTGCTCCATAGCGATTGGGTGAATAAGTTCGATAGTCATTTCTACGTTGTCTCCAGGCATACACATTTCTACACCAGCTGGTAAGTTACAAACACCTGTAACGTCAGTTGTTCTGAAGTAGAACTGAGGTCTGTAGTTGTTGAAGAATGGAGTATGACGTCCACCTTCATCTTTTGTTAATACATAAACCTGAGCTGTAAATTTTGTATGACATGTTATTGAACCTGGTTTACAAAGAACCTGTCCTCTTTCGATTTCATCTCTTGCAACACCACGAAGAAGACATCCAACGTTATCTCCAGCCTGAGCGTCATCAAGAAGTTTTCTGAACATTTCGATTCCAGTTACAACAACTTTTCTAACTTCTTCTTTAATACCAACGATTTCAACTTCGTCAGAAACTTTAAGAACACCACGTTCTACTCTACCTGTAGCAACAGTTCCACGTCCTGAGATTGAGAAAACGTCTTCTACTGGCATAAGGAAAGGTTTGTCTGTTTCTCTCTGTGGATCTGGAATCCATGAGTCAACAGCGTCAAATAATTCAACAATTTTATCTCCCCATTCACTTGTTGGATCTTCAAGTGCTTTAAGAGCTGAACCCTGGATGATTGGTGTATCATCACCTGGGAAGTCATATTCGTTTAATAAGTCTCTGATATCCATTTCTACTAATTCAAGTAATTCTGGATCATCAACCATATCACATTTGTTCATGAATACAACGATGTAAGGAACACCAACCTGACGTGAAAGTAGGATATGTTCTTTAGTCTGAGCCATAACACCATCAGTAGCAGCAACAACAAGGATGGCACCATCCATCTGTGCAGCACCAGTGATCATGTTTTTAACGTAGTCAGCATGTCCTGGACAGTCTACGTGAGCGTAGTGACGAGCGTTTGATTCATACTCAACGTGAGCTGTAGAGATAGTAATACCTCTTTCTCTTTCTTCTGGAGCTTTATCAATGTTTTCAAAGTCAACAGCTTCACCAGTTCCTAATCTCTGATTAAGAGTTTTTGTGATAGCAGCTGTTAAAGTAGTTTTACCATGGTCAACGTGTCCAATAGTTCCAATATTACAATGCGGTTTGTTTCTCTCAAATTTAGCTTTAGCCATTTTTTGTAATTCCTCCTTACAATATCTTTTCTTTAGGTTATTTTTCTACTCATGACATTCAAAGTCAAGAGCTAATTTTTGATTTACTATATTTGATTATATTTCAAATAATGCACTTTTTCAAGTGTTATTTTAGCTTAAAATAGCTTTAAAATACTATAAACTAAGCTTTATTAGAAATAATCTTTTCTTGTACTGATTTAGGTACCTGTTCGTATTTGTCAAAGAACATTGAGTAGTTTCCACGACCCTGAGTTCTTGAACGAAGATCAGTAGCATATCCAAACATTTCAGATAAAGGAACAAATCCTTTAACCATTTTTCCGCCTCCGATATCTTCCATACCTTCGATACGTCCACGACGTGAATTGATGTCTCCGATTACATCACCCATATAATCTTCTGGTGTTGTAACTTCAACTCTCATAATAGGTTCTAACAGTACAGCTCCACCTTTACCCATAGCATCTTTAAACGCCATAGATCCGGCAATGTGGAATGCCATTTCACTTGAATCGACTTCATGGTAAGAACCGTCATAAACAACAGCTTTAATACCAAGAACTGGGAATCCTGCAAGAATACCTGCTTTAGCAGCTTCTTCGATACCCGCTCCTACTGCTGGAATGTATTCTTTAGGAATAGCACCACCAGTAACTTCTGAAGAGAATTCAAATACTTTTTCTGCATTTGCATCCATAGGCTCAAATCTAACTTTACAGTGTCCATATTGTCCACGTCCACCAGACTGTTTAGCATATTTAGAATCAACTTCAACCATTTTTGTGAATGTTTCTTTATATGAAACCTGTGGAGCACCTACGTTTGCTTCTACTTTAAACTCACGAAGAAGTCTGTCTACGATAATTTCAAGGTGAAGTTCACCCATACCTGCTATGATAGTCTGTCCTGTATCTTCGTTTGTATAAGCTCTAAATGTTGGATCTTCTTCAGCAAGTTTTGCTAAAGATTCACCCATTTTACCCTGACTAGCTTTAGTTTTAGGTTCGATAGCAACCTCAATAACTGGTTCAGGGAATTCCATTGACTCAAGTATAACTGGGCTTTTTTCATCACAGATAGTATCACCTGTAGTTGTGATTTTAAATCCAACTGCTGCTGCAATATCTCCAGCGTATACTTTATCAAGTTCTTCTCTTTTATTAGCGTGCATCTGTAAGATACGTCCTGCACGTTCTTTTTTATTTTTTGTTGCATTTAATACATATGATCCTGAGTTCATTGTTCCTGAATACACTCTAAAGAATGCAAGCTTTCCAACGAATGGGTCAGTCATGATTTTAAATGCTAACGCTGAGAAAGGTTCTTCATCTGATGCATGTCTTACTATATCATTTCCACTTTCATCAACACCATCAATCGCAGGGATATCAGTTGGAGATGGTAAAAATTCAATAACTGCATCAAGAAGTTTTTGAACACCTTTATTTCTATATGCTGTACCACAGCATACTGGAACTATAGTAGATTCACAAGTTCCTTTTCTTAAAGCAGCCTTAAGGTCTGCTTCTGAAGGTTCTTCACCTTCAAGATAAAGCATCATTAAATCATCATCAGTTTCGCAGATTTTTTCTACTAATTCTGTTCTGTAAAGATCAGCTTCATCTTTCATATCTTCTGGAATAGGTTCAATAGTAATATTTTCACCTTTTTCATCATGATATATGTAAGCTTGCATTTCGAATAAATCAATGATTCCTACGAAATCGTCTTCCTTACCAATTGGTAACTGAAGAGGAACTGCATTCTTACCTAATCTTGTTTTAATCATATCTACTGCATTGTAGAAATCTGCACCAAGTATATCCATTTTATTAATAAATGCCATACGAGGTACTTGATATTTATCCGCCTGTCTCCATACGTTTTCTGACTGAGGCTCAACTCCGCCTTTAGCACAGAATACACCTACTGCGCCGTCAAGTACACGTAGTGAACGCTCAACTTCAACCGTAAAGTCAACGTGTCCTGGAGTATCGATAATGTTAATACGATGCTCTTCGGCACCTGCGTAAGGTTTGTTTTCCCTACGTGGTGTCCAATGACAAGTTGTAGCTGCGGAAGTAATTGTGATTCCTCTTTCTTGTTCCTGCTCCATCCAGTCCATTGTAGCAGTTCCTTCATGAGTATCACCTATTTTATAATTAACACCGGTATAATATAGTATACGCTCTGTTAGTGTGGTTTTACCAGCATCTATATGAGCCATAATACCAATGTTCCTGGTTCTCTCCAGTGGATATTGTCTTCCAGCCAAAGTTATTCCTCCTAACAATATTGGATTCTATTAGAATCTGTAATGAGCAAATGCTTTGTTTGCATCTGCCATTTTGTGCATGTCTTCTTTTTTCTTAACTGATGCTCCAGTGTTCGCTGCTGCATCTAATAATTCATTTGCAAGTCTATCTTCCATTGTTTTTTCTCCTCTTTTACGAGAATACAATGTAAGCCAACGAAGTGCTAACGCCTGACGTCTTTCAGGTCTAACTTCGATTGGAACCTGGTATGTTGCTCCACCGATACGTCTTGCTTTAACTTCCAAAGCAGGCATTATGTTATTCATAGCCTCTTCGAATACTTCTAAAGCAGGTTTTCCGGATTTTTCAGCAATTTTTTCGAATGCACCATAAACAATTTTCTGAGCTACACCTTTCTTGCCATCTAACATAATGTTATTAACAAGCTTTGTAACCACTTTATCATTGTATAATGGATCCGCTAATACATCTCTTTTTTGGGTATGTCCTTTACGTGGCACGTTACTTCCCTCCTTAATCATTTTTGAACTCGGCTAATATTCGCCTCGTTAACGCGAAACTCGTTGAAAACATTAAAATATTTTCTAACTTTTTCGCACAATTAAATCATCGGTACTCACATTTGTTGTGTCCATGCACGGTAGATATTTATATTCAACCTATATTAGGGTAATATTTCATAATTCCGAGCATTTCTTCTTATTCAAACTGTGAACCAATTTAACTTCCAGCTTTTACTTTGCTGCTTTAGGCTTCTTAGCTCCGTATTTTGAACGAGCCTGACGTCTATTAGCAACTCCTGCAGTATCAAGTGTTCCTCTTACGATATGGTATCTTGTACCTGGTAAGTCTTTTACTCTTCCTCCACGGATAAGAACAACACTATGTTCCTGAAGGTTATGACCTTCGCCTGGAATATATCCTGTTACTTCAATTCCGTTAGAAAGACGAACTCTTGCTATTTTTCTTAAAGCTGAGTTAGGTTTCTTAGGTGTAGCTGTTTTAACAGCAGTACAAACACCTCTCTTCTGCGGTGAGCTTGTATTTGATGTCTTTTTTCTTAATGAGTTAAAGCTCTTACCAAGTGCTGGTGCAGTAGATTTCTTTTCAGATGTCTGTCTTCCCTTTCTTACTAACTGGTTAAATGTCGGCATGCATTTTCACCTCCTGTACTATTTTTTTTGCACACAAAAACAAGTGCTTTTTGTGCAAGCCTTATAATTATATATCAGTGAGAATTGTATGTCAAGCAATTATCTATTTTATATTAGTAGCATTCAAGAGATTTTTGTGATAATATGAAAAATATCAAACTCAAGGAGGCACATATGATTCGCGGAAAATACTTAAGTGCAAACGATGACCTATCACAAGTTATTAATATAAGAAACACTGTTATGAATACAAATATTACAGATATAAATCCTATGGCTATGAATGTCTTAGTATATGAGGAAGAAGAGGCTGTAGCTGCCGGAACAATTATATACGATACACAAATATTTAGCATAGAAAATATTTCAGTTTTAAAAGAATATCAAAACAAAGGTTATGGAGAATTCACTTTAAGACTACTTGCCGACAAAGCTTTATTAGCTGGTGCAAAACATGTAGAATTAACAGCTACTCCTGAAACCGTATCTTTTTTCAAAAAATACGAATTTAAAAGCATCTCAAGTGATAATGATGGTTTACATATGAAATTAGACCTTTCCGAACTTAAAAAACCATGTGGCGGTAGTTGTCATTGATTTATTTTAATATGTAAAAAAATTCTAACTCTAAACTTTCTGGATTATCAGAATTTAGTATTATATTCAATTCTTCTGTTATTGGCGCAACTTCATTTGATGATTGATATAAGTTTTCAGTAGTTCCCCATACATTTCCATTTTGGACAGCTTTGAACTCCGAAAACAGACTATCTTTTTCAATCAATTCATCTATGCTACCTACACTTTTATCTATAGTACCATTATATATTAATATATCTGCATCTAAAGCAGTAGCATAAAACTCTTCCATTCCAATAGTAACTGTAGATCTTAGAGAGTTTTCATCTCCTAGATTTTCATAAATATATCTTCCGCCCGCTATATCAATCATTTTGGGCACATAATCATTTGATGCTCTTGCAACAATACTACCAGTAGTATTCACATAGAAAAAAGCTACAGTTTGATTAGTACTTTCTAGTTCATATAATTTCTCCATACTTTCTTTTTGGATGTCAAAATATTCTTCTGCTTCTTCCTCTAAATCATATAGAACTGAAAATAACTTTATCCACTCTGTTCTACCTAATGGATGTGACTCATAACTTGACTGTTCAACCATTACATTAATTCCCAACTCTTGTAGTTTCTCTTTCACTTCTGGTGTATGTTCAATCATTGTATTTTCAATAGCTAAATTACAATTATTAGAAAGAATTAGTTCATAATCTGGCTGAGAGTATTTTCCTGCAAATATAAGCTCGCCCGATTCAACTGCTTCTCTAGCTTCATCTATATACCAGTCATCTGCTTTTGTACCCGTAAATTTCATTTCGTCTAAAACATCCAACTCTACAAACAATGACATAACAGCACTACTTACAAGATATAGGTTTTCTACGGGTTGTTTAATAATTGTTATACCCTCTAAGCCTGTAGGTATTTCAAGATTTTCTGGACATACTAAGTATTTAGTATTGTCACAAATAGATATTAGCGCATAGCCACCTTTATAATAATCTACTGTAAAATTTTCAGCATAGTCAATTTCCATGCTATAATCATACTCTAACCCCTCTATCTTTATAAACCCTTCAACTTCTTGATCGGAATCACACCCACTTATATATGTAATACTCATAAAAATCATCACTAATAACAAACTTAAGTTTTTCTTCATTTCTTCCCCCTTTAATTATTAACAGTTTTTCAAAAAGTCAATTCTAAATATATTAAGCTTTCCATTTAATTACTTCTAAATCTTTATATAAATCCTCCCTTTTATCAAGGGTATGATTATGCCTATCGTTTTTGTTCATTTTCAATTTATAAAGATTCTGAACTATTAGCTTTTCTTTTTTATATGTTTTACTACAAGCTTCCCCTTTAAAATCCACAAACATGGAATCACCAGCAAACTTGACACCATCTATTTCACCTACAGCATTTATACCTGCAACTGTTAATTTATTTTCAATTGCTCTTGCTTTTATAAGTGTATTCCAAATCGCTTTTCTAGATAATGGCCAAAGAGCAGGAACAAAAATAAAATCTACACATTTAGCCATTTTACTGAAGATTTCTGGAAAATATAAATCATAACAAATAACACCACCTATATTAAAACCATCTATTTCACAGTAAAACAGATCATTACCCGCAATATATTTACTGTTTTTAGTGGTATGTCTAAATGGATGAATTTTTATATAATCATAAATAATTTCGCCACTTTTTTCAATGATTGTATAATGATTTTTTTGTTTGTCTCCAATATTTTCAGACCATCCAAAACCTATAGCAATTTCTTTTTCTATTGCAATTTTTTCAAAAAAATTTTTACTGTCTAATTGACCGTTTTCTAACGTTCTAAGGTTTTTTTTTCATAGAAATTCCTTCAAGTGTCAATTCAGGAAAAAGAACAAGCCTACAGCCCTGCCTTTTGGCTTTCTCAATAAACCTAATAACCTTTTTCATGTTTTTGCTATAATCATTAAACACTATATTAATTTGACAAATACCAACTAGAAATCTTCTCATCATTAACCTCAAAAAATACGCGGCCTAATAAAAGACCGCGCATATATTTTTATTTAAACTTCTACTTCTTCACCTGATGACATACCATCTACAATATCCTCATCAATCTCTAACATATCGTCAAAATCTGCATCTTCATCAATAACCAAAAATCCATCATTTTCATCACTGTCAAGTTTAACTGAACGATATCTCTTCATACCTGTTCCAGCTGGTATAAGTTTACCAATGATAACATTTTCTTTAAGTCCAATAAGTGGATCAACTTTTCCATTAATAGCTGCTTCTGTTAGAACTTTTGTTGTTTCCTGGAATGAAGCTGCTGAAAGGAATGAGTTTGTTGCAAGTGATGCTTTTGTAATACCAAGCATTACCTGTTTTCCTTCTGCTGGCTCCTTACCTTCAGCCTCAAGATTTTCATTGATTTCATTGAAATCAAGAACATCTACTGAAGCACCTGGTAAGAATTCTGTATCTCCATTAGTTTCAATTTTGATTTTCTTAAGCATCTGTCTAACTATTACTTCTATATGCTTATCATTTATTTCAACACCTTGTAGTCTATAAACTCTTTGAACTTCCTGAATCATGTAATCTTGTACTGCTCTAACACCTTTAATCTTAAGGATGTCATGAGGATTAACACTACCTTCTGTAAGTTCATCACCAGCTTCAAGAACTGCTCCATCCTGAATCTTGATTCTTGATCCATAAGGAATAAGATAAGCTTTAGTATTTCCTGTTTCTGGTTCTGTAATGATGATTTCTCGTTTTTTCTTTGTATCCCTAATTTCAGCTTTTCCACCGAACTCAGCAATAATTGCAAGTCCTTTAGGTTTTCTAGCTTCGAAAAGTTCCTCAACCCTAGGAAGACCTTGTGTAATATCGTCTCCAGCAACACCACCAGTATGGAAAGTACGCATAGTAAGCTGTGTTCCTGGCTCTCCGATTGACTGAGCCGCTATAATACCAACAGCTTCACCAACCTGCACTGCCTGTCCTGTAGCCATATTTGCTCCATAACATTTTGCACAAACACCAACTTTTGATTTACAAGTAAGTATTGTACGTATTTTTACAGAATCAACACCTGTTGCTACAATCTTAGCCGCTCTGTTTGGTGTAATCATATGATTAGCCTGTACAATCACTTCACCTGAAGCTGGATCTGTAATAGTATCTGATGAATATCTTCCTGTAATTCTTTCTTCAAGGCTTTCTATAACTTCATTTCCATCTGTAAAGGCTTTAATTTCCATAAACGGAGTTTCTTTTCCTTCACAACAGTCAACTTCTCTGATAATTAAATCCTGTGAAACATCTACAAGACGTCTTGTAAGATATCCTGAATCGGCTGTTCTAAGGGCTGTATCTGAAAGTCCTTTTCTAGCTCCATGAGCTGAGATAAAGTATTCCAAAACGTCAAGACCTTCACGGAAGTTAGACTTGATAGGAAGCTCGATAGTTTTACCAGTCGTATCCGCCATAAGTCCACGCATACCAGCAAGCTGTTTGATCTGGTTTACAGATCCACGGGCTCCTGACTCAGCCATCATACTGATATTATTGTATTTATCCAATGTTTCCATCAGCTTATCAGCAATTATTTCATCGGCTTCTTTCCATGTTTTTATAACTTCATTGTATCTTTCATCGTCAGTTATAAAACCTCTTCTGTAGTTTTTAGCTATTTGTTCAATTGTTTCTTCAGCATTTGCAAGAATTTCTTTTTTCTCTTCAGGTACTGTCATATCTGAAATAGAAACTGTCATAGCTGCTCTAGTTGAATATTTGTAACCCATTGATTTAATATCATCAAGCACTTCTGCTGTTTTAGTAGCACCATGGGTATTAATAACTTTTTCAAGTATTTTCTTTAATTGTTTTTTACCAACTAGGAAGTTAACTTCTAATTTAAGGAAATCTTCATCTGTATTTCTTTCCTGAAGTCCTAAATCCTGCGGAAGAATTTCATTAAATATAAATCTTCCTAATGTAGACTCTACAACTCCTGTAAGCTCTGTACCGTCTGGTTTTATTCTAGTTGTTTTTATTTTTATGCTGGCATGAAGATCTATAGCACCGTTTTCGTATGCTAATATAGCTTCGTTTATACTTTTAAATATCTTCCCTTCACCTAACACTCCTTCTCTAGCCTGAGTCAGGTAGTAAATACCAAGAACCATATCCTGTGAAGGAACTGCAACTGGCGCACCATCTGAAGGTTTCAATAAGTTGTTTGGTGATAAAAGTAAAAATCTACATTCTGCCTGTGCCTCAACTGAAAGAGGTAAATGAACCGCCATCTGGTCACCATCAAAGTCAGCGTTATAAGCTGTACATACTAATGGGTGAAGTTTTATAGCTTTACCTTCAACAAGTACTGGTTCAAACGCCTGAATACCTAGTCTATGAAGTGTAGGAGCACGGTTAAGCATAACTGGATGCTCTTTGATAACATCTTCTAATACGTCCCATACTTCATTTTGAAGTCTTTCTACCATTTTCTTAGCATTTTTTATATTATGTGCTGTACCATTGGCAACAAGCTCTTTCATAACAAACGGCTTAAACAATTCTATAGCCATCTCTTTTGGAAGACCACATTGGTAAATTTTTAATTCTGGTCCAACTACGATAACTGAACGACCTGAGTAGTCAACACGTTTTCCAAGTAAGTTCTGACGGAAACGCCCCTGCTTACCTTTAAGCATGTCTGATAGAGATTTTAATGCTCTATTACCAGGTCCAGTTACTGGACGACCCCTTCTACCATTATCAATTAATGCATCTACAGCTTCTTGAAGCATTCTTTTTTCATTTCTTACAATGATTTCTGGAGCCCCAAGATCTAAAAGTTTTTGTAAACGATTATTTCTATTTATAATTCTTCTATATAAATCATTTAAATCAGATGTTGCAAAACGTCCACCATCCAACTGTACCATTGGTCTTAAGTCTGGTGGTATAACAGGGATAACTTTTAAGATCATCCACTTTGGTTCGTTTCCTGAATTTTTAAATGCTTCTACAACTTCAAGTCTTTTTATTATTCTCGCACGTTTTTGTCCTGTAGAATCTTTTAATCCATTTTTTAATTCTTCCGATTCTTTTTCTAGGTCGATATTTTCAAGAAGTTCATAAACAGACTCAGCGCCCATTCCAACTCTGAATTTATCACCCCATGTTTTATATGCTTCACCATACTCTTTTTCAGTAAGTATTTGTTTGTACTGTAGATCTGTTGTACCAGGATCTAATACAATATACGAAGCAAAATATAAGACTTTTTCAAGGGTTCTAGGAGATAAGTCTAAAATCAGACCCATTCTACTAGGGATTCCTTTAAAGTACCATATATGTGAAACTGGCGCTGCAAGTTCAATACATCCCATACGTTCTCTACGAACGCTTGCTTTTGTTATCTCAACTCCACATCTGTCACAAATAGTATCTTTATATCTTATTTTTTTATACTTTCCACAATGACATTCCCAGTCCTTACTTGGCCCGAAAATTCTTTCACAGAATAAACCGTCTTTTTCTGGCTTTAATGTTCTATAGTTTATTGTCTCAGGTTTTTTAACCTCTCCTCTTGACCATTCTCTGATTTTTTCAGGTGAAGCTAAACCAATTCTTATCTTATCAAATGTCATTGGCTGATATGTCTCTTTGTTCATTCCTTGCATTTTTAAGCTCCCTTCTATTCTTCTTCTGAATAGTCATCATCTTCAATGTCTTCGCTAAATACTTCTTCGTCTTCTTCCTCTTCGATGTCTACAAGTTCGCCACCTTCAAATCTCTGTTCATGGAAACCTGCTGCTGCATAGTTTTCTTTATCAGGATAAAGGTTGGTTTCATTTATAATTGAATTCATACTGATGTCTTCAGTACTTTCGAGTATTTTAAACTCTGTTTCATCATCTTTAAGAACTTTAACATCTAAAGCAAGTGATTGAAGCTCTTTAAGTAAAACTTTGAATGATTCAGGTATGCCCGCTTCAGGAATGTTTTCTCCTTTGATAATTGCTTCGTATGTTTTAACACGACCAACAACATCATCAGATTTAACTGTAAGAATTTCCTGTAGTGTATAAGAAGCTCCATAGGCCTCAAGAGCCCAAACTTCCATCTCCCCAAATCTCTGTCCACCGAACTGAGCTTTACCACCAAGCGGCTGCTGAGTTACAAGTGAATAAGGACCTGTTGAACGAGCATGTATCTTATCATCAACAAGGTGATGTAACTTAAGGTAATGCATATGACCAATAGTTACACGGCTATCAAAATATTCTCCAGTTCTACCATCTCTAAGTTCAACTTTACCATCTCTTGAGATTGGTACACCCTGCCATTCTTTTTTATGTTCTATATTTTCTTCAAGATATTTCATGATATTTGGCTCAATAATATCCTGATATTTTTTCTGGAATTCATCCCAATCTGTATTAACATAATCGTTTGCCAGATCAAGTGTATCCATAATGTCAAACTCATCTGCACCATCAAAAACAGGTGTTGCAATCTTAAAGCCTAGCGCCTTAGCTGCAAGTGAAAGGTGAATTTCAAGTACCTGTCCAATGTTCATACGAGATGGAACCCCTAATGGATTAAGTACTATATCAAGAGGTCTACCGTTTGGTAGGAACGGCATATCTTCTACTGGTAATATACGGGAAACAACACCCTTATTACCATGACGACCAGCCATTTTATCTCCAACTGATATTTTTCTCTTTTGAGCAATATATATTCTAACGGTCTGATTAACACCTGGTGATAATTCATCTCCGTTTTCTCTTGTAAACACTTTGGCATCTACTACAATACCATACTCTCCATGAGGTACTTTAAGTGAAGTATCTCTTACTTCTCTTGCTTTTTCACCAAAGATAGCTCTAAGCAGTCTTTCTTCAGCTGTTAATTCAGTTTCACCTTTTGGTGTAACTTTTCCAACTAGAATATCTCCTGCACGAACTTCCGCTCCTATTCTGATAATTCCTCTTTCATCAAGATCTTTAAGGGCATCATCACCAACACCTGGAACATCTCTTGTTATTTCTTCTGGTCCAAGTTTTGTATCACGAGCTTCTGCTTCGTATTCTTCTATATGTATAGATGTATAAACATCTTCCTGAACTAATCTTTCACTTAATAGAACAGCATCTTCATAGTTATAGCCTTCCCAGGTCATAAATCCAATAAGTGGATTTTTACCAAGAGCTATTTCACCATTATCTGTAGAAGCACCATCTGCTATTACCTGTCCTTTTATAACCTTTTCTCCCTTATCAACAATAGGGTTTTGATTATAACAGTTACTTTGATTACTTCTTGAAAATTTGATCAATTTGTATGATTCTCTTGTTCCATCTTCATATCTTAAAACAACCTCGTCAGATGTAACTTTTTCTACTGAACCATCTCTTTTTGCTACCACACAAACACCTGAATCAACAGCTGCTTTAACTTCCATACCTGTACCTACAATTGGCGCTTCAGTAGTAAGAAGCGGAACCGCCTGACGCTGCATGTTCGATCCCATAAGTGCACGGTTAGCATCATCATTTTCAAGGAAAGGAATCATTGAAGTAGCAACAGAGAATACCATTTTAGGCGAAACGTCCATTAAATCAATGTTTTCTTTATCAAACTCTGATGTCTCTTCTTTATGTCTACCTGATACATGATAATGTACAAAATTACCCTTTTCATCAATAGGCTCATTCGCCTGAGCAACTACATAATTATCCTCTTCATCAGCTGTAAGGTAAATAACTTCATCAGTTACCACTGGATTTGAAGGATCCTTTTTATCTAATTTTCTATAAGGAGCTTCTATAAATCCGTATTCGTTTATTCTTGCATATGTCGCAAGTGAGTTTATAAGACCAATGTTTGGTCCCTCAGGTGTTTCAATAGGACACATTCTTCCGTAATGTGAATAATGAACGTCCCTAACCTCGAAACCAGCTCTATCTCTTGAAAGTCCTCCTGGACCAAGTGCTGATAAACGTCTCTTATGTGTAAGTTCTCCTAAAGGATTATTCTGATCCATAAACTGTGAAAGCTGAGAGCTTCCAAAAAACTCTTTAACTGCAGCTGTAACTGGCTTTATATTTATTAATGACTGTGGAGAAATGGTTTCAATATCCTGAGTTGTCATTCTTTCTCTAACAACACGCTCCATTCTTGAAAGACCAATTCTATACTGGTTCTGTAATAATTCTCCAACAGCTCTTATTCTTCTGTTTCCTAAGTGGTCAATATCATCAGCATCTCCACTACCAACTTCAATATTCATTGTATAGTTTATTGATGCAATAATGTCTTCTTTTGTAATGTGTTTAGGAATTAATCCTGGTCTATATTGAACTTCCTGATCTATATAGGTATCTTCTGAAATATTCTTATGAATAGCCTCTAGCAACTCTTCATCATTACTAGTATTGTCTAGAATTTTTTTCAGTACAGGATAATACACTAATCCAGATTTTCCTAATCCTCTGATTTCTTCAAGTGGAATATTTACATATTCTCTAATGTCTACCATATAGTTAGAAATAACTTTAATATTTCTTTCTTCCGATTGAATCCATACAAACGGAACTGCCCCGTTCTGAATCGCAACTGCCAGTTCTTCTGTAACTTTGTCTCCTGCTTTTGCAAGTATTTCTCCAGTGCTTTGGTCAACAACATCTTCTGATAGTACATGACCCTGAATTCTGTTTTTATATGCAAGTTTTTTATTGAATTTGTATCTTCCTACTTTAGCAAGGTCGTATCTTCTTGAATCAAAGAACATACTTTCAATAAGACTCTTTGCGCTTTCAACCTGTAAAGGCTCACCTGGTCTTATTTTTTTATACAGCTCTAAAAGACCATCTTGATAATTATCAGATGTATCTTTTCCAAAACTTGCTAATATTTTCGGCTCTTCACCAAACATTTCAATGATTTCAGCATTTGTACCATATCCTAATGCTCTTATTAGTACTGTTACTGGAACTTTTCTAGTTCTGTCAACACGTACATAAAAAATATCATTTGAGTCTGTTTCATATTCAAGCCATGCTCCTCTGTTTGGAATAACTGTAGATGAATATAACGTTTTACCGACTTTATCATGAGATATGCTATAGTAAATACCCGGAGATCTAACTAGCTGACTAACTATTACTCTTTCAGCTCCGTTTATTACAAATGTTCCTGTTTCTGTCATTAAAGGTAAATCGCCCATGAAAATTTCATGCTCGCTGATTTCACCTGTTTCTTTGTTGTGAAGTCTTACTCTTACTTTTAAAGGCGCAGCATAAGTAGCATCTCTTTCCTTGCAGTCTTCAATAGAATACTTTACATCTTCTTCACAAAGCTGGAAATCTACGAATTCGAGGCTTAAGTGCTCGCTGTAATCCTCGATTGGAGAGATATCATCAAAAACTTCTGCTAATCCTTCTTCCAAAAACCATTGATATGAGTCCTTTTGGATTTCTATTAGGTTCGGCATTTCAAGAACCTCTTTCTGTCTTGAATAACTCATTCTTATACCTTTACCTGTTTTTAAAGGACGTATACGGTTTTTTATCATTGACATTTCACCCCTAACCTTGTATTATATTAGGGCATTTTGCCCATAAGTCACCACGATAGTGCATTGTTCATCATAACATATATAAAATTTCGTGTCAAGAAATTTCTTGTTTTAAATAAAATACTGAAAAAAAATACACCGCAAAGAGTCCATTCAACCCTTTGCGGTATTCCATTTTTTCATCAATAATATTTTTAATTATTTAACTGTACCTTTAGCGCCTTCGCCTTCTAATTTAGCGATAAGTTCATCAGCTTCTGCTTTTGAAGCTCCTTCTTTAATGATGCTTGGAGCACCATCAACTAAGTCTTTAGCTTCTTTAAGTCCTAATCCTGTAGCATCACGTACCACTTTGATAACTTTAACTTTGTTTGGTCCTACTTCTGATAACTCTACATCAAATTCAGTTTTTTCTTCTCCACCGCCTGCTGCGTCTCCGCCGCCTGCTGCTACAACAACACCTGCTGCTGCTGATACACCAAATTCTTCTTCACAAGCTTTTACAAGCTCATTTAATTCCATTACAGATAAACCTTTTATTACTTCAATTATTTCTTGAGTTGTCATATTTTTTTCCTCCATATTAATATTTCATATTATTTTAATTGTTTTTTACGCTACTGTTTCATTTTTTTCTGCAACCTGTTTAATAACACGTGCAAAGTTTGTGATTGGTGACTGAATACTTCCAAGTAATTTTGATACAAGCTCTTCTCTTGAAGGTATTGTTGCTACTACTTTAATCTGCTCTGCATCATAGTAACTTCCGTCAACAAATCCAGCTTTTAATTCTAAAGCTTTTGCTTCTTTTGAAAAGTTAAATAAAATCTTTGCAGGCACAGAAGCATCTTCTTTAGATACTGCTATTGCAGTAGGACCTTCTAAATGCTTTGAAAGTTCTTCTAATTCAGTTCCTTTAACCGCAAAGTTAATCATTGTGTTTTTGTATACTTTGTAAACCACACCAGCTTCTCTTAATTCTTTACGAAGTTTAGTATCTTCATCAACTGTTAATCCACGATAATCAGCAAGAACAACTGCTTTTGAATCTTTAAGAAGTTCTTTTATTTCATCTACTACTGGCTGTTTCATTTCTACTTTCGCCATCTTGTTTCCTCCTTACATTTATTTTGCCGATTTGAGTCATTATTATTTATCATAATAAAAACCCTCTTTTGCACAAGACAAAAGAGGGTATATTAAACGAATTAATATAGTCTTCCTCGGTAGGTATTTACAATTTACGCTTTCGCACCTACTGTCTTCGGCAATAAAACTTTTGATATATTATCATATATTTATTTTGTTGTCAAATAATTAGCCTGTTATTTTACTTACGCTCATTTTTACTCCAGGTCCCATAGTTGAAGTTACAGTAACACTCTTTAAGTACTGTCCTTTAAGGGCACTTGGTTTCGCTTTTAAAATAGCATCCATAATAGCCTTGAAGTTTTCTTCTAATTGTTCTTGAGTAAATGAAGCTTTTCCAATAGGTACATGAACGATGTTTGTTTTATCAAGTCTGTACTCTATTTTACCAGCTTTAATTTCTTCAATAGCTTTAGTAACATCCATTGTTACTGTTCCAGCTTTTGGATTTGGCATTAAACCTTTTGGTCCAAGAACTCTACCTATTTTACCTACAACACCCATCATGTCTGGTGTCGCAACTACAACATCAAATTCAAACCAGTTTTCATTCTGGATTTTTGGCACAAGTTCTTCTCCGCCAACATAATCAGCTCCTGCCGCCTGAGCTTCATTAACCTTATCGCCTTTAGCGAAAACTAAAACTCTAACTTTTTTACCAGTTCCATGTGGTAATACTACCGCTCCACGAATCTGCTGATCTGCATGACGTCCGTCACAACCTGTTCTAACATGAGCCTCTATAGTTTCATCAAATTTTGCAACTGCATTCTTTTTAACAAGTTCCATAGCTTCACTTGCATCATAAAGCTTTTCACGGTCTATGTTTTTAGCAGTTTCTAAATATCTTTTTCCTCTTTTCATTTCAAATGACCTCCTTGTGGTATTATCGGATAAACCTCCCACATCTTTTATAATTAGTCTGTTACAGTAATACCCATACTTCTTGCTGTTCCTGCTATCATACTAACAGCTGCTTCTAGTGATGCTGCATTCAAGTCTGGTTTTTTAAGTTCTGCAATTTTTTCAAGTTCTGCTCTAGTAATACTAGCAACTTTGTTTTTGTTAGGTACTCCTGAACCTGATTTAATATTACACGCTTTTTTTAATAAAACTGCTGCTGGTGGAGTTTTTGTTACGAAACTAAAACTTCTATCCGAATATACAGTAATTACTACAGGAATAATCATTCCGTCCTGATCTGCTGTTCTCGCATTAAAATCTTTTGTGAACTGCACAATGTTTACACCATGCTGACCTAAAGCTGGTCCAACTGGTGGTGCTGGTGTTGCTTTCCCTGCTGGGATTTGCAATTTTATGTATCCTTCTACTTTTTTAGCCATTTTGGCACCTCCTATGTGGTATTATCGGGAATCCCTCCCACTAGTAATCTTTTGTTACATTTTTCTTATTTCATCAAAACCTATTTCAACAGGTGTTTCCCTGCCAAACATATCTACATTAATTGTTACGCTCTGCTTGTGGTCATTAATACTTTTGATTGCTCCAACAGTACCTTCCCAAACTCCGCCTATTACCGTAACATTATCTCCCACTTCAAAATCAACAACAATTTCTCCTGCTCTGATTCCCAGTGGTATCATTTCTTCTTCAGTTAGAGGAACTGGTTTAGACCCAGGACCTACAAACCCTGTAACACCTCTAGTATTTCTAACGACATACCATGTGTCATCATTCATTACCATATTTATCAAAACATAGCCTGGGAACATTTTCTTTTGAACTTGTTTCCTTGCACCGTTTTTAATTTCAACAACATCCTGCATAGGGACTGTTACTTCTAAGATTTGATCTTGAAGTTTTCTGTTTTCTATTGTTTTTTCTATGTTAGCTTTTACTTTATTCTCATATCCTGAATAAGTATGCACAACATACCAATTTGCTTCCGCCATAGAACCACCTTTACCCTGTTATAATCCTAAGTTGCTTAAAAACTCAACCCCATACTGAATCGCCATATCTAATACACTAATGAAAGCGCCCAGAATTATGCATATAATTATTACCGCCAAAGTCTGTCTAAATACAGATTTTTTGTCAGGCCAAATAATTTTTTTGAATTCAGCTGCAAGACCTTTAAACCAATTCTTTTTGACTTTGTCTTGTATGCTTGCTTCTCCCATAATAAACCTCTTTCCTACTTTGTTTCTTTGTGTAAAGTATGAGTTTTGCAGAATCTACAGTACTTCTTTGTTTCCATTCTGTCAGGGTGTGCTTTTTTTTCTTTTGTTGTGTCATAATTACGTTGTTTACACTCTGTACATGCCAATGTTATCTTTACGCGCATGGCTTTCCACCTCCAATTATATTGTGTATCAAATTTTCATACCCTTTTTGTTTTTTGGGCATAAAAAAAAAAGAGTCTTTCGCTGTTCATATAATATAACATAAGGGTTTTTCCTCGTCAACAACTTTTTTTGTACATGTTTTTTTAAATATTTTTTAACATATATATAGAAGATATTCATTTGACTTTCTAGTACTTTTGTTATACAATAATATTGAGTCAAATTATGGATTTTTATATTCACATGGAGGTGATAGCGTTGATAGGCTCAGTTTATAATCATTATCTTTCTACCTATGGTAATAAAGAACTAACTAAATCTGATGTTCATAAAAAAAGCGAGTTGCGTGGAGTATATAACGCTATCGTTAAGATGAACAAAAACTCTCCCCTATATAAAGTGAATTCTTCTAAGAATCTTCAAAAGTATGCAATCGATTTAAAAGAGAATGCATTATCTTTAAAGAGTGCAGCTGGTGTTTTTGACGAGCTTTCTACTGAGAACCCTTCTTTTAAGAACAAGGCTGTTTCTTCTAATGAAACAGTAGCAAAAGCTATTTACATTGGTAATCCTGAAGATACTCCCGAAGATATTACTTTAAAAATAGAAAAATTAGCAACTCCTCAAATTAACGAGGGCTCATATTTAGCTAACCAAAGAGTGTCTTTAGAGGATGGTAAGTATTCATTTGACATAGGTGTTGGAGATTTCTTTTATGAGTTTCACACAAGTATAAAAGAAGGTGATACAAACCTTGGCCTCCAAGAAAGAATCGCAAGGCTTATAAACAACTCAAAAATAGGAGTTATTGCTAGTGTAAACAATTCAATAGATGGTTCAAGCTCATTATCTCTTAAATCTGCAAAAACAGGTGTTAACGATTTCAAACCACAGGTGTTCACAGTTTCAGAAAACGATACTGAGAATCTTAGTGGATTAGTTGAATACCTTGGAATAGAAAACACAACCACAAAAGCATCCAACTCTCAATTCACTATTAATGGAATTGAAAAAAGTTCAGCTAGTAATGTTTTAAATCTCGCAAACCAGTACGAAGTATCACTTTTATCAGCAGATGACGATGATGAAATTTTGATTTCAGTACAAGAAGATTATGAATCTTTTATAAAAGATGTTGAAAAACTTACAGATAAATACAACGAGATAGTTATTTTAACAGGCATAAATTCTGAATTTTCAAATCAGGATATTTCTTTAAACAAAGAATTAACTGATATAAGTAAAAATCATAAAAATGAATTAGAATCCATTGGACTAACAGTTGCAGACGATGGCACACTTTCAATAAACGAATCTCTCTTTACCCAATCAATAAGAGAAGGTTCCCTATCAGAAACTCTTGATACCATTAACAACTTTAAAAAAGATCTTGTATCAAAAGCAAATGCCGTTTCAATAAACCCAATGCTGTATGTAAACAAAACAATGATTTCATATCCGCACCCTGTCAGCCCTAGGACCAATCCATACATCACTTCTATATATAGTGGAATGATGTATAATAATTATGTATAATTTTCTAATCTCTCTTTAGTCCATATTCCAAAGATTATTTTCATGCTCATTTAATACTATAAGTTGATTGCTTATAGATTTTTTTAGCTCTTTTGAAACAGAAACTATCAAGCTTAAAGACAAAATTATAGCTATAACACTCAAAACCACTCCACCATAAACCTCAAATATTATCTTCAAATTACCTCCTCAATTTGCATAACCTTTCATTTCATTTTCTAAACTAATTCCAAAAACAGGCATAACCACATTATATTTTAGACTTAATAAATATTCCGGAACACTCTCCTCTATGTAAACACGGCTCTTATCTTCAAATGTTAAATAATAACCATTATCCTTTGCCTTTTTTAAATAGTAATCAATTACCTCTTCGTCGAAATAGCTAGCTTCAATATCTCTGATGCAAACTTCCAAAAATCCAGCAGCAATATTTGTCTGCTTATTCACCACTACAAACTCAAGGGATATCATAGATATAAAAACCACTAGTATTAAAAACATATATGTACCTAATAAAATTTTAATATCATCACCTCACAAATATATTCCTTTAAAAAGGAGTAAAATCATCTCTCTTGTATTATTCATTGACATTGAAAAGATTTCTAAGCCCACTAAGACGCCAACTACACCAAACAACAATCCCCCAAACTGACTAATTAATATTTTCATTTTCTTCACTCCTATATAAAATTGTTAATATCTATCATTCCTGAAAGAAAAACTTTAATAAAAAGCAGCATATCAATCATGATTTTTAAAGCTGCAAAAACAAGAGGTATTGAAACTACCTGCTTTAAAAACATTATTTTATTTTTTTGTATTTCTTCTTCGGACTTTTTTATTAAAAGAAAATTTCTATTCAACAAGGAATCAAGAGTATAATACATTTCTTCATCACCTAATTCTGAAAGTGAGTAAAGCATTTTTACAGAAGAGTCTATCTCATGAATATTATACTTTTTTAAAAACCTAGAATACGGAGTCGCATCACTGGGATAAACTTCCAAATCATATAACATATTTTTTAAAGGTTCCTTTAATACAATAGGTGCATCTTTATAAGATTCTTGAAGTGATATCTGCAAGGTTTGTGTTGAAAGACGAAGACATAAACTTCTTATCCACTCAGAAAATGAATACTTCAATTCTGAAATTGTTCTTTTTCTCGCACCATTAAATTTCAAGTATGGGTATGCTAAAAAAGCTATAAACATTAAAATACATGTAATTAAAAATAGGTAAAATTTTAAAACAAAAAAGACAATGGATAGTATTATTATAGCTAAATATACTATGTACAATTTTTTTCTAATTTTTTGAACTGAAGATGTTGATGAAACTTTATAGTCAGATAAAATAAGCTGTTCATTCCTCTTATCAACAATCCAACTCCCCATAATAATTCTACAAAATATGGCATAGGAAAATATACAGACACATAAAAATATTGCAGCCATAATTTTATATAGGTAGAAAACAGTAACATCAATATACTCAAACAGTAGCAAACTTATACAAGAAACAATCATGGATAAAAAAACTCCTATTCCAAAATATATTTTTATATATACTTTTTCCTGCCAAAAAAGATATGTTCTGTCTATCCAGGATAAGATATCTTTTAATAAACCATTTAATGACAGTTTGTATTCCCCACCGTTATTTTCAACCCTTATTAGAAAACGATGGAGTTCTTCAAGCCTTTTACATTCATAACCATCTTCTATTATCATAAAAGCTTCTTGAAAAATATTATATTTTCTTGATGAGATTCCTGTCTCTATATGCTCAATTGCTTTTGAAATCTTTTCTTTCAGCTTACCTGTAACTACCTTTTTAGAGTCTTTTAATGCAGATATGATTTTTGCTTTTTTATTAAATGATGCACACATTTGCTCCATATATAAATCCAAATCAGCAAATTTTTGTTTTTCATGCCTGTATTTATATTTTGATTTTATTATAAGAGGTACACAAATCAGATAAAAAATTTCTGTAAAAACAATCAAAAATACATCTAGTTTATTAATAATGCCATACAGGCAAATTAATGACATAAATACTAATACAGAAAGAATATTTTTCTTAATAAAATTCTTCTCACCATAAGAATTAATCTCTTCCTTATACTGCTTCCATGAAATTCTTTTCAATTTCAACCTCCCTATATTCATTAAATTTTTCAAACTTAGCTTTAAATTCCTGTAAAAACTTAAACTGCTGCCAATTTATCTTTTCATTTTCGTAAACCACACAAGCCCTGTTTTCCTTCCCATCCCTATAAAAAACAGCAGCCCTATCTACCCATCTGTGTATTTTTTGATTTTCTAATATTTCAGATTTCACTATTATGCCTATATCAAGGAATGAAAAAATATTATTAATAAATCTATTATCTGTAGTATCTCCTGTCATAGTTAGAAGACGATCTGGTATAAATTCTACTTTTTCAACATGTAAGGTAGTCAAGCAGTGAGTTCCATCACTTAAACCATTCATAAGATGAAAAACCTCCTTACCTCTTGCTTCACTAAGAATAGTCCATTTTGTGTTATGCCTTAAGGAAGCAAAAATCCCTTTATCAAAACCAAACTCTGCATTAACCTTTACTTCCACACAATCTTTTCCTGGATTTATACTTCTATAATGAATTTCTAAATTATCTTCTAATGACATCACTCTTTCATGACCTGGTATAAATGTTGTTATATATTTTAAAAGTTCTGTTTTTCCAACACCTGGCAAGCCTCCCACTACAATATTGCAATGGGATTTAATGGCCATCTGGATGAATTTACAAAATTCTTCACTACAATAATTACTTTTTATCATTTCTTCTTTATGAAGCCTTCTTTTTGAAGGTGTCTTTCTAATAGAAATACTTCTTCCATTACTTGCCACGCTTTCATGTAATATTGAAATTCTTAAATCTTTCGTTTCCGCTTCTAAAAGCGGATTATGTTTATTAAAATTTAAATTAACAAGATTTGATAATCTAACACTTAAGTTTTCAACAAATTTGTTGCTTAAAACTTTTTCACATAAATAGCGACCTTTTTCAAGATGATCTATCCATAACTCAAATCCATTCCAGTTAACATCAGTAATATTATCATCAACTAAATACTCCGAAATCTCATCAAAAATCACATTTTCAAGCTTTACATTTTTCATAAAGCCTCCAATCTATTCAGCTACTGACTCAACTGCATTTTCTACATAGCTTGTCAAACTATTTGTTTGATTTATACTCTCATTTTTCACAAGATTAAAAATAAGAGTTATTAAGGCTACTGCAAAAATTATTCCTACTACTGCTCCAATTATTGATCCATATTTTTTAAAAATTATTTCCATATAAAACTCCTTTCTTCTACAATTCTTCAACTATTAGTGTTTTTTCAATCTCAATATGTCTAGATTTACCAAATATATCTTTATATAAATTCTCTACTTCTATATTAAAAATTCCTTCATTAGTATCTAAATGGTTTAGTCTTATTTCTATATCACCGCTAAAATCAAGAACTTCCAGTAGACTTTCATTAAAATACTCCATAAAATCACTTTCGTTATAATCAATATTATTAATCATTAAATTTTTAAATGATTTTTCCATAGTTGTATCAACAGCAAGTCTAAGCTCTGTTTTTCTTAAATTTCGGTCTATATTGTCTATGTGAAAAAAACATAAAACCATAAAGAACACTGAAATTAAGTAAGACATTATTACAATTTTCATTCTTTGACCTTAATCAGCTTTCGCTTTTCTTGATTATATTTCCATTCTTTAACATTTTTCTTTTCAAAAGAATTATTTAATTTTAATTTTAAACTAGGGTTTTTCCATTTTGAATTTTCTTTAATAGAATCTAAGAATTTAGAATTTATTGCTCTGATATATTTATAAGAAATCTTTACTTTTACTGTCGCTAAACTTTCTTCATTGTTGCTGTCTTTTACAGCCATAGTAAACTCATAGTCACCATATTTATTACTAGTTATATCGTTTTTTAAATCACCATAACTTTTAATATATACTTCATCTTTTAAGTCTCCATCAAAAACATCGTAGGCTTCAATCAATGCTTCCATCAATGCAGCATTGTTTATTTCCTGACCATAATCAAAATACAAGGTGTCTTTAACTGTTAATTCAGGCAAAACATTTTTAATCGTTACCTTAATCTTTTTAGTTGTTGATAAATTTCTACTATCTGTAACTTTATATGTCACATAATATTCTCCAACAGGATTTTTTACAGAATCCAATTGTAAGTCTGTATCTATTATTTCTGGTTTTGTTTTACCAGTACTATAATCATACGCAGTTACATTTTTTAATAAAAGTTTTTTTGATATTTTTGTTCCTTCGTTTACCTCTATATTGTTGGCATTTATTTCTGGCGGGATATTTATAACTTCTATATAGTAAGGAGTTCCTGAAACCGTCCCTAGAAATACCGATGGAATCCAGCCTACATTTTTACTATTTTTTAAATATGCAACTCTATAACAGTTTTTATAATATATATTGCCATAAGATAATTTGTACCATGTTAACTTTTCACTCCCATTATTAATTCTTTTGCTTACTGACAAATCATAAAAACGCTTGTTAGTTCCCCAAAACAAATATTTCCCTTTATATTTTGCGCGCTTTGTATCAGTACCTGGTCCAGTCCTTACAAAGGCATAATCTGCACTTACAACAGAACTATTATTCCCTAAAGAAGTATTTGGTTTAATTATATTATCTTTATATTCAAAACTATCAAATATTTTACTTGCATAAATTTTACTTTGTTTAAACTCCCATTCCACTCCTTTCCCCTTATAGGTATTTGTAGCAACTAAAGATATTTTTAAGCTCCATTTCGTTTTTTCTACCTGAAAATCTTCTAAGTCTGAAATAGGAATTTTAAATTGAAACCCTACATCTTTATAACGATAGTTCAAATGTGAAAGATTAGGATTAACAACATCACTTTCTCCTTTACTGACCCACGAAGCTCCTTGCTTTCTTTCAAGAGAAGTTAAATCAATATAATACTTTCCTGTATCATAATAAGTCTTCTTCTCCTTTCCATTGTTCAATTCTAATTTATAGTAGTGTGTTCCCTTCTTTTTTTCACTACTTGTATAATTTTGAAGATATAAAACAAAGTAGAAACCTTCGATAATTAAATTTGAACCTTTTCTATATTGATTTTGTACTTCATAATGGGTTTGAAATCCTTTAATCTTCTCCCCATATGCTTTAACATTAATGCAGTTTAAAAAAAACATTGCCAATACAAAGCAAAACATAAAAATCAGGGGTCGAAAATAACTGCTTTTAATTTTTAAAAGCTTTTTCAATAATATTCTCCTTTCAAATTTTGGGATAATTATGAACATAGAAATGTATATAAACAAAAGACTTTTGGTTTATATATAGTAACATATTGTATGTAGTCGTGTCAATATTTATCTGCTTTTTTCTCATATAAAAACATTGCAGTAATAACACAAATAACAGCAACAACAACGCATATAAGAGAAAAAACAACTACCTGAGTTGTGGTTTTAGAAACTAAAATGTTTTGATATGAAATAATTGAAAAACTTTTTAACGTCTCCAACTTTTCATGAATAAGGTTAATCTTTGGTGATACTATTTCACCTTTGCTGGCTATAGCAAATTTAATAATCGGAAAGATTTTATATACATTTCCAATTACAAATAATACAAATACTATTAATGTCAAATATTCGGAAGATACATTAGACCTTGAAAAAGCGACTGTGCTTAAAAGACTAATAGCCATCACTGCTAAATAAAAAAACAATCCTAAAAGAAATACATTTAAAATCTCAACTTTTCCCGAAAGTAAGAATATTAAAACTGACTTATAGACAACCCAAATAATTAAAAACGATATTACATTAATAATGTATTCAGTGAGCACAAAAAATTTACTCCCATAAAGCTGTCCCGAAAATATTTTTATACGACCATTTTCGATTATTTTCTTATGAAAGCTCCATATATCCATAGTAGCAATATAAAATAAATAAAACTCTATTATCATGCTTAAAACTGCCGTTAAGATGCCTACATCCAAAAGAGTTTCTCCATTATAGAGTCCCAAAAAGGGACTTATATGTTGCCACATTATAGTAGCAGATTCTCCCATAGGTTTAAACATATTAAGCCAGCTTGGAATCATAGCTACTATTAAAAGTAGTGAAAGTATAATTATTCTTCGTAATAGTATTGTCCATCTTTGTTTTAACTCTAAATATATCATATCTTTAACCTTTCGGATTCCATTTACTAAAATCTTTTCTTTGCATTTCTTCAAAACTTACATCTTCAACTAAAAAATCTTTACATTTAGATTCCACTATACCTTTGTTAATTAACTGCAAGTCTTCATTTTTATATAAATATATTTTTTTATCCTGATATTCAAAAAGTTTCTCATCAAAGTATTTCTCAAAGGAAAGGCTTTCTACACCTGTCAAAGTAATGATTTTCCATTTTTTCATATCATGATCTATTATATCAGAAGAGATTAATTTTCCTTCATGTATATATATATAATCTGTACAAAACTTAAAAACCTCATCATAACTCTCAGTAGATATTATTATTGAAGATTTTTGTTTTGCAATATCATGTAAATATATGTATAGTTTTTCTGCCAAAGAATCTTCCAGATAATTTCCTGGTTCATCTAATAATATCAACTCAGGCACTGATGATATAGCAGCTATTAGAGATATAAGTTTATTTTCCTGATAAGTCATTTCTAAAAGTTTTTGTTTTATATCTATCTTAAAAATTTGATTTATAAGCTCTTCTTCAATTTCTATATTATAACCTGGAGTTCTTTTTTTTATTATCTTTAAATATTCTTTTCCTGTTACTCCTTCTTCAATAATGATATCATCTGGAACAAATCGAATACTTGAGCCGTTAAAAAAGTTTTCTTTTATTTTTGATTCAACACTTCCAGATAAGGGTTTCTTCAAACCACATATAATCTCAAGCAAAGTAGTTTTGCCTGAATCTTTTTCCCCCGAAAGACAAATTATTTTGTTTTCTTCTATTCTCATGTTTTCGATGCTTAATTCGAAATCACTATCCATATAAAAATATTTCAATTGATCTATGAAAATTAGACTCATATTTTCACCTTTCCATTAACACTTTTAAAAATCTGTGATAATATTATCATAAATATAATGCATTTTCAACGACTGGAAAATATTAAATAATAACAGGAGTAAATATGTCTAAAATAAAAGTTTCATCAAAAATCTCAAAATCTCAATCTTCAAGGAAAACTATGAATAAAAAGTTTTTATTTATTTTTGCTGGTTTATTTCTTGTAATTATAATTGTAATAGGAATCGTTTTGTTTAACTACGAAGATTATAACATAGTTGTAGATAATGGGAATGTTGATGAATTCGTGGATGATAATAAAAAGATCATTCCTAATGAAGTAGGCTATTATGAAGTCCAAATGAATACAACCTGGAATTTTACCTCCTCCAAAAAACCTTCATATAATGCCTATGTTGGTAACAGCAACAGTAATTTGAATACTATCTATTTTACAATTTCTATAGATGAAGAGAATATATATACCTCCCCATACCTTCCTGTGGGAACAAATCTTAAAAACATAAAACTTGAAAAAAATCTTAAAAAAAATTCTTATAATGCTATAATGAAATACCATCTTTTAGACGATAATTATATAGAGATAAGCTCTCTATCTGTTTCGATGACTATTGTTATCGAGAATTGAGCTAACCTCATTAATTTTAGAAGTACAAATGTTTTAATTTATGTAATAGTTTTATATATGTTTTTCATTTGTATTTTTTTATTAAGGATGGACAAATCATGTCGAAAAAACACGTAAACGAACGAGTTGGGCAAGTTAAAAGCACAAAGAAATCCCGTAAGAAATTAATTATCGGGATTAGTAGTATTGTCGTTTTTGCCGGACTACTCACATGGTTGGTTATGGTTTTGATTAATGGAATGGATTCCTATGATCAGGTTGTTACACCAGATAATATCGAAGAAGTTATATCTTCTCTTGATGAAGCTGAAGTAACACCAATAGGTTCTTACGAGGTTCTAATGAACACAACCTGGAATTTTGAATCATCTGAAGATGCTTCCTATGATGCTGTTATTGGTAATAGTAAATATAATCAAAATGAAGTTTATTTTACTATCGAACTTGCAGACACAGGGGAAGAAATCTACCAGTCACCTTACATTCCTGTAGGTTCTGACTTGGAAAATATTAAATTACAAGAAAAATTGAATAAAGGCACTTACGAGTGTGTTCTTACCTATCATCTTGTAGATTCAAATATGTCCGAAGTAAGCACCGTATCCGTAACTATGACTGTAATCATCCAAAACTAAATTCAAGGAGGATTTTAAATGAGGAAAATGAAGTTTTTGACAGCTTTGCTAGTCGCAATTATGGTTTCTACAACCATAGCCCCTGCAGTTTTTGCAGAAGAAAGTACCACACAAACAGGTGATGGTACATCAGAAGGTATTCCTGCTGATGATATTTTTAGAGTTGTTTTACCAACAACTACAACAGAAACTTATGATTTTATCTTAGATCCAAGTGATTTACTTAGTACAAGTAGTTTAGATGGTGACAGAGATGCCTACAATGGTGACTCAGTTTACTTTACAAATGTTGATTCAGCTGCAACAGTAACATTATCTTCAGATGGAAGCAATGCTTATATCGAAGAATATACTGTTTTGGATGCTGCTACACCAGCTGACTTAGCAACTTTAAATGCAGACCTTACAGTAACTAATGGTGCTGTAGATGTAATAACCGCTGATACATTCTATGTATGGACACCTGTTTCTGGTAGTGAAGCTACAGGTGTTGGTGAATGGACAGCTATAACTTTAGCAAATGTAGCTGATTATTTTTCATTTACTTTTGATACTGACAGTGGCGACGGAGATGTTACAGATTTCGAATATGCAGCTTTAACTGCTTGCGACGAACTACTTTATGTAAAAACATTTGAAGAAGTTGCTGGTGCTGATGCTGTTGCATACTGTACAGTTGTTGCTGGTGACGTAACTGCAGTAGATGGTCTTTTTGGAGATAGCTCAGGAGCTACATTAACACTTCCTGATGATTTAACTTACACTGCAGCAACTTCTGCTTATACTGGTACATCAGAAACTGCAACTGCAATTAATAAATCTACATTTGGCGTTATCCTTAATGTACAAACAGATATCGCAAATACAACAACTCCTGTAACTCTTACAACTACAGCAGCTGTTGAAGGAGATACAGAAACAAATCTAGCAATAGATATTTTAGGTGATGATGGTTCTGCCGTAGCAAACGTAGCTGGTACAGGTGATGGAACAGCTGATGTTGATTTCTACCTAAGTGGAACAGATGCAAACTATACACAGTATCAGGGTGCAGATGATGCTGCTACAGGTGGACATACATATAACTATTTAGAAAAAACAACTGCAACATGGAGCGATCTTGATTTTGGTCTTCAGGCAGCTTGTAATACAACAGCTGATTGGACAGATTACAATGCTGATTTAGCAGCTGACAACAGACTTGAGTTAACTCTTACATTTACTATGACAGATGCTTCAGATGTAGAAGTTGGTGACAATTATAATGCTGGCACTGGTGTTATACAGGTTCAAACTGGTGATGTTCCAAGTATTGATACCTTAACATATGTAGTTGAAGAAGGTGTAGCTGAAGAAGTAACAGTTACATTAGGTACAGAAACAAATGCAGCAACAGGAATAACATCTGTTAATGATGGTGCTGACTTAACTGTAACAACAGATTACACATTCTCTGGAACAACATTAACACTTACTTCAACTTACATTGACAGCATTCTTGGAGATGGAACTGCAGATGTAAGTGAAGATCTTGTAGTAACATTTAATGATGTTTCAGCAACAGAAGTAACAATAACTTTAACGTGTGATGCATACAATCCAAGTGTTACTTTAACTGCTGATGGTCTTATTACAATTCTTACATTATCAGCCGATAAAAATATAGAGGCTGGTGCTGTAGAACTTGGAACAGATACACTATTCCCTCTTGATGATGAGTCTGCAACATGGGATACTTCATCATGGACTGCTGAAACTGGTGGTACAGTAACAATTCAACTTGAAGCAGCATACTTCACAGCTTATGGTGGAGAAGAATTAAATGTTGAAGTTACTTTATCAGATGCTTCAGTAATTACAACAAGTGCAACATTAAATGTAGAATAATATATTTATAATAAGCTAATAAAAGAGAGGAGATGCTATTTTTGATAGCATCTCCTCTTTCATAGTAAATTACTATGTCGCTGAACTATATAAATAAATACTTTAACACTTTAATTTCATACCTTTTTTGATTAAATCTAAGTTAAATCATACTCCGTCAGCCTACTTTTAGGACTTTTATTAAAGATTTTACCCATATTAAACCAATCTACTATTTCACTTTCCATAATACTACTAGTAAAATACTTTTCATATTCATCTTTTACTTTGTTATTTTCATCAATAACACTCATGGTTTCGAATTCTTCCTTTGTATAAAAACCATGGTTGTGCAATCTTAAAAATTGTATCTTGTCCACTCCTATTTCCTCACAGAAAATAACAAGTTCTTCAAGTTCTTCAATATTTTTAGATTGAATTACACAGTTAATAAAAAAATTTTGGATTTCTCTTTTCTTTCTCAAACCCGCAAGGAATTTAATATTTTCTAATAAAACTTCGTAATTTGCTCCTAGCCTTAAAGACTCTATTGTTTGTTTTTTTATTCCATCTAGAGAAAGTAAAACATCAATGTATTTATACTTATCTTTTAAAAATTTATTCCAATTAATTCGATTAAATAGAGTTCCATTTGTCAATATCGAAATACTTTCCCTATTTTGCATTCTTCTGTCTTCTAGCATTTTTCTGTATGTTTTGCTAAAAAAGACTTCTCCATTACCTGACATCCAAACCTTTTCAGCAAATGGGACTAAGTTTTCAAGGATATCCTCTGAGACTTCACTTAAATGCTCCATTTGTTCTTCAGAAGCGGCATATTTTTCAGGTCTGCATGACGGGCACTGTAAATTACAGCTTGCATCTATACCCACCATCAGGCTTTTGGGTTTTTCATTATATTGTATTTTTAAGAAATTTGAGCTGTTTAAATAATTAAAAGCTTTATCCTCTTCAAAACTATATAAATCGCAATGATTTTTATCACAAAAAGAAAATGTTCTATTAAGCACTGAAAGTCTTAAAACTTTTGCCATATCAGAATTCCAAATTTCTTCAAAACAGTTAGATTTAAAACTTCCTATAGACAAACCTAAAAAACTAGGACAGCACACATAGACGTTGTCACTAATAATATCACACGTTCCTAAAGGTCTTACACATATGTTTTCCAACTTTTGTGAATCAAAAAATGTTTTTCTTAGCATATCACTATAATCTTTTTTCAAATCATCATAAGTTATGAAATCTTTATAATATTTCAATCCTATATCTTTCAACTGCTTACCAATTTCTTTGGCATATTTATATGTTGCAATAACCAGATAGTAATCACTTATATTATTTATTTCATCTAGTTTATAAACCTTTTTTTCATGATGAAATGATGAATTTGGATTATTGTCAATATAAAAATCTATACTATCCAGTTTTTTATTCTTTATAAAGTATTCATTCAAATGTTCAGATGCAATCCCGGTTCCCCAAATAGCTATTTTTCTTTTTCCAATGTTTTCATTCATACTGTTGAATTGTTCAAACAACTCTTCGACGAAATATATTTTTTCATCTTGAAAGCCATGTTTTAATAGTTGTTCTTTTTCATTAGAGTTTTTCTTTTTTTCAGCACAAATAACTATATTTGAGTCAAAGGAAACAATACTTTCAATTTCTGAAAGAAGATATGTTTCTTTATTTAAACTAATATTTTTCTCGTCTTTATTCCTGGCTATATATGCTATTATATTAAGATTTTCAAAAATATATTCAAAATCTAATTGAACTTTGTTAATTCCAAACAATATGATTTTTTCTTTATAAATATCCAAATCTATACCTCTTTTTCCAATAACTTTAATTCATATAAATCATTTATAACAATATTAGTAAATATTTTACTTCCCTCTAGATTTAAAAAGTCCGAATTGGAATAATTTTTATAGTCAGAAAGTCTTTCATCATTTAAGTAATCAAACACTATCGTTTCCCCTTTAACTATATTTATATTCTCATACAAAAAAGTATTTAAAAATTTTTTTGAAAATTTACTATAAAGCTCCTTTGAAATCGGCGGAATCACAATGACTGGGTTCAAGTTGTTTATGTAGCAATTGTTTAACATTTCTGATAATATTTTTCTCGTTTCCGTCATGTTGTTCTTTATATTTTTATCAACTTCATTCACTTTCAAGTTTTCCAAACTGAATTGAATGCTCCATCCTTTTTCTCTTTTATTAGCTTCTTCAATTACATTTTCAATTGTATTCTCTTTAAATATTATTTCTTTTCCTGGTTTGACATCCCCAAAAATATACTTAACTAAACTGGGTTTGAAAATTAATGGTAGACTTTTATACTTCAATTTTTTGTAAAAGCTATAACCCTTTATATACTTACTTTTCAAGAATTTGTAGTATTTTAAATTAGTAGTTTCATTTTCATAGTCCAGAAATGCAAATACTAAGGGAGCAAGAGTTATTAAAACAATACCTTTTTTTCTAACCTTTTTTATATATTGATCTAATATCTTGGAATCATAATTAAGAGACTGGGGAAGAACAGCAAAATTAAAACCATCTAATTTTGTATATTTAAAATCTATACCAAATTTTGCATAAGAACTTCCTGTGCAAATGATATCTAAATTATTTGGGATATGGCTACTAAATTTTGCAACTGACAAAAAATTATTTTTGTAACTATTAGTCCTTTTATACATCTGATTTAATATGACAATTAATAAAACTATAACAACTAAAATTGTAAAATATATATACATATAACACCTCTAATACAAAGAGCTTCCTCCGTCACAAAGTATCATTTCTCCTATAATATTTTCTCCAAAATCACTTGCCAAATATGCTGCAAGCCTTGCAATTTCCTCAGGAAATCCAAATCTGCCATTAGCATGTGTCTTTCTTTCAATGGAATCTCCTTCACTCCAATTCATCATAGATGTTGTTGTCGCCCCTGGAGCAATACCATTAACAATAATACCTTTAGATGCTAACTTTTGACCAAATCCCTTTGTAAGTCCTTCTACTCCCCATTTTGATATTCCATAAGAAACACACGCAGGCCTTCTTCCCATTTCCGAACCTATATTTATAATATGACCTTTTATGTTGTTTTCAATCATATATTTTGCCATGCTCTGACACATAAAATAAACAGCTTTTAGGTTAGTATCCATCACCAAATCCCATTCATTCAACTCTAAGTCAAGGTAGTTCATCATAAAATCATTTTGAGTAAGAACACCTGCATTGTTAACCAAAATATCAATATTGCCTCCCAATTTATCATAAGACTTTTTAATATTTGAGTTATAATTATCAAAATCAGTAGCATCCCAGACTAAATACTCTAGATTGTCCTGTTTTTCAGTTATTTGTACTAAAGCTTCCTCGCTTCTTCCTGTTATTAAAACCTTCGCACCTTCATTAATAAATTCCTTTGCAATGGCTCTTCCAATTCCTCGGCTTCCACCTGTAACAATTGCTCTTTTTCCTTTAAGTAACTGCTTCATATAATCTCCTATAAATAGTTTTCATTGTTCCAAGTAACATTTTCTTTTATTATTTTTGCTGGATTTCCTGCTGCCATTGAGTTTGCAGGTACATCCTTTGTAACAACCGCTCCCGCAGCAATAACCGCACCATCGCCTATAGTAACACCTTTTAATATCATGGCTCTTGAACCTATCCATACATGGTTTCCAATTTTAATTGGTTTTGTTGATATATAATCTTCTCTTTCAATATTATGAGCATCAGAATCCATAATCGTTACATCATGAGATATTGCTACATCAAATCCAATTTCTATTTTTTCAGTACACCTTATTTTTATGTTTGAATTGCAAAAACCGCCGCCAATTTTAAGCGTACTGTTTTTGAAACAAATAATATCACCATCATAAAAAACATCAAAATTCTTTTCAACGATTAGTTTAGAATTTTCATCCATCCTTAATATTGTTGATCTCTTATTTTTCTTTATACAATTACAGTTTAATCTTAATCTTCCTTTTATCTCAGTAGTTGAAGATTTTGAAAGAATCAGAACACTGCTTTTAAATTTTTCAAGTCCTTTAATCTTTCTAAACAAACTATTCCTCCTAATTCAAAAAACTTTTTATGTTTTCTACAGTATTTAAAGTATCGATATTTTCCATAAATTTTTCTCTGTCTTCTCCAGCCCTTACCGAATCATAATAGTGAGGATTTTTTTTAGTTACATCTTCTATTTTTTTATTTTCAATGAATATTCTTTCTTTTATTTTGCTTAATAACTCTATACCCTTCTCAGTATTAATTATTACAGCAGAAGTTCCTAGATTTGTATCTTTTTCAGCATCATTTAATTTAATCCCCCAGAAATCTCCTAGAGTAATATCTGAAAATCTTTTCTCACCTTTATTCATACAATTCGAACATGAAGGTCTTATATATAAGTTCTTTTCAATAAAGCCTCTTATAAAAACATCGCTATATCTATCCTTAAGGTATTTTGACCCATTTTCAAAATCAATTTTTGTAGAAAATCTATTCCATCCAAAAGTTTTATTTTTAAACCAAACATTTTTGACTTTAGAATTATATATTTTTTCAAGCTCATTTAGAAATTTTTTGTAAACTTTTGGTGAATTAACACCTCTACATATAAAATCTATTATATATAAATTACTTCTTTCTATTTTCTCTTCATCCAAGTAATTAACTAAGCCATTACATTGACATGGCGTACCACAAAATAATAGCTTATTTTTTTCTTTTAAAACATTGCCTATACTAAAAAACGCATCTAAGACATTAGATTGAATATATTTTGACTGCATCAGATTTTTCAAATCACTGTTTTCGGAAATAATATTATGGTAAACTAAAAAATCCTTTCCATATCCTGCCCCACAAACATATCCATTTTCGTTTAGAATTTTTATTGCAAATTCAAAAAACAAACCTCCAGAGGTACTATAACTTCTGGCTTCTTCATTTAAAGACCACGCTGCATAAACTTTTTTATCTGTATCATAAGGCTTCGTTATATTCAAATATGGGCAAACTTTCATGCATTTCTTACAGTCTATACAAATCTTTGAGTCAATAACAGGGTACTCAAAGCCTTCAATATCTGGATTCATCTTTATAGCCTTTACAGGACAAATATTAAAACATGCCCCACATCCACTACATTCGTTTTTTTCCTGTTTGCTATTTAACATATTTTACTACTCCATATAAAACTTATAATCAACTTAGTATTCTATTACATCTTCAAAAGAGTATATAAACGCATTTGTCTTTTTTGAAATTTCTCTTTCTATTTCTGAATAATCTGCTATAGCCGTTATAACTATTGCATCCACATTTTTGTATTCTTGTTCTCCTACCCCCATAAATTGTATATCTTTCAATTTATCATTGGTAAATTTTTTATCTATTATATATTCAACCTTAACTTCTGTGTTTCTTAATTCTTCGTAAAACATTTGACCTAATGTTCCATATCCATATATCGCAATATTTTTTAATTTATTATCCACAAAGAAATCTACCAGCGACCTTCCTTCCTGTTTAACTTTTAGCCAGTCACTCGTACATTTTAAAAGTAATCTATATTTTAAAAGTTTTTCTTCATAATCTTTTTTCTTCATAATTATATACTCCTAACACCTATGAAATGGCCTTTTGCAGAAAATCTTTTGACTTATCAATAAATTCCTTTAAGTTTTTATTTAATTTATCATATTCTATATTATCCAAAGTTTCTAATTCTATAACATTTTTTACTTTTCTAGTTTTAATACCTAAGCTTTCATATAAACTGTTTATTCTGTCTTCTGTTGCATATGGATTTTCCTTTTCATTATATCTTTTAGTGTTTATAAATTGCTTTTTAAAAATAACGGATAGTGCAGTTCCGTGAAAAGAATCTGTTACTACAGCTTCAGCGTTTTTTATCAAATATATAAATTCTCCCACTCCTGCATCATCTATATATTTTACTTTTTCCCATAATATCTTCTCTTCATATAGATTTGAAGTAATTACAAATACTTTTTCTGCACCGAAATTTTTTCTGTAATTATCTAAAAGCGCTTGTTTGTTTCTTACGCCACCTAAAATATAACATATTATGTATTTTTCTTTTACCTCAACTACATTCGCAACTCTAGACCACTCTGAGTCAGACAATAAAAAAACTGGATCACATACAAGTTCAGGTCTCTTTTTTAAATACTTTTCTAAAATTTCTACAGAAACTTTTTCTCTTACTGTAACGAAATCAAATCCATCTAATTCCTTTGCTGTTTTTTGAATAACTAGGGAATTTTCTTTTGTCTCTGTAAAAATTCCACTTGATGCAAATGAGATTCTTTTTATATTTTCATTACCGAATTTTAGTAAATAAATTTCATTTAAATTAGCAGGGTTCCATATTTGGTCACTACCTGCAATCATCACATCATAATCTAAGTTTTCTTTTCTAAGTTCATCTATGTTCCGGTACAACTTTGAGAAGTTAATATTTTTTTTTACAAATCTATTAAATCTTCTAACTCTTAAAGACTTTTTTTCATACTGTATATTATTTATGTAATTTACTATTTCTACTTTATGCCCTTTATTAATTAAATATTTTTGCAGCGCATATGCTTGCAAAACCTGGCCATAGTTTGTTTTTCCATTATTATTGCACCATGTTGCTATCATAATTTTCTTCATTTTAAACGCCTTATATATTTGAGTCTACTTTTTCTTTAATCATTAAGTAAAGACTCCTTGTTATTATTTCAAAATTTTCTATTTTTCTTCCTATAATAGTTTTTAACATTTCGTCTTGAAGTTCTTGCCCAACTGAAAGTATGACCAAATCGCTTTCTAAAATGTCTATTTTGCTAAATTTGAACACTGGAGTATTTTTAATTGTATTACCCATAAACTCCTCATCTGAAATGGCAAAGCATTTTATTTTTTTTTCGCAACCTAAAATTTTTATTAGTCTATAAACGCTATTTCCTATTTCTCCTGCACCATATAAAATTATACTTTGACTTTTATCTATTAATAATTCAAATCCTAAAAGCTCTAATTTATTTTTTGAATTATTCTCATTAAACCCAGCTCCCTTGTATAATGTATCCGAAATATATTTCATCTGAACACTTTTGTCATATGGCAAAATCTCATCCAGTTTTCTTCTAATATTATTGGCATTTTGTAAAAACATTCTTATCACTTGAGATAAATATTTTTTTGTGATGTTATCCAAACAAAAAGTATAAAAAATTCTTAGAGTCTCATCTATACAAATTAATCTACTTTTTAAAGAAAATACGCTTTCTTTACTAGTCATTAGAGAATCATTTCTAATTCTATATATATATAATTTCTCGCTCATATATTTTGTTTTTTGAGCTAACATAAAACACTCAATTAAAAAAATATTATCTTCATATATGATTCCTTCATAAAAAATAATATTATTTTTTTCTAAAAAGTTTCTGTTAAAAAAGCATAACCAACAAACAAAAGTAAGTTCATTATTCTCTTGCATTTCACAAAAAAGTTCTCTTCCTGTTTTTATCCCTACATAATCATTTTTCTTATCAAAATACGACCCTATTTTTTGATTCTTTTGATTATTCATGTCATCTATTAAAATTTGAGGACTAAAAAAAATAAAATCTAGAAAATAATTTTCAGAAATGTTATAAAGTTTTTCAAATGCAGTTTTAACCAACATATCATCGCTGTCCATAAAGTATATGTACTTACCCTTGGCCACTCTCATTCCTGCATTTCTCGCCCCCGATGAACCCTTATTTTCCTGATTTAATACAACTATTCTTTTATCTTTTTTTCTATACTCTTCTAAAATTTCTAGTGACCTATCCGTCGAACCATCATTTACACAAATTAATTCAATTTCTGAAAATGTTTGATTTATAACACTTTCTAAACAATTTTTTAAATATTTTTCGACATTATATACAGGAATAATTACCGAAATAAAAACAACACCACTATTATCCATTTTCAAACTCCAAATATAGTTATTTGATTAATTTTAATTATTCATTTCTTTTTCTAAAAAATATGACTTCTTTTTAATTTTTGTTATTTCAATACCCTCACTTAATAAAATTTTTAAAATTTCATCATACATATTACTTGCTATAACAATAAAATCATAACTTATAAATTTAACTTTTGAAGGAGATATTACAATTTTATTTTCAAATACTGATAACTCTTTATAAATATCTGAATCTATATATGCCAAAATATTGTATTTACTTTTATTAATAAAATCGAAAATACCTTCTGCCGTTTTACCCGTCCCAAATATTAAAACTCTTTCTTTATCTTCATCACATTTACTACCAATTAGACTTCTTATACTTATTATCTCCATCATTGAAATCATGTTTGATAATATATTACGAGTAGCTAAATCAGAATATTTAACAACTATTTCATCAATATGAGATAAATTGATTTTATTTTCAACTGTATCCTTTTTAATATCAACTTCTGAACCTTTTGGCAGCGCATATGTAAGAGAATATTTAATCAAATCAAAATCACCTGTTCTCATATCATGATAAATATCTGACCAATGAAAAGCAACGACTTTTGAATAACTACTTAATAATTGGGAAATTGCACCTTGATAAATTTTTGATTGAATTTGCTCTTGGCTTCTTACAGGATAATGTGCTATAAACAACGACTTCGATTCTATTTGTTTAACTGGTTTATTAGACTCAACTAAATGATGTCCATTTTTTATAAAAATTTCCTTTTCTTTTACTATTCTAGAAGGAATTATTACTTTTGTAAAAGTAATTGACTCATTTATCCTATGTGTTTTTATTTCATCAAAAAATATTTTTTTGTTTTCTCTATTTTCTGTTAATACATAAGTTCTCCATTTTAGCAAAGATACGCTATCCATGTTAAGTTTCTCTATACACTCAAAAAGGTTTTGGTCTGATGATAAAAATTCGTCTGCATCTAGTGGTAAAATAAAATCAAATTCTATATCATCTAATATTTTATATAAGTATTTATTTTCAATAATATATTGCTCATGTAATACATCTGCCTCATAATATAATTCAATATTAAGACCTTCATTAATTAAAGCTCTAAGTATAGATATTGTATTATCCGTACAACCATTGTCAATAAAAACCATTTTTTCAGCAAATGATAACGTATATCTTACAAATATTTCTATAATATCTGCTTCATTTTTTACCATTGTCATCGTTAAAATTTTTTTCTTTTTCAATATTTTTTATCCCCCTTACTAAACCTCTACATAATTTTGTAGAATTTTTTTCTTTGTATGGATACCACATATACCCCTTTGAGGTCGTGCTTTTAAAATTGATTGATTCTAGTTTCATTTTTATAATCGCCTCATCGTAATCATTATGGTATGAACAAATTACCGTTTTTAATTTAGGAGAAATTCTAGCTATTTCTTTTATCCCATCAATAGCATCACATTCACTTCCCTCTATATCCATTTTAATAAAATTAACAGGCTCATAGATCAAATTTTCTAACTTGTCTTTTTTTTCATAAGTATAGTTAGTGATAAATTTATTTATAAAAACAACTTTTCCCTTATAGTCACAAAACGTTTGTTTTAAGGCTTTCATCCATTCAACATCCGCTTCTATAATATAAACCTTTTTAGCTCTATCTATAATACCTAGCGTAAAATAACCTTCTGCTGCTCCCACATCAACAACAATGTCACCTCTATTTACATCGAAATCTTCTAACAAATATCTATGAGGTGAGTTAACATCTTGCTCTATTCGAATACTTTTATAATACTCTATAACTTTTTGAGATGTATTAAGTGAACTTGCAAAATACATTTTTTTATCATTTACTGTAATGTAATACATTTCTTGCTTTTCATCATAAAGTGGCGTAACGTTCAAATTCTTATACTTATCTACAAAATTATAGTTAAAAACTTGTAAATCCCTTTTACATAAGTAATTGATTATTTCCTTTATTTCTGTATCTTTGCTATGCTTATATCTACTTACCAACTCTTTCTTAAAAATATAATATTGTCCATTTCTAATTCTATCAATTGCAAAAGGATAGCTTTTTAATATTTGTTTTTCTATTTCTCCAAAATGTATTGTGCAAATAACTATTTCATCAAAACTAGTTCTCTTAATGTAATCTGGATTAAAAACTTCTACTCCCAAAAAAATTTGCCCTTGCTTTAAGACATCATTATCGATAAAGCCAATAACTCTTATCTCTTTTGTCTCAAAAATTTCTTCTGCAAATTTTCGAGACATTTTTCCTGTTCCCCAAACTAAAATGTTTTTCATATTAATTTTACACATCTCTTTCCTAAAAATCATAGGCGAAATAATTTTCACAATATCTTATCATCATTCCTATTTTTTGTTTGCACACAATTTCAATTTCTTCAAGGTTATCTAATTTCATTTCAGCCGCTTGACAAAGAATCTTTGAAAATAGTTTAACCAATAGTTCGATTTCCTCTTTATTTTTTAAAGAAACCTTTTCTTCTTTTAATTGAGAAAATAGTACTTCGTAATCAGAAGTGGTTAATTCAAACCCACTCTTTTCAAGAGAAATTTTTTGAATTTGCGAGTACCCTTTTTCTCTTTCTCTAGTGAATTTTGTCTTCATCTTTTTTGTTTCATTATTCTCGTGCTCTCGATATTTATAAATAAAAGATTCAATAGATGTCATCTGCATTGTTTTTGAACACTCTACCCAAAAACAATAATCTTCCATTCCATACTGATTTTCCCTATATCGTATATTATTTTCAATTAAAAGATTTTTCCTAAGCATTACAGTCCCATTATAAAAAACGTTTTCAAAAAGAAGTCTTGCCCTAATATATTTAGGGTTTTTTAAGACACTTACGTTTTTTTTTAATTACATTTCCATGTGAGTCTATAACCATACTGGCTCCACTTAAAACATCTATTTCTTCATGGTTTTCTAGGTATTCCACTTGGATTTTCAGTCTATTAGGTAAAGAAATGTCATCATTATCCATTATTGCTATATATTTACCTCTTGATAAATCTATTGCTCTGTTTCTTGAATATGCTATTCCCATATTTTCTCTATTTTCATATAATCTTATTCTTGAGTCCTTAAATTCTTTAATTATATTTATAGACAAGTCTGACGAACCATCATTTATTAATACAAGTTCCCAGTTAGTATATGTTTGTTCAATAACTGAATTTACGGCTTCAAAAATATATTTTTCTGCGTTATAAACCGGCATTATAACACTTACCAAAGGTTCCATTCGTTTAATTTCTCCCTTCACTATTTTCTAAATAATTTCTCTTAAAGGTTTATTCCAAATTATTTTATTTTTATCAATTCCCTTTTTACAAAGATCTTTTTTTATTTCATCAGCCACATATTCGTACGCAACTGCTATAATAATAACATCGAATTCTACATCAAAAATTTTATCTACCGATTTTATATTTTCAGATTTATACTCATTATTTTTATCAACCCAAAGAACAACTTCAATATTTGAAAACATTTCTAATTTTTTCCATATAGTCTTGTCCTACTCTACCAGCACCATATAATATCACACGAATTTTATTATCTAAAAGTATACCAAAATCAAATATGTACTTATTGGAAAAAGATATATTAAATATTTTGTTAACAGCATAGCCACATAGTATTTTAATATACTTATTTAATTGTTCGATAAGTTCTTTTTCAAAAATATTCCCTGAAAATAGTTTCAAATAGATACTATAAATAAGTTCAATATTGCAAAATATTTTTGAGTTTTTTGTATGGCTAATGCTATTTTCATGCTGAATATAGTGATAATAAGCTTCATCCAATTTTATAACATTTTTTGCTTTCAAAATTGACGAGTAGACAATTATTCCATCTTCCCCAAAAAAAACTTCTTTAGGAATATCCCACTTTGCCTCACTTAATAAATCTGATTTAAAAAATTTACCTGCTAAATTGGGTTTTATCGAAAAAAGTTCTTGTGCGCCATTTTTTGTTTTATTAATTATCAAATTTGACATCAACTCATTTATTTCTTTATCTTTATATATGCCTGGTTGTAGAAGTCCAAATTCAAATTCATTTTTATTTTTATTTTCTTTGTTAAACTCTCTAATAATTCCTGTTATTAAAACATCCGTCAAACCTTCCTCAATATAACAATTAATTTTTGAAAAAAAATCACTGCTTATCCAGTCATCAGAGTCCATAAAGGTTATATACTCTCCAGAACTATTTAACAAACCTTTATGTCTAGCTTTGTTTGCCCCACTGTTTTCTATACTTATAAGTTTAATTCTTGAATCCAATTTTGCGTAAGTATTTACTATTTCTTTTGTTTTATCTGTCGAACCATCATCTACCACAACAATTTCAAAATCCATATAGTCTTTTTGGCTCAAAACACTTTCTATACATTTCGAAATATGTTTTTCCCCATTATATACTGGAACAATTACTGAAATCTTCATGTTCAATTCTCCTGCCTATTTTGGCTCTGAATAAATTTTTCAATTATCTCTGCGAAAAAAATGGATTCGATTTTATTTAGCTTAAACTCTAAATTTTTACCAAATCTTATCGCCGTAAGAAAATCGCTTATTTCGTATCTAATTCCATCACCTAAAAATTTCATTGAGTGTTTTTCATTTTGAGACATATCCTCATAACATATTTCAAAATGTTTTGTTTTCCACCAAGGCGCTTCAACTTTTATATATCCTTCAGTTCCTGATATTATTAATTCTCCTTCAGATTTTACACCCAAACCATTTTTCGCGGTTGCAAAACCCTGTTCATAAACAAATTCTGCCTTTGTATAGAGATCAAGACCATTTTTTGCTTTAATTGTCTTAAATGTAACATCCTTATATTTTGTTCCAAATATTTTCACTATAGGAAGCATCGTATAACTTGCAAGTTCTAAAAATGCTCCTCCATTTATAAGGTCTGTAAGTTCTCTGTTGTTTGGTGATTCAAGTTTAGTAAAACAAGCATCAATGTCTCTAATTATTCCTATGGCTCCACTCCTTGCAAAGTCTAATAACTCACTAAATCCAGGTGAGTATGCAGTCTTTATAGCTTCTAAAAGTATCACTTTATTTTCTTTCGCTAACTCATAAAGCTCTTCGGCTTCACTTTTATTTAATACCATAGGTTTTTCACATAATACATGCTTTTTACTCATGATAGCCTTTTTTATATATTCATAATGTGTTTCATGAGGAGATGCAATATATACAGCATCAATACGATCTAGGAATTCTTCAAGGTTATTGTAAGATGCTTCCAGCTGAAATTCATCTGCGAAATCCTTAGCATGCTCAAAATTCGGATTATACACCGCTTCTAAATTTATTCCGCTGACATATTTTGCTTCAGGTACCATTCTGTTTGCTATTCTTCCAGTTCCTATTACTCCTAATTTAATAATTCCAAATTTCTGCTCTCTTATTAATGTACTTGAAATATCTTTTGTTCTCTCTAGGTATACTACTTCACAATAAGAATTTAAGTAATCAAAAACACCTGTCCAGTCTGAACCTACAGTAAAGACATCTATATCATATTTTATTATATCCTCAACCTTTTGACCTACATGATCTTCTATAATAATCTCATCTGCAAGTCCCGTTTTTCTAACATTTTCTATTCTTTCAAGAAGAGAATCTATTACATTCATTTTTCCTCTTGATTCATCATAATGCTCAGTCGTAATTCCAACAATAAGGTAATCTCCAAGCTTTTTAGCTCTATCCAATAATTTATAATGTCCCTTATGAAACAAGTCAAAAGATCCATATGTAATTACTTTTTTCATTTAAAACTCCCCTTTTCGAAATTTAAAACAACTTTAATTTTGAAACTGGATGTACCTTTCTATTTCCCTCAGGCGGTAGCTTCATGTAATCTCCAAATTTAAATTTTAAATATTCATCATAATATTTCATTGCAAATATCATATGGTTTTCAAATTTTAGCTCAATACTATTTTCATACCACCTTCTCTTGTATCCATATAATTTATTAGCAGTTGGGTACATAAGGTTTCTAACCCATTTACTATTAATTTTTTTGCTACTTTTTATAAGTCTGTCATAACATCCTAAAATGGTTTTTTCAGGAACTATATCCATTATTTTATAAACAAATCTTTTTAAAGAATTTTTTTCTATTTTTCTTCCAACTTTAGACCATAAAAATTTTCTTATTATAAATGATTTAAAATTTACAATTTTTCTTAAAAAGAGACTGTCAGGTACATTATCTACAGGAAAAATATCAAGAAAAACCCCCTGTTTATATGGCATGTGTTCTTGGCCATTTCTTAAAAACAATGTGTCTTTTCTTCTAAGCTTTCCATAACCCCATCTATAGCCTTTTGTTTCCTTATGATCCTGAAAGTAAAACTTTTTTGTGTTTAGCTCTGTTTTACAGGCATTGACAAATCTTTTATATTCACTTCTTAACATTGCAACGTCAGCATCATCATCCCAGGGTATAAATCCCTTATGCCTTATTGCGCCTAAAAGAGTTCCTGCTATAATATTATATTTTATATTGCATTTTCTACAGATTCTATCCACTTCAAGTAATAGCTCAAGTTCGATTTTCTGTATTTTTTTTAATTCTTCAAAAGTTATTTTATGTAAGTTTTTCATACATTTTATCCATTTCAACTATATTATTAACCAAGAAAAAAGTCACTGATAATCTTCCCACTGAGCTCTTGATTTTTAGTTTCTGAGTTATAGGCTATTTTCTCATTTTTAATCTTTTTTATATATTCTCTAAGACCAAATAAGTTTTCTTCTATAAAATCTCCAAACTCGTTATATAGGGGATTTTTAATTATTTCTGATTTAATTCCTTCTGGTAAAAAAGATTTTGTAATTTCTTTTATTTTTCCATTTTTATTTATTGTAATAATATCTTCACTGTTCATTGGTAATAAAACTAACTTATCATCAAAGGTCTTTATTCCTCCAAAATTCCAAAACATTTCATCTCGAATCACATTATCAATTGTTTTATTTTCAATATTAATATCTTCAAAAGTCATACTTTTTTTATCTATTTTAATAATATAATCTAAAAAACAAGGAAGAATCCATATGCTTTCATCAACTGTTATAGTAGTCAAAAATGGTTCTCCAATTCGAGAAAATTTTGAGATTATTGGATAGTCATCAAAATATAAATATTCGTTTGTACTCTTATCCCAACATAATATGCTTTTTAGATCTTTTGGAATTAGCCAAAACTTTTCACCATCATTTTGAATGCTAATATATTTTTCTTCTTTATTACCAATTTCATAATTTTCTATTTTGTTTGTTTCTAAATCAAAAACAAATAAAAAATTGCTTTGATAAAAAGGACAATAAAGTTTTCCATCTTTTTGAATAACATCCCTAAACCACATGTCATTCATAACCCCATGTTTTTTTACATGTTCATTCCAAGAGTTCATATTTTCTAAAGTACCTGTTTTAATGTTATATCTTAATATTTTTCCATATGATAACGGCATAATATATATATAATTTTTATAGATTGAATATGACCAAAATTTCTTCTTTAACTCACCTTTTAAAAGCTCAATTCTTTCAAAAGCTCCAATTTCAATATCATATATCATTATGGCACTTGCATTATATGGTATAAACATTAATTTATTATTAAAAAAAACAACTTTACAAAATAGTCTAGTTTGACGAATATTTTCACTTGGAAAATGACCTTTAAAATCTATTTTTCCGCTTCCTTTGTTTAAACAAAATAATCCATTAAAACTTGTTGATGCAAACCAGATTTCTTTATCATTTATATAAGCGTCATCAAATGGAATTCTATTTAAATCCTTCCACTCTATCTCATTTTGAATATTAATATCCTGTACCATTACAGGCTTTTTAAGGTTTCTAAAAAGTTCCACTAATGAACTTCTATCCCCAAAATAACCATCGGAAATAGATATTGATCTATGTAAATTTGGGGTGTCATCAAAAATACAAGTCTCACTATTTTTTACAGCTTCTTCTAAGTCTTTAAATTTATCTAAAATTTCAGGATTAATTGATTTAGCAGTCTTCTCACTTAATGGATGAGGTCTCCATAAAAGTACTACATCTCTTTGTTTTTCAAATACAGATAATACATACTTTATTTTTTTTATTAATGCTTCTCCATCATTCATTATACTGTAAAGATGTGTATTATATAAAATAACTTTCTTACCTTTTATTTTATTTTTCCAATCATTTGGTATTTCATCTTCATTATATTCTTCCTTTGTCATAGATATTACTTTGTCAATTTTGGGAGAACCTAATGGTAAAAATTTATTTCTATCCTGATAAAGGTAATATTTTTTATACTCGTTAGCAATTTCTTCAGACTGGACGATAACATAATTAGCATTTTTAACCCCAGGCAATATACAAAATTCCTCTTTTAATTTATGGTTAACTACAAAATATGGAACATAAACTAACATATTTGTATATTCCTTTAATTTTGATGAATAATAATCCTGATGTACTGTTGTAACTCTGTTATAGTTATCATATGGATTATGAAAATATATTATATCTGGACTTCTTTCTGATAAATTATACTCTGAATAATGTGTTATAGGAACATATTCTGGAAATTTATCACCGTCATAAATCAGTTCACCTAAAGACGAATCTTGATTTTTATTATAATAAGGAATTGGGATTACATAACATTCACATCTTTCATCCTCATTTGCTGCTAACCAAATGCTTTCTAGTGAATCCCACATTGTAGCATTATACGGCAAAAAAACAACTTCTTTTTTAATACTGTTAATATCCTTAAATATACTATTCAATTTTATATATAGAGAATTAAAAAATTCTTCGTTTATTCTCTCTAATTTGTTTTCTTTAAATACTATAATATAATTTTCTATTTCCTCATCAAAAGTAGTATCTTTTATCACACTTAAAGCTTCTATAAAGTCATCTACTATAGGAGAAATATTTTTATAGGTATTTCCTTTGCAATAGTCAATTGCTTCATATAAAGTTAAAATTAATTCCTTTATTCCAACTATATCTTTTTTATTCATATAATACCAAATCTCCAAAGTCTTTAATTTAAATCAAGCTTTGTAACTGGATGAACTTTTCTCATTTCCACCGGAGGAATTTGTTCATAATTCCCATACTTAAATTTTAAATATTGTTTATACGCGCGTATACCCATAAATTTGTTGTTTTCAAACTCATATTCCTTTGAATTTAGATACCATTTTCTTCTATAACCAAAAACTATGTTTGGTGTAGGGAATGTAAGTATTCTTACAAATTTCGTCCTCTTTTGATTGCTATATATAATAAATTTATCAAACATAGAAAACACTAAATTTGTAGGTATCTTATAAAAAATATTATATATACTTCTTATAGCATAATTTGTGTTACTAAATCTCCCAACAGCTGACCAAAAAATTTTCCTAAATAAAAAGCACACAAAATTATGAATTATTCTTGAAGGATAAAAATCTGGTACACCATCAAGTGGAAATATATCAATAAATATGCCCTGCTCGTAAGGCATATGCTCTTGATTTTCTCTTAAAAAACAAGTTCCTTTTCTCCTTAACTTTCCATAACCCCATCTATATCCTTTTGTTTCTATATGATCTTGAAAATAAAATCGATCAGCATCCAATTCGGTTTTACACGCATTTTTAAATTTTTCATATTCATGCCTTAATAAACCTACATCTGCATCATCATCCCAAGGTATATACCCTTTATGTCTTACTGCACCTAAAAGAGTTCCAGCAATAATATTATATTTTATATTGCATTTTTTACAGATTCTATCTACTTCTATTAGCATCTCAAGTTGAGTTAATTGAAGCTTTCTCAATTCTTCATTGCTTAAAATATATTCTTCCAAGAATACCACTCCTTAAATCACTTACTTACATCTTTTAATGCCTTCTAAAGCCAGCTCATAATCTCCACATCTTGAAAAATAATCTAAAGCTTTCTTTTTATCTCCAAGGCATTCTCTTATTACACCAGCATTATAGTATGCAAGATAAGAATTCACCCCTTCAACTTTGCTTTCTTTGTATGTTGAAGCTTTTAAAAACTCTTTTTCTGCTTTATCAAACATAAGATTTTGCATATATATAAATCCCATTAAAAATACAAAATCAGCACTTCCCATAAATTCATTATATATGTTTTCAAACATTAAAGCTTCTTTATTTTGCCCTGAGTTAATTAATGAATATCCATACATTTCAACCATATCTATTACATATTCTAATTCAATATTCAAATCAAATGTTAGACCTTCACTAAAATACCTGCTTGCCTGTTCATATTCTTCTTGAAGATAATATGACTTTCCTAATTGATAAAGAATATATGGATCAGCACCTTCTTTAAGGGCAATTTTTAACATTTCAATATTTCTTTGAGATTTTTCTTTACGCTTATTTAAGTCCCCATCGTAACCACTATGATCAAACATAATTGGTGCAACATATGTTTCGTAATCATTTCCTGCTATAGAAACAATTTGCTCATGAATCATTCCGTCATATTTGTATAGTTTTTTTGAATAGATTCTATTTACATTTTCTTTTGCCGAAAACCCTATTCCTTCTCTAGCAAAAAGATTAGTTCTTTTTATTCTACCTACTTTTTCTGGATACAGTTTTACTAGCTTTTCAAAACCTTCTTTGTCAAAAAAACTTAAAAATTCATCGCTATCTACCATTAATATCATATCATTACTAGCCTTTGATGCTGCAAAATTTCTCGCCTTACTAAAATCACCACACCAAGTAAAATCATATACATTTTCGGTATACTCTTTAACAATTTTTTTAGTATTATCTTTTGAGCCTGTATCAACCACTATAATCTCATAGCCTGTGTTGATAAGCTTCTCCAAACAAATTTTTATATTTTTTTCTTCATCTTTAACAATTATACATATTGATATCATACAAAATCCTTTATTGATTCTACGTGTTCTATCATTTTTTTATAATAATTATTCATCAATGAACATGCATTATCTACTTTTATGAAGTTAGAATTCCACAAATTATTGATATAGTCATCTATTTGAAATTCAAAAAATCGATTCTCAACATGTCCCATACTTATCTCTCCGTTTTGGTTTTGAACTGGACCAATTTCAAATGCAGATATACTATCAAGACCTAAAGCATTATTTACTCCAGCACCTCTTCCATCTTCTTCGATTAAAATAGATGCATTCCTTCTGCTTAAATTATATATATGAGCATGAACTCTAAAACCTATGTGTAGATCGCAATCATCATATACTTCAAAACCTTCTTTTCCAAAAGCAATATTTTTGGTTTGGCACCCTAGGGCTTCTACGCCTTCTTTTAATAACATGGCAGAGGCTGCTACTTCAGGTGTTGTAAATTTATCTGCTTCCATGCCCCTATGAAAAATAAATGTAAATTCAACATTTGAAAGAACTCTTTTTAAATAATCAACCAGTTTTAGGGCAAGTCCTACATTATGAGTCTTTGCTGGATCTGATATACATATTTTTTTAATGCCTGTGGAGTTTAAGTTTTTAGAAAGGTTTTTCTGATTTACAAAATCCAAATTGTACCATGCTGGACAGCCAGTCATAAGACCTCCGTTTATTCCACTATTTCTTAATATATTTACTGAATACCAGTCTCTACATCCTAAAAATTTCGTGTCGTTTTCGATTCTTTTAAATAAATCTAATGTAGGTCCTGTGAGTTGATAGTTATATATTGTAGACACTTGTCCATCATATCCAAACCATCCCATTCCTAAGGAAAATATAGGAATTTTTATTTTTGATAAGTCAGAAACTAAAGGCATGTGTTTAGGATATAGTCCTGGTATATAGCCTGGTCCACCACCAAATATCAAAATATCATTTTCATTTATTTCTTCCAATTTATCTTCTAAATTTAATAACCTGTTGAACTTGGTTATCTGAGAATCTGGATATACTTTTTTTAATATTGCTTCGGCTCTGTCGACTATTAAAAAGTCTCCAGCATTTTTTACTGCTCCCGAAAGTAATGCTATTTTCATAGTTATCTCCTATCTAAAATGATCATCATTTAATATAGTATCTTCTTCAATATCATTTACTGCTATTTTACCAACCACTGAATCTATTTTCTCTGGGCTTATTCCTGTGCCAGGTCTTTTATATGTTAGTTTTTCTTTTGTTATTTTTTCACCTTTTAATATTTTTTCTTTTGATACTAAGGACCTTCTGGCATTTTTTCTAGAAATAAGTTCACTATCTAAACATTTTATCTCATAACTTCCTCTGATTTTATCAATAAAGTTAATATCTTTAATGATTTTTTTAGCATCATTCACATCCATTGCATGATAATGATCATTTCCTTCTAAAGTTTTATCTAGTGTAAAATGTTTTTCTATAACATTTGCACCAAGATTATATGCTGTTTTAATTACGTCTGCACTTTCATCTGGAACTGTATGATCTGAATAGCCAATTATACAATCACTGAACTCATTTTTTAAACTGATAATTTTATTCAAATTTGCATGTTCATAAGGAGTAGGATATTCAAGAACACAATGCATTAGAGTGATTTTTTTATCGTTATACTTTTTAATAGTTTCTACTGCCATTTTTATTTCATCTAACTCAGAAGCCCCGACTGATAGAATAATAGGTAAATTTTTCTTGGCTTGATACTTAATAAAGGGGATATTTGAAAGGTCAGAAGATGATATTTTATATATATTCATCATGTCCTCTAAGAAGTCTGCTGACTCTTCATCAAAAGCAGTAGATAAAAATTCTATTCCTAATGATTTAGAATATTCAGAAAGGATACCATATTCTATTTTACCAAAACTATCAAATTTTTTAAACAACTCATACTGAGATGTGGTTTTTTCTTTAGTTGTATCCCAATAAGAAGGAGAATTTTTGGCAGCAAGAGTATCTGCTTTATAAGATTGAAACTTTACACCATGAATGCCTGCCTTTACCGCCTCTTCAATCATAAGCTTCGCTGCTTTAATAGGTTCAATATTATTGACCTTTGCTATATCATAAAAATTTACACCGATTTCAGCAATTAAAGTAAATTCGTTGTTTAAAATTCTACTATACAAAGAATTAGTCATATGACTCCTCTCCAAGAATAATCCTCTTAACTCTTTCTATGCCCGATTTCAAATCATAATTTAGCATATTGTTTCGCATTTCTTCTCTAATCTGAGGTGTTCCTATTACCCATTTTAGTGTCTGAATAATAGTCTCTTCATAAACATTTTCTCCTAGACCAAGGTTTAAAAATCCATTTTTCATTTGGGCAAATGTATGAAGTGTCTCTCTCTCATTTTGTGCAAGCACAATAGCAGGAATCCCCATAGATGCCAGCTCATAAACGGTTCTACCTTGAGATGTAAATGCTAAATCTGCCCTTTCCATGTATTGACTTACACTGTTTGTATTATTTATTATAAAGATATTTTTTTCTTCAATAGTTTTTATATCATTTTTTTCTAAGTCGTATCCTAAACCTGTTACAAAAGTAAACTTAATTTTCGGATATTCTAAATTAATTTTTTGTGCTATATTGTATATTTTCTTAGTTAGATTGCATGGATCTGTACCTCCAAACAATACTAAAATCTCCTTCAAGTCGTTATCAAATTTTTTTGGTTTTTTTATAAGAAATTCATCTCTTAAACAGATATATTTCTCTCCATAAAAATATTTGCTTTCTTCTTTTTTTCTCTCATATAGTGCATTTATGACTGCATTAGCATATTGGGCTCCATCACCCATATCTTCTATATTTATTACTCTTTTTACAATCTTGTTAAGTTTTTTTACATATTCTTTTTCTGTATTAAGTATATCATTTACAACAATATCTGGTTTGATTTCATTTATAAGTTCAAAAAACTCTTCTTCGTTTTCAATTTCTTTAAGAGGCATAAAACTTTCTTTTAATTTTTTTAACCCCTCTTTATACTTTGAATTGCTTACCAATAATACATCATGACCAGTCAGGCTATACGCTAAAGTAAGGCAATGATATATATGTCCCATTCCTATTTCTTTATATCCATCAGCCCTTAAAATAATTCTTTTTCTTTTCAACTCACTTTCACACAATATCCAATCTTGATATGAATCTATATCAACTGATTCATTTTCACTCACTTCAAAAACAGATACCTCTTTTCCTATACGACTATTTTCTTTTACAACTTTTCTATCTGCAATCAGAAAAGCACCTGTTTCAGAAAATCTTGGTGGCAAAAGTTGTCTATTTAATCTTTCTTCATACAATGGTAGATATTTGTTCTCTTTTTTTGTCCATGCTAAATGAGGTTTGTTAACTACACTAATGCATGTATCTGGTCTTTTTATTATAAAATCTTTAATAGCTTCATTTAAAGTATTACTTTTTAAAAGTGGTGATGTTGCCTGCAGTGTTATGACCACGTCGTAGGTATACTTTTTTAATTCTTCCATTTTGTTTAAAGCATCATAAATCACAGGATCCAATGTTATATTGTCTCCTGCAAGTTCATCTTCTCTTTTTATTATATCCACATCGTAGTTCTTTGCAGTATTAATTATTTCCAAATCATCAGTTGTTACTACAATATCTGTGATGTGCTCACATGATTTAGCATTGTTTATTGCATAATAAATCAAAGGCTTTCCGTTCATCAGCCTTACATTTTTTCTAGGTATACCTTTTGAACCGCCTCGTGCTGGAATTACTGCTAGTACCTTCATCTATTCCCCCACTTTTCCAACCGTTTCTTTTGCATAATCATATAGGTTTTCTAAAGATAATTTCATGGCCTCTAAGTAAGATTTTCCATGTTTTGCAATATTTAATCGTTCTGTTTCTTCTTTTTCTTCTGTATTATATACTACAGCTCTTAACGAATAATCAACATGTCGCATGCTGTCAATTACTAAAAGAGAAACCCCATCTTTATCAATAAAATTATTTATATTAGAAATTTTATTAGATAATTTCATATATTCTTTTTGATTAAAATTTTGTTTTTCACAAATTTTAATTATTTTTTCGTAATAAGCAATACCTTTTTCTAGCTTTTCCTTAAGTTCATCCATTCTTTCAATTGTGCTGGTAAAAAAGTTTATAACAGCTTTTTTTACTTTTTCTTCGTGAAATACAGGCGGTATGCTATTAAATATACCTTCAATATCTGTTTCCACCTTACACTCTCTATCTATGGCTTCTTTTAGTGTCATTATTTCTGTTCCTGTTATTTTTGCACCACCCTCTGTAGCATCAATAACTTTTTTATCTTTCATCAAAGGAACATGTCTATTATACCAGTCTAAGTAAGATTTGTAATCCTTTCTAGTTAATACTTTACCACCAAAAACATCTTCCACTTCAACATATGTACCTTTTGAAGTATCTAATGTTTCCATTTTTTCTTTAAAGGTTCCATCTGCGTGACTTTTATTTCCTGTTAAAGCTAAGTCCTGTCCTACTAATATAATAGTTTTTGATCCAATTATATTAGCTATTGAAAAGGCGGTAGTTGCAACTGATCCTCCAGTAGGAATTAATAATAAATCTATTTTTTCTGGTTGATTTGAGTTTTCTTTAGCGATTTTTACCAACTCAGTTTCATAAACTGTACCGTCCCAAGAAAAATACTTTTTACCTGTATGCTTATTTACTGCCTCTCTTGAAGCAACTGGAGACATTAACATTGGTATATGTTTAAACATTTCATGATCAAATAAAATCGTTTCTTTCTTTCCGTCTACCACGGCGACAAAATCTGGTTTTATTCCATTATTTAATAATGGTTTTAAAGCAGTATCTGTAGCAATAATACATGCCCTGTTTTTGGCTAGCTTTAAATCCATTATATTTTTATTTAATGAAGGTCCCGCTGCCACAATAATACATGGTATTTCTGGAGGAAGAGATTCTTTTAGCTGATGAGTTGTGTAATTATCTACTATCATTCTAAAGTTGTTTAATACATTCAAACCATTTACATCTGTAAAGTTCATTAGTGTATAATACGATCTTTTTATAAAATCCATTCTCTCTTTTTCGTACGCAAAAAAATCTCTAATTTGGTTTGGGAAAATTTCTGTATAATTTCCCATTATATGATGATGTAAAATATTTAGATTATCAAAAACCAACGTGTCGTCAATCATCTGTTTTACATCTTCTCCATTTATTCCGTCAATAAAAAAACTAACTTTTCCTGATTTTATTAAATCTGAAATGTCAATTTCTTCTATAACTTTCAAAAAAATATTAATGGAAGGTTCATAAACTATGATTATTGAATCTTCCTTTGTCTCATTAAGAAGCCTTTTTATAAAAGTTGGATTTCCCGAACCAACCAAAATATAAACAGAACCTCTTTCAAACTTTTTCTGTTCTTTAATCCATTTGTCATAATCACTTAAAGAATTGTATTTACCTTGTAAATATAATTTTCTCTGGTCACTAGTAACTGCAAATATTGGGTTACCATCAATTGATTTTTCTTGTGAAACTTTATAGGCTTCAATTTTTTCAAAATTTCTATTTTCAATTTTTTCACCCAGTGTTTCTTGTCTTTCTTTTAAAGCCACAATATTTCTGTAATATTTTTCGTTTTTCATATCAAGGCTCCATTTGTTCTATTTTATTTTTAAAGCTAGTTAATACATTGTTTAATCCATATATTAAAGAATCCACTATTAAAATGGAATCATTATTTTCATAAGCATTTACGATATCTTCTAAGACTCCTAAAAGATACTCGTCATCAAAAATTTTAATTTTATTGTTTATTTCAAAAACATTTGGCAAAATTACTTCTAATAAATTTATTAATTCTGGTATCATGGCATAATTATTATTTTGCTCAACATCAACTGATATTTTCTCTACCACATCTATTATACCACTAATTTCTACAGCTAGTTGTTTCATATTTTACCTTCCTTTAAACAAAAGGAGTTGGCTAAAAGCCAACTCCTATTTTGTTTGTTTTTAAAGTATCATTACTGTAATAGTGATAATACTCCCTGTGTTGCTTGGTTAGCTTGAGCAAGCATTGATTGACCAGCCTGAGAAAGAATAGAGTTTTTACTGTATTCAACCATTTCAGCTGCCATATCAACGTCACGGATACGTGATTCAGCTGCTTGTGTATTTTCTGATGTTGTATCAAGGTTAGCGATTGTGTGTTCTAATCTGTTTTGAAGCGCTCCAAGAGCTGATCTCTGGCTTGATACCTGATTAATAGCTGACTGAATCAAGTTAATAGCTGCACTAGCTGCTCCATATGAAGCCATATCAAGAGATTGAACTCCTAATGTAGTAGCATCCATAGCGCCAATTGATACTGTAATTTTCTGTCCAGCATTTGCTCCAACCTGAAGATTTTTTGCTGCGAAAGATCCGTCTAATAAATCCTGTTTATTAAACTGAGTTGTTGTAGCGATTCTGCTAAGCTCTGATGTTAATGCTGTAATTTCATCCTGGATTGCAGTTCTGTCTATTGACTGGTTAGTATCGTTTGCTGCTTTAACTGCAAGTTCGTTCATTCTTTGTAAGATTGAATGAGCTTCGTTTAAAGCACCTTCTGCTGTCTGGATTAAAGAAACACCATCTTGAGCATTTGATGAAGCCTGATTAAGACCTCTGATTTGGCTTCTCATTTTTTCAGAAATTGATAATCCTGCTGCATCATCTGATGCACGGTTAATTCTGTAACCTGAAGATAATTTTTCTGTTGATTTTGCCTGATTTCCTGTTGTAATTCCAAGCTGTCTGTTAGCATTCATTGCTGTTAGGTTGTGTTGTACTACCATAATAATTCCTCCTTGAATTTGATGCAGCATCCATGCTGCAGTGTTGTTTTTATTTAGGTTATCTTACCTATTTTATTTATCGGTAAAAATTTACCAATACTTTATAGAAAAAGAAAATTTTTTATTTTTTCTTATCTATCATTTGGGAGTCAGTGTAGTCAATCTTAGACATCCTTTTATAATACTCATTTGCCACTTTATTTGACATTTTTTTGTCTTTGATTTTTTTTCTTTCAAAAGAAAATTTATTTACTGCCAGTTTTTTATTTCTTTCTTCTTCTGCTTTTATTTCTACACTTTTATCTGTTATTTCTTTTATTAGCTTTTTCATTTGAGTAATTTCATCTGCATAATCTTTTCCATTATTAACTAGATCATCCTTAACTCTTGAATATACTTCTTCAAAACCTTGGTCTAAAAATAATAGTTCGTCAATCAACTTTGATTTTTCCTCTACATTTGTTTCAAAAGCTTCCATGTCAAAGTTTTCAGAAGATAAAATCTCCTTTTGAGAACCATTCATTTCAACTATTTTATCAAGAATATCAGTTTTCTTTTCAAGACTTTGTATTAGTACTAAAACATATGCATTTGCACTCATATTATACCACTTTTTGCTCTTTTGAAAGCTTCATTACTTCTTTCCAGGTGTCTCTCATTACCCTTAAGTATTTTAAAGCTTCATTAAGCTTCTCCTCATCTTTCTTTAAGTTTGCATCCATAAGACATTGAAGGATATATTCATAAACTGAATCGAAATCTTTTGCAACTTCATATTTAAAATCCAAAGTTATTCTAAATTCATTTACAATCCTCTCCGCTTTAATAATATTATTATGAGTTTTTTCAATATCCTTATTCTCCATACCGATTAATGCCATATTACAAAATTTAATTGCTCCTTCATAAAGCATAAGAGTCAGCTCTGCTGGAGATGCTGTTAATATTTTGCTATTATTGTATGTAGAATATCCTTTGTTAACCATTTTACTTCCTCCTACTATTATGATGATGATGAACCTAGAAGTGATGACAGTGCTGTTGTACTACTTTGAAGACTAGCCAATGCTGTTTCCATGTCAGAGAATTTTGAATAATAATAATCTTCTAAGTCGGCAACTCTTTCTTCCCAATCGTCAATTTTGTCATCGTAGTCGTCATAATCTTCCTGCATCTTTTTATCATTATATACTTTATAAGCACTACTTAAAGTTGTTGATTTCATTTCATCAGACAATGCATCATATACTCCCTTTGCTAGCTGAGTAAAAAATGAAGCTACTGTATCAGGATCAGAAGTAATTGCTGCCCTTAATTTATCAGTATTTGATGATGTACTTGAATCTTCTGAATCACCATCAATATGAAATGCATTTTTTTCATTTTCTGCTGATGCAAAATATGCCAGCGTATTTATCCCAAAAGATGAAAGTGTATAGTCTTCACCATCTATAGTATAACTTTGTTGCATATTATTGTTCAATAAACTTGTTATAGATTCCAGTGTCGAATCTCTTCTAAGTAAAGATTCTTTTATTTTTTCTTCCCATTTTTCAATTTCTGATTCTGACATTTGTTCTTTTTCATCATCAGTTAAAGGCTCATAACCTCTAGAGCTATCAGCATTGTATGCTGCATCCATTGAATTTATTAATTCATTGTATTCTGATATAAATGTCTTTATCATGTCATATATTCCGTCAACATCTGTCTCTGTTGTAAAAGTCATGGTTCCATCAGTAATGCCTTTAGCATTAATAGTAATACCATTTACAACTAGTGTGTTGCTATCATTTTCAAAAGTTGCTCCGTTGAGCTTGATAATCGAATTTGTTGCATCCTGCTTGAACGCACCACTGGCTTCAGTAAGCCCAAGGGAAGTCAAAACATCTAAATCATCAGCTCCCAAAACAGTAAAATCAAAATCATTTTCTTCTCCACTTGTGGAAGAGTTTATAATAAATCTTTGTTGGTTTGTATCAAAAGATGCTTCTAAACCTTGGTCTTTTAAAAAGTTCGTAAATTCTGTTATGGTTGTATCTGCGTCAACATCAAAAGTTTTAGTATCTCCTGCAACGTCAAGGGTTATTGTAGCAGGATTAACAACTCCCAATGCACCTAAAGTTGTATTTTTTGTAACTGCTCCTGAATCAGACAGTTTTGCTCCTGTTAGATATCCAGCTTTTGCAAGCTGAGTAATTTCTAAAGTCTGTGTTCCATTTGTAACAGTTGAGTCTGCAGTTACACTTGCTTTAGTTTCATCAGAAACTGTGGTTTTTTTCATATCTGCGAAACTTGAATTGTAACGCATATTACTTAATGATTTACTATAAAAACTGTAAATCTTTGTATTCATACTTTTCCATGAGTCCATAGTCCAGGAAAGTTTAGTCTGGGCTTTTTCATATGATTCTTTTTTTGTAGAATAAGCTGAAACAAGCTCTTGAACTATAGAATCTGTATCAAGACCTGATATCATACCCGATATTCTAATTGCCATTTCACTAACCTCCTAACTAGCGCTTCTCATCTACCATTAGTCCTAAAAGTTCCCATGTCTTTGCTACCATATCAAGCATTTTCTCTGGAGGAAATTCTTTTATGACTTCATCTGTTTCTTTATCTACTATTTTGATTGTGATTCTGTGTGTATCTTCATGATAGCCAAAAACAGCTGTAGAATCAGATAGAGTATTCATCTGATCAATAACTCTTTTTATTGCTGCTGTATCCTGTGGGCTTATTTCTTTTATTGATTTGATATTTTCATCACTTGATACTATTTGCTTTTTGACTGGTTCTGATGGTGCTTCTTTTCTAACCGGTTCGACTTTTGGCGAAACATCAGCCTTTTTAATATTATTTGTAGTAGACACACTTCCCTGATATGCTACCGATGCACCTTTTATTGAGTCAATGTTCATAATTCCACCTCCTTGTGAATTAAAAATTACATCTCTTAAATTTTATATCGGCTATTTTATTAAATAGTTTATATTTACTTAAATAAATTCTTTAGGTCATCAATAGCGCCTAAGTTACTGGATTCTTTATTAGCTTCCTGTATCTGTAAGTAAACTTCTTTCCTGTAGACTGGAATTGATTTTGGAGCAGAAATACCTACTTTTACCTGATCCCCTTTTACTTCTAAAATAGTCACCTCTATATTATTGTTAATAACAATTGATTCATTTTTCTTTCTTGATAAAGCCAGCATATCTACTCACCTTCCTTCTTCTCATCAGCTTTAAGTAATTCGTAAATTGGAAATTTAACAGAATAATCTTCATTTTCAACTATAACCTGACACGCTTTTAGAGTAGAAGGATTTATTATTAACGGTCCTTTTAAATTAACACTCATTTTTTTTACATCAGATGGGACAGCAATGGTTACTAAAACAAAAATCTGATCCTCAACTATTTCTCCTAGTGTATTTACTATTTCCTCTTCAACTATTGGATTATAGTCTTCTTTTATCAACAAAGGATTCATTACAGGCAAGGCTATTTCCGGATTGTCTACGCACTGCATCCAGAGAATTGATTTACTTTCTTTTTCCGATTCATGTATCAATGTAAATTTCTTCATTTCTTCAAAACCAATAATCCCTGTTTCAAAGGTAATTATCTTATCTTCATTAATGTCTATTTCTCCAAAAAGTCTGGTATTTATAATCATTTATAATCCTCCTTAAATAAAGTCTAACAAAGTTTTCTGAACAACCTTTGCTGCAGCAGCTAGGGAAGCATCATATATATTTTCTGCTTCTGCAATTTCTACTGCTACCGCCGTAAGATCAACATCTTCATTGGTAGTTTTAAGTGTTGTAACAGTTGTACCCTGCGCCTTTAGTCTTTCTTCATTTAGATCCAATCTTTTCATTCTGGCACCATTGTCTGATTTTTCTAGTGATACTCTTTCCTGATGATTTTGGAATAGAGTTATTGTTTTTTCAAACATCTGCTGCATATTTTCTTTTGCATAATCAAGTTCAACCGTTGAAAGTTCTATTAATGTCTCAAGAGCTTCATACTCAGCACTACCAGTGGTTTGAGTTGCAAGCAATCCCTCAAGTTTTGTTATCTTGTCCTCGATATCCTGAACACCCTTTACAGCATTAGATAAATCGTCAACATCTCTAGTCATATCGTGTGTAAAAACATCCTTACCTTCTGTATTGATTTTTAAGGTTTGATTAAAGTTTACTGTATAATTTATATCCTGTTGATTATAGGTGTATACAACTGGATTTGCTGGGTCTGTTATGTCAGTACAGTCAAAATAATTTTCAGGTTTTAATTCTCCCTTTAAAAAACCTGACTTTTCATATGTAACACTTATATCATTTGCTGCTACCGCTCCAGCAAAAACGTTTTCACCAAAAATCAATTCGCCAGTATCTGAAATATATGATATTTCATCTGCTCCAGGTGTGTAAGCATCCATATCTGTAGATACATGATTCTGAATAACTGCTGGTGCAACAGCTACCCCTCCTATAGAAATTGTAAAATTTGTAGTATCTAAATTGTCGTATCCTAACCTTAGACGATGAACGGATTCATAATTTGGTGTATTATATCCTGCTGCCGAAGCAGGAATGCTTGTTGCGTTAATTGTTGTTGTATCTACACTGTTTGTTACCAAATAAAAGTTTTTTATATCTTCTGCACTAAATTCCTCTGTAATTGAAAAGTTTGTTAGAGGTTCGTCTTTTTCATATGTCAGCGTAGAGTTTGTTTTAAATCCTGTAAATACAGTTCTTCCCGCCATGTCTGCGTTTGCATCTGCATACATTTGGTCACGATACTGACCTAATGTTTCTACTAGCACCGCTCTGTTTGATGTATCATTAATACCGTTTGCTCCTTGTTGACAGTAATAAACGATATCTTCTATCAATCCTTCTGTGTTTTGTAATGCATCGTCTGTAATTTCCAGCCATGATCTGGCATCAGGAATATTTCTATCTAGGTACTGTTCTATTTCAGATAATGTAGAACGATATCTTAAAGCTCTAATCGCAGTAATAGGATCTTCTGAGGGTCTTTGGATTTTCTTCTGTGTGGAAAGTTGAGTGTTCAACTTATCCATCTGGGTTTTATTATTATTTATGTTATTCAATGTATTGTTTATCATTATTGAATTTGTAATCCTCATACTATGCTACCTCCCATTATACGCCCGTTTCGTTTATTAGCTTATCATAAATCTCGGACATTACTTGAATCATTTTTGCAGAAAGATTATATGATTCCTGAAATTTCACAAGATTCATTGCTTCCTCATCTGCATCAACACCCGAAATTGAATATCTCTGATTTACAATTGCCTGACCTAAGTTTGAATAATTTTCAAGAGCTGTTGAACTTTTTTGTGCATCCATTGCAATTTCAGTAACTATACTTTGCAGGAAATCTTTTGCGTTTGTATTATTAAATATTTTTTGTTCCCTTAAGTCATAAAGTTCTTCAGCTAATGTACTATCTCCTACCCCATCCTGAATTGGGTTTTTTGAAGATGCCATTAAAGA
>CAXXOZ010000003.1:0-109861 GCA_963676435.2 uncultured Parasporobacterium sp.
TCATGTAAGACGGGCCTTGCAAATGAAGAAGTTATAAATGGTAGCTGTGAAAGATGTGGTGAAGGGGTTACTAAGAAAAACCTTAAACAATGGATGTTAAAAATTCCAGAATATGCAGACAGGCTTTTAGAAGATTTAGATACTCTTGACTGGCCAGAAAAAGTTAAAAAGATGCAAACAGACTGGATTGGCAAATCTTTTGGAGCAGAAGTTGATTTTAAAGTAGATGGAAGCGACAAAGAAATAAGAGTATATACAACAAGACCTGATACACTCTATGGTGCGACTTTTATGGTATTAGCGCCAGAACATGAAATGGCATCCTCCCTTGCGACAGAACAAACACAAAAAGAGGTGGATGATTATATATATAAATCTTCTATGAAATCCTCTGTAGATAGATTGCAAGATAAAGAAAAAACAGGAGTATTTACAGGCAGCTATGCGGTTAATCCTTTGAGTAATGAAAAAATTCCTATTTGGCTTTCAGATTATGTTCTTGCTGATTATGGTACAGGAGCAATTATGTGTGTGCCTGCTCATGATGAAAGGGATTTTGAGTTTGCAACAAAGTTTAATATACCAATAACACAGGTTATTTCTCCTGATGGAAAAGAAAATCCAAATATGACCCAGGCTTATACTGAGTCAGGGATTGTTCTAAATTCAGGTGAATGGAATGGAAGAAAGTCATCTGAATTAAAAGTAGAAGCACCTATTGAAATAGAAGAAAAAGGTCTTGGCAAAAAGACAGTAAATTATAAATTAAGAGACTGGGTATTTTCAAGACAACGTTACTGGGGTGAGCCAATTCCAATAATACATTGTGAAAAATGTGGAGCTGTACCTGTCCCAGAAGAGGAATTACCTTTATTATTACCTGAGGTTGAATCATACCAACCAACAGGTACAGGGGAATCTCCTTTAGCAGATATAGAGGAATGGGTAAATACCACATGCCCTACTTGTGGAGGAAAAGCAAAAAGAGAGACAAATACTATGCCACAGTGGGCTGGATCATCATGGTATTTTTTAAGATATGTAGATAATAAAAATTCTGAGTACTTAGTATCGAAAGAAAAGGCTGATAAATACTTACCAGTTGATATGTATATTGGTGGTGTTGAACATGCTGTACTTCATTTATTGTATTCTAGATTTTATACAAAATTTCTATACGATATAGGGGCAGTTGGTTTTAAAGAGCCTTTTAAAAAGCTTTTTAATCAGGGAATGATTACTGGAAAAAATGGAGTTAAAATGAGTAAATCAAAGGGGAATGTAGTTTCTCCTGATGATTTAGTGCGAGATTACGGATGTGATTCTCTTAGACTATATGAATTGTTTGTTGGTCCTCCTGACTTGGATTCTGAGTGGGATGAAAGAGGAATAGATGGTGTATATAGATTTATAAATCGTTTTTGGAACCTTGTTTGTGATAATATTGATTCAGATATTGTGGAAACAAAAGAAATGGTTAAGGTTAGAAACAGATTGGCTCATGATATAACTACAAGACTTGAAAATTTTAGTCTAAATACAGTTATAAGTGGATTTATGGAATATAATAATAAGCTTCTTGAAATTGCAAAAAAAGAAGGTGGCATTGACAAGAAAACTTTGGAAACTTTTGTAGTTCTTATTTCACCTTTTGCTCCACATATTGGAGAAGAACTTTGGTCAATGCTAGGCAATGAAAACAGTGTATTTGATAAACAAACAGGATGGCCAGGATATGATACTGACTTAATGAAAGATGATGAAGTAGAAATCGCTTTACAAATAAACGGTAAAGTAAAAGGCACTATAATGATATCAGCAGATATATCTAAAGAAGAAGCTATTGAAGCAGGAAAAAAAGCCTTAAAAGAAAAAATAACTGGGCAAATTGTAAAAGAGATATATGTTCCAGGAAGACTTGTAAACATAGTACAAAAATAATTATTTCCCCGATAACCTTTGTTGTCGGGGTTTTTAAAATTAATTTCCAAAAAGATAAAAAATGTGATAAAATTGTTTTTAATGGAGGTATTTGTATGCCGAAATTTACTTTTTCATTGCCTTATTTTATATGTGCTTTTTTTGTTCTCTGGATTATGATAAAGACATTAAAAAGAAAGGACAGAGAAAGTAGAATATTAACACTGATTATGATTTTTGCATCAGTTATTGTTTTCTCTTATGGTATTACCTTTGTTTCAAATAATTATTATGTAATAACATTTTTTTTCATGCTTCTTCTTGCAGCTATAAACTTTATGTTATTATTTTTGTGTGGATATGTTTATTCGTATATAAGTGGCAAAAGAGTTTATAAGGTATTAAAGATATCTACTCTAATAATAACAGGGATAGACTCAATTATGCTATTATTAAATCCTTTTTTAGGTGAATTTGTAATGAATTTCACTACCGAAATAGTGAATGGCAATTTATATATAGATTACAATTTTAAACTTTTTCATCCATATCTTTATGTACATCTAGCTATTTCTTATACTATTTTTATTTGTGTGATTATATTAATAGTCAATAAATGTATAAAATCACCTAGGGTTTATTGTGAAAAATATTATATTTTGTTAACAATACTTTCGATAATAGTTATATTGAATTTACTCTTTTACACCAAGATTTTATTATTGCCTTTTGATATTTCTTTTTTGTTTTTTTCAATTGGTGCTATTATTATTTATTATTTTAATTATAACTATCAGCCTGTTTTCTTACTTTCAAAGGCAAGAGGAATGGTGCTTGATAATATAAAGATCCCTTTTGTTATGTTTGATAATGAAGATAGATTAGTCGATGTGAACAAAAGAGCTCTAGAAATTTTGCCTATTGGAAAGAAAGAAAAAACAATACTTACAAAAAATGAATTTATTAATAGGTTAGGAATTAAGCTAAATAAATCTGACTCAGATGGAATGCTGCACTTTGATGTGGTGCTAAAGGTAAAGGGTGAAGAAACATATTTTCATGGGGATTATGATTCATTAACTGATAATAAAGGTAGACTTTTAGGTGACGCTTTTGTATTTCATGACCATACTAGCAAAGAACTATTATTTGAAGAATTAAATGAAATTGCTAACTATGATCCTTTGACGGGATTATATAATGAATATAACTTGAACAGTTCGATTAAAAAAACCTTTATGAGCATTGAAAATATGCCGATTTCAATTGGTGTTATTAAAATAAATGAAATTGATTGTATAGAGTATATTTTTGGAAAACAAAAAATGGAAGAGGTTATAAAGTTCAGTTCTTCAATAATAAGAAAAGCATTGCCAAGGAAGGATTATGTTGCTAGAATAGACAATGAATTTGTTCTGGTAATGAATAATACAAACAAAACGAAGGCTATAATTGAAATAGAAAAAATAACTAAAAAGATTGAAGCCTTAGATATTCTAAAAATCGATATAACCATTGAAACAGGTATTAGAACAATTGAAACTCTTAAAGAAAGTTTCTTAAAAGAATTAGATAATGCTAATCAAATAATTAAAAAGAAATTAAGAATTAAAAAATTTAGTAAAAAAGAAAATTTAATTTTGAACCTAAAAGAAATTTTAAATAAAAGTAAGTATGAGAATAACGAACACTGTCATAGAATATTTGATTTATCAAGAAAAATAGCATTAAAACTTGAGTTAAGCGGTGAAGATATTGATAGACTTGAGAAAGTTGCCAATTTTCATGATATTGGCAAAGTTTCGATTCCAGATACAGTATTAAATAAGCAAATAAGCCTAGAAGAGGAAGAGTGGGAACAAATTAAAACACATTCCGAAAAAGGATTTAAGATAATTAAAGAAAGTACTGAATTAAATGAAATTGCTTTTTATGTATATGCGTTACATGAAAAATGGGATGGAAATGGATATCCTAATCAATTAAAAGGTAAAGATATACCTGAAATATCTAGGATAATTGCAATTGCAGAAGCTTATGATGTAATGACACATGACAATACATATCGCACTGCAATATCAAAAGAGTCAGCAATTGGTGAACTACTAAATAACAGTGGAAAACAATTTGACCCTGATATTGTAAGGCTTTTTGTAAATATAATCAGAAAAGAAAACTAAAATTGGAGGATTACAAAGTGAAAAAAATTGATATGAAAGTACCTATAGTTGAAATGGATGGAGATGAAATGACCAGAATAATCTGGAAAATCATAAAAGATGAACTTCTAAATCCATTTGTTAACCTAAATACAGAGTATTATGACTTAGGCTTAGAGCTTAGAAATCAAACAAATGATCAAATCACAGTAGATGCAGCAGAGGCTACAAAAAAATATGGTGTTGCTGTAAAATGCGCAACTATAACTCCTAATGCGGATAGAATGTCAGAATATGACCTTAGAGAAATGTGGAAAAGTCCAAATGGAACTATAAGATCAATACTTGATGGAACAGTTTTTAGAGCTCCAATTATTGTTGATGGAATAAGCCCTTATGTGAGAACTTGGACAAAACCTATAACAATAGCAAGACATGCATATGGTGATATATACAAAAATGTAGAAATGCAAGTTGTTGGTAAAGGCAAAGCTGAACTAGTTCTAACAAATGAAAAAGGTGAAGAGACTAGAGAAGTTATTCATGAATTTGATGGTGATGGAATTATTCAAGGAGTTCATAACACCGATAAATCAATTGGAAGTTTTGCTAGAAGCTGCTTTAATTACGCTTTAGACACTAAACAAGATTTATGGTTTTCTACAAAAGATACAATATCCAAAAAATATGATCATAGATTTAAAGATGTGTTTAATGAAATATATGATTCTGAATACAAAGAAAAATTTGAGAGTGCAGGAATAGAGTATTTCTATACATTGATTGATGATGCTGTTGCTAGAGTGATTAAATCAGAGGGTGGATTTATCTGGGCATGTAAAAATTATGATGGAGATGTAATGAGTGATATGGTAGCTACTGCATTCGGCTCATTAGCTATGATGACATCAGTATTAGTATCACCAGATGGTAAATATGAATATGAGGCAGCTCACGGTACTGTTCAGAGACATTACTATGCTCACTTGAAAGGTGAATCAACTTCTACAAATTCAGTAGCGACTATATTTGCATGGTCAGGAGCTCTTAGAAAAAGAGGCGAACTTGATAAGAATAATGAATTGATGAAATTTGCTGATGATTTAGAAACTGCAACAAAAAATACTATTGAGTCAGGCTTTATGACTAAAGATCTTGCATTAATAACATCATTAGAAAATAAAAAAATACTTTCTACTGAAGAATTCATAAAAGAAGTAAGAAATAATTTAGAAAAATTAGTATAGGAGTATTGTATGAAAGAAGAAAGAAAACCTAGATCAGGAGAGATTTACAAGCATTTTAAAGGTAAATTGTATCAAGTAGTTACGGTAGCAACTCATAGCGAGACTTCTGAGCAGTTTGTAATATATCAAGCTTTATATGGTTCATTTAAAAGCTATGCAAGACCATATAGCAATTTTATAAGTGAAGTTGATCATATAAAATATCCGGATATTAAGCAAAAGTATAGGTTTGAACTTCAGAAGGAAGTAGAAAATATCTTGAATGATTCCATTGAAGAGGAGAATTGTTTTACTTCCGCAGAAAAAGGGGATAAAATTTATACCCTGTATGATTTTCTTGATGCCTCAACATATAAAGAAAAAATTGACATATTTAGAATGATGCAAAAAGACATTGATGAAAAAACATTAAGCGATATAGCGGTATCAATGGATATTGTTATAGATTCAAAAAGCATTGATGAAAAGTGCATTGACATTTTAAACTGCCTAAATACAATGGCAAGATTTGAATGTGACAGGTTAAGATAAAATTAAGGAGCTGAAATTTTCAGCTCCTTTTCTTTCTAAGAAATAATAGTTCCTGCTTTACCATTTAGGGCATCTTTAAGGTTTGCCATGTTTGTAATAATAGCTTTTCTGCCTTTTTTACCTGCAACAAATTCTACTGCAGCTACAACTTTAGGTTCAGTTGTAATGGCTTCAAAACAGCCTTTTTCTATATAATTTTTTGCATCAGCAACAGATATATTTCCGATTTTTTCTTTTTTATCTTCATCATCTTCGTTTATATGAAGATTTTCTCTTGAAGTAATGAAAAGTAGTGTACCAGCATCTAACATATCTCCCATCATAGAAGCTGTATAGTCCTTTTCAATAATAGCAGAAGCACCTTTTAGCTCTATACCTTGCTCTATAACAGGTATTCCACCACCACCAGCGGCAATTACAATCTGACCATTTTCCACTAAAGTTCTAATTGGATCAATCTCATAAATATCAATAGGTTTCGGAGAAGCAATTATTCTTCTATATCCTTTAAGGTTGTCTTTTTCTTCATAAACAACATAGTTTCCTTTTTTTTCTTCGATATCTGCTTCTTCTTTTGTCATATATCTGCCAATTACTTTTGTCGGAATATGAAAAGCAGAATCAAATGGATCAACCCTAACTTGGGTAATTATGGTAGAAACAGGCTTGAAAACTCCTCTATTTAATAATTCAGAGCGAATAGCATTTTGTAAGTCATATCCTATATAGCCTTGGCTCATAGCTCCACAAACTGACATAGGTGAGGCAGTGTATTCATTATCCAGTCTTGAAAATTCAGTCATTGCAGTCTGAATCATTCCCACCTGTGGGCCATTACTGTGCGTAATAACCACATCGTATTTCGCATCGATTAAGTCTGCTATAACATTTGCAGCACTTTTAACGTTTTCTTTTTGCTTTGGGAAGGTAGTACCAAACGCGGATCTTCCTAAAGCAACTACAATTCTGTTATTGTCCATAATAAAATCCCCTAACTTAATTTGTAATATTGTTATTATAAGATAACTAAAAAAAAATTACAACTATTTAGTGAATACTATATAAAATTGTGATAGAATAAATTTTGCATAAAATTAAATTTTGGAGGGAAAATGTTTTTATCCTGTAATAATATATCAAAATCTTTTGGTGAAATCCAAGTGTTATCAAAGTGTAGCTTTATTTTAGAAGAAAAGGAAAAAGCCGCAATTGTAGGAATAAATGGTGCTGGTAAATCAACACTTTTAAAAATCATTTCTGGGAAAATGAAGAGTGATTTAGGAGAGGTTTATATTTCTACAGGTAAAACTATCGGTTATCTAGCACAGCATCAGGAAATCAATGATGAAACAACTATTTATAACGAGGTATTAAAGTCTAAAAAAGATATTATACAATTAGAAGAAAAAATAAGATCAATTGAAAATAAAATGAAAAAGGCTAAAGGAGATGAGTTGAATGAACTATTGGAAATGTATAATCAGGCAACTCACAGCTTTGAAGTAAATGATGGCTTTTCTTACAAAAGTGAAATAGTAGGTGTTTTAAAAGGACTAGGTTTTAAGGAAAGTGAATTTGAAAAAGAAATAAAAACCTTGTCAGGAGGAGAAAAAACCAGAGTTTCATTAGGGAAAATGCTTTTAAAGAAACCAGATTTATTGCTTTTAGATGAACCAACAAACCATCTTGATATGGAAGCTATATCATGGTTAGAAAATTATATAACAAACTATAAAGGCAGTGTTTTAATTGTTACTCATGACAGGTATTTTTTAGATAAGGTTGCAACAAAAATTATTGAGGTTGAAAGAGGAGTAACAAATATTTTTAAGGGCAATTACTCATATTATGCTTCAGAAAAGGAAAAAATTACTCAGGTCAAACTAAAAGAATATTATAACAGTCAAAAAGAAATTAAACATCAAGAAGAGGTGATTGAAAAACTTAAATCATTCAACAGAGAAAAATCCATAAAACGAGCAGAAAGCAGAGAAAAAATGCTTGGAAAAATAAAGGTTGTTGAAAAGCCGATTGTAGATAACTCGAAAATGAAAATCACAATCGAACCAGAAGTTTTAAGCGGTAATGATGTTCTAAAGATCGATAATTTAGAAAAGGGATTTAAAGACGAAGTATTGTTTAAAGAGGTGTCTTTTGAAATTAAAAGAGGCGATAAAGCCGCAATAATTGGAAAGAATGGTGCTGGAAAAACTACGATTTTAAAAATTATAAATGGAATTATTGATGATTATTCTGGGGAAATAAAAATAGGAACAAAGGTTAAAATAGGTTACTATGATCAGGAACATAACTTATTAAATAAGGATAAATCGATTTTTGATGAAATAAGGGATGAATTTCCAGATCTAGACAATACAAGGATTAGGAATATACTTGCCGCCTTTTTATTTACAGGAGATGACGTGTTTAAAAAAATTAAAGAATTAAGCGGTGGAGAAAGAGGAAGAGTTTCATTAGCAAAACTAATGTTATCTAAGGCTAACTTTTTAATAATGGATGAGCCTACCAACCATCTAGATATAATTTCAAAACAGATACTAGAGAGCGCACTTAATTCTTATACAGGAACAATTCTTTATGTTTCACATGACAGATATTTCATAAATAAAACAGCAACAAGGATTTTAGAGCTGGTTAACAAGAATATTAATCTATATGAAGGGGATTATGATTATTATATTGAAAAAAGGGAGATAAATAATACATTAGATGCACTAGATACCCAGGGACAGATAGAAAAGAAAGAGTCAAAGCTTAGCTGGGAGCAGGAGAAAGAAGAACAGGCAAAAGAAAGAAAAAAAGCGAACCAGCTTAAAAAGACAGAAGAAGAAATTTTTATGCTAGAAGAAAGAACAAGTGCTATAGATGAAGAGATGTGTGAGAATAGCATAAGTACTGATGTAGAAAAGTTGGTGAAATTAAACAATGAGAAGAATGAAATAACTTCAAGGCTTGAGTTTTTGTACGAAATTTGGGAAAGTCTTGCAAATTAAATTAAAATTTAATATAATTAATTATAAAATATAAAAGGTGGTGTTGAAGTGGTAGACAGATATATATCAAAGGCAGTAATAGGTAGATTACCACGTTATTATAGATATCTAGGGGAGCTTCTTGAGAGGGGATTCGAGAGGATATCATCTGATGATTTGAGTAAAATCATGAAAGTTACAGCATCTCAAATCAGACAGGATTTAAACAATTTCGGGGGATTCGGACAACAGGGATATGGATATAATGTAAAGTATTTGTACGAAGAAATTGGAAAAATACTGGGAGTAGAAAAAAAACATAACGTAGTAGTTGTTGGTGCAGGTAATTTAGGAACTGCGATAGCAAAATATAGAGGATTTGATAAGCGAGGATTTGATGTAATAGGTGTATTTGATATTAATCCAGAAATAGTCGGAAAGACTATAGGGAATATTATAGTAAAGTCCCTAGATGATTTAGAAAAATTTGTTGTTAATAATGGAGTTGATATTGTTACTCTTACAGTACCCAAAGAAGAAGTAACTGAAATTGTTAATATGCTTATGGATTATGGAATAAAAGCATTTTGGAATTTCTCACATATAGATTTGGATGTACCAGATGATGTAATTGTAGAAAATGTACATTTATCAGACAGCCTTTTAAAACTTTCATTTAGACTTTCATCAATGGATAAAGCAAAATGGGAAAACCAACTTTAAATATGAATTAGACCTATACGGTATATAATATGATTGTAGGAATTGGAAATGATATAATTGAAATAGAAAGAATCAAAAGGGCCTGTGAAAATAAGGCCTTTTTAGAACGGGTTTATACGAAAAAAGAAATAGAACAAAGCAGAAACCGAATGTCTTTTTTTGCAGGAAACTGGGCAGTTAAGGAATCGGTTTCAAAAACTTTTGGTACGGGTGTTTTGGGTTTTGATATAAAAGATATTGAAGTATTAAGAGATAAGCAGGGTAAACCATATGTAAATATTTTTAATAAAGCTCATGAAGTTAAGGAAAAGTTAAAAATAACTCACATACATGTTACTATAACAAACTCCGATAATTTGGTTTTTGCAACAGCAGTTGCGGAAAGCAGGTAATTATATGAAAAATGCTATTTTGGGAAGCGATTTTAAACAGGTAGATAAGTTTTCTATAGAAGTACTTGGGATTCCTTCTTTAGTACTTATGGAAAGAGCGGCCTATAGTGTATATGAAGAAATTCAATATCTATGTACCAAAAAAGATAGAATATTAGTTGTGTGTGGAACTGGGAATAATGGTGCAGATGGACTTGCTGTTGCAAGAATGTTGCACATTGAGGGATATAATGTTGAATATTTAGTTATTGGAAATAAAGACAAAGCTACAGAAGAATTTAAGATTCAAGAAAACATTAATAAAAATATAAATATTAAAACTATAAATGAGATAGGAGAAAACTATAAGATTATAGTTGAAGGTATTTTTGGAATTGGCCTTAAAAGAGACATTAAAGAAAAGTTTAAGGAATTAATTTTTCGGATTAATGAATCTGGATCGATGATTATATCAATTGATGTACCTGCTGGATTGTGTGCAGATTCAGGAAAGGTGATGGGGATATCGATAAAAGCAGATTTAACTATTACCTTTGGATTAGATAAAATTGGTTTGCTAACGAGTAATGCTATGATTTACGCTGGTGGTATTATTGTTAAGAAGATTGGATTTCCGAGTGAGGCATTCAAAGAAGTAAAAAAAGATTATAAAATATATGAAAAGTCCGATTTGAAACTTATACCAGAGAGGCAGAGAGATTCAAACAAGGGAACATATGGGAAAATCTTAGTGATTGCAGGTAGTCAGGGGATGAGTGGAGCAGCTTTTCTTTCTTCATTAGCAGCATATAGGATGGGAGCAGGACTTGTAAGAATCTTTACAGAAGAAAATAACCGTGAAATACTTCAAAGAATGATTCCAGAAGCTACAATGCAAAATTATTCAATAGATGATTTTGATTTTGATATTTTGGATGAAGAGTTAAAAAAAGCAGACGTAATTATAGTGGGACCTGGAATAGGCAAATCAAATATATCTAAAAAAATAGTAAAAAAAGTGCTTAATATTAATAAACCCACTGTACTAGATGCGGATGCACTAAATATTATTTCAGAACAAATAGAAATGGAAAGTCTATACCATAGCAATATAACTATTACTCCTCATGTTGGTGAAATGTCAAGACTTATAAAAACTGAGGTTGATGATATAAAAGAAAATAGTATATCAATATGTGAAGATTATGCAAAAAAGTTTGGGATCGTATGTGTGCTAAAGGATGCAAGGACAATGATTAGTAATGGCACGGAATCATATATTAATATTTCTGGAAATCCAGGAATGTCCACAGCAGGCACAGGAGATGTATTGACAGGTATAATTGGAGCTTTGTTATCTTTAGGATTAAATACTATTAAAGCTGCATCCTTAGGTGTTTATTTACATGGATTAGCTGGAGATATTATGTCTGAATCATTAAGTGAACACTCTTTAATGGCATCAGACTTAGTAGATGGTTTAAAATACTTAACTGGAGAAAAATATAATGAATTTTGAGGACAAGTATTACAGGGTTTATGCGGGGATTGATTTAGATGCAGTATATAAAAATGTCGAAAATTTAATTTCGGTTTTAGAACCAGAATCTGGATTAACAGCTGTAGTAAAAGCAGATGGTTATGGACATGGTGCGATTCCTGTAGCTAAAAAAATTGAAAATATTGTTGAGTCATTTGGAGTTGCAACTATAGATGAGGCTTTAAATCTTATAAAGCATGGAATAAAAAAACCTATTCACATAATTGGTTTTACGCATGAAAGTCGTATCTTAAAAGCTGTAGAAAATAATATTAGATTAACAGTATATGATTTTAAACAAGCTAAACAGATTTCAAATATAACAACAGATGAAAAACCAGCTTATATTCATATAAAAATAGACACAGGAATGAGCAGGATAGGTTTTAAGGATAATGAGCAATCAATAGAAACGATACTTGAAATAAATGAATTACCAAACTTAATAATTGAAGGTGTTTTTAGTCATTTTTCGTGTTCCGATGATTCTGATAAGACATCATCAAATAAACAATTAAACAGGTATCTTTCATTTATAAATAAATTAGAAAAGAAGGGAATGCAGATTCCTATAAAACATGTTTCAAATAGTGCTGCAATAATAGACATTAAAGAAGCTAATTTATCAAATGTAAGAGCGGGCATATCAATATATGGAATATATCCATCTAATGATGTTGATAAATCAAATGTCAAACTGTATCCAGCACTTACACTTAACAGTCATATAATTCAGTTAAAAGAAATAGATGAAGGGACACCAGTTAGTTATTCGGAAACATATGTTGCTACTAAAAAAACAAAGGTTGCTACTGTACCAGTAGGGTATGGAGATGGATATCCAAGATCACTGTCAAATATAGGTTATGTTTTGGTCAAAGGGAAAAGAGCCCCAATTATAGGTAGAATTTGTATGGATCAGTTTATGGTGGATGTTACAGATATTGATAGAGTGGAAAATGGAGATGAAGTTGTTCTTATTGGCAAACAAATGGGAAGCGAAATTTTAGTTGATGAATTATCAGAACTATCAAATAGATTTACTTATGAATTTGTATGTGATTTAGGTAAAAGAATACCAAGAGTTTATTTTTCAAAAGGAAAAGTAGTTTGTAAAAAAGATTATTTTGAAGATGAGTACAAAATAATTGACTAATATATGAGTTAGTGATAAATTGTTCATAAAATTATAATAAAGGAGAAAATAACACTAATGGATGATGGGAGTCCGATTCTGGGATTATTGTTAATTATAGTAACCCTGATTATATACATGATTTTATTTGGTTTTAGTTCAGCGATACAATCAATAAATGAATATGATCTAACAGAAAAATCTTACTTAGGTAAAAAGAAAGCAAAAAGTATTTTAAAAATAATTGAGGATCCAGGAAAGTTTGTAAACACAGTACAGATAATGTCGATAGTAATGTTACTTGTTCTAGGTATTACGGCATTGGTTACTTATGCAAAAATATTCACCTTTTTCTTTTATTATGTAGTAAAGATGGGAAGCTCTAACCTGGCATCTCTTTTGGGCTATCTTTTAACGATATTAATATTAATAATAGTGTTAGTTTCTTTAGGAATTGTTATACCTAAAAAAATCGCATCAAAACATCCTGAGGGGTGGGCTTATGCAATGGTTTATATTGTTCTTTTCTTTATGGCTATCTCGACACCTTTACATAAACTTATAAGCTTTTTATCCTGTATTATCTTAAAACTATTTAAGGTTGACTTTAAAGATGAAGATGATGAAGTAACAGAAGAAGAGATTATGTCTATGGTTAATGAGGGACATGAGCAGGGAACGATATTAGCTAGTGAAGCTGAAATGATTACAAATATTTTTGAGCTTGGAGATAAAGAAGCAGAAGACATAATGACTAACAGAAAGAATATTGTTGCAATTAATGGTAATTGGACTTTAGAGGAAACTGTTAAGTTTATTTTTGAAGAAAACAACTCAAGATTTCCTGTCTACCTAGACAGTATTGATAATATAATAGGTATTTTATATTTTAGAGATGCCGTAGTTTTTTATGACAAGGAAGAAAACAGAGATAAATCGGTTAAAGATATAGTGCACATAATGAGAAAAGCATACTTTATTCCAGAAACAAGAAAAATCGATATTATATTCAAGGATATGCAATCAGAAAAAATACACATGAAAATAGTTATAGATGAATATGGACAGACTGCAGGTTTAATAACTATGGAAGATATTCTTGAAGAAATTGTTGGTAATATTTTTGATGAATATGATGAAATCGAAAATAATATTTTGTTTCAGGAAGAAGGGAAGTACTTGTTGCGAGGGATGACAGCTCTTGAAGATATTGAAGATGAGCTGGGAATAGATTATAGATATCATGATTACGACACAGTTAATGGACTATTAATTTCTGAACTTGGGCGAATTCCGACTCAGGAAGAAAGACCAGAAATTATAGTAGATGGATATACTTATAAGATCCTTGGAGTTGAAAACAAAATGATATCACAAGTGTTGTTGACAATACCTGAGGATAAAAAAATAGATTACGAAAAAGAGGAAGTTTAGTATGGCAGGACATTCAAAATTTGCAAATATCAAGCATAAAAAAGAAAAAAATGATGCAGCAAAAGGTAAAATATTTACTATTATAGGTAGAGAAATAGCTGTTGCAGTAAAAGATGGTGGAGCAGATCCGGCAAATAATTCAAAATTAAGAGATGTTATTGCAAAAGCAAAAGCCAATAATATGCCAAATGATACAATTGATAGAGGAATTAAAAAAGCTGCAGGGGAGCTCGGAAGCATTAATTATGAATTGGTTTCCTATGAAGGATATGGACCTTCAGGTACTGCTATTATAGTAGATGCCCTTACGGACAATAAAAACAGAACAGCTGCTAATGTTAGGAATGCATTCACAAAAGGCGGTGGAAATGTAGGTACTCAGGGATGTGTATCATATATGTTTGAGAAAAAAGGACAGATTATTATAGATAAAGAAGAGTGTGAACTTTTGGCAGATGATTTAATGATGATTTCACTTGATGCAGGTGCAGCAGATTTTGTTGAAGAGGAAGATTCTTATGAGATAATTACCGAGCCTGATGATTTTGGAGTTGTTAGAGAAGCTCTTGAAAAAGAAAAAATTCAAATGGCATCAGCTGAAGTGACAATGATACCTGCTACATATGTTGAACTTACAGATGAAGAAGATATAAAAAAGATTAATAAAATCCTTGATTTACTTGATGTAGAAGATGATGTACAGCAGGTTTATCACAACTGGGATGAGTGATTTGCACTTCATATAGTAAAAAATAAAAAAAACAACCCAATATATTGAAAAAATTTTAGAAATCACTAAAGTGATTTCTTTTTTTTGCCGATATTTACCTATATGGTATATTACGCGTTCTAATTGGGAAGGAGCTGTTTTATGAATAAAATAGTTAATAAAGGAAAATCATTAGCGGTGAAATATTGGAAAATATATGTTCCAGCAATAATTGCCGCTATTGCTGTGTGTACTGGAATAGGAATAGCGAGTGCTGCTGACGTAGCAGTAGTTGTACAATCCAGCACATCTGATTATTTAGATATGGGAGATACAGTAACTCTTACTGCTACAGCTACAGGTAGTGATGCAGTAGGTGGAACATTTGTATGGGAATCAGGAGATTCAAATATAGCTCTTTTAGGAGCATCTACTCAAAATGGAAATACTTCTGAAGTGGTAGCAACAGCAACAGGAGCTGGAAGTGCAACTATTACTGCCAGATATGTTGTTGGAGGAACTACTTATGGAAGTGGTTCAAAAGATGTAGTTGTTCAGTTGGTTATTGGAAATAAACCAATAGTAACTCTAGATCAAAATACTGGAGATACCCTTACGTTTACAACTAATGCAGCTGCTACAACAACTTTAACCTGGCGTTCTTCTAATACTTCAGTAGTTACAGTTGAAACAGTTGGTACATCTGGTAGAGTGACAGTTGTAGGGTCGGGTACAGCAACCCTTACTGCGACGGCAACCAATGTTGTTTCGGACAGTTTTGAAATTGTCCTGAAGGCCAAAGTAACAGAACCTAGTTCCCCAATTACCGTAGAACACGATGAAACAAATAGATTAATAAGTACAAACGCAGCAAATCCTGTAAACTTACAATATGTAAGTTCAGATGAGGAAGTTTTTGGTATAACAGCGGCAGGTATTATAGTACCGAGAACAGCAGGTGAAGCAATAGCATATGTGTATCCGACTACAAATCTTGTCCCAGCAGATGGAGATTCTATAGATGTGGTTGTAAAATTTGGAATTATTGCACCTGCAACAAGTGTGGCAGTTGGAAATACTCTTCAGTTATCAAGTAATACATCTTCCACAGGTGTAACATGGACTTCTTCAAATGCCTCAGTTGCTACAGTAAACCCAGTAACAGGAGAATTAACAGCTCATTCAAAAGGTACTGCTGTGATTAGAGCAACTCTTCAAGATGCAAACTTGTTTTCAGGAGTAATACAAACTGCTGAAATTCAGATAGAAATTATTGATTCTTTTGGATTGAACATTACAGAAAATGTTATAAATGTTGGAGAAGAATTTACAATTGAAGGGATTGTAACAGATGATTCAGCTAGTGTTGCATGGTCATCATCAGATGAAAGTGTAGCAACAGTAGTAGATGGTGCAGAAAACTTTACAGCAGTTGTTACTGGTGTATCAAGAGGTACTGCAATAATTACTGGAACGCAGATAATTGGTACTGTTAGAATGACTGCTACTTGTGAAGTATCGGTCAAGCAACCGGTTGAAGATGTAATTATTTACCCTACTTCAACTACGATAGAAATTGGTCAGGTTTACCCTATGGTTGTAGTATTTAATCCTTCCAATGCTGATAATAAGAATATACGATGGGTTTCTTCAAATCCAGCTGTAGCTACTGTAAATGACTCAGGATATGTTACGGGTATTACGGGAGGTACAACTACAATTTCGGTTATTTCCGAAGACGGACTGAAAGTTGCAAACTGTACTTTAACGGTTAGGCAACCAGTGACTGGAATAACTTTAAACCAAACAAATGTAGAAATAAGTGAATCCTTAGGGCAATATCAGCTTACATATACTATTACTCCTTCGAATGCAACAAATAAGGATGTGACATGGACTTCTTCAAATCCGACAGTTGCCACAGTGAGTCAGACAGGTCTTGTGACATTTGTTGCACCTGGAACAACTACCATAATAGCAAAAACTGTTGATATAGGAACAAGTGGAAATCTAATAGCTACCTGTGAATTTCATATAACAGTTCCAGTATCTGGAATAGAACTGGATTATGATACGGTTACAATAGATGTAGGAGATACTTTTAGGCTTACAGGAACGATAGAACCTGCAACGGCTACAAATCAAAATGTTGAATGGACAACTACGGATGCTACAGTAGCAACGGTTAATGCATCAGGTCTTATTACTGCAACAGGTAGTGGTTTTGCTACAATAATGGCTAGAACAGAAGACGGAGGATATGTTGCTTCGTGTAAAGTGGTTGTTGAGCAACCAGTAACTAGCATAACCTTAAGTACAACTGATACAACTGTTAGAAAAGGTGACTACTTCTGGCTTTTTGCTACAGTAAATCCTTCGAATGCAACTAATCAAAATATTGTTTGGTCTTCAAATAATCCAGCTGTAGCTACAGTTGATTCAGATGGTATGGTTACAGGAGTAGAAGCAGGAGATGCTTTTATAACAGCTACAAGTGCTGATTCAGGTGTTACTGCAAGATGTCAGGTGGTTGTTACACAGGCAGTAACGGGGATAACCTTAAATGTAAATGAACAAACAATAGATAAAGGAGAAAAATTCCTTATTATACCGAATGTTGAGCCTATAGATGCTACGGACAAAACAGTGACTTATACATCAAGTGATCCAGAAGTCGCTACTGTAAGTGATAATGGTATAGTAACAGGTGTTACAGGTGGAACAGCAATTATTGTTGTTCAGACTAATGAAAGAGGTCTTATAGCAAGCTGTCAGATAACGGTAAATGAAGCGGCTACATCAGTAGAAATTATCGATCCGACAACACTAATAAATAACGGTGACGCTAAACAACTATCAGTAGAAGTTTTGCCAGAAACAGCTTCTAATAAAACTGTAAACTGGTACACGAGTAATGCATCAGTAATTACAGTAGACTCATCTGGAAGAATTGAAGGGGTTGGATATGGAACGGCTACTATTTCAGCAATTGCTGCAGATGGTAGTGGAGCATATGACACTGTGAATATAATGGTTATCAGGCCGGTTTCTACTATCACAATATCTCCTTCTTCGGTTAGTATAATGCAAGGAGAATTTGCTCAGGTTTCTGCAACAGTTAGCCCATCAACAGCTACGGTTAAAGATATCGAATGGTCATCTTCAGATACAGACATAGCGATTGTGGACTACACAGGAGGAATAACTGGGGTAAATGCAGGTACGGCGAAAATCATAGCTACAGCAACTGATGGTAGTGGGGTTATTGGAACATGTAGAGTAACTGTTAAAAAGACTATAAATGCAAGCTCTGTAACAATTAATACATCAGAATTAACTTTATTACCAGGTCAAACACAGACCTTAACTGCAAGAATTAAACCAACATCGACTACAGAAACACTTATTTGGTATTCTGGTGATTCTTCTGTAGCAACAGTAAGTCAGTCAGGTGTTGTTACAGCAAGAGGTCAGGGTAATACTCAGGTCTATGCGATGTCATCATATGGAACTGTTGAGTCAGAATGTGATATCAATGTTCTTGGTATGAATGCTACATATATATCTTTAGAACAATATGACAGTTATTATCTAGATGTGTTTGGGTCGACCGGAACAATAAACTGGTATAGTAATAATATGAGGGTAGCTACTGTTGATACTTCAGGAAGAGTTATAGCTAGAAGCGCAGGAACTACTACAATTACAGCCAGAGCAAATGGTAAATTACTTTATTGTACAGTTCGAGTATTAACAATGAATTAATAGAAGCTTCTCAAGTTGCATATTGTAAGCAAATATGATATATTACATTGTGTTATTGTGTGAGTTATAATATGCAACTAAGGAGAAGTTTTATGAAATGCAACAGATGTGGAGAAGAATGTAAAGAAAATCAGGTGTTTTGTATTAAGTGTGGTTCGCCTATTCATGTTGTACCAGACTTTGACTTGATTGAAGCGGAACTGGCAAACAATGTGGGGGAATTGATGTCAGAAAAGCCTGAGACTTTTGAAACTAACATAAAGGAAAATACAGGAAATACGACACAGAATTATATTCCTACAACAAGACTTGAAAAAGAGAATGAACAGCAGGATTTAGAGGAAGATTTAAAAGTAAAAAATCAAGAACAATCTAATAAAGCTAAGAAAAAATTCTTGCTTCCAATCATTATTATTGGATCAGTAATAGTTGTTTTAGTTATAATACTTTTAGTTAAATTTTTAGTATTTGACAGAGTAGGAAATGATTTTAATAGCAGGTATGAAGAAGGAAAGCTTTTATTTGAAAGTGAAGATTATGATGGGGCAATTGAAGAATATCTAATAGCACAAGAACTTATAGTTGTTGAGTCGGATAATATTAAAGTTTTAGAAGCTCTTTTAGAAGTGTATGAAGCTAAAGGTGATACCATAGATGAACAGATTGATATCCTAAAAGAGTTGATTGTTTTAGATGAAACTGAAACAACATATTACGAAAAACTTATATTATTATTTCAGGAAAAAGGTAACTTAAAAGGAATTCAGGACCTTATAAATTCAGCTCCTGAGAGCGTGTATAATGATATACATGTGTATGGTGTTTCGACACCAAAAATAACCCCAAAATCAGGTAGCTACGATGAAATAATATATATTGAAATAACTGCTGAAAATGCTACTTCTATATATTATACTACCGATGGAAGTAATCCAGATGAAAGTAGTGATAAGTATAATGGTAAAATAGAAATTTCAAAAGATGGGGAATACACTGTTAATGCCATAGCTTATGGAGAAAACAACTTAGTCAGCAATATTTCAACATCAACATATAGTGTTGAAATAGCTATACTTCCAGCACCAAAAGTGACACCGAGTGCAGGAGAGTATAATGAAGAAATAATGATTACTGTGGAAGTTCCAGATGGCTATACTGCGTATTATACTTATTCAGAGATTGGGAGTAAACCTACTAAAGCTTCAAATAAGTACACAGGACCAGTTGAAATGATGTTAGGTAATAATATTTTTTCTGTGATTGTTGTTAATTCTAGCGGCAAGGAAAGTGAAGTAACATCAAATATTTATAAATTATATATTACTACGCCATAAAGTAGATATCAAAACCCGCTTGTTAAAGCGGGTTAAAATTTTAATATAATAAACTAGTCATCAAAGTTTTCTGAATATAATTCCTCAACTATAGCATCTAAAAAGTTTTCGTTTAAGTCCGGGTTGTTCTTTAAAATAATATTTTTCATATATTCGGTTCTATTAAAGTAAGGGGGAGCACCAGCTTCGCCTATATTAATATTATTATCAATTGCTTCTTTAGTATAATTTTCATTAAACCAGTTAATTATTTTTTGACTAGTCTCTTCTTCGCCTTTAATGTTTTTTGAAATTTTCTTAGCGGCTAAAAGAGTAGAAATACTATATACAAATAAACCTAAAAATACAAATGAAAAAATAATATAAAATATGATATCGAATACACCCTGAAATGAAAAATTTATTATTTTCAAGGCTTTTAATATTAGAAAAGCCATTCCCAAGATTGCTACAAACAACAATGAGAAACCAGAAGATTTTAAATCTGAATATTTATCGGAGCTTTTTACAAATCGAGTGCTTTTTTCTGTTATCAATTCGCTGACATTTTCTATGTCATCCTCATGTTCGATTTCTGCATTGAAATATTCTGATAAAAGGATTTTACCACGATCTTTTTCATCTTCAGACACTAAAATTGTGTGCATTTGAATATCGCTGTCAAAAATATATGTACTAGTTAATTTTTTTTCAGTTAAAAATTCAATCAACTTCAAAATGTAATCTTTATTATCGTCCTGATATAAAACTTTGTTTTCTCCCATAAAAAACTCCTTATATTTTTTAATATTATAAATGAATAATGAAATTATAACAAGGTTTGTGTTATAATTATTTAACATTATATTAGGAGGAGTTTTTTGAAAGTTAAAATTATTGCTGTTGGAAAAATCAAGGAAAAATTTTTTGCTCAGGGTATAGATGAGTATTCAAAAAGATTATCAAGGTACTGCAAACTCGAAATTATAGAGGTGGGAGATGAAAAAACACCAGATAAACTTTCGGATGTAGAAAGAGATATTATCTTAAAAAAAGAGTGTGAAAAAATTTTGAAATATATAAAAGATGATTCATATATTATTACTCTAGAAATAAAAGGAAAAATGTTAGATTCAGAAGATTTAGCAAATAAAATAGAAAAGATAGGTATTGAAGGAACTAATGAAATTATATTTGTTATTGGAGGCTCTTTGGGACTTCATAAAAAAATATCAGATATTTCAAATTATAAATTAAGTTTTTCTAAAATGACCTTTCCTCATCAGTTAATGAGAGTTATATTACTAGAGCAAATATATAGGAGTTTTAGAATAATAAATAATGAACCATATCATAAGTAGAAAATGAAAGGTATGAAATAATGCATATAAGAAATATAACAAAAATAATAATTATAATTTTCATTGTAGAAATATTAGCTTTTTGGGCTGTTTGGTTTATGTATGGAAACTTTTGGAAAAATGGCAATGATTACATAGCAGATATGTTAAATAATATAAATTTTGTTATGATAATCATTATAATAATAACTGCAATATTAGCTTTTTTCTTTATACTTAGAGAAATATATTATAAGGACAAGATTATCTTTATAGGACTTTTTATTGTGTTTTTAATAGCTCATTTGATTCTATATTTAAACTTTTCAGATATGGGAAGATATGTTACAGGTAGTTATCAATTAAAAGAAAAGGAAAATGAAGAAGGTGCTTATTATTTAATGTTGGAAAATATAGATGACACGATTCCAAATAAAATAAAGTGTGAAAAAAATATTTATGATAAAATAGACATTGATGAAAAAAACACATATGAACTTACGATAAGATGGCTTAGTTTTAGCGATGAAGAAGGGGTTTTATATGAAATAGTAATAGAATAAGTATTTAAGTATCAGTTGCATTTATTTTTGGTTTTGATATAATAATCATAGGAATTTTAACTTGTTTAGAATCGGGAGGTATTATAGTGGAGAATCGTAATACATATAAAATATATGAAAATGGAGATATAGGCGAAGTACATATTGCAGATGAAGTAATTGCAATTATAGCAGGACTTGCAGCTACAGAAGTTGAGGGTGTAAGTTCAATGGCTGGGAACATTACAAACGAAATAATTTCAAAATTAGGAAAGAAAAATCTTTCAAAAGGAGTAACAGTTGAGGTTTGTGAAAACACTGTTTCTGTAATTCTTTCGTTAAATATTCAATATGAATATAATGTAATGGAAGTTTCTGAAAAAGTTCAGGAAAAAGTTAAAAACACAATAGAAAATATGACAGGGCTAGAAGTTGCAGATGTGAATATTCGTATTGCAAGTATAGAGGTTGAAAAAAACCAATAAAGTACTTTTTAACTTATAATATATATAGTATAATTTAGAGTGTCGCTTTAGACACTCTTTTCACATGATAGGAATTTTCTCCGAAACTCCCTATCATGTAAAACTCGCCGAGGGAGCGCAGAGTCGCGGGTAAGGAAATAATTGCTTTGGGGAAGCGACTCGCGCGAGAGTTCGTTAACGAACTCTTTATTCCTTAATAGAATTATAACGGAGGACTAAATTGAGAAGAAGCGAATTAAGAGAAAAAGTATTTTTACTATTATTCAGAAAAGATTTTTATAATATCGAAGATATGGACGAGCAATCGGACATGTTTTTTGAGTATTATTCTGAAATGGATCAGGCAAGTATAAAATATATACATGATAGAGTATTTGAAATCATTTCAAAAACAGAAGAAATAGATTTGAAAATAAATAGTGTTTCAAAAGGCTGGAAAACAGATAGAATGGGTAAAGTTGATTTATCTATAATAAGACTTGGTTGCTATGAAATATTATACGATAATGATATACCAGTTAATGTAGCTATAAATGAGGCAGTAGAATTAGCAAAAAAATATGGTACAGATGACTCCTATTCATTCGTTAATGGAGTATTAGGAAAGCTTATTTAGGAGAAGAATTATGTCAGGCACATATACAGTTTCTCAAGTTAATTCATATATAAAAAGAATGTTTAGTGAGGATTTTGCGTTAAACAGTTTATCTATAAAAGGAGAAGTTTCAAACTGCAAATATCATTCGTCTGGTCATATTTATTTTTCACTTAAAGACCCTTCGGGTGTTATTTCTTGTGTTATGTTTGCCGGAAATAGGTCAGGCCTTGGATTTAAAATGACTGAAGGGCAAAATGTTGTTGCAACAGGCAGTGTAAATGTGTATGAACGAGATGGGAAATACCAATTATATGCAAAAATGATTTCACTTGATGGTGATGGTCAATTATATAAAAAATACGAAGAGTTAAAAAAACAGCTTGAAGAAATGGGGATGTTTGCAAAAGAATATAAAAAACAAATTCCTCAGTATGCTATGAGTATAGGTGTTGTGACAGCCAAAACAGGAGCAGCTATACAGGATATTGTTAATATTACTAAAAGAAGAAATCCGTATGTTAATCTGTATCTATATCCTGCATTAGTTCAAGGAGCAGGTGCTACTGAGAGCATAGAATACGCAATTAATGAACTCGATAAAATGAACCTTGATGTGATTATTGTAGGTAGAGGTGGAGGCTCCATCGAAGACTTGTGGGCTTTTAATGAAGAAAATACAGCAAGAGCTGTCTTTGAATGTAACACTCCAATAATTTCTGCAGTAGGACATGAAACGGATACAACAATAGTAGACTTTGTTGCTGATCTAAGAGCACCAACACCATCAGCAGCTGCAGAAATAGCTGTATTTGACTACCTTACATTTGAAAAAAATATAGCTGATTACAAATATACATTGAATCAACTGTTATCTATAAATTTTGAAAAAAAGAAAAGTGAAATAGAGCATATTAAAACAAAACTAAAATATTTAAGCCCTGGGAATCAAATTTTACAAAAAAGACAATATATTGATGACCTTAATGAAAAATTGAGTCATAATTTAATTAACAAATTGAAAGATAGAAGACATAGTCTTAGTATATTATGCGAAAAACTAAACGGGCTTTCACCATTAAATAGATTAGGTAATGGTTATGCATATGTTACCGATGAGTCTGGAAGTCCTGTAAGTGATATAGGAAGTATTAAGACGGAAGAACAAATAGATATTAGACTAAAAAATGGATTAATAAAATCAAAAGTTTTAGATATAGTAGAGGGAGGGAACAAATATGTCTGATTTAGAAAAATCAAAAAAGCTTGAAACTGCTCTAGAAGAGTTAAATGATATAGTCAGAGAGATGGAAAAACCAGACCTTCCTTTAGAAGAGTCTTTTGAATTATACTCAAAAGGAATAAAACTTGTAGAGTTTTGCAATGAAAAAATAGACAAAGTAGAAAAAGAAATTAAGATACTATAGGAGAGTTATGGATTTTAATAGTGAGTTATTAAAAAAAGTTGACGAATTAGAAGAAATAATATATGGATTTCTACCATCTATAAAAGACCATCAAAAAATAATTTCAGATGCAATGAGCTATAGTGTGAAAGCAGGTGGTAAAAGAATTAGACCAATGCTTATGAATGAAACATACAAGTTATTTAAAGGAGGCAAAATAGACATAGAACCATTTATTGCAGCCATGGAAATGATACATACATATTCACTTGTTCATGATGATTTACCGGCTATGGATGATGATGATTTTAGAAGAGGTAAAAGAACTACTCATAAAGTTTTTGGCGAGGCGATGGGTATATTGGCTGGGGACGCATTACTTAATTATGCCTTTGAAATAATGAGTAAAGCAGTGGTTAATTCTTCAGATATTCCTAAATCAGCTCTAGCAATGTATGAAATGTCAAAATGCGCAGGTGTCTATGGAATGATAGGTGGGCAAGTTGTGGATGTAGAGAGTAATGGGGAAAACCTTGAAAAAGACAAGCTTGATTTTATATATAAATTAAAAACAGGGGCATTAATAGAAGCGTCAATGGTAATTGGAGCAATATTAGCCGAGACAAATAATGAAAACATTGAAGTTATAAGATGTGTAGCAAAAGATGTAGGTATGGCATTTCAAATTCAAGACGATATATTGGATGTAATAAGCACAACCGAAAAATTAGGCAAGCCTGTTTTGAGTGATGAAAAAAATCAGAAAACAACATATGTTACAATTATGGGAATAGAAGAAGCAGGGAAAGAAGTAGAAAAGCTTTCTAAAAAAGCTTTAAACAACCTAGAGAAGATTTCAGGGGATAAAGAATTCTTAATGAACTTAATTATAAAATTAATAAATCGAGAAAAATAAGAAGGTAGAAGCCGTGATACTTGAAAAGATAAATAAACCAAATGAAATAAAAAAAATAAAAGCAAAAGATTATGATAGATTGGCAGCTGAAATAAGAAAATTTCTAATGGATAAAGTAAGCACAACTGGAGGCCATCTTGCTTCAAATCTAGGTGTAGTTGAATTAACAATGGCTATGCATTTAGTTTTTGATTTGCCAAAAGACAAAATTGTTTGGGATGTAGGGCATCAGTCATATACTCACAAATTATTAACAGGAAGAAAAGAAGCCTTTGATAATTTAAGAAACTATGGTGGTATTAGTGGTTTTCCAAAAAGAAGGGAAAGTAACTGTGATGCTTTTGATACAGGACACAGTTCAACATCCATATCAGCTGGTTTAGGTATTGTGGTAGGAAATGATATAAATAATAAAAAGGGACATGTAGTTTCAGTTATAGGTGATGGTTCCCTTACTGGAGGTATGGCGTTTGAGGCCCTTAATAATGCTGCACATATAAAGAAAAATTTTATTATAATTTTAAATGACAACAATATGTCTATTTCCGAAAATGTTGGTGGTATTTCAAAATATCTTACAAATATTAGAACAGGATATTTCTATAACAACTTAAAAGAAGGAGTTGTAAATACTCTAGAAAAGATACCTAGTGTTGGAGATAAGATTGTAAAACAGATAAGAAAAACTAAAAGTAGTATAAAACAGCTTTTTGTACCAGGAATGTTGTTTGAAGACATGGGAATAACTTATTTAGGACCTGTTGATGGGCATAATATACCTAAAATGATAAAAGTTATGGAAGAAGCTAAAAAGTTGAACCATGCTGTAATAATTCATGTTATTACAAAAAAAGGTAAAGGGTATGGACCAGCTGAAAAATATCCAGAATTATTCCATGGTGTAAGTGCATTTAATACTTTTACAGGTTTATCATTAAAGAAAAAAACAAAACCTACATATACTGATGTTTTTTCTAAAGCAATAATAGAAGAAGCATATCAAAATAAAAAAATAGTAGCAATAACAGCAGCAATGCCACAGGGAACGGGTCTTGAAAAATTCAAGAAAACATTTCCAGATAGGTTTTTTGATGTTGGAATTGCAGAAGAACACGCAGTAACGTTTGCGGCAGGCCTTGCATCTACTGGATTAAAGCCATTCGTAGCAATATATTCTTCTTTTTTACAAAGAGCACATGATCAGATGATACATGATGTTTGTATTCAAAATATGCCAGTAATTTTTGCAATTGACAGGGCAGGATTAGTAGGTAGTGATGGTGAAACCCATCAGGGTATTTTTGATTATTCGTTTTTATCTAGTATTCCCAACATGAATATTTTAGCCCCCAAAAATGGTTACGAATTAAAAAGTGCTATAAGTTTTGCCTCTGAATTTAACGCACCATTGGCAATTAGGTATCCAAGAGGTACAGCGTATGATGGTTTATGGGACTACAATTCACCTATAGAATTCGGAAAAAGTGAGATTATATATAAAGAAAGAGATATAGCTCTATTTGCTGTGGGATCAATGGTTGAAACAGGAGAATGTGTCAGAGATATGCTAAAAGAAAAAGGACACAGTGTTTCTTTAATTAATGCAAGATTTGTAAAACCATTTGATGAGAGTATGATAGAAAAACTTGCTAAAGATCATAAATACTTAGTAACAATGGAAGAAAATGTTTTAGCTGGCGGTTTTGGAGTTAGTGTTTTGAGATATATATCTTCAAATAATATTGATTTGAAAGTAATAAATATTGCATTGCCTAATATATATATTGAACATGGAAACGAAAAATTATTAAAAAAAGAAGCAAGAATAGATCCAGAATCAGTTGTTGCTAAAATTGAGGAAGAAATAATATGAAACAAAGACTGGATGTTCTTTTAGTGAATCGAGGAATTGCTGAATCAAGAGAAAAAGCAAAGGCAGTTATTATGAGTGGAAATGTCTTTGTAAAGGGGCAGCGAGAAGATAAAGCGGGAACAGTTTTTGATGAAAAAGTTGAGATAGAAATTAAGGGAAATACTCTAAAGTATGTAAGTAGGGGAGGGCTAAAGCTAGAAAAAGCCATTGCATCTTTTAATATTAGCCTTAAAGATAAAATATGCATGGATATAGGTGCTTCTACAGGTGGTTTTACAGACTGTATGCTAATGTCTGGAGCGAAAAAGGTATATTCAATTGATGTAGGGCATGGTCAGTTAGCATGGAAGCTTAGGCAGGATGAAAGAGTAGTGGTTATGGAAAAAACAAATGCCAGATACCTTGAAGAAAAAGAAATAGAAGATAAAATAGATTTTGCTTCCGCTGATGTTTCTTTTATATCCTTAACGAAAATTATACCAACAGTAAAAAAGCTCCTTTCAAACACTGGAGAAATGGTGTGCTTAATAAAACCACAATTTGAAGCAGGTAGAGATAAAGTAGGTAAAAAAGGCGTGGTAAGGGATAAAAGTATTCACAAAGAAGTTGTAGAAAATATAGTTGATTTTGTTGAACAAGAAAATTTTGGTGTTTTGAATTTGGATTTTTCACCAATAAAAGGACCTGAGGGGAATATTGAATATCTTATTCATATAGGTAATGAGATAAAAACACAAAAAGATTTTGATATAGATGAGATTATAAACCAAGCTCATGGTGAGCTGAACTGAGGTATAAAAGATGAACCGTTTTTTTATTATAACAAATTCATACAAAGATAAGAATTTAGAAATAACCAAGGAACTAGAAATGCATTTAAAAAATAACAGATGTGTTTATAGTACAAGTATATGTGAAGAAAGGGCTGAAAAGACTTCATACAAATATACAGATCCAGATACTATTCCTGATGATACACAATGTATATTTGTGGTAGGAGGAGATGGCACATTACTTCATGCAGCGAGAGACCTTGTGTCTAAAAAAATTCCTATGATTGGGATAAACTGCGGTAAGTTGGGTTATTTAGCTGAAATCGACAGAAATTCAATTGAAAATACAATTCAAAAACTTGTGGAAGACGATTTTCATGTAGAATCAAGGATGATGCTTCAGGGAAAACTCATCAGAAATGGTGAAGAAATAAGCAAAAGTTTAGCATTAAATGACATAATTATTAATAGAAGTGGTTCTCTTAGAATATTAGATTTCAAGGTTTCTATAAATGGCCAGTTTTTAAGCGTGTATTCAGCAGATGGAATTATAGTTTCCACTCCAACAGGAGCAACAGCATATAATTTATCCGCAGGTGGACCAATTGCCCAACCTTCGTCTAATATTATTATTATGACACCAATTTGTGCTCATACATTAAATTCTAGAAGCATAGTATTTGATGATGACGCAATTATAGAATTAGAAATATGTAATGAGAAAAATCATGATGAAGAAGAAAGGTTTACTGCATTTGATGGAGATTTGAAAATAGAATTAAAACCAGGTGACAAAATTGCTATTAGCAAGTCGGAATTGTATACAAATATTATTAAATTAAGCAGCATGAGTTTTTTAGAAGTGTTGAGAAAGAAGATGAGTTGATATGAAAACAGAAAGACATAGCAAAATCATTGAGATAATTAATAAAAATAATATTTACACTCAGGAGGAATTAGCTGATTTTTTAAATGCAGAAGGGTATAATGTTACTCAAGCCACTGTATCAAGAGATATCAGAGAGCTAAAACTTTCAAAAATGCCAGATGATTCAGGTAGGCAGAAATATTTTTTCATGGAAAATAGAGATACAGATTTAAATGAGAAATATATTAGAATCTTAAAAGATGGTTATTTATCTATGGAAATGGCACAAAACATACTTGTTATAAAAACGGTTTCAGGAATGGCTATGGCTGTTGCTGCAGCACTTGATGCAATTAAATTTTCAGAAATGGTTGGTTGTGTTGGTGGTGATGATACTATAATTTGTGCGATTAGAAGTACTCAGGATACATATGCGGTTATGGAAAAAATCAAAAAAGTAATAAGCTAATTTAGGGGGTAAAATGTTAATAAATTTGCATGTGAAAAATTTAGCATTAATAAAAGAGGCTGATATTGACTTTAAAGATGGACTAAATATATTAAGCGGAGAAACTGGTGCAGGAAAATCAATTGTTATAGGATCAATTAGCCTTGCATTAGGTGAAAAAATATCAAAAGAAATAATTAGAGTTGGAGAAGAATCAGCTCTTGTCGAATTAGTTTTTCTACTAAAAAATCAAGAAATAATCAATAAAATAAAAAGTTATGATATACCTGTTGATGAAGATGACCAGATTATAGTGTCAAGAAAGATAATGAAGGGACATAGTCTGAATAAGGTTAATGGGATTACAGTAAATCTTTCTGTTTTAAAAGAAATAACTGCCTGGTTAGTAGACATTCATGGTCAGCATGATCATCAATCTTTGCTAGATAAAAAGAAACATTTAGAACTTTTAGATGAATTTATTGCAGATAAGATTAATGAAGATAAGAGTAATTATAAGAAGGAATACTTAAGATATCAGGAACTTATTAAGAATCGTTTAAATTTCGAACTTGATGAAGAGCAAAGATTAAGAGAAGTTTCTCTTTTAGAATACGAAATACAAGAAATTGAGGATTCAAACCTTAAAGAAGGTGAAGATGAAGAATTAGAAAATGAATTTAAAAAATTATCATCTTCACAAAAAATAGTCGAAGTATTATCTAGTATTCATCAAGGTTTAGAAGAAAATAATTTTGGTAAACATTTAAAGGATTTATCTAGAGTTATTGAATATGATGGAGAACTAGAAAATCTGTATAACAGTTTACAGGATTTAGAATCTATTTCTGGTGATATGATTAGATATGTATATGACTACATAGAGGCCAATGAGCATGACAGTGAAAATTTACTTGAAATTGAAAAAAGACTTGATCATATAAATAAACTTAAAAGTAAATACGGAAATACAATTTCAAAAATATTTGAGTACAAAAATTCAGTTAAAGAAAAACTTGAGAATTTAAAAAATTATGAGCAGGCAAAGGAAAAGCTGGAACTTGATATTCAGTCAGCAAAGGATTCTGTTTTTAGAACTGCAGAAAAAATATCAAAGAAAAGAAAAGAAGAAGGAAAGATTTTTGAAGAAAGTATTAAAAAAGAGTTAGTTGACTTGAATTTTCTTTCAGCCGAGTTTAAAGTTGACTTCAAGAATTTACATGAGCCAACACAAAAAGGAATTGATGATGTTGAGTTTTTAATTTCAAATAATCCTGGTGAACCTATTAAATCATTAGCAAAAATTGCTTCAGGAGGAGAGCTTTCAAGAATTATGTTGGCTTTTAAAACCATACTTGCCAAACAGGATAATATTGAAACTCTTATTTTTGATGAAATAGACTCTGGTATTAGTGGAAAGACAGCAGGTAAAGTGGCTGAAAGACTTTCTGTTATTAGTAAAAATCATCAGGTTATTTGTATAACTCATCTTGCACAAATTGCCTCAATGGCTGATAATCATTATTTGATTGAAAAGAATGTAGTTGATGAATCGACCATTACTAATATAAAATATCTTAATGATGAAGAAAGTACAGATGAATTAGCTAGAATACTTGGTGGAACGGCTATTACTGATACAGCTAAGAATAATGCATTAGAAATGAAAAAGTTGTCAGAAGAGTTTAAGTGTAAATAATTTTATGTGGAGGATTTTTTGTGAAGAAAATCATATTTACTGCCTCCGAATGTGCACCTTTTATAAAAACAGGTGGTCTGGGAGATGTGGCGGGAGCGTTACCTAAATATATTGATAGAAAAAAATATGACATTAGAGTAGTTATACCTAAATATTTGTCTATATCACCTGAATTAAGTAAGGAATTTGAATTTGTAAATTCTTTCGAAATGGAATTGGGGTGGAGAAAAAAATATGTTGGGGTTTTAAAAACTGTTTACGATGATATAACTTTTTATTTTATTGACAATGAAGAATATTTTGCTGGAGAATATCCATATTGCGAAATGAATTGGGATATTGAAAAGTTTGCTTTTTTTTCTAGGGCAGTATTAGAAATTTTTCCCTATATAAAATTTTTTCCAGATATAATACATTGTAATGACTGGCAAACCAGTATGATACCTGTGTTTTGGGATGCATTCTTTAAAAAGCGAAAGTATTTTAAAAGTATAAAAACCATTCTCACAATACATAATCTAAAATTTCAAGGAGAATGGGATTTGAATAGTATGCAAGACATTACAGGTTTGCCTGATGAATATTTTACGAAAAATGGTCTTGATCAAAATGGTGGAGGTAATTACTTAAAGGCAGGTATTTTATACTCAGATATAGTTACTACAGTGAGTAATACATATGCTTCGGAAATTAAAACACCGTTTTATGGTGAAGGTTTAAATGATGTGATTATAAAAATTCAGGAAAAACTGTATGGTATAATAAATGGCTTGGATTTTTATGAATTTGATCCTGGAAATGATAAATACATTTACTATAAATATAACCCACAGGATTATAAATTAAAAAAATACAAAAATAAAATATCACTTCAAAAACAGTTAGGATTAAAAGAAGATAAAAATATTTTTATGATAGGATTGGTTTCTAGACTAACAGATCAAAAAGGACTTGATTTAATTCAATGCGTAATTGATGAAATATGTAATGATGATGTTCAGTTTGTTATATTAGGAACAGGAGAATTAAAATACGAAGATTTCTTTAAACATTATGCTTGGAAATATAAAGAATATATTTCGGCAAATATAATGTATTCAGAAGAAATGGCAAGAAAGATTTATTCAGCGTCTGACGCCTTTTTAATGCCATCATTATTTGAACCATGTGGATTAAGTCAACTTATAAGTCTTAGGTATGGCTGTGTACCTATAGTTAGGGAAACAGGTGGGCTTAAAGACACCGTTGAAGCTTATAATCAATATGAAGGCACTGGGACAGGGTTTTCTTTTTCAAACTATAATGCACATGAAATGCTTGAAGAAATAAATAAAGCAAAAAATATTTTTTACAACAAAAAAAGGCAGTGGAATAAAATAATCGATAATGGAATGAGCATGGATTATTCTTGGGATTCTTCTGCCGCCAAATATGAAAAGCTTTATGATTCTTTATAAAGTTCAATATTACTAATATCAGGTTTTATAGCCATAGAATAATTTGTATGATAAATAACAAAACCAGGTTTTGCACCACTTGGTTTTTTTAAATGCTTTTTTTCGACATAATCAATTTCAACTTTTTCCTGATTTCGTCCTTTTGAGTAATACGCAGCCAAACTTGCCGCCTCTTCAAAAGTATTATCAGGCAAATCATTTCCTTGGGTTTTAACAATTACATGTGAACCAGGAATTCCTTTTGAGTGAAACCACCAGTCATTTCCAGTTGCTAGTTTAAAGGTAATTTCTTCGTTTTGAAAGTTGTTTTTTCCTACATACATATGAAAACCATCGGAAGAAATATAATGAAGAGGTTTGTTTTTACTTTTAGTTTTTTTATCTGATTTTTTTCTTCTTATATAATTGTAATCCATTAATTCTTCTTTTATATCATTTAAATCCGAGTCGGATTCAGCAATTTCAAGAGAATTACTAATAGATTCAAGATGGTCAATTTCAGATTTCGTATCTTTAATTATTGTTGAAAGAGCATCATAAGTTCTTTTTAATTTAGTATATTTATTAAAGTATTTTTTAGCATTATCAATAGGAGATATTTCTGGATCAAGAGGTATTGTGACTTCATTATTAGAATAATAATCAATGGCTTTTAATTCCTTTGCGCCATCTTTAAGACTATATCCATATGCAGAAATTAATTCCCCATATACTTTGAATTTGTCTTTTTTCTCTGTATCCTTGATTTGTTTTAGTTGTATATCGTATTTTTTATAATCTTTTTGTAAAAGGGTATTCACTATTTGCCTTAGGTCGGATGATTTTTGACGAATCCTAGTACTGGAATTTTTTTGTGAAAAATAGAGTTCTAAAATTTCACTTGTAGAATCTTTTTCGATAAATTCTAAATCAGAATAAACTCTAAGTGGCATAGCGCTAAAATCTTTTGGTAGTTTATTTTCATAATATATTCGATTATTAAAGTCATTTGAATTGATTTTTGATATTATAAAATTGAAGAAATTATAAATTTTTATTAATTCTTCTTCGTTTAATGCTGTAACAGGAATAGATGAATCTATTTGACAAGAATATAAAATTTCTTCAGATAGTATTGGGCTTATTCCAGTGAACATAGTAAATATAGCCTTTCCAATACTAAAAGGTTGTTTTTTTATATTGACTAAAAAATCATCTTGTTTTGTAGTTAAAGGGTTAAGTTTTTCATTTGTATTTGGGATGAAATATTCACAGCCTGGCAAAACAGATCTCACTGAACTTACTGAAGCAGATATTCTTTTTATACTATCTATTATTTTGTTTTCTTCACAAAAAATAATATTGCTGTGTTTCCCCATTAATTCAACAACTAAAGTTTTTTGACACATATCACCTAGTTCATTTAGATGTTCGATATGAATATTTATAATTCTTTCTAGACCTGGCTGATCTATTGAAGTGATTTTTCCATTACCTATATGCTTTCTTAATAACATACAAAAATTTGGTGCGCTTAATGGAGCTGGCTTATTATTATGTGTTAAATACATTAAGGGTAAAGAAGCACCTGCTGATATTAAAAGCCTATATTGATTTTTATTGTTTTTTATGGTTATTAAAAGTTCATCTTTTTCTGGTTGAGATATTTTGGTAATTCTACCACCAATCAGTTTGTTGTTTAATTCATATTTTAAAGCTGCAATCACTGTTCCGTCAAAAGCCATATCAAACCTCCTGTATATATTAGATTAATTCTAGTATCATATACTATAATAGTCAACGATTTTGTCCTAGTTCCCTTGACTAAATTAATATAAATGTTTTATAATAGCTTGAATATTATAAAAATCGTTGGAAAAGAGGGAATATGGTTAGAAGCATGACTGGGTTTGGCAGATGCGAAGAATCTCAGGATAATCGAAAGATAATAATTGAGATGAAGTCTGTTAATCATAAATTTTTTGACTTAAATATTAAAACTCCAAAAAAGTTGAATTTTTTTGAATCTGCTATAAGAAATTATTTAAAAAAACATATTAGCAGAGGTAAAGTAGATTTATTTATTTCATACGAAGATACTAACGAAAATAAAGCTAGTATTAAATATAATTCAGAAATGGCAAAAGAATACATTCAGGTATTTAAAAAAATGGAAGAAGAATTGAACATTGTTAATGATGTCAAAGTTACTTCTTTTTTAAGATGTTCTGAAGTTCTTTCTATAGAAGAACAGTCTATTGATGAAGAGGAGCTATGGAAACTGATTGAGAAAGCTTTATCAGGTGCAGTAGGAAAATTTGTAGAATCAAGGGCCGTTGAAGGAGAAAGTTTAAAGTCAAACCTTCTTGAAAAACTTGATAATATGTTAGGACATGTTAGCTTTATTGAAGAAAGATCACCTATGATTATTTCAGAATACAGAAATAAAATAGAAGGAAAGGTTAAAGATCTTTTAACTAATCACCAAATAGATGAAAATAGAATTTTAGCAGAAGTAGTTTTATTTTCTGATAAAATTTGTATTGATGAAGAAATTGTAAGACTTAGAAGTCATGTTGAACATATGAAATCAACACTAACTTCTCCAGATGCAGTTGGTAGAAAATTGGATTTTATAACTCAAGAAATGAATAGAGAAGCTAATACAATTCTTTCAAAAGCTAATGATTTAATTATATCCAATAAGGGTATAGAAATAAAAACAGAGATAGAAAAAATAAGAGAACAGATACAAAATATTGAATAACAAAAGAGGTAAGGTTTTGGGAAAACTTATTAACATAGGATATGGAAATGTGGTTAACGCAGATAAGATAGTAACAGTAGTAAGCCCAGATGCAGCACCTATTAAAAGGCTGGTACAATCAGCTAAAGATGAAGGGAATGCTGTAGATGCAACTCAAGGTAGAAGAACAAGGTCAGTAATAGTTTCTGAAAGCAATCATGTTATACTTTCAGCTTTATTACCAGATACTATTATGGGACGTTTTAACGAAGGTGATGCTAATGAGTAGAAGAGGAGTACTTATTGTTGTTTCAGGATTTGCAGGTGCAGGTAAAGGAACTATAATAAAAGAATTACTAAAAAAACATGATAATTATGCACTTTCAGTTTCAGCAACCACTAGGAGCCCAAGAGTAGGTGAAGAAGAAGGAAAAGATTATTTCTTTATAAAATCTGACGAAGAATTTGAGGAACTTATAAAAACTAATAAACTTTTAGAACATGCAAGGTATGTAAATAATTATTATGGTACTCCGAGAGACTATGTGAAGAAAACTCTCAGTGAAGGAAAAGATGTTATACTTGAAATTGAAATTCAAGGAGCCTTGGAAATCAAAGAAAGATTTGAAGAAACGGTAATGATTTTTATTATGCCACCAAGCGCTAAAGAATTAAAGCATAGACTTATAAAAAGGGCAACAGAAACTAAGGAAGTTATTGAGGCAAGACTTAAAAGAGCTCTTGAAGAAACAGCAGTCCTTGATAAATATGATTATTTATTAGTTAATGAAGAGATTGAGACATGTGCAAAAGAATTTCATGATATAATCATGAGCGAGCATAAAAAAGTAGTGAGAAATTTAGATTTAGTTGAAAAAATAAGACAAGAGCTTGAGAGCTTTTAAGGAAGGAGATACAAGATGTTACATCCATCATATACGGATTTAATGGAAGTGGTTAATAGTGAGGTTGAACCTGGAGAACAGCCTGTTGTTCAAAGCAGATACTCAATAGTAATAGCTACTGCAAAAAGAGCAAGACAATTAATAAACGGAGAGGAACCATTTGTAGATTTAGATTGTAATAAGCCTTTATCTGCAGCAATTGAAGAACTTTACAGTTCAAAGATTAGGATTGTAAGTGATGAAGAGGAATAAATTATGAAATTGTTATTCGTGTCATTAGGTTGTGATAAAAACCTAGTTGATTCTGAAGAAATGATAGGAATTTTATCAGGTAAGGGGCATGAATTTACAGATGATGAAAATGAAGCAGAAGTTGTAGTGATAAATACCTGCTGCTTTATTAATGATGCTAAAGAAGAGAGTATAAATACTATTTTAGAAATGGCATCATTAAAGAAAAACGGGCTTTGTAAAGCTTTGATAGTTACTGGATGTATGGCAGAAAGATACAGGCAGGAAATAATTGATGAAATTCCAGAAGTGGATGCATTGCTTGGAACTGCTTCGTATAATGAAATAGCGGATGTTATTGATATGGTTATGAATGGAAGGGTTATACAAATTTATAACGATTTTAATAATGATATGGAATTGAATTACAACAGAGTACTTACAACAGGTGGATATTATGCCCATTTAAAAATATCAGAAGGTTGTGATAAGTGTTGTACATATTGTGTGATACCTTCCGTTAGGGGAAGCTATAGAAGCATACCGATGGAAAACCTTGTGAAACAAGCAGAAATACTTGCAAAGCAGGGAGTGAAAGAACTAATATTAGTAGCTCAGGAAACTACTATGTATGGTACTGACATATATAATAAAAAAGCTCTGCCAGACCTATTAAAGAAATTATGCAAAATTGAAGAGCTTGAATGGATTAGATTGTTATACTGTTATCCAGAAGAAATAACAGATGAGCTAATTGAAACTATAAAGTCAGAAGAAAAAATCTGTAAATATATTGATATGCCAATACAGCATTCAGAGGATGAAATCTTAAAGAGAATGGGAAGAAAGACCGATAGAAACCAATTAGAAGAAATAATTGGTAGAATAAGGAAAAGAATCCCGGAAATAGTAATAAGGACAACATTGATTTCAGGTTTTCCTGGTGAAACAGATGAAAACCATAAAAAACTTTTGGGATTTGTTGAGAGTATGGAGTTTGACAGACTGGGTGTTTTTACTTATTCAAGAGAAGAAGGAACACCAGCATCAAAAATGGAAAAACAAATACCTTCAGAAGTAAAAGAAAATCGAAGAGACGAAATAATGGAACTTCAACAGGAGATTGCTTTTGATAAAGCAGAATCCCATATTGGAAAGACTTTCAAAGTGATGATTGAAGGAAAAATTGTTGACGAAAATGCTTATATAGGAAGAACTTATATGGATGCTCCAAACATAGACGGAAATATATTTGTTTCTACAAGTGAAGAGCTGATGTCAGGAGTTTTTGTAAATGTTAAAGTTACAGGAGCACTAGAATACGACTTGATTGGAGATTTATTATGAATATAGCGAACAAATTAACTTTATTTAGAGTTATTTTAATACCAATATTTGTTTTGTTTTTAGTAGTACCAATAATACCTGAAACTGTTACATGGATTGGTGTTAGTTTGAATTTATGGATTGCAGAAGTAATATTTATTGTAGCTTCTTTAACAGATTTATTTGATGGACTTTTAGCCAGAAAATATAATCTAGTAACGGACTTTGGAAAATTTATGGACCCATTAGCAGATAAGTTACTTGTATGCTCTGCATTGATTTGTTTTGTAGGGATGGACATCCTTCCTTCATGGATTGTGTTGATAATTATAGCAAGAGAATTTATTATAAGTGGGTTTAGATTAATTGCATCTAGTAAAGGCGTGGTTATAGCTGCAAGCTGGTGGGGCAAGTATAAAACTACAGCACAGATTATAATGATAATATTCCTTATACTTAATTTTGATTATATGGTTTTAAATGCAATTGAATTTGTCTTTATCTATATTTCCTTGGCTTTGACAATTATATCTCTTATAGATTATTTAATTAAGAATAAAAGTGTTATTAAAGAAGGAGCAAATGACTAATGGTTATTGAACTGATTTCTGTTGGAACAGAGATACTGTTAGGGAATATTGTTAATACCAATGCAAAATACTTGGCACAGGAATGTGCCGCATTGGGATATTTTATTTATTATCAAACATCTGTTGGAGATAATGAAAAAAGACTTGAAGAAGTCTTTAAGGACTCTTTAAATAGATCAGATATAGTCATTCTTACAGGTGGTCTTGGACCAACTAAAGATGATTTAACAAAAGAAGTGGTTGCAAAAGCTTTGGGATTAAACCTTGCTTATGATGCAGCTACTTTGAAGTTTTTAGAGGACTTTTTTAAAAAAAGAAGTAAAGGCATAATGCCAGAAAACAATTTAAAACAGGCTATGATTCCAGAAGGTTCATTGGTTTTGAAAAATAATAATGGTACAGCTCCAGGTATTATAATCGAAAATGATGAAAAGACAGTTATTATTCTTCCGGGACCTCCAAACGAAATGATTCCAATGTTTAATGAACAGGTTTCACCTTACCTTAAGAATAAGCAGACAGGAACTATTTATTCAGTAATGGTTAAGATGTGTGGCATTGGAGAAAGTGATGCGGAACAAAGATTAGCTGATATAATAGATAAACAGTCCAATCCTACAATAGCTCCTTATGCTAAAATGGGAGAGGTTCATTTTAGAATAACAGCAAAGGCAGAGGATGAATATAAGGCAAAAAAAATGATTGAACCCGTACTTGAAAAAATAAAAAGTAGATTGGGGCAATATATATATACTTATGATGAGGAAAAAAATCTAGAAGATATAGTTGTGGAGAAATTAATAGAAAAGGGAATAACCATTTCCGTTGCAGAGTCTTGTACAGGTGGTTTATTGTCGGGAAAAATAATTAATGTTCCAGGATCATCAAAAGTAATTAAAGAAAGTTATATAACATATTCTAACGAGGCTAAAGTTAAAACATTAAATGTAAAAAAAGAAACTTTAGAAAAGTTTGGTGCTGTTAGTGAAGAAACGGTTACAGAAATGGCAAAAGGTTGCCATGAAGTAACAGGAGCAAATGTATGTGTATCTACATCAGGAATTGCAGGACCAGATGGAGGAACAACAGATAAGCCAGTTGGCCTTGTATATATTTGTTGCTACTATGAAGGTGAATTAAAGGTTATAGAATATAACTCCTATGGAAATAGACAAAAAAATAGAGAAAACACTGTTCAGAAAGCATTAACAATGCTTTGGAATATTTTAAAATGAAAAAATAAGCTCATTAGTGGGCTTATTTTTTTTGTAAAACATGTATTATATCATGTTGCTTATATAAATACAACATGATATAATATGTTGTATATTCTTAGAAGTTTCTATTTTTGTAAAACTATATAAAATGATAACTTTAAGTGAAAAAGTAACTGCTAGAACATATTGTCACCAATGTTTTAAAACCTTAAATTAGGACCATATTGGAGCTTAAAAAGGTGTATAATAATAGCAAAAGCTATTATTTTGCGTGTTTTTGGAACATAACTAATAAGCGACGTATCAGTGGTTTGCAAAAATAACTGAGACCCCACTTTAAGAAATATATGGAGCCTTTGTTTGACCATATAGATTGTTTTAGTGCTTGATTAGTCTTGGATTCAGAATAACCTCATCAGGTGGAATGGGTGACAGGTCTAGTGCAGATAATAGCTTTTTTTCATCAGCAGAATCCATTAACTCAAATGGTGTTTTATCTTCAAGCTGTTCGCGAAGGATACTGTTTACGTGGCAGCATATAAGGCTGACGTCACCGACTGTAAGATTGTTAAAGCTTATCCCTCTCGGAATAATTCTACGGATTAAACGATGATTGTTTTCAACCTGAGGCTTTTGCCATGAAGCTTGAGGGTCGCAAAAAAACACATGAGATCTTATTAAGCCAGCGCGGGTATGTTCTAGAGCATTTGGATTTTTAAACTCCACACCATTATCGGTGAGTATTACGGAGAATAATCGCTTAAATAGAGCCATACCAAGTAATTCAGTAAGAGAATCAAATACTTGAATAACACTATCTTGGGTACCGTCTTTCATCAAAAAAATAAGCATGAAACTTGTTTTTCTAAAAATCATAGTAAGAAAAACTTTACCTTTTTCACGACCACCTTTAACAGTATCCATTTCTACGATTGATAAATCAGGATTCGCTTCTACATAGGAAGTAAAATCTTCATAAGTGCGTCCTTGACGATACTGATATTCAAGCTTTGTAAGTATTTTTTTAGGTCTGCGTTGTCTATATACAACCTTTTTGGGAAGATCAATATTTCTGATTTTAAAAACATTTTGGTCAATGTAATTATAAAGAGTACGCTCTGAAACACCTAATTCTTCTGAATGAGTGGTACAAATGTGATTTAGCGACTGTCCTTTAGCAATCAAAGGCTCAATAATATTAGCAATTTCACGAAGCTCAGAAGGAGTTTTACGAACACCTGAATGCGCTTCCTTAATAGATTTGTGATGTGCTGCATTAGCCTTATGAGCAGAATAATAGGCTTTGTTCTTTTTACAGCCTTTCTGCATTTTGCAGTTGCTACAGACATAAGGTGGTTTGTCTAGCAAGTTACATTGAAAAGAATTATAGCTGTCACAGATAGAGGTGCATATGATTCCATCGGGACAACGTTTACAGCGAGATGCAAAGCATCCGTGAACGCCAACTTCTGGGCAAAGAGTATTCTTCTGACAACCAGATCTGTGAATACAATCATTTTCACCAGGTAAAGGTAATCGGCTTGTGAAACAGCGATAGTGTAATACTTCGCGAGCAATAGTTGAGGCAGAACGGTCAAGGTTTCTGCCAATGGAAGCAAATGAATAATCTTTATGAATCATTTGTTCAATAACAATTCGTTCAGGTAAGGATAATTGTTTAGGCATAAAAGCCTCCTTCCTGATCAAACAAAGGTAATTAAAATATACACCTTTGCAAGAGTAACTGCTAGTTTGCAAAAGTAGTTGCAAGCAAAAACAAGCAGTTAAAAATTCATTTATAGTATAAAATGATAAATTCAAAGTCCTTTTTATTACCCATCATATAAATTAGAATAAATATATTGACAAGATATTAAATATGTATTATATTAAAAACGAACATAAGTTCGAATAATTTAAGGAGAATTAATTATGGAAAAAAACGAAAAGTTGAAGGCGTTAGACGTTGCACTTTCACAGATTGAAAAACAGCACGGCAAAGGTTCGGTAATGAAATTAGGAGATCAAGGTGCGACTATGAATATAGAAACCACTCCTACAGGCTCTTTAAGTTTAGATATTGCATTAGGACTTGGCGGAGTTCCTAAAGGAAGAATAATTGAGATTTATGGCCCAGAGTCGAGTGGTAAGACAACAGTGGCATTACATATGATAGCTGAAATTCAGAAAAAAGGTGGAATAGCAGGATTTATAGATGCAGAACATGCGCTTGATCCAGCATATGCTAAGGCAATAGGTGTTGATATAGATAACCTATATATTTCCCAACCAGATTATGGTGAACAGGCATTAGAAATAACAGAAACAATGGTTAGATCTGGGGCAATTGATATAATTATTGTGGATTCTGTAGCGGCACTAGTACCTAAAGTTGAAATAGATGGCGAAATGGGTGATCAACAAGTTGGTTTACAGGCTAGGTTGATGTCAAAAGCTTTAAGAAAATTAACAGCAGTAATATCAAAATCTAACTGTACTGTTATTTTCATAAATCAGTTAAGAGAAAAAGTTGGAGTAATGTTTGGTAATCCTGAAACCACTACTGGTGGTAGAGCTCTTAAATTTTATTCGTCAATAAGACTTGATGTAAGAAAAATTGAAACTCTAAAACAAAGTGGAGAAGTTGTAGGAAATAGAACTAGAATCAAAGTAGTTAAAAATAAAATTGCGCCTCCTTTTAAAGAAGCAGAGTTTGACATAATGTTTGGTCAGGGCATATCAAAAGAGGGTGATATCCTTGATCTTGCAGCAGATGCTGGGATTGTTAATAAGAGTGGAGCCTGGTATGCATATAATGATGAAAAAATCGGTCAAGGTAGAGAAAATGCCAAATTGTACTTAAAATCAAATCCTGAAATATTAAAGGAAATAGATGAGGCTGTTCGTGAAAAGTATAGTATAATTTCAGTTGATGTAGCTCAGGAAAAGGCTGATGGAGAATAAAAAAATCAAGAGCTTCGAACGAGGTAAAAGCCGTGCATTACATATATTGGCAAAGACCAGTAAAACGGAAAATGAACTTAGACAAAAACTTATTAAAAACGAATACTCAGAACAAGTTATAGATAAGATTATTATGTTTCTTAAAGAGTATGGGTATATAAACGATTTTGAATACGCTTCAAATTATGTTGAATGTAGAAAAAATCATAAAAGTTTTATGCAGATGAGAATGGCTCTAAGGTTAAAGGGTGTTGGCACATCAATTATTGAAGAAGTATTAGAAAATAAAAAAGAAGACCAAAGTGAATTAATAAAAAGTATTGCTGAGAAAAAAATAAAAAACATTGACAAAGTCGATAGAAATACTATGAATAAAGTCTACAAATTCATATATTCAAAAGGATTTAAAAGCAATGAAATAATAACTGTATTAAAAGAATTAGAGGGTAACATAAAATAGACGTTTTGTACTAGTTTTATAAGGAGTTTGCTTGACATAATTAAGAAAAAAGTATAAAATTATATTGTTGTATTTTGTACAATGAAAACTAAATAAGGAGGTGCTCCTGTGGAAACTATAACTATTGTTATTGCTGTTGTCATAACGGGTATCGTTGTTGCTCTAATAACTTGGTTTGCATGCTCTGCATATCGTAAAAAAGTGACTGAATCAAAAATTGGTAGTGCGGAAATGAAGTCAAGAGAAATAATAGATGAAGCATTGAAAACTGCTGAAACTAAGAAAAGAGAAGCTCTTTTAGAAGCTAAAGAAGAAGCTTTGAAAACAAGAAATGAACTAGAAAAAGAAACTAGAGAAAGAAGAGCAGAGTTACAAAGATACGAAAAAAGAGTTTTACAAAAAGAAGAGGCATTAGACAGAAAATTTGATGTAGTTGATAAAAAGGAAGTTGAACTAAACAACAAAGAAACTGAACTTAACAAAGTTAAAACTCAAGTTGAAAAATTAAACGAGCAGCGTTTACAGGAATTGGAAAGAATCTCTGGTCTCACCTCCGATCAAGCAAAAGAATTTTTATTACAAACCGTTGAAGAAGAAGTGAAATTGGATACTGCTAAGCTAATTAAAGAATTAGAAAGTAGAGCCAAAGAAGAAGCAGGTAAAAAAGCAAAAGAATATGTAGTTACAGCTATACAAAAATGTGCTGCAGATCATGTTGCTGAGACAACTATTTCAGTTGTACAGTTGCCTAATGATGAAATGAAGGGAAGAATCATAGGTAGAGAAGGAAGAAATATTAGAACTCTCGAAACTATGACAGGAGTTGATTTAATCATAGATGATACACCTGAAGCAGTAGTGCTTTCTGGATTTGATCCAATTAGAAGAGAAGTTGCAAGAATTGCTCTTGAAAAATTAATTATTGATGGAAGAATACATCCAGCAAGAATTGAAGAAATGGTAGAAAAGGCACAAAAAGAAGTAGATGTAATGATTCGAGAAGAAGGCGAATCGGCAGCACTTGAGGTAGGTGTTCATGGTATACATCCTGAATTGTTAAGATTACTTGGAAGGATGAAATTTAGAACAAGTTATGGACAAAATGCATTAAAACATTCTATAGAAGTTGCTCAATTGTCAGGCTTGCTGGCAGCTGAGATTGGAACGGATGTAAGGTTGGCTAAAAGAGCTGGTTTGTTACATGATATTGGTAAATCAGTCGATCATGAACAAGAAGGTTCACATATTCAAATAGGTGTTGATCTTTGTAAAAAGTATAAGGAATCAGCAGTTGTAATTAACTCTGTTGAGTCACATCATGGAGATGTTGAAGCAGAATCCTTAATTGCCTGCATTGTACAGGCTGCGGATGCTATTTCGGCAGCAAGACCTGGAGCTAGAAGAGAAACTCTAGAAACTTATACAAACAGGTTAAAACAATTAGAAGATATTACCAACAACTTTAAAGGTGTTGAAAAATCTTTTGCTATTCAAGCGGGTAGAGAGATTAGAGTTATGGTGTTACCGGAACAAATCACAGATGCTGATATGGTTTTAATGGCAAGAGACTTGTCAAAACAAATCGAATCAGAACTTGAATATCCGGGACAAATTAAAGTTAATGTAATCAGAGAATCAAGAGTTATTGATTATGCAAAGTAAATTAAAGAAAGCGTGAGATTCCTCACGCTTTTTTAATAAAATAATATTGGAGGGCATGTATGTCTTTAGAATTATCAAAAAAAGCTTCGGCAGTAAAACCATCTTCAACATTAGCAATAACAGCTAGAGCTAAAGAACTTAAATCACAAGGAATTGATGTAGTAGGATTTGGAGCAGGTGAACCAGACTTTAATACTCCAAAGAACATTTGTGATTCAGCAATAAAAGCAATAAATGAAGGTTTTACAAAGTACACTCCAGCAGCCGGAACTCAAGAACTAAAAGAGGCAGTGTGCAAGAAGTTTAAGGAGTCAAATAATTTGAATTATTCTCCAAATCAGATAGTGATAAGTAATGGAGGTAAACATTCATTAACAAATGTTTTCACTGCTATTTTAAATCCAGGAGATGAAGTGATTGTTCCGGCTCCGTATTGGTTAAGTTATCCAGAAATAATTAAGTTGTCTGATGGTGTACCAGTATATGTGAGAGGAGAAAAAGAACAGAGTTATAAAATAAATGTAGCACAACTCGAAAAAGTAACCACATCAAAAACAAAAGCCTTAATAATAAATTCTCCAAGTAATCCTACGGGTATGTTGTATACAAAAGACGAGTTAGAAAAAATAGCTGACTATGCAGTTAAAAATGATATATATGTTGTATCAGATGAAATATATGAAAATCTTGTATATGGAAAAGATAAGCATATAAGTATTGGATCATTAAATGAAGAAATATTTAAAAGAACAATTACGGTAAATGGTTTAGCAAAAAGCTATTCTATGACAGGATGGAGAATAGGATATACTGGTTCTAGCGCAGAAATTGCAAAATTAATGAGCAGTGTACAGAGTCATCAAACATCAAATCCAAACTCAATAGCTCAAAAGGCAGCTGTTGAAGCATTGGTAGGAACTCAAAAACCTGTAGAAGAAATGAATGTAGAATTTGATAAGAGAAGAAAAATTATATATAAAATGGTTGAAGAGACAGAATATATGTCTGCATTGGAACCACAGGGAGCGTTTTATGTTTTTATAGATGTAAGTCAAGTTTTAGAAAAACAATATAAAGGTGAAAAAGTTAATACAACTGATGATATGGCTAAAATAATGTTAGAAGATTATAAAGTTGCAGTAGTGCCTTGTGGAGATTTCGGTTTTGATGATCATATTCGACTCTCTTATGCTATATCTGAGGAGCAAATAGTTAAAGGTATGAATAGAATTAAAGAATTTGTAAAAGAATTAAGTTAGTAATTTTGGAGGTGAGAAAATGGCGAAAATAGGATTTATCGGAATGGGAAACATGGGATACGCTATGTTATCTGGAATGTTGAAAATTTATGATAAAGAAGAACTGATCTTTACAGATGCGAATCACGAAAGGATGAAATCTGTATTTGAGGATACAGGAGTTAATTATGCTCTCTCAAATGGTGAATGTGCTAACAATGCAAAAATATTAATTTTAGCTGTTAAGCCTCAATTTTACGGACCAGTTTTAAAAAATATCGAGAATTTAGTAGAAAAAGAAAATATAGTTATATCTATTGCCCCTGGAGTAACAATAGCTGAACTTCAAGATAGTTTAGGACCTCAGGCAAGAATTGTAAGAGCAATGCCAAATACTCCTGCATTAATAGGAGAAGGAATGACAGGTGTATCATATAATAAAGATGAGTTTACAGAGGATGAGATAAAAGAAATAGAAAAGATATTTAATTCATTTGGTAAAATGATAGTAGTTGATGAAAAGTTAATGAGTTGTGTTACATGTGCAAGTGGAAGTTCACCTGCATATGCTTATATTTTTATAGAAGCTATGGCAGACGGTTTAGTAAAGTATGGAATGCCTAGAGAAATGGCTTATGAATTTGTATCACAAACTCTTTTAGGATCAGCAAAAATGGTAATGGAAACCAAGGAACATCCAGGGAAACTTAAAGATATGGTGTGTTCACCAGGTGGAACTACTATTGCAGGAGTTTCTGCATTAGAAGAAAATGGATTTAGAAATTCAATAATAAAAGCAACTGAGCAATGTTATAAGAAAGCTGAGAGAATAGTTTGATGAATGATTTTAAGAGATTAAATAGAGAATTGACACATAAAGGTGAAGTTGTAGAGTTTTATACTGATACAATAAAATTACCAGATGGTAGAACAGCAAAATGGGATCATGTAAGTCATAATGGTGCAGCTGCCGTAGTGGCTGTAAATGAGCAGAATAAAATTTTAATGGTTAGACAATACAGAAACTCCCTAGAAAGAATGACACTAGAACTACCAGCTGGGGGAGTGAATTCTCTTTCAGAACCAACTATTATATGTGCAGCAAGAGAGCTTGAAGAAGAGACAGGTTACAGGTCGGAAAATCTGGAGTTTCTTTTAAGTGTTAAAACAGCAGTTGCATTTTCAAATGAAAATATAGATATATATCTTGCAAAAGACTTAGTTAAAAGTAAACAAAATTTAGATCCAGATGAATTTATAAATGTTGAAGAGTATGATATTGAAACATTAATAGATATGATACATGAAAATAAGATTCAAGATTCGAAAACTATAGCAGGGATTTTTTCATATTATTTCAAGTATGTAAAATGACAGCAGGAAACTGCTGTCATTTTTTTAATTTATAGGAAGTTCTCTGAACTCATTATTCCCATATATTGAATTTTGAAAAACATTCAATCAATATATAGTATAATTGTTATGTAACCCCCAAAAAACCTTAAAAAAATCAAAGTTTTATTTGATTTTATGGGTTTTTATATATATAATGTTATGTATAGTACCAATTAAAAATTTAACATTATGTATACAAAGGGTGGGTTAAATGAGACAAGAGGTAGACAAATTTATTTCATATTTACAGATTGTGAAAAAGACATCAGAAAATACAAAAGTATCTTATAAGAGAGATTTGTACCAGATGATGGATTTTTTTGAACAAAATGGAATTAAAGATATTTCAAAAATAACTGTAACTAATATAAATTCATATGTATTAAATATGGAAAAAGAAGGAAAAGCACCTTCAACAATTTCGAGAAGTATAGCTTCGATGAAAGCCTTTTTTCATTATATGCTTCAAGAAGGAAAAATAAAAAAAGAACCAACTGTTGATTTAAAACCACCAAAGATAACAAAAAAACCACCTGGTATATTATCAATTTCAGATATAGATTCTTTACTAAGTCAACCTTCTGGAAAGAGTCAAAAAGAAATTAGAGATAAAGCGATGTTAGAATTATTATATGCTACAGGAATAAGAGTAACAGAATTGATTCATTTAAAATTATCTGATGTGAATATGCAAATGGGATATATTAATTGTAAAGACGGAAGCCATGAAAGGGTAATACCTTTTAATAATGCGACAAAACAAGCTTTAAACAAATATCTAAAAGAAGTGCGTGAGAAAATGATAACTGATAAAAGTAACGATATTCTTTTTTCAAATTGTTCGGGAAATCCAATGAGCAGACAGGGGTTTTGGAAACTTATTAAATATTATGGCAATAAAGCAGGTATTACAGAGGAAATCACACCACATACTTTAAGACATTCTTTTGCGGCTCACTTAGTTCAAAATGGAGCAGACTTAAAAGCAGTTCAGGAAATGTTAGGTCATTCTGATATTTCAACAACTCAAATATATGTAGATTTAGGAAATAAAAGAATAAGAGAGGTGTATTCAAAAGCACATCCAAGAGGATAAAAAAAGAAGGGGCTTTTGCAAAATAGACGAATTATCTATTGAGCAAAGGCTCCTTCTTAATACTTTTATAGCATATCTGCTATTGTATACATTAATTTTTCACTATCATCCCAACCTAAACAAGGATCTGTTATTGAGCGCCCATATACGCCATCGCCAACTTTTTGATTTCCTTCTTCTATATAACTTTCTATCATAAGTCCTTTAACAAGCTTTTTGATATCAGAAGAGTTTCTCATACTGTACATTATTTCTTTGGAAATTCTAATTTGTTCCTTGTACTGTTTATTTGAGTTAGAGTGATTTGCATCAATTATTGCCGCTGGATTTAATAGATTTCTTTCACCATAAAAATCATTAAGTCTTATTAAATCTTCATAATGATAATTTGACACACAATTTCCATGTTTGTTTACGGCGCCTCTTAAAACACAATGTGTGTATTTGTTTCCAGATGTTTCTACTTCCCATCCTCCATAAATGAAAACATGTCCTGTTTGGCTTGCCTGAACGGAGTTAAGCATTACAGAATAGTCACCGCTTGTTGGATTTTTCATACCAACAGCAACATCCATACCACTTGCTGTTAATCTGTGTTGTTGATTTTCAACAGATCTAGCACCAACAGCAACATATGAAAGTATGTCATGAAAATATACGTAATTCTCTGGATATAGCATTTCATCGGCTGCAGTTAATCCTGTTTCTTCCATAGCTCTTATATGCATTTTTCTGATAGCAGTCAATCCTGCGACAAGATTTGGTTTTTCTTCTGGATTAGGCTGATGAAGCATTCCTTTATATCCTTCACCTGTAGTTCTTGGCTTGTTTGTATAAATTCTTGGTATAATTATAAGTTTATCCTTGGTTTGTTCCTGAACTTTTACAAGCCTATTTACATAATCAAGTAAAGCATCTTCGTTATCAGCAGAGCAAGGACCGATAATAACCAAAAACTTATCCGATTCACCTGTTATGACATTTCTGATTTCTTTATCACGTTGTTCTTTTAGGTCTACCAGCTTTTGTGATAGTGGATATTCTTTCATGATATCCTCAGCTGATGGCATTTTCTTAATTGGTCTTAAATTCACGATCTTTATCTCCCCTTTATTTTTTATAGTATTCGTAGTATTATATTACAATATTAATAAAATAGCAAGGGAGTAAAATAATGATAAATAGAGTTATTTTAATTGTTATTGATAGTGTTGGTGTAGGTTGTATGCCAGATTCGTTATCTTATGGTGACAAAGAATGCAATACACTTTCTCATGTTGCCCAAAAAAATAACGGGCTAAATATTCCAGTTATGGAAAGTTTAGGTATAGGAAATATCGAAGGAGTTTTTGCTTTGAATAAAAACCAGCAGGCTAAAGGTGCCTATGGAAGAATGGCAGAAATGTCAAAGGGAAAAGATACAATAACGGGACATTGGGAAATGACAGGTATTCATATTAAAAATATGTTTAAAACATTTCCAGAAGGTTTTCCAGAAAGAATAATTGAAGAATTTGTAAAGAAAACAGGAATACCTGGTGTTTTGGGAAATAAGGTTGCATCAGGAACTGAGATTATAAAGGAATTAGGAAAAGAACATATTAAATCTAGAAAACCTATAGTTTATACTTCAGCAGACAGTGTTTTTCAAATAGCCTGTCATGAGGAAGTTTATTCTCCAGATGAGCTATACACACTATGTGAAACTGCTAGAGAGATATTAAGAGGAGATGATGAGGTAGCAAGAATTATTGCAAGACCATTTATTGGAGTTGATAATTATGAAAGGACTTCTAATCGCAGGGACTTTGCAATATTACCCGATGAAAATAATCTTTTATATAAGATGAAAAATAAAGAGTTTGATGTGATAGGAGTAGGTAAGATAGAAGATATTTTTGCAAAGACTGGTATAACTGAGGCTGTGCACACAAAGAATAACGATGATGGTATAAAACAGACAATTAATTATATCAAACAAAAAAACAAAGGATTGATTTTTACTAATTTAGTTGAGTTTGATTCAAAATGGGGACATAGAAATGATTACGTTGGTTACGGAAAGGGACTTGAAGAATTTGATATAGGCTTAAAAGAAATAATGGAAGCAATGAATGAGGATGATATACTTATGGTGACTGCAGACCATGGCTGTGATCCAACTACACCAGGCACAGATCACACTAGAGAATATGTGCCGATTTTGGTATACGGAAAAAAAATTAAAAATAATACCAACTTGGGAACCAGAAAGAGTTTTGCGGATATTGGTGCATCGATTGCTGAAATATTTAATATTGAAAAAATGGAGATTGGAGAAAGTTTTTTGAATATAATCAAAAAATAGTATTTTGCTATGAGAATGTATGACCTTATTGAGAAAAAAAGAGATGGTGGTTTCCTTAATAAAGAAGAAATTGAATTTATAATAGAAGGATTTACTAATGGGAGTATACCTGATTATCAAATGTCTGCTTTTTTAATGTCTGTGTATTTTAAAGGAATGGATGAAAAAGAAACATATTATTTAACAATGGCAATGGTTAATAGTGGACAGATACTTGACATGTCTGATATAGAAGGAATTAAAGTTGATAAACATTCAACAGGTGGAGTAGGAGATAAAACAACTTTAGTGCTTGCTCCTATGGTTGCAGCTTGTGGAGTACCAGTTGCTAAAATGTCAGGAAGAGGGCTGGGGCATACAGGTGGAACTATTGATAAATTAGAGAGCTTTCCTGGTTTTGATTCTTCTATTTCTATAAATGATTTTATAAAAAATGTAAATGATATTAAAATTGCAATAGCCGGCCAAACAAAGAATTTAGCTCCGGCAGATAAAAAAATATATGCTCTAAGAGATGTAACAGCAACAGTTAACTCAATACCGTTAATAGCTGGGAGCATTATGAGCAAAAAGCTTGCTTCAGGGTCGGACGGAATTGTTTTGGATGTAAAGTGTGGTAATGGAGCATTTATGAACCAAGAAAAAGATGCAAAAATTCTTGCCAATGAAATGGTTAATCTAGGTAAAAATGCTGGTAAAAAGACTATTGCTTTGATTACAGATATGAACCAGCCTTTAGGAAACGCTGTTGGTAATTCATTAGAAGTTATTGAAGCTATTGAATCTTTAAAAGGAAATGGCCCACAAGATCTTATGGAACTTTGCTATAATCTTGGTGTTCAAATGCTAATCATTTCAGGAATAGCAACTAATAATATAGAAGCAAAAGATATGCTGGAAGGTGTAATTAAAAGTGGTAAAGCACTTAATAAACTTGAAGAACTAATAAAAAAACAAGGTGGAGACTCTTCTTATATATATAATACAGATTTATTTAAAAGAGGTAATATTGTAACGGAAGTATATCTTGATGAAGAAGGTTATGTGAAATCAATTGAAACTCAATCGATTGGTACAGCATCCCTGGTATTAGGTGGTGGAAGAATTACCAAGGAGAGCGAAATAGATTTAAGTGTAGGAGTTGTTATTCATAAAAAGATAGGTGATAAGGTGAATAAGAACGAATCGATTTCTACAGTATATGGAAATGATGAAATTAAAGTTAGTGAGGCTGTGAAAATTATTAAAAAAAGTTATTCCATATCAAAAGAGAGAATTGAAAAACCAAAACTAATAAAGAAAATCATTATTTAATTTTCAAACTTTTTATATAAGCTTTTTCTTCATTACTGATTCTTTTTGACTCAGTGATTTTAGATAAAGCTTTATTATATGTCCATTTTTCTAAAGTTGCTTTATTTAATAAATAATCTAAAGTTATTTCTTTGAACTTTATATAACAAGTTGATATAAGCCATGCTTGTCCCATTTTTACATAATATTCATCAGAAGATACCTGATTACAGAGAGATAATATTTCATATATATACTTTTCTTCTATAAAATGTGATAGAAGGAGTATTAAGCCTGTTCTAATTCTCCAAGGGTTTTTAGAAGTGATGTATGATTTTATGTGTGGGAAAAACTTTTCTTCAAATAATTTAGATTGTTTGAGTCCAGAACAAAAACTATCACAAATCGCCCAGTTTGTTATCAAACTTATGTAATCGTCTACAAAAACTATGAACTCATCATAGCTTATTTTTGCTAATCCTATTAAACATCCATTTATAAATATTTCCTCGAAGCTATCTGGTTTACAGAATTCAAGAAACAACTCCCAGTTTACTTTATGAATTTTTTTAGATATCTCTCTTAGTTTAGGTATTCTAATACCGATAATGTTATCCTCTTTAGGGATAAGTTTTTTTTGAAAATCTTGATATTCCTTTTCCTGTAATGAATTTAAATAATTTTTAAATATTTTATAATTTTCTTTGTTCCAGTCGATTCTTGTTAATTCCATCTTGCCTCCAAGGATTGTACAAATTTTAGTACAATTTTGTACAAGTATACCATAAATTGTATTTTATTTAAATATGAATGTGTTAAAATTCACATTGTTTTTAAGTTTTGTTGATGTTATAATACATGAAAATAAAGTAATCAAAATGAAAATTATGTTAATCAGGAGGTTATTATGGCTAGAACTATGAAAACTATGGATGGAAATACAGCTGCAGCTCACGTTTCTTATGCTTACTCAGACGTGGCGGCAATCTATCCTATTACTCCTTCATCAACAATGGCAGAGTTGGCAGATGATTGGGCTACCCTAGGTAGAAAGAACATATTTGGACAGGAAGTTGCAGTAACTGAGATGCAATCAGAAGCAGGTGCTGCAGGTGCGGTTCATGGTTCTTTGGTAGCAGGAGCTCTTACAACTACTTTTACAGCTTCTCAGGGGCTATTGTTAATGATACCAAATATGTATAAAATTGCAGGAGAAAGACTACCAGCAGTTATTGACGTATCAGCTCGTGCATTAGCATCACATGCACTTTCAATTTTTGGAGATCATTCAGATGTTTACGCATGTAGACAAACTGGATTTGCTATGATGTGTGCTTCAAGTGTTCAGGAAGTTATGGATATAACACCTGTTTCACACTGTTCAGCTATTGAAGGAAGAATTCCATTCTTGAATTTCTTTGATGGATTTAGAACATCACATGAATTACAAAAAATCGAAACATGGGATTATGAAGATTTAAAAGACCTGGTTTCAATGGAGGCGGTAGATGCATATCGTCAGTCAGCATTAAATCCTAACAATGCATGTCAGAAAGGTTCAGCACAAAATCCAGATATTTTCTTCCAGGTAAGAGAAGCATGTAATCCATTTTACGATGCTTTACCAGGTATAGTAGAAGAAAATATGAACAAAGTAAATGCAAAAATAGGTACAGACTACAAATTATTTAACTATCATGGAGCACCAGATGCAGAACATATTGTTGTGGCTATGGGTTCAGCTTGTGAGACAATCGAAGAAACAATAGATTACCTTGTTAGCCAAGGTGAAAAAGTTGGTATGATTAAAGTTAGACTTTACAGACCATTTTCAGCAAAACATTTATTAGATGTTATTCCTGAAACTGTAAAACAAATCAGTGTATTAGATAGAACAAAAGAGCCTGGATCATTAGGTGAACCATTATACTTAGATGTTGTTGCAGCATTGAAAGATTCAGCTTTTGACAGTGTGCCTATCTATTCAGGACGTTATGGATTAGGATCAAAAGATACTAAACCAGAGCAGATAATAGCTGTATTTAGAAATACAGAAAAGAAAAGATTTACAGTTGGTATTGTTGATGATGTTACAAATCTTTCTCTTGAGATCAAAGAAAAACCAGATACATCACCACAGGTAAACATAAGCTGTAAATTCTGGGGACTTGGTGCTGACGGTACAGTTGGTGCTAATAAAAACTCAATCAAAATCATTGGAGATAATACAGACATGTATGCTCAGGCATATTTTCACTATGATTCTAAAAAATCAGGTGGTATAACTATATCTCACTTACGTTTTGGTAAAGAAAAAATTAAATCTACATACTTAATAAACACTGCTAACTTTGTAGCATGTCACAATCCAGCATATGTTAGAAAATATAACATGGTTCAGGATTTAAAAGAAGGCGGTACATTCCTACTTAACTGTGGATGGGGACTTGCAGAATTAGAAGAAAACCTTCCAGGACAGGCAAAACGTTATATAGCAGAAAATAACATAAAGTTATATACTATTGATGGTATTAAAATTGGTAGAGAGATTGGACTTGGAGGACGTATAAATACTATTCTTCAGGCGGCATTCTTCAAACTAGCTAATATTATACCAGTAGAAGAAGCAGTTTCATTAATGAAAGATGCAGCTAAAAAAGCCTATGGTAAAAAAGGTGATGAAATTGTAAACATGAACTACGCTGCTATTGAAAGAGGAGTTCAGGATGTTGTTGAAGTTGAAATCCCAGCTAGCTGGAAAGACGCTAAAGACGAAAAACTTGGTGGTGTAGCTAAAGGAAACAGAGCTGATGTTGTTGACTTTGTAAACAATATTCAGATTCCTGTTAACAATCAAGAAGGAGACAAATTACCTGTTTCTGCATTTGCAGATTATATAGACGGTTCAACTCCATCTGGTTCTTCAGCATTTGAAAAACGTGGAATTGCTGTAAATGTACCAGAATGGCATGCAGAAAACTGTATCCAGTGTAATCAGTGTGCATATGTATGTCCACATGCAGTAATTAGACCAGTTGCTATGACTGATGAAGAATTAGCTAACGCTCCTAAATCAGTAAAATCAAAAGCAATGACAGGAATAGATGGATTAAACTTTGTTATGACTGTATCAGCACTTGATTGTATGGGATGTGGTTCTTGTGCAACTATCTGTCCAGGAAACAACAAAGCAGATACACTAAAAATGGTTCCACTAGAAACTCAGTTAGAACAACAAGAATTATTTGACTATGGATTAACTTTAAAAGCTAAACCAGAAGTGGCAAGTAAATTTAAAGAAACATCTGTTAAAGGAAGTCAGTTTAAACAACCATTACTTGAGTTCTCAGGAGCTTGTGCAGGTTGTGGAGAGACTCCATATGCAAAACTTATGACTCAGTTATTTGGTGATAGAGCATATATTGCTAATGCAACAGGTTGTTCATCAATCTGGGGTAACTCATCACCTTCAACACCTTATACTGTGAATGCAGAAGGTAAAGGACCAGCTTGGGATAACTCATTATTCGAAGATAATGCAGAGTTTGGATTTGGTATGAAACTTGCTCAGAATGCATTAAGAAATGGTCTTAAAAACAGAGTACAGGCTCTTACAGAGTCATGTTGTACAACAGATGAAAGTTTAAAATCAGCTGTAAACGAATATGTTGAAACATTTGATAATGGAGCAACAAATGGTGCGGCAACAGATAAATTAGTAGCAGCTTTAGAAGCTTGTGGATGTGACGAAGGAAAAGAAATACTAAAACAGAAAGATTTCTTATCCAAAAAATCTCAGTGGATCCTTGGTGGAGACGGATGGGCTTACGATATAGGATTCGGTGGATTAGATCATGTAATCGCAAGCGGTCAAGATGTAAACATCTTAGTATTTGATACAGAGGTTTATTCTAATACAGGTGGACAGTCTTCAAAAGCGACACCAACTGGAGCTATAGCACAGTTTGCTGCAGGTGGTAAAGATGTTAAGAAGAAAGACCTTGCTCAGATAGCTATGAGTTATGGTTATGTATATGTTGCTCAGATTTCACAAGGTGCAGATATGAATCAGTGTATCAAAGCATTTAACGAAGCAGAAAGCTATAACGGACCATCAATTATTATTGCTTATGCACCATGTATTAACCATGGAATCAAAGGTGGTATGGCAAATGCTCAGAAAGTTGAGAAAAATGCTGTTACTTCAGGATACTGGAATCTGTTAAGATTTGATCCAAGACTTAAAGCAGAAGGAAAAAATCCATTAATAATTGATTCTAAAGAACCAACTACAAGTTATCAGGACTTCTTGAATAATGAAGTACGTTATAGTTCATTATTAAGAAAAGATCCAGAAAAAGCTAAAATATTATTCGAAAAAGCAGAGAAAGAGTCAAAAGAAAGATTCGAATATTTATCAAAGCTTGCAAAAATGTACGATTAATTATATAATATATAAAGTTTAAATAAGACTGACTCTAATTAGAGTCAGTCTTATAATTTTATAATAAAAAAGAGGCGGAAAATGTTTATGAATTTTATTAAATTGATGTTGGGGAAGATCAAGTTACTTTCTAAAAAAGTATGGGAAATGTTCATAAATATATTTAAAGATAAGCATAACAGAAAAACATTATTGACTTACATACTTGTTCCTATTTTTTTGGAACTAATAATTGAATCCTTTGGAAGCGAAAAACTATTAGGTGGTTTGAATTTTTTAGCAAACTATCCAGTAGCATTTTTTTGTAACACAATGATTATACTATCGACATTATGTATTTCATTGTTCTTCAAAAAAAGAGTATTCTTTTTAAGTTTGATTTCATTTATTTGGTTGGTTTTAGGATTTTGTAACTTTGTTTTATTAACTAAGAGGGTTACACCATTTACAGCTACTGACATTTTGCTTTGGAAACCGGCAATAAAGGTGGTTACAAAATATTATAGTATGTTTGTAATTGGTACTGTTATAGGCATAATCGTACTGATTATAGCAGGAATAGTTTTACTAGGAATAAAATCACCAAAAGTAAAATATAAAATTAAATATGTTAAAAATCTTATTATTACTGCTGTGATTGTAGCTGCAACTTTTGGCTCAATGAATTTAGCTATAAAAGCGGATTATTTAAAGGTTACATTTGATAATATCGCAAATGCTTTTTTACAACAGGGATTTCCTTACTGTTTTGCAAATAGTGTGGTAAATACAGGGGTAAGAAAACCAAATGACTATTCTTCTGATAATATGACAGTCTTATTAGAAGAGATAACAGGACAACAACATATTACAGGTCCTTTAGAAGGGGTTATGCCAAATGTAGTTTTTGTCCAGCTTGAATCATTTTTTGATGTGGATAGATTGATGAATCTAGAACTTTCAGAAAATCCAATACCAAACTTTACTAAATTAAGGGAAGACTGGGCTTCAGGTATGTTTAGTATACCTACCGTTGGTGCGGGTACAGCTAACACTGAATTTGAAGTTCTTACAGGGATGAATATTGATGATTTCGGACCAGGTGAATATCCTTATAAAACAGTTTTGCAATCAACGACATGTGAAAGTATTGCATATAACTTAAGTGAAGTAGGGTATGCAACTCATGCTATTCATAATAATGATGGTACTTTTTACCAAAGGCATTCAGTATATACAAGACTAGGATTTGATACATTTACTTCAATAGAGTATATGAATATTGATGGCAGGTATACATATAGAGGATGGGCTACAGATGAGGTACTAACTGAAGAAATTATGAAATGTCTTGAATCTACTGAAGAAAAGGATTTTGTTTTTACAGTTTCAGTTGAAGGACACGGTAGTTATCCAACATATAATGTTCTTGAAGACCCAGAAGTTGAATTGATTGAATATGATGGAGATGCAGATGAAGATTCAGTAGAATACTATGTAAATCTACTAAGAGGTATGGATAATTTTATCGGCGATTTAGTTGAAACCATCAGCAACATTGATGAAAATACGATTGTGGTATTTTTTGGTGACCATCTTCCTAGTTTAGATGTTAAAAATGAACAATTATCGATAGGAAATACACTTCAGACTGAATATGTTATATGGAATAATTTTGGATATAATACAGAAGATGAAGATATTGAAGCATATCAGTTATCATCAAAAATTTGTGAAATAATAGGTGTTGATAATGGTTTTGTTAATAAATATCATCAGCAAAACAGGTATTTAGATACATATCTTTCAGGCTTACAAAACCTTGAGTATGATATATGGGAAGGTAAAAAGTATATTTATGGTGGGACCAACCCATATATAGCTACGGATATGAAAATGGGTGTTTATGATGTAGTGATTAATGATGTATTTGTACAGACGGCTGAAGGTATAGATACTGATGAAGATTCATGTGAACCTGTTATCATAAAAGGAGAAAATTTTACAGAGTTTAGTGTTGTATATGTAAACGATGTAAAGATTGACAAAGGTAAAACAAAATATCTAGATAAAAATACTATTCAAGTTAATTGCGATACATTAAACTATGGAGATATCTTTAAGATAGCTCAAGCTGGGGATGATAATATTGTTCTTAGTTATACGAAAGAGTATGTTTATAAACAATAATAAATAAAGGATTTATTTAATGTATATTTTTATAATAATTGCAGTTATAATTTTAATCGTAGTAGTAATTAGTTTAATAGAAATTAATAGTTTTAAAACTACGCACTTTACTGTTGAAAATCCAAAGGTAAAGAAAACATTTAAGATTGCTTTTATTTCGGATTTGCACAATAGAAAATATGACTTAGAAAATCAAAAAATATATGGAGCCATAGATAATATGGCTCCAAATGTTGTTCTGATTGGTGGCGATATGATTGTTAGAGGGGAAAAACCTTTATATGAAAACGCACTTAATTTAATCAAAAAGCTTTCTGAAAAATATAAAGTGATATATGTTAATGGCAATCATGAGCAAAAAATGGAAGGTCAGATTAATGATTATTATTCTGAGCTTGAAAAAGCAGGTGTTATTTTATTAAAAAATTCCTGTTATAAAATTGAAAATATTAATTTTTTTGGCTTAGAGATAGACCTTTCATATTATTCGAAATTTAGAAATATAAAAATGGATAACAATTATATTGAAGAAAATTTGGGTTTAGCACCAAGAAATGAACTAAATTTACTGATAGCCCATAACCCTTCGTACTTTCCTCAGTATGCAAATTGGGGAGCAGACATAGTTATGTCTGGGCATGTTCATGGTGGGATGATTAGACTTCCTTTAATAGGAGGATTGTTGTCATCTCAGGGTATACTTTTTCCTAAATATTCATCAGGTCTTTATAAATATGGGCAAGCAAAACTTATTGTAAGCAGAGGTTTAGGCTCTCATACAGTGAATGTTAGAGTGAATAACAAACCGGAAATAGTTTGTGTTGAAATAGTTACATAGTTTATGTAAAATAAATTATAGATATAATAAAAAAGGAAGCGTGAAAAATTTGAATTTATCGTTTAGGTTACAGACATTTGAGGGACCATTAGATCTCTTATTGCATCTTATTGAAAAAAATAAAGTCAATATATATGATATTCCAATTGCCGAAATTACAAATCAATATTTAGAATATGTTGAATCTATGGAAACGGAAGATCTAGATTTAGTTAGTGAATTTTTAGTTATGGCAGCCACATTGATAGATATAAAATCAAGAATGCTGTTACCGAAACAGGTAAATGAAGAAGGCGAAGAAGAAGACCCTAGGGCAGAACTTGTTGAAAAACTTTTAGAGTATAAATTATATAAATATATTTCATATGAATTAAAAGACAAACAAATTGAAGCTGTTAGATCTGTATACAAAAAACCTACTATCCCAGATGAAGTATTAGAATATGAAGCACCAGTGAATTTAAGTGAATTAATAGGGGATTTAACTCTAAACAAATTAAATGAAATTTTTTCTCAGGTAATAAAAAAACAGGGCGAAAAAGTGGATGAAATGAGAAGTAGATTTGGTAAAATAGAAAAAGATGAGGTAAGTACAGCAGATAAGATAGACCACATTCTAAAACATACAAAAGAAAAGAAGAGTTTTAGTTTTAAAAACCTTTTGTTAAATCAATGCAGTAAAATACATGTTATCGTTACCTTTCTAGCGATTCTTGAGTTGATTAAAACAGGAAAAATAAGTATTAAGCAGGACAATATTTTTGATGATATTATAATTAGCGGTTTAGAATAAATGAGATTACATTGAATGGAGAGACATTAAGTTGGAAATAGAAAAAATAGAATCAATAATTGAAGCTGTTTTATTTACAATGGGTGAAGCGGTAGAATTAAAAAAAATAGCCTTAGCAATAAATCATGATGAAAAAACTACTAGAAAATTAGTTCATAATTATATGGATAAATATAATACAACTGAAAGAGGAATTAAAATTATAGAGATTGAAAACTCTTTTCAAATGTGTACTAAACCAGAAATGTATGAATATCTAATAAATGTAGTTTCTATGCCAAAAAAACATGAGCTTACTGAAGTTGTATTAGAGACTTTGTCTATAATAGCTTATAAACAACCGGTAACAAGAGTAGAAATAGAAAAAATAAGAGGTGTTAAATCAGATCATGCTGTTAACAAGCTTATTGAATATAATCTTATTGAAGAGGTAGGGAGGTTAGAAGCTCCAGGAAGGCCGTTGCTATTTGGTACTACAGAGGAGTTTTTAAGACAGTTTGGAATTAAAAGTATAGATGAATTACCTACAATAAATCCAGAAAATTTAGAAGAATTTAAAAATCAGGCTCAGGAAGAAGTCCAGCTAAAACTGGATATATAAGGAATAATAATGAGTAAAATTTTAATAATCGGTGGTGGAGCAGCTGGGATGATGGCGGCTATTACTGCCAAAGCAAATGGAAACGAAGTACATATTTTTGAAAGAAACGAAAAACTAGGTAAGAAAATCTATATAACGGGCAAAGGGCGATGTAATGTTACAAATAATGTTGTGCCAGAGGACTTTTTTGAAAATATAATAACTAATAAAAAATTTTTATATAGTTCTATTTATACATTTTCTCCACAACAAACTATGGATTTTTTTGAGAAAATAGGACTTAATCTAAAAACGGAAAGAGGGAACAGAGTGTTTCCGAACTCAGACAAGTCGTCAGATGTAATAAAGGCACTTGAAAATCATTTAAAGAAAATAGGTGTAAACATACATCTGAATATAAAAGTAAATAAAATACATGTTGAATCAGGAAAATTTGCAGGTGTATACTTAGAAAATGATGTATATGAAAAAGGAGACTCACTAATTATTGCAACAGGTGGTTTTTCATATCAGGCTACAGGTTCAACAGGAGATGGCTATAAGTTTGCAAAACAGGCAGGGCATAAAATAATAGAAACGCAACCCGCTTTAGTTCCGCTAAACACTAATGATAAAGAAATTTATGAACTACAGGGATTGTCACTAAAAAACGTGAAAGCAGATTTGTATTCAGGAGATAATTTACTATATAGTGATTTTGGTGAAATGCTTTTTACTCACTTTGGAATTAGTGGTCCGTTAGTTTTAAGCGCAAGTAGCTTTTTGAAAAAAGAAAATAAGAATTTAAAATTTAGCATAGATTTAAAACCTGCTTTAAACAGTGATCAACTTGACAAGAGAATACTAAGGGATTTTCAGGAAAATATAAATAAATCCTTTAAAAATTCTATTGATAAGCTTCTACCAAAGAAGATTATACCTATTATTATAAAAAGATCAGGTATAAACCCTGAAAAAAAAGTGAATGAAATAACAAAACAAGAAAGAAATAGACTTGTTGAAACTATAAAAAAGTTTGAAATTAAAATAACTGGAAAAAGGGACTTTAATGAAGCTATTATTACTAAAGGCGGTGTTGATGTAAAACAAGTGAATCCTAAGACATTAGAATCAAAATTGATTAAAGGTGTTTATTTTGCAGGTGAAGTACTTGATATAGATGCATTAACAGGAGGATTTAATCTTCAACTAGCTTGGTCTACAGGATATTTAGCAGGTCTAAGTGTAAATTAATAAAGAGAGGTATTTTATGATTAGTGTGGCAATTGACGGTCCAGCAGGTGCAGGTAAAAGTACTGTTGCTAAAGAGGTTGCAAAAAAATTAGAATTTATTTATGTTGATACAGGAGCTATGTACAGAACTCTTGCATTAGCTTGTATAAGGGAAAACATTCCATCTGAAGAAGAATCTAAAATTGTTGAAGTTTGTAAAAAGAGTAAAGTAGAATTAAAATATATGAACGGAAATCAGATTATGTTTTTAGATGGTGAGGATGTAAGTAGTCAAATAAGAACTGAAAAAGTCAGTTCAATGACTTCGATAATATCTTCTTATGAAGAAGTTAGAAGTGTCTTAATTAATTTACAGAGAGAATTAGCTGCTAAAAACAATGTAATCATGGACGGCAGAGATATTGGGACTTTTGTGCTTCCAAATGCGGATTTGAAAATATATTTAACAGCCAGCTCAAAAGAAAGAGCAAGAAGAAGATATAATCAATTAAAAGAAGCAGGTACTTTAACTTCTACAATTGAAAAAATAGAAGAAGAAATTATTGAAAGAGATAATAGAGATATGAATAGAAAAGCTGCACCTTTAAAAAGGGCAGAGGATGCAAAATATTTTGATACTTCTGATATTACACAAGAAGAGGTTGTTGATAAGTTGACTTTTATGATAGAAGAAAAGATAAAGGAATAAATATGAAAGTAAAAATTGCAAAAAGTGCAGGCTTTTGTTTTGGGGTCAAAAGAGCAGTTGATAAGGTATATGAACAAATAGAAAACAACAAATCGCAAAAAACAATATATACTTTCGGACCGATAATACATAATCAAGAAGTGGTGAAAGATTTAAACAAACATGGTGTGAAAGTTATAGAGGATGTAAGTGAAATAGATAAAGATATGGAAGGTATCTTGATTATAAGATCTCATGGGGTTCCCAAAAGTGTATATGAAAAAGCAGAAAAAACAAATTTGGATATTATAGATGCAACATGTCCTTTTGTAAAAAAAATACATAATATTGTAGAAAAAGAAAGTAAAGAAGGTAGAGAAATAATTATTATAGGTGATGAGAAACATCCAGAAGTGGTAGGTATAATGGGATGGTCAAAAACACCAGTTACAGTTATAGGAAATAAAGAACAGGCAGAAGAATTTGCTGGAGAAAATGAAAAAAAATATTGTTTAGTTTCACAAACAACATTTAATCACAATAAATTCAAAGATATAGTTGAAATAATTATGAAAAAAGGTTATGATATACTTGATTTGAACACTATTTGTGACGCAACAAATAATAGGCAAGAAGAGGCCAAAGAAATCGCAAAAGAGGTCGATACAATGATTGTCATAGGAGATGAAAAAAGTTCCAATACACAAAAATTGTACGAAATCTGTAAAGACATATGTAACAATACTTACTATATACAGACACTTGTTGACTTGGATTCCTGCAATCTGCAATCCACTAGTTGCGTAGGTATTACAGCAGGGGCATCAACCCCAAACTATATTATTGAGGAGGTTCATACTAATGTCAGAACTAAGTTTTGAACAAATGCTAGAAGAATCATTTAAAACAATACGTACAGGAGAGGTTGTAGAGGGCACTGTTATAAGTGTTAAAGAAGATGAAATTGTCTTGAATATAGGTTATAAATCTGACGGAATAATAACAAGAAATGAATATACAAACACACCTAATGTTGACTTAACAACCTGTGTTTCTGTAGGTGACAAGCTTGAAGCTAAGGTGCTAAAAGTTAATGATGGTGAAGGACAGGTATTATTAACACATAAGAGAATTACAGCAGAAAAGGCAAGTAAAAGACTTGAAGAAGCATTTGAAAACAAGGAAGTATTAAAAGCAAAAGTAATACAGGTAATGTCAGGAGGACTTAGTGTAATAATTGATGAAACTAAAGTTTTCATACCTGCAAGCCTTGTATCAGATGTATTTGAAAAAGATTTAAGTAAATATGAAAACCAGGAAATCGAATTTGTTATAACAGAATTCAATCCAAAGAAAAGAAGAATTATTGGAGATAGAAAGCAATTACTTAAAAGTGCTAAAATGGATTTACAAAAAGAACTTTTAGAAAAATTCCAACCAGGAATGACAGTAGAAGGTGTAGTTAAAAATCTAACTGACTTCGGTGCATTTATTGATTTAGGTGGTATAGATGGACTTCTACATATATCAGAAATGTCATGGGGTAGAATTGAAAGTCCTAAAAAAGCATTTAAAATTGGAGATAATGTTAAATCATTTATTAAAGAAATTAACGGAAATAAAATTGCTTTAAGTCTTAAATTTAGTGATGAAAATCCTTGGGTAAAAGCAGAAGTAAATTATGCAGTTGGAAATGTTGTTAAAGGTAAAGTTGCTAGAATGACTGATTTTGGTGCTTTTATTGAACTAGAACCAGGTATTGATGCCTTATTACATGTTTCACAGATTTCTTTAGAGCATGTAGAAAAACCATCAGACAAGCTGAAAATTGGAGATGAAATCGAAGCTAAAGTAGTAGATTTTAATCTTGAAGGCAAAAAAATAAGTTTAAGCATAAAGGCTCTTGAAACAAATGAAGATATTCAAGAGGATAGTGTTTCAGAAGAATCAGAAAATAATGAATAATCTTTTTAACTAAAACATAAATGGGAGGTTACTAGAGTTGACCTACGAAGAATTCAAAACCCATATATATAAAATGACTGGAATCGATTTGAGTCTATACAAAGAAAGACAAATGCTAAGGCGTATTAATGCTATAGTAGCAAAATATAATTATAAAGATTTTTCTGAGTATTTAAATTCAATAAAATCAAACAAGGTTATGTTTGAAGAGTTTATAAATTATTTAACTATAAATGTTTCGGAGTTTTATAGAAATCCAGAACAGTGGGAAGTACTTAAAAATGAGATATTTCCTGAACTAGTTAAAAGAAAAGGTGCTAATTTAAGAATATGGAGTGCTGCCTGTTCAACAGGTGACGAACCATATTCTTTGGTTATGACACTTTCAGATTTGATGCCTATTGAAAAAATTAATATTTACGCTACTGATATAGATGATACAATACTTCAAAAAGCAAAAGCTGGTCTTTATAATAAAAAAAGCCTTGAAGGACTTCCAAAGGAATATTTAGAAAAATATTTTTCAAAGGTTGGAGAAACAAACTACACAATTTCAGAAAAGGTGAAAAACAGGGTAGAATTTAAAAAGCATAATCTTTTAGAAGACCCTTATCCTAAAAATTTCGATTTAATCGTTTGTAGGAATGTACTTATATATTTTACTGAAGAAGCAAAGACAGGCATTTATAAAAGATTTAATAACTCTTTGAATGAGGATGGGATTTTATTTATTGGAAGTACAGAGCAAATTATTCAATGTAAAGAATATGGGTTTTTATCACCGAAATCATTTTTTTATAAAAAAACAAGAAATGTATGAATGCATGATATACATGCATTCATAATTCTATATAGGTATAAAGTTAGGAGTATTTAAATTGAGAGTTATTGCTGGTAAGGCAAGAAGATTAAATTTAAAGACGATAGAAGGTAAAGACACTAGGCCAACAACAGATAGAGTAAAAGAAACACTTTTTAACATGATTAACAATGATTTAGAAGGTACCAACTTTTTGGATTTGTTTGCTGGAAGTGGAGCTATTGGTATAGAAGCCTTAAGTCGAGGAGCAAAAAAATGTACTTTTGTTGAAAATAATCCTAAAGCCACAAACTGTATAAAAGACAACTTAGAATTCACAAAATTATCTACTCAGGCAAAAGTATTAAAAAAAGATGTCCTATCTTCTATTGGAGATTTAGGTATAAATAATGAAGTGTTTGATATTATTTTTATGGATCCGCCATATAATAAAGGTTTAGAACGTGAAGCTTTAAAAGAAATAATAAAAGCAGGAATTATAAATAAAGATTCTTTAATTATAGTTGAAGCAGAAGTTAAAGATAATCTTGATGATATAACTGATTTAGGATTTCTTATTACAAGAGAAAAAATATATAAAACAAATAAACATGTTTTTATATGTTTGAATCAGGAGGAGTTATGATAAGAGCTTTATATCCGGGAAGTTTTGACCCTATTACATTTGGACATTTGGATGTTATAGAGCGTTCTTCAAAAATTACTGAAGAATTAATTGTTGGAGTATTAGAAAATCCATCAAAATCATCTCTTTTTACAAAAGAAGAAAGAGTTGAAATGATTAAAGAAGTTACTTCTCATATTAAGAATATAAAAATTGAATCATTCGAAGGACTGTTAGTGGACTTCGCTCATAAAAAACAAGCGAATATTGTGATAAGAGGTTTAAGGGCTGTTACAGATTTCGAATATGAATTGCAAATATCTCAAACAAATCGTATAATTAACGGAGGAGTAGATACTGTTTTCCTTACTACAAGTCTTGAATATGCTTATTTAAGTTCTAGTACGGTTAAGGAAGTTGCAATGTTCGGAGGAGACATATCAAAATTTGTTCCTGAACCTGTTGTTGAAAGAGTGTATTCTAAACTAAGAAGCTAAAATGGGGAGGAGGTAAATATGAATAAAATTGAGCAAATTATTGCAGAAATTGAAGAATATGTTGATAATTGTAAATTTCAAAACTTTTCTAGTACAAAAATCATTGTAAACAAAGAAGAGATAGAAGAATTACTTGCTGAATTGAGAATGAAAATTCCTGATGAGATTGTCAAGTATAAAAAAATAATTTCTAATACAGATGCAATTATTGATGATGCAAAACAAAAAGCAGATGCAATTATTTATAAAGCAAATAAATTAACTGAAGAGTTAGTAAGTGAACATGAAATTATGCAGCAAGCATACTCTCAAGCTAATGATGTTATTATGAATGCAACTGAAAAAGCGAGAGAAATACTTGATAATGCAACTATTGATGCAAATGATATAAGAATGAGCGCTATGGCATATACCGACAGTATACTTTTTGACATCGAAAAAATATTATCATACTCCATAGAAAATATTGATTCAAGATATGAAAGCCTTAAAAAATCTTTGATTGATAACCTAAACTTAGTTGTGACTAATAGGAATGAGCTTAGTCCTAAAGAAGAAAATGAGGAATTAAGCATTAATCAGGATGATAATGAAATAGATAAATTGGAAAGTAATGAACAACAGGAATATGATGAGTATTCAGTTGAAAATGATTTCTAAATATAACGTCAGGTGAAAATCATTATTAAAACCTGGCGTTTTTTACATTATATACTTTTTATATTAAACAGGAGAAACATTTGTTATGGAAAATAAGCTTGGAAACATAGAACCTAAAAATGTTCTTGGTTTTTTTGAAAAAATTTGTGAAATACCTCATGGTTCTGGAAATGAAAAATCACTAAGTGATTTTTGCAAAGAATTTGCTATTGAAAGGAATTTGAAATTTTTTCAGGATCAATATAGTAATATAATAATAATTAAAGAAGCAACAAAAGGTAAGGAGTTATCTGAGACAGTAATTCTTCAAGCACATTTGGATATGGTTAATGAAAAAACTATTACTTCAAACCATGATTTTGAAAAGGACTCATTAAAACTACTTGTCAAAGATGATTATATTTTTGCAGACCAAACAACCCTAGGAGCAGATAATGGAATAGGGGTTGCCTATGCATTGGCTATTTTAGATTCTGATGAAATTGAACATCCAAGAATTGAAGTCATATTTACCGTAGAAGAAGAAATTGGTATGATGGGAGCAAAAAACATTGATTTATCTGGATTAAAAGGTAAATTCATCATAAATATTGATTCTGAAGAAGAGGGAGTTTTAACTGTAGGATGTGCAGGCGGACTAAAATCAAAAGTAGAGTTTAAAATTCAAAGAGAAAAAATTTTTGGAAAAAAATATAATCTAATAATATCAGGGCTATCGGGTGGACATTCTGGAATTGAAATAGATAAAGAAAGAGCTAATGCAAATATTATTTTAGGAAGAGTTATTAATAAATTAAATACTGAATTTAATATTAAAATTGTAAATCTTTCAGGTGGAAGCAAAGATAATGCTATTCCAAGGGAAAGTCATGTAGAATTTATTTTAGCTGAAAATAAATATGATAATATAGTGAAATGTATTGAAAGTATTCAGGAAGAATTAAGAAAAGAATATATTAATTCTGATTCAGGGATTAGTATTGATATAGAAAAACTCGAAGAAGGCGAACATGAGGCAATAGAAGCTAGTGATGCAGAAAAAATTATTACTTTTCTTATGATGGTACCTAATGGTGTTCAAAACATGAGTATGAAAATAAGTGGACTTGTAGAAACTTCTACAAATTTAGGAATTTTAAAAACAAGTGAAAAGTCTATAGAATTAATAATGGCTTTAAGAAGTTCGGTTAAACAAAGGAAAACAGCTTTGAGTGAAAAAATCGAATGCTTATCAAAATATTTAGGTGGAAAATACGAGGCAGGAGCTGAGTATCCAGAGTGGGACTTTAAATTAAATTCTAAACTACTTGATGTTATGAAAAACACATATAAAAATATGTATAATAAAATTCCAGAAGTTACGACAATTCATGCAGGTTTAGAGTGTGGATATTTTATTGAGAAAATCAAGAATACAGAAGCAGTTTCGATAGGTCCAAATATGTATGATATACATACAACAGAAGAAAGAATAAGTATTTCTTCAATAAAAAGAACTTATGAATATATTTTAGAAGTATTGAAAAATATTTAATGGAGATAAGATGAAAATTTCTAGTATAGCAAGTGGCAGCACAGGTAATTGTATATATCTTAACAGTAATAACACTAATATTATTATTGACGCAGGTATAAGTAAAAAGAGAATAGAAGAAGGCTTAAATAAAAATAATACAAGCCTAAGTGAAATTGATGCAATTTTTATAACCCATGAACATGTCGACCATATAAAAGGTCTAGGCGTAGTATCTAGAAAATATAATATTCCAATGTATGGAACAAAACAAACACTGTTTGCAGTTAAAAAATCCACATCGCTGGGAACTATAGATGAAGAACTTTTTAATTTTATAGAACCAGATGAGTTCTTTATTTTGAAAGATATGAAAATCAAGCCATTTAGAACTTCTCATGATGCAGCTAATCCAGTAGCTTATAGAGTAGAGGATTCTAAAAAATCTGTTGCAGTTGTTACTGACCTAGGAAAATATGATGATTATATTATTTCTAATTTAAAAGGATTAGATACAATATTTATTGAGGCTAATCATGATGTTAATATGTTGCATGTAGGAACATATCCATATTATATTAAGCAGAGAATTTTAAGTGAAATTGGACATTTATCAAATGAGCTTTCAGGAAAACTTTTATGTGAGTTATTACATGATGGGTTGAAAAATATTATACTAGGGCATATTAGTAAAGAAAATAATTATGAAGCTTTAGCTTATGAAACAGTAAAGTCAGAAATAAGCATAGGTGAAAATAAATATAAAGGGGAAGATTTCCCAATATTTACAGCAAAATACAATGAAGTTACAAGCGCTATAGAATTTTAGAAAGAGGTAAACTATGAAAAAAACAATAATAACAGTTGTAGGAAAAGATAAAGTAGGAATAATAGCAAAAATATGTACTTATCTTTCAGCTAATGAGGTGAATGTGCTAGATATTTCTCAAACTATTGTACAAGACTATTTTAATATGATGATGATTGCTGACGCAAATGGTTCTAGTAAGTCAATTGGAGATTTATCGGATGAGTTAAATATGCTTGGTGAAGAAATAGGTGTTCAAATTAAAATGCAGAAAGAAGATATTTTTAATACAATGCACAGAGTGTAGCTGGAGGTATGGATGATTAATATATTTGAAGTTAATGAAACAAATAAAATGATAGAGCAGGAAAACCTTGATGTAAGAACTATAACAATGGGTATAAGTTTGCTTGACTGCATATCAGATGATTTAGAAAAATTATGTAATAATATTTACAATAAAATTATTAAAAAAGCAAAAAATCTTGTATCAACAGGAGATGAAATAGGTAAAGAATTTGGGATCCCAATTGTTAATAAAAGAATATCAATCACACCAATTGCTTTAGTTGGTGCCTCAGCCTGTAAAACATCAAAAGATTTTGTGGAGTTGGCGAAAACATTAGATAAGGCGGCAAAGGAAGTAGGGGTGAATTTTATAGGTGGTTATTCTGCATTAGTTTCAAAAGGAATGTCTAAAGCAGAAGAAACCATGATAAGATCTATTCCAGAAGCTCTTTCAACAACAGAAAGAGTTTGTAGTTCTGTAAATATCGGTTCCACAAAAACTGGTTTAAACATGGACGCAGTAAGATTAATGGGCGATATTATTTTGGAAACAGCTAATTTGACAAAAGAAACGGACTCTCTTGGTTGTGCTAAGCTTGTGGTGTTTTGTAATGCTCCTGATGATAATCCTTTTATGGCAGGTGCATTCCATGGTGTTACAGAGTCTGATGCTATTATTAATGTTGGAGTAAGTGGTCCAGGAGTTGTAAAAAATGCTCTTGAAAAGGTTAGAGGTAAAGACTTTGGAGAGATATGTGAGATGATAAAAAAGACAGCTTTTAAAGTTACCAGAGTAGGACAGCTTGTGGCTTTTGAGGCTTCAAAAAGATTAGATGTTCCGTTTGGTATTGTTGATTTATCATTAGCTCCAACACCTGCTGTGGGTGATTCTGTTGCAGAAATTCTTGAAGAAATGGGTCTTGAAAGAGTAGGAGCACCAGGTACAACAGCAGCTTTAGCATTACTTAATGATCAGGTTAAAAAAGGAGGAGTAATGGCATCTTCATATGTTGGTGGCTTGAGCGGTGCATTTATTCCTGTGAGTGAGGATCAGGGAATGATAGATGCAGTAAACGAAGGTGCACTTACATTAGAAAAATTAGAAGCAATGACTTGTGTTTGTTCTGTTGGTTTAGATATGATTGCTATTCCTGGAGATACTAAAGCTACAACTTTAGCTGGAATAATTGCTGACGAAGCAGCAATAGGAATGATTAATCAAAAAACCACTGCGGTAAGATTGATTCCAGTAGTTGGTAAGAATGTTGGAGAAGTGGCGCATTTTGGTGGGCTTTTAGGATATGCACCAATAATGCCTGTTAATAATTTTTCATGTGACGGATTTGTTAATAGGGGTGGAAGAATACCAGCACCTATCCATAGCTTTAAGAATTAATAACTATTCCATTTTCATATTCATTTTTAATAGAAATGTTGTATTTATTCATTAAAACCAATCTATAAAGATTATCGGCATGAATGTTTTTTTCTAGAAATGAATATTGAGAGTTGGATAGTATATCTTTTGAATCAGCCAATTTAGATATTATACTAAGCTTTGTCTTTTCTTTTAAAACTGTTAAAAGATTTGATGAAGCTTTTTTAAATCCTAATATACGAATGTACTCATTAGAATTTTTAGAAAATGTATCTATATCTTCTTGCCTTATGTCAAGAATGATATGTATCAAGGCTCTATTTATTCCAGTCAATGTATTATCTTTTGATTTTAAAAGTTTAGAAAACTGAATAAAGGAGTTATAATTATTTTTATATTTATTTATTTTCATAGATAATGTTTCTGACACTCCAAAATAATCATAGAATTCGCAATTTGATAGAAGCTTATTTCCTAAAATCAGAGAAAAATCATCTTCAAAAATAGGGTATTTAATATGCTTTGAAATTTCATATGGTACGCAAAAGTCTATTTCATCAAATATTAAATTGTTATTGATATAATTTCTTATTGAGGTTGCTGAACAATATTCATTTTCAATATTTGTAGAGTTATAACCTGAACCAATCCTTTTTACAGTTATAGGTTCGATTTTTGAATTAGTCTTTTTTAAAGCTTTTATATATTCTATTCCTAGGATGTTATTTGGAGAAGAAACTATTTCATCAATATTAATTTTCATATCAAGGCTGTTTGAAATAGCTCTTGATCTACTTTTGGCATATGACAGCCCTTTTTTTAAATCACTTTTTAAATTTTCTTTAAAGTCTGCATCTTCATTAAGTAAAAAGTCTGCGATTTCACTTAATACATTCAAATCATCATTTTCGCATCCAAAACATAAGTAATCAATGCAGTTCATGGCTTCTAGAATAGATATTGCTCCAGTAGCAAAATATTCGGCACTTGCGGTAGAATAAAATACAGGAAGTTCTACAACTAAATCAACACCATTTAAAAGACACAACTTCGTTCGAGAGTGTTTATCGATAATAGCAGGAGTACCTCTTTGAACAAAATTCCCACTCATTATAACAACTACATAATCGGCTTTTGTAATTTCTTTTGCTTTTTGAATTTGATATAAATGTCCATTATGAAATGGATTATATTCACAAACTATACCTACAGTTTTCATGATTTGTACCTTTCGAAAAATAATATAAATAATTTTAACATTAAAATAAATTTAATTCAAACAATATATTGACAACTATATTCAAATATTGTAATATACAAATATAATAATTTGTTAATAAATTAACAAATGGAGGTGTGAGTATTGAAAAATAACTTTGATAAGTATGAAAAGCAGGCAGAGACATTAAAAATAATTGCCCATCCAATTAGATTATGTATCATTAACGGATTATTAGATAAAGGCGAGTGTAATGTTTCATATATGCAGGAATGTTTAAACATTCCCCAGTCTACAGTTTCCCAACATTTACAGAAATTGAAATCGGCAGGGATAATTGAAGGAAAGAGAAATGGGTTAGAGATTAAATATAAGGTATGTAACAATGAAGTTGCAGGTTTAGTAGCTTCATTAACAAAAGAAGGAGGTATTAAATGAGCAAGAAAATAGTAATAGTAGGTGGTGTAGCAGGTGGCGCTACTACTGCAACGAGACTAAGAAGGTTAGATGAAAATGCTGAAATAGTAATTTTTGAGAAAGATGAATATATATCTTTTGCTAATTGTGGTCTTCCTTATTATATAGGAAATGTTATAACAGAAAGAAGCAAGCTACTAGTACAGACACCGGAAAACATGTTAAACAAATTTAATATCGATGTTAGAAATAGTACACTTGTGACAAAAGTAGATGTTGTTAATAAAAAAGTTTATGCTTTTAATGCAATTAAAGGTGAATACGAAGAATCATATGATTATTTAGTTCTTTCACCAGGTGCAAAAGCCTTAAAACCTGGAATACCTGGAATTGAAAATAATAAAATATTCACATTAAGAAATATTCCAGATATGGATAAAATAAGAGCATATACAGATAGAAATGAAACAAAATCAGCTATTGTAATAGGTGGTGGTTTTATAGGAGTTGAAATGGCAGAAAACCTCAAAGAAAGAGGTTTGGATGTAAAACTTGTAGAAGCAGCTCCTCAAATACTATTATCAATTGACCCAGATATGGCCCAGTATGCAGAAAAAGAGATGGTTGATAATGGTATAGAAATAATTTTAAATGATGAAGTTAAGGCTTTTCATGAAATAGAAGAACAAATTGAAGTGGTTTTAAATAGTGGAACTCAAATTTCGGCAGATATGATTATAATGGCAATTGGTGTTAGACCGGAAACGGATTTCTTAAAGGATTCTGGAATTGAATTTGGACCAAAAAATCATATAATAGTTGATGAACATTTAAAAACCAATATAGAAAATGTGTATGCTGTTGGTGATGCTATAGAAGTTACTGATTTTATTACCAAACAAAAAACTAGTATACCATTAGCTGGACCAGCAAATAAGCAGGGAAGAATAGTTGCAGATAATATTGCTGGTATAGATAGAAAATACGATGGAACTCAGGGAACTTCAATATTAAAAGTTTTTGATATGACTGTTGCAAGTACAGGTGCAAATAAGAGGAACCTTGACAGGGCGGGAATAGAATATAAAACAGTGATTACACATCCTGTATCTCATGCATCATATTATCCAGGTGGTATGCAGATGACTCTGAAAATGCACATAACTCCTGATGGAAGAGTTTTAGGAGCACAGGGAATAGGTTATGAAGGTGTGGATAAAAGAATTGATGTTATAGCTGCAGTTATAAGATTGAATGGTACAGTTAAAGAGCTTACAGAAATGGAATTATCATACGCACCCCCATATTCATCCGCAAAAGATCCAGTTAATATGCTTGGTTATGTAGGAGAAAATGTAATTGAGGGACTTTCAACATTAATTACTGTTGAAGAATTCCAAGAAATGGATAAAAATGAGTACACCCTAGTTGATATTAGGACTGAATTGGAGTATGGAAATGGTCATGTAGCTGGCTCGAAAAATATACCTTTAGAAGAAATGCGAGATAGACTTGATGAAATTGACAAAACTAAAAAAGTTGTTGTTTACTGTAAAATGGGTCTTAATGGATATACAGCTAATAGATTATTAACACAAAACGGTTTTGATGTATATAATATTACAGGTGGATATAAGTCTGCATCAATGACAGAATTTGATATTAAAAAAGTAAATTATGAGTCTGATAGACCAGCAAGCTATACAAAAGAGGAAATTGACTCAATGGGCTGTGATTCTGAATTAGATGCCTGCGGATTATGTTGTCCAGGACCACTTATGCAGGTAAAGGTATCTGTTGATAATATGGAAGATGGACAAATACTTAAAGCATCAGCATCAGACCAGGGATTCTATGAAGATATAAAAGCATGGTGTAAAAGGACAAATAATGAATTGTTAAATATATCAAAAGAAGGTGGAAAAATAACTGCCTATATTAGAAAAGGACTAGGTGGTGGAGAGTTAGAAGCAGCCAATAAGGCTTTAGTAGGCGATAATAAAACCATTGTAGTTTTCAGTGGAGATCTAGATAAAGCTATTGCTTCATTCATAATTGCAAATGGAGCAGCAACAATGGGTAAAAAAGTAACTTTATTCTTTACTTTCTGGGGACTGAATATACTAAGAAGACCTAAAAAAGTTTCGGTTAAGAAGAATTTTATTGAAAAAATGTTTGGAGCTATGATGCCTAGAGGTACAAAGAAGCTTAAACTTTCAAGAATGAGTATGATGGGAATGGGTGGGAAAATGATTCGTGGAATCATGAAAAAACACAATGTATTATCATTAGAAGAATTAATCAGCTCAGCTATGGAAAGTGGAGTGGAACTTGTAGCATGTCAGATGTCTATGGATTTAATGGGAATAAAAGAAGAAGAGTTGATAGATGGAGTAAAATTAGGTGGAGTAGGATACTACTTAGGCGAGGCAGAAGATTCAAATGTGAACTTATTTGTATAGGAAAAAGCAGGGTGGACAATCTGTCTTACCCTGCATTTGTTTTTTTAAACAAATATGTTTTTTATTTTGTACTAAATTCGTCTAAATGTTTCTTGTATACAAGATGTAATTAGATTATAATGAACTAACAAGAGATTATTTTGAAAGGAAAGTGTATTAAATTATGAAATTCATTGATAAGATAAAGGCAAGAGCGAGAGCTGATAAAAAAACTGTCATTTTGCCTGAATCTGTTGACAGGAGAACATACCTGGCTGCTGAAGAAGTATTGAGGGAAGATATTGCAGATATTATTCTTATTGCAACACAAGAAGATATCAAAGAATATGGAGAAGGTTTGGATATTTCCAAGGCCACGATAATTAATCCATTTGAACATGAAAAAACAGAGGAATATGCAAATTTATTATACGAATTAAGAAAGAATAAGGGTATGACTCTAGAAGAAGCCAGAAAGGTTATTTTAGAAGATTATATGTTTTATGCTTGTTTGATGATTAAATCAGGTCATGCTGATGGAGTTGTCTCAGGAGCGTATCATTCAACAGCGAATACTTTAAGACCTGCTCTCCAGATATTAAAGACAAAACCTGGAACAAGTTTGGTCTCATCTTTTATGCTACTTGAGGTTCCAAACTGTGACTTGGGATATAAGGGAGCATTTTTAATGTCAGATTGTGGTTTGGTTCAAGATCCAACATCAGAAGAACTTTCAGATATAGCAGCATCAACCGCACAGTCTTTTAAAATGATTTTTAAAGATATTGAACCAAGAATAGCAATGCTGTCTCATTCAACAATGGGAAGTGCAAAACATCCATGTGTTTCAAAGGTACAGGATGCAGTAGTACTAGCAAATGAAAAATACCCAGAGTTGAAAATTGATGGAGAATTACAAACAGATGCAGCTTTGATACCAGAAGTTGCTGCATTTAAGGCACCAGACAGTGAAGTTGCAGGAAAAGCAAATGTTTTAATATTTCCTTCATTAGATGCTGGAAATATTGGATATAAATTAGTGCACAGGTTAGCAAAAGCAAGTGCTTATGGACCTGTTACACAGGGGATATCAAAACCAGTAAATGATTTATCAAGAGGTTGTAGCTGGGAGGATATCGTAGGTGTTGTTGCTATAACAGCCGTTCAGGCACAAGAAGAATAAAAATCAAGGAGTTAAATAATGAAAGTATTAGTTATTAATTGTGGAAGTTCATCTCTAAAATATCAGTTGATTGATTCAGAAACAGAAAATGTACTAGCAAAGGGAATTTGTGAAAGAATCGGAATTGATGGAAGACTAGTTTATAAAGCAGAAGGGAAAGACAAATTAACATTTGATATAAGTATGTCTGATCATAAAGATGCAATACAGTCTGTTTTAAACTCTCTTACAAACAAAGAATATGGTGTTATAGCAGATTTAGGAGAAATCGATGCTGTTGGACACAGAGTTGTACACGGTGGAGAAAAATTTGCAAGTTCTTTCAAAATCAATGAAGAAATAATTGATGCAATTGAAGAATGTAATGATCTTGCGCCATTACATAATCCGGCGAATCTTATAGGTATAAGAGCTTGCCAGACATTAATGGGAGATGTACCAATGGTAGCAGTCTTTGATACGGCATTTCACCAGACTATGCCAGAGGATTCATACTTATATGCAATACCTTATAAATATTATTCAGAATTTAAAATTAGAAAATATGGATTCCACGGAACATCACATAGTTATGTTTCAAAAAGAATAGCTAAGTTGTTAGACAAACCTTATGAAGAAATGAAAACTATAGTTTGTCATTTAGGAAACGGAGCAAGCATAACTGCTGTTGAAAATGGAAAATCAGTTGACACTACAATGGGACTTACTCCACTTGAAGGACTTGTTATGGGAACCAGATGTGGAGATATTGATCCTACAGTTTTACAGTATATTTCAGAAAAAGACAATCTTGAAATTTCTCAAGTAATAGATATGCTGAACAAAGAATCAGGTATGCTAGGGCTTTCAGGATATACAAGTGACTTTAGAGACATTTGGGATGGAGTAGATGCAAATAAACCTGAAGCAATTAGAGCGCTTAAAGTATTTATTAGAAGAGTTGTTAAATACATTGGTGCTTATGCTGCTGAAATGAACGGTGTAGATGCAATAGTATTTACAGCAGGTGTAGGTGAAAATGACTATGGTGTAAGAGAAATGGTTTGTGATAGCCTTACTTATCTTGGATTAGAACTTGATAAAGAGAAAAACGACATGAAAGGTAAAGAAATGGAAATTTCTAAACCTGATTCAAAAGTTAAAGTATGGTGTGTTCCAACAGAAGAAGAGCTTATGATTGCGAGAGAAACAGTAGCGATTTTAGGATAAAATATTGTGAAAGATTTGTAATATTATAAAAATCCGGATTTCTATTTTTTAGAAGTCCGGTATTTATTTACTTTATAGCAAATTCTTTGAAACTACATATATATAATAATTGACAAACATAGTTTATGTATGTATAATATGTTAGTGCGATTAGAAAAGAGGTTTTTATGCAGATAGATTTATCAGAACTTCTTTTGCACGAAGGTAAGTCTAAAGATTTTGTTTCTGAAATAGAAATTACAGAAATTAAAAGGTTAGGAAATAGTTATAAAGTAGAAAGCAAACAGCCGGTTTCTATTAATATCAAAAACATTGGGAAAAACACTTTACTAATAACTGCCGAAACTAAAATATCTTTAAGTATACCTTGTGATAGATGTTTAAAAGAAGTTATAAAAAATTATCATTTTAATATTACTAAAGAAGTTGATTTTTCTAAAAAAATGGATGAAGAAGAATTTATTGAAGAAAAGAAACTTAATGTAGATACTTTGTTTCTTACAGAACTTTATCCTGAGTTACCAATGAAAATTTTATGTGATCCAGAATGTAAAGGGTTGTGTAAAAAATGCGGAAGCAATCTTAATGAAAAAGATTGTGGATGCGATACAAATGAACTTGATCCTAGAATGTCAAAAATTCTTGATGTTTTTAATGATTATAAGGAGGTGTAACATATGTCTATATGTCCAAAAAATAAATCTTCTAAAGCTAGAAGAGATAAGAGAAGAGCAAACTGGAAAATGAGTGCTCCAAATCTTGTTAAATGTGGTAAATGTGGTGAACTAATGATGCAGCACAGAGTATGTAAATCATGTGGTTCATACAATAAAAAAGAGATTATTAAAGTTGACTAATCAATATTGATTAAAAAATGGAGTGGTTCAAAAACGAATCACTCCATTATTTTTAGTTTACGAGGAAAGTTCTCTGAACTTACCTCGAAAACTAAAACTCGACCAGGGATCACAGAGACGCGGGCAAGGTGATAATTGTGTTGCAATCGCGTCTCGCGAAAGAGTTCGCAAACGAACTCTTTATTCAAGCAAATATATATTGATTTATATATTGTTTTTTAGTATATTATTTTATAGGTATTTATAGGAGGTAAAACTATGTCAGAGATAACAGTCGTAGCATTAGATGCTATGGGAGGAGACAATGCACCAGAAGAAATGGTGAAAGGTGCAATGGAAGCAATGAAAAAAACAAGTGACATTAAAATCATTTTACTTGGTAAGGAAGAGTTAATAAAAGAGCATTTAAGTAAGTATATGTATAATGAAGAAAAATTAGTAGTTATTAATGCTGATGAAGTGATTGAAACAGAAGAACCACCTGTTAATGCAATAAGAAAAAAGAAAAATTCATCTATTGTTGTAGGAATGAATTTAGTGAAAAATAATGAAGCAGATGCTTTTGTTTCAGCAGGAAGTTCAGGTGCTATTTTAGTAGGTGGACAGGTTATTGTTGGTAGAATTAAAGGTATTGAAAGGCCACCATTAGCGCCATTAATACCGACAAAAAAAGGTGTATCTTTGCTAGTAGATTGTGGAGCGAATGTAGACGCAAGAGCAAGCCATTTATTGCAGTTTGCAAGAATGGGTTCTATATATATGAAAAATGTTGTAGGGATAGATAATCCAAGAGTTGCAATAGTTAATGTAGGAGCAGAGGAAGAAAAAGGTAATGCTTTAGTAAAAGAGACCTTTCCTTTATTGAAAAATGCAACAGATATAAACTTCATAGGAAGTATAGAGGCAAGGGAAATACCTGCTGGATATGCAGATGTTATCGTATGTGAAGCTTTTGTTGGTAATGTAATATTAAAACTATATGAAGGTTTGGGTGCTACACTTATTTCTAAAATAAAAGAAGGCTTAATGTCTACTTTTATGAGTAAAATCGGTGCGCTTCTTATAAAAAAAGCATTAAAAAATACATTAAAAACATTTCAAACAGAAGAATACGGTGGTGCTCCACTGCTAGGTTTGAATGGTTTGGTTGTTAAAACTCATGGAAGCTCAAAGGCAGTTGAAGTTTCTAACTCAATACTACAGTGTATTACTTTTAAAGAGCAAAAAATAAATGAAAAAATTAAAGAAAATCTATTAAATGACTAATAACATGAAAGGAAGAAGTAAGAATGGAATTTGAAAAATTACAAAAAATCATAGCTGAGGTTTTAGGGGTAGATGAAGGCGAAATATCTATGGAAACAGCTTTTGTTGATGATTTAGGTGCAGACTCATTGGATGTTTTTCAAATCATTATGGCTATTGAAGAAGAATTTGACATTGAAATAGCAAATGAAGAAGCAGAAAAAATAGTAACTGTTGGTGATGCAGTTGAACAAATTAAAAATGCAGCAAATTAATGTTTAAACCCTTATATTTTAGGGTTTTTTACTTGAGGGTATATGAAGAAAATTTTAGAATTAGAAAAAAGCATCGGTTATGAATTTTTAAATAAAAAGTTTATAACCGAGGCATTGACCCATAGCTCTTATTCAAATGAGCACAGGGGTGAAAAAATTAAAAATAATGAAAGGCTTGAGTTTTTAGGCGACGCAGTTCTAGAAGTTGTTGTAAGTGAAAATATTTTTGTAAAAAACAAAAATATGCCAGAAGGTCAAATGACAAAATTAAGAGCAGCGATAGTCTGTGAAAAGACTTTAGCTTATTGTGCAAGACAGATCAATTTGGGTGAATACCTTCTTTTAGGAAAGGGAGAAGATGTCTCAGGTGGAAGAGATAGAGATTCTGTTATTTCTGATGCTTTTGAGGCTTTAATAGGAGCTATATTCTTAGATGGAGGTATTGAAAAATCCAAAGAATTTATATTGAATAATGTTTTAAGTCGGGTGGACGAAAAAACAATTTTTCAAGATAATAAAACAGTTCTTCAAGAAATGGTACAGGTTGAGGCAGGCAAGGAATTAGTATATAAATTGATTAAAACAAGTGGCCCTGATCATAATAAAATTTTTGAGATCGAAGCGGTACTAGAAGGTGTAGTGATAGGTCGCGGTAAAGGAAGATCTAAAAAAGAAGCAGAACAAAAGGCTGCTTATGATTCAATTAATAATATTAAAAAACGAAAGAGGTAGTAATGTATCTTAAAAGTATTGAGGTTCAGGGATTTAAATCTTTTGCAAATAAAATAAATTTTGAATTTCATAATGGAATTACGGCAATTGTAGGTCCGAATGGAAGTGGTAAAAGTAATGTTGCTGATGCTGTGAGATGGGTTTTAGGTGAACAGAGAATCAAGCAGCTTAGAGGCTCAAAGATGGAAGATGTAATATTTTCAGGTACAGAAAACAGAAGAGCTTTGGGATTTGCATATGTAGCAATAACACTTGATAACTCTGAACATTCTTTGCAAATTGATTTTGATGAAGTTACTATATCCAGAAGAATATTTAGATCTGGTGAAAGTGAATATATGATAAATGGAGCGGTCTGTAGATTGAAAGATGTGCAGGAGCTTTTTTATGATACAGGTATTGGTAAAGAAGGTTATTCCATTATTGGACAGGGACAGATTGATAAAATATTAAATGGAAAACCAGAAGAAAGAAGAGAACTTTTTGACGAAGCAGCTGGTATAGTTAAATTTAAGAGAAGAAAAAATATAGCAGTAAAAAAATTGGATGATGAAAAGCAAAATCTATTAAGAGTTTGTGATGTTATTTCTGAACTTGAACATCAGATAAAACCTCTTGAAAAGCAATCAGAGGTTACTAGAAAGTATTTAAAACTCAGAGATGAATTAAAAGAATATGATATTAATATGTTTTTACTTGAAACTCAGGATATTAAAACCAAGACATCATCTTTAAATGAAAAGATTGGAATAACAAATAATAATTTAAATGATTCAAATTTAAAACTAGAGGAAACTAAAACAGAATATGAAAAACTTGGAGAATTCCTTGAAGAATTAAATATCAAAATTGAATTCATAAAAAATAAAATAACTCAAAATCAACTTTTAAAAGAAAAATTTGAAGGCGAGATAAATGTGCTTAACGAGCAGATAAATACTGCAAAGATAACGGACAAGCATATAAATGAGAAAGTCGAAGCTTTAAACAACTCTATAAATGAAAATAAAGATGAGTTGGCGGAATTTGAAACTCAAAAAGAAGAACTTTCACAAAATATTTTAAAAGCATTAGAAGTTCAGGAAGAAGATGATAAAAAACTAGCTGAAATCTCGAAAGAAATTAGTGCTTTATCAGAAGAAGCAGAAAATTATAAATCAAAAATAATAAATCTTTTTGGCGAAAAATCTAACCTTAAATCAAAAACTCAAAGATATGACACCATGTTAGAACATATAAACACTAGAAAAGAAGAGTTGAAAGAAAAGATTGAAAGATTTAGTGGAGATAGAGAAAAGCAGGAACAAATCATTAACGAACTTGCACTAGAGCTTGAAACTCTTATAATTAAAATCTCAGATATAAAAAATAAACTTGAACAGTTAAATGAAAAAAATATTCTTTTAGAAAAAGATATCAGTGAGACAACTTCAAAATTAAGAGAAAAACAAAATAAATACCATAAAGAAGAAACCCGTTTAGAATCTTTAAAAAACATTACTGAGAGATATGAAGGATATGGGAATAGTATTAAAAAAGTAATGGATTTAAAAAATGATAAAAAGGGTATAATAGGCGTTGTTGCTGATATTATTAAAGTTGAAAAGAAATATGAAGTAGCTATTGAAACAGCTTTAGGTGGAAGTATACAAAATATCGTAACTGATACAGAAAAGACAGCAAAAGAAACTATTGAATATTTAAAATCGAATAAATATGGGAGAGCAACTTTTTTGCCTTTAAGTAGTTTAGGGAATAAAACAGGATTTAATAATGAAGCAGCACTTAGTGAAAAAGGTGTTGTAGGTCTGGCCTGTGATCTGGTAAATATTAGCAAAGAATACGAAAGTGTAGTAAAATATTTATTAGGAAGAATAGTAGTTACTGATAATATTGACAATGCTCTTGCTCTTGCAAGAAAATACAGGTATTCTTTAAGGATAGTTACATTAGAAGGTGAGTTATTAAATGTCGGAGGTTCTCTAACAGGAGGGGCATTTAAAAATTCAAGTAATCTTTTAGGTAGAAGAAGAGAAATAGAAGATATCGAAAAGTTTCTAAAAACTACTTCAATAGAAATTACGGAACTAAAAAATATATATAAGAATAAAAATGCTGAATTAATAAATATTAAAGAAGACACAGAAAAAGTTAAAGTAACATTACAAGAAAATAATTTATTAAAAAATACAATAGAAATCAATTTAAAACAGGCTGGAGATAAAAAACAAGAAATACAAGATAGTTTTGATAGTATTAACAAAGAAAATGAAGAAATTGAATTTCAAATTGTGGAAATAAATAAATCTAACCAAGAGTTGGTATTGCAGCTTGATGACTTAGAGAAATCTAATAAAGAATATGAAAGTATTGTTATAGAACTGAATAATAAAATTGATTTACATAAAAATTCCGAATCAGAGCAGTATAAAATTAATGAGGGTAGAAGACTTGAATATCAGTCATTTGTACAACAGCAGTCATATTTAAATAACTCAATAAATAAAATAAAAAGCAATTTAAATAAGCTTAATTTAGAACTTATTGAAGTAAAGACAAATATGGACCAGGAATCAGCAAAAGTAAATGACAAATATGAAGAAATTGAAACACTAAATCAATCGATTAAAAAAGCCAATGAAGAAATTAATCAATTAGAGTCAGAAATTGAGGATATGACTTTAAGTCGTGAAGAACAAACAAAAGATCATAAAGATTTTTTAGAAAAAAGAGAGACTCTTTTAGGTTTTATATCAGATTTAGAAAAAGAATTATTAAGACTAGAAACAAGCAAAGAGAAGCTGGATGAAAATTATGAAGCAAGAGTAAATTACTTATGGGAAGAGTATGAGCTGACATATTCATCAGCAATAAAGTATAAAGATGAAAAGTATGAAAATATATCTTCAATGAAGAAGGTAATAGATTCTCTTAGAAGCGAAATACGATCTCTTGGAGATGTTAATCCTAATGCTATTGAAGAATATAAAAATGCGATGGAAAGATATAGCTTTCTTAAAAATCAAAAAGATGATTTAGTAAAAGCTGAAGAAACTCTAATGAAGATAATTAAAGAGCTAGATGATGGTATGAGAAAACAGTTTGATGAGAAATTTGAAATCATTAAAGTTGAGTTTGACAGAGTTTTTAAAGAGTTGTTTGGTGGAGGAAAAGGAACACTTGAATTAGTGGATGCTGAGGATGTTTTAGAAGCAGGAATCAGAATAATTGCTCAACCAACTGGTAAAAAACTTCAAAACATGATGCAGTTATCAGGTGGAGAAAAGGCGTTAACAGCTATTGCTTTATTGTTTGCAATTCAGAATATGAAACCATCACCATTTTGTGTACTAGACGAAATAGAAGCTGCGCTAGATGATCCAAATGTAGATAGGTTTGCAGATTATCTAAATAAATTAAAGAAAAATACTCAGTTTATTGTAATAACCCATAGAAAAGGTACAATGGAAGGAGCAGACAGACTTTATGGTATAACCATGCAGGAAAAAGGTGTGTCTACACTTGTTTCAGTTAACCTTTTAGAAAATCATATAAAGGAAGAAGTAGTAGGATGAGTGAAATAAAGAAAGGATTCTTCAGTAAATTGTTTAATCCTATTTTCAGTGGATTTTCTTCTATAGATGACGAATTTTATGAAGAAATAGAAGAAGTGCTGGTGATGGGAGACATTGGGATAAAAACAACCAATATCATTATTGAAGATTTAAAATCAAAAGTTAAAGAAAACAAAATTAAAGACACAAAAGAGTGTAAAGAAATATTAGTAAACAGCATTAAAGAACTGATGAGATTAAAAGCAGATGCATATGATTTTGAAAATAAAAAATCAGTAATTCTATTAACAGGAGTAAATGGAGTTGGCAAAACAACTTCTGCTGGAAAACTTGCAGGAAATTTTAAAAACAATAATAAAAAAGTTATTCTTGCAGCGGCTGATACATTTAGAGCGGCAGCCGTAAATCAATTGAAAGAATGGTCAGACAGAGCGGGTGTTGATATTATATCTTCTAGTGAGGGTGCTGACCCAGGTTCAGTTGTTTTTGATGCTGTAAGTGCCGCCAAATCTAGGAATGCAGACATATTAATCTGTGATACTGCCGGAAGACTTCATAATAAGAAAAATTTAATGGAAGAATTAAGAAAAATAAATAAGATTATTGAAAGAGAATATCCTGATGCACACAGAGAAAACTTGGTAGTTCTTGATGCCACCACAGGTCAAAATGCACTGGCTCAAGCTAAAGAGTTTTCTGAAATAACAGGTGTTACGGGCATTATATTAACTAAACTAGATGGGACAGCAAAAGGTGGTATTGCAATAGCGATTCAATCTGAGCTAAATATACCAGTTAAATATATTGGACTGGGAGAAAGAATTGAAGACTTGCAAAAGTTTAATGTTGATGAGTTTGTTGATTCGCTATTCATGGAAGGAGCATAAATGTTAACAGTTGAAAAATTTAAAGAGGCTGCAGAAGCAGTCAAAAAAGTAACAATAAATACAAGGTTGGTTTATAGTGATTTTTTAAGTGAACAGACTAATAATGAGGTATACTTAAAACCAGAAAACATGCAGTTTACAGGCGCTTATAAGGTCAGAGGAGCTTATTACAAAATAAGCACACTTACTGAAGAAAAAAGAAATAAAGGACTAATAACTGCTTCTGCTGGTAATCATGCCCAGGGAGTTGCTTATGCAGCAAAATTGTATGGTGTAAATGCAATTATAGTAATGCCAAGTGTTACTCCGTTGATGAAAGTAAACAGAACCAAAGGATATGGTGCAGAAGTTATTCTTCATGGAGATGTTTATGATGATGCATATAAATATGCTTTAGAGCTTGCTAAGGAAAAAGGGTATACATTTATACATCCTTTTGATGATTTGGATATTGCCGCAGGTCAAGGGTCGATAGCAGGAGAAATATTAAGTGAATTACCTGATGCAGATTATATATTAGTTCCTATTGGAGGTGGCGGATTAGCCGCTGGTGTTAGCACATATGCTAAAATGATAAATCCTAATATAAAAGTTATTGGTGTTGAACCTGCAAATGCAAACTGTATGCAGGAATCCATAAAACAAGGAAAAGTAGTTACACTTGGCAGCGCCAGTACAATTGCTGATGGAACAGCGGTAAAGACTCCAGGAAATGTGATTTTTCCATATGTTCAAAAAAACATTGATGAAATAATAACAGTAGATGATGAGGACTTAATAGATTCGTTTTTAGATGTTGTTGAAAACCATAAAATGATTGTTGAAAATTCAGGGTTATTAACTGTGGCTGCACTAAAAAAATTAACATGTAAAAATAAAAAAGTTGTAAGCATTTTGAGTGGTGGAAACATGGATATAATAACAATGTCATCAACTGTACAGCATGGTTTGATTGATAGAGGAAGAATTTTTACAGTTTCTGTACTTTTACCAGATAAACCAGGTGAATTAGTGAGAGTTGCAACAGTTATTGCCGAGAAGCAAGGGAATGTAATAAAACTTGAACACAATCAATTTATAAGTATAAATAGAAATGCCGCAGTTGAGCTTGTAATAACTATAGAAGCTTTTGGGCATGAACATAAAGACGAAATAGTAAAAGCTTTAGAAGAAGCTGAATTTAACCCTACTATAGTAAATGCAAAACTTTAAAGTTTATTCTCTACTATAGAGAATAGATAAAGCAAAAGGAGGTAGTAAGTATGTGTTCGACAATGACTCCAAGTTCAGGGACATTTAGTGTCTATGACAAAAATCAACCAAAGCAGTTTTTTATTAACTGTGTAGGAGCTATTTTAAAACCAGGTATGAAGGAAGGATATCCAGACATCATACAAATTTTGACAACAACTAGTAATGGTTTTGAGATAGGAGTACCACTTCCACATGATTTAGCAGAATTACTTTACGAAAAAATTGTTAAAGTAAGTAAGGACCGTGGTCAAATAATTATTCCGGACTTTTCAAATATGGATGATGAACAAATGAAAATTGCAATCGATGAAATAATGTATTAAAAAAGAAACCTCTGTCAAGAAAAAATACTTGACAGAGGTTTCTTTTTGTTATAAAATCACATAGGTGATGATGATGGAAAAGTTTGTAGAACAATCTTTATTATATGATTTTTATGGTGAATTATTAACAAAACATCAAAAAGAAGTTTATGAAGATTATGTTATTAATAATTTATCACTTAGTGAGATTGCAGAAGAAAGAAATATTAGCAGACAAAGTGTACATGATTTAATGAAACGCTGTAATAAAATTCTTGAAGATTATGAAGCAAAATTACATTTAATAGAAAAATTCAACCAAATTAAACTATTGGTTAATGAAATAAAGACAAAAACAGAAGAACAGGAAATAAAAGAAATTTCTAATCATATATTGGAAAAGTTATGACAGGAGGCAGCTTGAATGGCATTTGAAAGTCTTTCCGGTAAACTGCAAAATGTATTTAAAAATTTAAGAAGTAAAGGCAGACTTACAGAAGATGATGTTAAAGCAGCGCTAAAAGAAATTAAAATGGCTCTTTTAGAAGCTGATGTAAACTTCAGAGTTGTAAAAAGCTTTATTGCAAAAGTTCAAGAAAGAGCAGTTGGACAGGATATATTAAATAGTTTGACTCCAGGACAAATGGTAATTAAAGTCGTTAATGAAGAAATGATTGCTTTAATGGGATCAGAAACAACTGAGATAAAAATGTCATCAGGAAGTAAACCTACTATCATACTTATGGTTGGTCTTCAGGGTTCTGGTAAAACTACAACTTCAGCAAAACTTGCAGGAAAATTCAAAGAAAAAGGTAAAAGACCTTTACTTGTAGCATGTGATGTTTACAGACCAGCAGCTATAGAACAGTTGAAGGTTAATGGCGAAAAACTAGGTATTCCAGTGTTTTCAATGGGAGATAAAAATTCACCATTAAATATATCAAAAGCAGCTATAGAACATGCTAATAAAAATGGTAACAATTTAATAATTATAGATACAGCAGGTCGACTACACATAGATGAAGATATGATGAAAGAGCTTCAGGGCATTAAAGAAAATGTTGAGGTCACACAGACTCTACTAGTAGTAGATTCAATGACAGGTCAAGATGCTGTAAACGTTTCTGAAACATTTACAAATGAAATTGGAATAGACGGCGTTGTTTTAACAAAACTCGATGGTGATACAAGAGGTGGAGCGGCACTTTCTATAAGATCTGTAACAGGAAAACCTATTTTATATACAGGTATGGGCGAAAAGCTTTCAGATTTAGAACAGTTTTATCCAGAAAGAATGGCTTCAAGAATTCTGGGAATGGGAGATGTATTAACATTAATTGAAAAAGCGGAAGCAAGCGTTGACGAAGAAAAAGCCAAGGAAATGAATAAAAAGCTTGCAAAGGGTAACATTGGTTTTGACGATTATTTAGAATATATGCAACAGATAAGAAATATGGGTGGCCTTTCAGACATTATGAAGATGATGCCAGGTATGGGAAGTCAGCTAAAAGGTGCTCAGTTGCCTGATGAAAAAGAACTAAGTAAAGTCGAAGCAATAATTTATTCAATGACACTTAAAGAAAGAGAAAATCCAAACCTTCTTAATCCATCCAGAAAGACTAGGATAGCAAAGGGAGCAGGAGTAAATATTAGTGATGTTAATAAATTAGTTAAACAGTTTGAAATGGCAAAAAAAATGATGAAACAAATGCCTAACATGATGGGCTCAAGAGGTGGATTCAAAGGTAAATTTAAAATGCCGTTCTAAATATATTAAAATAACCTAAGGAGGTGAAACAAATGGCAGTAAAAATCAGATTAAAAAGAATGGGACAAAAGAAAGCTCCTTTCTATAGAATTATAGTTGCAGATTCAAGATCTCCAAGAGATGGAAAATTCATAGACGAAATTGGAACTTATGACCCTACAAGAGAGCCAAGCGCAATCAAAATTGATGAAGAGGCAGCGAAAAAATGGTTGTCTAATGGTGCGCAACCTACTGAAATCGTTGGAAAACTATTTAAGCAGGCAAATATTTCAAAATAAGCTGGCGAGGTGATTATTATGAAAGAATTAGTAGAAGTTATTGCAAAATCACTGGTTGAGTTTCCAGACGAAGTTTCAGTGACTGAAAAAGCAGGTAACCATTCTTTAATCATTGAACTTAAGGTTGCTCCTAGTGACATGGGAAAAGTAATCGGAAAACAGGGACGTATTGCAAAATCAATTCGTTCTGTAGTCAAAGCGGCGGCTTCAAAAGATAACAAAAAGGTTGTTGTAGAGATATTACAGTAACATAAAAAAGAGCTGTCTATTTAGGCAGCTCTTTTTAACATTATAGGAATTTTTTTCGATAATCCCTATAATGTTAAACTTGCGAGAGAGTTTGCCACTTTGTTCAAAAACACTGAAAAGAGAATAGATATGAATAAAGATGATATGTTTAGAGTGGGAGTAATTGCGTCAACACATGGCGTTAGGGGAGAAGTAAAAGTATTTCCTACTACTGATGATCCAAAACGATATAATAAATTAAAAAGAGTTTACATGGATAGTAAAGAGGGTTTAATAGAACTACATGTTTCAGGAGTTAAGTATTTTAAAAAGTTTGTTATAGTAAAATTTAAAGAATACAATAATATTAATGAGATTGAAAAATATAAAGGTTTAGATTTATTAATAAAAAGAAAAGATGCAGTTCCTTTAGAAAAGGGAGAGTATTATATAAAAGATTTATTAGGTCTTGAGGTTGAGTCGGAACAAGGTAGTATTTTAGGTGAAATTATCGATGTACTTCAAACAGGTGCAAATGATGTTTATGTAGTTAAAGACAAAAATGATAAAGAAATACTATTGCCAGTGATAGAAGAATGCATAAAAAAAGTTGATTTAGAAAATAAAAAAGTTATTGTGCATATTATGGAAGGATTATTATAATGAATTTTTACATATTAACGCTTTTTCCTGAAATGATAATGCAGGGAGTAAATACTAGTATTACAGGAAGAGCCATTTCAAATAACTTAATTAATATAGAAGCTATAAATATCAGAGATTTTTCTGGTAACAAACATGGACAGGTAGATGACTATCCTTATGGTGGAGGTGCTGGAATGGTTATGCAGCCTGGACCTATATATGATTCGTATATGTCTGTAGCGAATAAAACTAATTCAAAACCAAGAGTTGTTTATATGACTCCTCAGGGGAAAAAGTTTGACCAGGCTTTGGCTAAAGAATTTTCCATGGAGGAAAACCTGGTGATTCTTTGTGGCCATTATGAGGGGGTAGATGAGAGAGTACTTGAAGAAATAGTTACAGATAATGTCTCAATCGGAGATTATGTATTAACTGGAGGAGAACTAGCGGCTATGGTTGTTGTGGATGCGGTATCAAGACTTGTTCCAGGTGTTCTAGGAAATGTTGATTCCGCAACTCATGAAAGTTTCAGTGAAAATCTTCTTGAACACCCACAATATACAAGACCAGAATTTTTTATGGGAAAAAGAGTTCCAGAAGTTCTTCTTTCAGGTCATCATAAAAATATAGAAAACTGGAGAAAAGAGCAGTCGATAAAAAGAACAAAAGAAAGAAGACCAGATCTTTTAAAATAGATAAAGATAAATAAAAGATAAATATTTATTAAAAAATCTTGCATATTGTGTTGAAATATGTTAAAGTTAATAGCGTTGTGAAAAAGATGGTCCTCTGTTACAAATGTATTAAGAACATCGAATTATATAAGGAGGTCACAAACAATGAACGAAATCATTAGAAAGATTGAAGCTGAACAGTTAAAATCAGAAGTATCTGAATTTAATGTTGGTGATACTGTAAAAGTACATGCTAAGATTAAAGAAGGAAACAGAGAAAGAATTCAGGTATTTGAAGGAACAGTTATAAAAAGACAGGGCGGAAGCTCTAGAGAAACTTTTACTGTAAGAAAGTTTTCAAATGGTATAGGTGTTGAAAAAACATGGCCATTACACTCGCCAGTTGTTGAGAAAATTGAAGTCGTAAGAAAAGGTAAAGTAAGAAGAGCTAAATTATTCTACCTAAGAGACAGAGTTGGTAAGAGAGCTAAAGTAAAAGAATTAGTAAGATAATAGTGTTTTGAAAGGGACAAAATCCATTGCGTATTTTGTCCTTTTTTATTATAATAAATTAATGTATTTAATTGAAAAGAGGATAGTAAATGAATTATTATTCAGATGCAGTTTCAGAAAATAAATATATAGATTATTTATTTAAATTTATTGTTGATATAATAGTAGTAGTTATGTTAGCTTTATTTTTTGTTACAACTATTGCCAGTAAAAATACCGTTGAAGGAAACTCTATGTCACCTACATTAAATTCAAATGATGAAATGCTTATTAATGAATTGTCTTTTGGGATTTTTTCACCTGATAGAAATGATGTAGTAGCCTTTGAAGTGAATAATCAGTATTATATAAAAAGGATTATTGGCTTACCAGGAGAAACAATACAAATTGTTGATGGTTATATTTATATAAATGGAAGCATTTATAATGAAGAACAGACATTTGAAGAAATAGTTTCACCAGGTCTTGGAGCTGATGAGATTGTGCTAGGAGAAAATGAGTACTTTGTATTAGGAGACAATAGAAATAACAGTGAAGACAGTAGATTTTCTTACATAGGAAATTTGAAAAAAAATGAGATAATAGGTAAAGTTTGGTTTAAACTTACACCATTATCAGAAATAGGATTTATAGAATAGAGGAGGACAATTATGCATTTTCAATGGTACCCAGGGCATATGACTAAAGCGAAAAGGATGATGCAGGAAGACATAAAACTTATAGATTTAATAATAGAATTAGTTGATGCGAGAATACCTTTAAGTAGTAGAAATCCTGATATTGATGAACTTGGTAAAAATAAATCAAGATTAATATTATTGAATAAATTTGATTTATCCGATGAAATATATAATTCGGAGTGGGAAAAATATTTTAAAGAAAAAGGATATTTTGTACTTAAAGTTAATTCGAAGTCGGGAACAGGAATAAAAGCAATAAATAAAATTGTTTTAGAAGCATGTAAAGAAAAAATTGAAAGAAATAAAAAAAGAGGTATATTAAACAGACCAGTAAGAGCAATGGTGGTAGGAATTCCAAATGTAGGAAAATCTACCTTTATTAATTCATATGCAGGCAAAGCCTGTACAAAAACAGGTAATAAACCAGGAGTCACAAAAGGTAAACAATGGATAAAGCTAAATAAAAATCTTGAACTTTTAGATACACCTGGTATTTTATGGCCAAAATTCGAAGATCAAAAAGTAGGATTAAGACTAGCTTTTATAGGATCAATAAAAGATGAAATAACAAATATTAATGAACTAGCATTAGAATTTATAAAATTTTTAGTGGTTAATTATCCATCCAAATTATCCGAAAGATATAATATCAACGAAGAAAAAAATGAAAATGAAATTTTAGGTGATGTGGCTGTTAATAGACAATGTGTACAAAAAGGGAACTTACCAGACTTAGATAAAGCAGCTAAGATTATTATCGAAGATTTTAGAAGTGGAAAACTTGGGAGGATTACACTTGAATACCCACAAGAATACGAAGATTAAAAGTCTCTTACATTTTCTGATTGTAATTATAATTACAATTGTAGTTATTTATGGGATAATGTTTTTTATAATAAAACCATATATTGTAGATGGAAGCTCTATGGAACCGTCTTTGTCAGAAAAGGATATTTTATTGGTTAACAAATTATCATATAAATCTAATGAACCTGAAAGATTTGACCTGATAGTTTTTCCAGATAAGAATGGTCTTGATATTGAATATGTAAAAAGGATAATAGCATTGCCAGGAGAAACTGTTCAGATTATGGACGGTATAATATATATTAATGCTCAGGAATTTAATGAAAACTATGGACTAGAAGATCAGATATATGATATTGGTGATATTGGCTTTCCGATTGCATTAAGTGAAGATGAGTATTTTGTATTAGGTGATAATAGAAACGATAGTATTGATAGCAGATATGCCTCAATAGGAATAATAAATATTGATGATATTATAGGTAAAGTTATATTTAGAGTATATCCATTTAATGAAATCGGAATACTATATTAATTAAAAAGGTGATAAGAAAATATTATGAATGAAGAAAAACTAAAAAAAGAATTATTAAGACTTGAGGGAATGAAGCAGTTTGAAAAAGAGTATTCTTCATTTGAATACATATGTGGAATAGATGAAGTAGGAAGAGGACCCTTTGCTGGACCTGTTGTTGCTTCAGCTGTTATATTACCTAAAAATGTAGATATATTATTTTTAAATGATTCCAAAAAGCTTTCTGAAAAGAAAAGACAGGAAGTTTATGAGGAAATAAATAAAAATGCATTAGCTATAGGAATAGGATTGGTTTCACCAGAAGTCATTGATGAGATAAATATTCTTCAGGCGACATACTTAGCTATGAAACAGGCAATTGAAAACCTAAACATAAAACCAGATATTTTGTTAAATGATGCTGTTACAATACCAGGTGTGGATATTAAACAAATTCCAATTGTAAAAGGTGATACGAAAAGTATTTCAATAGCTGCAGCAAGTATAATTGCAAAGGTAACACGTGATAAAATAATGTTAGAATATGATGAAAAGTATCCTGAATATGGCTTTGCGTCAAACAAAGGATATGGAACAAAGGTGCATATAGAAGCTTTGAAAACTCATGGTTCATTGCCTATTCATAGAAGGAGTTTTATAAGGAAATATGAACATTAACATTAATTCAGGAAATTTAAAAAATCTTTCTTCGATAATTAAAGGAGAAATATTGAAATCTCAACCCGAAAAAGGGGTTGAGTTATTGAAGCTGTTGTCAGGTGATGTTTTTAAAGGGAAAATTGTTGATATAATAAATTCTAATGTTCAAATCAGTGTGGGTGATGGACAGATTATAAATGCCAGAATGGCTGAATCAATGGACTTTAATATTGGAGATAAAGTTACTTTTATTGTAAAGGAAAACAATGGCTCTCAAATATCAATACGACCTTTACAACTTGAAAATGTATCTCCTGAAATCGTTACTAAAGCTTTAGAGTCAGCCAAACTTCCTATGACAGAGCGAAACATTGAAATTGTAAAAAACCTAGTAGAGCAAAAAATGCCTATTGATAAGCAGACCATTAATAATATTGTAAATCATTTAAATGTGAATAAAGAATCTAATATACAGTCTGTAGTAATCCTTAATAAACTTAATATTCCAATAACAAAAGAAAATATAGTTGCTTTTAATGAATTATTATCAAATGATTTCAATATTTCAAATAAAGTAGAAAATGTTATTAATGATATTCAAGGTTATATTGAGTCAAATGCAAATTCTCCTGAACTACCTCAAATAGTTAGTAAAATGGTATCAGATATAAACCTGGGAGAACAAAACAGTCTTCCTATAAAACCTGAATTAAAGGAATATATTCAAAAAGCTATAGAATCCCCAGAATTAAACATTAAAGATAAAGAAATACTTAAAGAAACAATAAATCAAAATACTTTGGACATTAAAAAATTTGTTGAGAGTGATTTTTCAAATAAAATTTTTTTAAATAAGATGCTTTTTTCAAAGGAATTTTTATCTTCTTTAAAAGAATTTGTTAAAGAAAAATGGTTGATTCAACCTGAGAAATTTAATCAACAGTCTGTTGATAGACCACAGGAGATAAAAGATATTTACAAATCAGTGTTTGAAGGTGTTGAAAGAATTATAAAAAACGTAAAAAACAGTGATACAAAAGCTGGTGAAGCTATCCTTAATACTTTATCGAATATGAAAAGTAGTATTAGTTTTATGAATTCTTTTAGTCATGTTATACCATATGTTCAGATTCCTATTAAAATGGAAAATCAGGATAAAAATGGAGAGCTTTATATTTATAATAAGAACCCTAAAAAGCAGTTTAAGGAGAATGAAGAATTAAAGGCCTTTTTGCATCTTGATATGGAGTATTTAGGTGCAACGGATGTAGATATAAGAATGAAAGGTAAAAAAGTCAGTACGAATTTCACACTAGACAATGATGAAAGTATGATGATTGTTGAAAAATATTTACCAGAACTTAAAGAAAAACTTGAAAAAAGAGGTTATGAGGCAAGTTACGCAATTGAAGTAATAGGTGAAAAAACTGGTGATTCCAAAGCTCTTGATAATATAATAAATACAGTACCAGGAAATGTTAGTGTTAAAAGATATACATTCGATATTAGAGCATAGGTGATGATATGAATAATAAAAAAACAAGAAAAACTGCTGTGGCACTTCAGTACGAAAAAGATTATGAAGCACCAACTGTAATTGCTACAGGAAAAGGTCAGATAGCAGAAAGAATAATCGAAAAAGCAACAGAATCAGATGTTCCAATTTATGAAGATGATAACCTTGCAAAAACACTTTCATCACTTGAAATTGGAGATATGATTCCACCAGAACTTTATGAAGTAGTAGCAGAAGTTTTAGTTTTTGTGGATAAAATGGACAAAATAAAAAGTAAAGTTATTTAAAAAAGGAGATTACAATTAATAAAAGAATTAAGGGGAACAATTACGAAAAAATTGCAGGAGAATTTCTCGAAAGTAAAGGATATAAGATTTTAGAATATAATTATTTTAGTAGATTTGGAGAAATTGATATTATTGCAAAATATGAGGGGTATATTTGTTTTATTGAAGTTAAATATAGAAAAAATAACAACTACGGTAATGCTGGAGAATCAATTAATCAAACAAAGAAAAATAGAATTATGAAAACAGCTAAATACTATATTTTAAAAAATGATTTAAATGAAAGTAGTTTATATAGATTTGATGTTGTTTTAATCGAAAATAGTAAAATCAAGGTGATTAAAAACGCATTCGGAGGATTTTAGTGTATAATTAATGAAACTGGAGGTTATAGTGAAAATTGAATTTTAAGAAGGCTTTTAATAATAACTCAACAAAATTTATAATTAAAAAGACACCGTATATAATTTCAAATAGAATTGAAAACACAGGAGTTGTTAAGCATGGGTTTTCAACAAGACTAGGAGGAGTTAGCGAAGGGATATTTTCATCTTTAAATCTCAGTTTTACCAGAGGGGATGAGTTTGAAAGGGTTATGAAAAATCACGAGCTGATTTCAGAATCTATAGGTTTTAATTATAAAGATATAGTTACTTCTAAACAAACCCACACTACAAACATAAAAGTTGTAAAACTTGAAGACAAGGGGAAGGGCATTATTAAAGATAGGGACTATACAGATATTGATGGATTTATAACTAACATTCCAGGAATACCATTAGCTACCTATTATGCTGATTGTGTGCCACTTTTTTTTGTAGATCCAGTAAATAAAGCAATAGGTCTTTCTCATTCAGGCTGGAAAGGAACAGTTAATGGAATTGGGAAAGTAACAGTTGAATTAATGATTAAGGAATATAATTCTAATCCTGAAAATATTATTGCTTTTATAGGACCATCAATTTGTAAAGAATGTTATGAAGTGGGAAAAGAACTATATGACGAATTTAAAAATAATTATACAAAAGATGAACTTGAATGTTTGTTTTATAAAAAAGAAAACGGGAAATATTTACTTGATTTATGGAAAGCAAATCAATTCAACTTATTAAATGTAGGAATTAAAAAAGATAACATTGAAACAACAGATATATGTACCTGCTGCAATCCTGAGCTACTATTTTCACATAGAGCGTCAAATGGTGAAAGAGGCAATCTTGCTGCTTTTTTAATGTTAAAATAAATATTTAGGAGAGAAATTTATGAATAATCAAGCTTTTAATCCTTATCTACCACTAAATGAATATGTACCAGATGGAGAACCTTATGTATTTGATGGTAGAGTATATATATATGGTTCTCACGATTATGCAGGAGGAACTAAATACTGTCCAGGAGATTATGTTTCCTGGTCAGCACCTATAGATGATTTAGGTAACTGGAAGTATGAAGGAGTTTCTTATAGAAAAACACAGGATCCGTCAAATAGTGAAGGAAAAAGAGAACTGTGGGCTCCAGATATAGCAAAGGGTGTAGATGGTAGATATTACTTATATTATTGCTTTTCTTTTCTAGATGAAATAGGAGTAGCTGTAAGCGATAAACCAAGTGGACCTTTTGAGTTTTATGGACATATAAAATATAATAAAGATATTAAAGAAGGAAAAACATTAAACGAACATTTTCCTTTTGATCCAGGTGTATTAGTAGATGATGACGGAAAAGTATATTTATATTATGGATTTAGTCCAGCTTTTGATTTAACTCCACCAGATCCAGAGGTCTTTGAAGAGCAAGGACAGGAAGTCCCAGACCTTTCTAAAATAGAATTTAGTAAAGGAGCCATGGTTGTAGAGCTTGAAAATGATATGCTAACTATGAAAGGTGAACCAGTACTTTTTATTCCAGGTGGGAAAATCGCCGAAGGCACTGAATTTGAAGGGCATGCTTTTTTTGAAGCAGCTTCAATGAGAAAGAGAAACGGTAAGTATTATTTTGTTTATTCTAGTCAATTAAGTCATGAACTTTGTTATGCTATAAGTGATTATCCAAATAAGGATTTTAAATATGGTGGAACAATTGTTTCAAATGGAGATATAGGATATAAAGGAAACGAAAAACCAGTTGCAGTGATGGGAAATAACCATGGGAGCATAGTAGAAATCGATGAAAAATGGTATGTTTTTTATCACCGACATACACATGGTACTGAAAGTTCCAGACAGGGATGTGCTGAAAAAATAACATTTGATACTAACGGCAAAATTAATCAAGTTGAAATCACAAGTTGTGGTATGAATAACGGAAACCTAGAAGGTAAGGGAACTTATTTTGCAGCAATTGCTTGTAATCTTATAAGTAAAGCTAAAGAAAGAAAAATTGTATATGGTGAATCAAATCAAGATACCCATCCATATATTTTTGAAGAAAATGAAAACCTTCACTATATATCAAATATAAGTGATGGAGTGAAAATAGGTTATAAATATTTTGACATTGATGATATAAAAGAAATTGGAGTAGTTATACGTGGCAAAGCAGATGGTGAAATAAATATTGCCGAAGACATAAACTTAAAAAATGTTTTTGGTAAACAAAAAATTAATCTGGATGAAAATGAATGGACTAGGCTAAAAATACCTGTAAAAATCTCAAAAGGTAAAACTTCTATATTCTTTGGTTATAATGGAAAAGGGGCCTTAGAGTTTAAAGAATTTAGTTTAAATTAATAATTATAAACAAACAAAAATGTCGTTCACGACAAAATCCTGTCGTTCACGACATTTTTGTTTGTTTTTTTTGTATTTATGATAAAATAGATAAGTATTGTAAAAAAACATTAGGGAGGACTATATGAAAGTGATAAAAAAGATGAACAGAGGTTTAATATTTCTATTTATTTTAATTATTGCAACTATTATATATCTTGTGATTGCAGGGATTGTTGATAGTTCAAATAAAAAAGAAATAGTAAAACTGAGTCAGGAATATCTACAGGCCGAAATGAATTATCATATACTACCTGAAGGATACCGTGAAAATGGAACAGAAATGCCTGATGAAGAGGTAGATGAATTTATTGATGAAATGAAAAATGAATTATCAAAATTCTATGTGGACAATAAAAGTTCTTATGAAAATTTATTTGAATACATGGAGTCAGATATTAGGGATATGTCTAATGGGATACTTATAGTAACCAATTATGAAAAGGTGGTTCAAAGGATCACAGACGTAAATTTTGATAATAATAAAGCTACTGCAACATTAGTATGTTTAACCAGTTATAACGGAAAAACATTTCAAACTAATGATTATTTAGCTTTCCAAAAAATAAATGATGAATGGAAACTGACTTATTCAGAATTAACAAATCTTGAATATAGTTTAGATTCTTATTTTTATTAAGGAGGATCAACTGTGAGTTCAATATTAGAAATTAAAAACTTAAATAAATCTTTTAAGAAAAAACATATAATAAAAGACTTGTCAATGAACATAGAGGCAGGTGAAGTTTTTGGTTTTCTCGGGCCAAATGGAGCAGGTAAAACTACAACTATAAAAATGGTTATGGGTTTTTTATTTCCTGACAGTGGAGAAATATATATAAATGGATATGATTTAAAAAAAGACTATGAAAAAGCAATGTCATTTTTAGGAGGAATTGTAGAAAACCCAGAGATGTATAAAAATCTTACTGGTATGACCAATCTGAAAATGTATGCAAGATTACATGAAAATGTAGATGAAAATAGAATAGATGAAGTAGTACATATGGTAGGGATGAGCAACTGGATTAACGAAAAAATAGGCAAATATTCTTTAGGTATGAAACAAAGAGTAGGCTTAGCACAGGCTTTATTGCACAAACCTAAATTACTTATTTTGGATGAACCAACAAATGGACTTGATCCAAATGGGATAAGAGAGTTAAGAGATATTTTGAAAAAAGTAGCTCATGAAGATGGGGTAGCCGTAATGGTTTCAAGTCATCTTCTTAGTGAAATGGAACTAATGTGTGATAGAGTTGGGATAATTAATCATGGAGAACTTAAGTCAATTAATACTGTTGAAGAACTAATCGCTCAGGTTTCAGGAGGTTCTAAATATACAATTGGAACAAAACAAGTAAAAGAGGCTAAAGAATTACTAGATGCTAATTATCCAAATAAAATCAATAAAGTTTTTGAAGATAAAATAGTATTAGAAATTGAGGAAGAAGAAGTTTCTAAAATTATTGTCTTATTAACTGAAAACAAAATTATGATTAATGGTGTAAATAAAACTGAAATTTCTTTAGAAGAAGCATTTTTAAATACTACAGGAGGAGGTACTGAAATTGAGTAAAATTAAATCTCTATATATTAACGAATTAACAAAATTGAAAAAAAGAACTTCTATCCTTGTGCTATTAATAATAATGGTGGTTGTTATACTAGGTTATGGAGGTATAACCAAGCTACTTTCATCAGTTGAAAATGAAGTGTATTTTATGGATGGAGTCGTATTTGAAGAAATAGTAGATGGATACTATGAAGATTATTTTAACGAACTGGATAAACAGATTAGTGAACAGGAAAGTTTATTAAATCAAACAACAGATTTAAATGAACAAACTACAATAAACTATAATATTGATTCCCTAAATGTAGAAAAGAAATATTATGAACTTGCATTTGAAAACGATGTAGATATGTTTACAGGAAGTGATTTTTATGTTGACGCAATTACTACTCTGATTGAAATGGAAAGAGAAGCCCTTGACTTAGAATATGGATTTATTAGTCAGACTAGTATTAATTCTGAAGACATAAATAATATAATAGTACTTTTAGAAGATTCTATTAATAAGAATGATTTTCAAATATATTTACAGGCTAAAACAGAAATGACAAATATGGATAATTCTCTTAGTTCGGAAGAAAAAGAGATAATGCTTAAAGAATTTGAACTTCTAAGTAAAGCAAATCCAGCTGGTGAAGAAAATTATATATTAGATTCCAAGATTAGCTTGATAATAAATACTAAACTTTCAATTCTTTATGGAGTTAATTCTCAAGGAGCACTTCTTTCTAGCGACGAAATAGAAGAACTAGAAAACCTTGTTTTGGTAGAAGAGTATAAAATAGAAAATAATATTGACGTTTCTAATCAAATATATTCATCTTCAACATCATTTATTACATTTGCAAGTGTAGGTATAACTGTTATAATGATACTTATGATTATTTTAGCGGGTGGTTCTTTTTCAAGTGAACTATCAACAGGAACGATTAAATCATTAATAATAGCACCGGTAAAAAGATGGAAAATTTTTGTAGCAAAACTTTTAGCGCTTTTGACGGTGGGAATTGTATTTCTGTTTATAGCATATATAGTATCAGTTATTTGTTTTCTAGTGTTTTTTGGTGGAGGTGAAATGACACCTTATATTTATGCTTCGAATGGAACTATTCATAGTATACCGTTTTTGGTACATAAGTTGTTATATCTATTACTATTATTTATTCCAAGTATAGCATATATGTTGTTTGCACTTCTTTTATCCGTAGTTACTAAGAGTACTGCTATTTCTGTAGGAGTTAGTATAGGAATTTCAATAGTAGGGGATATAATTAATGTAATGCTGAATTTATTTGCACATGGTAGATGGATGGATTTTATACCTTTTAATAATTTAAATATAGCAGAAAGAGTGTTTAGTGATTCTAACCTAGAGGCTTATGTTTCAAGTGTAGGGATGGGAAATTTGTTAAATAATCAAATTTCTGTTGGATTTTCGGTAATATATTTGGTTGTAATATTTATAGCTATGGGTTGGATAGCTCTAGATTCTTTCACTAGAAAAGATATTTAATTATTGCAAATTTAAAATTTGTGTGTTAATCTATATTCATTAAAATTAAATATTATACTCCGAACTCGAAAGTCTAAAGCATTTGCCATGATTTAGAGTCTGAATCACTTGATTCACAGGGTATTATTGGAAACGGTAATGCCTTCCATTATTTGAAAAGGAGAAGTTTATAAGCCAATAATTAATTGTTGGCGTTGAATTAGTTATGTAAACCTCTGCTTTTCTAGAAAAAAGTAGAGGTTTTTATATGTCAAAAAAAATACCAATATTTTCGTTTGTAGGGTATTCAGGGTCAGGGAAAACTACATTTATAGAAAAATTAATAAAAGAACTAAAGAATAGAAAATTAAGGGTGGCAGTAATAAAGCATGACGCTCATGAATTTGAAATAGATAAAGAGGGGAAAGACACCTGGCGTTTTACTCAGGCAGGGGCAGATATAGTATCGATATCTTCTAGTAAAAAAACTGCCAAAATTGAATTGACAGATAAAGGAAATGATTTAGAAAATATAATAAAAGATATTAAAAATGTAGACTTAATAATTACTGAAGGATATAGAGCAGGTAAAGCCCCTAAAATAGGTGTATTAAGAAAAGCAGCAAACCATAAACTATCGGTAAGTATTAAAGATTTAATTGCCATTGTAACAGATGAAGAAATTCAAGAAAATATACCAAAATTTGGTTTATATGAAATAGAAGGGATGGCTGATTTTTTGGAAAGTTATATAAATAAAGAGGAATATCCAGAGTGGATAGATTTAGAAGATGGAATAGACATAATGCTAAATAATGCGGGAGTATTATCAGAAGACAAAATCAGAATAGAAGACTCCTTAAACAGGGTATTAGCTCAAGATATAATCGCAGGAATGATGATTCCACCTTTTGACAGATCACCTTTAGATGGATATGCATTTAAGTCAGAGGAAACCGTTGGAACTTCAAAGTCTAATCCGAAAACATTTAAAATAGTTGAAGAAATTGCTGCAGGAGATTTTTCAAAAGTAGAACTAAGAAATGGTGAAGCAGTTAAAATACTAACAGGAGCCCCAATACCAAAAGGAACAGATGCTGTTACAAGATACGAAGATACAGATTTTGATGAACATCAAGTTACTATCTATAAAGAGTTTTCACAATTTGAAAATATTGTTTTTGAAGGTGAAGATGTAAAAAAAGGAGATAAGATAGCATCAAAAGGAACCATTATAACTCCTGCTTTAATAGGCTTGATGGCATCATTAGGAATAGGATTAATAAGTGTTTTTTCAAAACCTATTATTACGATTATTAATACAGGTAATGAATTAATAGAAATAGATGAAGAATTAAGGCCAGGAAAGATTCGAAACAGTAGCTACTATACATTAAGTTCTTACTTGAAAATTTCGGGAGCAAATACTCTAAATGGTGGATGTGCTAAGGATAATGTTGAAGATATAGTGAAAAAAATTAAGCAGTCATTAACAGGGTCTGATATGATTATTACTACAGGTGGTGTTTCTGTAGGAGACTACGATTTAGTTATTGATGCACTTGAAGAAATGGGAGCTAAAATACTATTTTGGAAAGTTAATATAAAACCAGGAAGTGCAGTTGTTGCTGCTACATTAAATAAAAAAATGATATTAGGTTTGTCAGGTAATCCAGGAAGCGCAGTGATTTGTCTTAAGACCTTAGGTATACCATATGTAAACCAAATATCAGGCAAAACCAGTGTTTTCACAGATAAAATAAAAGTTATCATGTATAAGGACTATAATAGACCTAGCCCTGGGGGAAGATTTCTTAGAGGAAATTTATTAATAGAAGATGGTATTGCATATTTTGAAGAAAGAGGCTCTCAAAAAAATGGAGCTATATCATCATTAGTTGAGTGTGATTTGTTGGGGATAGTTAAGCCTGGTGCATTGTCGGTAAAAAAAGGCGAAATTATAGAAGCATATAGAATATAATTTGAGGTGATCTTATGATAGATATGTTTGAAAGAAATATAAATTATTTACGTTTATCGGTTACAGATTTATGTAATTTACGATGTACATATTGTATGCCTGAAAAAGGTATAGAAAAACTTGAACATGAAGAAATTCTTTCTGTAGAAGAAATAGAAGATATAGTTAAAGCATCCGCTAAGTGTGGTATTAATAAAGTAAGAATTACAGGTGGAGATCCATTAGTAAGGAAAGGCATTGTTGACATCTGTAAAAGAGTATCGTCTATTGAAGGTATAAAAGAAGTATGCATAACAACAAATGGAATTTTATTAAAAAAATATGCAGTAGAGTTAAAAGAAGCAGGTGTAAATAGATTAAATATAAGCCTTGATACTTTAAAAGAAGAAAAATATCAAAAAATTACAAGGTGTGGAAAAATACAAGATGTAATTGATGGTATTGAAAAATGTAAACAAATTGGTTATGAAAAAATAAAAATCAATGTGGTATTAATTGGAGGTTTTAATGACGATGAAATTTCAGATTTTGTCGAACTTACTAGGAATGACGACTTACAAGTTAGGTTTATAGAATTAATGCCAATGGGAGAATGCCAGGAATGGGATGAAAATGTTTTTTTTGAAACGAATGTTGTGTTGGAGAAAAAACCAGAATTAATTCCCGTTGGAAGTGAGGGAGTTGCAAGAATTTTTAAATTACCAGATGGGAAAGGGACCGTTGGTTTGATTAGCCCTATGAGCAGACATTTTTGCCCTGACTGTAACAGGATAAGAGTTACATCAGATGGTAAATTAAAAGTTTGCTTGCACTCAGAAAGTGAAATAAATCTAAAAGGTTTAAAAGAAGCAGAAATAGTTGAAGTGATAAAAGAAGGTATAAAATTAAAACCTCAAAATTCTACTATAAGTGTAGATAAAAAAAGTTCAACAAAAAGATATATGAATCAAATAGGAGGTTAACATGGAAAAGTTAAATCATTTTAATGAAAATGGATTTGCCAGAATGTCAGATGTTACTGAAAAAAGTACAACAGTTCGTACAGCTAGAGCAAGAGGGGTAGTATCCCTAAACAGGAACACTTATGAAATAGTAAAATCAGGTAAAATGAAAAAAGGAGATGTTTTAGCTGTCGCTCAAGTAGCAGGAATTATGGGAGCAAAAAAAACATCAGAGCTTATTCCAATGTGCCATCCTTTATTTATAACTTCTGCAGATGTTGAATTTAATCTAAATGATGAAACTTGCGAAATAGAAATTTTAGCAATAGTAAAATGTAAAGGAGAAACAGGAATAGAAATGGAAGCATTAAATTGTGTTAGTGTGGCAGCATTAACCATTTATGATATGTGTAAGGCAGTCCAAAAAGATATTTCTATAAAAGATATATATTTATTGACAAAAACAGGTGGAAAGAGTGGAGACTATGATAGAAAAAAATAAAGCATATGTAACTTCAGTAAATATTAGTAAAAAAAAAGGTATGCGAAAAAAAGCAGTTGAAAAAATTGAATTAAAAGTTGCTCATGGAATTGTTGGAGATGCTCATGCTGGGGATTGGCATAGGCAGGTTAGTATGTTAGCAGATGAGAGTTTTAATAAAGTGAAAGAGAAAATTCCAAATTTAAGTTTTGGAGCATTTGCAGAAAATATTAACACTAAAGGTATAGACCTATATACACTTCCTATTGGGACAAAACTTAAAATAGGTAAAACGCTGGTTGAAGTCACTCAAATAGGTAAAGAGTGTCATGATAGCGGATGTGCAATAAAGAAAGCCACTGGAGACTGTGTAATGCCAAGGGAAGGAATCTTCGTAATTGTTCTTGAAGGTGGATTTGTAAAAGCAGGAGACGAAATAGTATTTATAAACAATTAATGATAGGTTGGTATTTAAAATGAAAAAAATAAAAGTTGAAGATGCGATAGGAAATGTTTTATGTCATGATTTTACGCGTATAGTAAAAGATGATTTTAAAGGTGTACAGTTTAAAAAAGGTCACATTGTAAGAGAAGAAGATATACCTGTTTTATTGTCTATGGGTAAAGAGCATATATATGTTTGGGAAAAACAAGAAGGCATTCTTCATGAAGATGAGGCGGCAGAATTGCTTTACAAATTATGTTTTAATGATAATATGGAAAGAACAGATGTTAAAGAAGGCAAAATAGAACTATATTCATCAGTTGATGGACTACTTAAAATAGATATTGAAAAATTATATCAAATAAATATGCTAGATGAAATTATTATTGCAACAAGACATGGAAATACCTGGGTGAAAAAAGGGGACAAAATTGCTGGTACTAGAGTAATACCACTTTTAATAGAAGAGGAAAAATTGAAAAAAGCTCAGGAAATTACTAACGGAAAACCTATAATGGAAATAAAACCATTTAAGGGAATGAAAGCTGGGTTGATTACAACAGGTAGCGAAGTCTATAAAGGAAGAATAAAGGATACATTTTCACCAGTTGTTATAAATAAATTAAAGAATTATAATATTGATGTCACAGAACATGTAATTGTAGATGATGATATTAGTAATATTTCAAATGCAATACTAGAAATGAAAAATAGATCCGTAAATATGATTGTTTGCACAGGTGGTATGAGTGTTGATCCAGATGATATGACCCCTGGGGCGATTAAAAAAAGCGGAGTTAATATAATAACGTACGGAGCTCCCGTACTTCCTGGGGCAATGTTTTTAGTAGGCTATTTTGAAGATGGTACACCTATAGTAGGCCTGCCAGGTTGTGTCATGTATTCAAAAGCGACGGCTTTTGACTTAGTTTTACCAAAACTTGCAGCCGGAGAAAATATAACAAAAGAAGAACTGGCAAGATTAGGAAATGGAGGTTTATGTTTAGGTTGTGATGTATGTCAATTTCCTAACTGCGGTTTCGGGAAAGGGAACTAGATATGAAAAAAATATTAACTTTGATAATCGGAATTATGATGACTTTTGTTTTTCTTACAGCTTGTGGCGAAACTGATGATAAAATTGAATTAAATATATCAGCGGCTTCAAGTTTAAGGGAAGCAATTCCAGAAATAATGGAGGCTTATAATCTTGAGCATCCAGAGGTTTCTTTTATAGGAACATATGATTCATCAGGTACATTACAAACACAAATTGAAGCAGGAGCCCCTTGTGATGTCTTTATTTCAGCATCAACAAAGCAAATGAATGCATTAAATGATGGTGGATTTGTGATGGAAAGTACAATTACAAATTTGTTAAAAGGAAAATTGGTCTTAATCGTACCGGCTGAATCATCTCTTGGATTAGAGAACTTTGAAGATGTGACTAGTGATTCAGTAAAGTTGATTGCGGTTGGAGATGTAGATTCGACTCCAGTTGGACAGTATACACAAAAAGTATTAGAAAATATTGAAATATGGGAACAAATCAAAGAAAAAACTAATTACGGGACTAATGTTGCAAATGTACTTGCATGGGTAGAAAGTGGAGATGTAGATTGCGGATTTGTCTATGCTACTGATGCTGCAACATCAGATAAAGTAATTGTGATTAATCAGGCTCCTGAGGGAAGTGCTGATGAAATAATATATCCTGCTGCTGTGGTTGAAAGTTCAGAAAAGGAAGAAGCTGCAAAAGAATTTTTAGAATTCCTTTCAGGTGATACTGCTAGGAGTATTTTTGAAAAATATGGTTTTGATATGTTCATAGAATAAGAAAGGTATTATATATAATGGATTTTTCTCCTTTGATTATTTCGTTTAAAGTGGCAATTGCTGCAACAATAATAACATTTTTTACAGGGATTCTTTTAGCAAACAGGGTTGTTAAAATGAAAAAACTTAAAGGTGTATTGGATGGGATATTTACTCTTCCCATGATACTACCTCCAACTGTTGTAGGATTCTTTTTATTATTGATTTTTGGAAGAAATGGGTTATTAGGTGACATTTTATATAATTTAGGAGTAAGCGTAGTTTTTACCTGGCAAGGAGCCGTTATAGCAGCATTTGTTGTTTCATTTCCTCTTATGTACAGAACAGTAAGAGGCGCCATAGAACAAATGGATATGAATCAAGTTTATGCAGCAAGAACCCTTGGAGTTTCAGAAGCTAAGATTTTTTGGAGGATAATTGTTCCTGAATGTAGACCAGGAATTGCAGCAGGCACTATTTTATCTTTTGCAAGAGCTTTAGGAGAGTTTGGAGCGACTGCAATGCTTGCAGGTAATATTCCAGGAAAAACTCAAACAATGTCCTTAGCTATATATACATCAGTACAAGCAAATAATAGAGAAGAAGCATATAAGTGGGTAATTATAATTATGTGTATTTCTTTTATAACTCTTTTATTAATGAATATATGGAATTCACGTCAGTCAAAAATCAAGAAAAAAGCGAGGGAATTCTAATGGCTCTTGAAGTGAATATAAAGAAAAAACTTGGTGATTTCAACTTAGATGTTTCATTTACAGCAAAGGATGAAATTTTAGCCTTGTTTGGGGAATCTGGTTGTGGCAAGAGCATGACATTGAAATGTATTGCAGGAATCGAAAAACCTGATTCAGGTAGGATTGTTTTAAATGATAGAATACTTTTTGATTCCGAAAAGAAGATTAACTTATCACCTCAAAAAAGAAAAGTAGGCTATTTATTCCAACAATATGCCCTGTTTCCCCATATGACTGTCAAAAAAAATATTATGACAGGTATAAATGAAAAAAATAAAAACAAAGAAATAATTGTTAATGAAAATATTAAAAAATTTTATTTAGAAGGAATGGAGGATAAATATCCTTCTGAGCTTTCGGGAGGTCAACAACAAAGAGTAGCACTTGCAAGGATATTTGCTAGTGAACCAGAAGTTTTATTACTAGACGAACCCTTTTCAGCTATGGATAGCTACTTGAAATGGCAATTAGAAATGGAACTAGTTAATATTCTAAAAACCTTTAATAATAGTTCTATATTTGTTACTCATAATAAAGATGAAGTATATAGGATATGTAACAGGGTTTCTGTTATGAAACAAGGTATTAATGAAGAGGAAAAGAATGTTAAAAAACTATTTATGAATCCAGAGTCTTTAAGTGCAGCACTTCTTACGGGTTGTAAAAACTTTTCAAATATTGAAAAAATATCAAATAAGAAAGTTTTTGCAACGGATTGGGGAATAGAACTAGAAACAATAGAAAATGATTTTTTAGGAAAAGATTTTATGGGTGTTAGGGCTCATGATATAAAGCTAGCAAAAGAAAATGATATTAATGTTATAAAGTGTGATATTCAAAGCATAGTAGAAGAACTATTTTCTATTGTTATAATATTGAAACCTGAAAAGTCATCAAATGAAAATTCATATTCAAGAATCAGAATGGAAATTTCTAAAGATAAATGGGAGCAAACAAAAGATATAAAAGACGGTAAACTTAATATAAAAATATGTCCTAAAGACATTATGATATTAAGTTAGATGGAGGGTGAATATGTATGAAGCAGTGGTAATTACAGTAAGTGATAAAGGGAGCGCTGGATTAAGAGAAGATTTAGCTGGTCCTGCAGTAAAAGAAATATTAATAGAGTCTGGGTATAAAGTTAATAACATTGAAATTATTCCTGACGAATTAGATCAAATAAAAGCAACATTAATAAAATATTGTAATATATCTACAGCTTTAATTGTAACAACAGGAGGAACAGGTTTTTCAAAAAGAGATGTTACCCCGGAAGCTACTGTTGAAGTTTGTGATAGAATGGCGCCAGGAATTCCAGAATTGATGAGGATGGAAAGTTTGAAAATAACTAAAAGAGCTATTCTATCAAGAGCCACAGCGGGCATAAGAGATGAGTCATTAATCGTTAACCTTCCAGGAAGTCCCAAGGCAGCAAGAGAAAATCTTTTATCTGTTATAGATTCTATTGAACATGGTCTTGATATACTTAGAGGAAATACAAGCGAATGTGGTTCCAATAAATAAAGAAACAATCCTTTTCTTATTGAAAAGGATTGTTTCTTTTTGATGATCTATAAAGATTTGGATAAGGCTTTTCTAAACTGTTTATATATCTTAAAAATTGTGTAGAAAGCATACCATATACCCTTTTTATATCAGAATCAATATGAGAATAGTCATCTTCTGAATATTCTTTGTCTTTTCTAAATATAAATTCGTCTCTTAGGTGAATAGTATCCATTAATAAGTCAGTAAATGTTTCGTGTTCAAGTAAACCTTCATTTGCCATTAGACTAATAAATAATGATCGATTATTAACCAACAACTCCTGTATTTTTGAATAATCAACTGTTTTATGTTCAATATTATGAGGATGCTTTTTTAGAATTTGAAGGCTTCTCTTAAAATCGTCAATATTTGTAATTAGCCCTTTTGATTCTGGATCTGCTTTAGCGATTATTTTTAACATATCAAAACCAACTTCACTAAAATAGATTCCTATTAACATATGAAGTTTGCTTAACTTTTCCTGCTTGTCTCTTCTTTTGAGAATATTCTCAAAAACAATTGTAACTGAAAGAACACTAATTGGTATAAAGCATAATTCAATTAATGCAAGATACATTGTTTCATGAAAATTTCCAAATACATTGTAGTGTAGCCAGAAAAGAAATACTGAAAGTGCAGTTAAAATGATCGTGATTGTAGTGTAATAAATTATTTTTCTTTTCATTTTGTGCTCCTATTCTTTAGATTATATATATTACACTAAAAGAACCAAAAAAAGTCAATAGAAAATCATACTCTTGCAAAAAAAAAACACATATGTTATACTAAGTTAGTGAAAGCTAACAGGGTGGTATTATGTTAAGAAGAAAAGATAAAATTTTGATTAGTGCTATATCTTTACTCGACTCAAATGGGGTGAGTGGAATTACTACGAAGAATTTAGCATTTGATCAGGATATT
>CAXXOZ010000004.1:0-8152 GCA_963676435.2 uncultured Parasporobacterium sp.
GTCGTTTCGCCGAAATATTCCAGGATGTACCGGCGCAGGCATTGGTTCGTGTAACAGTAATTGATCATCTTGTTCAATTTATTGGTCGCTTCGCTGTCATTCGTCTTGCTGTTCAGCAACTGATTGATGATGATATCCTGCGTCGAAAACAGCAGGATGACACGCGCTTCCTCTCCGTCACGCCCCGCCCCTTCCGGCTTCTTGGTAATAGCTTTCGATGTTTTTGGGCATGTTGTAGTGGTAAACGGTCCGCACATTGCTTTTGTCGATCCCCATGCCAAAAGCATTCGTTGCGACCATGATCGGTTTGCGGGTCGAACAGGAAATCATCCTGGTTCCGCTGGCGCTCGTGTTCCGGCAACCCGGCATGGTAAAGCGTCACGGCAAAGCCTTTTTGTTCCAATTTCTTCTGGACCGATTCCACATTTTTTCTGGTCGAACAATAGATGATGCTCGCTTCCTTCGGGTTGAGGTCCTTCACGAGGAACTTGAACTTGTCGGCGGGTTTTTCCACGCTGAAGGCCAAATTGCCGCGGTCAAAACCGGTCACCAATCGGAACGGATTCTGCAGGCGCAATTGGACCAGGATATCGTCCTGGACCGGTTCGGTGGCTGTGGCGGTGAAGGCGGCAACCATCGGACGTCTGTCGAACAGATCGTACAGTCGGGCCACGCCTTGGTAGGCAGGCCGGAAATCGCTGCCCCATTGCGAGATACAGTGGGCCTCATCGACCACCAACAACGGTACCTTAACGAAGCGCAGGGCATTCATGAATGACTCGTTGTCTATCCGTTCCGGCGCGATGTAGAGCAGTTTAAGCTGGCCGGAACGCATGTCATCCATCAATTGCAGAAACTCTTCTCTGGAGAGCGTGCTGTTCAGGTATGCCGCGGCAATCCCCATTTCCCGCATGCTGTCCACCTGATCCTTCATCAAGGACACGAGCGGGGAAACGACGATCGTCATGCCGTCCAGCAGCAACGCCGGAAGTTGGTAGCAGAGCGATTTCCCTCCGCTCGTCGGCATGATCCCGAGCACGTCTTTCCCTTGCAAGGTGTTCGTGATCAATTCCTCTTGGCCCTCCCGGAAACTGTCATATCCGAAATATTTTTTTAGCGTCCCGTACAGTAATTCTTTATCCACCACTTGCACCCATCCTTAATTGTTTATCTTCTCTTATTAACCGAATATTCCTGGACGTGCTTGTCTTCACTCAATTAAGCGATGGCAAACCTTCAGAAATGACCTCCTCATCATATCACATCCGTGGACTATTTTTCCCGCATAAAAAATATTGCGGTTCTGTCCGATCAGACACTCCACTTATAAAATATGCAGATTATCCGCCTTATGTTTTGACTGGTGGTATATAATTGTAAGGTGAACACGTCATGACCTACAGGAGTGAGAAATATGGAACAGGAATTATCAAACGAACTATTTATCTGCGGGGGGGTGCAATGCGAAAATCGGCCCCGGCGTTCTGGGCGATCTGCTCAGCCAGTTTCCGAAACAGGAGAACCCGAATTTTTTGGTCGGTTTCGACTCGTCCGATGATGCAGCTGTGTTCCGGATAGACGCCGAGACGGCCATGATCCAGACGTTGGACTTCTTTCCCGCAATGGTCGCGGATGCCTCGCTCTTCGGGGAAATCGCCGCAGCCAACGCCTTGAGCGATGTATTTGCGATGGGCGGCGAAGTGCTGACGGCCATGAATATCGTCTGCTGGCCCGAAACAAAAAGCACCGATACACTCGGGAAAATTTTGGCTGGCGGCTTCAAGAAAGTCCAGGAGGCAGGTGGTGTGCTGGTCGGTGGACATTCGATCCACGACCCCCAGCCCAAATACGGTCTCTCGGTATTGGGAAGAGTCCATCCCGATCGGATCTACCGGAATGACACTTGCATCCCAGGCGATGTCCTGCTGCTGACGAAACCATTGGGAACCGGCATCATCACAACGGCCTACAGCGCCGGGGAAATGGCGCAGCAAGCCTTCGACCAGGCAATCGTCTCGATGACAACGTTGAACCGTTTATGCGGCGGAAGTCCTGAAAAAGTATACCGTCCACAGCTGCACCGATATCACCGGCTTCGGCCTGTTGGGGCACCTGTCGGAAATGGTCAGCGACCGCTGTTCCGCAACAGTCTACGCCGACAGTGTGCCTTGCCTGAGCGGAGGCCTATCAGGGAGCCCAGGAATTCCTGATCACAGCCGGCGGACAGCGCAACCGTAATCACTTGGAAGCCGATGTGGACTTCCAGATCGATGACTATGCCTTGGAGGAAATCCTTTTCGATCCGCAGACATCCGGCGGCCTGCTGGTGAGCGTCCCTGTCGAAGAAGCAGCCGCTCTGCTTGCCGAAATCGAAGCATTGGGCTTGTCCTGCGGCATCATCGGCGAAGTGACCGAAAAGGACACCAAGAAGATCACGATCGTCCATTGAGAAAAGCATGACAAAAATATGATTTTAACCAGGAGGAAAAAGGCAATGAAAAAAATAGATGCAGTCGGACAAGCTTGTCCGATGCCGGTCATTCTGACCAAAACGGGCTTTGAAGGAGAGCAACGGGGAGGCCATACTCATCAGCGTAGACAATGAGATTGCGACGCAGAACCTTGCCAAGATGGCGGAGCAGCTAAAACTTTCCGTCCAAGTCGAAAAAATCAATGATTCCCTTTATGAAGTCCAGCTTTCCGATCCGAACGCCGGCAAAGAACCACACGCTGCCGAACACCCCGCGCTTCCGGAGCAAACCAACGAAACTTTGAAGTCATCCGGCACAAATTATGTCGTCGTACTGAACAGCGACTTCATCGGCAACGGCAGCGAGGAATTGGGCCGTACGCTGATGAAAAGCTTCCTCTTCTCCTTGACGGAACAGGAAGGTCCTGCCCGACAAAGTGCTCTGCTACAATGCCGGCGCATTGCTGACGACGGAAGGTTCGTCCGTGTTGGACGACCTCAAAGCGCTGGAGGAAGACGGCGTCGAGGTCCTGACTTGCGGCATCTGCGGGGAATTCTATGGCGTGAAGGACAAATTGGCGGTCGGTACCTTTACGAACATGTACCGCATCGTTGAAATCCTGCGTACCGCCAAGACCGTATCGCCATGATCGACCGCAAACATTACGGCATCGTCGCGTTTCCGACGTCCCAGGCCGCCGCAGCCGCTGAAGCTGTTGTCCTGGATGCCGGTCAGGAATGCCGGCTGATCCCCATGCCGGAACAGATTTCGGCCGGATGCGGATTGGTGCTGCAGACGCATCTTGCCGAACTGAACGCTGTCCGATTGTTGCTGTCGGAGCGTTCCATTTCCAATGATGGTTGCTACGAAGTCCGTTTTGAGAACCGGAAAAAATCCGTGGAGGTCTGGCATGACTGAACTTTATTATTTCGACAACAGCGCCACCACGCTGAAGAAGCCAGCTGCGGTGGCTGAAGCTGTCTACCACGCCATCGCCGATGGTCAGCTGGGCAACCCGGCCCGGGGAAGCCATACCGTTTCCCTGAACGCATTGCGGTTGACGGAGATGCTGCGCCAAAAAACGGCCGCCCTATTCGGTGTACCGGACGCGGCAAACGTCGCTTTTACGGCAAACGCCACCGCCTCGCTGAACCTGGTCCTGAAGGGCTTGCTGAAGCCGGCAGACCACATCATCACGACAGTGACGGAGCACAACGCCGTCCCTGCGTCCGCTTTACCAACTGGAAGAACAGGGTGCTGCCCTGTCCTTTGTCGGCGTCGATGAACTTGGGGCGCTCCTTTATTCTGATTTCGAGCGCTTGTTGCGACCCGCTACGCGTGCAGTCGTGGTCAACCATGCTTCCAATGTCACCGGCAATGCCGCAGATCTGGAACGGATCGGCGCTTTTTGCCGGGAGCACGACCTGACTTTCATCGTCGACGCCTCCCAGAGCGCAGGCGTCCTCGCCATTGACATGGTGAAGCAGCACATCGATATCCTCTGCTTCACCGGCCATAAAGGACTCTACGGCCCGCAAGGCACCGGGGGCATCTGCCTCGGAGACAGGTCTTTGGAATTCGTGCCGGTGTTTACTGGCGGCAGCGGCTTCCATTCTTTCGATAAGCAATACCCGACAGAGATGCCGACCCTTTTCGAGGCCGGCACCCAGAATGTCCATGGCTTGGCGGGCCTTTCCGCCGGTTTGGATTACATCAGCCAGAAAGGACTGGCAGCGATCACTAGGCACCTGCAGGAACTGACTTTCCGCTTCCATGACCAGATCAAGAATATCCCGGGAATCACTCTCTACGGAAGTTTCGCTGAAAGCATGGAGCGCGCGCCGGTCGTTTCGCTGAATCTGGAGGGCTGGTCCTCCGGCGACCTCAGCGATGCGCTCTTCATGGATTACGAAATCGCAGTGCGTCCCGGCGCCCATTGCGCGCCGCTCATCCATCAAGCTCTCGGCACAGAAAAAAAGCGGCATGGTCCGTTTCAGCTTCTCTAGCTTCAATACGGTGGAGGAAATCGACTACGCATCCAAAGCGCTGAGGAGCTTGGCGGAAGAAGGATAAGTTTGAAAATAATAATTAACAAGATAGAGCTTATATCGTATAAAAAGGTATTCCAAATAAACCTATAAACACTTACGAAAAATAAGCGATAGGTTTTCATATAACGGATGTAATTTTATAGCCCTGTCTCTTAATTAATTTAAGAGCTTGTTCTGTGGTTATTTCTCGTGAAGTAGGGATATCGATCATATCGGAAAACAGTTGAGCCTGATAAACTTCCTGGTTTTTCAACATATGATAGATAGCCGTTAAGAGTTTACGGGCTATAGCGATGATTGCTTTTTTATGGCCCCTTCTTTTTTTGATATTGAGATATTTATTTCTAATTTCAGGATATTTTGTACTTTTGACAACGGCATTGGCTATTTGAACCAGTAATGGTTTGAGATAGCAGCCCGCTTTGGAAATCCTTACGGATTTTTTCTTCCCTGCACTTTCATTATTTGTGGGTGCTAATCCTGCCCAAGAACAGAGATGTTTAGAGGAATGAAATTCAGACATATCAACACCAATTTCCGAAATTAATGCGACTGCGGATAGTTCATTTTTAAATCCAGGAGAAGTTTGAATGAGTTGGATTTCATTTTGGTAAGGCTGGGCGAGTTCGAGGATAGTTTCTTCTAAGTGTTTTTTGCATAGTGTTAATGCATCAAAGTGTTCTTTAATGATCTTCAGCTTTATCTTTTGTTCCGGTGTAATAAAACCGTCCACTGCTAATTCAAGTTCGGGTAATTTCTTTATTAGGCGACCGTGAATCAAGCTCTCTAATTCTTCTGCCGTAAGCATGGACTGCTCAGGATCTTCTAGGATGCGTTCGATAATTTTCAACGCACTTTTTCCGAATGTGTCGGAAACAACACTAGCGATCTGAATATTGGATACGGTTAGAGAATTTTGAAATCTGTTCTTTTCACTGGACGCAAAATTGGTTAATTTGAACCGGTAGCGCATTAAATCACGCAATTCACGAATCGCTAGTGGTGGCATGAAACTACCTGCAACCAAATCGTGTTTGAATAAACTCAGCTATCCATTGGGCCATCCTTTGTATCTGTCTTTTTTCCGCGAATTGCTTTCACATATTTCGGATGAGCAAGGGTAATATTAACCGAAGGTTCCAGAATATTGTATACAGGGATCCAGTATTTCCCCGTAGATTCCATACAGACATCAAAACAAGAGAATAACTCTAGCCACTGTAACAGCTCTCTCAATCCTTGTGTGAATGTCGAGAAGCGATGGCGTTTGTAAGTTGTGATTCCCTTGTTGTCTGTGATGGCAATACAGGCTACCACGAACGTTTTGTGGACATCTATTCCACAACAAATAGGATAAACAATTTTCAACATCAGTTTTTCCTCCTTTCTTTAAGGATAGTAGAGTGTTGCAGTGACTATTATTCCTAAATATATGGATCGCTTTTGCAAAGATAAGTTTACGTGCTCACTGTCACACTTATTTGTACTTGAAGGAATAATGACACATATAAAAATGCAGTCCTACAGAATGTCAAATAGGGCTACTCACTCCTCCGTGATTTGTAGTGTACAACTACTCTACAGGGGAAGAATACAATAATATACGCCGAAGGCGCAACGATTTTCATTTCGTTTTGTGCCTTGAGCGAAGCGAAAGGAATGCTTATAAAAATGAAAAGATGTCCGATAACCGGGGGGAAATCGGACATCCGGACTGCGAATGTTCTTCGCGTTGTCCGATAACCGGAAAGAATCGGACTTCCGGATCGCGAATGAGCTACGCGTTGTCCGATAACCGGATAGAATCGGACATCCTCAGCACGAGCGGCTTAATATAATGCGTACAAAACAGAGCAGCAACCCACTTCAGGGGCAGCTGCTCTGTTTTGTTTTTTTGTTAATCAATCGTTCCTCTGCTTCATCCATTCCAGAATGGCTTCGGCCGTTGCTGCGGCGTCTTCGTTCCGGAAGATGGCGGAAAATTCCTTTTTGTTAAAGTTGTAGCGGGGGATCGTAGTATTTCACCAACAGATCTTCGATGACCGCATCGAAATCGTGCTGGCGCACCTGCTCCTTGTATCCCTCGACACGCGCTTCATTCAAATAGGATTTCAAACGGTCAAGCGCTGCGAGGAGCTCCGCTTCATTGCTGTGGAGGTAATCTTTTTTGATCTGTTCGATCCGGTAATCCAATGAAGCCTCGATGTTCAGGTTTATGCCTTTCTGCATCGCATCAATCAACGAAGGCGGGCAATACGGCCTGTCCGATCCGCTTGCTTTCGCCTTCAGTAAAGACGATCAGCGGCTCCTTCCAGCCAGCGGCGCTCTCGACCAACAGGCTCTCGAACATTTTTTGGTTGTGTGGCTGTTTCTTCTTAAGGCCGACGCCTCCGAAGACGGACCCTCTGTTGTTGGCGCAGGCTTCCAGATCAAGCACATTGGCTCCAAGCTTCTTCAGTTCCTCCAGGATGGCTGTTTTCCCGGTCCCGGTATTGCCGTAAAGGGTCACAAACTGGACCTTTTCGAACAATACAGGAATCATGTTGTTGATCGTGCTGCGGTAGTTTTTGTAGCCGCCTTCCATCCGGTGGACATTCATCCCCAAAGATTTGAGTAAGGAAAAAATCGAACTACTGCGGAATCCTCCCCTGCTGCAGAAGATGACGACTTGGTTGTAGGCTTTTGTATACTCCTGGAAGAGGCTGAACATTTCCGGTAATCTTGGGGAAATGGTTTGGATACCGTGGCTTTTAGCATCGTCGATCTTGCCGGCGACGTAAAGCGTCCCTACTGTTTTCCTATCCTCATCATCCAGGACCGGCACATTTACGGCACCCGGTATGGTTGACTTCGCATATTCTGACGGACTCCTGACGTCCACATACAGAATCGATTTGTCTCCGCGTTGCTGTTCTATTTCTTCATACGTTGCGACTGGTTTCAATTGGTTCACCACTTTCTGATTCTTAGTATAGCCTCTGCCGGGCTGGAATGCCACCCGAAATCTTGAGGCAAGCGCGGCAAAACGACCCGACAAGCTCCTCAATTAACGGAGACATGCGGGTCGTCGCATTCAAGCGTTCAATTTTGCTGCATCTATTTCTTTGCTTTATGCACTTTCAATGCTTTGCCTTTGACGGTTGCGGTTCTGCATCTCGGAAATCACAAAAGGGCCTTTGCCATTCAGGATTTCGATGTATGTCACGTTTTCCTGGATCGTGATGATGCCGATATCATCCGCATCGATGCCGGGAATATTGGTCAGCGTGCCGACGAAATCGATGGCGCGCAGTTTTTTCTTCTTGCCGCCGTTGAAATAGACTTTGGTGATGTCCTTGTTCAATTCCCGGTTCCGTGCCTGTTTGATGACGGGGCGTTCCTGCAGTTTCTTTCGAAAGTCGCTTTATGATGCTGCACGAAGCGGGCGCTCGGCGGATTGATTTCAGTGATTTCCTGCTGAGCGAAGTCTTGCACTGCCTGCCAGCTTCTTTCCTCATTAGGCGTAACCAAGGTCAGGGCTATCCCAGTTTTACCGGCGCGTCCGGTCCTGCCGGTACGGTGGATGAAGCTCTCTTTCTCTTCGGGGACATCATAATTGACGACATGCGTCACGTTATCGACGTCGATCCC
>CAXXOZ010000005.1:0-20941 GCA_963676435.2 uncultured Parasporobacterium sp.
TCCGATTCCTCGGTGATGCCTCTTCTCCAGACTCTGCCGCAGACCTCCCGTTACTCCTTCTCCCTCGGGGGATATGGATCGTTTTATGCCTTTACCCTCAATGCTGCAGAGTTTTCGGATACCCTTTCCTCTCTGGGCCGGGACGATGATCTGGAGGCGGGAGGAAGCGTGAGAATTGTCAACGGGAGTCTCTCGTTTCCGCTGAAGGTTCTGCACAGAGATATGACGGCCCTGATCTCTTTCGGAGGAGGACGCTTCGCAAGGGAGGACTACTCCCTGAACAACCTTTACCTGCAGGGCGCTCTCTCTTACTCCCTGTTCCGGGAGAGACAGAGACGGGGAGGCCTTCTCAGCTGGGCCCCTCTTCAACTTCAGACCGGGATAGCCTATGGGTATCAGAATCTGGGAGCCCGCTATGATCTTGATCCCGTGAGTGAAAGTCTCACCGTGGATCCCGACGGTCCGGGTCCTCTCGGAGAACAGGCTGTGACCCTCTCGGTAGACCCGGAAGTCGATGTCTCCTTAAGATCCCGGATCACGGCTCTCAGTTTTACTGCCGCTACGGGGCTGCGGTTTCTTGACGGCCTGCATCTTGTCCTGGGAGCGGGATGTCATTTCGCTTCGGGCCGGACGGCAATCAGCGTGGAGGGCGATGACGAGATTGATGTAGGCGGATACCTGAAAGATCATGTGGACGACAGCGGCTCCGTTTCCGTCTCAGGAGACGTCAGCGGTTCTTCTCCCGAAAGACTGATGGGGTATTTCTTCTCGGACATTCAATTTGATATCAGTGCCCTGTTTATCAATATCCCCATCCTCTATACCCCTTACGCCGGGGTGGCCGGAGGGATCTCTCTGGGAGTCAGGTTATGACTCGGGCCCGCCGTACCGCCGCTGTCCTGATTGTCCTGATTGTCACCGTGATGGAAGCCGCGGGGGAAGTTTATCCTTGGAAGAGTTATTCCCTTGAGCCCGATTTTTCCTCGTCCCTGGTAAGTTCTCCCGGAGACGGGGGGTGGGGAGGTCTTCTGGAGACAGGGCTTTCGGTAAAGGACCTCGTTCCGAATCTCCGTTTTACCCTCTCCGGGGGATACGGTTTCCTCAATGTCGATGACAGGGTCATTCATATCCCGACCCTGTCTGCTCTGGGCGGGGTGAGACTGCTTTCCCGCGGCCCCTTCAGCGTCTGGCCCCGGGGCGGTCTGCAGCTCAACGGGCCTGTCCGGGACGGAGAGTTCTCTTTCAGTCCCGCTCTCCGATGCGGTGTCCTCACGGACCTCCGTCTCTGGAAACGGAACTATCTCCAGATGACCCTGGAAGCCCTGCTGCCTCTGCAGGGAAGTCTGAATCCGGCATTTTCCCTGGGCATAGGGATAAAGCACAGCCTGCCTCTCCTGATTGACCTTCCCCCGGCCGATCTGAGGCTGAATGTGGCCCCCTCTCCCTTTTCCCCCGATGGCGACGGACAGGATGATATCCTGCAAATCAGAATCCCCTCTCGTTATCCCCGGTCCTTCAGGTCCTGGCATCTGACGGTCCAGACGGCCCGGGGAAACGTCCTCTGGGAAAGGGGAGGAGAGGGTGCGCCGCCGGATGCCTTTGAATGGGACGGATACGGTCCTTCCGGGCTCCTGGTCTCCTCGGCGGAAGACTATACGGTTGTCGCGGAGGGCGTGGACCTTCTGGGAAACAGGATGGAACGGCGCGTTCCGTTTGTAACGGATATCTTTGTCTATGAGGAGAGGGGAAGGTTGAAAATTCGTGTCCCGGGAATCCTCTTTCCTCCGAACTCTACGGACTTTACTCTCCTCTCGGAGGAGGAAAGGCGGAAAAACCGGGAGGTCATCGCCAGGGTGGCGGAAACTCTGAAGAAATTTCCGGAATACAGAATCAGGATTGAGGGGCACGGCAATCTGATGAGCTGGGATGCCTCCGACAGAGGGGCCCTGGAACAGCAGAACGAGTTGATCCCCCTGTCCCGGGGGAGGGCTGCCGAGGTCCGGCGGATCCTGGTACAGCACGGTATCTCCTTCCGCCGGGTCGATGTCGCCGGTATGGGAGGGGCCTATCCCCTCGTCCCCTTCGGAGACGAGGAGGCCAGATGGATGAACCGCAGGGTGGAGTTTATTCTTCTGAAATAGCCTGTTCCATCCGACTCTGTCTGCGGCGGTCCAGAAAGGAATCGGTGAAGACGGTGAAGACGGCCGTGCTGATGAGGCAGGCTCCCGTCAGGGCCAGGTCCCTTTGAAAGCTCCCGTCCGGATCTCCTGTCAAACCGTGTGTAACAGCGGCGCCTGCGGTTATCAGAGAGAGGGTGATCCCGGCGGCAACACCGGTCCCGGATACAATCAGCCCCGTCCTGTCGGTCAGGTCCTCCGGCAGGTAGCTTGTGAGGGGGCGTTCCGTGGGAGGGGGCGGGTCAAAGTCGAATTTGTCCCGCCCCTCTTCCGCAGACAGAGGGCCCGCCTGAGACATTAGGGCCAGAACCAGGAGGAAAAGTGCCGACCCTCCCCGGGGGACGCTGGTATCGACGATGGGTCAAACTGAGTATCATTCTTTAAATCTAAGCCATTCACATCGATTTTCCAATGGGTTATACTTCATTCATATGTACCCCATGATGAGGACGGGTTGATTCTGCCCCGGCCTGACATCGTAGTGTCTTTTCCCGGAGGAGGAATATGGATCAGCAAGCGGATTTTCAGGGCAAGAAAATTGTATTTACCTATCCGTCGGAACTGGTCCGCGGACCTCTTATGGACCTCCTTACGGAACGGGAGTATGAGGTTTATATCCTCAAGGAACATGAGAAAATCCCCAATATTTACAAAGGCCAGTCCGAATGCCGTTTTTTTTCTGAATATCGATACCGCCTTGAATGAAGCGGAGTGGCAGGTCTATATCAGGGAACTGAACAGTCGGTGTCCGGGCATATCTCTGGGAATCCTGTCTTTCCGGATCACCGAGCAGAATCAGATGCAGCACTATCTTCTGGAACTGGGAATCAGCTGTGGTTTTATACAGCTGAAACAGGGCGCCAAGGTGGCGGGAGAGATGATGCTGAAGGTCCTGGCCGCCAACGAGGTCAAAGGCCGCCGGAAGTATCTGCGGTATCAGTGTGGCAATGATGACCGGACGGTGGTCCGCTTTTCTGCGGGAGGAGAGGATATGACCGGGAAAATCCAGGATATCAGCTCCGTCGGGATGTCCTGCTTTCTGGACTCCGATGCCCCTCTGGTTAAAAACCAGCTGGTACGGAACATGCAGCTCCGCCTGAAGGGTGTTATCGTCAGCTGTGACGCTATTCTGATGGGAACGCGTAAGGCTGCGGGACAGGGGCTCCTCTATGTTTTTCTTTTCAGGATGGATTCCCTGGACAAGATGAAAACCCGTATCCGCTCCTATATCTATGCCTCCTTTCAGAAGCAGTTCAATCATGACTTCAGTCTGTCCGATTAGAAAAGGATGAGAAAAAAAAGAAGATATTTCTTGCGCCGATTCTTCTGCGGTTATATATTATAAATAGGTTCGCAAGACCAAAAACTGAACGTTAAGGAGTTATATAATTATGAATGATGAGAGTAGTCCGACAATTTCTATAGCTTCTTTTTACCCATATTAAAAACGGGTTTCTTTTGAGACCTGAAAGGGCCTGAGGTCCTTTGGAAAAGAAAAAGCACAGTTGGTTCTGTGCTTTTTTTTTGTCATTCGTCCTTTGATGGTGATCAGGACGAAATTGTACAAGGAAATGAGATGAACTGGGATAAATTAAAAATGGTGGAGAGGAATTTTCTGGACAGGTATCCTGACGGATTTATGGATCCCGAGATGGTAGCCGTCTCCCAAAAGCATAAACCCGAGAAGATGACAGCCATGGCCCGGGAGTTCTTCTGTGAGGACGGTTTTTCAAGCACGGAAAAACTAATGGAGCATCTGATAAAGATGGTGAGTGCCTCCTCCATGGTCTCTGTTTTTGAAAAACCGAGGTTCCGGGATTTTGTCAGGTCCCTGAACAGCCGGGAAAAAGAGTGTATGAGCGATGCCCTGTACGAATTCCTGTACGGGGAGGAAGAGAAGGGATTTAACGGCTACCGTGATGTTCTGGCTATGGGGAAACTGGCGAAGTGGACCCTGATGACAGTGGTACCGGCTTATCTCAGACCTCAAACGGAGGTCTTTATCAAACCCATGACAACCAAAGGGATCCTGAAAACCTTCGCGATCGCGGAGATGGTTTATCAACCTCGTCCCTATTATGAGTTCTATACGGCTTATCGGCAGCTGATTAACGAGATGAAAACGAAGGTATCGCCCTCTCTCTCGCCGACAAATGCCGCTTTCTCGGGATTTTTAATGATGAGCATAGGAGAATAATTTATGAGTTACAGGATTATCACGCATGACGGAAAGGCTCACATGGACGAACTGACGGCTTCCGCCTTTCTGGTCCTGGCCCTGGGGGAACAGCCTGAGGAAATACTGAGAATCGATTCCCGGGAGGCGGGACGGATGGTGCGTGAAAATGAGATAGGAGAGAACGACTGGGTTCTGGACTGCGGAATGGTCCATGATCCCGGCAGGAGGTTGTTCGATCACCATCAGGACGGGGAGATTCCGTCCACCGTTGTTCTGGTGTTTGAACACTTTTTCCCCGAACTGGTCGATTCCAGGCTGCATGAGGATGTCGTTCTCCTGTCCCGAGTGGATACCCGGGGACTTCGAAGCCTGAACGATTATGAAACCCTGGACGAGAGCCTGTCCTACTGGTCTTTTTCCCAGAAACTGCTGTTAAAAGGGTTTGAAATACGGCCCTCTGACTCTCTGGCCCTTGTCTGCGAAGCCCTGAAAGACAGAATCGAGTTTGAAGAAAAACGCCAGGAAGCCCTGCAATGGCTTAAGGGAGAGGGGCGGATCGAAGTTGTGGAGCTGGGAGGGGAGCGAGTCCTGAACTATCTTGTGCCGCCCCCCGCTGGTATGGCCTCGGCCCTCCGTTCGGCGGACAAGGAGCTGGTGGATGAACTCGAGATTGCTGCCGTGTGTTCCTACGATGAGGAAGTTCCTGAGGAGCGTTCCCTTTTCAGGACGGCCTGGGGACAGGATATCCTGGACTTTACCCTATGTACTCCAGCTAAGACCCTGTTCTGTCATCCCGGCGGGTTTCTGCTGAAATTCCTGGAGGAAGGGCCGGAGGAGTGGAAAACCCTTTTTACGACGTCCCTCAGAAAAGAGGGTGGTTTATCAGGAGGGGAATCAGATAATTGATTCCGAAGTAGAGTCCGGGGACGGCGGGGATGAGGAAAAGCATCGTCGCCACCAAACCGGCGTTTCCATAGTCTTCATCCAGGCCGTAGAGTCCGGGGAGGATGGCGGATAGGAATCCCGTGGGCATGAAACAGAGGATGAAGACGGTCTTCAAAGGAAGCCCGTTCTGTATCCCCCCCAGCCCCAGGGCCCAGGCAAGGAAGCTTATGGTTCCGGCGACAACGATGTAGCGGATAAAGAACACGCTGCCCAGAGATTCCGCATGTTTCATGATGCCCCGGAAGTCAAATCCCAGTCCGATGGAACAGAGCAGACTGAAGGAGATCACGGGGACCATAATACTATTGAAGGTTGTGTAGAATGCCGGTCGCGGAAGCCCTGTTATATTGAGGGCCAGGCCGGCAATCATAGCGCTTGTAGCGAAGATTACGAAAGGATCTTTGAGGACCCGGCGTAAGCTTCCGCTTTCCTTTTTATGGTATTTCCCGAAACGGGAAGCCATGGGAAAGCCGATGGCATAGTACATGAATTCTTCAAACATCTTGTAGAAGGAGAGGAAAATAAAACCGGGCTCCCCCAGCAGGGCATAGACGACAAGGGCCCCCAGAGAGCCTATGTTGGAGTAAAAACAGAGGCAGAAATGGCTGCCTTTCCGCGGATTCTCCATCCCGGCTCTTCGGGAATAGAGAAGAGAGAGCGTCCCTCCCAGGACGATGGCGGTAATTTCAAGAAAGGGAAGGGATATAATCTTCAGGTCTTCCAGGGGAAGGGCCCAGATGGCCCCCAGGATGGCGATCGGGTTGATGATCAGAAGAGCCAGCTGCTGCAAGCGTCGTCTGATCAGCGGGATATCCTCTTCGCGCTGTTTTCTTCTGACCAGTTTTTTTATACCGATCCCGGAGAACAGACCGATGGGTATGAGAAAAATCGAGATAACGAATCGCAGCATAATGCAGTCCTTATTGGGTCTTTGGAGAAAACCGGTTGATCAGATCCCCTCTTATGATTTCAGAAAATTAATAAAATCACTATAGGCCAGGGGTTTGCTGAATCGATAGCCCTGCAGGTAATGGCAGCCTTTCAGGGGAGGGTAGTCCTGTTGTTCGGCGGTTTCAATCCCCTCGGCCACCATCTCCAGGCCGAGGCTGGTCGCCAGATTAACAATGGAATTGATAATTTTTCTGTTGTTCTCTCCGGGGATGTCCTTGATAAAGGAGCGGTCGATTTTGATCACATCCACCGGAAGACGGCTGAGGTAGTGGAGACTGGAGTAGCCCTTGCCGAAGTCGTCGATGGAGAACTTTATTCCCGGATGCTGCTCTTTTATCTTTACCAGTGTCGCAATGGCTTTTTCCGGGGATGTCATAAGGAACGACTCCGTCAGTTCCAGGCAGAGATTTTTGCAATCTATGCCGGATCGTCTGATCGCCCGCCCCAATATATCTTTGAAGTCGGCGGCATTGAGCTGCCGGGTGCTGATGTTCACCGATACATAGAGATCGTTATTTCCGTTTTGATTCAGTTCGCTGATCTGCTGAAGGGCATGCTCCAGAACCCACTGACCGATGGGGTTGATCATTCCGGACTCTTCGGCCATGGGGATAAAACTGTCGGGAGGGATGATTCCCTGTTCGGGGTGATTCCAGCGAATCAGGGCCTCCGCTCCCGCCACCCTGTGAGTCCTGTCCACAATGGGCTGGTAGACAAGAAGCATCTCCCTGTTGACCAGAGCCGTTTTGAGCCCCTGGTCTATGAACCACTTGTTCTGTGCCGATTTCGTCAGCTCCTGTGAAAAAACGGTGTAGCGGTTCTTGCCCTTCTCCTTGGAACTGTACATCGCCAGGTCCGCATTCCTTGTAACCGCTTCCGGATTGTCACCATGGTCGGGCAGGAGGGCGATTCCTATACTGACTCCGATATTGACCTTGTGGTGCTGTCCCTCTTTTACAAAACTGTAGGACTGCTGAATGGTCCTGAGTATCTTTTCGCAGACCGTTTCGACATCGGAACTCTTCTGTATGTGGGGAAGGAGGATAACGAACTCATCTCCTCCGAAGCGGTAGATCATATCGCTTTCCCTCATCAATCCCCGCAAGCGCTGGGCCGTTGAAATGAGCAGCTGGTCGCCTGCCTGATGGCCCAGGGTGTCGTTGACCTGTTTGAAACCGTCCAGGTCCAGGAAAAGAAGAGCTCCGCAGAGTTCCTTGCGGTCTTTGTTTACCTTGAAAAAATCCTCTATATCCGTGTTGAAAAGATCCCGATTCCCCAGTTCCGTCAGTTTGTCGTGGAAGGCAAGATAGCGCAGCTTCCTTTCTACGGTTTTCCGCTGGCTGATATCCCTGATGATACAGATCAGTGTTCTCTCTTCCAGTTTTCTTGAAATCCCGAAGGATATTTCTACAGGAGAGATCCCGCGGTTTTTACTCCTGGCCAGGAGCTCAATCTCTTTTCTTTTATCACTGTCGTCCTGGGAGTCCATATAGAAGTATTTTCTGAACTCATCGCTGTAACGGTAGAAGACCTCTTCAGGAAAGAGCATGGCGAAAGGGGAGCCTGTTAACTCCTCCTTGGTGTAACCGAATACCCGGACGGTGGAGGTGTTGGCGTAGAGAATCCTGAATGATTCGTCTACCATGATGACCGCTTCTGTAATGGTTTCGGTCAGAGCTTCATAGTTATTACGGGCTTTTTTCAGCTGATGTTCCTGCCTGTCTTTCTCCTGGCTTTCAGGTTTCCAGATATTGAGGAAAAAACTGTAACAGCCGTCTTTCCGGAAAGGGAGAAGGACGCATTCGAAGCTCTCCGCTTTACCGCTTCCGTTGGTGAGCCTGACAAGAAACAACTCTTCTTCAGGCGTATCATCAGGGTCTGCCGATTCAGTGAGGATCCGGTTCATACGTCTTCTGAGGAGAGGAACGTACTCGGGCAGGATGAGGTCGAAGATATTCTGTCCTATAAGTGCTCTGCCCTTGAAATGCAGAGTTACCCCCGCTATGGGATTCAGGTCGAGGATCTCCCCGTTCAGATCCATGTAGATGACGGGATCCGATGCATTCTTCAGAATGATCCTGGATGAGATGCCCATGGCGTTGACGAAAGAGAGAAGCTCTTCGTCGTTTTCCGGCCGGTTGGGTTTTTTCCCCTGATGCTCAGGGTGTTCGGGGAATATTCTCTTTCATGTCTGATAAAAACTCTTAAATATTATCTCATGTTTTATAGCTATTTTGTTGATTGCGTTCAAGAATAATAGCAGATTTTTCGGTTGAACGTTCAGATCATCCTGGCTGTTTAGAATACATAATACCTCTGGATTATTAAAAAAGGAACTGCCATAATGCCTTTTATGAAACTGACGGCATTTGGTGAAAAGTTTACGGCAAAGAGCGGCATCCTTGAACTGATGGATGATCTTGGCAAGGCTACCTCCGGCAATGAGCGTGTGTGTATGCTCGGAGGCGGAAACCCGGGACAGATTCAGGAGATTCAGGATGTCTGGAGAAAGAGTCTGGAATCCCATCTGACCGATGGTGACGGATTGGAGAAGGCTTTCTCCAGCTATGACGATCCCCAGGGACGGAGGTCCTTTCTGGAGGCCGTTGCCCAGCTGTTCAAGAGCTCTTTCGGCTGGGACCTGGGGCCGGAGAATATCGCCGTGACCAACGGCAGTCAGTCGGCGTTCTTTATCCTTTTTAACCTTTTCGGAGGAAAGGACAGGGACGGGCGGATGAGGAAGATCCTGTTTCCCCTCTGCCCCGAATATATCGGTTATGCCGATCAGTGCCTTGATGAAGGCGCTTTTACGACCCGTCCCGCCAGGATAGAGCTGAGCGGTGATTATGAATACAAGTACCATGTGGACTTCTCGGGCCTTGAGATCGCCGATGATATAGGGGCGGTCTGTGTTTCCCGGCCTACCAATCCTACGGGGAATGTGATTTCAGACGAAGAGCTGGAACACCTGTCCCGGCTTGCGGAGGAGGCCGGTGTTCCTTTGATCGTGGATAATGCCTATGGCGCTCCTTTCCCGGGCATTATCTTTGAGCCGGTCAAACCTTTCTGGAATGAGAATACCATCATCAGCATGAGTCTCTCCAAAATCGGGCTGCCCTCCGCCCGGACAGGGATCATCATTGCCCGGCCCGAGATTATCAGGGCTGTGACCTCCTGCAACGCCATTATCTCTCTGACGAACGGGAATCTCGGTCAGCTGCTGACGGAGGATTTTATACGCAGCGGCGAGATCCTCAGACTGAGCCGGGAGGTAGTGGGGCCGTTCTATAAAAATAAATCACACCAGGCCCAGGAGTGGCTGAAAAAATACATTCCCCGGGAAGTGGATTTCCGGATTCATAAAAGCGAAGGCGCTATTTTCCTCTGGATATGGTTCCGCAATCTTGCCGTCAGCAGCCGGGAGCTCTATGAAAGGCTGAAGAAAAGGCGGGTCATCGTTATTCCCGGAGAGTATTTCTTTTTCGGTCTGGACGAGGAATGGGAGCACAGCCGGCAGTGCATCCGTCTCAACTACGCTCAGGATGCCGAGTACGTGGAAGAGGGGATCAGGATACTCGGAGAAGAGGCCGCTAAGGCTGTGCGGGGATAAAGACCCGGATTCCGAAGATGTTCCGGGCCGCCCCTGAACCGTACTTGTCGCTGATGCTATACCCGTCGCTGAGAACTTCCTTTTCCTTATCCAGGGGATCTCTGATCAGAAAGTCATCTCCCCGGTATCCTCTGATAACGACAAAGTGGGGGATGCCTCCGGGGCGGAGGACTTCGGCAATGACGGGGACCCCTTTGTCCAGAAAGGTCCGGATGAGGTCAAGATCGGCCGGGGCGTCTGAAAAATTATAGCGTTTGAACGCTTCGACCTCTTCCGCTGTCGATGCCGCTTTGTCCCATATCAGACGCACCCTGCCCAGATACTCGCCCGTGTCATCATCCCAGCCTTTTTCGAAGGCGTCCTGTTTTAAAAGACTCCGGTTCAGTTTCTCCGGATCTGTTTTTATCCCATAAGAACGGAAAACCATGGCCGTGCAGCACAGAGCGCAACCATGGGTCCTCAGAGTGATTGTTCTGCTGTCTCCCAGATATTCGTCTCCCCAGCGCTCCTTCTGGCCGTACCAGGGGACGTCAATCTCTTCTTTCCCTCTTTCTCCGGTTCCTCCGTCCCCATTTTCTCTGGACCCTTCGGCGGTCAGAGGAGCGAGAAGTATCAGGAGAAGGGCGAGAGCTGCGGCAAATCGGTGCGGCATATTCAGTTCTGTTTGATCAGGACATTGGAGATCCCTATCTGTTCCAGCCGGTGGGCATAGACCAGGGTATCTTCTTCGGGAATATTCGGAATGAGAATCCGTGTGACTCCCCTGTTGTTCAGTTTGGCTTCGGGAGTGAACCCGTTCTCCTCCAGCTTGCGTTTCATGGCCGTAGCATTTTCAAGGTTCCTGTAGGCCCCCACCTGAATCGTAAAGCGGACTTCCAGGGCATCCATGTTCTCGACAACGAGGTGAACCGGTGCCGTACCCGTTCTTACCATATCAAGCTCTACCGCCGCGGCATAGGAGAGGTCGATTGTTCTGCCTTCGACAAAAGGACCCCTGTCGTTGATTCTGACCTGAACACTTCTGCCATTGTTTTTATTGGTAACGGTAACTATAGTGCCAAAAGGCAGATACTTATGCGCTGCCGTCAGATCATGGGTGTTAAAAACCTCACCGTTCGCCGTCAGGCGGCCGTGGAACTTCCCTCCGTACCAGGAGGCGATACCGTCCTCTTCATAGGCCCAGAGGCCTGACACTGCAAAAGTGAAAAAAAGGATGCTGAGAATCATGTTTTTCTTCATGATTTGACTATCGGCAGGGACGGAGGAGCTCTGGAGGATTTCCCTCGCATTCTATTCAGACTCTTACTACAGCTGGTTTATACTCTGTTTATATTTTCCTTCTATCTTTTCTCATGTAAAGCATACAACCAACGGAGGTTATGTTATGAAGAAAAAAGTAATGATGATTGTATCTATGGTTCTGCTGGGCAGTGCCGCAGTTTTCGCCAATGGAACTCAGGATGAGGATTCACAGACCTACGGCCCCGGACGGGGATGGAATGACGGTCGCCCGGCTAACGGCAGGGCTGCCGATGGAAGATTCGCCGATGACAGGATGGGCGGCCGCTTCGGCGATCCTTCGGTATGTTATGACGAGGACGGTAATATCATTGAGCTGGAAGAGAAAACCATTGAAGGATCTCTGGTCCTGGAAGAAGGGACCATGCCCTACTTGAATACGGCGGACGGCAAGGTCTTCCTGATGGTTCCGCAATTCATGGTATATGATCTGGGACTCAAGGGAGGAGAGTCTGTCAAGGTAACAGGTTACGATGTCCCCCGTACCCCCTGGGGCGAGGAAACTGAATCGACCTTCCTGAGAGTGACGGACGCCGAGATCGATGGAAAGCAGATCGTTCTGATGGGCGGTCGCCGCGGTGGTGCTGCCGGAGGAAGAGGTGCCGGCCCGCGCGGATGCTGGTAATTCCGGAGTCTTTAAAAGAAAGACTTCCCCTGAATAAACATCTTTATCTTTGAAAAAATGAAGAAGTCCCTCCATTGCAGGGACTTCTTCTGTTGTCATGGGGGTGCCCCTTTTAGTATAATTCCCTGCTATGAGTGAGAATAAGAGACCGAAATCAACCCATTGGGCGGATATCACCGCCGATAAAATTATCCGTGAGCGTGGTCCCAAGGAGCATTATACCTGTGCTTCCGGTATCACACCTTCCGGAACCGTACATATTGGAAACTTCAGAGAGATCATTTCTGTGGAGCTTGTCGTCCGTGCATTAAGAGAGAAGGGCGAGAATGTTCGCTTCATCTATTCCTGGGACGACTATGATGTCTTCCGGAAGGTTCCTAAAAACATGCCTCAGCAGGACCTGCTGGAGACTTATTTAAGAAAGCCTATCGTTGTTGTTCCCGATGTTCTGGGGAATGAAGAGAGCTATGCCGCTGCCAATGAGAAGGATCTTGAGAAGCTGCTTCCCCAGGTTGGCGTAACGCCCGAGTATATCTACCAGGCAAAGCGATATCGAAACTCAGAGTACGCTGACGGGATGAAGCTGGCCCTGGAGCGTCAGGACGATATCCGTCGTCAGCTGAACGAGAGCCGGACGAGTGATCTTCCCGCGGAGTGGATGCCCGTATCCGTTTTCTGTACCGCCTGTGACAGAGATACCACAAAGGTTACCGGCTGGGACGGAGATTACGGGGTTTCGTATGAGTGTGAATGCGGTCATAAGGAAACTGTCGATCTGAGAAAAACCCATGCTGTCAAACTCCCCTGGCGTATAGACTGGCCGATGAGATGGAAACAGGAAGACGTGGACTTCGAGCCCGCCGGAAAGGACCACCATTCGGAAGGAGGTTCCTTCGATACCGCCAAGAAAACCTCCAAAGAGGTCTACGGACATGAGCCTCCCGTAACCTTTCAGTACGATTTTATTCGGATCAAAGGGAGAGGCGGTAAGATCTCCTCCTCTTCGGGAGAGGTCATCTCCCTTGCCGATGTCCTGGAAGTCTATCAGCCCGAAGTCATCCGTTATCTGTTTGCCGGAACCCGGCCCAATTCCGAGTTCGCCTATCAGTTTCGATCTTGGATGTTCTGAAGATCTATGAAGATTATGATAAGTGTGAAAGAACCTATTTCAACAAACCCGAGACAGAGAAAGCCCTGAAAAAATGGGAGAAACAGGCCCGGATCTATGAACTGTCCCAGGTGGAGAAGGTTTCTGAGGAGATGCCCTACCAGATGCAGATCCGCCATCTGTGCAACCTGCTGCAGATCCATCTCCGGAGATGTGGATGCCGTTGTGGCCTCTCTGGATGACCTGAAGCCGGAGCAGGAGGAACGGTTTCCGCCAGAGATGTGTCTGCGCCTGGAACTGGGTAAAAGACTTCGCCCCCGAGGACTTTCAGTTCTCCCTCAGGACAGCCGCCGACGGCCCTGTTGACCTGGATGAAAAAAATCTGGAAGCCATCCGCCGTCTTGCCGCAATTGTCGAGGCGGATATGGGAATCCTGGACGAGAAAGAGTTCGGAACCAAGGTGTACGACATGATGAAAGAGGTGGAAGTCGAGTCCGCCGATTTCTTCACCGCCGTCTATCAGGCCCTTATCTCCAAGGAAAAAGGACCCCGCCTGATCAGTTTTCTCCACACCCTGGGCAAAGAAAAGGTCCTCGGAATCCTGAAGCAGTACTGATCTTTTATTCCTACTATATTTTTATCCCCGGGGGGCGATTCCCCCGGGGATTTTTATTATGGGGACGGAGGATGGCATAATGGGGACGGAGGATTAGTGAAAGGATTGTTCTATGATTTTCTGGAGTGGATGAGAAGAATAGAAGGAGATCATGGACAGGATTGATATAAAAAATAAGCGTCTTCCCTGTCTTTTTACGATTGTTTTCTTTATGAGTTAATTTCGGGGTGGAGTAGCCCTTGTTCAAAGGGCTGATGTCGAGAATATGAATAATCTCTGTAAATATTACAGATAAAGCTCCCTATCGTCTGCAATTTGACTCTGAGCTGTCTACATTGAGACAATAAGGTGAACGACAGCGCCCGAATTCTTGGTCTGAATCAGGTATTACCAGCTGTCATGCGAATCCCGTAATCTGAACCGCTTCCTTTTTGATTCATTGACACCGCTATACGCATAATCAGCAGCCTTTATGCATAGTCCGGCCTTAACCGGATTATATGAAATGTATTGATATGTCAGAATATACTGTCTGATAGTGCGGATAATCGTGCTTTTAAAGCGGTCATACCATACGTGTCCGTATAGCCCGAATAACTTGTTAAACCTTAGTGCAAAAACACTTAGTATCCACTGCATTAACTTTGAGAGACTTGTTCCCTTTTGTGGTTCTAAAAGAAGGTGGACGTGATTGCCCATGATACAGAAATGCTTCAGTTTAAAACAGAATTTTCTCTTTGCTGATTCAATAATTGATAGAAACATTTCTTTCATTTCGTTTGAATCCAGGATGAATTCCCCTCTGTTTGTCTTTGCTACAATGTGATAGGTGGCCCCTTGTTGAATGATTCTTGCTTTTCTCATACCGTTCTTAACGGAGATCCTGGTATTGCTGATTCAATCTATTTGAAAAATCCTCCGTCCCTTATTTCCTTCAGCGCCCATCTTTTGGATAAGAATCTACAAATTTTCGAAAGATCGGCACAGCTTTTATTGAATGACAGGTCTTATAATCAGCTAAACATGATTGATAAGGTGGAAGAAAATGCCATTTCTGATAGAGAAGATTTCTCATTTGAACCGGCCTCCTGTGATACCCCTGATGGGGATAAACGGGATTAAGCTGACAGGAACAACGATCAAACAGAATCTGACGGATGCGGAGGCGCAGCTGGAAACGTTGAGTGCTCTGCATGATACGTTCAGGCCAGATGGGATGTTTGTGCTTATGGATTTGACTGTGGAGGCAGAGGCCCTGGGGCTTCCTCTGAGATTTGAAGAGAATGATACGCCTTCTGTTGCCGGGCATGATGTAAAATCTCTGGAGGATCTGGAGCGTGTTAAGGCCGCATGGTCCGGGAATGGGGGGCGGATGGATCTCTTTACCGAAGTGGTCCGGAAGTTTTCTGCCAGGAATGATGGCCTGACCGGTGCTTATGTGATTGGCCCCTTTACTTTAGCGGGAGAGATGATGGGGTCCAGCGATCTGACAATGAATACCATCCTGGAGCCCGATCTGGTAAAGGCTTTCCTGGAATTCTCGGTTTCCGTTATTACTGATTATACAAAGAGGCTTTTCGATGCCGGGGCGGATATGGTTTGTGTCCTGGAGCCGACGGCTATGATGATATCCCCTGATCAGTTTGAGATTTTCTCGTTGAATCCCTTCAAGCGGATTCAGGAGAATGTAGATCACAAACCCCTTATCCTTCATATCTGCGGCAATACAAACCATCTGATTGAAAAGATGGCGACCAGCGGGGCTGCCGGCCTGAGTCTGGACTGGCAGGTCGATATGGAGGCCGCTATCAGGACAATCCCCGAGGATATGCTTCTGATAGGCAATCTTGATCCCGTTCAGGTTTTTCTGCAGGGAAATCCCGATTCCGTGCGGTCCGATACGTCAGCCCTGCTTGAAAAGATGAAACCCTATAAAAACTTTGTGGCCAGCTCCGGCTGCGATCTCCCTCTGGAAACCCCGGAGGAAAATCTGTCGGCCTTTATGGATGTGGCCGTTTCTGATGGGTGCAGGGTCTGATACCGGTTTAGTGCAGCATCCCCTTGAGAAGGTAGTCCTTCCGCCTCCACCGGGGGTTCACCTTGACCCGCAGATCCAGCCTGACCTTGTAGGGAAATATCTTCTTGAATTCTTTGAGGGAGGCGATACGGATCCATTTGATCCTTTTGCCTCCCTTCCCGACAACGATTCCCACCTGAGATTCGGATTCCACAGTGAGAAAGGCGCGGACCCAAAGCTCCCCGTCCTTCATCTCCGTATCCGCCACCTCGACATAGAGGGCATGAGGAATCTCCTGGGTCGTCTGACTGATCGCCTTTTCCCGGATGATTTCAGCGATCCGGAACTCCGGCTCCTGATCGGTATAGTACTCTTCGGGGTACATCAACTCCCCTTCCGGGGCCAGCTCAATAAGCCTGTCTCTGAGGGCGTCCACACCGGTTCCTTCCAGCGCGGAGGTTTCCATCAGAGCGTCCGGATGAACATTCACCTGCAGCAGACCGCGGATCTCCGTGGTATATCGGGCTTCCTTATCGATCTTATTGATCACCAGCAGAACCGGTTTATCCTTCTCCTTATTCAGAAGATCGATGATCTCCCTCTCTTCGCTCCCGGGAGGCCGGGTGGCGTCCACGACATAAAGGAGCATATCCGCCTCCTCCAGTGAGGAAAGAACGACATCCTTGAGATACTGGTTGAACTTTTTGTCGGAGTGGTGATATCCGGGGGTATCGATGAAAACGAGCTGTCCCTCTTCTTCCGTGACGATGCCTCGTATCTTGTTCCGGGTGGTCTGGGGAACATCGGCGGTAATGGATACCTTTTCCCGGCACAGAGCATTGAGAAGAGTGGATTTCCCTGCAGAGGGACGGCCGATAATGGCCACAAATGCTGATTTCATGTCGCTTTCCTTACCGGATAAATTGCCTTTTCCCGGCTTTTTGAATATATTTCTGGAATAGACCGGGGAGAATTCCCGCCGATGCACAGTTCTTAAGGAGACTATACAATGATCAGACGCCTGGAGGAAGAGGGCAAGGCCCAGAAAAACGAAGCCGAACAGGATGCCCTTTCTCAGAAAATGCTTAAAACCAGAACCATCCTGCTTTCAGGAGAAGTCAATAAGGAACTGGCGGAGAGAGTGGTCAAACAGCTCCTTCTGCTGGAAGCCGACGGAGATGATCCCATCAAGGTTTTTATCGACTCCCCCGGAGGGGATGTGGATGCCGGATTCGCTATCTACGATATGATCCGTTTTATAAAACCCAAGGTCTACACCGTGGGAATGGGCCTTGTCGCCAGTGCGGGATCTCTTATTCTGCTGGCCGCCCCTCCCGAGAGACGGATAGGGCTTCCCAATTCACACTACCTGATCCATCAGCCTCTCAGCGGTATGCGCGGTGTGGCGACGGAGATTGAAATCCATGCGAATGAACTCGAAAAACTGCGAGTCAAGATCAATAAGCTCATTGCGGCGGAGACCGGGATCGATGAGGAGCAGGTCGGCAGGGATACGGACCGTGACTACTGGATGAGTGCCGGTGAGGCTCTGGATTACAAACTGATCTCCTCCATCGTGACAACCCGTATGGAACTGGAGACCCTGGAACAGAAATAAGTTCTGCTATCAGGTCTTCCCTTCAGATAATTCAGATAAGAAGAAAAACCGGCGAATCCGCCGGTTTTTTGAATTTTAAGGACATCCCCGGCTGTAGGAAAGGCAGAGGTGAGTCGATGAAAGTTCTGTTTCTTCTGCCGGTACTTGTTTTATTGATATCCTGCCTGATCCCCGGAGAATCGCTCTCCGGGGAGATTTCCATCCTGACCTGGAATGTTCAGAACCTCTTTGACGGAGTTCCCGACGGAAATGAGTATGAAGAGTATGATCCGGCCCTTTCCGACTGGGATGAAGAGGATATGCGGGTAAAGCTGGAGCATCTGCAGGAGGTCCTTTATGCTCTGGGAGATAAGCTTCCGGACATCCTCCTGTTTCAGGAAGTGGAAAACAGGAATGTCCTGATGATCTTAAACAGAGAGTATCTGGACGGCAGCTATGAATTTGTGGATGCCTGGGAGGATCGGAATTCTGCCATCTGCTGCGGCATACTCTCTCAAATTCCTCCCCGGGAGGTCCATCTTCACTTTCCGGGACGTTACGGGAATCGGGAATTGCGTCCTGTGGCCGAGATCCATTTCGATCTGGAGGGGGAAGAGTTTGTTCTTTTTAATAACCACTGGAAATCCAGAACCGGTGGGCGGGCCGCTACCGAAGAGGCCCGCATTATGGCTTCCGCCGTTCTGGCTGCCAGGATCAGGACGCTTCGCTCCGAGGGGATCAGAAATATCGCGGCCGCCGGGGACTTCAACGGGTCTGTGGAAGACTTTCGTCCGGGAGGTTCCCAGACAGCCCAGCTCCCGGCGGATGAGATCCGCAGTACCGCCTGGCGGGACAGTCTCTTTGTCGGGGATAACAGCTGTGACTGCACTCTTTCCGCCGAGAAGACGGTTCTCTACTCTCCCTGGAAGGCAATGGAACGGGACGGACAGGAGGGCAGTTATTTCTACCAGAACCGCTGGATGAAGCTGGATCATTTTCTGCTGGACAGCGGACTGCTGGACGGGGAAGGGTGGGAGTATGAAAGCTGCCGCTGTGCCGCACTGCCGATAATGCAGGATGAGTTTGGACGGCCCCGGGCCTGGGAGAGCTGGAGGAGTTCAGGCTATTCGGACCATTTCCCGCTGCTCCTGGTTCTCCGGAAAGGCGAGTAAGCGGAGCGGGCTTGCCTGCGTGTCCAGGGAATCCGGACATTTCCCATCTGAAGATCTGGCCTTTTTTTTGCATTGCTCTGATAATGAAATCTGAAAAAAAAATTATCGGAGAAAAGATCATGATTGAATATAAAGACTACTCCCGTGTCGTTCTGAAGCAGGGGCTGAGCCTGAAAAAGGGGCAGAACCTTCTGATCAGTTGCAATGCGGGGAATTACGATATGGCAAGGTCCATGGCTGTGGAGGCCTATGCGATGGGGGCCGGATATGTGGAAATCGCGGTCCAGGACAACTATCTGACCCGGGCCCGTCTGGCGGCTCAGGAGGGGCAAGCCCTGGAGTACATTCCCAACTATCTGATAGGAAAGGCCCATCAGATGCTTTCGGAGGACTGGGCCAGAGTCAGGATCGACAGCACCGAGGAACTGGATGTTCTGGGAGACGCGGATCCGGAACGGCTCAGCACCTTCAGTAAAAGCAGTCGGAAGGCCCTGAAGTTCGTCAGTTCATCCCTTATGAACGGAGAGCATTCCTGGTGTGTGATCTGCGCTCCCGGCCCCGAGTGGGCCAGGAAGGTCCTGGGTGACAAAGCCTCGACAGAAGATCTCTGGGACGTCCTGAAACCCATCCTTCGTCTGGACCGTCCCGACCCTGCCGCGGCCTGGGAGGAGCATGGAGAAAATCTGAAACAGCGCTGCGGGATCTTGAACGATATGTCTCTGGACTCTCTCCATTTTAAAGCGGAGGGAACGGATTTGACCATAGGACTCAACAGTATCAGCCGGTGGGAGGGCGGCCCCGGAGCCCTTCCCGACGGAAGAATGCTGTTTAACAACCTGCCCACAGAAGAGGTCTTCACCACCCCTGACTGGAGACGCTGCAGCGGTCGGGTAAAAGTCACCAAGGAACTGAAGGTTCTGGAAACCATGGTCAGGGACGCCTGGTTCCGGTTTGACAGCGGCCGAGTCGTCGAGTTTGGTGCCGGTGAGGGGGAAGAGGTCCTGGCTAAGTTTCTTGATATGGACGAGGGGGCCCGCTCCCTGGGAGAGATCGCACTGGTGGATGAATCCTCGCCCATCGCCGCCAGCGGTCTTCTGTTCGGGTCCATCCTTTATGATGAGAATGCCTCCTGTCACATGGCCCTCGGGGCGGGTTATCCCTTCTGTCTGGAGCTTCCTTCGGGAGTCTCCGGAGAGGAGGAACTGAAAGAGGCGGGTTGTAACAGCTCCCTGGTGCATACGGACTTTATGATAGGGTCTCCCTCCCTGGATGTGACCGGTTATGATCGGGACGGGACGGCCTACCCGATCATCAGGGGCGGTTCTTTCGTCCTTTAATCCCGGTTTTCCCGGCTGCCGGCGGGCTCGTCAAGGCGTCTGACCGTTCGTTCGAGTCCGTCCAGTCTGCTGTTCCCTTCTTCCCAGGCTTTCTGGAAGTTCTTCAGATGGGTGCCCGCCGTTTTAAGCTGGCGGCTGAAGCCGTCAAAATCCTTTCTCAGCTGCCCTGTGAGCTGCATTAACTCCCGGTTCCGGGAGGAAAAGCTGAAGCCCCGGAAGCCGTAGAGCACCGTCTCCAGATAGGTGAAAAGGGAGGATGGGCCGGTAGGAAGGATCCCCATGCTCAGCAGTTCTTCCATCAGGGAGCCTCCGGGAGCCACAAAGACCCGGTAGTAGAGGTTTTCGGAAGGGATATACATCAGGGCGAAGGAAAGGGTCCCCTCCCGGGGGAGAATGTACTTATCCGCAATAGACCGGGCATGGTTCAGGAAGATCTTTCTGACCGATCGCGGTACTTCTTCATTCATACCATCCCAGAGAGGCGCACACTGTTCCATCGGGAATTTGGCGTCCACCGCGACCTTATAGCTGCCCATGCGGATGACCGCGTCGGCCCTCTGTCCCCCCGAAAAGCCGTATTGGAAGGCGTAAGCGTCCTTGGGGAGACGGTTTCGGATCAGATCCTCCAACAGCACCTCTCCCAGTCCGCCTCTCAGCCGGGGAGAGTGGAATATCCGGTTCATTTCATCCATCTGCGGGCCAGCCGGTCCAGCTGTTCCAGACGCTGACCCATTTGAAGTAACGCCTCACTTCCTCCGTCCCCCGGGGGACGTTTTTTTATCAGCAGCAGGGTGAGAAGAAGCATTGAAAACAGAGACAATGCAGCAGTCAGGATGGTTTGTGCGTTCACTTTTTTCTACCTCTTCAGGCCGATCAGCCTGTCCAGGGCGTCCATGTCCACGGCGGCTTCCACGGCATCGGCAATTCGTTCGAATTCCCTTTCCCTGAGGATCTCCTCACTCTCTCCCGGAGATTCGGGCTCCCAGCCCAGGGACATGAGAAATCCCCGGCGGAGGGTCAGGTTGTCAAAGACTCCGTGCATATAGGACCCCCAGATCTTGCCGTCGCCGGAGACAGTTCCGTCATCGCTGCCGTCTTCTCTCTGATAGAGAGAGGCGACCGGTTCATCGGCGCTGGTCTCTCCCATGTGAATCTCATATCCCCGGCAGCTTTCACCGGCCAGGTTCCGGAAGAATCCTCCGTCCCCCTTCAGTCTGCCTTCGGTTCGGATAGTTTTCTTTGATGTTGAAAAGGTCGTGGTTACCGGGAGAAGCCCCAGGCCCTCGCTGCTTCCTCCGTCCCCCTCGA
>CAXXOZ010000006.1:0-503408 GCA_963676435.2 uncultured Parasporobacterium sp.
AAGTAGATAAATATATTTTCCAGTTTTTTTGTCTTCGTAACCTGTTCTTTTAAACCTTAACATTCCAGAAATATCAAGCATTTCTTTTGGTTCATTGCGACGTTCAATACGCCAATGTTTTTTTCTTGAGATACTCTCGCGAATAGCATCATCAAGTTTTTCATACATTTCGCTTATCCATCTACAGGCTAGGTTATTAAGCCTTTTATTAACTTCTGCCGAAAGATCGCTAGCATCTTTTTCTCCTGTAAGAATATTTCCTAAAATTTTTTCAATGTCATTAATGTCATTTTTAATAAAATGTAGTATACTTTGGTACATAGAAAAAGCACCTTCCTTTGCTTAGATTTGTTTTTCGCAAAAATAATCTTACCACAAAGAGGTGCTTTCTTCTTTAATATTTTACCGAATGTAAAGTTACGCTATTAAGTATTTAAATATCCATTGACTTTTTTTACACTAATAGTGTAATATTACACCATAAGGAGTAGTTATGGATAAAAATGAGTTTATTGGTACCTGTAACACTAAATTAAAATTGATTAGAACTGAATTTTCCTTTAGTCAAGATAAAATGGCTATTTTACTAGGTATATCTAAAAAAAACACTTGTAGAAATAGAAAAAGCTCGTTCTTCTCTAGGTTGGAGCGGTTCAGTTACTTTGTGTACTGTTTTTTCAGCCAGTGAAATACTCTATTCTACTTTCGGTGGTGATCCAAAAGACATAATTTTAGCAATAGCATTTTCTGGTGCTGAGCCAGAATATACAAAAACTTTTGGTGGGAAAGCTTGGTGGCATCAAATTATGACTGATGGAAAATATACCATCCAACAAAATATAATCTCACAACATTATAGAGTTATTAATTCAGAGGGAAAAAGAATTGCATCTTCTCTAAACTTAGAGGATTTAACACATTTTTTAAATATAGAAAAATCAAAGGAGATATGAAATAATGAATCTATATCAAGGCTATGACATATTAAATACTCTACTAGGTCTTCTACTTTTTACAATTTTTTTAGTCATTATATTAATAGTAGGAACTGTGTATATGTTTTTTTCTTTAAATCAATCAAAAAAAGATATTAAAGCTTTAAAAAATGAAATCAATAGAATTTTAATTTCAAAATTAAAACCAGTTAACGAAAAAACAGTTGATAATCTTCATAATGAAGTTAAATATGAGGAAAAGTACATAAAACAAACCCAAAATAAAGATTCAAAAACAGATAAAAACAAACTTGAAAGTTTATTTGGTAGAAATGTTGTTGGGTTTGCTGCGGCAATTTTAATTTTCATAGGTATAATCTTTCTAGGAATATTAGTATATGAATATATTAATGAGTTTGGAAAAATTTTAGCTATGTATATAATAAGTACTGCTGTTTTATCCGCAGGTATTTTATTAAATCGAAAATTGAAAAATACTTTTACTCAAATTTTAACAGGTTGTGGTTTGGGATGTTTTTTCATTTCTATTTTACTTACTCATATATATTTCCATAAAATAGAAGATATAACTGCTTTTTCTTTGTTACTTTTATGGCTTATTGCTTCTTTATTTGCTTCAAAACTTTTATCTTCACTTGTAATAAATATTGTCGCACATTTAGGAATGATTACATCACTATGTTTTGCATATTCTCTTGGTTTATCAGATGACAAACTTATACTACTTTTAATATATCAATTTGCATCAATAATCGTTATTATCTTTGGAAATATTTTATGTTACAAAGAAACTTACAGATTTGGCGTTTTTATATCCTTACTCCTAACAATAATAGCAAGTACTTTTATGTGGAACAAATTTTTATTAACTACACATGTTGATATTCCATTTGCGACTACTTTGCCTGTTCCAATTATTGGAATTGCATTCATTGCTCAGTTCGTCTGTGCTGCATTTTTATCATATTTGCTTTCGATTTCAACAAATAAATTAGGCGGAGTATGGTATTCATATTTAATTCATATTGCTAATAAGCTTCTTTTTATATGGGCTCTAATTCTTAATATATATCATGTCACCTATAGAATTGCATGTTTCTACACAAATAATTCGAATAAATTTAATTATTCTGTTTTCATTTCAGTTATTATTTGTTTAATAATTTTATTCATACACATATTTATTTCTATATTAATAAGTTTAAAATTCAACTTTAATACATGGCTAGAAAATATATCAGCAATTATAACTATTTCAACTTCATTTATATTATTACTTGTTTTCTATACATTAGAAAAAATTGTTGATACTTATTCGAGTAGTTTATTTACTCCAATACTGCCTTGGTTTATTATATTAAGTATATTAATTTATTTTGCTTTTATCTTATCAAAAAATATAATATATAAATTTATATCATTAATCATTCTTGCTTTTGATGGAATATTCATGATTTTCGGCGGCTATTCAGATTTAAACCATTTATGGGACATTTACTTAGGACTACTTTATATGATTGTTATAACTGGACTATTTTTCCTACAATGGTTTAAAACATATAAAATATCAACTGTAAAAAATCTTATACTTCATAAAACTTTTGGTTTAGTATTTGTTGAACTTTCTTTAATAAGTATTATTTTAAACTCAGCTTTAAAGTATTCAGAAATTACTGTTTTAATAGTTTTATCATTCATTTTCGCAGTTCTATACTGGTTCAACTTTGATTGTAAAAAGAATAAATCACTTTTCCTTAAAGTATTTATGCATATCAACGAAATACTTTTATTGATTTTTTGTTATATATATATTTCTCTTTCAAACAAAACACTTGCCGAAACAATATTAGCCATTTTACTGACAATAACTACCATCATATTATCTTTTATAAGAATTAATGAATTATTCAAGAAAAAAGAATTTTCGTGGATGTATATATGGAACGGAATAAAACTTACACTCATTGTTCTTGCAATAATAAATGGCTTTACATCCTGGTTTGAATATTTATATCTTTTTAGCATCTTTTCAATGATTACTGCTCTTGTCTCCGTACTTTTCGGCTTCTTTGTGAAATCAAAAGGTTTAAGGTTGTATGGCCTAATTATAACTTTATTATGTGTAATAAAACTTGTAACCATAGATGTTTCTAGTGAAAACACAATACTTAGAGTTTCTGCTTTAATTGCAGGTGGCATAATCTGCTTTGCAATAAGTGGGCTTTACTCCTATATGGAAAAGCGAATAAATAAAAATTAAAAACGGCTTAAGCCGTTTCAGAGTGTAGACAAAGTCCAGAGCTTTTGCTCTGGATTTTTCACGTAGAAGAGCCGAAAAAGTCAGTGTTTTAGGGACTTATAGGCTCTTTTATGTTATAATTAATATATCAAATATAAGGGTGGAAATGCTTATGATGACGCAGAATGCTGATAAAAAAAGGGAACAGGTGCAGATGTTCTGCATGGACGACATGGTTCCGAAGGAACATCTTCTAAGGCTAATAGATATGGCGATAGACTGGAACTTCATATATTCTCTCGTTGAAGATAAGTACTCATCAGACAAAGGAAGGCCAAGCATGGATCCAGTAATGCTCATCAAGCTCCCTTTCATCCAGTACCTCTACGGAATAAAAAGCATGAGACAGACGATAAAAGAAATAGAGGTAAATGTAGCATATAGATGGTTTTTGGGTTTGGAAATGATGGATAAGGTACCGCATTTTTCAACTTTCGGAAAAAACTATACAAGACGTTTCAAAGATACAGATCTCTTTGAACAGATATTCAGTTATATACTTGAACAGTGTTACAAGTTTAAGTTTGTTGATCCCACTGAAGTTTTTGTGGACAGCACTCATGTTAAAGCTTGTGCCAACAATAAAAAGATGCAGAAAAGAATTGCAAAAGAAGAAGCACTTTTTTATGAGGAGCTTTTAAAGAAAGAAGTAAACAAGGATCGTGAGGAACACGGTAAAAAACCTTTAAAAGATAAAAAAGATGATGATACTCCTTCTTCAGGAGGAAGCGGCAAAGAGAATGAAACAAAAGAAATGAAAGAGACTAAGGAAAGCACTACCGATCCAGAAAGCGGATGGTTCAGGAAAGGCGAACACAAAAATGTTTTTGCTTATGGTGTACAGACAGCATGTGACAAGCACGGATGGATTCTTGGCTACACTGTCAACAAAGGAAATCTTCACGACAGCCGTACATTTAAAGGTCTCTATGAAAAGATAAAAAATATAGGAATTAAAACTCTTGTTATGGATTCAGGATACAGAAGTCCCGCAATTGCAAAGCTTGTGATTGATGATGAGATAAATCCTTTATTACCTTATAAAAGACCTATGACCAAAGATGGATTTTTTAAAAAAGACGAGTATGTTTATGATGAATATTATGATTGCTATATATGCCCGGAGAATCAAATTCTAAAATACAGTACGACGAACAGAGACGGTTACAGGGAATATAAAAGCTGTGGAACCATTTGTAGCAACTGCGAACACTTGGAAAAATGTACACATAGTGCCAACCATGTAAAACTTGTAACAAGACATATATGGAAACCATATATTGATATATGTGAAGATATAAGAGCGACACTGGGTATGAAGGAACTTTACTCCAAGAGAAAAGAAACAATAGAAAGAATATTTGGAACGGCAAAAGAAAATCACGGCTTTAGGTATACGCAGATGAAAGGCAGAGCGGCTATGGAAATGAAGGTCGGGCTTACCTTTGCATCTATGAATCTAAAAAAACTGGCAATGATGAAGCAAAGATTGGGGTATTTCAGACACAAAAATCTTGTTTCTTTTTCAAAAATCAAACTTTTGTTCAATATAAAGAGAAAAATGGCACTAGGACTCGCATCCTAGTGCCGCTTTGTCTACAGTCTGAAACGGCTTAAGCCGTTTTTTTAATTTTTCATTTATTATATTATTTCTTTAACTCTTCCCACCACTCCATCTTCAAGCATTACTTTGATCCCATGGGGATGGCTTTGCGAGTTAGTAAGAATTTTCATTACAGTGCCTTCAGTTAATGTCCCTGTTTTTTGATCTTGCTTTTTAACCACCTTAACTTTTGCACCTAATTTTATATCTTTCCTTGATTTACCTGTTTTATCCATTTTCATTTACCTTCCCCGAACAATAATTTCATTAATTGATTATCTATTTTATTCTTCTTAAAGTCAACCCTTTTTATTCTTTTATATATGTAATATTCAAGAATTTGTTCTAAGAAAATCATTGCCAAAGAAATGTGTACTGAGGTTATTATTTTTTCATATGTATATAAAAAACTCAATGAAAAAATCAATAATATAATAGATATAATAACCAAAGAAAAACATAACCTTAAAACTCTTAAACCTAACTTTTTATTATAAAAAACAAGTCTATTACATTTACTGCACCTTGTTTTTATTTTTTTAGAAAACCATTTAAATTCGTCACTATTATTACAATTTATACAATAATATTTCATACAATCAACTCCTTAATAAAATCATACCATTGTAAAAATCCTATGACAATGTAAATGTCGTGAACGACAGGATTTTGTCGTGAACGACATAAAAAGAGACCAATTGTCTCTTTTATTCTCAAATAAAGTCAATATTGACATTTGTTATTTCAGATTATACTATTTAAACAACATAAATAATAAGGAGTAATCTATGAAAATTAAAATTGAAGAACTAAAAACAATGCTTGATAATGAAAAGTATATCTATGATGATGTTCTAGCTATAACATTATGTGTTGCACTTAATTTAGGATATCCACTTTTAGTTGAGGGAGCAGCTGGAGTAGGAAAAACAGAAGTAGCAAAGGTTATGGCCAATGCATTAAACAGGGAACTTGTAAGGCTTCAATGTCATGAAGGACTTGATGAATCTAAGGCTTTATATGAATGGAATTACCAAAAACAATTATTAACCATTCAAGTAAGAATGGGAGATAGCTGTAAAAGTGAAAAGGAGTTGACTGACTCACTATTTGGAGAAGAATATTTGCTAGAAAGACCATTACTTAAGTCAATTAGAAGTGAAAAACCAGTAGTTTTATTGATTGATGAAATCGATAAGACAGATGAAGAATTTGAAGCTTTTTTGCTAGAATTATTATCTGAATTTCAGGTAACAATACCCGAAATGGGCACAATAAAATCTAAAACCACTCCTTTTGTGGTTCTAACAAGTAACAATACCCGTCCTCTTTCAGAAGCTTTAAAAAGAAGGTGCGCATACCTATATATTGACTACCCTTCTGTAGAAAAAGAAGTTAAAATAATTGAAGCTAGACTACCAGGAATAAATGATTCTTTAGCAATTGAGGCTGCAACAGCTGTAAAATATTTAAGAGATTGTGAAAAGGTTGTAAAAAAACCTTCTGTTGCTGAAACTCTAAATTGGATAACTGCTTTAGATTCACTAGGTATATCAAAGTTAAATTCTGCAGCATTAAATGATACAATAGGTTTTATATTAAAAAACAATGAAGATATTGAGGAGATTTTAGATGACGAAGACTTCGCAAAATTATTACATTGAAAACTTATCATTATTTGCTCATGAATTAAGAAAAAAGGGGATTTATTCTGGAATAAAAGAAACAATGGATGCAGCCAAAGTAATTGAAGTCGTCGGTTTAAAAGATAGGGAAAATTTAAAAATTGCCCTATGTTCGATTTTTGCGAAAAGTAAAAGGCAGCAACACCTTTTTTTCGAAGCCTTTGATTCTTTTTTTGTTGGAGAAAAAGTAAGACAGCAGCAAAAGGAGAGGCAACAGGAAGAACAAATAGAAAAAGAAGAACAATACAAAGAAGCAATAGATGAATTAAAATACGATGAAAAACCAATTGATCTTCCACAAGAAATAAAAGATGCATATGCAAATATGTCAAAAGAAGATCGAGAACAAATAATGAAGTATATCAATCTGTCCACTGAAAATTTAAGACAGACACCTTTTTATGAACACTTTTTCACCAAAACAATTGAAAAAATGATTCGTTTAACTGATGATGGAGATGCTGAATCCCCAGTTTTACCAGATGATATTAATGATTTACTCTATAAAAATATTTCAGACATAACAGATGAGGAAATACCACAAGTAATAAGACTTATTCAAATGCTAGTCAAAAAGATAAACGGTGCTATTTCAAGAGATTACAGACGTTCTGGAAAAAAAGGCAAACTTGATTATAGAGCAACAATTCATGCCAGTATGAAAACAGGTGGTTATTTTCATAAACTTATTTATAAAAAGCGTCGTCGAACAAAGAAAAAAATAGTTATTTTATGTGATGTATCAGGATCAATGGTTAAATTTACACAATTTGCTCTTCGTTTTATAAAATCCATGAGCGATGTTACGAAAAGTTCTGAAATCTATCTTTTTTCAGAAGAATTCCAAAAAGTAAGTCCCTTCATTCTTGAAAATATGCATAATTTTGAAAACCATGTACAAGAATGTGGATTACTTGGAAAATGTACAGATATTAGCTTTGCCATCGAAGAATTGATAAAGATAAGCTCATCAAAACTTACATCCTCAACAATACTTTTGATTTTAAGTGACGCAAAAACAATGAATCCAGAAGCAGCAGCAAAAAGTTTAAAGAAAATTTCCAGAAGAACTGATAGAATTATTTGGATGAATCCTATCCCAGAAGAAAAATGGAATAAAATATCTACTATAAATTCATTTAGAAGCAATTCGCAAATGCTAGATTGTAGTACCCTTAATAATCTTGCAAGGGCATGTGTGAAATTTATATAACGTAAAAAAAACGCTCCAGGCTCTTCTCCGTTGAGTCTGGAACACGTTTTAAGGTTGGGCTGTAAATTTTTTCAAATTTAAGTCTTTGAAAGCTTATAATAATTATCTTAAAATGTCAAGCACTTTTAAACTATTTTAATACATCCTCTTATACTCTTTTACACAATCGATACAAACTTTTTTACCATCTTCTAGTCGAAGCATATTTTCTGAAGTTTTTTCTCCACATTTTTCGCATATTTGCGAATTGAAAATTCTTGCCTCTTCTGGTAATTCAAAGGTAGTTTCTTTTATTAAAAATAAATTTTCAGGACCATTCTTTAAAAAATATTTCATTACCTCCTCTCCCCTTAAACCTTCGGGAGTATTTAATACCAATCTGATTGATTCACCAGATTTTCTTTTGTAAAAAGAAAAGGCCTGCTTACCTCTTAGTTTAAATAGCAAATTCCCCTTACCAATGCTGCACCCTAATAATACTTGAATAGCATCAATTCCACATGCATCATTTTCAGCCACACATACTATCTCTTCATCTTCTGAAAACTCGATTTTCAGTAGTGACATAGCGTAAATAGAGGCTATATATCCGATTGCAAGTCCTCCACATTCATGGCCGTGGAATGCAACACATTTGCTCCATAATTTTTTTTGTCTAAACATATTATACTACCCTCCTACTTGGTATACCAAAATTTTATCATTGTATTTATCTTTTAACAACCCCCCTCATAGGTGTAAAAAATAGTTTTTCTTGATTTTAAGCTTATTTAATTATATTATTTTATCGGAGGTATAAATATGCATAATGTAGATATAAGAAATATAAGCTTTGGACAATTACTTTACTTTGTAAAAGTTGCTGAAACTGGTAACATATCAAAATCTGCTGATTATTTTAATCTTGTTCAATCAACTTTAAGTAAAAAGTTAAAAAGTATGGAGGAACAGCTTGAATTACAATTATTTATTCGAATGAATAATAAACTTATTCTAACGCCTGCTGGAAAATATTTGTACGAAAGATGGCGCATGCAAGTAAATACCCTTGAAGCCGATATTCAATATGCACATTTGCTTCAAAGTGGATATCAAAAAAGCATTGTGGTAGCCTGTTTAGACTCTTTTTCTTCAAAAAAATTTGTGGTTCCGACAATAAATAATTTTAAAAATAAATATACCGATGTTTTATTTAGAATAGAAACGGATTCTGCAACTGATATTAGAATGATGTTATTAAAAAAAGAGGCCGATGTAATCTTTACAATACTATATGATTTTGAAGAAAAAATATTTAATGATATTCAAACAAAAACTTTAGGTAAATGTGAACACATGGTTTGTATGAATAAAAATAATCCATTAGCATATAAAAAAGAACTGCAAATTATAGATTTAAAACAGTCACAATTCATTTGTATTTCACCTCATATATTACCAGAGTATACTTCAATGATTCACAATTTATGCTCTAGGGCTGGCTTCACTCCAAACATAACAAATTATGTTGCTTCTGCTGGCTCCCTAGCCCTAAATTTAATTCAGGATAACGATATTTTTATATGCGATAAATATTACTTGGATCAATCAGAAGAAGACCATGTTAGGATTCCCCTTAAGGAAACTTCTAGTGGCTTCGTATTAGCATGGTGGAAAGATAACAAAAAACCATATTTAAAAGAATATGTAAACAGTATCATATCTAAATATGAATAATTACACTTCCATATCTTCATGGTAGGATGATAATTAGTCGTTTGTAATAATAACTTCATATTTATATAATTATTTCAAATAGTAAGTACATATTATGTATCTTACTATTTTTAATTTATAGGAAAGTTCTTTGAACTCACCTATAAATTAAAAAACTCTCCGAGGGAGCGCAGAGTCGCGGATATTGTAATGATTGCTTCGCAAACGCGCCTCGCGGAGAGTGCGTAAACGCACTCTTTGTTCATAAAGAAAATACTAGGAGGATTTATTATGACACCCAAAGAACGAGTTCTGACTTTTTATAAACATAAAATTCCAGATGAGCTACCCACTGATGATGGTGTTCACATAATTTATGACGCTAATGGCTATCATGAAAGACCACCATTTATTAAATCAGGTAAAGATTGGTTTGGCGTTGATTGGATTTATGAAGATTCAATAGGAGCACTTGCACCAGATCCATATCAAGAGCCTATTCTTGAAGATATCTGCGATTGGAGAGAAAAAGTAGTTTTTCCAGATTTAGAAAAATGGGATTGGAGTCAAGCAGAAAATTCAGATAACCTAAAAAGCATTAATCGTGATGAGAAGGTATTAATCCTAATGCTTCTAAATGGACCTTTTGAAAGACTTCATCTTTTACTAGGTTTTGAAAATGCATTATGTGCTCTTTTAACTGATCCTGAAGAAGTAAAAGATTTCTTTGAAGAATTCACTAAATGGAAATGTTTACTTATCGAAAAAATAAAAGAATACTACAACCCTGATGTATTAATGTTTCATGATGACTGGGGCACACAAAATAATATGTTTTTTTCACCTGAGGTTTGGAGAGAACTAATAAAGCCATACATGAAAACAATGATTGAAAAAACTCATGAATTAGGTATGATTTTTGAATTACATAGTTGTGGATTCATTGAACCTATTGTGCCAGAATTTGTCGAAATAGGAATTGACTCATGGCAAGGTCAGGAAATAAATAACATTCCTAAACTAAAAGAACTTACAAATAATAAACTAGCTTTTCACACCACTCCTAGATACCAGACCTTTGAATCTGAAAGTCTTGGAGGAACACTTACTGAAGAAAAAGTACGAGAAATTATTAGAAAGGAAGTAACTGAAAATTCAAAGGGTGGCAATTATATGCCAATGCCTTTACCGTGGGGTGGATGGTGGCTTCCTGTAATGATTGATGAAATTAAAAAAATAAGTAAAACTATATATTCTTAAAAAATAAGGAGGGCTTTATGAGTAAAAAAAATCAATTATTTAAATTTGGAAAAGGTTGGGGAACAATAATATTTTGTCTTTTAATGTTCTGGTTTTATGCTGGTATGGTAAATGACAGTACAAATGTCGTAGCTCCAGCTGTAGCTGTCAGGCTCGGAATTGCACCTGGTACTGTTATTAGTATGGGTACTGTGGCAGCCTTTGTAGCCGTAATATTCTTTTTTGTTTTTGGTGCGCTAAATAGAAAGATTGGTGCCAGGTATGTTTCATTTATATGTCTAATTTTAGCAGGCGTTGGCTACTTTGGAATGGGTAATGCTACAAGTCTTTTAATGTATGCTGTTTCACTTTGCATAACAACAACAGGTGCGATGAGTGCTGGGTACATTGCCGGCGGTTCCCTTGTGGCACAGTGGTTTCCAAAGAAAAAAGGTATCGTTATGGGTTATACAACGATGGGACATAACTTGGCTACTGGTTTCTTTGTACCTCTTATTACATTTTTAGTTGCAAGATTGGGTGTTACAAACGCTGTTATTTTACCTGCAATATTAGTAGTTGTTTTAGCTATATTTGGACTCGCTTTTATAAGGAATACTCCAAAAGAAAGAGGAATTTATCCTGATAATGTATCTGAAGAGATTTTTAATAAAGAATATTTTCATGAAAATATAGATACAAGTGGTGGTTGGACAGTAAAAAGACTTTTTAAAAGAAAAGACTTCTGGTTAGTTGCTATAACATCTGGTGGTTTTCAACTTGTATCAACTATTATCATCACTCAATTGGTAGTTAGAAACATGGAAGTTGGTTTCTCACAATTGCAAGCAACAACCATAATGACTATTCTTGCTTTTGCTGGTCTCATTGGTTCATGGTTAATCGGCTTTATGGACCAAAAGTTAGGTACTAAAAGAACAATGATTATTTTTGGTATTTGGTACACTCTAGCTTTAATGCTTAATTTCACAAATAACATTTCTATGGTATATGTTTTTCTTGTTATGTTTGCAATTTGTCTTGGTGGTTCTGCAAACTTCACCACTTCTCTGCCTGCTGCTGTTTTTGGAAGACATGGTTTTGAAAAGGTAAATAGTGTATTGTTTCCTATCCAGGCTTTGGTTTCATCATTTGGATTTTTAATTAATGGAAATGTATTAAATGCAACCGGTAGTCTAAGATATTCTTATCTAATCGCTGCAATTGCAGCTGTTATAAATGTAATTCTGGTTTTATTCATAAAAGAACATAAGTTTAATAGAGATTATATGACAGAAAAAGAAGCAGAAGAATTTACATCCAAACTGGAAAGTGAATAACAACTTGTTAATAAGAGTATCTCATGTCGAGGTACTCTTATTTTCTATTTGCTTTTTACAAAAATTCTGTTATTATAAAGCAATAGTTTTAAGAAAAGAGATCTAAATACAATGAGTGTAATCTTCAAACCAATAATATATATAATCATAATTTTTTTAGCTGCAATCTTAAAAAAAGCTGGAATGTTTAAAAATGGAGATGGTAAAATCCTCTCAAAAATAGTTATGAACTTCACATTACCTGCCGCAATTATATCAAGCTTTGCAGACTATGAGCATGATTCTTCTTTGCTTCTTTTAATACCTATAGGTTTTTTAGCAAGTATCGTTCCTCTATTGATAATGTTTTTTGTAACTAAAAAATCCACAGTAAACAACAGAATATTTTATATGCTAAATTTAAGTGGTCATAATATTGGTGGATTTGCTCTACCAGTAATGACTTCATTTTTTGGAGCTTATGGTACTATTTTATGTGTTATGTTTGATATTGGTAATGCTATATTAATGTCTGGAGGATCATATGCGTTAACATGTACTATGCTAGGACTTGATACTGGCGAGAAAAAGCAATCAATAGGTTATCTTATGAAATTAACTGCTAAAAGATTTTTCCTATCAACCCCACTAGATGTATACATCATAATGGTCATTATGATTTTCTTAAATATAAGAGTTCCTGAAACTATAGCAACTTTCTTATCACCAATATCAGCCGCTAATCCTTTTCTAGCAATGTTTTATGATTGGTCTTATGTTTGATTTTAATGCTGAAAGAACTTTCTTTAAGGATGTTTTTAGATTAGTTTCTCTAAGAATCGGCTTTAGTGTATGTGCTTCTTTATTAGTATACTTTTTAACTCCTTTTTCTCTGGAAACTCGTCAGATTTTATCAATAATTGTATTTGCACCAATAGGTTCTCTGGCTGCTGTATTCGTTGATAAATGCGGTGGTGATACTGGAAAATCAAGTTTTGCTACAACCACTTCTATCCTAATTAGCTTTCTAATAATGATTGTTATGTCACTACATTTTTTAAACTAGATCTGATATTAATTTATAAATAATATATACTTATACAAACAATATGTAAAACTATAAATAAAGGTATTACTATTTTAAATTTTCGTCTTTTAGTCTTGTGCCTAAAAAACTTCATTGCAACAAATGCTCCAAAAGGTCCAAGAAATGATAATCCTATTAATTTATTTTCAGAAACTCTATATAACCTTTTTTCTGCTCGCTTTTTATCCATTCCGTAAAAAACAAAGGAAAAAATATTTATAAAAAAATAAACAACTATACATGCTGTGATAATCTTTATTTCTTTCTCATTCATATTGCACCTCTTAACATAATATTCTAATATATTACATTTTATTTTAATACTTGTCTACTTGGCTTATAAAGTTTTTAACAAAATCGAGTAGGAGGTAGATAATTAGTTTACCTACCGACCTCTCACACCACCGTGCATACCGTTCGGTACACGGCGGTTCAATCTTATAACTAAATGTGTACCAACTGATATTGGTCTAGTAGCGATACTAGACCAAATTTCTTTAGCCTTTCATTAGTAATCGCTATACAGAGTATATATGACCTTGCAACTCTGGCATAACCTTTTCTGGTATTTGCCCATTCCCATGCTTTTTCTTTTGGAATTCCGAGTTTCTGTAAGTTCTTATATTTTGTTCTGACCTTTTTCCACTGCTTCCATATGCACAATTCTCAAACGAAATCTTAAGTGTTGGTCCAGTTCTCTGCAAAGGGTTTTCATTTGACCGATTTTAAAGTAGTTTAGCCATCCGACAATTAACTGTTTGAGTTTTAACATTCTGTACGAAGTGCTGACTCCCCAGCTTCTTGAAGTGATTTGCTTCAACTTTTCTTTCAGTTTCCTAACTGATATCTGATGTGGTTTTGCTTTGAACTGATGGCTCAGTATATCCCAATAGAAGCCGAAACCTAAATATTTAATTCCACCTGGTCTGTCAACTTTACTCTTTGTAATGTTCACTTTTAGTCCAAGTTTTTCTTCCAGAAACTTTGTAATGCTTCTCATTACTCTATTTGCTGACTTTTCACTTTTTGTTAGTATGATACAGTCGTCGGCATACCTCACAAAGTTCAGTCCTCTAGCCTCCAGTTCTTTATCTAATTCATTAAGCATTATATTGCTTAATAACGGGGAGAGGTTTCCACCTTGTGGTGTTCCGATGACAGTATCTTTATATTCATCATCTAACATCACTCCGCTTACTGAAACTGTTCTTCATAGATTGGTGTTAAAACCCTTGCAACTGCCTGTTGGATAAACCTGTCTGTTACTGTTGGAACTCCTAAGTTTCTTACCCCACCATCAGCTTTTGGTATTTCTACTCGCCTTACAGGTTGAGGTTTATAATTCCTGTTTCTTATTTGTTCCTTGATTTTATCGCCATTCGCTTTTAAATGTTCACCAAGTTCACTAACTTTCATTCCATCAACTCCCTCGGCACCTTTATTTCGTTTGACTTGCAGAAATGCTTCATTCAGATTTTCTGAACTCAGTATCTGCTCCAATAAACTATCAGTTTTCACATTCGCTACCTCCATTCTTCTCGTGGTATCTCTGCCATCGCCATATGCTTTCGCATAGAGTGTAATCGCACCTGATGTTGCATTGATACTCAATCACGATTTTAGTAACTGATAAGATTGTTCAGCCCTTCGCTCTTTCTAAGTTTCCCTAGATGTCAACACTACTATGGCTTCTGCTGACTTCTCACATCTCACTCTTGCATCACTGCAAGCATTTGGAACAAGGTGTGAGACCTCCCCAGTTAAGAGCGAACTCTTTCCCTCCATCTATCTGCCACATTTACAACTCATAATTATTACAGTAGTATTGGACTTCAGTTTGTTGTGCAACCTTATCCATTATGAACTGCCTTTTATGTGATTTCTGTCCGTCAGACCAGAGGTTTGCCTCCCACTTCCTTCAGATTCCATCTCACGATGGACACCCTTGTGCTTGGCTATGTGTTTCCTACTACAAAGGCACACTCGGGACTTTCACCCGTAAGAGTTCGCCCATGCTGGGCGAACACAAAGATATCGGAATCATAAAAACGATTCCGATATCTTTAGATGTTTAAAAGGTTTATATAAAAATTTTCTTGCTGTAGTTATCTATCTCTTCTGAAATTGTTTCATATACTCCTGGAAATGTGCTAAGATTTAAACCTTGAGAAGCATTCGGAATAAAAAATAGTTTACCATTTTCATCACAAGTTTTTTGTACTTCTTTCCTAATAACATCTTTTGTCCAACCTTCATAATCTACGCTTGCACTGTCAATGCCTCCCATAAAAGAAATTTGTCCTCCATATTCTTTTATAAGTTCAGGTATATTATTTGTATTAATCACTCCCTGCCAAATATCTATCCCCATTTCAATCATATATGGAACAAGAGTTGCTGCATAAGAATCTGAGTGATGTACAATAACTTCTACACCCAATGATTTATATAATCCATATAGCCTTTTATATGATGGTAACAAAAATTCCTCAAACATTTCTGGTGAAATAAATGTTGAAATTTGTGTACCCCAATCATCATGGTGAAACAAAGCATCTGGTCTTAAATTTTTACAAATCTCTTCTGCAAGTTCACATTCCCAATCTGTAATATATTCTATAAGTTCCTTCATGTGTTCAGGTTCTTCATAAAAGTTTATTAGTGTTTGTTGAATTTCGCACAGATAATGACATTGTTCGAAAATTCCTGGTATTACAGAAGCAGTAACAAAATATTCACTTCTATCAATTTCCTGAGCTTGTTTAATGAATGGCTCCCAATCCTCTTCACTAAACCTAACACTTGGTGCTTTTACATATTCTCTCCATTTGGTAATGTCTTTAACTACAATTTTTTCAGGAGTGTGTACAGGAAATCTTCCTGGTGTGCCTTCAGGCCAAGAATTCGTCACTCCCCAAGCATTCACTATATTCATTTCTCCATACTGAGGACTTGCGCTCTTTACTCTAAATGGATTGAAAATCAATTTAAAAGGCTCGTATTGGTTAACAAATCTATCTGGTTTTCCACCATTAATTGTCTCAATAAGATTTTCTCTAACTGTAAGCATAAAATACTTCCTTTCCTAGTTAATACTATAAAGAAAAACTTCTATCTTCTTATAGGCTTCTTTGTGCAATTTCATTTTGGTATTTTTCCATTTTCTGCTTAGTAAGCCTGAAACCTACTAGTAGCAAGAACGCTCCTACTATTAGTGTAATTGCTGGCACTATCATAATCCATTACAAATACCTCTCATTAATTCTACTGAAGCTGTTGAAGGATCAATATCCGCACTAAATGCTGCCGCTGCAAGAACTGCTGTAATTATAATACCTCTAGTCATAACTGCTATTTTAAGTGGTATATTTTGTAATCCCATAACCCATCCTGTTGCATCTTTTCCTGTTTTCCATTCATTATAAACAACAGTATCTGCATATAGTGCTGGTGTACATGCATATGCTATTCCATATCCAAATTGAGCAATACTCATTAATATAATTACTAGCCATACATTCTGGTATGTAAGGCTTGCTAAAAATAATAATGCTGCCATTATTATAAAACAAGTAATTGTTGTAGTTCTTGTTGAAAGTTTTTTAGCAATTGTCTTACTCAAATATGAACCAACTACACATAAAATATTTGATATTAGTATATAAGTAGCTAGTAGTGCTTTGTCTTGAGCTACATAGGTGAAATAATATACTGCTATACCCATTAAAACAAAATTGAACATCCATTTTGAAAGATCAGCTATTAATAATATAATCAACGGTGGATTTTTAAATAATGCTTTTAAAAGATCTTTACCACTAGTTTTTGTTTTATCTGGTTTTAAATTCTCTTCTATATTTTCTTTGCTTTCAGAATCTTCTCCTTCATATCCTTTAAACATTCTAAAGTGAACATAATAAAAAACTGCAAAAATCACACCGAAAACAAATGCTACTGCTCCATATTTATTTTGTTCGCTAATTAAAGATCCTAACCATGCAACTGGAATAACTGCATATGAAAAAATTATTTTGAAAAATTCGACCATGCCCCTCTTGTAGCTGCTAATTGTATTCTTTGTTTTGGAGTTTTTCCTGCAACATTAATCATAGAAACATTTGCTACATATGCTAATGTAAAAAGTATATGACTTAAAATAGCTGCTACTATAATTATTACTATTGAAAGTGCTCCATCTCCAATTTTAATAAACTCAAAAGCATAGAATATAGGAACCATCCATGGAACTAAAAGTAACCATGATCTATATCTACCCCATTTTTTTGGTTTGATACTATTAATTATCGCACCATAAACCCATGATAATGCAGCATCAACAGATGTTATTATAGTTGTAATCATTGCAACTATACCTAGACTAAAACCTGCAAGATTTGTTAGAAAAAAATTGAAAAAATAACTTTCCACACTACTCATCAGATTAAATCCAAAATCTCCTACTCCATAAAATCTCTTCAGAGCTTTACTTAATTCTTCTTTCATTGTTTCCCTCCTTAATATTTATATCACAATAAAATATTACAAAAACCTTCTGGAATCTTCCATACTACAAACCATCTATATTTTTTATTTAATACTCGTACTCATTGTAGGGTATTGAAAGAACTTTCCTATAAATTAAAAAAAGGTGTTCGTAGACCACCTTTTCTTAATATTAATCCTTATTTTCTAATAAAAAATATGAAAACAGTATATACATTTGTGAAATAAAATCCTCATAATCTATGTTTGTTAGTTTCTTTATTCTCTCAAGTCTGTAGAATAAAGTGCTTCTATGAATAAACAATTCTCTTGAGGTTTTCATTATGTTTTTATCATTTTAAGATAAATATATAATGTATTATATAAAGATGTTTCATTTTTTTCATCGTACTTTTTTAAAGTAAGTACTTTTTCAGAAGATATTAATTCCTTACCCATTTCCCCATATGAATTATCACAAATAAAGTTAAATGCATACTTTTCAAATTCAAAATACCACTCTGTACTATCACTTTTTTTACCATATTCATATGCAATACAAGCTTGCTTATAATATCCTCTTATATCATAAAAATTATTAAAAACTCTACTCATTCCTGCTTTAAATAATCCTTCTCTCAGAATATAGGAAAGTTGAGAAAAAAATTCATTTCGATTTCTTTTCCCAATAGATAAATTTATTATTATTACAATATCAGTATTATACAAAAAAGCATAGCTTCCCTCAATATTTGATTCAATATAATTAATGGTGCCTTCAGTAGACATATTTTTGTAGTCTGAGTATTCAAAAGCCAGCTTCGAAACAATATATTTATCATCAATTTCCCAGTTTAAAGCATTCAATTTATCACAAACAAAAGATTGATTTAAACTTTTCCCCTGAAGAACATCTGTAAAAAAATCATCATACGAATTTAAAAAATTGTCTCTATAAAATGACTGGCGTCCTATAAGCATAACTATAATTTTTGCTAAATATTCTGCTCCAATAAAATGTATAGATTTTAATTTGGACTGTAATTCATGAATACACAACCTACCCTCAAATCTTGAATTCAATTTCAAATTTACATATAAAACTTGAAACCCTAAAAGTGTAGGTGGGAAAATTTGTGAGCCTTTAGTTTTAAATGTTTTATTATACTCTCTATCTACTTTGAAATCATTAATAGTAGATAGGGGAAGCATTTTTCTTCCAGATCTTTGCTCTGTTTCACATACCGACATTCCTGGTAACCATTTCGGACATGAAATCACATAAAACTGTTCATCATGAACAAGTATTGGATTTCCAAAAAATGATAAACTTATCTCACATAAAAAGGTGATATTTTTACCATTATTTAATGCTGTTTGAATATTAGTTACCCACGTATTTACTTTATCATATATACTTTGGATAAAATCAAAAACTTGAATATAGTTATATTCTTTTTCTAGAATTATTGTTGATATAGTATTATTATCAGTTAAAACTTCTCCTACTATAACAAATGTAAGTCCTTCATCAATGTTTATTAAGTCATTAAAATCTTCAGCTTTGATTACATATAAATATCTATTATCAAAAACACAATCTTTATGAAACAACTTCACATTATTTAGAATACTATTTTTTTCAGTAAAGCTATAAAAATTTATATTATAATCTTCTTCAAGTATATCCAAAATAACTTTAATATCTAATTCAAATGCTAAATCATCAATTATTTTACTCAAAATCAATCCTCCCCAATAAATAAAAACATTAACTCCCCATTTATTTAGTAATAATTATAATTTACCCTCTTTTTATTATACTACAAAAAGTATGAACAGTTTATCTATACTACAAAAAGTATACTTTTTCTAAGTTTTACTCGTACTGTTTGTAGGATGGATAAATATTTAAAAAACCTAAAACAAAATTTTGTTTTAGGCTTTTTATTTTAAATATAGCTCGTACGGGAATCGAACCCGTGTTTCCGCCGTGAGAGGGCGGCGTCTTGACCACTTGACCAACGAGCCTTTTACTAAATAAGTATATAAATTTTTAGGATTTTTAGCAAGTACTTTTTCACTTGACAAAAGTTCCTAATTGACAGAGAATAGTATTATAATATGTAAATAAGTTAATTTACGAGGTGATACTACATGAAAAAAACTTTAGATGTAAAACTAATTAATCCTTTCTTGAAAGCCACCGTAGAAATGTTCAAAAACATGGCTTCTATGGAGTTATCTGTAGGAAAGCCTTCCATCTCTGACCTTGTATTCCCTCATGAAATTTTCGTTGTTCAGGCAGGGTTAACAGGTAGTATAAAAGGTCAGGTTCTTCTAGTTTTTGAAGAAGAAAATGCCAAAAAAGTGGCTAGTAACATGATGGGTGGAATGCCTGTAGAAAAACTTGACGAACTTGCTTGCTCTGCTTTAAATGAAATGTGTAATATGATTATGGGTAATTCAGCAACAATTTTTTCCACCCTAGATATTTTTATCGATATAACTCCTCCAATATTTTTAAGAGGATCAAAACTTGAGTTTCAATCTGACATACAAGCACTAAGAGTGCCTTTAGAAAACTCTGGTGTATGTATTGCCGAATTGTATGTCTGTATAACAGATTAAATTATAAGTCAAATAAAGATATTTGATTTGTATTTGAAAGTCCATTAAGCATGCCGAGTTTGTCCATTAGTTCAATCACGGTCTTGCTTATTTTTGTTTTTTCTCTAAAGTCCTCTTTTGATAAAAATTGTTCACCTGTTACATTTTTTTCTATGGATTCTGCTGCTTTATCACCTAATCCTTCAATCGTATTTAAGGCTGGCATTAATTTTCCATTTACTATCTGAAATGTTTTCGCTTTTGCAGTATAAATATCAATTGGCTCAAAATCATATCCCCTTGCATACATTTCCTGAACGATTTTCATATCTTTCATCTGATCCTGTTCTTTTGGAGACAATGCATCTTCATTTCTTTTTTTCTTGTACTCATTATAGTAATAATTTAATTTTTCTTTCCCCATTCCCATTGTTTCATAATCAAATGATGTTGCTCTAATACTGAAAAAAGCAGCATAGTATGCTAATGGATAAAAAAACTTTAAAATAAGCGATTCTAAAGGCCATCATAACATAGGCTACAGCATGAGCCTTCGGAAACATATATTGAATCTTTTTACAAGACCAAATGTACCACTCTGGAACATTATTTTTCTTCATCTCCTCTTCCCAATCTGGTTTGAGGCCTTTTCCTTTTCTTACTGCTTCCATTATTGTAAACGCTAAACTTGGCTCTATTCCCATTCCTATTAAATATGTCATAATATCATCTCTTGTGCATATTGCTGTTGAGATGGTTGCCTTGCCTTCTTTTATTAATGTTTGAGCATTTGAAAGCCAAACATCCGTACCATGTGAAAGACCTGATATTTTAACTAAATCTGTAAATGTTTTAGGTTTTGTGTCCATTAGCATCTGAATAACAAAATCTGTTCCAAACTCTGGAAGGCCTAAAGCCCCTAGCTGACAACCATCAATATCTTGCGGGGTTATATTTAAAGCTTTTGTGCTTTCAAATAAAGACATAACTTCTTTATTATCCAAAGTTATTTCTTGAGCATTTAAACCTGTAAGTTCTTCTAACATTTTTATCATAGTCGGATCATCATGTCCAAGTATATCTAGTTTTAAAAGATTGTGATCTATTGAGTGATAATCAAACTGTGTAGTAATAATTTTGGTTTCCATATCATTTGCAGGTTTTTGTATTGGAGTAAATGAATTTATATCCTCACCATGAGGCAAAACAATAATACCACCTGGATGCTGTCCTGTAGTTTTTTTAATCCCTATGCAACCTTTTGCGATTCTTTCCATTTCGCATTTTCTTTTTGAAATTTCTTTTTCTTCAAAATATTTTCTCACATATCCAAGTGCATTTTTCTCCTGGAGTTTTGAAATCGTTCCTGCTCTAAAAGTCTGTCCTTTTCCAAAAAGAACTTCTGTATATTCATGTGCTTTACTTTGATAGTCTCCTGAAAAGTTTAGGTCAATATCTGGTTCTTTGTCTCCTTTAAATCCAAGGAATGTTTCAAAAGGAATATCAAATCCGTCCTTCTTTAACATTTCTCCGCAAACAGGACAAACTTTTTCTGGTAAGTCACATCCTGATATAGAACCATGTTTTAAAATATCTTCAGATTCAAATTCAGAGTACTTACAATCAGCACAGTAATAGTGGGCTTTTAATGGATTAACTTCTGTAATTCCCGCCATTGTGGCCACAAAAGACGATCCTACCGATCCCCTTGATCCAACAAGATATCCATCCTCGTTTGATTTCCAAACTAATTTTTGCGCTATTATATACATAACTGCAAATCCATTTGAAATAATAGAATTAAGTTCTCTTTCTAGTCTTTCCACAACTATTTGAGGAAGTTCTTCCCCATATAAGGATTTGGCTTTATCATAACAAATCTGTCTTAACTCTATATCTGAGTCCTTTATAACTGGCGGACATTTATCTGGTCTAAAAGGAGAAACTTCTTCAATCATATCATTAATTAAATTCGTATTTGTAATAACTACTTCTTTCGCCTTTTCATCACCAAGATATCTAAACTCATCTAACATTTCTTTTGTTGTACGAAAATAAAGCGGTGCCTGATCATCTGCATCACTAAAACCTTTACCATGCATAATCACCCTTCTATAAACTTCATCTTCTGGATTTAAAAAATGGACATCGCATGTTGCTACAACTGGTTTATTGTATTTTTCTCCTAGATTAACTATTCTTTTATTTATTTCAGTTAAATCATCTACACTATCAACATTGCCTTTATTATATAAAAACATGTTGTTTCCTGTTGGCTGAATTTCTAAATAATCATAAAAGTCAACTAACTTCTCAATTTTTTCTTCTGATTTACCTAGATATACTGCCTGAAACAGTTCTCCTGCTTCACAGGCTGAACCAATCAAAAGACCCTCTCTATGTTTTAAAAATTCACTTTTAGGAATTCTAGGAGTTCTGTAGAAATATTCTACATTAGATTTCGAAACAAGTGTATACAAATTCACCCTTCCAATATCATTTTTTGCTAAAATTATTGCGTGATTTGTGGAAGTTTTCCTTATCATTTCGACTCTGTTTTCAGCTGCCATTTCGTTTATCTGGTCTAATGAATTTACATTTAAATCCTTTAGTTTTTCTATCAATTTTAAGAAGATTTTAGCGGTACAGGTAGCATCATCGACTGCTCTGTGATGATTTTCTAGGGGTACTCCTAATTTCCTTGCTATGGTATCAAGTTTGAATTTTTTAATATCCTTTATAAGCATTCTAGATAATGTTAGAGTATCAAGTACCGTAAACTTATTTTTAATTCCCATTTCTAAAGATTTACTTTCGATAAATGAAACATCAAATTCTGCATTATGGGCAACAAGTGCTGCATCTCCAATAAATTCTAAAAATTTTGGCAAAACTTCTTCGATTTGAGGAGAAGTTTCAACCATAGAATTATTTATTCCTGTTAATTCTTCAATTCTAAAAGGAATACTTACCTTTGGGTTTATCAAGCTTGAAAAAGTATCAACGATGTTCCCATCCTGTACTTTAACTGCTCCAATTTCAATGATTTTATTTTTATCCGCTCTAAATCCTGTTGTTTCCAAATCAAATACAACATAAGTATCTGAAAAAGTCTGATTTTTAGAGTTTTTAACCATAGTATCTAAGTCATCAACAAGATATGCCTCAACGCCATAAATCACTTTAAAATCAAAATCTTCACCTTTATCTTTATATTTATATTTTAAATCTTTAATTACATGATCTGATTCAGAGAACGCCTGCAATCCACCATGATCAGTTATTGCTATAGCCTTATGTCCCCATGAAATCGCCTTTTTTATAATGTCAGAAGTTTCAACCACTCCATCCATTTCACTTATCTTTGTATGACAATGAAGCTCTACTCTCTTGTGTTCATAATCATCTTCTCTTTTTCTTCTAAAATCATCAATTAATAAAATACCGTACACAGGACTAATTACTATACTCTTTTCAAAGTCATCATATTTAGTTTTTCCTTTTAAACTTATGAATACTCCTTCTTTTAATTTTTCCGAAATTTTTTGATATTCTTCATCCTGTAAAAACAATTTTGCTTTAATGCTATCAGAAAAATCAGTAACTATGAAAGACATAATAACTCTGCCATCTTTTATCTTAATAATATCTGTATTCAATACCTGACCTGAAACGATTATCGTTTGCATTTCTTCGAAAGGCTCTGAAAGGCTAATTGAAATGCCTTTAAAATCTCTACCATGAATCAAAGATGCAGGTCCTTTTGGTTGAGTAGCAGGCTTAACCACCTTTTTTGTTTTTTCTGGTTCTATTTTAATATAACTTTGTAAATCTTCTTTTTTCTTTCTTTCAACTTTTTCATATTCAAAAAAAACTTCTATTTCTTTAGAAAATCTTAACCTATATATATCTTCAATGATTTTTTTTACCTTTGGTGCTTTATCTCTTGATATAACCAAATCTCCTGAAATGATTTTTAAAGTATTTTGATTTATAAATTCAAATTTTGAATTTCTTAAAAAAGCATGTTCATAAGGAGAATTAATTTTCATCTCATATAAAATACTGTCGATATAATCATTTAATACTTCTTGCATATTATATTTTTCATCAAGTTTAAAGCTTTCAATTATATTTAAGCTTATATTAGAGTCATTAAAGATTAGTTTTTTGATTTCATTTTCCATATCTATAATGTGATTTTTTGTTATTAATATGTTACTTTCTATGTAAATACTAACAAAACCCTTTGCTTGATTTCTGGTGATTTTAGTAACCAAAACATTTGCAAAGAGTTTTTCTAATTCATTATTAACCTTTAAAGTTGTAAAAACAGAGAAAAAATCATTTCCATTCATTTAAAGCTCAACCTTCCTAATTCCAATTATCAAGTTCAAATTTCAAAGCCGCTAATAGCTCATTTTCTGGCATTTTCTTTATGATTTCTCCTTTTTTTATAAGAAGTCCTTCACCTTTACCTCCAGCTATTCCAATATCAGCTTCTCTAGCTTCTCCTGGACCATTTACTGCACATCCCATAACAGCAACATTTATATCCAAATCATAACTCTGGACCATTGTTTCAACTTTATTCGCTAGTTCTATCAAATTAATCTGTGTTCTTCCACATGTTGGGCAAGAAACAACATTTATTCCACCTTTTCGTAAATTTAAAGTGCTCAGTATTTTTTTAGCAGCTTTTATTTCTTCAACTGGATTTCCTGTGAGAGAAACTCTTATGGTATCTCCAATCCCTTTATAAAGAATTATTCCTAATCCTACTGCTGATTTAATACTTCCTGTTAATACTGTTCCTGATTCTGTAATTCCAATATGTACTGGATAGTTCATTTTATTTGCTATTAAATCATGTGCTTCAATACTCATAGGTACATCAGATGATTTTATGCTTACGACAATATTATCGTAAGCACAATCCTCTATCATTTTAATTTTATCTAAAGCACTTTCAACAAGTCCCTGGGCTGTTACTTTTTTATATTTTTCTAAAATATTTTTTTCTAAAGATCCAGAATTAACCCCTACTCTAATAGGTATATTTCTCTCCTTGGCAACCTTTACCACTTCAGTAAGTTTTTCTTTTCCACCAATATTGCCTGGATTAATCCTAATTTTATCTGCACCATTTTCCATAGATGCTATTGCCAATTTATAATCGAAATGAATATCTGCAACAAGGGGTATATTGATATTACTCTTAATTTCTTTTAGTGCTTTTGCTGAATTAATATCTGGAACAGCACATCTTATTATTTCGCACCCAGCACTTTCTAATTCAAAAATCTGTTTTACTGTTTTATCAATATCATCAGTTTTTGTGTTTGTCATTGACTGTATTAATATAGGGTTATTCCCACCTATAATTTTATTTCCGATTTTTATTGTCTTGGTATTATGTCTGTGCATATAGACCTCCATTATAGGTTTCTAATATCATTAAATAATATTAGAACCATTAAAATCATAAGTATCACCATACCAATGAAGTGAACCATACCTTCTTTGCTTTTTGAAATTGGTTTTCCTCTAATTGCTTCTATTATCAAGAAAATTATTCTGCCACCATCTACTGCAGGTATTGGTAGCAAGTTTATAACTCCTAAATTTGAGCTTAACATTATAACTAAAATAGAAAGGCTTATAAAAGTAACAAACCATCCATCAGTTATGGTACTTTCATATGTCTGACCAATAATGTTTACTATTCCAACAGGACCTGAAATATCATTAGTAGATACCTGACCTGTAAATAACATACCTAAACTTTTAACAACTATTTCTATTTCAAATCCCATTTCTTTAAAGCTATATTTTAATACATTTAATGGAGAAGTTTTAATCCTGGCAGTATTATATCCTATCCCAATAGTCTTAGAGGTATATTTAACAGGTACAACGCTGATTTCTATTTGTTCTCCATCTCTCTGTAATAATAAATCAACTTTTTCTTCTGACAAAGGATTTTGCTCAAAATAGTCATATAAATCCTGTGCAGTTTCAAGTGAAACTCCGTTAATAGAAACTATTTCATCTCCTTGCATAGCTCCCGCCAGTTCAAGTGGACCTCCAACTGTTAAAATATCTATCTGGGCACTAGTCTCTTCTGATACATAATATTGAAGCCCTATTGCATACCATTTTGAATCATCTGGTATTATATTAACAGTGGTTTCTTCCCCATTTCTTTCATAAGTTATTTCAACTGGGTCTTCTCCCATTGGATTAATATATTCTTCAACTGTTAATTCACGCCCAAAAGAAATATTGTTATTATTATATTTGGTAATTAAATCTCCTTCTCTTAAGCCTGCTTCATAAGCTGCCGAACCTTCATCAACATATGTTACAGTCGCAGGATCATAACCAGCAAAACCTGTTACAACAACTGATAATGCTAAGGCTAACAAAAAATTAAATATTGGTCCAGCAAGGATTATAGACATTCTTGCCCATACTGATTTTGAGTTAAAAGATTTTTCGATATCCTCTCCCTCTTTATCTTCTTCATCTTCTCCCTGCATAGCACATGATCCACCAAAGGGAACAAGCTTCCATGAATACCTGGTTTCTCCTTTTTTAAAACTTAAAATTCTTGGACCAAATCCCAAAGAAAATTCTACAACTCTGACGTTATTTTTCTTAGCCAGAAAAAAATGTCCAAGTTCGTGAATCAATATAAGTATGCTAAATATAATAATCGCAATAATAATTTTCATACACTACCATCTACTCTCAATAATTTTATATGTTTCGTTTTCTATTTCTAATATTTCTTCAACAGAAGGGTTCTTAATTATAGAATGTTTGTCCATACAATATTCTATAATATTATAAATATCTAAAAATCTGATACTTTTTTCTAAAAATTTTTTAACTGCCAGTTCATTTGCTGCATTTAAAACAACTGGTAAAGATCCTCCTGTTTTTGCTGCATGATAAGCAAACTTTAATGATTTAAATGTCTCTATATCTGGTTTTTCAAAATTTATTTTTCTTATATCTGAAAAACTTATCCTGTCACCTTTTAAAGCTCTTCTTTCTGGGTAAAAAATTGCATACTGAATTGGTAATCGCATATCAGGCGTTCCTAACTGTGCCATAATTCCACCATCTACAAATTCAACCATAGAATGTATAAGACTTTCTGGTTGCACAACCACTTCAATTTTATCTACCTCTATATCAAATAACCATTTTGCTTCTATTACTTCTAAACCTTTATTTACCATTGTTGCAGAATCAATGGTTATTTTTCTACCCATTTCCCAGTTTGGATGCTTTAAGGCATCCTCAAGTTTAACATTTTTTAGTTGGTCATAAGTAAAACCTCTAAATGGTCCCCCAGAAGCAGTAAGTAATATTTTGCTGATTTGACTAGTATTCTCACCATTTAAAGACTGAAATATTGCACTATGTTCACTATCAACAGGTAAGATTTTAACCTTATATTCATTAACTAGAGGCATGATTATATGCCCCGCAGTAACTAGCGTTTCCTTATTTGCTAAAGCAATATCTTTTCCAGATTTTATTGCTTCTATTGTAGGTCTAATTCCAATCATCCCTACAAAAGCAGTAACAACTATCTGTGACTCACCATAAATAGCAGCCTCTATTAAGCCCTCCATACCACTTACAACTTTTACTTTAATATCTGAAATTCTTTCTTTTAATACTTTTGCTTTATCTTTTTCATATACGCAAACCAATTCGGGAGAAAATTCCCGAACCTGTTTTTCAAGTAATTCTATATTTGAGTTTGCGGCTAAAGATACTACACATAAATCTTTATTATTTCTAACAATATCCAAAGTCTGAGTTCCAATGGACCCAGTAGACCCTAGAATTGAAATTTTCTTCATTTATTTACCTCATCATATTGATAATAAAGAAAAAAATCACTGGAGATGTAAAAATAACACTATCAAATCTGTCTAAAACTCCTCCGTGACCTGGAATCAACTTACCATAATCTTTAATATCATAATTTCTTTTAATTCCTGATGCTGCTAAATCTCCTAACTGAGAGATAATAGATGTAACTCCACATATTATACCAACACACAGCATCGGATTATTAAACATTGTAAAGTGCTCTCTGAAAATATATGTATAAACCACTCCAAGAATAATAGATGCAACCACTCCACCAATAGAACCTTCTATTGATTTTTTAGGGCTTAATACAGGTGCCAATTTGTGTTTACCTATTGTCATTCCAACAAGATATGCAAATGTATCACATCCCCAGGAACATAATATAATTAGCCATACAAGGTATGCTCCACTTTCCATTTCTCTAATTCTATATATATACGAAAGCATAATCACGGTATAAATCATTCCAAATAGGGCCATAGTAACTTGATCTGTTTTATATCTTGGAAATCTAATAACAAAAACAATTAATAATGCCATTAAATATAAAACTATAAAAGCCATAAGATACTTTTCAAAACCAAATCTCATCATAAAATAATATACAATAGTTCCTATATATCCAACTATCCCTAATGGTTTGAATTCAATATTAAATATTTTACAAATTTCATAAAATCCAATAATTGAAATTAAAAATGTAAATCCTAAAAGTATATCTCCCCCAAAAATAAAAGCAATTAATATTATTAAAATTAATAAAGCTCCGCTCAATGTTCTAGTCAGGAAAGATTTGTTTATAAGTTTGCTCATTTAAGAGTATCCTCCTTAATTTTCCCAAATCTTCTATCTCTACTATTATATTTTTCTATAGCCTTTATTAACTCTTTTTTATCAAAGTCTGGCCATAAAGTATTTGTAAAGTAAAATTCGGAGTATGCTAATTGCCATAGTAAATAATTTGAAAGCCTAAGCTCTCCACTTGTTCGAATAACTAAATCTGGATCTGGTAAATCTTTTGTATCTAAATATTCAGAAAAACTATTTTCATCAAGCTTATCAATATCTAAGCATCCATCATTAACATCACTAACTACACTTTTTACCGCTCTTACAATTTCATCCCTACTTCCATAATTAATAGCAATTGTAAAATTAAGTCCTGTATTTGTTTTTGACGCTTCTTCAAGTTCTTCAATATCTTTAACTATATCTACTCTTAAAGGTGTTCTGTCACCTATTACCCTAAAAACCATGTTATTAGTTTTGATTTTCTTTAAATAATCTTTAAGGTAGTTTTTAAGAAGGTCCATTATTGTTTCTACTTCATCCTTAGGTCTTTTCCAGTTTTCTGTTGAAAAAGCATATACTGTTATGTATTTTATTCCTAATTCATAAGCATCATCACAAATTTTTTCGACATTCTTAGCCCCTTGTGAATGGCCATAAGTTCTGGGCATCAACCTTTTTTTTGCCCATCTACCATTTCCGTCTAAAATCAGGGCTACATGCTCTGGTATTTTCATTTTTCTATTCCTTTCTGAAATAGGTAAATTAAATAAACCTTTGTTATATAAAACAAGGGCATAAAGCTATTTCTGCTCTGCCCTTGCTGTTATGGACAATTCTATACAGTAAGTATATCTTTTGATTTTGCTTCTACAGCCTTATCAATATCTGTAATATACTTATCAGTAGTTTTTTGCACTTCATTTTCTAAATGCTTTAAATCATCTTCTGATATTTCATTGTTTTTACTTTGCTTTTTAAATGCATCGTTGGCATCTCTTCTGATATTTCTAATAGCAACTTTTGCATCTTCACCTTTTTTCTTTACATCCTTAACAAGCTCTTTTCTTCTTTCTTCTGTTAACTCTGGAAAAACAAGTCTAATTACTGAACCATCATTTGAAGGAGTAATTCCTAAATCTGAAGCCAGTATTGCTTTTTCAATTTCTTTAATCATTGTTTTTTCCCAAGGCTGTATTTGAATCATTCTAGGCTCTGGTATTGAAACATTAGCTACCTGCTGAATAGGTGTAGGTGTTCCATAATAATCCACATTTATCTTATCTAATACATGAGGATTAGCTCTACCTGCCCTGATTGTTGCAAACTCACTATGCAAGTGCTCCTCTGCTTTTAACATTTTTTCATCAAAAATCATTAATTTTTCTTCCATTATAAAATTTCCCTTTCGTCATAATTATCAAACAATTATTTTTGTTCCTTTAAAGTCTCCACTCACACTGCTAACTATGCTGTTTTTTTCATTGAGTCCAAATATATACATTGGCATCGTATTTTCCATACATAAGACTGAAGCTGCTAAATCAATAACCCCAAGCTTTTTGTCTACTGCTTCCTGAATATGTAATTCGTCATATTTAACAGCATTTGGATTTTTATTTGGATCAGAATCGTAAACGCCATCTATTGATTTTGCAGCAAATATACAATCTGCATCTATTTCTATTGCACGAAGAACCATTGTTACATCCGTTGAAAAATATGGATGACCTGTTCCTCCTGCAAAAAAAACTACCTCACCTTTTTCAAAGCTATTAACTGCCTTGTCTTTTGAGAACAGGCTTGTAAATGTTCCACATTCAAAAGGTGTCATAACTTGAGTTTTCATTCCTTCAGTTCTGAAAAATTCTGAAACATATATGCAGTTCATAACTGTCGCAAGCATTCCAATTGAATCTGATTTAGTCCTGTCTATTTTTCTTTCAGTTCGACCTCTCCAAAAATTTCCACCACCAATAACAATTCCAATTTGAATCCCTTTATCAGAAAGCACTTTGATTTGTTTAGCAACATCTGCAACTACATTTTCATCAAAGCCTGTGCCCTCTTCACCAGCTAATGCTTCTCCACTCAATTTAATTAACACTCTTTTAAATTTTTTCATATCAACCTCTTTTTTATGTCTTTATTCTTTTGTAAATGTATCATCAAATAATTTATCATAATCAACTTCTGCATAACACTGTGAACAAAAGCCTTCTATAACTGCTCCATTATTAATTTGAACAGAACGGGATTTAATATTCCCTTGAATTATAGCTGTTCCATCTAGTATAACAGGTCCTTTAACATCTACATCTCCTTTTACAGCACCAGCTAAAACTGCAGATGTTGCATAGACATTACCTATTATAACTGTTCCATGTCCTACTTTTATACTTCCTTCACTAGTAACATCTCCACTTACTTTTGCATTATTGGTAAAAATTTCTCCTGCATTTGAATTACCAGTAATTTCACCACTTATATTTAATTTACCATTACATTCAATATCCCCTTTTATTTTTCCATTTAGGTTTATTGAACCGTTTGAGCTAATGTTTCCTTCAAGTCTTGTCCCTTGGGTAATTTCAGTAACTTCTTCTGATACTTCTTTAGACCTGTTTAATTCACTCACTTTTTTCTCCTCTTTTTCCTCTTTTAAATTATCCTCTTTAGAAACTTCTTCTTCTTTTTTAACATCCTTTGCAGAATCATCTGTATCATCTAATGTATTTACTACAATATTATCCGCACTTTCTGTTCCCTCATCAACCAACTCATTCACAGCCTGTGATAAATCATCTTTGAATTCTTTAAAAAAACTCATTTCTTTTCCTCCTAAAAGTTTAATTTACTTCTGACGATATATGTTGTACTGGATCCACATTTTCAGTTAGTGGTTTTATCTCATAACCACTTTTTAACAGTGAATCTATAATTATCGGAAGAGCTTCTAATGTAGTTTCTTTTGCTGGCGAATCATGCATTAAAACAACTGACACAGACTTACCTTCTACCCCATCTAATACATTAGAAACAATTTTTTTTGTAGTTAATGTTTTTGCTGCCCCATCTCCACTAGAGACATTCCAGTCAAAATAAACATAACCCTCCGAATTAAGGTACTCTATAAACTCCTTGGGTTCACAGCCATATGAATAAAGAGCTGGCGAGCTGCTACCTCCTGGAAATCTAAATAAATTTATATTTACACCTGTACTATCATACAAAACTTCTTTTAAACTTAATATTTCATTGGAAAAATTTTCAACTGAGGAATAAACATTTGAAAATTCATGGCTATAAGTATGAATACCTAATGAATTGCCATTATTTATTATTTCTTCATATAATTCTATTGAGTTGCTATCTTCTTTACCAACCACAAAAAAAGTACCATTTACTTGATATGAATTTAATACATCTATAATATCATCTGTATATACACTTGGTCCATCATCAAAAGTTAAGTAAACAACTTTTTCTTCTTTAACTATATCTGGTTCTTCAACGATAGTATTTGAATTAGTCAATACTTTTGAGTCAACATATACAAACTTATCTTCTCCCGCTTCATTCTGGGTAAGTATTATTTCTCCACTTTGCTTTAGTTCTAAAAGGGAATCTAGTTTGTTTTGGAGTTTATTCATTTTAACAAATAGGAAAATACATAAAATTATCGGAATCACAACAAGCATAATGCCTGTAATTATTATTGCCTTTTTCATTCTTCTGATTCGCTTGTTTCTATCATTTTTCATTTTGATGTCTGTTGATTCCAATTTCCCCTCCTCTAAAACAAAAAAATACAAATATATTGTAACATATTTCATAAAATAAAAAAGCTATTTTTTGGATTTTTTTTTTGACTTTTATTAATAATTTGTATAATATTAACTATATAAAATAAACTATTGGAGATTTAATAATAATGGATAAAAACCACAGAAGACAACTTCGTTTTTTTAAGTTTTTTAAACCCCCAGTCTCATTATTTGTTAGGTGGAAATATCATTTTTTCACTGAGCGAATTCCTTTTTTAAAAGAACCCTTGTTAATAATTTCAAACCATAATACAAATCCTGATCCTGTATTTTTAGGATGTTCATTTACAAACCATGTTTACTATGTGGCGGGTGAACATGTACTTAGAATGGGTTTGGCTTCAAAATTTATAAAATATTTATTTGACCCTATTATTAAACATAAAGGATTCAATGATCCTGCTTGTATTATGAGAATAATGAAAACTTTGAAAAAAGGCTATAATGTATGTCTTTTCGCCGAAGGAAATACATCTTTCAACGGTGAAACATGTGAAATCCATCCAACAACAGCAAAACTAATAAGATCCTGCTCTGCTCTTGGAGCAACCCTTGTAACTTATAAGTTTAGTGGCGGATATTTTTCAAGCCCTAGATGGAGTGATAGTTTTAGAAAAGGAAGTATTACAGGTTCTTTAGTGAATACTTACGATCCAGATAAAATAAAACAAATGACAGACGATGAAATAAATTCTGTTTTAGCAATAGATTTATATGAAGATGCTTATTACACACAAGAAGAAAAACAAATCAGATATGTTGGTACAAAACTTGCTCAAAGGCTTGAAACTGCATTATATATATGTCCAAAATGTAATAAGATTTCCACATTAAAAAGTGATAAAGATATGTTCTTTTGCGAATGTGGACTAACTGCGGTATATGACGAATATGGTATGCTGGTAGGTAAAAATCTTCCTTTTAACACAGTATTAGAATGGGATAAATGGCAGGAAGAACAGCTTAAAGGGCTTATCTTTACACCTAGCAATACACCTATTTTTTCTGACGAAAACATAAGCCTATATAAAATCAACTTTAATCATGAGGAAACATTAATAACAAAAGGTAAATTGATACTGTTTTCTGATAGAATCGTTATAGGCGAATGGGAAAAACCAATCACTTCTATTTCTGAAATAGCTATACACGGAAGAGAAAAGCTAGTGTTTTCTTCCGGAAAAGATTATTTTGAATTAAAATCACAGGATATATTTTGCGCTAGAAAATACTACTCTATATTTAAATATTTAAAGAAGGGGATCTAATCATGGACTACTCAAATACAAATGTTGAACTTTGGAATTTTATTATTCAATTAGGTATTATTGCTGTTATTTTATTATTTGCTCACTTTTTAAGAAGGAAACTCCCTTTTATTGAAAAAGCACTTATTCCTACAGCTGTACTTGGCGGATTTATTCTTTTGGGAATAAAAAGCTCAGGCATAATCCCAATAGACACACAAATTTTAGAATCTATCACATATCATGGTATAGCTATTGGTTTTATAGCCTTAACATTGCAGCACACAAAAAAAGGTGATTCAAACAAAACTACCGGATTAACTGGAGCTAAAAGTGGTGCTTTAATAGCCAGTACATATATGATACAGGGTTTCTTTGGCTTACTCATATCCCTAGGTCTAATGTATACACTTATGCCAGATCTATTTGCATCAGCCGGAATTCTATTACCAATGGGTTATGGTCAAGGGCCAGGTCAGGCCAATAACATTGGTTCAATGTATGAAGCATTGGGATTTTTAGGTGGACGCTCTTTTGCTCTCTCCATTTCTGCGGCTGGTTATCTATGTGCCTGTATCGTAGGAGTTATTTTTGCTAATATAATTTTAAGAACTAAAAAACAAAAACTAAAAAACGAAAAAATTTCTGGTTCTATAACAACTTCAGTACTTGAAGATGAAAATGAAATACCTGTTTCAGAATCAATGGATAGGTTATCAATACAACTTGCACTTGTTTTAATCGTATATTTTGCCAGCTTCTTATTAACCCTTGGAATTGTAACCGTTCTTAAAATGTTTGCTCCAGGACTTGCTGAAACTGTTTCATCAATTTTATGGGGATTCAACTTTGTCTTAGGATCATTGATGGCAATGATATTAAAAGGAATAATGAAAGGTCTTAAGAAAACAAAAATCATGAAAAGGCAGTATCAAAATAATTATCTTCTTTCTAGAATGTCAGGACTTGCTTTTGACTTAATGATTGTATGTGGTATCGCCTCTATTAATATAAGTAATTTAAAGGGATTATGGTTACCATATATAATTATGATTATTATAGGTGGAATCACTACATTAATTTATCTTAGATTTATGTGTAAATTCGTTTATCCAGAATATCCTGATGCTGCTTTTATGTCACTTTTTGGTACAATGACTGGAACAATAAGTTCAGGTGTTCTTCTCTTAAGAGAGGTAGACCCACAGTTTAAAACTCCAGCAGCAAACAACCTTATATTAGGTAGTAGCTTTGCAATAGCTTTTGGAGCCCCTATGTTAGTATTGGTTAGTATTGCAGGTAAATCTTTAAATTTAACATTAATCACCCTAGGGCTCATCATTATATATCAGTTAATTTTAATGACTTTCTTATTAAAAAAGAAAAAATAAAAATTTCATCTAAGTATTTTTCTCACAAATGCAACTGTAAAATAACTCATAAAAAACAAACCTAAAAAACCTTGAACACCTGACAAAATCATTGCTGCAAAGTTACCTGGATTTACATCACCATAGCCTATAGTAAAATTAGTTGCTATACTATGATATAAAGCTTTTGTGAGCGCATTAACAAAAGAACTATTAACTGCTTCAAATAGTTCTTTTTCTCCCTGTATCACAACAAAAGGCATTATATACAATAGCGCAAAAAAAACAATTGAAATAAACATTGCACCTATAATTCTAAAAGGATTAGTAGCATATTGCCCTATATAATCTAATATTAAAATTTTAAATGGATAAATAATCTTTTGTAATGTTCTGTTGAAATTTCTTTTCTTTTCATTACCGACATATTCGTCATGAATAATAGATTTGCTTTCACATCTTTTAAAAGCCAAATAAGCAGCATCTTCGTCATTATATCTTCCCAGATTTCTGAAGTTTTCTTTTAACAAACGAAATTGATTTGCCTTATCTTGAAAATTTGTTGCATCACCTTGTGAGTTAATCATATTTAGAACATCATTATTTGACCAGTCTATATCAATTTGACCAAGATTTTTCGTGTGAAGAAAGTATATTTGTTTTATACATACATTTCTATTATAAGATGAGGCTAAATCAAATGTTTTTTCAATTATACAGTTATTCACAATAAGTTTTTCAACACACTCAACAGACATATCAACATGTTCTATAAAATTGCAGGCATCAAAATTCAATTCATTAATAACGCTATTAGCAAATGAAAGTTTTTTTCCCTTAAATTCATTTGATTCAAAAATCATTTTACCTTTTTCCATTACTAAATTGTTGAAATTTAGATTTCCAAATCCAAAATCCGTGTGTCTAAATCTGATTTCACAATCACTATATTTACTATAACTAAAATCAACACTAGCATTTCCCATTTTAGCACCACCAAAAGAAATCTGGCCTTTTCCAAATGTTGTACCAAAAAAAAGAATATTTCCATTATTAAAATTTGAATTTCTAAAAATTATTTCCAAGTCTGAAAACTGTACACCACTAAAATCTATTCCTTCTTGACTAAAGGAGGAAAATGAAAAATCAATATATCCATCATCAAATACTGATCCACTAAAAGATATTCTTGCATTTGCAATTCTTACAACCTTAAAATCCAGAGTTCCTTCAGCGAAGCTAACACCATGAAAGTTAATTTCACCACCATTAAATCTACAAGAAGAAAAATCTTTTACGCCTTTGCCGAATATAATATTATTCATATCCATTATATCGACATTGAAAACACTATTAGAAAAACTCACTTTTTCATCTACAAATATTGAGTTAGAAAGGGAAAATCTTTTACCAGTAAAAACCCCATTGCCAAAATCTGTTCTACCATCAAAAAAGCAATTCTCACCCAAGAAATTTGTTATGGTTTTTGTTTCTGTGTCTTGGCTCAAAAACTCAAAATCTTTAATCTTAAAGTCTTTAAAGTAAAGTTCACCTAATGAAAAATTTTCATTTTGAAAATTCTTTCTTAACCATGAAACTTCTGCATAACCATATTTTTTTGACTTACCAATCATATCATCATCTATATCTTCTTTAATATAAGCTGTATAGGGCAAAACAAAGCCACTACTTGTAGAATACTTTTCTTTTTTTATCTCAACTTCCCTCAAATTTTTTCTCCTTCTTTCAACTTATATGACATACTTATGTTTTAATTTAATTAAATATTTTAAATTTTGTCAAGAACATTATGTTAAATAAAATAAAAAAGAACTATCATCAGTAATGGAGCACAATTCAAAGAACTGTGCTCCATTTATTGATATAGAACTTATTTCACTCTATTATAATATATAAAAACCTAGAATTTATTTTGACATCTGTTTTGCTACTTCTTCAGCAAAGTTTTCTTCTTTCTTTTCAATTCCTTCGCCTGTTTCAAAACGAACAAATTTCACAAGTTTAACATCTGCTCCTGCTTCTTTAGCTACCTGATCTATGTATTTTGCAACAGTCAAGTCACCATCTTTAACATAAGCCTGATCTAAAAGACAAACTTCTTTAAGCTGTTTGTTTAAACGTCCACCAATCATTTTTTCAATGATATTATCTGGTTTTTCAGGGTTTTCGTTTTTAGCCTGTGTTTTTAAAATACTTGTTTCATGCTCAATGTATTCTTGAGAAATTTCATCTCTGCAAACATATTTTGGATTTAATGCTGCAATCTGCATAGCTACATTTTTAAGAGCTTCTTTAACCGCATCAGTATTTGCTGTTGTTTCAGCTTGAACTAAAACACCGATTCTTCCTTCACCGTGAAGGTAAGGAACTACTAATCCATTTTCTGCATTTATTTTTTCAAATCTTCTAATTGTAATGTTTTCTCCGATTGTCGCAACCTGTCCTGAAAGTTCTTCCTTAACAGTTTTCTCTGGATTTTTATTCCATTTTTCTCCAAGTAATGCTTCTACATCACCTGATCCAGAACCCATAATCTGAGCTACTACATCTTCACCAAAAGTTTTAAACTTATCATTTTTAGCAACAAAGTCTGTTTCTGAATTAATTTCTACTATAACAGCCTTTGTGTCATTTTCAACTACCGCAAAAACAGCGCCTTCTGCAGCAATTCTTCCAGCTTTTTTTTCAGCTGTTGCTAATCCTTTTTCTCTCAAAAATTCAATAGCTTTATCTGTATCACCCTCGGTTTCAATAAGGGCTTTTTTACAATCCATAACACCTGAACCTGTAAGGTCTCTAAGTGCTTTTACCATTTGTGCTGTAACTTCCATTACATCTACCTCCTAATTAAGCTTCTACGTTTTCTTCTACTTCTTCATCAGCGTACTCTTCACCCTGATTTGCTTCTATAACAGCATCTGCCATTTTACCAACAATTAATTTAACTGCTCTAATAGCATCGTCATTTCCTGGTATTACATAATCAAGTTCGTCTGGATCACAGTTAGTATCTGCGATACCAATAAGAGGGATTCCAAGATTTTTAGCTTCTAAAATACAAATTCTTTCTTTTTTAGGATCTACTACGAAGATTGCATCAGGAATTTTTTTCATGTCTCTAATTCCACCAAGGTTCTTTTCAAGTTTTTCCCACTCTTTTTTAAGAGCAATAACTTCTTTCTTTGGAAGAACTTCAAAAGTACCATCTGCTTCCATAGCTTCGATTTCTTTAAGTCTTTTGATTCTACTTTGTATAGTTTTAAAGTTGGTAAGCATTCCACCTAACCATCTTTCATTTACATAGTACATTCCACAACGTTCAGCTTCTGCTTTGATTGCATCTTGTGCCTGTTTTTTTGTTCCAACAAAAAGAATTGTTCCACCATCTGCTACTGTGTCAGAAATAGCTTTGTAAGCAGTGTCAACCATTCCTACTGACTTTTGTAAGTCAATAATATAGATTCCGTTTCTTTCTGTGTAAATGTATGGAGCCATTTTAGGGTTCCATCTTCTTGTTTGATGTCCGAAATGTACACCAGCTTCAAGTAATTGTTTCATTGAAATAACACTCATTTTTTTTCCTCCGTTTGGTTTTACTTCCGCATACCTCTTTTTTAGTGACTACCTTTGGCACCATCACCAAATCAGCATACGTGTTTTTTGTTTTCCGTTTAACTGTAGTATTCTATCATAATTTGTTTTGTAAATCAAGGATAAATTATCCATTTACACTTTCATCTTATTATAGTAGAATAATCTAAGTGAGGTGTGTATTATATGACTAATGTTGATATTGTGGTTCCATGCTATAACGAAGCAGAAGTTCTTTTTTCTTTTTTCAATGAAACGACCGACGTTTTAAGTTCTCAAAAAGATTTCTTATTTAATTTTATATTTGTTGATGACGGTAGTAAAGATGATACTGCTGAAATCATTCATAAACTTTCTAATATTTATGCCAATGTAAGCTATATTATCCTTTCTAGGAACTTTGGAAAAGAGGCAGCTATGTATGCAGGACTTAAATATTCTATTAGTGATTATGTAATAATAATAGATGCTGATTTACAGCATCCACCTTCCTTAATTCCAGAAATGCTAAAAGAAATCAAAAACGGTTATGAATGTGTCGCAGCAAAAAGGTCAACACAAAAAGGCGAATCTTTCTTTAGACGATTTTTTTCAAAAATTTTCTTTAAATTAAATAATAAAATAACTGATACAAAACTAACAGAAGGAGCTGTTGATTTTAGAATTATGTCCCGAAAGATGGTAGACTCTTTAGTTGAACTTTCTGAAGTTCAAAGGTTTTCAAAAGGGCTTTTTGCGTGGGTTGGTTTTAAAACAAAATGGCTTTCATATGAAAATACAATTAGGGAAAACGGAAAAACAAAATGGAGTTTTAATAAACTAGTAAAATACGCTTTAACAGGTATAACTTCTTTTTCAACAACTCCTTTAAGAATAGTTTCTATTATGGGATTTTTCATTTCTCTTATAGCATTTATTTATATAATAATAACATTAATTCAAACTCTTATTTTTGGAATTGATGTACCAGGTTATGTTACTACTCTTTGTGCTGTCCTGTTTATGGGTGGTATTATCGAGATTTCAATCGGAATTTTAGGAGAATATATAGGTAATATATATTTAGAAACAAAAAACAGACCTATTTTTATAATGAGCGAAACAAATATCGATCCTTCCGTTATCTATAAAAAAGAAAAGGGAGAAGAAATTAATGAGTCTAATTAAAAAAAATCGATTGTATATTCTGGCATTTGCTATTCCAGTATTTATAATGATTTTAATGTATATTATTAGGGGTATCTACCCTTTTGGTGATCAATGCTATCTAAGAAGCGATATGTACCATCAGTACGCCCCTTTTCTTAAGGAATTTTTTAATAAAATTACTAGCTCTGGTTCTTTTTTATATTCCTGGAATATTGGAATGGGTGTAGATTTCATCCCTCTATACTCATACTATCTTGCAAGTCCTTTAAACTGGTTTGTCTTTTTAGTTCCTTCCGCACATATAATTGAAGTAATGAGTTTTTTTATTATTATTAAAATTGGACTTATGGGCTTTACTTTTTCATATTATTGCAGAAAACACTTCAACACAAAACATATTGTAATCGCAGTTTTTTCTTCTTTTTATGCACTTTCATCTTATCTAGCTGCTTTTTCATGGAACCTTATGTGGTTAGACTGCCTATTACTTTTTCCTTTAGTTATTTTAGGTCTTGAAAAGCTTATAAAAGAAGGAAAATATCTACTATATTTTATCTCACTTTCATTATGCATAATTTCAAACTATTACATCGCAATAATGATTTGTATTTTTAGTTTGATTTATTTCATATACTTTAGTATTTTAAATAGTTTCACTTTAAAATCTACTATTAAATTTGCAGTTTATTCATTACTAGCTGGTGGACTAAGTGCTTTTTTATTGATACCAACTTTTAATGCTCTATCCCTTACTGCTTCAGGAAATTTTTCTTTCCCAGAAAGCATAGTTAACTATTTTCCAATATATCAGATATTATCTCGTGGTCTTATAAATGTAGATGCTGCAATTTTTTCTGCCCATGATCCTAATATATATTCTAGTGTTGCTGTATTTTTATTTGTACCACTTTTTGCTCTCAGTAAAAAAATAAAATTAAAAGAAAAAATCGGAAAAATCATTCTTTTAGTTTTCATGCTTATAAGTTTTAATATCAACTATCTTGACTATATCTGGCATGGTTTCCATTTTCCAAATTCTCTTCCAGCAAGACAGTCATTTATATTTATTTTCTTAATCTTAATAATAAGTTTTGAAGCCTTTGTTAATATGAATTCTTTTACAAAAAAACAGCTTTTCGGAACATTTAGCGGAGCAGTTGGCTTAATTTTATTATTTGAAATCTTCTTTGTAGATACAGATTATATAAGTCCTATTTCAATATATATAAGTATAATCTTTATTGCTTTATATCTAGCTTTATTTACCCTATTTAAAACAACAAAGCTTAGCCGAAATTTACTTTTTTATATATTTTTTATAATTGCTGCTTTAGAAATAATCATAAATACCAACCAAACAGCATTAGGAACCACAAGCAGAGTTGCTTATACTTCTGATAATCAGGCTATTGAAGAACTTGTAAGTAATGTAAAAGAGAATGATAAATCATTTTATAGAATAGAAAAGTATTCAAGAAGAAGCAAAAATGATGCAGCCTGGCATAACTATATGGGAGTTTCAGTCTTTTCCTCAACTGCTAGTGCAGGTTTAAATGAATTTCTATCTTCATTTGGTTTTGAAAGCTCTGCAAACGCATATGCATTTTATGGGCACACACCACTGACTTCATCTCTACTTTCTGTTAAATATATGATTTCAAACGAAGAGTTAGGTAACAGCAATTTAATTACACTGGTTGATAAGAAAGATGATATTTATATATACGAAAATAACTATACTCTTCCAATAGCATTTATGGCTAAAGAAGATTTAGAGCTGACAGTAAATTTTGATGCTTTAAATCCCTTCGAAGTACAAAACAGCTTTGTATATAACGCAACAGGCTATAACAGCTTGTTTACAGATATACCAGTACAAAATAATGGTAATAATGCTGTATTTAATGTTTCTGAAGAAGGGCACTTCTATTTGTATGCATATTCTGATGTGAAAAGTGTAGATGTAAAGATATATAATTATGAAGAAAACTATTCTAATTCAATAAACTTTTCATCTATAAATCATACATACATTCTTGATTTAGGAATTATTGAAAACGGTTGCGAGGTAAGCATTACATGCTATGACGATAATTCTGATGTTACTTCATCAGGTATTCAGGTAGCTTCTTTTGATGAAGAAATCTTTATAAAGGCTTATGAAACCTTGAATACTTCACCCCTTGAAATAGAAAGCTTTAAAGATACCTATATCTCAGGTAATATTGAGTCTAGTGTGAATGGCCTTTTATTTACCAGCATTCCTTATGATTATGGATGGAGCGCTTACATTGATGGAGAAAAAGTTGAAAGCTACGCATTTAAAAAACGCCTTACTCACAATAAGGGTGCCCGAAGGCACCCACTATATAGAATTCAAATATTTTCCAAAAGGTTTATTGACTGGTATTATTATTTCAGTAGCAAGTTTATTGATTTTTATATTAATCATTATTTGCAATATTTATTATAAACGCCGTAAAAATCTGCCTGACTTAAAGTAACAATATCATCAACATCCGTATCTTCCCAAGTCTTTTTGTTATATGTATATTTTAAAGTGTCTACAAAAGGATTGTATTCTTCCTTGAAAACATCTTGCTTTTCTTTTTCAAGAAGCTCTGTTTTATTGGCCGAAGATTCATATACCATATAATCACTAATACATTTAATTATATAATATCCTTTTTCAGTTTCTACAACTCTGCTCATTTCTCCTGCTTTTAAATCATATGCTTCTTCTTCAAAATCTTCTATGGTCTCACCTTTTTTAATTTCATATTCAATCATATCGTCCTCGGAATATTCAACTGCAAGCTCATAAAAATCTTCTCCCGATGAAGCTTTATCATATATTTCATTCGCCAATTCCAAATCTTCCTTGATAAAAATACTTTGTACTTTTATTACTTTTGCGTCTGAATCACTTATGTCTGAACTTATCACTTTTGTAATCTCATTAAAAGTTTTCTCTGAAAGAGCATATTTTTCATATGCTTCAGTAACAATTTCAATAGACAAATTCATTCTTGTTACTTCATCTTCACTTAGGGATGTATAAAATTCATTTGCAGCAAGATTGACCTGCTCTTTTTCTTGAGCACTAAGTATTATACCTTTTTCTTTTGCTAAAAGATTAATTGATTCAATTTTCACCAGCTTATTTAATGCCAAATCCTTAACATATTCTTCAAGAGTTGTGTCACCGATTTTCTCAGACCACATTTCACTTCCAAAAGATGCTTCATAAATCCTTTTTTCTTCTGCAAGGTACAAAAAAGCTTCTGAATATGTACATTTTTCACCTTCTATTTGAAATATATATTCATTACCAAGTCCAGTAGTAAAATATACTTTACCACATCCTGTAGATATCACCATAATAACTAATATCAGAGTATATATGCTTATTTTTTTCATTGGATTATCCTGCTTCCTGAGTTTGTTTTTTCAATTACAATTTGGTTTTGAATTCTCTCTTTAAGCTCCTGAACATGAGAAATTATTCCGATAAGTCTATTATCATTTGCTATTCTCAAAAGTGATTCTATCGCCTGATCAAGAGATTGGGAATCAAGAGCACCAAATCCTTCATCTATAAATAATGTATTAATTTCGACACCACCAGCAAAGTTTTGAATAACATCTGACATACCAAATGCGAGAGAAAGAGCTGCTTTAAAAACCTCTCCTCCTGAAAGAGTTTTTACTCCTCTATACTTGCCTGTATAATTATCCAAGACCTCTATATCTAAACTATCTTTTGTCACTCCACTAAATGCTTCTTTTACCCTTGTCAGTAAATATCTTCCATCTGTCATTTTGGAAAATCTTAAATTTGCAGCATTTAAAATAGCATCAAAATAAACGGATAAAACATATTGTTCAAAAATTAAATTTTTATTATTTTTTCCTGAAGTTATGTTTTCTAAATCACTTATAATTCCATATTCCTTTTCAAGAACTTCTTTATCTCTTATGTCTTCCACAATAAATTTAAGTATTCTTTTATTAACAGAGATTTTTTCGGAATAGCAACTTGTCACTTCCTCATATTCCCGCTTTTCATGTTCAATCTTTTCAAGGTAGTCTTTAATGTTGTATTCATGCTTTGTTAATCTTCTACTGATTTCTTCAAATTCTTTTTCTTTTTCATTTATTTCTTCGTTTATTCTATTTAACAAAATCTGATTTTTATCTAAATCATTTTTTAATTTCAAATGGCAATTTTTAATTTTTTCAACATCTTCTTTTATTATCTGAGACTCTTTTTTATATTCAAAAATTTCATTTTCGATTTCTTTAATCTTATTTAGGTCTTCTTTATTCATTTCATAATTTGATAAAGTTTCCTTGCTTGATAGTGCTAAAGCATGTTTTTTATCTGAATCTTCCTTGGCTCTTTCATATTGTTTTTTCAGTTCATTAACATGCTCTTTGCTGATAACTTCATTTGATAGTTTTGCAATATTTGGGTGAGAAGTGGAACCGCATACAGGACATGGCTCTCCCTCAACCAGCTCATTTGCAATTAAACCTATCATGGATTTTCTTAATATTTCATCATAATAATCAAACTTATCTTTTTCGTTTTTCATTTTTTCAAATGACAATAAGTAATCTTTTTGTCTTTTTTCGAATTTATTTATTTCTATGGAAAATTCTTTCAATTTATCTAAAAAGATCTCCATGCGTTTTATCTTTATATTTAACCCTTCTACTATCTCTTCATTTTTAGGAATTTCTAGATACTTCAACTCATTTTCTTTTATAGATTTTTTTATGTCTATTTCTTGACTTTTTATATCTTCAACCTGTTTTTTTAGTGAGTTTAATTTAACTTCTATAGCAAAAGCAGTTTGCTCTTCTTTTATTGCAACTGCCAATTCTTTTATCTTTATATCTATGTCTTTGATTTTTTCTTTTATTTCCTGATCTTGCTTTTCAAGTTTAGAAATCTCTTTATTTAGTTCATTTACTATGCCTTCATAACTTTTATTATTTATGTCAAATTCATCAGAGACTTCAATTCCTTTTATTGATGACTCTAATTTTGAATTGTATGTTTTTATTTCAGAACGCAGATAATTTGTTTTTGCATTAATTAAAATTCTAATTTTTTCATATATTCCTGTACCAAATATGTCTCTAAATATTTTGGTTCTTTCTTTTGATGGGTTTATTAACAGAGAAGTGAATTCTCCCTGAGCAATCATTGAAATCTGCTTAAACTGAGAATAATCCATGCCTATAAGGCCTTGTATTTTTTCATTAACAGAATTCGCACCTACCACAAGAGTATTTTCACCTTCTTTTAGGTATGCGTCTTCTTTCTTTTCAGTAAAACCCTCTCCTCTTTTTTTAGGTCTTATATATTTAGGATTTCTGTATAGTTCATAAACGGTTCCTCTATGTGCAAATTTTAGTATTACATATGTATCGGTGTCTATACTTGCAAAGTCACTTCTAAGACTATCCTTACCTCTTGTCATACCACTAGTATTGCCATATAAGGCAAAAGCAATACCATCAAATATTGTTGTTTTCCCAGCTCCTGTAGGTCCAGTTATTAAAAAAAGTCCTTTTTTTCCTACCTTTTCAAAATCAATTATTGTTTTGTTTTTATAAGGTCCTATTCCACACATTTCTAATAATAGAGGCTTCATGATTTTTCACCTCTCTTTGCTTTATCTATAAACTGTTTCACTATGTCTTTTTTCTCTTCTTCAAGAGGTGTTTCTGTTACAAACAAATAAAACTCTTCAAAAAGTTCTAAAGGAGTTTTGCTTTTTATTTCATTGGTATCGATTTTTTCAATATGGTTATTCAAAATATTTTTTTCAATAATAATCTGCATAATATTAGGATAAACCATTCTTAGTGTTCCAATAGGATCAATCAATTCTTCTTTATTTGTAAGGGTAGCACAAATAAAATCATTTGGGTTTCCTAATGAAACTATTTCATCTTTAATCAGCTCTTTTAATTCACCTTTGATTTTTCTCATCTCTCTAATAGGAACTAAATTTTTCGGGGTTATCTCTATATCCCCCTTTTCTTTTATATCTATAAGGTGAATACATTTGCTTTTTTCCATTTTCGAAAATGAATATTTCAACGGAGAACCAGAGTAATATACATTCCCACTTCCTATATGCATTGAAGAATGAATATGACCTAGGGCTGCATAGTCAAATTTTTCAAACACACTAACATCTACATTATCTACATTTCCTACTATTCCTTCATTAAATCTACCATCTGTTGTAACAAAATTGTGGCTTAATATAACATTTCTTTTCTTCTCATCTATATTCGCTTTTTCAATTACATTTCTTACCGCAGCTTCCATAGATTCTTCTTTTATATCCCTAAAATATGGCAACATAAAAAAATTCACATCACCAAATTCATCATTTAAAGTAACACTTTTCATTTCTCCATCAAATATTCCTTCAATAAAAAAACCATTTTCTCTCATAATAGAGCTTGCAAAGCTTAATCTTTCTGGTGAATCATGGTTTCCACTTATTGCCATTATATATATGTTGTTTTTTACTAATTCAGTTATAAAAAAATCAAGCAGTTTTACTGCTTCAGCTGAAGGAACTGATCTGTCATACAAATCTCCTGCCAGCAATACAGCATCTGCTTGTTCTTCTTTTGCAATACTAATAATACGGCTTAAAATATAATCTTGATCCTCAATCATATTAAAGCCGTTTATGGTTATTCCAATATGCAAGTCCCCCGTATGAATAAACCTCATCCTATACCTCAATAACCAAATATTTTCCATTAGGCAACTCTAAAACTTCAGGTGCCTCTAAAATGTCCTCATCGCTCATACCTTCATAATCGATTCCATTTTCTTCCCAGTGTTCCTTGATGTCATCCACAGTGTCTAAAACAGTAGCAAAACAATCCTCTAAAAATTCTATTGCTTCATCAATAGTTTCAGCCACTGGTTCCCTAAACAATTTAGATTGATTGTTTAAAAAAGTCTGGGCACATTCCAACTCATAACCTTCCATATGATCAAACCTCCTTGTCATTACTTCTCTGTCCTAGTTATAATTTCATTATAATGGAAACCATCATTTTTTCAAGGGGTTTTTGCTTTTTAAAAATGAAAGTTTTGTTTCTGAAATAATAATAGAAATGAAAATCAAAATAAAACCTATAGCAAGTTTTAATGTAAGGCTTTCTCCATAAAAAATAATCGAAAATACAACTCCTAAAACTGCCTCCAGACTTAATATAATAGCTGCTGCCGAAGGATGAGTATAGGTCTGACCTATATTTTGTAATAATAAAGCCGCTGTTGTTGCAAAAAATGCTAAATAAAACAACTCAAGTATAACTCCAACATCCCAAATATTGGCAGGTGGAAGTTCTTCTGTAAAGAAAAACATTATCCATGAAATTATAGCAAAAAAACCAAACTGTAGTATTGTAATCACTATTGGATCTTTATCTTTTACAAGCTTTGCTACCGCAACCATATGTGATGCAAAGAAAAACCCTCCTATCAGCGTCATAAAATCACCAAATGAAACACTAAAATCACCATTCAGAGTAACAAACCCTATACCTAACACACACAAAACTGCGGCAAGATAATTATATATACTAGGTTTTGATTTGTTAACTATCCAAAATAGAAAAGGTACTAGTATACAATAAATAGCTGTTAGAAAAGCATTTTTTCCAGGTGTTGTTCCTCGTAATCCTACTGTTTGAAACCAGTAAGCTAAATATAAAAACAACCCAATTATAAAACCATACAAAAAGTATGATTTATTTAATTTTTTTAATCGTTTGTGAAAAATCAGAGATAACAATAAACATCCTGTTGAAAATCTTATCCCTAAAAGTAAATTGGTCGGTAAAACTTCTACCGCATTTTTCATTATAAAAAAGGAGCTGCCCCAAATTATGGCTGCACCAAAAAGTGCAGCCTTAGCTCCTAAACTGTATTTTGTTTTTTCTTTCATTAATTCTCCAGTCTAGCTTATAAAACACTTTTTAAGAACTTTTTAGTTAATTCATGTTTTGGATTTGTAAACATTTCCTGTGGACTAGAAACCTCTAAAATCTGTTTTTCAGCCATAAATACAACTTTGTCTGCAACTTCTTTTGCAAACCCCATTTCGTGAGTTACCACGAGCATTGTCATCCCCTGTTGTGCAAGGTCTTTCATAACTGCTAACACCTCTCCAACAAGTTCTGGATCAAGTGCTGATGTAGGTTCATCAAACAGCATTATTTTAGGTTCCATAGCTAAAGCTCTAGCTATTGCTACCCTTTGCTGCTGACCTCCTGAAAGTTTTGATGGGTAAAAATCATACTTATCACTAAGTCCTACTTTATCTAAAAGAGATTTTGCTTTTGCTTCCGCTTCTGCTTTTGGAATTTTTCTTACATTTACTGGGGAAATCATTACATTTTCTAACGCTGTTTTATGAGGAAATAAATTAAAGCGTTGAAAAACCATCCCAAGTTCAAGTAAAACTTCCATTCTTTCCTTTGTTGTAATCTTTACTCTGTTATGTCCGTTTTCTCTGTCATCTATTAATTTATCTTCTATATATATTTTTCCACTTGTTATTTTTTCAAGGTGGTTTAAAGAACGAAGATATGTAGATTTCCCAGCTCCTGATGGTCCTATTATACATATCACTTCGCCCTGTTCTACAGTAAGGCTTACATCCTTTAATACTTCAAGGTTTCCAAAGCTCTTACTTAAGTTTTCTGTTCTTATCATTGACATAGCTTTTTCCTCCTATTCGTATACTGAAAATCTTTTTTCTAATCGGTTAAATAACTTTGTAAATATTGCAGTTATACATAAATATATTGCTGCTGCTGGCAAAAAGATTAATGGACCATCTGAAGACAATATCGCCCTAGTAACTTTCATTATATCTCCAAGCGCAATCATCGAAACAAGAGACACATCTTTTAATAACATAATAAATTCGTTACCCAAAGGTGGCATTAATCTTCTATATGATTGTGGTATTATTATCAACTTCATAGCCTTACCATAGCTCATACCTAAGGCTTTTGATGCCTCCATTTGTCCTTTATCTATCGACTGAATACCTGCTCTAATAATTTCTGCACAGTAAGCTGCTGAATTCAATGAAAAAGCAATGAATGCAGAAACATATGCAGGAGTTTTCAAAGAAAGACTAATTAGCGGAAGTGCGCTATATATAAAAAACAACTGCATAATTAGAGGTGTCCCTCTGAAGATAAAAATATATGCACTGCATAATTTACTAATTAATTTATTTTTAGAAATTTTACCCAAGGCAAAAAAGATTCCAAATATAATACCGGCAATCAATGATAAAACTGCTAAAGATATAGTAATCACTGAGCCTTTTAAAAGCTGAGGTACCCACATACAAAATTTTGCAAAAGTTTCTAGACCACCATCATTTGCAACAATAATTCCATCGTTAAAAGCAATGAATTTATTGTTTTTAACATAATAAACTGAAAAATATAAATAGTTATATCGAGTCTCAACAGCATTTTCCGATACTTCTAATTCGTTTTCTTCAACATATTCTCTGAAGTAATTATGAAAATTTTCTTTATTCATATTTTTGGGCATAAATATTGCCAATGTAAAACCAATAATTATAACTATAGAAATAATCCATACAATTATTTTCTTTTTCTTAGACATAAAAATCTCCTGAAATGTATGGGGTGGCATATTTGCCACCCCATACAAATATTTTTTATAATACTATCTTAAACCTTCTGTTACATCATAGCCAAAATATTTTGTAGCTATAGTAGCAAATGTTCCATCTGCATATAAAGCGTCTACTGCTGCTTCTATTTCTGCTGTTAATTCATCATTTCCCTTTTTAAGACAAATTGCCATTGGTTCAGGTTCATCACTTTCCCAAACAATGTCATAAAGAGCTGCATCTTCGCCCATGTAATAGGCAGCAACAACACTGTCAACTAAAACAGCATCAACTCTTTCTGTTTTTAAGTCATCAAAACAAGTTAATATTTTTTCATACTGATTATAGTTTTCAATTACTAAACCATCTTCAATTAGTCCAGTAACTAATACATCTGCTGTAGTTTCAGCTTGAACCGCTACTGATTTACCATCTAATTCTTCTAGAGTAGATATTCCTGAATCTTTTCTTGTAACCATAACTATTCTATTAGCTACATATGGTTCTGTAAGGTTATAATCTTCCTGTCTATCATCTGTAATACTAACAGCTGAAATAATACAGTCATAATTATCTATTGTTACTCCTGTAAATATTCCATCCCAAGCTGTGTCAACAATTTCAAGATCAAGTTCCATGTAGTCAGCTATAGCCTGAGCTACTTCAACATCAAATCCTATCATTGTTGCTCCATCTTCATCAAAGTATTCCATTGGTGGATATCCAATTTCCATTCCTACCATTAAAACACCGTCTGTGAGTGTAAGACCACCTTCATTGTCTGAGCTTGATCCACAAGCTGTAAGACCCATTAAAAGTACCAATCCTAACACTACTGCTAAAATCTTCTTCATACTTCTTTTCTCCTTCTTTTACTAAATAATTTTTTAAACAAAAAAAGAACAACCTCATCTCTCGAATCCGTTGTCCAATCAGATAAATTTATAAACAAATCAACATTTTATCAATGTTTGAAAATTAAATTTCTGAAAGTTCACCGGTAAGGGAAAATAAAAAGCCGGATCGTATAAATCACACGCTCTCGGCCAAAGATATTAATCTTTCTTAGCGCTCCACTTACTTAAATACCGCTCCTCTAATCTGTTAAAATGGTAGCACAATAAAGTGAAACTGTCAATAAAAAAGACCTTTTTTTCAGCTCTTTTTCAAGTCGATAAATTGGTAATCCCACAACATTATTGTAGTCACCTTTTATTTTTAATATATGCTCATCAGCTTCACCCTGAATAGCATATGCTCCTGCCTTATCCATAGGTTCTCCACTCTTAATATACTCCCAAATCCAATCATCATCAATTGGTTTCATATAAACAAGAGTTTTATTAGCAAATATCTTTTTTTTGATTATAGAATTCTGTCTAGAGATTATAGCAACACCTGTGAAAACAGCCTGTTTTTTGCCCTGTAGTTTTTTTAGCATCCTATAAGCATCTTTCTCGTCTTTAGGCTTTCCCATGATTTCTTTATCAATAATAACCAAAGTGTCTGCTCCAATAACTGTACACTCACCTTCAATTTTTTCAAAAATATCCTGTGCCTTTTGTAGTGCTAATTCTTTAACAACTTTTTTAGGATTACTACTTGTTATGGCTTCTTCCTTTTTACTAGGTATACATTCGAATTCGTAACCTAATTCTGAAAGCAATTCTTTTCTCCTTGGGGACGCCGAAGCTAATATCAACCTTCCCATGCTCTTATCCTATAATCCACACCTAATCTGTCTGCTATTCTTTGGCACTCCTCTTCCTCTTCTTTTGTGATGGTTGTACTTACTGTAGTAAGAATAACTTTGTCCACATATTTTTTTGCATTCTTTGCAAATTCTAATAAAGAATCAAACGCATCAATACCAAATTTGTTTCTAGTTAATTCAAAATACTTTTCTTTATTTGGAGTATTTAAACTAATAGAAATAACATCAATCACTCCTTCAAACATCGGTGTAGTGTCTTTCTTATTTATTAAATCAGATAATCCATTAGTATTAATTCTTATTTTAATATTATATTTTTCTTTTATATATTTTGCTATTTCTAATAAATCCTCCAACCTTTCAGTTGGTTCTCCGTAACCGCAAAAAACTATTTCGTTAAAAGCATTTAAGTCTTCTACTTCAATAGCCTCTATAACTTCTTTTACACTAGGCTCTCTCTCTAGCCACAATGGCTCTGAGCCATAAACTGTATCAGAATCATTTCTCAGACAAAATGTGCAATTACTTGGGCATCTGTTGGTAAAGTTAACATATAAGCCTTTTTTTACTTTATAAACAATCGTCATCATTTTAATTTTTTTAATACCTCCTCAAAACAAACTCCGTCGGTTCTTGGTATGTTTAATTGTACTGACTTTTCAATACATTTTTTAACAAATTCTGATGCTTTTTTTACTGATTTTGAAAAATCAATATTTTTAACCGTATCTGCTGCTATTATTGATGCAAACACATCACCGGTGCCAGATCTTTCCTCGCCTGCATGAAATGTTTTTATCATCTTGTGCTCTTTGTTTTTTTCGTAAACAAGATTAGATATGAATTTACCCTGTCTAATTCCAGTAATTACGATTTTTTCGGCACCTTCTTTAGATAGTTTTTCTGCCATCTTTAGAATAGTGTCTTCGTCTAAACCTTCTTTTTTATATTCAGTATCAGTTAATATACAGGCTTCTGTAATATTTGGTGTAAGTATATCTGCATATTTCACGAGACTCTTCATCTGATTGCACATCGCTTCATTATATGTTGCGTATGCTACACCATTATCTCCCATAACAGGATCAATAATTACTCTTGTTCTGTTTGTTTTGAAATCATCTATAAATTTTCTCACAATATTTATCTGTCGCTCAGATCCTAAAAATCCTGAATAGATTCCTTCGAACTTAAGATTTAAATTTTTCCATTTTTCCAGATATGTTTCCATTTTATCTGTATAATCATCGAAAAAATAATTTTCAAATCCAGTGTGATTAGAAAATATTGATGTAGGTACCGGACAACACTGTATACCCATATGTGAAATAATTGGTATAGCAACTGTTAGTGAGCATCTCCCAAATCCTGATAAATCATTTATGACAGCAATCTTTTTTTGGTTATTATGGGACATCATAGCCCTCCATTACAAATTTAAAATTTTTCTTATTCCTGCTGCTTCAAGCACTGAGGCAACTGCAAAAAAGATTATAATATTTACAACAGCTTCAAGTATTAATCCTAACCCTGAGCCTATTCCTGCAGCCATACTACCATATAAAATTGCTCCAGCGACTACATAACCTGCAACTGTCCAAACATTCATTATTATAGCACCAGACATTGCTCTTATGCTATATAGCTTCACTTTAGTTACTTTTTTCTTAGAATATAAAATAATAATAAAAATCAAAGCCATAATTGTTTTTACTATTAATGTAGGCAATATCCATTCTCCATATCCTAAGAGCAAATCAGATAGTGCCGATCCTATTCCTGCTGACAAAAGACCTATTTCTCCTCCAAGAAAGAATACTGTTAGCATTATTACTGCTGAACCTAAATTTGCATAACCTAGAGGAATTGGTATCTTAGCAAACATTGTAACAACACAAGTTATTGCTATCATTAATGCAGCAATAACTAATTTTTGAACTGTTAATTTCATATAAATAAACTCCTTATAAATAAAATTTTAAACTATAAATAATAAGCAAATGAGCTGGGTAGAAAACATAGAAAAAATATTTCATTTTGAATCTTCCTAGCTGTCCATTGTATATTGATATTGGTATCATTGATAATGATGCAAATATTTGTATTCCACCTGCCGTGAACGTATTTATTAAAATTTGGGCTATTATACTTTGAATTTTTTGTTTTCTCAACAAATAAAAAGCAAATATAATAATCATCCCAACAAAAGTATAATCCACATTTAAAAAATACGCAACAACCATACATCCTATACCTGTAAGGGCTCTGTGGGCAATATTTTTATATTTATCAAGTAAGTACACCATACACAATCCTAGAAACAGTGTGAAAAATACATTTTGTTTTGAAAATTCCAAAAACTTTCCTTCAAATGATAAATCAAATGGAATTTCTGAAATAATTGCAAAAATCAAAAGACGTATTCCATATTTATATACATTTTTTGTATAAAAAAAACCTTCTACTATTAAAAAAGCAAAGATTGGAAAAGCTAATCTGCCAATGATTCTAAAGGCTATTTGTTCTGGAAATAAAATTGCTCCAACATGATCTATACCCATTGAAATTATCGCAATGATTTTTAAATTAAAAGTGCTCACTTATTTACCCCCTGATAATTCTGTCACTACATTATATATTATTAACCTTTTATTATCAACAAACACTTGCAATTAATATATTTTAGAGTAAAATAAAGAATAGCTAAATATAGAAAGGTTGAATAATTTATGATTAGTGCAAGTAATATCACATTAAGAATAGGGAAAAAAGCCCTCTTCGAAGATGTAAACATAAAGTTTACAGAAGGCAACTGTTACGGATTGATAGGTGCCAACGGTGCAGGAAAATCAACTTTCCTCAAAATACTTTCAGGAGAACTGGAAGCATCAAAGGGAGATATAATAATTACTCCTGGACAACGACTTTCATTCTTAAAACAGGATCATTTTAAATATGATGAATTCAGTGTTTTAGATACTGTTATAATGGGTAATGTAAGATTATATGAAATAATGAAAGAAAAAGATGCAATATATGCTAAAGAAGACTTCACTGAAGAAGACGGTATAAAAGCAAGTGAACTTGAAGGTGAATTTGCAACAATGGACGGATGGGAAGCAGAATCTGATGCAGCCACTCTTCTAAACGGTTTAGGAATCGAAACCGAATTCCACTATACTCTTATGAAGGATTTAAATGGTTCACAAAAGGTCAAAGTTCTTTTAGCTCAGGCCTTATTTGGTAATCCAGACATATTGTTATTAGATGAACCTACAAACCATTTGGATCTAGATGCTATTGCCTGGCTTGAAGAGTTTTTAATAAACTTTGAAAACACTGTAATCGTTGTATCTCATGATAGATACTTTTTAAATAAAGTATGTACACATATTGCAGATATTGATTATGCTAAGATTCAATTATATGCTGGAAATTATGATTTCTGGTATGAATCAAGTCAGCTTATCGTAAGACAAATGAAAGAAGCAAATAAGAAAAAAGAAGAAAAAATTAAAGAGTTACAAGACTTTATACAAAGATTTAGCGCAAACGCTTCTAAATCTAAGCAGGCAACATCTAGAAAAAAAGCGCTTGAAAAAATCGAACTAGATGAAATACGACCTTCAAGTAGAAAATATCCATATATTGACTTTAGACCAAACAGAGAAATCGGTAATGAGGTCTTAAGTGTTGAAGGAATTTCAAAAACAATTGAAGGTGTAAAAGTTTTAGATAACATTTCATTTATAGTAAATAGAGATGATAAAATAGCTCTTGTAGGTGCAAATGAATTAGCTAAAACTACCCTCTTTAAAATATTAGCAGGTGAATTAGAGCCTGATGAAGGTACCTACAAATGGGGAGTAACCACTACTCAAGCATATTTCCCAAAAGATTCTACAAAAGAGTTTGATTCAAATTTAACTATTGTTGACTGGCTTACAGGTTATTCAGAGGAAAAGGATGTTACTTATGTTAGAGGTTTCCTAGGAAGAATGCTTTTTGCAGGTGATGATGGTGTCAAAAAGGTAAATGTACTATCCGGAGGGGAAAAGGTAAGATGTCTTCTTTCAAAAATGATGATTTCAGGAGCTAATGTACTTCTTCTTGACGAACCAACTAACCACCTTGACATGGAATCCATCACTGCATTAAACACTGGTTTAGTTAAATTCTCAGGTGTAATGCTTTTTGCTTCACATGACCACCAGTTTGTACAGACAACTGCAAACAGAATCATGGAAATAATTGATGGAAAACTAATAGATAAAATCACTACATACGATGAATATTTAGAATCTGATGAAATGGCTAGAAAACGTCAGGTCTACAATCTGGAAGAACAGTTTATTGATGAAGATTAGTTAATAAAGAGGTTATTTGATGAGCATGGAAAAACCAAAAACACTGGATGTATATACTCCTAAAGACAACTTAAAACCGTTAGGGATTATTCATTTCATACATGGTATGGCAGAGCATAAAAACCGGTACAAAGAAACTATAGATTTTTTTGTAGAAAATGGATATGTGTGTGCCATCAGCGATTTAAGAGGTCACGGAGATAATATCAAAACTGAAAATGATCTTGGATATTTTGGTGAAAATGGTGATGAAGGTTTTGTGGAAGATATACATAAAATCACATTATATTTAAAAGAACAGTTTCCAGACTTAATTTATTACGTGCTTGGTCACAGTATGGGCTCACTTATAGCAAGAGCTTATTTAAAAAAGTATGACGAGCATTTAGATGGTTTGATACTAAGCGGCTCCCCTTCTGATGCTTTTGGCAGAAGTTTAGGTAGTATGCTAATTAAAAATAAGAAAAATAAATTTGGTGAGTATCATAGAAGCGATCAAATAAATAATCTTGTAATGGGTAAATTCTCAAAACCTTTTAAAAGTGATAATAATGCTTTTGCTTGGCTCTCAACAGACAAAAACATTTGGCATGATTACAGTAATGATCCAAAATGCGGTTTCGTATTTACACTAAATGGTTTTGATTCACTTATGAAATTGCTTGATACGGTTTATACCAAAAAAGACTGGCAGCTAAAAAACAAAAACTTACCAATACTTTTTCTTTCTGGAGAAAATGACCCTTGTAAAATCAATGATAAAAAGTTTTTACAAGCTGTAAATCTAAAGAAAAAAATTGGTTATAAAAATGTGGAATACAATATATTTTCTGGAATGCGTCATGAAATATTAAATGAAACCAACAAACATCTTGTTTATAATAAAATTTTAGAAACAATAAAAATTAGGGTGCCACTTTAATGTGACACCCTTTTTATGTGTATTTTAATTTCTCTGTTTCCTCTAAACTCATTTATCTGTGGATAATAAATAATAGAAACTTCATTCTGGGATTTTACTGTGTTTTGTATTTCTTCAAAAATATCCTTTTCAAAACATACTCCCGATATTTTATAACCTTTATTCGAAAGCAATGTCATTGTTATAACATTCTTATTCGCTCCTACTATCTTTGCGCTTATAATGCGAACACTTTTTTCTGCGAAAACCGGTTTTTCATTTCCTCTTCCAAAAGGCTCAAGTTTAGATAGTTCATTTATCAATTCTTCAGATATATATTCAAATGGTAAAGCTGTGTCAATCCATATTTTTGGTGTAAGCTCATCTTTACTTAAATTTTCATTTGTATTTAATTGTTTTGAAAAAATTTCAAGATTTGATTTTTCAAGGCTTAAACCTGCAGCCATTGAATGCCCACCATATTTAACCAATATATCTTCTACTTTTTTCAGTTCATCATACATATTATACCCATCTATTGATCTACCTGATCCTTTTATTCCATCCTCAGAATCAGTTAAAACAAAAACAGGCCTGTAGTATTTCTCCCTTAGTCTCCCTGCAATTATTCCTGCCAGACTTTCATGACATTCGGGAAGATAGACAACTAAAACATTATCAAGCTTATTTTCTGCTGCTATGTTTAACGCTTCCTCAACCCCCTTTAATGTCATGTCTTTTCTTGTTGTATTTAGAGTTTTAAGTTCATTTGCTAAAGAACATGCTTTTAATTCATCATTTGTCCTAAATAATTCTAGTGCTTTTTTTGCAGTATCAAGTCTTCCACTGGCATTCAGACATGGTCCTATAATAAACCCTATATGATAACTTTCTATTTTTTTATCATCAAGTTCATTAACCTTTATCAAAGATTTAAGACCTATATTAAATGTAGTATTGATTCTTTCTAAACCTTTTTTTGCTATTATTCTGTTTTCTCCAATAAGAATAACGACATCTCCAATAGTAGCTATGGCAGCAAATTCTATATATTTTTCATATTCTTTTGAATCTATTTTATGTTCTATAAAAAGAGCTTGTATCAACTTATAAGCTACTACTGCACCACAAAGCTCCTTAAAAGGATATTCACATTCTTTTCTCTTTGGATTAATGACAGCATCTGCAACTGGCAATTCTTCTGGAACATTATGATGATCCGTAATTATTACAGTCATTCCTTTTTCTTTGGCATATAAAACTTCTTTATTTGCCATAATTCCATTATCACATGTAATGATTGTATCTACACCTTCTTGATAGGCTTTCTCAATCAAGCTGATATTCAATCCATAACCATCTGTAATTCTATCAGGTATATCTATATCTACCTGAGCACCTAGCTTTTCTAGACCTGATAATAGAATATATGTTGAACAAATACCATCAATATCATAATCTCCAATTATTCTTATTTTTTTATCAACAGATATTTTATTTTTTATAATTTCAACCGCTTTAACCATATCCTTTAAAAGGAATGGTGAATGCATATCTTCTATGTCTCCATTTAAAAAAGCATTTATATCCTCATAATTAACAATATCCCTGTTTCGGATAATTCTAGCCAAAACAGGGTTAATGTTAAATTTTTTCGCTATATCTTCAAAATCTGCTTTTTTTGTATGAAGCATCCATTTTTCAAAAAGCATAGCTACCTCTATTTTATATTGTTTTCTTTGTTATATTTTTTCTTATTTAGAATATAATAAAGTGATCCTGTGATACATATAGATGAATATGTTCCTGCTAGTATACCAACCATTAGCGGTAAACTAAAGCTCTTCATGCTCTCAACACCTACAATGAACAATGCTAAAATCATTACAAATGAAGTTATGTTAGTATAAATACTTCTGCTTAATGTTTGAGTAATACTTTTATTCACAATATCTTTAAGGGTTGCTCCACTCATCTTTGGAAGATTTTCTCTTATTCTGTCAAATATAACTATAGTCGAGTTTATCGAATAACCAATTATAGTTAATAAGCATGCTATAAAAGTATTTCCAACACCTATTCTTGATACAGCATAAAAAGCAACTATAAACAATGCATCGTAGATTAAAGCAATTATTGCACTTGAGGCTGTTCTAATATTTTTAAATCTAAACCATATGTACACAAGCATCAGCACTAATGAAACTATCAAGGCTATAACTGTATCCATTTTCATTTCATCACTAACACTTGAACTTATATACTGTGTTTCAAAGCTGGTTTCATCTGCTCCAAACTGATCTATAAGTGCACTCTGGAATTCATCTTTTTTATCTGTGTCTATGTCTTTTGTTTTTATTATAAATTTATTAGAATCATCAACTTTTTGACCTTGAACATCACTATCACCAATAATATCTATTATAACTGGTTTAATCACTTCATTAAATTCTGCTATTGAATATTCATCTTCAAATTCAACGGTTGTAGTTGTTCCACCTTTAAACTCAACATTGTAGTTAAATATATCATTACCACTAACATTATTAATGATCATTGATACTCCACCTACAATAAGGAATACAATTGATATCGCAAAGTATATTGTCTTTCTTCCTACAAAGTTAATAACTTTTCTTTCTTTTTGACTACCATATAATTTTGGATTTTTAGCACCCATTCCAAAAAATACACTTATAAGAAGTCTAGAAACTACCATTGCAGAGAACATTGAAATTACAATACCTATTGCTAATGTCTGACCAAAACCTTTTACGCTTCCTGTACCCATTATCATAAGTACAACAGCTGCTATAAATGTTGTAATATTCCCATCAATTATTGCTGATGTTGCATTTTTAAATCCATCTTTTATTGCGTTTGCAACTGATTTACCTTTTGTTATTTCTTCTTTAACCCTTGCATATATAATTACATTTGCATCTACTGCCATACCTATGGATAGAATAATACCTGCAATTCCAGGAAGTGTGAGAGTCATATCAAAAGCATTTAAGAATAACAACACTAATATTGTATAAAACACCAATGCAATTCCTGCTGCAAGTCCCTGTATTCTATAAACAATAATCATAAATATTATAACTAATATAATTCCGATTAAACCTGCAAGTAAACTAGTGGAAACTGCATCAACTCCAAGTTTTGCACTAATAACCTGAGATGAAATCTCTTGAATCTCAACCTTTAATCCACCAATTCTAATACTGGATGCAAGCTGTTCTGCTTCTTCATATGAACCCATACCTGTAATCTCTGCCATTCCTCCTGAGATAGTTGAGTTTACTGTTGGAGCACTTATAATCTCATCATCATATACTATATAAATTGTTCCATATAGATTTTCTGTGGTTGCCTCTTCAAATTTTGTTGCACCTTCTTCTGTCAGCGTAAGAGAAACTACATATTCTATTGCCCCTGTTGTCTGGTTGCTTCTACTTCCACCCTGTGCATCTTTTATATCGTTTCCTTCAAGCCATGTAACTTCTGTGGTATCAGTAACTTCTCCAGTTTCTTCATCTATCACACTATCATAAGTTACGAACTTTAAAGATCCTGGTTTTCCAAGTTCTTCTTTTACAGCTTCTAAGTCAGTTTCTCCTGGAATGTCTACAACAATTTTATCGTCTCCCTGAGTATAAACATCTGATTCTGTACTATAATCTGATGCAACTCTCTGAGTTAGCTTATATACAGTATCTGAAAAATCAGCTGCTGTAAAATCATCATCAACTACCTGATAAGTAATACTAACTCCACCTTTTAAATCTAAGCCTAATTTAATATGGCTTGCCTTCCCCTTGTGTTCTGATCCAATACCTACAGTTACAAGTAAACCTGAAAGGATTATTATAATCATTGTAATTACGAGTATAACAATACTTTTCCTTTTTTTCATGTTAACGTCCTACCTTCCTTATAAATCAGCAAATGCTGCCTTTATCATTATCGAGCATTCTACTCTTTTTCTATGCATTTCACATCCTATATCATAAATATCATTTATATCGCCTTTAAACTTATACGAATTTGCAGCACATCCTCCACTGCAATAAAATTTCGCAAAACACTTTTTACATTCTTCTTTTGAATATACATTGCATTTTCTAAATTCTTCGGCAATATCTTTTCGTTTTATTCCTTCAAATACATTACCCATAATGTACTCTTCTAGTCCAGCAAATTGATGGCAGGGATATAAATCCCCGTTTGGTACAACTGATAAATATTCTGTTCCTGATCCGCAACCAGAAAGTCTTTTTGCTACACACGGACCCTGCTCTAAATCTATCATAAAATGGAAAAAATTAAAAGCATTTCCCTCTTTTTTTCGCTTGATATATTCCTTTGCTAGGATATCATATTCTTCCATTATTTTAGGAAGGTTTTCAATCTTTATTGAATACTTTTCATCTTCTAAACCAACAACAGGTTCAATAGACATTTGTTCAAACCCCAAATCAGCAAAATGCTTAACATCTTCAGAAAAATCTAGGTTATTACATGTAAAAGTACCTCTAACATAATAATCCTTGTCGCCTCTTTTTTTTACAAACTCCTGATATTTAGGAACTATCAAATCATAACTCCCCTTTCCATTTCTAAATGGTCTGTTTATATCATTAATTTGCTTTCTCCCATCAAGACTTAAAACAACATTAGACATCTCTTTATTTGCAAATTCCATTACTTCTTCATTAAGTAAAACCCCGTTAGTGGTTAATGTGAATCTAAAATTCTTATTATACTGTTTTTCTTTACTTCTTCCATAAGCTACTAATTCTTTTATAACCTGCCAATTTAATAGTGGCTCTCCTCCAAAAAAGTCAACTTCTAGATTTTTTCTATTCCCTGAATTTTCTATTAGAAAATCCATTGCCTTCTTTCCTACCTCAAGGCTCATTATTTCTCTCTTACCATGATATTCGCCTTCCTCGGCAAAGCAATACTTACATGCCAAGTTGCAATCATGTGCTATGTGAATACACAAAGCTTTAACAACAGTTTTTCTTTCCTTTACTTCTTCTATGTATTTCTCATAGGTGTCGTCAGTAAAAATTCTATTATCCTTTTTTAATTCTTCTATTTCTTCTATGGCATCTAAAATATCTTTTATAGAATACTTTTCTTTTAAAATGGATATTATTTCGTCTTTATCTTTTGTTTCAAATATAGCAATTACATCATATGCAATTTCGTCAACAATATGAATCAAACCACTATTCACATCAAGAACTATATTATATCCATTATTTTTATATTGATGAATCAACTTTTTACTCCTAACTTGCTAAACAGAGCCAATGCCGCAGCACTGACTCTGTTTTTTGTTTAGTTTATTTACTACTTGTTATTTGGGTTTTCGCAAGACTGATTTCCAACAGTACATGAAGTTTTACATGCTGATTGGCAAGAAGTCTGGCATTCTCCACATCCACCTTTTTTTATAGTTGTCTGCAAAGATTTCTCATTTAATGTTTTTATATGTTTCATATAATAACCTCCATATGTTTCTAACTTGTGGTATTATACCATATTATCCTTATGTTTAAAAGTATTTTTAGTGTTTATACAAACATATTTTTATTGATTTTTTCCGATTATCATATTATAATTACAACTAGAAATATTAACAAGGTAGGTATATAAATGGATGACAGTGACGGTGTCAGTTCTATGAAAATATTAATATTAAATTTTAAATTTTAGGCGTAACCTGCAAATTATTTGCAGGCTATGCCTTTTGTATTTTATAATTCGGAGGTAAAGAAAATTAAATGAGTCCCATATTTTGGTCAATATTACTACAGTTATTTCTAATTTTTTTAAATGCAGTTTTTGCCTGTGCTGAAATTGCAATAATTTCTATTAATGATACAAAGCTTGCCAACATGGCAAAAAATGGAAACAAAAGAGCTTTAAGACTTTTAGATTTAACTAAACAGCCTTCAAGGTTCCTTGCAACTATACAGGTTGCGATTACTTTATCTGGTTTCTTGGGGAGTGCTTTTGCGGCAGATAACTTTTCAGAACTTTTAGTAAACGGTCTTGTTAAAACAGGAATACCTATTTCTGCTTCAACACTAAACACAATATCAGTAATTTTAATTACACTAATACTTTCATATTTTACACTTGTTCTTGGAGAACTTGTCCCAAAAAGAATCGGTATGAAAAAAGCAGAGACTCTTGCTCTTTCAATGTCAGGATTAATTAGTTTTATATCAAAGCTTTTCAAACCTGTAGTTTGGTTATTAACTGCTTCTACTAATGTTATATTAAAAGCACTAGGAATGAACCCTAATGAAGAAGGAGAAAAAGTTACCGAAGAAGAAATCAGAATGCTAGTAGATGAAGGAATGGAACACGGTGCTATCCAAAGTGAAGAGAAAGAGCTTATTCAAAATGTGTTTGAATTTAATGATATAATCGCTGATGAAATATGTACTCACAGAAAAGATGTTGATTTTCTTTCAATGGAAAGAGATATGGATTGGTGGGAAAATGTTATTCATGAAACCCGTCATTCCCTTTACCCAGTATATAATGAGAGTATCGATGATATCGTTGGAATTTTAAATTCTAAAGACTACTTTAGACTAGAAGATAAATCAAGAGAAAGTGTTTTGAAAAATGCAGTTTATCCAGCATACTTTGTTCACGACTCTATTAAAGCTAATGTTTTATTTAGAAACATGAAAGAAACAGGCAATTCATTTGCAATTGTTCTTGATGAGTATGGTGGTGTTTCTGGTATAGTCACCCTCAATGATTTAGTTCAGCAGCTCGTTGGTGAATTTAGTGATGATAACGACTCTTATAAAGAACCAGAAATTCTTCAGTTAAGTAACAAATCCTGGAAAATATTAGGTTCTGCTCCACTAGAAGATGTTTCTGAAACTTTAAATCACAACTTTCCTATTGAAGATTTCGAAACATTTGGTGGAATAATTTTTGATAGATTGGGCTATATACCTGATGATGGAACACATTTCATGATAGAAATAGATGGTTTTATGGTAAATGTACTTGATGTTCAGGAACATCGCGTCAAAGAAACAATAGTTACAAAAAGCTAGTTAGATTATAATTTATAAGAAATTATATTAATATACAAACAATTATAAATACGGAGGTATGCATGAAACATTTAATAAGCCCTCTGGATTTTTCTCTAGAAGAATTAAATTCTCTACTTGATTTAGCTTCTGAAATTGAAAACAATCCAGATAAGTTCAAAAATTCCTGTAACGGAAAAAAATTAGCCACCTTATTTTATGAACCAAGCACAAGAACAAGACTTAGTTTTGAGTCTGCAATGTTAAGTTTAGGAGGTAACGTTCTTGGCTTTTCTTCCGCTGATTCAAGTTCTGCGGCAAAAGGAGAAAGTGTCTCCGATACTATGAGAATTCTTTCGTGCTATGCAGACATTTGCGCAATGAGACATCCAAAAGAGGGAGCGCCACTAGTCGCATCATTAAAATCTACAATACCCGTTATAAACGCTGGTGATGGGGGTCACCAACACCCAACTCAAACCTTAACTGACCTTCTTACAATCAAAGCATTAAAAGGTCGTTTAAATAATCTGAAAATCGGTTTATGCGGCGATTTAAAATTTGGCCGTACAGTTCATTCTTTAATCGAAGCTTTAGTTAGATATGAAAACATTTCCTTTGTATTAATTTCACCTAAAGAACTTAGAATTCCTGATTATATTAGACAGGATGTTTTAAATGCCAACAATATTCCTTTTGAAGAAGTTGAAAACTTAGAGGATGTTGTTCCTGAATTAGAAATCTTATATATGACAAGAGTTCAAAGAGAAAGATTTTTTAATGAAGAAGAATACATCAGAATGAAAGACTGTTATATTCTAGATAAAAAGAAAATGGAAATTGCAAACAAAGAAATGCTTGTTCTTCATCCTTTACCTAGGGTGAATGAAATATCTGTAGAAGTTGATGAAGATCCAAGAGCTGGATATTTTAAACAGGTTCAATATGGAGTTTATGTACGCATGGCTTTAATCTTAAAGCTTTTGGAGGTGGAAGTATGTTAAGTGTCGGTAGTATTAAAAACGGCTTTGTGCTAGATCATATCAAAGCAGGAAAATCAATGGATATCTATAAATATTTAGAACTGGATAAGTTGGATTGTCAGGTAGCCATTATTAAAAATGCCAAGTCAAACAAACTTGGAAAAAAAGATATTTTAAAAATCGAGGGTTCATTTGATGTAGTTGACCTTGATGTTTTAGGTTATATTGATAATAATATTACTGTTAGTCTTATAAAAGATGGAGAAATTGTTGAAAAGAAATTTGTAAAACTTCCAGATAAAATTAAAAATGTAATTAAGTGCAAAAACCCAAGATGTATAACTTCAATCGAACAGGAATTACCTCACGTGTTTATACTTTCAAATCCTGAAACACAAACATACAGATGTAAATATTGTGAAGAAAAATACCGTAAATAGTAAATGCAGGATTTTTATCCTGCATTTTTTTACCAATAAATTGCTGTTATTGTTGTATTAACCTTTTCTTCTATTTCTTGATTTTCATTTAAATTGGTTTTTATAAATTCTATAACCTTTTCTTCTTCTTGTTTTGTTATATCTTTATAAGTTTTTGTCCTATTTAAATACATATCACATGCATCTTTAAAACTTTTCTTTATATCCCAAGTTTCCTGTTTATATATAATTTTTGGATTTAAACCTTTCAAATACAAAGTGCTAAATGCAAAAGCTACTGTTTCATCCCCACGAAAGCTATTTATATCTATTCCAATAATTCCCAAAATAGCATCTGATATTTTGTCTTTTCTTCTAGATGGTTTTACTAAAACCCCATGTTTTGCTGACGATAAAATCATTTTTTCAAAAGTTAGAGCACTATTTATTGCTGGAGTCATATGAGCATAAACCAATTCAAATTTTTCTTTCAAGCCTTCTTTTTCAATGTTTATGTCATTCCAATCCAAACAACTAAATTCAACATTTTTAATATTATATTCTTTTGCCTTACTTTTAGAAAACTCTATCATATTACTTGATAAATCAACACCTAATACACTTTTTACAAAAGGAGCAATTGCAATCGAATGCCTTCCAGCTCCACAACCTATATCTAGAACTTTGCTGTTTTCGTCTATCATTTTTTCATCATTTATTATCTTCATCAATAAATCGTCTTGATTAGGTATTTCATAGTCTTTAAATTGTCCCGCCATAGAATCCCACATTTTAGTTGCAGCCTGGGAGTTTTTCATTTCACTTTTCCAATTATCTTTTATATAATCTATATACATTTTTCACCTACCCTGTTTTTAATTCTGGCATTGGTATAACCATTTTAAAATTGTTATATTCCTCTACATGTGCTGGCATTTCATATACATGCTCTATACATTTCGGAGAAACTACATCCGACTCACCATATGCATATATTTCTCGATTTTTTATAAATAAAAATCTATCGCAATACCTTAATGCCAGGTTAAGGTCGTGTATTACCATAACAACTGCTATATTTCTCATTTTAGCAATTTTTTTTATTAATGCCAATACTTCATGTTGATTTTTCGGGTCAAGGCTACTAGTAGGTTCATCTAGCAGTAATAACTTTGGTTGTTGTGCTAAAGCTCTTGCAATCATTACTTTTTGTAGTTCCCCACCACTTAGTTCATCAATATATCTAAACTTGAATTCCTCTAAACCCATTTGTTCAATTAATTCTTCAACTATTTCATTATCTCTTTGCGTGGCATCCCATTTTATATAAGGTTTTCTGCCTAAAAGCACTGCTTCGTAAACAGTAATTTCAGAACTTTCATTTTTTTGAGCGACATAGGCGATTTTTTTTGCTATTTCGTTGCTTTTAAGTTTAAAAACATTTTCTCCAGAAACTAATACAGAGCCTTTTTCAGATTCAAATATTCCGTTTAAACACTTTAAAAGAGTACTTTTTCCTGCTCCATTGTTTCCTAAGATTGCTATAAATTGATTGCTTCTTATATCAAAAGATATATCTTTTAGTACATTATTAACTTTATTATATGAATAATTTATATTAGTAACTTTTACCATGTTTGCCTCCTTTATATATCAGGTATAAAAATACAGGTGCTCCTGCAAAACTTGTAATTGCTCCAATCGGTAAAACAACAGGAGAAATCACCATTCTGCCTATAAAATCCGCTACCAAAAGCATAATTGATCCACATAGTCCCGAAGCAATAATCAAATATTTATAATCATTTCCTACAAATCTTCTAACAAGGTGGGGTGATACAAGTCCAACAAAACTGATAATACCTACAAAGGCTACTGAAATAGCAGAGATTAATGAGCACACAGCCATTCCTAATAAAATGGTTCGATTAACATTAACACCAAGGCTTTTTGCAGTATTTACTCCACCACTTAAGGCATTATAGTTCCATTTATTAAATAAAAAGTATACAAAAGCTACTAGGGTAAATATTGCAATCATTAAAACTTCTGTTTTTCCTGCTCTACCAACATCACCAAAAGTCCAAAATACAATAGCAGATATCTGAACATCTGAAGCAAAGTATTGAAGTAATGTAAGACCTCCTCCAAATAGAGAGCTTAGCGCTATACCCACAAGAACAAGTGAAGATGCAGTTAAGCTTCTGATTCTCGAAAGCAAAAGCACGATACCTGTAGAGATAAAACCACCAATAAAAGCACAAATAGTTACAATATAAGGGTTATTAATATCGATTGCTGCTGAAGCTGAAACAGAGTTTTGTGTGCCTGCTCCGAAAAGTATAATACCTGCTGCCGCTCCAAACGCAGCGCCCTGTGACACTCCTAATGTTGAAGCAGAAGCTAATGGATTTCTAAGTATATTCTGCATAATAGTCCCAGCCATTGCAAGAGCTGCACCCACAAATATCGTTGCCAATGCTCTTGGAAGTCTTATATCAAAAATAACTATTTCTGACTGCTTGCTTCCATCTCCAAACACTGTACTTATAACCTCAAAGGGATTATACTTTATTGAACCTACAGAAATATTTAATAAAAACAAACCTATTAAAGCTATAAATAACATTATTATGAAAACTTTTTTATGTCTGGTTACTTTTTTATAGCTATCCATCTTATTCACCTATTGTTATTTTCCCAAATCCAAATCCATTACTTTCAAGATCTTCATAATATGTAGAGCTACCATGCATAAATTCAAAAATTTCTTTTGCTTTTTCTACTGGATCAACATCTAAAAATTGTTCTGGATATACGACTGATCCTGCATAATAACAGTCTGCCATTGCTATTTCTATATTTGTATAATAATTATTGTATCCTAACATTGTATAAACATTTTCATTTTTTACCGCTTGCAAAGAATTATAATATTCTGCATTTGTATCATAGTCGTCATTAACAAAAGTCATATTATTCGGATCCAAAAAAATTATATCAGGATCTGCTACTAATACAGTTTCTTTTTCAATAGTAACACCTATTGATTCTGTCTGATTTTCGTCAAATATATCTTTTATATTTAAGGCTGTAAAAATAGGAAAATTTGTATATGTTCCCTCAATACCATGACCTCCGCGGTAGCTTACCGCTCCTGTATAAACAATTGGCTTTTCTGAATCGGATATTTCCTTTGTTCGTTCAAACAAATCAGCTTCAATACTTGAAATATAATTAATTACTTCTTCACATCTTTCTTCTTTGCTGCATACTTCACCGATTATTCTTAAAGATTCATCATAATCATCTTCAAAAAGAGTACCACCATTGATAACAACTACTGGTATTCCTGTTTTTTCCTGAAGGTCAATAGCATCTTCCTCAGAATATCCACAAATTATAACATCAGGATTAACTGTAATAATTTCTTCTATATATGGAGTATATCCACCTGCTCCACCTTCTCCAACTATCGGAAGCTCACTAATATAATCATGGTTTATCCAGTTATATGCTCTTGCTAATGTTTTTTCCATATCAATATTTTCTGTTCCTACAACAAGTTCAAGAGCATCTGCATAACACATCATTCTTAAAGCATTTGCAAGAGGCACCACCGTTTCAACAACTTCTGGTATTTCTACCTCTCTTCCTGTAGCATCTGTAACAAATCTTGTCTGCCCCTCAGTCTCAACAGATTCATTTCCACAACCAGTAAAAATACCTATCCCTAATGTTAAAATACATAATATTGTAATAAGTTTTAATTTCATTTATTTCTCCCCTTTTCTAATAAAATCTAGTATAAGTGTCTGCACAGTCCATGCATACTTTTTTACCATTTTCAATTTTTATCATACTTTCTGCTGTATTCTCACCACATTTTTCACATATTATAGAATTAAATATTCTTGCTTTTTCTGGTAAAACAAAAGTAGTTTCTTTGACTTCAAAAAATTTGCTCCCACCGAATTTTATAAAGTCATCTAATTGCTGTTTATAATCTACTTTTTTTGTATTTTTATAAACTAACCTAACTGATTTTTGAGTTTTTCTATTATAAAATGAAAATGCCTGTTTACCTCTTATTCTAAAAATTAGATTTCCTTTGCCTACACTGCATCCTAGAAGTACTTGTATGGCATCTACTCCACATGCATCATTTTCTGTAACACATACAACATCTTCATCTTGCGAGAAATCTAACCCTAAAATTTCTTTAGCATAGTATGAGGCCATAAAACCGATCGTTAATCCTCCACACTCATGTCCGTGAAAATCGGTACATCTTATCCAGTCTTTTTTGATTGTGTCCATTTCGATCCTCCTTATTATTTATATGGGGATGATAACATTAGAAAACTTCTTAAACAAGCCTCCCAGGGGGTTAATTTTTTGTTTTTTTTAAATAATTATCGTTAAAATTTAGTCAATCAGCTTCAATTTGCTAAATTTTCTGTCAATACCAGTTTTCATAATAAGCAACTCATTGTAATGCACTACAACAGAGTGGCACATTCATGTGCCACTCTCGCGAGTCGCGATTGCAAAGCAATTATAACCTTATTCGCGACTCTGCGCTCCCTCGGAGAGTTTTAACTTATAGGAAGTTTTGGTAAAAATTCCCATAAGTTAAAAAGCTATGTAGAAAAAAATTCTACATAGCTCAAAATTAAATTTGTTTATTTATTTTATTGACAATGCTGCAACATATGCCTGCCTACAAGCTTCAAATACTTTCGAAGCACATACACAATCACCAATTTCAAATACTTGTTTGTCTTTAATTGCTTCATGTAATTTAATGGTTTCATCTCGATGAGCTGTCATTCCAAGGGCATATATCACTGTATCTGCTTTATACTCTTTTTCATTTCCTTGTGCATCCAAGGCAATTACTCCATCCGGCATAATTTCCATACATTTTGTATTTGTGTCATATTTTAAATATGTATCCATTTCATTTACAAGGGCCAGTCTATGCATTGGGTATGAATCAGGAGCAACTTTATCACACATTTCTATAATAGTTACATCTTTGTTATTTCTTGATAAATGTAGTCCAACTTCACAACCAACAAGTCCTCCCCCAATCATAACTACCTTTTCACCAATGGAATCTACTCCTTCATAATATACATCAAGAGCTTTTTTTGCATTTTCAATTCCTTTAATTCCAGGTTTTATTGGTGAAGATCCAATAGCAAGTATCACAGCGTCTTGTTTTACATTTTTTGCATCTTCTATAGTAAATTCTTTATTAAACTCTATTTCAATATTTCTTTCTTTAACTCTTCTAATCAAAAGATCTTTAAATTCTTTTAAATCACCTTTGTAATAATCTGTATCAGTAAAGAATAGCAAACCTCCCAGTTTTTCACTCTTTTCGATTATTTTAACTTTGTGACCTCTATCATGAGCATAAATAGCTGCTTCAAGGCCTGCTATACCTCCACCAACTACTAAAACGCTTCTAGATGCTTCTGGCTTTGAATTAACCAAATCAAAATCATAAAAGAATTCTTCAGGATTAACTGTACAGCCAAAAATATAAGGTATTTCTTCAAGCGAAACTCCCTCTAATGGTCCAGGGAAGCATTTATAACATCTTATACATTCTGTTATATCTTCTCCTCTTCCTTCCTGAGCTTTATTTACAAAATTAGGATCTGCCGTTAACTGTCTAGCCAATGCTACAATATCACATTTTCCATCTTTTATTAATTTTTCTGCAAGATCAGCTGAATTTATACCTCCGACAACTGCAACTGGTACATCAACTGCATCTTTAACTGCCTTTGACATTTCAGCATTTAAAGCATGCTCATGGAATAATGATGAAAATTCGCCACTTAAAATAGGATTTCTATAAACTCCAACTGAGACATGAATTAAATCAACAATATCCTGAGCCATTTTACAAAACTCAACTGTTTCATCAATGCCCATTCCACCTTCCATTGCCTCATCGCCACTTACCCTTATTTCTATTATAAAATCTTCTCCCATCGCATCACGAACACTTTTAAGAAGTGACAATGGGAATTTTGCTCTATTTTCTAAAGAACCTCCAAACTCATCTGTTCTCTTATTTGTTCTTGAAGATAAGAATTGATGCAATAACCATCCATGACCAGTATGAATCATTACTCCATCAAATCCTGCTTCTTTCATCCATTTAGCAGAAGTAATAAAATTCTGAGTAACTTCATCCATTTTTGCTTTATCCATAGCATAAATAACCATTCCATCATCTCTGGTATACCCCATAGGTCCTATACCAAACTCAACACCTGGAATTTTTTCTACAGATTCTCCACAATGAGACAATTCAATCATTGCTTTGGCACCATTGCCTTTTATGTCATCCACTAGCTTTTTAAACTTCTCCATTGAAGGATCATTAAAGTCTTCATAGTTAATAGGTGGAAACGGTTCACGTGAAGCTCCTTTAAAATCAACTGCTGTCTCCCCAATAGTTACCTGAGCCTGTCCCCCTTTAGCTCTTAAGACCATTGCATTTTTCATCACATAATCTAGTCCTGGAAGATTAATAAATGGTCCGCAATAAATAGGTGCCGCAATAACACGATTTTTATATGTATGGGTCCCTACTTTTATTGGTGATAATAAATTTTCATACCTACTCATTATACTTATCCTTTCTTGTTAATTTTTTATATGTTTTATGATAAAATTTTAACAAATTTATGCATAATGAACAATCATTGAATATGCCTAATATGTTGGATAAAATACATTTATAAAAGATTTGTTGATTTTATTTTTTATACATTTTTCGATATTCAACAAAAAAAGGACATTATTATAAAAAATGTCCTAAATAATTTTTTATTATTATATAATCGAGCAGAACGATAAGCCGGGTTCTGTCGCGAATGGTCATCTATCTTGTTTTACTGTCGCCAGTAAACTCATGCGACCTACCCGAAGACTAGACGGGCAATCTTTAACGTCTTCTGTTCGGTCTTGCTTCGGATGGGGTTTACATATGCCCCTCCTGTTACCAGGAGGGCGGTAGTCTCTTACACATACCCTTCCACCCTTACCTGCAAAATGCAGGCGGTATATTTCTGTTGCACTATCCTTAGAGTCACCTCCACCGGACGTTATCCGGCATCCTGCCCTATGAAGCCCGGACTTTCCTCAGCTACTTCCTTTCGAAAATTGTAGCTGCGACCATTTATTCTACTCGATTATTTTTCAAAACAACTTCCACCAATAAATTCTCTTAAAAGTGAATTTGTAGGTATATTCCTTGAGTCAACTCCCAAAAAGAAATCAAAGAATTTTAAAAGCCTTTTAGCCTCCACATACTCATTACAATCTCTAGGAACACTAAAAAGCAAAGGTTCCGCATATTGCTTTAACACCGAAAGTTCATAGACTAATGCTGAGTTAAACATAACATCTGCATCTTCCTGATAAGGAAAAATGTATTGTTCTTCTCCGTTTCTTACAGACTGCCATCTTTCGATTGTTCCCCTCGCATCGGTTCCTCTCATTCTGGCATCTCTTACCATTCTTCTGATAAGTCTTCCATCAGTTGTGGGAATTCTATTGTGCTCACATATATTAACCTGGGTTAATGCACTAATATATATTTTAAATTTAGAATCCCTTGGTAATGAATATGACATTTCATCATTCAGAGAGTGAATTCCTTCGATAATTAGTATATCACCCTTGTCAAGTTTTAAGAAATTTCCTTTGTACTCTCTTTTACCTGTTATAAAGTTAAAGCTTGGAATCTGAACTGTTTCTCCGTTTGCCAGATTTGTCATATCTATATTAAATTGCTCTGTATCAAGAGCTTCTAAACACTCAAAGTTTTGCATTCCATTTTCATCAACAGGTGTCTGATCCCTATTTTTAAAGTAGTCATCTACTCCTATCAAATGAGGTTTTAAGCCAATTGATCTCATTTGTATTGCCAGTCGATGAGAAAAGGTTGTTTTTCCCGAAGATGAAGGCCCTGCAATCATAACGAACTTCACATGACTTCTTTCTAAAATCATATGTGCAATATCAGCAACGTTTTTTTCCTGTAACGCTTCTTGAACTTGAATAATATCTGATATTGCTCCTTGAGTTATCTTTTTATTAATGCCACCAACAGTATCAATATCTTCTTTTTTTACCCATTTGGAAGATTTCGTAATAGTTTCGTATATTTTTTTACTTTCAACAATAGGACCTACAAATTCTGGGTCTTCTTTTGATGGAAGCTGTAAAACGAATCCATCTTCATATAAGAACAAATCATAATATTTTAAATATTTTGTGCTAGGTACAAGATAACTAAAATAGTAATCTACATAGTCTCCAAGCCTGTATATATTAACTCTTGAAGATCTACGATAAGAAAAAAGCCTTGACGAATCTGGAAGATTTGCTTTTTTAAACAATTCTACGGCCTTTTCTGTATTAATCGACTCTTTTCTTATAGGAATATCTTCCTCTGCAATTTCAAGCATTCTCTTTTTAACATCATCTAGAATATACTGTGTTAAAACCACTTTGCCTTTAAATGAACAAAAATGTCCTTTGCTGTGAGGAAGTTCAACTCTGATAACATCTATATTTTCTTTACCTAAAACATCTTCAAAAGATTTCATCATCAGTAAAGAAACACTTCTTGTATATGTCTGATATCCAGGTTTCTGGTTTGTTGTTATAAATTCAATTTTTTGATCTTCATTTATTTTTTTTGTAAGTTCTTTTAATACTCCATTTACTTTTGCAAGTACAATATTGTATTCTTCTCTACACTGATATTCTTCAGCTATTTCAAGATATGTAATACCTTGTGGGTAAACTTTTTCTTCCCCATATACATTTAGCTTAACATTCTTCATAATATTTTAGCGCCTTTCTAATAATTTCTAAAGAGGATTTCAGTTTTTCTGAGTCGCCCTTTTTCAAAGACTTTATTATTTTTTCTTTTTTATCTTTTTCTTTTAATAGAAATTCTTTTAATATCTCGTTTTTGTTTTCCAATAAAATTTTGCCATATGTTAATGTAGTTAAATCATATTCTTTAGATATACTTGTTTTTGAAAATTTTGATTTAATTATTAAATAATATTTACCCTCATCTTTTATAATTGTTTCATCAATAATTTCCATATTATTATTAATAAGAAATTCTCTAACTGTAAACCAATCAGAATGAGGTGATACAATTAATTCTTCGACCGAATTAATAATATCTATTTTATCATCTAAAATTTTTCTTATGAGCATTCCACCCATACCTGCAATTATTATAGAATCAACTTCATTTTTTTCCAATTTTTTTAACCCATCGGAAATCCTTGTTTCAATGAACTCTTCTAGTCCTGCTGCCCTTATATTGTTTTTAGCTCTTTCAATAGGACCTTTATTTACATCCATTGCTATTGCTCTATTAATTATACCTTTTTCTACTAAATATATAGGTATATAACCGTGATCTGTCCCTATGTCAGCTAAACGGCTGCCCCTTTTTACAAATGACGCAACCGTTTTTAATCTTAAAGATAAATTCATATCTTACACCTTAATCTAAATAATCTTTTAATTTTCTGCTTCTACTTGGATGGCGAAGCTTTCTAAGAGCTTTTGCTTCAATCTGTCTGATTCTTTCTCTTGTAACATTAAACTCTTTTCCTACTTCTTCTAATGTTCTAGCTCTTCCATCATCCAAGCCAAATCTAAGTCTTAAAACTTTCTGCTCTCTTTCTGTCAGCGTATCTAAAACTTCTAACAGTTGTTCTTTTAGTAGAGTAAATGCTGCTGCTTCTGCTGGAACTGGAACATTATCATCCTGTATAAAATCTCCAAGATGACTGTCTTCCTCTTCACCTATAGGTGTTTCAAGTGAAACTGGTTCCTGAGAAATTTTTATTATTTCTCTTATTCTTTCAACTGGCACTTCCATCTTTTCTGATATTTCTTCCGGGGTTGGTTCTCTACCTAGTTCCTGAAGCATTTGTCTTGATACTCTAATTAATTTATTTATCGTTTCCACCATATGTACTGGTATACGAATAGTCCTAGCCTGATCAGCTATAGCTCTCGTTATAGCCTGTCTTATCCACCATGTGGCATAGGTTGAAAACTTATATCCTTTTCTGTAATCAAATTTTTCAACAGCTTTTATTAAACCTAAATTACCTTCTTGTATTAAGTCTAAAAACAGCATTCCTCTTCCTACATACCTTTTAGCAATACTAACAACAAGTCTTAAGTTTGCTTCTGCTAGTTTTTTCTTTGCCTGTTCATCCCCTATTTCCATCTTTTTGGCAAGTTCAATTTCTTCTTCTGCTGAAAGTAATGAAACTTTACCTATTTCTTTAAGATACATTCTTACAGGATCTTCAATATTGATGTTATCTAGAAAAGTTAAGTCAACTTCTTCTTCCTCAACCTTTTCATCATCATCAATTATCAGCACTTCTTCTTCGTCCTCTGAAATTCGAAGAACATCCACCTTATTTTCTTCAAGATGCTCAAGTATTCTATCATATTTTTCCGCATCAAGTTCTATATCAGCAAAAAACACCTGTATTTCCTGATATTCGATAACATTTTTCTTTTTTCTTGCAAGTTCCAATAAATCCTTTAGCTTTTCTTCAAACCTTAACATTGTTTCGTCCATTTAGACTAATCCTCCCTATCCTAAAGAAATATATAGCTTTTTAAGTTTCAACTTTTCATTTCTGTTTTTTAATAGTTCTTCAGGTCCTACTGCTGCCTCATAAGCTATATCAAGACTTTTTTCTTTTATCTTTATCACTAAATCTCTCAACGCTCTTTCTTTATCTTCTTTTGTCTCGAATTTCAGTTCTGAACTTAATACAAGAGCCGCTTCTTTTTGTTCCTCTTCAGTTTCAAAATAGTTAATAATTTTAGCTGGGTTAGCTTTGCCTTCTTTTAACTGTTCAAACAAAATCTGTGCAACTTTACCTGATATTGGTTCTGTAAAGTCTTTTGCCTCAATTATGCTTTCTATGGCTTTATAAATTTCATAATCTTCTGAAATCCATGTCAAAAGCATTTTTTCAGGTTCCTTTTTGGGGTCATGTTTTATTCTATTTGAGTTTATGCCTGTCCTTGGTTTTTCATATGCACTTATTCCATCATATGAAAGAGCTAGTTTATTAACCAAATCTCCGAGTTTTTTAATGGGTATAGAAAACTTTTTTCCTACTGCTTCTATATAATTTTCTCGTTCCAAAGAATCTTCAAATTCTAAAAGTTTTTTTGCAAGTTCTTTTTGAAATTCTGTTTCACTTGCAGGATCATTCAAATCATAAGAATTTCTAATCACTTCTGATTCAAATAAAAAACTGTTTGTTGCATTTTTTATTCTTTCTTCTAATTTTTCTGAACCTTGGGCTTTTATAAATTCATCAGGGTCTTTATAGGGTGACATATTTATAATTTTTACAGATAATCCCGCATCTCTTAATATTGGTATGGCTCTTAAAATTGCTTTTTCTCCAGCACTATCACTGTCATATGCAAGCAACACTTCGTTTGTGTATCTTTTTAATAATGATGCTTGTCCAACTGTAAAAGCTGTTCCCAAAGACGCTACTGTATTTGTAAATCCTGCCTGATGCATCGCTATCACATCCATATAACCTTCACAGACAATCATATTACTTTTTCTGCTAAGCCTCGCAAAGTTTAATCCATAGAGATTTCTACTCTTATCAAATACTTTTGTTTCTGGAGAGTTTAAATATTTAGGCTCTCCCTCTCCCATTACTCGTCCTCCAAAGCCAATAACTTTGTTATTTACATTCATTATGGGAAACATTACTCTATTCCAAAACTTATCATATGTTCCATTTTCCTTTATTGAAATAAGTCCTGTTTGATTTATTATTTCATCTGAATAATTTTTGCTTTTTAAATACTTATATAAATCATCACTGTACTTATTAGAAAAGCCCAATCCAAACTTAATAATAGTTTCTTCTGATAATTCTCTATTTTTTAAATATTTATATGCACTCTCTCCTCTTTCTGATTTTAGTTGTGCATAGAAATACTTCGCTGCTTCTTTATTAATGTCATATAATATAGACTTTATATCCGCTTGTTTTTTTGCTTCATCTGAAAGGGTTTCTTCTGGCAACTTAATACCCGCTCTTTCAGAAAGATACTTTATAGCTTCTGAAAAATTAAAGTTTTCATATTTCATCACAAATGTAATTACATTTCCACCTTCACCACACCCAAAACAATAATACATTTGTTTTCCAGGAGACACTGAAAAAGATGGAGTCTTTTCATTATGAAAAGGACAAAGTCCAAAATATGTACTTCCCTTTTTTGTTAAGTTTACACACCCAGATATTACATCTAAAATATCGTTTGATATCATTATTTCTTCAACTAAATTTTCAGGATAAAACATTCTATCTCCTTAATTCATCCAAAATTTTGGTATAAACACCTCTTTAAATTTTGAAACGGCAAACTGGTCACTCATACCAGCTATATAATCACAGACAATCCTATACTTTTCCTGTCCGCCTTTTTCCATTAGAAGAATTAACTCCTCTGGAATTTCATCTATATTTTCAAGATAATATTCATATAATTTTTTCAGCATATTCTTAGCTTTATATTCTTCACCTTTTGCTATTGGGTTTTTGTAGACATTTTCAAACATATATTCTCTAAGCTCTGTCATAGTACTGCTAATAGCACCAGTCATAATAATGTCATCCTTACCTTTACTGCTCAAAACTATGTCGTGCACCAATGTATTTAGTCTCTTCTTGGTTGAATCTCCTAAGATACTTGTGTATTTTTTAGGAATATCTTCTTCTTTTAATATATTCCCTCTTATTGCATCATCTATGTCGTGATTTATATATGCTATCTTATCTGAAAGTCTTACGATTTTCCCTTCCAAGGTTGAAGGGGTTCCAGAAGTTTTATGATTTAAAATTCCGTCTTTTACTTCCTTAGTCAGATTCAAGCCTCTTCCTTTTTTTTCAAGAACCTCTACTATTCTAATACTTTGTTCGTAGTGCTTAAAACCGCAAACTGAATTAAGGGCCTCTTCTCCTGCATGTCCAAAAGGAGTGTGGCCTAAATCATGCCCCAAAGCAATCGCTTCGGTTAAGTCTTCATTTAGCTGAAGAGCTTTTGCTATTGTTCGCGCTATTTGGGAAACTTCAAGAGTATGTGTAAGTCTAGTTCTATAATGGTCACCAGCAGGCGCTAGAAATACCTGAGTCTTGTGTTTTAGCCTTCTAAAAGCCTTAGAATGAATTATCCTGTCTCTATCCCTTTGATAATCCGTTCTAATATCACAAAGTTCTTCAGGTTTATCCCTGCCAAGAGTATTTTTACTTAGTGATGCATACTCACATAGATATTTTTCTTCCCTTAACTCAAGTTCCTCTCTGATATTCATCAGTAGTTTCCTCCGATTTAATCCCTCACTAATATATTCTACAAAAGTATTTGTTTTCCTTTATTTTTCTTATAAAGATTCTAAAGCCACCAAAATCATATCATTAAAAGAAGTTTCTCTTTCTTTTGGATCTGTTTCTACCTTTGTAATAAATGAATTAGAAATCGTAAGAAGACACGCTGCGTTTTTATTTAAAACACTTGCGTTATGGAAAAGCGCAAAACTTTCCATCTCTACACATATGCATCCTTTGTCTTTATATAAATCTTCAAAGTAAGTTTCACCCTCTTGATAATATACATCAGATGAATGAACACATCCTTTAACTAATTTAACATCTATTTTATTAGCTGTTTCTTCAAGTAACTGATTAAGTGATTTCGATGGAAAATTTATATCTTCCATGTAACCATTTTGAGTTTTTGCAAAACTTGATTCTGAATATGCCTTTTCGGCTAATACTACATCATATATTTTTACATCCTCATGATAGGCACCAGCAGACCCTATCCTAATTATATTATCAACATCATACATTGAATAAAGCTCATAAGAATAGATTCCGATTGATGGCATCCCCATACCTGATCCCATTACCGAAACTTCTTTACCTTTATATTTTCCTGTGTACCCAAACATGTTTCTTATATCATTAAACTGTTTAACTTCATCAAAATATGTTTCTGCTATATATTTTGCCCTTAATGGATCTCCTGGCATTAATACTGTTTTTGCTATTTCCCCTTTATTTGCCTGATTGTGTGGTGTCAACATAAGTATCTCCTTTTTTATTTTTTAGTCATCATAAATTATATATTGGTTTTTTCCTTTTTGCTTTGCTTCAAACATTGCAATATCTGCATACTCTATCAGACTATCAAAATCTTTTGCTTTATCATTAGCAAATGCAATCCCTATAGAACAACCAATATCTATTTTACCATTTGTTTGCTCAATTTCAAACAGTTCATAGAAAGTTTTTATTCTTTCTTGCAAAACATCCATCGGGATATTTTTTAAAAATACAATAAATTCATCTCCACCGAACCTCGCTACAATATCTTTAATAGAAAATACTTTTTCTAAAACTGTAGCCACTTTTTTAATAACCAAGTCCCCTATTATATGTCCATAATTATCGTTAACTTTTCTAAAATCATCTAAATCAAACAACATTAAGACATCTTTTCCAGACAGTTCATTGTTAGAGAGATAGTTTTGAATCATCCTTCTTGCTTCTAGTTTATTGTATACACCTGTCATTTGATCTCTTTGAGACTTATGTTTTATTATATCAAACTCATCTTTTTCATGCTGAATATCTAAAACCTGACCTACTACTCTATAAATATTGCCTTCATCATCTGGCACACTTACATAATAAACCCTACACCAGGAATATCCATAACCCATAAAGTTAGCTAAAAAGTCCAAGCTTCCTTTTACTTTGTTTTTGCTGGCACATTCAAATAAATCTAGAAAATCTTTTAAGGAGTCTTCATGAATATGCTCAAGCTTTATATTACTAGAAATAAAGTTCTCATATGACTTCTCAACTATAGAATCATCTGGTTTCTTTAAAACATATGAAAAATAATCATTATCAACATCATAATCAAATGTAATGACATTTGTACTTTCAAATAATATTTTATAGCCTTCTTCTTTAACTTTAAGACGATTTTTTATTTCTCTTTCTATTGTAACATCTTTAAGTGTTCCATAAAAAATAAAGTTGTTTTTATCTCCCATCAAATAAAGTACTTTTGCATTATATACGCATATTTTATTATCAGGGCTAACTGCTCTAAAGTCAAAGTCAATAACACATTTAGTCTCACCAGCAACGCTTATTCTTTGAAGGCTGGTCACCCTGTCTTTTTCAATAATCCTGTTCCAAACATTTCTGTCTTCTTCTTTATATGACTTTAAGTCACACTTCATTATCTTAAAATATCCTGAATCTGCTCTTAAAACTTTTATGCTGTCATCTTTGTATTCGAAAATACCTACACTCTCCACAATGTTGTTGCACATTAAATCGATCATCATTGATGGATTCCAGAATCTGTCGATGTCTTCATTTTTAAATCCTTCTTCAACCTCAACAAGTCTTAAAAAATTATCCTGAACATATTTTTCTTCGTACTCTTCGAAGGAAATAGCTTTTTCAAAGTAGTGACCCTGAGCATAATCGCATCTGATTTTTCTTAAAAATTCTGTTTGTTCTTTATTTTCAACACACTCTGCAACTACAGGTATATCTACCATTTTTGAAAGATTTATAATTGTCTTAACAACATTTTTAACCTGTTCTTCTTTTACTGTATTTTCTATATACTCCTTATCTATTTTTATTGTATCAATAGGCATTTTATTTAACACATGAAAGGATGCATATCCAGTACCAAAATCGTCCATTGAAATTTTAAAACCTTTACTTTGTAACTTCTTAGCTACAGAAATAAGCTGGTCTGGATCTTCTGAATAATAGTCTTCCATAATCTCAATTTCAATCAAGTTTGGCTGAATACTATATTTTTCCGTTAATCCAGTTAAATCTTCAACTAATTCTGGATTATACAAATGAATCCTTGAAATATTAACTGAAATTGGATATATTGGATATCCTTTTTCCTTCCAATATTTTATTTTGGAACAAACCTTATCCCATACGAACTCATCTATCTCTTTAATGAAACCACTCATTTCTAATACTTGTAAAAATTCCTTAGCTTCTATCAAACCTTTATCTGGATGATTCCATCTTATTAAAGCCTCTGCTCCAGCTAAATCACCTGTTGTTAAAAAGAATTTTGGCTGAAGGTACACTTCAAACTCTTCATTAAACAAGGCCTGTTTCATTCTTTCTATAACTTCTTTCTCAGAAATAGTTTTTTCAATAATTTCATTTTCAAAATATGCTATATGAGTATCCCCTGAATTTTTCGCCTCAATCATAGCAAGTCTCACGTTATTACAAATCTTTTGTTTTGGCATATCTGGATCTTCAATTATATATATCGCAAAATAAGGCAAAATCTCAAAATCTTTTCTATATTCATTTAATGTTTGTCTCATTTCAAAAATGAATTTTTCAACATTTTTATTTTCATTAGATATAACTGCATAAAAGTGGTCTGCAAACACTCTTGAACACTCTCCAATTTCTCCAATAAAATCTTTCATTTTAACGGCCATATACTTAAGAAGTTTGTCTCCTTCTTCATAACCAAACATATCATTGTATATACGAAAACGTCCCATGTCCCATTGGATTAAAGCATATTTTTTCTGTCTATCATTTTTAGCCAATTCATGCATTACTGTGCAAAACGCATCTCTGTTATATAAACCAGTTAAATTGTCATATATACCTTCTTTTGATTCCTCTAAACCGTCTTTGTTTGTAGTTCCATAAACACTAATTGTACATATAGCTTTAATAATATCTTTATTTTCATCCTTCACATAATGAGATTCAAAATCACACCATTCATATTTTCCATCTATTCTTTTTAAGCGAATGTTTAGACCAGGATGTTCTAAACCCTTCCTCATATAATCAAAAAAATCTGCACTTAGCCTACCTATATCAGTAGGATGTACAGATTTATCATCATTTAAATCTTTAAAATAACCATGAAAATCCTGTCTGCTCAGTTCAAACTGATCAAACCCTTCAGAAGCGTAAAACTCTGAATTTTTAGGATTCCACTCTAATATAATAATATTAACACTTTTCCCCATGCAAACACCTCGCTTACATATAGAAATATATAAAAATTGTATCAAATGTGTGCACAAATAACAAGGGTTTTAACAATTTGTTAATAATGTTAATAGAAAGTTGTATAATTAAAAATGATTAAAAAAAATCACCAAACTAGTTTCTGGTGATTAATGCGGAGGAAGGGACTTGAACCCTCACGAGCTAACGCTCACAAGATCCTTAGTCTTGCTCGTCTGCCAATTCCGACACCTCCGCTTACTTTTTTATGACCGAAAGAAATTATATCATAACAAATCTATATTTACAATAGTTTTTTATATATAACCAATAGGTATAGCCGTATACGGATTTGATATTTGCCCTTTTTCTTTTTGTGATTTAAAATTAACTTACAAACACACAAACTCTTTAATATACAAGTTCCATAACTCCCTGTTTATAAGGAAAATGGGGCAATCGGATAATATCCGATTTGCCTCTTTTTTTTATGTTTTTATCAAACCACTATAAATAAAGGGTTTCAGATAATTGAAATATCTTTAGAAGAGTTATATTTATTTTTTTTATCATAAAATTGGGGTCAATAAACAAAGGTGCGATATGAATTGTGGATAACTTTTCAAATTTTATATTTCAGGCTGTTTTCATCTCATATTTGACAATTTTTTCTTTCAAAAACCTATCATATTTATTTAAGTTTCTTCCAAATGCATATAACAAAAATTCTTTATAAACTTTATCTTTTGAACGATGATTAAATCTTCTGAAATCTCCATTCTCTTTTATATCTCCAAAGTGGCCTTCAGTTTGAATCGACCTGATTTGCCTATTTAGAATACCTTTTTCACTTTGAATATTTTTATGAGACTCAGCTTTAAGTTCTTCCCAACGCTCATTTATTTTCATTACCTTATTTTTCTTTTCATGCTTTTCTTGATCATATTTGTACAAACACTTATCTTTATAGGTGCAACCGTTACAGTTGCTGCAGGCATAAACATTATATTTTTGAATATAGCCTTGTTTATTTCGATATTCTACATTTTGAAATTCAAGTTTTTTATTGTTTTTACATATAAAGTAAGTAGTTTCTTTGTCTGAAACTTTTTTCATGTTGTAGTATTTTCCAATGTCATTTTTATAGGCTCTTGTTTTCATCTTTTCATGAGCTTGTAGCTTTATGTAACTTTTTATCTCGTTTTCCTTTAAAAAAAGTAGATTTTTTTCACTACTATAGCCACTATCAGCTGTAACTTCACATACATGATGTGAAAAAAATTTGTTGTGTTTTTCTAATACTGGTATCAATGTATTATAATCTGTTCTATCATTACTAATATGGCTATGAACTATGAAATAGTTCTCAACAGCTATCTGTACATTATAAGCTGCTTTTAATTGTCCGTTTCTCATATGGTCGTCTTTCATTCTCATGAAAGTTGCTTCAATATCTGTTTTTGAATAACTATTTCTATCTTCGCCCATTTTTACAAAATGGTCTTTATATTTTAATAATCTTTTACTGGCCTCTTCTATATCTTCATATAATTTTTGAAGTTTTAAACGCTTTTGTCCTTTGCCGTAATTAAATTCAATGTTTTCATTTTCAGCTATAAGCTTTAAGTTTGTTTGAAGCTTCAAAAGCTCTAATGGTGATATATTACCTATTTCTATTATTGAATTATTAGATAACTTTTTGTATTTAGTTAACTTTCTTTTTCTGTTTTTTTCTATAACTTCTTTTACTTTATCAATACCATCAATGATAAACATAGTTGCTCTTTTAATATGATATTTTTTTTCATAGTTATGTGTAATAATTAACTCATTGTAACTTTTATATATTTCATCAATCTTATCTAAGAGTCCAGCAAGGTGATAGTTAACACTGCCTCTCCATACAAAAGTATATCGATTTGCATTAGCTTCGATTTTAGTTCCATCAATGAAAAGCTCTTTTAATGTGATTAATTCTTCTTTTTCTAGTTTTCTCATAAACTGATAATGAAGATTTTCTAAAACATCAGCATTAAGTTTATTATTTATAAAATCATAGAAGGCATCTCTTTTAGGTACTTCACCTTTTGTTAGCCATATAAATGCTATATCTCTTTTACAGAGCTCTACAATTTTATCTACTTCTCTTATTCCTCGCATATTTGCGTATTGTAAGACCGCATACTTCATGATTGGATTATAGCCTTTTCTTCCCTTGTTCGAATACTGCTCAGTAAGTGCAGTAAAATCTAGTTCCTCCATTACTTTTTTTAGGGTATAGACTGGATCGTCTGCTGATAATCTAATATCATAAAAATTTAGTCTAAGTTTCTGTTGCCCTTTTTCGAAAAAATCGTTATAATAGTTTTGCATTTGTAGTTATATTATATCATAATATAACGGAGAAAAGGTGGTTGTCGTTAGCCACTTTTTTTCTTTTTAAATTTTAAAAAATCCGAACAACTCTTTCGAGTCATTCGGATTTTTTGTTAAGGACCATTTCCCGACAGCCCCTTTTATTTTAATAAAAATCTTCTAAAGTTTTAACCATTAAATATAACATCTCATGAGTTTTTGTGATTATTCCCTTTTCTTTCCCTAGTCTAACAATTGTTCCAGATAAACTTTCTATTTCTGTTTTTCTTTTCTTTTCTATGTCCTGTAAGGTTGAAGACCTGTGTCCTGCTGTTTCAGGAACTAGTTTATTAAAAAAAAGTTCTTTATACTCATCTGCAGTTTCCCAAAAGGTTTTAAAACCACATGCTTTCATAACATCATAAGTTTCTTCAATTAATCTGCTCATTATCTCAACAGTTGATTCTGATTCTATCAGCTTGCCGTAAGGAACTTTTAATATCGCTCCTAGTGGATTTAGTGTTGTGTTATATAACATTTTTGACCACAATGCTTCTTCTATTTTATCTGTAACCTCTGAAGCAATTTTGTTTTTGTTAAGTATATCTACCAAAGGCTGAATATCCGATCCATCAAATCCTTTTATAGACCCAATTAATAGAGGTGCTGCAAAAACTGTAATGTCACTTATATGCAAATCTGTTTTCACAAAACCTGTCGATACCCTTGCGTTAAAAACTATATCATCATCAAAAAGCTCAACATATGGCTTTTCATTGTCCCATCCATTTTGGATTATAATAATTTTACCATTGTTTTTTAATATTCTTTTATGATTAAATAATTTTTTACTAACTTCTATATTAGCCATTGTCTTAGTGCAGATAATTATAAAATTATAATAATCATCAGTGAGTTCATTATACTCAGAATATGCTTTAACTTTATTATTTGAAACTTCAATATCACCAAATATCCCCGTTCTTTTAATTCCTTTAGTATTTATTGCTTTTTTTGTTTCGCTATTAGTTAAAAAATCTATATTATTAGTGGCATCAGATAATGATGCACCTATTGCCACACCTACTGCTCCTGCTCCAATTATTAAAGTATTCATCCTTTTTCTACCTTTCTACTCTGCCCATATTTTAGCCGCTTTTAAAGCTTTTTTCCATCCATTTAAATTAAAATTTAAAACTTCTTTTTGCATATTAGGTATAAACTCTTTTCCTTTTTTCCAATTCAATTTTATATCTTCTTTGTCTTTCCAATATCCCACATATAATCCTGCAAGATAGGCCGCTCCTAACGCCGTTGTTTCTACTACCTTAGGTCTTATTACTTTTTTACTTAATATATCTGCCTGAAATTGCATTAAAAAATCATTTTTACAAGCTCCGCCATCCACTTTTAATTCTTTTAACTTTATCCCTGAATCGCTCTCCATTGCTTTTAAAACATCATATGTTTGATATGCTAAAGATTCTAACGTTGCCCTTACAAAATGAGCTTTGGTTACTCCTCTGGTCAATCCAAATATACTTCCTCTGGCGTGCTGATTCCAGTGGGGTGCTCCTAAACCTGTAAAAGCAGGAACAATATACATTCCATTTGAATCTGACACACTTACAGATAAATCGTATGATTCCGATGCATTTTCTATCATCTTTAATTCATCTCTTAACCACTGAATAGCTGCACCTGCTATAAAAACACTTCCCTCCAGGGCATACTCAATATTATCATCAAGCCCTGCTGCAATTGTTGAAACAAGACCATTTTTTGAATTAATAGCTTTCTTACCAGTATTCATCAATAAAAAACAACCTGTTCCATAAGTATTTTTTGCCATTCCTTCTTCAAAGCAACATTGACCAAATAATGCTGCTTGTTGGTCTCCAGCCACACCACAAACAGGTATCTCTTCGCCAATTAAGTTTTTACAGGTTTTTCCAAACGACCCACTTGATGCTTTTACTTCTGGCAAAATATCCTTTGGGATATCTAGGATTTTCAATAAGTATTCATCCCACTCTTTTCTATGTATATCAAATAACATGGTTCTTGAAGCATTTGTATAATCAGTTGCATGTACTTTTCCCTGAGTAAGGTTCCACATTAGCCATGTATCAACAGTTCCGAACAGAATTTCTCCTTTTTCGGCTCTTTCTCTAGCCCCTTTTATATTATCTAATATCCATTTAATTTTTGTACCAGAAAAATAAGAGTCTGCTATAAGACCTGTTTTTTCTTTTATATATTTATCTATGCCTTTACTTTTTAATTCGTCTACATATTCAGCTGTTCTTCTACATTGCCAAACTATTGCATTATAAACAGGTTTACCTGTTTTTTTGTCCCATAAAATGGTTGTTTCTCTTTGATTCGTAATCCCTATACCCGCTATTTCGTTTGCTTTGGCACCTATTTTACCTAAAGCTTCTCCAATAGTCCCAAATTGTGTAGACCAGATCTCCATAGGATTATGCTCTACCCAACCTGCCTTAGGATAAATCTGTTTAAACTCCTTACTAGCACTACTTACTATTTCTCCCTTTTTATTGAATAAAATACATCTAGAACTTGTTGTTCCCTGATCTAGGGACATAATATATTTTGCCATTTTTCACCCTCATATAATTAAATTAAAAACTATCAAAGACTATAATAAATCGATTATATCATATATGTTTTACTTTTAAATAGCCCAATTTGACAAAACATACATAAATCTGTTATAATCAGTAATAATTACTATTATTAAAGAGGTGATTTTTATGAAGACACTTAAATATTCCAGACAGCGAGAGTCTATAAAAGACTATTTAAATGGTAGAACTGACCATCCAACTGCTGAGCAGGTGTATAATAATGTAAGAAAAGAATATCCCAACATTAGTCTAGGAACTGTATATAGAAATCTAGGTTTATTAGCAGAAACCGGCTATCTAACAAAGATTTCCTGTGGAGACGCATCAGAACGATTTGACCCAAATACTCACGAACACTACCACTTTATCTGCACAAAATGTAGCTGTGTGCATGATTTGGAAATGGATAATCTTGACTTTATAAATACCCTGGCTGGAAAAGATTTCGATGGCAAAATAGAAGGCCATTCTACATATTTCTATGGAAAGTGTAAAAATTGTAAATAATTCAAAATTTTTTAGTATTACTGTTGACACATAAAAACACATATGATATATTAATGTCAGTAATCATTACTATTATTAAAACTTTAGGAGGAATAAATTATGTCAAAATATGTATGTTCAGTTTGTGGTTATGTTCATGAAGGGGATCAGGCTCCAGAAAAATGTCCTGTATGTAATGCAACAGCAGATAAATTCAAAGTACAGGATTCAGATATGGCTTGGGCTGCCGAGCATGTAGTAGGAGTAGGTAAAGATGTACCTGCTGATATCAAACAAGGATTAATCGATAACTTTAACGGAGAGTGTACAGAAGTTGGAATGTACCTTGCAATGGCTAGAGTTGCTTTTAGAGAAGGATATGCAGAGATTGGAGCATATTGGGAAAAAGCTGCTTATGAAGAAGCAGAACATGCTGCTAAATTTGCAGAACTTTTAGGCGAAGTTGTTACTGATTCTACAAAGAAAAATCTTGAAATGAGAGTTGCAGCAGAAAATGGAGCAACTATGGGTAAAACAGAATTAGCTAAAAGAGCTAAAGAAGAAAATCTTGATGCAATTCATGACACAGTACATGAAATGGCAAGAGACGAAGCAAGACATGGAAAAGCTTTTAAAGGCTTATTAGAAAGATATTTTGGGTAATACATAATAAAATAGTTTTACAATATTCGGGGTGTATGAAAATCATACCCCCCGTTTTTATTCTATATAGACTCCAAACTATTCTAGTTCAACCTTTATCTTACTCAATTTCCATATGTCATCAACATACTCCTGAACAGTCCTGTCAGACGAAAACTTGCCTGAATTGCTAATATTTATTATGGCGGACCTCGCCCAACCCGACCTGTTTCTATATGCCTCTTCAACCTTTTTATGGGCATCAATATAATCTCTAAAATCTTTCAAAATAAAATATCTATCTGCCATATCTGTTTTCTTTGTATTTAGTAGTGAGTCGAATAAGTCCCTAAATGTTTCAGAATCATCAGGAGCATAAAATCCGTTTATTAACTGCATTAAAACTTTTCTAATATCTATATCTTTTTTAAATATTTCCTCAGGATTGTATCCCCCTTCTTTTTCATATTTAATTACTTCTTCTGATGAGAGGCCAAATACAAATGCATTTTCTTCTCCTACTTCTTCAAAAATTTCAACGTTTGCACCGTCATATGTACCAATAGTTAATGCACCATTTAACATAAACTTCATATTACCTGTACCTGATGCTTCTTTACTTGCTGTTGATATCTGCTCGCTAACATCTGAGGCTGCAAAAATTATTTCTGCATTTGAGACTCTATAGTTTTCTATAAAAACAACTTTAAGTTTTCCATTAATTGATTTATCATTGTTTATTTTTTCTGCAACAGAGTTTATTAGCTTGATAGTGAGTTTAGCTCTTTCATAACCTGCTGCCGCTTTGGCTCCAAATATAAAAGTTCGTGGATAAAAATCAATATCTGGATTTTCCCTAATATAATTATATAAATACATTACATGCAAAATATTTAATAATTGTCTTTTATATTCATGCAATCGTTTTACCTGAACATCAAAAATCGAATTAGGATTTACCTTAATATCATTATGCTCCTCTATGTATTTGGCCAGACGGATTTTATTTTGATATTTGATTTCCATAAACTCTTCTCTTGCTTTTTCATCATCTGCATATTTTTCAAGTTCTTTTATTTTTGACAAATCAGTAATCCATTTTTTTCCAATTTTATCTGAAACCCATTCTGAAAGAAAAGGATTAGCATGTAATAAAAATCTCCTTTGAGTGATACCATTAGTTTTGTTATTAAATTTTTCTGGCATAAATTCATAAAAATCTTTTAATTCCTGAGTTTTTAAAATTTCTGTATGTAACTGTGCAACACCATTTACAGAAAAAACAGTACTTATTGCAAGGTTTGCCATTCTTATCTGTCCGTCGTAAATTATTGCCATTTTTTCAATCTTTTCTTTATTTCCGGGATATTTTTTTTGGATGTTTCTAACCATTCTTCGATTTAATTCTTCAATAATCTGATAGCATCTTGGAAGCATTTTAGAGAACAAATCTACAGGCCATTTTTCAAGGGCTTCACTCATAATAGTATGATTTGTATAGGCACAGCACTTGTTAGTAATATTCCAAGCATCTGACCATTCTACTCCATAATCATCTATTAATATTCGCATTAATTCTGAAATTGCAATTGTTGGGTGGGTATCATTTAATTGAAAAATAACCTTCTCAGGTAAATTTGAAATTTCTTCATGATTATCCATGAATTTATTGACCACTGACTGAAGTGTGGCCGAAACGAAAAAATACTGTTGTTTTAATCTAAGCTCTTTACCAGCATAATGTTCATCGCAAGGATATAATACTTCAACAATTGTTTTTGCTAAAGTATTTTGTTCCGTTGCTTTATAATAATCACCTTTATTAAAGGACTGGAGTTCAAAACTGCTTATCGGTTCTGCACTCCATATCCTTAAAGAGTTAACCACATTATTTTTATAACCTACAATAGGAATATCATATGGTACTGCTTTTACTGTTTGATAATCTTTTAGTATAAAATGTTCTTTACCTCTCCTGTCCATTTCTACTTCAACATTACCGTAAAATTTAATCTCACATGAATGTTCTTCTCTTCTAAGCTCAAAAGGATTAGGTTTATTTAACCACTCATCAGGTAACTCCACCTGATCTCCATCCATTATCTGTTGCCTGAACATCCCGTACCTATATCTTATACCGCATCCAGTAGCTGGGTATCCAATAGTTGCTAGAGAATCTAGAAAACATGCCGCAAGTCTACCAAGACCTCCATTTCCAAGTCCTGGATCTGGCTCTCTGTCTTCTATAAGGTTTAAATCAAAACCTAACTCATCAATTACTTCTTTTATTTCTTTACATTCTGACAAATTTATTATTATATTTCCTAATAATCTTCCCGGCAAAAACTCCATAGATAAATAATACAGCATTCTGACATCTTCATTTTCACAGGTTTTATGAGTTGCTATCCATTCATCCAAAATAATATCCTTGATAGCAAATGCTACAGCCTGATAAACTTCAACTTGCGATGCCTCTTCTAGTTCCTTTCCAGAAACCATTCTCGTATAATCATATATTTTGTTTTTAAAATCCTTCTTTGAAAATGCCGGTCTCTTTGCCATAATATAACTCCTCCCGCAATTCCTATTTTTCTACTCCTAGTTCTACCTCTTCTCCATTAATATTCCATACCTTAGTATAACCCATTAGGTTTCCGAATTCAACATTTTGGGCTAATACCTCAGATTTTATTTCTTCTTCATTTTCTTTAAAAATCTTTTGAACTTTTTCATTATTATTAACATAAACTGTTATTTTATCCATAACTTCAAAGTCCGCTTCTTTTCTCATTGTTTGAATTTTACTTATTATCTCTCTAACAAAACCTTCTTCAATAAGTTCTTCAGTTAAGTTTGTATCAAGAACAACTGTAATACCATTATCACTTTCAGAAACATATCCCTCGGTTTGTGCAGTATCGATTAATAAATCATCTCTTTCAAGAACAACCTCTCCAGAAGGAAGAGTTAACACTAGCTTCTCAGTTTCGTTTACTTCATCCATAGCTTTATTTCCATCTAGTTCTGATAGTGCTGCTCTAATTTCATTTAACTGTTTACCAAATTTCGGACCAACTGTTTTTAACTGTGGTTTAAAACTATAAGATGTAAAATTTCTAACATCATCGGTAAACTCAACAGTTTTTACATTTAACTCATCAGAAATTATTTCTTTATAAAATTCTGTAAGAGTCCATGGTGCACTAATATGCATTTTGCTGATAGGTTGTCTATTCTTAATATTTGAAATATTTCTACATGCACGACCCATAACAACAGCTGATAAAAGTTTTTCCATATTATCTTCAAGCTCTTTATCAATAAATATCGAATCTGAAGCTGGGAAATCACTAAGGTGTATACTTTCAGGAGCCTCTTTATCCACACTTCTTACAAGGTTTTGATAAATATCTTCTGTCATAAAAGGAATCATAGGTGCAGCTACTTTACAAGTAGTCACTAACGCAGTATACAAAGTCATATAAGCATTAATTTTATCCTGTTCCATTCCCTTAGCCCAAAAACGCTCTCTACTTCTTCTAACATACCAGTTACTCATATCATCAACAAAGTCCTGTAAAACCCTACCTGCTTCAGGAATTTTATATGTACTTAGATATTTATCTACTGACTCTACTACTGTATTCAATTTTGATAAAAGCCACTTATCCATAACAGGTAATTTATCATAGTCTAATGTGTAATCCATTGGATTAAAATCATCAATATTTGCATAAAGAACATAGAATGCATATGTATTCCACAATGTGCCCATAAATTTTCTCTGTCCTTCAACAACCGCTCTTCCGTTAAAACGGTTTGGTAGCCAAGGAGCACTGTTTATATAGAAATACCAACGAATAGCATCCGCTCCATATTCTTCAAGGGCTTCAAAAGGATCTACTGCATTACCTTTTGATTTAGACATTTTCTGTCCGTTTTCGTCCTGAACATGACCTAAAACTATAACATTCTTATATGGTGCTTTATTAAATATTAAAGTTGATATGGCAAGTAATGAATAAAACCATCCTCTTGTCTGGTCAACAGCCTCTGAAATAAAGTCTGCTGGGAACTGTGCTTCAAATAAATCTTTATTTTCAAATGGGTAATGATGCTGTGCAAAAGGCATAGAACCTGAATCATACCAACAGTCAATAACTTCTGGCACCCTTTTCATTTCCCCACCACATTTTTCACAGGCTATAGTCACTTCATCAATGTAAGGTCTGTGAAGTTCTACTTCATCAGGACAATTCTTAGAAAGATTTTTTAGTTCTTCAATGCTTCCAATAGAATGCATATGTCCACATTCACATTCCCATACATTTAAAGGAGTTCCCCAATAACGGTCTCTACTAATGCCCCAGTCCTGAACATTTTCTAACCAGTCACCAAAACGACCTTTACCAATAGTTTCTGGTATCCAGTTTATTGTATTATTATTTCTTATTAAATCCTCTTTTATTGCAGTCATTTTAATAAACCATGATTCGCGAGCATAATAAATTAAAGGTGTATCACATCTCCAACAATGTGGATAACTATGCTCATAATCAGGTGCAGCGTGAAGAAGTTCTCTTCCCTCTAAGTCTGTTAAAATCGGTTTATCCGCAGTTTTACAAAATACTCCTTCCCATGGAGTTTCAGCAACCATTTCACCTTTTGAGTCCACAAACTGTGGAAATGGTAAGTCATAATTTCTTCCTACCCTTGAATCATCCTCACCAAATGCAGGAGCTATGTGTACAACACCTGTTCCGTCTGAAAGAGTTACATAGTCGTCAACAGTAACAAAAAATGCTTTTTTATTATATTTTTGAAAGTCAAATAAAGGTTCATATTCTTTATATTCAAGCTCTTTACCTTTAAATTCCTCTATAATCTCATAATCCCCTTCTAATGTACTTTCTATAAGAGCTTTTGCCATGTAATATACATTTCCATCATTCTTTACTTTTACATATGTTTCATCTGGGTTAACACATAACGCAACATTTGAAGGAAGAGTCCAAGGAGTAGTGGTCCAAGCTAGTATATAAGCCTCTTCATCTTTAGCTTTAAATCTAACGATTGCAGATTTTTCTTTTACATCTTTATACCCCTGCGCAACTTCATGACTTGACAATGGAGTTCCACAACGAGGACAATAAGGTACAATCTTATATCCTTTATATAGAAGATCTTTATTCCATATTTCTTTTAACGACCACCAGATTGACTCTATAAAATTATTATCATATGTAACATATGGATTATCCATGTCTGCCCAAAAACCAACAGTAGAAGAAAAATCTTCCCACATTCCTTTATACTGCCAAACACTCTCTTTACATTTTTCAATAAATGGAGCTAGACCATAGTTTTCAATCTGCTCTTTACCATCTAGTCCTAAAATTTTCTCAACTTCTATTTCTACAGGCAATCCGTGAGTATCCCATCCTGCTTTTCTAGGAACCATTTTGCCTTTCATGGTCTGATATCTAGGAATCATATCCTTAATAACTCTTGTGAGTACATGGCCTATATGTGGTTTACCATTTGCGGTAGGTGGACCATCATAAAATGTATATGTTTCATTACCCTGCTTTTCTTCTATACTTTTTTCAAAAATCTGATTGTCTTTCCAGAATTTTTCAATATTTTTTTCTCTTTCTACAAAATTCAAATTCGTGTCTACTTTGTTATACATATTTCCTCCTTAAAATGTAAAAAAAATCTTCGTCCGTAAAAGGACGAAGAATATAATTTCTCGTGTTTAAACCACCTCTTACTACATACCATCATATGCGTCCCCTTAACGTTGGAATAACGTCAGTTCCTACTATTATTTCAGACTGCAGCTTAGGAGTGATTTTCTTTCATATTTTAATCATATTCGGCTCTCACCGTCCCGAATTCGCTTTGACTTTCAAATATGCGTACTGTCTCCATCATTGCCTTTAAAAATTTATTTGTTAAGAATTATACTGTTTAAAATGATGGTTGTCAAGGTTTGTGAGGTTTTAAGTATTTTTGCTTTTAATATAAACTAAAATTTTCTTTATTCATCTTTTTGGCTTCATCTAGGAGTATCTTATTTTTCATATTGGTTTCCCCAAATTCAACACCTGTATACATTATTTTACTACAATTACTCATTAATTCAAAAGCTCTATTATAAGTCTCTTCCCCTATAGGAAAAAAAGCTTTTTCTGAAACAACTTCTATTGCTAAATCTTTTGCTACTTGATAATCTAAATCGTTACCATGAATAACTCCAGTATAAAAAGGAATACTCTTTTTTTGTAGCTCTCTAAATATGTGTATGCCTGTTCCACCGCCTGCAACCACAAATAAATCTGGAATCCCCTCATGCCTAGGCAATTCCACACTTCCAAAATACATATTGTAAGTACCGTTACTAATGTCATATAAATTTGTAATGGTATCCTTATTAAAAATTTCTAAAGTATTACCATAGCCTGTTATATATTCACCTTTAACACACATTATTCTATCTGAAATCTTTTGAGCCAGATCTATTTCATGTAGCGACATTATTACAACAATATTTTTCTTCTTTGCCATATCTCTTAAAATATCTAAGAGCTCAAGTTTATGTCTAATATCCAAAAATGAAGTAGGTTCATCCAAAACAATTACTTCTGGTTCCTGGCATATTGCTCGAGCAAGTAGTATTCTCTGCTTTTGTCCATCACTTAAAGTCACAAAATCTCTATCTTTAAATTCATAAACATGAACCATTTCCATAGCTTCTTTAACTTTTATATTGTCTTCCTCACTTAAAATACCCAAAGTTCCTGTATAAGGATGTCTCCCTGTTGCAACCATATCGTAGCCAGTCATCAACTCAGGCTTTAAACGATCTGTTAAAACTACTGAAACTTTTTTAGATAATTTTTTATATGAAATAGCATCTATTTGAGTCTTATCTATATAAACAGTGCCACCTAATTTTTTCAAATGCTTTGTTATACTTTTCAAAATAGTTGACTTTCCTGCCCCATTAGGGCCTATTAGAGTCAATATCTCACCTCGATTAACAGAAATATCTATATCCTTAATCAAAGGTTTTCCATCATATCCAACGACTAAAGAATCCGTTCTAAAATAATAATCACTCATTTTTCTAACCTCTTTTTCGTTTATTAACAAGCATTACAATAACAACAGGAGCACCGAAAAATGCAGTCACAGTAGATATTGTTAATTCTGTTGGAGAAAAAGCAACTCTTGCAATCAAATCACAAACTGTACAAAAAACCGCCCCACCTAAAAAAGTAGCAGGAATTACAATTAGTGGTTTAGCTGTTTTTAATGCGATTTTCATTATATGGGGTACTGCTATTCCAACGAATGAAATAGGACCTGCAAAAGCTGTTACTGCTGCAGATAAAATACTTGAAAGCAATATAAGTATTACTCTGAAAATCTTAATATTAACCCCCATACTTTGAGCATAGGCCTCACCCAACTGATATGCTCCAATAGTTTTAGACATTCCAAAAACAATCACTCCTGTAATAAGAATTACTGCCGAGGCAACCGCTACGTCTCCCCAGTCTGTTCCCGAAAAACTTCCCTGAGACCAATTATGAAGATTAACTATATCAGAATCCTGAGCAAAAGTGATAATAAATTCTGTAATGGCAGAACATATATATCCGATCATAATACCTGCTACTAAAAGCATTCCCATGCCTCGAATTTTTTTAGCTATAATCATAACCATTCCCATTGCCAACAATGAACCAATAAAAGCTGATAGTATCATAAAAGCAGAAGACACTCTATTAAAATTTTCTAATGCTATAATAAGTGTAATCGCAACAAAAAGTTTGGCGCCGGAAGAAATCCCAAGAACATAAGGACCTGCTATAGGATTAGAAAAAAATGTCTGCAATAGAAATCCTGCCAGTGATAAACCACCTCCCATAACTGCTGCTGCAATTATTCTTGGTAGTCTGATTTTCCATATAATATTGTACTCCATCACATCCCCTGATCTTGTAAACAATATCTTTAATATGTTTTTTATTGAAATATCAACTGTTCCCGAATTAATGTTAATAACTAATACTAGAAATAGTATTAGTATTAGTATTAAAAAAACAAGTTGATATCTAAAATATTTTGTAAAATTTTTGTTCATAATAATATTACTCTCAGTCTATTTTATAAAAATACATTAAATCCATTTCATCTTCAGGGACTCCCGATATTATTTGGTATATTTCCCATGTTACATCGGCTAGTTTTGTCGTAGATTGATAAATATTCTCGTTAGTTCCCCAAACATTTCCTTCTTTAACAGCTTTAAATTCTAAAAAAAGGTCACTTTTATCTAATAAATCTTCCATGTCTTTTACACTATTATCAATGGTTCCATTGTAAAAAATCAAATCAGCATCTTTTCCACTTGCATATAATTCTTCCATACCAATAGTTGTAGTTGAATTGTTTTTTTCAGGATCACCCAAATTTTCAAATATATAATTTCCACCAGCCATTTGAATCATTTTGGTAACATAATCATCTGAGTTTCTGGCAACAACTCCACCTGTTGAGTTTACATAAAAAAACAAAGTGCTTATACCTGCATTATCTACATTTTCAAGCCTTTCCATTATTTCAATTTGTGTATCAAAAAAATCATAGGCTATATCTTCTTTATCTAATAAAACCGAGTACAGTTTTATCCATTCAGTTCTACCTAAAGGATGACTCTCAGAACTAGATAAATCTACTAAAACATTTATTCCTAATTCTTCCAATTTTTCCTGCACCTCTGGTTTATGATAAATCATTGTAGATTGTATAGAAAGACTACAACCTTCTGAAAGTAAGAGTTCATAATCAGGTTCACTATATTTTCCTGCATAAAGTATGTTTCCCTCTTCCATTTCTTCTACAGCTTCAGGAATAGAATAATTTTCCTTCCTCGTACCTGTTAATCTAATAGAAGAAAGTGCATCTAGTTCTACGAAAGAACACATTTCAGCTGTAGCAACCAAATAAATATCCTCTATTGGCTGCTTTAAAACTGTCATTGAGGAAGGAATATTTGCTGGAACTTCCTTTCCTTCTGGTACAACTAGAAATTTATCACCGCTTACTAAATCAATTAATGCGTATCCATCATTATAATAATCCACACTAAAATTCTGAGCATATTCTATATCCATGCTCTCTTTATAAACCAAACCTTCTATTTCAGTATAACCTTCCTCATTGCTATTAGAACTAGAGCAACCTGAAAGAATATAGCATCCAATCAATAAAACTGACATCGCTAAATATTTAACTCTTCTAATCTGCTTCATTTTTTCTTCCTCTTAGTCTTTTTAAAACCAAAATAACTATTAAGGCAGCCACTAAAACCAAACCGGATACTAAAACAACTGGTAAAATAAAAGTTTTTTTATCTTCTGTAGAAGTAACTTCTTTATCATTTACTGTTACAGGGTTTTCAGACGAAATAGCATAAACTGAAAAATGAGTCAAAGCAAAGTTCACCATCTTAGTTTCGGCATCATATAACCCAATAATTTCTTCTTCTCCTGATTGAGATAGACATATAATTCTCACCTCTTCCCCATCTTCTAAATCACTAGGGAAAAGTACCGACATTTGGGCATTTCCAGATATATCAGAATTAAATAATGAATTACCTTCACTATCTGTTAAATCAATTTCGATAACCAAATCATATCCAAGATTTACATATTCAGCCTCTTGGGTTAATCTTTTCATAGAAAAAATAACTTCACCATCTACATCAGAAAAAATCTTATCTACTGTTTCTTTATCAAATACTACTTCTCCAAATATATTACTAAAAGTTAAAGGATAACCCACAAAAGAATTTACATCTTCCTCACTAAAAGTAGATGAAAGTTCCACTCCAAGTTCTATATCTGTCTGTGTTTTTTCTTCAGTCTCTTGTTCCGTTTCTTCTTGCGTTTCGCTTTCAGAATTTTCACTACCACTGTTATCTGGAGTTTTTACAGTTTCTTCTTCAGATGTTTCTGGTTCTTCGCCGTTTAAAGTTTTAAGAGAGCTAGATGCAAAAGTAAGAGTATAGTCAATTTCTGTGGCCATAACTTCTGAATAAGCGGTTACAGGAATTGCTGTGTCTAAACTTGCTACAGGAATATTAAATTTTGAATTTTCCCCTGAACCAGCTAAATTATTATACTGAGTGCCTCCACCATTTACTGTCATCCATAAATATGTAGTTGTGCTTGTACCTGAAGAACGTTTTAATATTAAAACGGCGCTCATCTGTCCAGAATTAACAGTTAATAAAGCAGGTGAATCTGCAACAACACGACCACTACCTCCAACAAGAGTAACATCTATATAATATTGTCCGTCAGGTACTGTTGCAACTGCTTGAACTGGCTTAGGCAGTAGCATTAAAACTAATGCTACTGCCATTAAAAAGCCAAATATTTTTTTAAATCTCATGACGTCTCCTTCTTTTGATAGCTACAAATGAATATGCTCCTAGTATAACTGCACATATTCCAATTCCAAAAATTACTATCAAATTACTTTCTCCTGTTTTTGGAGAAACTTCTCCTTCTACAATATTGCTTTCCATTTGAATTGCATATTCAGAAAAATGCTCTACTGTAAAAGTAATTGTTTTATTTTCTTTATCATAAACCGCTTCTACTTCTTCATTTCCACTTGTTCCAATGTAATAAACTTTTACTGAATAACCATCAGGAACATCGGCTTCATAAGGAACAGTAACAGTTGCACTTCCTGATCCACTTTCACTAAATAATGGATTTCCTGCATCATCATATAAGTTTAATTCAATCACTGCATCATAATCAGAATCTTTATATTCGTCTTCATCTTTTAAATTTTTCATCTCAAAATATACATTTCCTGAAGCTCCTGCTATAAAACCATCAATTGCTTCACCATTAAATACAACTTTACCACACTGATTTTCTAATGTTACTTGCTTGTTTGATAAAAATGCCAGCATACTTTTTCCGACTTTTATTTTATCTTCTTCGCCTCCGTTGAAAATACTGTCACCAGGTGAAAATAGTTTTGTTAATGTAGATGATTCAAAAGTAAGTACTCTGTCGTACCATTTTTCTTTACTGATTGAAAATGCTGCTACATCTATACCCAAATCCAGTGCAGAAACTGGTATCTCATATGTATACATTCCTTCACCATCTGCGATGAAATATATATAGTCTGCTTCTGTTGCTAGTAATGCTTGTTCCCCTGTTCCCATAAACAGTTTTGAATATCCTGTTCCACTTAATGTTAAAATTGCTGTCATTTCTCCATCTTTTGATTTTAAAACCGCTTCGACAATTCTAAACATACTTGAACTTGATGTTACATCAATGTCATAAACCCCTTCTAATAACACAAGAGTATCTGAATCAAAAGTTAAAACTCTGTCATACCATTTCTCTTTACTGATTGAAAATGCTGCTACATCTATACCTGTATCCAAAGCAGAAACTGGTATCTCATATGTGTACATTCCATCCTCATCTTCAACAAAATATATATAATCTGCTTCTGTTGCTAATAGTGCTTCTTCCCCTGTTCCCATGAACAATTTTGAGTATCCAGTTCCACTTAATGTTAAAACTGCTGTCATTTCACCTTCATTTATGCTTAAAACTGCCTCAACAACTCTAAACATACTTGAACTTGATTCAACATCAATATTGTATTCTCCCTTTGCAGGAGTTGGGTTATCTGCTTTTACCTCAATCTGATAACATGCAAAAATAGTTAATAAAATAGCTAAGCTAGTAATAAAACTTAAAATTCTTTTTTTCATTTCTTCCTCCTATTTTTTCTTCAAAAAAAAGAAAAGACCCTATTTTTAAACAAATAGAATCCATTTACGAACAAAAAAACAAGCTTTCGGCTTGTATTTTAATCTATAGCCTCTTTAATCCGAAGAGTAATTTCCTTCATATCGTCTCCTGACTCATGCTAATTGCTTTTTAATGCCTTCCCAATTCCTCAGTGGCTAATATTAAAAAACCAGCAAATACAGTAGCGGTACTGTGCGGGATTCCCACCCGTCTTCCGTTATATGAATTCTAACCGTATTCAATTTACTGGCATATTATAACATACAGATATAAAAATAACAATAATTTCCTTGAGTTTCCGTGAAATGTAATTCTAGAATGAATATATCTTCTCAAAGTGTCAATCCAGCTGATTTTTGAAGATATCGAATGACAGCACAACCGAGTAGAAATAATTGAATAAGCCCCATTATTAACCGGACTTTTTAAAGAAATATTCTTTATACCCAAAGGGCACAAGTATGTTTATGCAACTAACTTTAGGCTAAGTTGATAGTACTTCGGACGTTTCGTTCGAAACCAAAGCCGGACACCTATTTTTGCATATGAAAGTATGCCAGTGATTCCTTTTGCTAATCGATAATAGCAGAAAAACACTTTTTGCTTGATTGGATCTGCTGTTTTTATAATCTGTACCTTAAGAGCATTTGTTTCTGATTCCATAGAAATCATTGCAAGAAATGCCATACATAAGGAGATATAAAAGTTAAGTGCGTTAATGGCTTTCAGCTTACGCACACGAAAGTTTTCAAACTGAAACATTTGCTTTTTACAGCGGAAATATTCTTCGATTTTCCAGCGTGAAAAATAAGTTCTTGCTACTTTTATCACATCATCTTTAGACTTTATTTCTTTGTTAGTAGCAAGCATCATTGGATGTTCAGTAATACCATACACCAGAATAAGATATATATCTTTTCTGGAAGCAGTGATTTGTACTTTAATATGCGAAAGATAAGCTTCATGGTCTTTGCCTTTATAGAAAACATTAGTTTTCACCTTGCCTTTACGACGATTTCTAAGTTCTGTTGCTGTTGTCCATTTATTGTGATAAAGAAGTTTTCTGTTAGACTTGAGACGAATAACATAATCTTGTTTTAGTTCATCTAATTTAAGAAACATCTTGTTGTCGTCATAGCCACGATCCATAGCAAATGTGGCTTTGCCAAAAATGGAAGCACCTTGTTCCATTGCATGAAAAGTTATAGTGTTTGCTGATTTGTAATTTTTTTCGGAAGAAGAATGAATACGAGAAAATATGCTAACTGGATGATTGCTGGTAGTAAGGACACAGGCCTCGGTTACATGATAGCCTTTTTTATAAATGTTTTTAGTTGATGTACTTGCAGAACCATCTCTAACAATACCAAGAGCTTCGAATTTGTGACCACTAGGTTTAATAACATCACTATCATCAATGTAGATAACAGGTTCATCAGGCACCCATTTTTTAATTGTCCGCAAGTAAGAAGCAGCCGATTTAAGAGGCGTTCCATTTTCAAGATGATGAGATAGACGATCCACCGTGTTAATCTTTTTTGTTGATTCATGAAGTTGGTCAGAAACATCTGTTAAAAGACAACTGCCTGAAGCCAACATGCCATAAGTGATATCGGCAGTAAACTTTTTATCAGGTTTAGGAAGCTGTTTTGAAATTTTGTTTGTAAAAGTTAAAATTTTTCGTTTCAAAGTATAAGTATTTGATGTAAAATTAGCCATAAGGGATCCCTTTCTTTTTGTTTAGTAACTTTTTTGTTTGGTAGCTTAATTTTACATCAAAAAGGAATGAGATTCCTTATGTTTTGTACATTTTCATAAAGTTGTTTATAACGAATATGATGGAATCGGAGCTCTGTGGATAAAAACACGGAAACTCAAGTAATTTCTTGTTGACAAATTTTTTTGTTTATTTTAAACTTTAAAAAAAATAACAAAATTTATCTTAAGTGCCTTTTAAATTTAAGGAGAATAGAGAAGTTGGGTGAAAATCCCACACGGACCCGCCACTGTAAGCGAGGAGTTATTTTTCAATATGTCACTGGATGATATCTGGGAAGGCGAAAAATAATTATGATTCGTAAGTCAGGAGACCTGCTTAAGATTAAGTACAAATTTCTCGGAACGATTTGTGCTTTGATATCCAACCACGAAAACGGAGTGGTAATTTCTGATGTAAAAACAGAAATTACCACTTTTTTTTAAATTAAAATCATATATTGGACCTGTTAACTAAATATGAAAAAAGAGCAAAAGAAAACACAAAAGACAATTAGAATCGATACAAAACTATTTTAAACTGACTTGTAGCAAAAAATCAAATATTTTCGCATGAAAAATATAGGTACCAAGTACCTTGAACCAGAAAAGGTGATTAAAAAATCAAATCAATAGCCAGTTTCGTCTAGATCGCTCGTTATAATTGGCACCAGCCACCATAGCTGGAGTAAGCCCGTTAAGTGAAGAGTGATTTCGAACAAAGTTATAGAAGAAAACAAAAGTGCTTATTATGTTGTTGGCTGATGAGTATGAAGCAAATCCTTTCTTACTTCTGTAAAAATCTTTAAAGGAGCCATTAAAGGATTCGATAAGATTATTTGAAATATCAGCCTTAAAAGATTCGACTTTTATGTGACATGAACTGCCAAATATATTTCTTGCAGCCACATTGTATGAACCTAGTCTGTCAGTTACTACAGACATTGGCTTACCAAGCTTCCTTGCTTTATTAAAAAGACTGAAAGCTTGAGTGTGGTCACGGTAAGGTGAGAGATGGAAAGCTATAACAAATCTGGTTTCAGAATCAACAATAAACCAGATATAATAACGTCTTCCAGATATTTTAACAACGGTTTCATCGGCATGCCATTCATCAGAATTCAGGTCTACAGAAGGCATAAAACTTTCTTTTATAACATTAAACATAGGGGCAAACTTTATTACCCACTTTGATATGGTGACGTGAGAGACCTTGATATTCTGAGTTTGTAAAAGAAAAGACGAAATTTGCCTGGTAGATGAATTACATACATAATACAAATTTAAAGCAGTTAAAACAGTATGAAGTTTGAAGCGCATTCTAGTAAAAGAGAGCTTGCCCAAAAGAGCCTCTGATGATGTGGGTTTGATATTTTCAAGTTTAATTATCGAAAAAGAATGATAACAAGACTTGTCGCCACATCGATAGTTCGTATAGAACTTGTAGTCATGATGAATAAAAGTGGCTTTGCCACATTTAGGACATCTGGGATAGTCTTTGTGTTTGAAATTTGAAGGGTAAAGAGTAAACTGACGTTTACACTCCTTGCATTGATATTTTTGATGACCATGAATATCTTTACCAAACCTATAAAGGTTTAAAGAATGACATTTAGGGCATCGGATTTGTGATATAATAGCCATGAGCTTTGACTCCTTTCTATGGAGATAAATGGATTTGTGGTGATTCTATTATATCTCAAGGAGTTCAAAGCTCTTTTAATATTTTTAAGTTAACAGATCGCATATATTAAAAAGGAGAAACAAAATGAAAAAACTAAAAACAAGCATTATTATGCTAATGATTTCACTTATGGGATGCTTTGTGCTTTTCGGATGTGGATCAGAAGAAACTGTTGAGGGGAAAAAAGCAATACTAGTAGTAAGTTTTGGTACAAGTTATAATGAAAGCCGTGAAATTACAATCGGCGCTGTAGAAAATGCAATTGAAGAAAACTTCGCAGATTATGAAGTAAGACGCGCTTTTACTAGTCAAATAATAATTGATATTATTGAAGAGCGTGACGGAGAAAAAATCGATAATGTAGAAGAAGCCTTAGATAAACTTGTTGAAGACGGCATAGATACATTAATAGTACAGCCTACACATGTTATGTCTGGATATGAGTATTCAGATGTTATGGAAACTCTTGAAAGTTATGAGGACAAATTTGAAGAACTTTCTGTTGGTACACCTCTTTTAACAAGCGAAGAAGATTACCAAAATGTAATCGACGTTATAACAGCAGAAACAGCTGAATACAACAATGATGATACTGCTATTGTTTTCATGGGGCATGGAACTGAACATGAAGCAAATTCAACATATTCAAACTTACAGGAAAAAATCACTGAAGCTGGTTATGTCAACTATATTATAGGAACTGTAGAAGCTGAACCTACTTTAGAAGAAGTAATTGAATTGATCGAAGCTGGCGGATATACAAATGTAGTTCTTGAACCACTAATGGTCGTTGCAGGAGATCATGCGAATAATGACATGGCTGGAGATGAAGACGATGCATGGAAAACTATCTTAACAAATGATGGTTATAATGTAGAATGTGTACTTAAGGGCTTAGGTCAGTTTGAAGGAATTCAGAATATATATGTTGCTCATGTTCAAGCAGCAATTGATGCACTTTCAGAATAATTAAAACATAAAATATTAAAGGAATTAAAATGAAAAACTTAACAATAAAAATATTAATATTAGCTATTTTTTCTAGTTTATTTTTATTCGGTTGTGGAAATAAAACTGACAATCCACCTCAATTATCTGACGGAACATACAATGTAGAAGTTTCTTCTAGCTCTTCTATGTTTCGAATAATTAATGCAGATTTAACTGTAGAAAATGGTGCAATGACAGCAGTTTTAACTTTAAGTGGAACAGGGTACTTAAAATTATTTATGGGTACTGGTGAGGAAGCTTTAGCTAGCACTGATGATGATTGTGTTTTCTATGTAGAAGATTCTGAGGGGAAATACACATATGAGATACCTATTGAAACACTGGATCAGGAATTTGATTGTGCCGCATGGAGTATACGAAAAGAAAAATGGTATGATAGAATTTTAGTTGTTGATTCAACTACTATACCTGAAGATGCCTGGAAATAATAATTATAATATATAAAACTAATAAACAAGGTTGAAATTTAAAAAATAATTTCAACCTTGTTTTTAATTCATATTTTATTTTTTGTATATATTCTTGCAGCAATCATAGATGTCAAAGGTATAGTAAATAATATACCAAAGCTTCCTATTAAAGCCTGTAAAATTTCTACAACTATCATTTCTCTATTTAATAGATGCATTACAGATGTACTATATGTGCTTAATAGTAATACAACCGAAAGAGAACTTCCTATATATGCAAGTATAAGAGTATTAGCCATTGTTCCCATCACATCTCTTCCTATATTCATACCTGACTTAAATAACGCATTAAAAGATGACGATGATTTTTCCTTCACTTCCCAAAGGGATGAAGATATTGACATAGAAACATCCATAATTGCTCCTATGGCACCAATTAAAATTGCTGCAAAAATTATTGCTTTTAAATCTATCGGTGTTTCAGTAGATATATAGGTTAAATAAATAGATTCTTCATCTACATAACCCGTTAATTCAAGAATTTTATCCATAATTATAGTTAATATCCCCGAAACCACAATACCACCAAAACATCCTAGAGTCGCAGCAAGGGTTTTCTTATTTATTCCATTCACAATCAAATATGTCATTATTATGGTATAAATACAAACTATTATCGAAGATAAATAAATATTTTTACCAGAAAGTATTGAAGGAATAAAAACCATAAAAACAGCAGCACATGTAAATACAAGAGAAAGTAAAGTATTAAATCCTTTCAGTCTTCCAAACAAAAGCAACGCAATTACAAAGAGGATTCCAAATACTAAAAGCTTATCAGTTTTCACAAACTCAATTAACTGCCAGTCTGTATCCTCCTGAAAATCATTCTTAAGTAGCAAAACTTTATCACCCTCTTCGGCTTCAGGCATTACAGTTCCATATAGACTATTAATACTTTGAAGCCCATTTACTGGCTTTCCCTCTTGTTCTCCCTCAATAATCGTTGCCTCAAATGTAATATCAACATTTTCAAGAGTATTAATACCATCAAGACTATATTCTTCCGCAACTCTATTTTTAATTGTATCAATCTCTGCCACAACAATAGTTTGATCCGAATCCTCAGTATTAAAAGCAGACAAATCTTTAGTTGCAATTTTATTTCCAGCTACAAGAAAAAGAATTGATAAAATAACCGTTATAACATAAAGAATAACTTTACCTATTTTATTATTTTTAAAAAAACCAACTATTTTAAATGCATTTTTATTCATATAGATACCCCTAAACTAATTATATTTAAATACCAATCGTTTACTAATTTAACATTTTTAAAAGGTATTGTAAAGTTATGATGCCGCATTCGAGCCGTTTCCATAGTCTTAATAATACTCCTACATTTTATTAGATCAAAAAGAAGGAGCAAACACACCAACTACAGCCAGATTTTTTGTTGTTGTGTTTTTTAGCTTTTTAACTAGGACTATATTTTTCTTACAAAACTATTTATACATAGGAACCCCCTAACACGATGTTTGGGGGAGACGAGAGCGGCACGATGCCGCATTCGAGTCGTTTCCATAATATCTAATTAAAAGTATATGTTTTGTTAGAAAAATAAGGAGTAGTTATGGCTTTAAACACAACAACAAAAAATCCCCTTCAGAAGGGGATTTCAAAGGGGATTTTTTGATACACACACAAGGGTTTTCAAGAATTGGGAGGAAACTTGAATCCTCAATGCATATTAGTTATTATGTAAATTTATAACTGGCTATTTAATTGGATTTAATTTTAAAAACAAAAAAATCCGAATTCACCGGATTTACAATAAATTAAAGAATTAAAATTCTTAAACTGCAACCGGCTGTCATATCACAATGTGATTTAGACCCTTGGCTTTGCGTCCTTATTTTTCAATAAGTTTGCCAAATATTATTTTTTTAAACAAGCTAATATTACTACACGAAAAAATAAAAGTCAACAATATATTGAAAACATTTTGTTAAGTTTTTATTTCCTGTAATAATCGTTTTTTCATATTATATAACTTATCAGACAGGTCAACATGAACACTATGTGGGTTAACCAGCCTTCTAGATTCATCCCATAATGTTTCAAGTTCTTCTTTACAATGCTCTCTTATTTCCATAACAGTTGGTGATTCATACACACAAACACCTTTTTTAAATACAGGTATTAGGATTTCTTTAATTTCATATGTGCCAGATGATAGTTTAGTCTTTTTCCATGTGCTTACTGGATCAAATAAGGTCAAATCTTCTTTGCTTGAAAAAACTTCATTTTCTAGTGCAATTAGATCTGCTTTTATTTTTCCTGTTTTTTTGTCATATATTCTATATAGGGTTTTATTACCAGGATTTGTTATTTTTTCAATATTTTCTGAAATCTTAATTTTGGGTACGAACTCTTTAGTGGTCTCATCTTCTATAGCTACTAATTTATAAACTCCTCCAAAAGAAGGACAATCATTAGAAGTTATTAGATTTGTCCCTACTCCCCATGATGTAATTTTTGCTCCCTGCGCTTTAAGTGAATGAATAAGATTTTCATCTAAGTCACTAGACGCAGAAATAACAGCATCTTCAAACCCTGCTTCGTCTAGCATCTTTCTTGCCTTTTTGGATAAATACGCAAGGTCCCCACTATCAAGTCTTATTCCATATAAAGACATATCTATTCCTTGATCTTTCATCTCTTTAAACACTTTAATTGCATTTGGAACTCCAGACTCTAGAGTATCAAAAGTATCTACAAGCAATATACAAGTTTCTGGATAAAGTCTAGAATATTCTTTAAAGGCAGTATATTCGTCATCAAAACTCATAATCCAACTGTGTGCATGTGTTCCCTTAACTGGAATATTCCACAATTTTCCTGAAAGAACATTACTTGTACCAACACATCCTGCTATAACTGCTGCCCTTGCTCCATAAATACCGGCATCTGGTCCTTGAGCTCTTCTAAGCCCAAACTCCATTACCCCATCTTCTCCAGCTGCATAAACAATCCTAGAAGCTTTTGTCGCGATAAGACTTTGATGGTTTATTATATTTAAAATAGCAGTTTCTATAAGTTGGGCTTCCATTATTGGAGCCACCACTTTAAGTAAAGGTTCCTTTGGAAAAACCACAGAACCTTCTGGGACAGCATATATATCTCCTGTAAAATGAAAAGAACTTAAATAATCTAAAAATTCTTCTTCAAATATCTTAAGACTTCTCAAATAATCAATATCATCATAAGAAAACCTTAGGTTTTTTATATAATCAATTACCTGTTCTAAACCACAAGTGATTGCATATCCACTTCCTGAAGGATTAGCTCTATAAAATGCATCAAAAACAACTGTATTTTTTTTATTATTTTTAAAATACCCCTGCATCATAGTTAATTCATAGAGATCTGTTAGTAAAGCTAAATTTCTGTTTTTCATAAAATATCCTTTCATATATGAGAACAATTATATCACAATAAAAATTTTAGATATATAATAATACTTGTTTTAATATAAAATATTTCATATAATGACTTTAAGGAGGATTTTTATGTCTATAAAAACTCTCGAAAAAAGAATGTCAGGAGTTTTACTTCACCCTACATCATTGCCATCCAAATATGGTATAGGCGATTTTGGCATTGATGCTTATAATTTTGTTGATTTTTTAGCTAAAAGCGGTCAACATTTATGGCAAACATTACCTCTTGGGCCAACAGGTTTTGGCGATTCTCCATATCAATCATTTTCTGCATTCGCAGGTCAGTCTTTGCTGATAAGTCCCGACAAATTATTAGAACTAAATCTGCTTAATAGTTCAGACTTAGAAGATATTCCTGAGTTTGATGAAAACTTTGTGGATTATGATAAAGTAATAGATTTTAAAACAAAACTTTTTAAAAAAGCATATGAAAATTTTTGGGAACATGAACATGAAGAATTAAGACTTGAATTTGAGACTTTCTGTAAAAAAAATGAGCATTGGCTACATGACTATTCTTTATATCGTTCTATAAAAGAATATTTTCAGAACTTACCTTGGATTGAATGGAGTGAAGAATTTAGATTTCTTTCAGCGAAAAACAGACAGATATGGGAAGAAAATCATCATTATGAGTTAGGTCGTTATAATTTTTTTCAATTTATTTTTTATAAGCAATGGCTTGAGCTTAAAAAATACGCCAACTATAAAGGTGTTTATATAATAAGTGATATTCCTATTTTTGCAGCAATGGACAGTTCTGATACATGGATGAATAAGCATCTTTTTGAATTAAATGAAAAAGGTTTTCCTATAAATGTTTCAGGTGTACCTCCAGACTATTTTACTAAAACAGGACAGTTATGGGGTAATCCTATTTATAACTGGAAAAAAATGAAAAAAAATAATTACTCTTGGTGGATTAAAAGAATTGAACATCAGCTTGAAACAGCTGACTATTTACGAATAGATCACTTTAGAGGTTTTGAGTCTTTTTGGTCAGTACCTTACAAGGAAACTACAGCTTTAAATGGAAAATGGGTTAAAGGACCTGGAAGTGACTTTTTTAAAGCTTTAGAACATGCTTTAGGAAAGGATTTACCAATTATTTGTGAGGATTTGGGAGTTATAACATCTGAGGTTGAAAAATTGAGAGATGATTTTAACTTACCTGGAATAAAAGTCCTACAGTTTGGTTTTGATGATCCTAGATCAGATAACAACCTTTTACCTCATCACTATATTAAAAATAGTATTTGCTATACAGGAACACATGACAATGACACGACTTTGGGATGGTTTTTATCAACCAACTATGACTCAAAAGATAAATTACATAAATATCTAAATACAGACGCCTCAAGCGTATCATGGGATTTAATAAGGGCAGCTCTAGGAAGTGTTTCAATATTTGCAATAATACCTTTACAGGATATTCTGTCTTTAGGCACAGAAGCTAGAATGAATTTTCCTGGAACACCACAAGGTAATTGGAGATGGCGCTTTACTAAAGAACAAATTGATGATAATATAATTAGCAGACTAAAAATGTATACAGAATTATACGGACGATAATTATATATATTTATGAAAGGATCTACATGATAAGATTTATTTTAACATTAATAGCTCTGATAATTATACTTATATTAAGTTTAATAGCACTTCCAATTGAATGGTTAATTGGAAAAATTAGTATCAATGCAAAAAACAAAAGCAGCAGAAAAATTGTTCAGTTTATCTTTCATATTTTTAAATTTACAACTGGAACAAAACTTACCGTTATCGGCAAGGAAAAGATACCAAAAGACAAGGCAGTTTTATATGTAGGAAATCACAGAGGAATATTTGATATAATCCTAACATATATAAATATGCCAGGAATAACAGGATATGTAGCAAAAGAAAAATTAAATAGATTTCCTCTATTTGCACACTGGATGAGAAACATAAAATGCTTATTTCTAGACAGAGATGATGCCAGACAAGGACTTAAAACAATATTAAAAGGTGTAGAATACATAAAATCCGGAATATCTATTGCGATTTTTCCAGAGGGTACGCGCTCAAAAACAGATTTAGAAATGCTACCATTTAAAGAAGGAAGTTTTAAACTCGCTACTAAAACCAAGTGCCCTATAGTTCCTCTTGCAATAAATAATACTTCTGCTATTTTAGAAGACCAGTTTCCAAGAATTAAAAAATCACATATTATAATAGAGTTTTGTGATCCAATATATATTGAAAATATGTCTATAGAAGAAATCAAAAATCTGCCTTATAAAACTCAGGATATTATAAAAGAAACGGTAGCAAAGAATTATAAAAATTTATAATTACATAAGCGGAGATAGAAGTCTGGAAAACTGCTCTTTAAAGCGGATAAACAGGCTTCTTTTTTCATAATCTTCTAATGTTAACTCTGTGCAGTACTTTAAATCCTCTTCAAATATCCTGTCAAACTTCTCAGTAATATCAGAATTATATATTACAGCATTAACTTCAAAGTTAAGAGCAAAGCTTCTAATATCCATATTTGCAGTTCCATAGGAACTTACTTTTCCATCAACTGTTATACCTTTTGAATGTAGAAAACCATTATTATATATATAACATCTAGCTCCAGATCTTAAAAGCTCTCCAATATTAGAATAAGTAGCCCAATATACAAAGGGATGATCGGGTTTACATGGTATCATCAACTTTACATCTACTCCTGATAAAGCCGCTATTGATAAAGAACTTCTAACCTCATTATCTGGTATAAAATATGGAGTTTGAATTCTAATGGTTTTTTCTGCTTTGGATATAAGTTTTGAATAATTGTCTTTAATAATCTGCCTTTGTGAATCTGGACCACTACTTATTATCTGAACCCCATTCTTTTTAAATCCTTTTACTGGATGATCATGGAAAAATCTATTTTCCTTAAATAAATTTTCCTTAACTGCATAATTCCAATCAAACATAAACCTTATTTGTAAATCCTCAACAGCAGGACCCTCCATTTTTAAATGAGTGTCTCTCCAGTAACCATATCTTTTCTTTAGGCCAAGATATTCAACACCAAAATTAAATCCACCAACAAAACCAATTTTTCCATCTATAACAACAATTTTTCTATGATTTCTATAATTTATCCTAAAGTTTATTTTCTTAAATAAAGCTTTAAAAAATATACCAGTTTTTATCCCATGACTTCTTAATTCTTTAATGGTTTTTCTTTTAATACCCTTTCCTCCGATTGCATCATAGAGAATTCTTATTTCAACTCCTTCATCTGCTTTTTTAATTAATACTTTTTTAAGCTTATCAAATAAAGCGTCATCTCTCATAATGTAATATTGGATATTGATGGATTTTTTAGCTTCATTCATAGTGTTTAATAAATTATTAAATTTTTCTTTACCATCAGTAAAAACCTGAATTTTATTTCCTTCTGTATATATTGCACCACAGGTATTTAGATTATATAAAATCAAATCAGAAAAAACACCTAAAGGTTTATCTGAAATTTTTAGCTTATTATTTTCTAGTTTTTCTTTTTGCTTAGCTGCTTCAAGACTAAAAGTATCTTCTACTCCCTTTATTCTAAACATTTTACTCTTTCTATAATCCTGACCTATTATCAAGTAGAAAATAAATCCCAAAATTGGTATAAAATATAAAATTAACAACCAAGTCCACACGGATTGAGGATCTCTTCTTTGAAAAAAAACAATGATAATTGCCAATAATATATTTATATAAAAAATATTATTGAAAATCCATTTTATTACTTCAATTGAGCTGTTTAGTAATTCATGCATTATTATTCTCCTAATAAAAAACATTTGTATTTTATATAATATAATGGTAAAATAATTGTCACTAGGTATATTTAAGGAGGATTATTATGAATCCAATTCTTTTAACAACTATTATTGTTTTAGCTGTATTGGCAATTGCTCTATTAGTACTTTATCTTTTTGGAAGAAGAGCTCAAAAAAGAGCTGATTCTCAACAAGAAGCAATGGATGCTGCTGCACAGACCATATCATTCTTTATTATCGATAAGAAAAAAATGAAAATAAAAGAAGCTGGTCTTCCAAAAATTGTTTATGAGCAAACACCAAAATATTTAAGAAGATCAAAACTTCCAATTCTAAAAGTTAAAGTAGGACCAAAGGTTATGTCACTAATATGCGATTCTAAACTCTATCCTACACTTTTACCAAAACAGGAAGTTAAAGCTACCGTAAGTGGTATATATGTAACTTCTGCCAAAAGAATTCGCGGACCTGTTTATGAGCCGCCTAAAAAGAAAAAATTCATGGAGAAATACAGATAAAAAACTAATAGCCAGAGACACTGCTTATTTTAGGACAAACCTAAATCGGCAGTGTCTTTTGCTTTTATATCCATAAATATATTACAATTAGAAATGTGCTGAGAATTTATCTCTAAGGTATAATTAATACCAACATTAATAAGTTCCTCTTTTTCCTCTATATCTATGCTCTTCGCCTGAATCCCTACAAGCAAATCACCATAAGGTGTATTATAGTATGTAACATTCTTTTTTTCCTTTTCAAAAATCATATGAACATTCATAGGCCCTTTTTTTATCAACTCCACACAGGAATCATTAAATTTAAGAGTACTTTTTATAACATCTTTTTCGTCTTCCATTACTTCATCATAATGTACATAATGCTTGTCTTCCTCAAAAGAATACTCTCCGATTGTAATTATTTCAATATTTTCTTCCGGGTTGTTTTCAAGTTGTATTCCTTTAATTGATAATAAAACTTCTTTAGTCATTATTCACCTCTATCTTAATACTCTTCTATGTTTACTTTTTCAATTTCTTCAATGTCAAAGTCTAAAATTGAATTGGCAAAAGTTCTAAATTTTTCTGCAGTGTCACTAACATAAAATTCATACATTTTTTCCTTTTCAAAAATAGCTTCTTCGGATATAAGATTTTCATTTAAAAGTAGTCTTTCTAACTCTTTAGCTGTCTCATAAGCAGGGTTAACTAAAAATATCTTTTCCCCCATAATATTTGCAACGGTATCTCTCAGGAGAGGATAGTGTGTACATCCTAAAATAAGAGTATCTATGTCTTTCATTTTTAATTCAGATAAATATCTTCTAGCAATCTCTGTGGTAACTTCATCATCTAACATTCCCTCTTCTACCAGTGGAACAAATAAAGGACATGCTTTTCCTTCAACCATTATACCTGGTGTGATTTCATTAATTACACCTGAATATATTTCGCTTGCTATAGTTCCTTCTGTCCCTATTATTCCAACTTTCTTGTTACCTGTGGCTTTAGCTGCTGCACTAGCTCCAGGGATAACCACTCCAATAATAGGGATTTCAATTTCCCTTGCAATCTCTTCTAATGAATATGCACTTGCAGTATTACATGCTATTACTATAGCTTTTACATCTTTACTTCTAAGAAATCTTATTATCTGTCTTGAATATTTTGTTACAGTTTCTTTTGACTTGCTTCCATATGGAACTCTAGCTGTATCACCGAAATATACAATCTTTTCATTTGGTAAAAGCTTCATCACTTCACTAGCAACTGTTAAACCCCCTACACCAGAATCAAAAATTCCTATAGGAGCTTCTTTTCTATCAGCATATTTTTTTGTCAAATTTCTTTTTTTCTCGTAAATATTTATATCTGGCTTTTCCATTAAATTCTCACTTTTTAGTAATTAAATTTTCTATTCTTCTTCCTCAGTTTCGTTCTTAATATTTTCAAGAATAAACTTTTCCTGATTATCAATATGCCTAACCATAGCATTTATTGCTGACTCTTTATCTTTATTTATAATAGATTCTACTATATTTGAGTGCTCTTCTATTAAAAGTGTTCTTTGTTCAACATCCTTAATATAGGCAATTCTATACCTAAAAATATGCTCCCTTAAATTATTTATCATTTGAACCAAGCGTTTATTTCCCGTTGAATCATAAATTATATCATGAAATTCAACATCTTTTTTTGCAATTTCATTTATATCATTATTTTTTATAGCAATTTTTAGCTTAATTGTTTCTTCTTTAAGTTTATCGAGTGTTTCTTCTGTTATTTTATCACATGCTAAATCAACAGCCAGTCTTTCTAAAGCTTTTCTAACTTCTAAAACATCCGTTAAGTCATCTTCAGTAATAGGCGCTACTTGAGCTCCTTTTCTTGGTGTCATTATAACTAGACCTTCTAATTCAAGTTTTCTAATCGCCTCTCTTACAGGAGTTCTACTAACTCCCATTTTGTTTGCCAATTGAATCTCCATGAGTCTTTCACCTGGTTTTAAATCTCCATTTACAATTGCATCTCTGAGTGCTTTAAAAACCACATCTCTAAGTGGTAAAAACTCATCTACTACTAATTTTAATTCCTTCAAATATATCTCCTCCTGTATTAATAACGCTTGTTACATAAATTTTTTTGGCGATTTTTTCTCTTTTTAATGTTATATATGCATCAGTTACACTTTTTCTACTGTCAAAAATGCCGAATACCGTTGGACCACTACCACTCATTATTGAGTTTAAAGCTCCTTTTTCAATCATCCTCTTTTTTATTTGTTCTAAAAAAGGATGTTCTTTTATGGTAACTGATTCTAAAACATTATCCATATATTTTGATATATGTTTAATGTCATTATTGTCTATTCCATTTATTATTTCTTTTATGTTAGGGTGATTTTCAACTTCATTCCATTTTAGATTTTGATATACATGTTTAGTAGAAACTCCAAATCCTGGTTTAGCTATTAATATATAACATTTTGGAAAAGGGTTTAGTCTTGTAATCTTTTCTCCGATTCCTTCCGCTAAAGCGGTTCCTCCTACGAGACAGTATGGAATATCTGCTCCTAGTGTTACTGCTCTTTCCATCAATTGGCTAGTACTAAGACCTAATGAGTATAATTTATTTATACCATAAAGTACTGCTGCCGCATCACTGCTTCCTCCTGCCATACCTGCAGAAACTGGAATCTGCTTTTTTATGAAAATTTTTATCCCACTTTTTATATCGAATTCATCAAATAAAATCTTCGCAGCCTTATATGCAAGATTATTTTCATTTGAAGGAACATAATATAAATTTGTATCTATTCTTATTTCAGGTTGTAATATCTGACTTATTGTTATTAGGTCATATATATCTACAGTCTGCATAATCATTCTAACATCATGATATCCGTTTGGACGTTTTCCCACCACATCTAGACCTATGTTTATTTTTCCATATGCTTTAATCTTTAAAGCTTTCAAATTCTCACCTCTTTTATTGTATACATTATACTTATTTATACAAAATTTAGCAACTTTATTTTTTTTAGTAATACTATAAATTTTTTAATGCTTTTTACCGATAACAATAATGAAACCATATTTATGTGTTTTATTTTAAACCAAGGAGGGTTAAAGCTATGAACACAAACGCTATTTCTAATGTAGGCGCTAGCATGGATGCTGCCAGTGTTTATAAAAAGGACATCGAAACAACAAAAGCTGAAGATTCCGCAAAAAAAACCTCTTTTGGTGAAGAGGCTGCTGCGGTATATGAAGCATCGGAAGATACCAAAACCGAAAGAACTAATCTAATAGAACAAATGAGAGCTGATGCTCAGGCTCGTACTGATCAGTTTAGAGAATTAGTTATTCAAATGTTTGCAAAACAAGGTAAGGTTTCTAATGCCGGAGAAATATGGAAAATGCTTGCATCCGGTGACTTTTCAGTCGATCAGGCAACTTCCCAAAACGCAGCTAAAGAGATTTCCGAAGACGGATACTGGGGTGTTAAACAAACCTCAGAACGAATTTTCGACTTCGCAAGAGCTCTGTCAGGCGATGATCCAGAAAAAATGGATGATATGCTAGAAGCCTTTAAAGAAGGCTATGACGAAGCAACTAAGGCTTGGGGTAAAGATCTTCCCGAAATCAGCAAACAGACATATGATGCAGTACTAGAAAAGTTTGAGCAATTTAAAGAAGCAAGTGCCTAAAAAAATGGAGCTGTTAGCATCACAGCTCCTTTTCTAATTATAAATATTCTTTCATTAAATCATGTAAACCTTTTTTTAGTTCTTCTGATTTTAGTTTTGCCTGCTCTTCATTTTCCCCTTTTACCTCATAATAAAATTTTATTTTTGGCTCTGTTCCTGAAGGTCGAATGCATAACCAGGCGTTGTCTTCTAAATCGTAATAAAGTACATTTGATTTAGGAAAGCCTTCTATAGTACCATTGTTAAAGTTTTTAAATTCTTTAACTTTAAATCCTCCTATTTCATCTGGTGTTTTTTCAGATAAACCTGACATTATTTCTTTAATTTTTTCAAGACCTTCTATGCCCTTTAATGTTATTGATTCAACTTTGTCTTTGTAAAAACCGTACCTTGAATACATTTCAAGTAATACTTCATATAGTGTTTTATCTATAGATTTATAGTAAGCTACTGCCTCACATAAGGCCATAGACGCTACCACAGCATCTTTATCCCTTGAATTTGTACCAATAAGACAGCCATAACTTTCCTCAAACCCAAAAACAAAAGTACCCTTTTTGTTTTTTTCAAATCTTAATATTTTTTCTCCTATATACTTAAAGCCAGTTAGAACTTCTATAAGTTCTATATTGTAATAGTCAGTAATCGCGTTTGCAAGATTAGTCGTAACTATAGTCTTTATCAATGCTGAATCATCAGGAAGCATATTTTTTTCTTTTCGCTGGCTGATTTCATATTCTGCCAAAAGACATCCAGAAACATTTCCGCTTAAAACATAATACGCTCCTTTTTGCATTTTTAAATAGACTCCAAGTCTGTCCGCGTCTGGATCAGTTGCAAGAATAATATCTGCATCTTTTTCAATTGCAAGTTTAAGAGCCAATTCAAAAGTATCTTTTGCCTCTGGATTTGGATAACCCACAGTAGGAAAATCACCATCTGGAAGCTCCTGTTCTTTAACAACAAAAACATTTTTAAACCCTAGTTCATTTAAAATACGCCTAACTGGAATATTTCCAGTTCCATGCAGAGGTGTATAAACGATTTTTATATCATCACCATATTCTCTTATTGACTCTTTGTTTAAAACTAGTTTTTTTAATTCCTCTATATATCTGTCATCAATTTCAGGACCTATAACTTTGTATAATCCTTTTTTAATGGCCTCTTCTTTATTAATAGTTTTTACCATTTTAAAATCATTAATACTATTTACCTCACTCATTATACCAATATCATGAGGAGGTGTAATCTGAGCTCCATCTTCCCAGTATACTTTATAACCATTGTACTCTGAAGGATTATGGCTTGCTGTTACATTAATACCTGCTGTACAACCTAACTCCCTTACCGCAAAGGAAAGCTCTGGTGTTGGTCTTAAACTTTCAAAAACATAAGCTTTTATTCCATTAGCACAAAGACAAAGTGCTGCCTCATCTGCAAACTCTGGAGACATATTTCTTGAATCATATGCTATAGCTACACCTTGATCCTGAGCTTTTTGTTTGATTATATAATTCGCCAAGCCTTGAGTTGCTCTTCTAACCGTATAGATATTCATTCGATTAGTTCCTGCACCAATTATACCTCTAATACCTGCTGTCCCAAACTCCAGGTCCATATAAAATCTTTCCCTAATTTCTTTGTCGTCATTTTTGATTAATTCAAGTTCTTTTTTGGTTTCTATATCAAAATACGGATTAGATAACCATTCTTTATACACATCTTTATACATACCTTATACCTCTTTATATTAAATTATTGTATTTCTATTAAATCATTAAAATCAAACTCTACATCTTTTCCATCATCAGCTATATATATAGTATATGATTTACTTTCATATCCTGTCTTTCTCAAAACAATAATATGAGATCCAGTATCTGTATCAAAACTCAAAGGAACTTCTCCCATATAAATATTATCATAATAAACTGAGGCACCTTCAGGTGTATTTATTATTGTTTGCTGACCCTCAGTGGATGTTTGTGATGTTGTTTCTGTTGTCTCAGTTGTTTCAACTGTATTTAGAGTAAAATCTTTTGTAGTATAGCTTTTATTTACTTTTATCTGTCCATAAATTGTCGTATATCCAGCAGCTGTAATTTTAAATATATGTGTTCCGTATGAAAGGCTGATAGCACTTAAGTAATCTGTATTTTGACCATCAATATACAAGTTGGCACTTGCCGGATATATATTAAACTTAACACTTCCCATTTCTAAAGGTGTTTGTAATTTTCCAATGTCTACAATTATTTCAGTGTCTCTTAATATTACAATCTCCTGAGATCCACCTCGTCCATTTTTAGTGACTGTTAACACATAGCTGCCTTCTGGTGCAACTAAAACCATATTTTCTTCTATCTCTGTTACGATTTCACTACCAATATCTATCAGTCCGCCAACAAGATCCCCTGCATTTTCTATTACAACATATCCATGACCACTAGTAACTAATATCGAAAGTATTTTTGTACCATAGCCTTTTAGAGTTAAGACATCTTTTTCATTTATTTCTTCTATTGAAATTTCAAGATTATTTGAAAAGACAATTGTATTTTCGTCATATGAATAATTTTGACTTCCTGTTTTTAATGATTTCACTTCTGAGTCTATATTAAAATTTGAAACCTGAGTATATTCCCATACTTGATCTGAAACTCTTATCTGAGTTAACTTTTGTGTTCCTTTTTTATACTCAATTTCTACAATTTCACCATAATATAACTTATCAATTAAAATTTCTTTGCCATATTTGTTTTGTATACTTGTACCACCTGAGTATTCCAAGACAATTTTTTTTCCATCATTTAAACTTTCTACTACAATTTTTTCATCTTCTTTATCAACATTTATAACAACATAAAGCAATAAATCTTCTGGATAACTCTCACTATCTGTTGAAGAGTCATTACTTCCAGTTATTTCATTGCTTTCTGATAAACCACTATTCTTCTCATTTCCACAAGAAGAAAATATAAACACTATTATCAAAAAAGATAATATAAAATAAAACATTTTACTTTTTTTCATACTTTAACCTCATGGAAATATTATATTATAATACACCTAAAATTTCAAATATTTGTAGTTTCTTTTACTATGCTTAACAAGCGGTTTTTTTCATTTAAAGATGGATTTTCCAATACTAATTCAAGCAAATTTTCTAATATTGTTCCCATAGCCTCACCTGGCTTTATACCCATTGCTATTAAGTCTGCACCTTTTACTGCCAGGCATTTTAATGTTAAACAATCATTATTATTAATTATTTTTTCATAAGTTTCTTTAATATATAAATATTTTTCGTAACTTCCTTCTTTTCCTTTATTACTTTTTCCTTCTAGATCTGCTCTTCTTAACTCAAGAAAATACTCATATATATCTTCCCCAATTAAGTGAATACTCTTTCTAACAGAAACTTCATCACCCTTAATTTTCATTCCATGATGTTTAACAATTCTGGACACATAATTTATTGTTTTATTATCAAATCTTAAATCTCTGAGTATTTTATAAGCTATTTCACTGCTAACTTCATCATGTCCATAAAAATGATCATTTCCTCTTTCATCTGTAGATTTCCTGTCTGGTTTGCCAACATCGTGCAAAAGAGCCGACCACCTTAAGTAATGGTCTTTTTTTATATTTTCTAAAACTTTTACCGAATGTTCACCAACACTATATTCATGATAAATTGTATTTTGACTTGTTTGCATCATCTGATCAAATTCAGGAAATATATATTTTGTGATACCAAGTTCATATGCTTCCTTTATTTTGCCAGGGTTATCAGACATTAAAAGCTTATCAAGCTCAACTTGAATTCTTTCTTTACTTATGTTGACTAGATTTTCTGCCATCAGTGTTACAGCTTCTTTTGTCTTAATATCTATATCAAATGTCAGCTGAGCTGAAAATCTGACTGCTCTAAGAATTCTAAGTGCATCTTCAGAAAATCTTTCTTTTGGAACGCCTACACATCTTATTAATTTTCTTTCTAAATCTTCAATACCACCAAAAGCATCTATAAGGCCTTCTTTTGGATTGTATGCCATGGCATTAATAGTAAAGTCTCTTCGCCTTAGGTCTTCAACCAAATCACTAACAAACTCTACATTTTTAGGCCTTCTGTAATCTTCGTACTCACCATCTATTCTATAGGTTGTGATTTCATATGCTAAATGATCAATTAAAACCGTAACGGTACCATGTTGAATACCTGTATCTACAGTTCTTTTAAATATATTTTTAATTTCATGAGGATGAGCTGAGGTTGTAATATCCCAGTCTTCTGGTTCTCTTCCCAGAATCATATCTCTCACACATCCACCCACCGCATATGCTTCAAAATCATTTTCATTTAAAATTTGTATTATTTCTTCTACTTGTTTTGGAGTTTGGATTCTAATATTTTTCATATTCTCACCTACATTTTTGTGATTGTTAGTCTATAAAGTTAAAAAGCCTTACTATAAATATAATAAGGCTTTTGCTTCTTAATATGCTTTGCCCCAGTAAACCAGGCTTTTTGCAGGTTTCCCACAGCACACACAATTATCTGATATGTTTTCTTGTTCAAAAGGCATGCATCTTGAAGTGGCTGTAGTGTCTTCTTTTATCTTTAATTCACATTCTTCTTCTCCACACCACATTGCTTTAACAAAACCAGGTTTGTTTTCAATAACATTTTTAAACTCTTCATATGTAGTTGCACTAAATGTATTTTCATCTCTATGTTTTCTAGCTCGCTCAAGCATATCAGCTTGCATAGTTTTCATTATTTCATTAATTTTTTCTGGCATTTCTTCTAGACTAACTGGAATTTTTTCTCTAGTATCTCTCCTTACAATAACTCCTTGTCCAGCTTCAATGTCCTTTGGTCCAATTTCAACCCTTAAAGGAATTCCTCTAATTTCCTGCTCACTAAATTTCCAGCCTGGACTTTTATCACTGTCATCTAACTTAACTCTTATACCTTTTAATGAGTCTTTTAGCTTTCCTGCTGTCTCAAGAACTCCCTCTTTATGCTGAGCTATAGGTGTTATCATTACTTGAACAGGAGCAATCATAGGAGGCAAAACTAACCCACTATCATCACCATGCACCATTATTATTGCACCTATAATTCTTGTTGACATACCCCAAGATGTTTGATGAACATACTGAAGTTTATTTTCTTTATCTGTATACTGAATGTCAAATGCCTGAGCAAAGCCATCTCCAAAATTATGACTAGTACCAGACTGTAAGGCTTTTCCATCATGCATAAGTGCTTCTATAGTATAAGTCGAATGAGCACCAGCAAATTTTTCTTTTTCAGTCTTTTTACCTTTTATCATAGGTATAGCTAAAATCTGCTCACAAAAATCAGAGTATACATTTAACATTTGAATGGTTCTATCTTCTGCATCTTTTTCTGTTGCATGAGCAGTATGCCCTTCTTGCCATAAAAACTCCATAGAACGTAAAAAAGGTCTTGTTGTTTTTTCCCATCTTACTACTGAACACCATTGGTTATATAGTTTAGGTAAATCTCTATAAGACTGAATTGCATTTGAGTAAAAATCACAAAATAAAGTTTCTGAAGTCGGTCTAATACATAATCTTTCTGCCAAAGGCTCTAAACCACCATGTGTAACCCACGCAACTTCAGGAGCAAAACCTTCAACATGATCTTTTTCTTTTTGAAGTAAACTCTCTGGTATAAACATTGGCATATATACATTTTCTACATCAGTTTCTTTAAATCTTGTATCTAGTTCCTTTTGAATATTTTCCCAAATAGCATATCCATTAGGTCTTAAAATCATACATCCTTTAACACTTGAATATTCTATTAACTCAGCTTTTTTAACAACATCAGTATACCACCTTGAAAAGTCTTCATCCATTGATGTTATTGCTTCTACTAATTTTTTATCTTTTGCCACTTCTTACCTCCTAGGAATAAACTATACAGTTTTTTCCGCTTTTCTTTCCATGATATAAATTTTCATCTGCTTTTAGTATTATATCTTTAACAGAGTTTAAATTCTCACTTGAAGCAACACCGAAAGTCATTGAGACATCGATTTTTTCTCCATTATATTCAACTCCATTTTTTTTAATATTATCTCTTATTCTTTCTAAAACTCTACCTGCATGCTCTTGACCAGAAGATGAAAACAATATAAGAATTTCCTCTCCGCCCCATCTACATACATAATCTGTATCTCTAACTGTTTCTCTTATCTCTTCTGATATTCCCTTTAAAACAAAGTCTCCACACACATGACCATATTTATCATTTAATTCCTTAAAATTATCAATATCAGATATTGCGATAGTAAAATCAATGTTTAAATTGCTTTTTCTTTGCATCGAAAGTTCCAGTTTTTGATTAATGCTTCTTCTATTTAAAAGTTCTGTTAATGGATCAACACTTGCAAGTCTTTCAAGTTTAAGGTTCTTACTTTTTAGCCCTTCCTCTTTATGCTTAATTTTTGTAACATACACTATCGAGGATCCTACTATAGATAAGAATAAAATAATTGAATTATATATCATTATTATAACTTCCTGAGATTGAGTTAATTCAATTCGTATTCCTACAACATCATATTGATTTAAAAAATATATAACGAAATAAGTTATTACAGAAATCGCAACCATACTTAAAAATATACTGTTTTTTGCTTTATATATTGCTATTATAAAAAACGATATTGGAATAATTGAGAAAAAGAATAAAATAAATCCTGTTTCCTGTCCCAATAGAAGTGTTGCATAAATCACATGTATATAGAGCTCTAGTGCAATTAACAACAAAAAATAAGGACTTTTCTTGGTTAATAATGCCACTACGGCACAAAATATCATACCAACAAAATTGAAATATAATAAAGGTGTAATTTCCATCGTAAGAAAAATTATAAAATATATCAAATGAAATATAGCATTTGACATAGAAAGCCCATACGCAATATTCATTTCTTCAATATTTAGTATCATTTTTTTTGTTCTTTTTTGCTTTTCCATTTAATTACCTTTAGCCTGCTATCTTTACAATTGAAACTTCTTTCAAATTTTCATCATTCTTTAAATCCAAGTATTCAAACTCATCTTCATTTAATTTAACTTTTACAACTGGTCTATGACTTATTTCTTCATAGTTTTTATAAACAATCCCCTTTTTTCCATTACTTAATTCCACTTCTAAACCAATAGGATAAGGAGCTATTCTTTTTAAAAAAACTTTTATTACATCTGGATCAAACAACTCACCTGAGTTTTCTTTCATAAATTCTATAGCTAAATGTGGAAGCCTTGCTTCATGATAAGGTCTCTTTGAAGTTAATGCATCATACACATCAACAACTGCAAGTATTCTAGCAAAGGCTGGAATGTTATTCTTACTTTTACCAAACGGATAACCAGAGCCATTATAGCGTTCATGATGCTGAAGAATAGCAACGCTCGAAACTGAAGATAAATTAAAGTTTTCTTTTATATAATTAAAACCATTTCTAGAATGTTCTTTAATTACCTCAAATTCCTCATCAGTTAATTTACCTTTTTTATCAAGTATATCTTTAGAAACAAACTTTTTACCTATATCATGTAATAAAGCAGCTATGCCCAGAGCATTTAAAGTATCCCTGTTTAATCCGATTCCTGCTCCTATTGCAACAGCAAGTACTGCAACATTAATACTGTGATAATAAGTGTAATCATCATAGACTTTTAAATCAATAACATTTACCATTACTTCCTTATTACTTATTATATCATCAACAATATTAGAAACAATACCTTTCATGTCTCCTACATTTTTTAATAATTCTTTTTTATCTTTTTCTGATTCTGATATATAAATGTCCTTTAACTTTTTAATTGTAGCCATTTTTATTTCAGGGGATATAAATTCATCAATCTCAATATCCTCAGAAAATCTGTCTTTAATATAAACCCCTGCATATCCAAGAGCTTTGATTCGATGAATATATTCTTTTTTAATAAGGGAGTTATATGTTAATAGTACTTGTCCACCACTATTAAACAGTGTTTTTCCTAACACCATTCCCTCTTTAATGTTATCGATACCTATATATCTCATTTTTTCCCCTTAAAAATAACCATGCAATACACCTTGATAAATTCTATCACAGCTAATCTATTTAGTCAAAAACTCCTTTAGCATTTCAACTTTATCAAGAGCTTCCCATGGAAGACTTAAATTTGTTCTTCCAAAATGTCCATAAGAAGCTGTTTGCTTGTATATAGGTCTTCTAAGATCAAGCATTTTAATTATTCCTGCAGGTCTTAAATCAAAGTTATCTCTGATTATTTCAACTATTTTTTCATTGCTTATCTTACCAGTTCCAAATGTGTCAACCATTATTGATGTAGGATGTGCTACACCTATAGCATATGAAAGTTGAATCTCACATCTTTTAGCTAATCCTGAAGCTACTATATTTTTAGCTACATATCTTGCTGCATAAGCTGCTGATCTGTCAACTTTTGTACAATCTTTTCCAGAAAATGCTCCTCCACCGTGCCTTGCATATCCACCATATGTATCTACAATGATTTTTCTTCCTGTCAGACCACTGTCTCCATGAGGACCACCGATAACAAATCTTCCTGTAGGATTTATAAAATATTTTGTATCCTCATCAACAAGTTCTTTTGGTATAACATGATCAAAAACATGTTTTTTAATATCTTCTTCAATTTTTTCTAGAGATACATCTTCATCGTGTTGTGTTGATAGTACAACTGTATTTAAATGTATAGGTTTACCTTCTTCATCGTACTCAACTGTTACCTGAGCTTTACCATCAGGACGTAGATACTTAAGGGTCCCCTCTTTTCTAACTTGGGTAAGTCTGTATGTTAACTTGTGAGCTAAGTCTATAGGGTAAGGCATATAACTTTCTGTTTCATCAGTTGCATAACCAAACATCATTCCTTGGTCACCAGCACCTATTTCTTCTATTTCTTCGTCAGTTAGTCTTTCTACTCTAGCTTCTAGTGCCAGATTAACTCCCATAGCGATGTCACTAGACTGCTTATCTAAAGAGATAATAACGGCACAGGTATTTCCATCAAATCCAACCTCAGAACTATTATATCCAATCTCTTTTACTGTTTGCCTTACTATTGCCTGGTAATCAATATTTGCATGAGATGTAATTTCCCCCATAACCATAACAAAACCAGTATTTGTACATGTTTCACAGGCCACCCTGCTCATTGGATCCTGTTCTAGTAAAGCATCTAATATTGCATCTGAAACCTGATCGCATAGTTTATCAGGATGTCCTTCTGTAACTGATTCTGAAGTAAATAATGTTTTTTCCACTTTTAATCCTCCTAATTCTTTTATGTAAAAATGTTTTTTAGAACTTTTTATTAAATAAATAAGGGTCCGCTAAGCGGACCCGACATGTCTTGCCAAATCCTCTTATTGATCGATTTCTCGCTCGGGGTGGCACCTTCCTTGGCAGGGGTTGCCGTGACTTCACAGATCCTTGTATCTCCATCACTCTAAATAAGAGAAAATTATTTATATTTCACATTTTTCATCTATGTTATATTATATCTTTTCCTTATAAAAGTCAAGGGAAAGGCTATATATGTTTACAATTTTAGTAGTGTATTGTATAATTGCTTATATAATCTGACAGAACTAGGAGGGATATCTTAATGGCTAAGAAAAGAGTTTCTTTAAGAAATTTAACTCCAAATATGATTGTTGCAAATGATGTTTATACAATGCATGACCAGCTAATAATTCCGCAACATACAGTTCTAAATGATGAGATTATCGATCGACTAAAATCTTATTCTATTCCTTATGTAATAATTGACGATGAGGGAATTCAAACAAATCAAATCTTATCATCTAGGGGTGAGTCTACCCTTTCAGAAAGAATTCAGGAAAGCATAGAATTTAAAGAGTTTAAGGAAGTTTATCAAAAACAGGCTGCTAAGTTTAAAAAAATGCTAGAGAGCGCTGTTTATTCAGGAGAAACTCTAGATACAGAAGAGTTATTAGATACCTCAATGACTTTATTAGCAAAATCAAGAAATTCTTTACATATATTTGATATTCTCCATAATATGCATGAAACTGATGATGTAACCTATGCACACAGTATTAATGCTTCTTTGTTGTGTGTAATAATTGGTCAATGGGTAGGATTTTCAAAAAAAGACTTAGATGTCCTTTGTATCGGAGGTTTATTACACGACATTGGCAAATTATTAATACCAGATAGTATTATGTATAAAAAGGGAAGACTTACAACAAACGAGTTTGAAATAGCAAAGACTCATGCAGTTAGAGGATATGATTTGTTAACAAATAAAAATATGGATGATAGAATAGCAAAAATGGCCTTAATGCACCACGAAAGATATGATGGCTCAGGTTATCCACTTGGAATAAAAGGAAATGACATAGAAGATTTTGCAAAAATTCTATCAATAGCTGATGTTTATGATGCTATGACTGCAACTAGATGCTACAGGGATGCATTATGTCCCTTTGAAGCTATCAGGATTTTTGAAAATGAAGGTTTGCAAAAATATGATCCAAAATTCATTATGACTTTCCTGGAAAATGTGGTTTGCTCCTACATTAATAATAAGGTTATATTGAGTAATGGAATGATTGGAGATGTAGTTTTTATAAATAAACCTAAACTATCAAAACCAATTATAAAACTTGATGATGAAAGCTTTATAGATTTATCCAAAGAAAAAGGTGTCGATATATTAGCTATACTTTAAATTAAGATGTGCCATGTTTTCACATGGCACATTTTTTAACTTACTTTTAATTTGAATTTTCTTATTTCTTTTTCGGTTTTTACTTTTGCTATTACAGCTCCAAGTCCTTGAAGCTTTTTGTCAAATTCTTCATAGCCTCGTTCTATATATTTTATATCATCAATTGTAGTAAATCCATCTGCAGCAATACCTGCAAGAACTAAAGCGGCTCCTGCCCTTAAGTCTGGTGCGTAAACTTCTGCACCAGTATATTTTTCTACTCCGTCTATTATTGCTGTATTTCCTTCTACTTTGATTTTTGCACCCATTCGACTAAGCTCATCCACATATTTAAATCTGTTTTCAAAAATGCTTTCTGTAACAATACTTGTTCCTTTTCCTAATGCCAGCGCAATCACAATCTGTGGCTGCATATCTGTTGGAAAACCTGGATAAGGCAAAGTTTTTACATGGGTATTTACAATCATTTCTCCTGCAATAACTCTTAATGAATCATCATATTCTTCGACAACACATCCCATTTCTAAAATCTTTGATGTTATAGATTCAAGGTGTTTTGGAATAACATTTTTCACAAGAACATTACCACCTGTAACTGCTGCCCCAAACATAAACGTACCAGCTTCAATCTGGTCTGGTATAACAGTGTACTCAGTACTATGAAGCTTTTTCACTCCTTTAATTCTAATTACATCTGTGCCTGCGCCTTTGATGTTTGCTCCCATACTGTTTAGCATATTTGCTGTGTCTACAATATGTGGCTCTTTCGCCGCATTTTCAATACTTGTTTCGCCTTCTGCTAAAACTGCTGCCAACATAACATTAATCGTAGCCCCTACGGAAACAACATCCATATATATACTGTTTCCTTCAAGCTTTTCTGCTTGAGCTACTAGCATTCCGTGATCGATATCAACATGTGCACCTAATGCTTTAAATCCTTTTATGTGCTGATCTATTGGTCTACTACCAATTTCACAACCACCTGGCAAAGCTACTTCAGCTTTTTTAAATCTTCCTAATAATGCACCTAATAAGTAATAAGAGGCTCTAATCTTTTTAATGTTCTCATAATCTATCCTTAATGAATCCACTCCTGATCCATCAATTATCACACTATGTTTCCCCTTTTTGCTTACCTTTGCACCAATTTCTTCTATCGAGTTAAGTAAAACATTCACATCTCTAACATCTGGTAAGTTATCGATGTAAACTTTTTCATCTGTCAGTATAGCCGCTGCAACAATTGCCAATGAAGCATTTTTTGCTCCACCAATCTCCACCTCTCCCAAAAGCGGTGTTCCACCCTTAATAATATACTGTTCCATTCAATTCTCCTAAATATACATTTATTCTAACATATATGATTATATCACAATGTGTCAATTTGTAAATGGCTAAAAAAATGCCTAAAAAAGGAAGCTTTTTTAGCTTCCTTTAAAACTTTAATTTAATATGATAAATAACTTAAAGGATTTTGCGGCACTCCATTTACAATTACTTCAAAATGAAGATGCGGTCCTGTACTTCTTCCTGTACTACCAACAAGGCCTATGTTTTGGTACTGATCAACTGACTGACCTGTCGAAACTGATATGCTGCTTAAATGTGCATAACGGGTTTTCTTTCCATCAGGATGTCTAAGAACAACACAGTATCCATATCCACCCATCCATCCTGCACTGTCAACTACTCCTCCGCAAGATGCAAATACAGCTGATCCTGAAGGTTTGTATATATCTATACCTTCATGGAGCCTTCCCCATCTGTATCCGAAATATGATGAAATACTTCCTCCATAAACCGGCCAAACATAGGTTGGTGGAACCAGTGTTCCTGTTTTTATTATTTTTGGTTCAGATTCTGAAATCAAACTTTGCGCAATAATCTCTCTATCTGTTTCAACACCATTTCTATATGTAACAATAGCTGTAACTTTTCTATATCCTTTTTTACCTGAATCTACAACTACTTGCTCACCTTTGTACATTGAGTCATCTTCTATATATATAACATCAGCCTTGTATGACTCTTCATATGTTACTTCCTCTTCAACTATTACAGAAAGTTCTGGTTCTGGAACTGTAACTGTAAGTTGATCTCCTACTCCAATAGTAGATGAAGCTTTTATACCATCGTTCATAGATAGTAATTTTTCTAGGGATAAGTCAAATTTTGATGCTATATATGAAAGGTTATCACCTGATTCAACTACATAGATCTTATTTGACTCTGTATCTTTTGTTACTGCATCTATAGCTTCATCTAATGTTAATATACTTCCTACATCAACACATGTTTCTAAAATTTCAATTTGTTCTGCAAATGCCAATGAAAACACACCGTCATTTTCTCCAGAAGTAGGATCTACTTCTTCGACTTCTGATGCATCTAAAACATCAGTTTCAGATGACATAACTGCAACTACATCATTTTCTTCTATTTCAACTTTTGTGATGTCATAAGTAACCGCTGAAAATACACCTTCACTTGTTTCTGATAATTCTACCTGAAAATCATTTTCCTCATCGTAGTCTGCTTTTGCAGCTTCTAATAAACTAACAATGTCTTCTTTATTTTCAAGAGTAACTGTAAAACCATCTATACTAACAACATAGGCCTGAGTTTTTGTAAGTCCTGAATTGTCTTTTAAAGTATTATATACTATCTCTTCAATATTTTCTTCTAAATCCATAGAACCAAAAATTCGGTTTTCTTCTAATATTTCAATTTTAGGTTCTACATATACTATTGAGTCTGCCTCTTCATTAAGTTTAAGTCTTGCATTTAACACAGCCTCCTCAATAATTTCTTTATTTGGAGCTGCTCCTATTTCTTCACCATCTAAAACTAAAACATAATAACCTGAATTATCACTAATAACACTTCCAACCCAAGGAAATGCAAATAAAATAATAAAACACGCTATTATTCCAGTAATTATATATGTAAAGTTTAACTTTTTATGATGTCTGGTTATTTTTTTCATAATTTTTAAACCCTAATCCCTTTTATTAATTCGTAACTGTTCTGTAACACTTTCGTAATATATATTACCAATAAATCACTGTTTTGTAAAGAGAAAGTTGACTTTTTTTTTCGATACCTATATAATTTTCATATATCTAAATATTCTCAAGGAGTCCCTAAAATGCATATAAAAAAAGAAGATTTTTTGAAACTCCCTAATATATTAACTTACATCAGAATACTTTTGGTGCCTGTTTTTATTTATGTGTTTTTAAATGCTATCACTACTCTAGATTTTCTTTTGGCAGGGCTCATTGTCGTTGTTTCTGGACTAACTGATTTATTTGATGGATTAATCGCCAGAAGATTTCATATTATAACTGATTTAGGAAAAGTACTTGATCCTATTGCTGATAAATTAATGCAGGCAGCAATGTTTTTGTGTGTAATAATAAGAGGTTGGGAAGTTAAATCTGTTTTTAATGTACTATTAATAATAAGCATTTTGTTTGTTATTAAGGAAATCGTAACATTTTTAGTAAGCGCAGTATTGTATAAAAAAGGTTTTCATTTAGATGGTTCAATGTGGTTTGGAAAGGCCTGTACAGTTGTAATATATCTTGTAATGCTAACGATAATAATGGTTCCTCAAATAAATACAGCTACAAGACTTATACTTCTTCTCGTAGCTGGACTTTTCTTAATTCTTGCTTTCACCTTTTATATGTACGAATACAAAAAAATGTATGATGTTTTTAAATTACAATCAAAAACTAATTAACTATTTCTTTTTAACAGAGTATCCAAATTTTCCAAGCTTTTTCCCAAGAGAATAATATTCCCCATGAGAATATACAATTGGCTGAGCTTTGCTTAAATCAAATTTACCCTTTGAATCCATATATTCTTTATCTGCATGAACATTTAAAACTTTTCCCACAAACATATCATGAGATCCATAATTAACAATATCAACTACCTTGCACTCAATATTTATTGGACTCTCCTTTATGAGAGGTGCATTGATATGCACTGCCTTTTCTTTTGTAAGTTTCAATTTTTTAAATTTATCAATATCTCTTCCGGACTTAACACCACAATAATCGGTAGCGTAAGTTAAATCTTTAGTTGTAAGATTGATCGCAAATTCTTTTGTTCTTTTTATTATATCATAGGAATATCTTTCTGGTTTTATACTAATATATACAAGAGCAGGGTTTGTACAAATTGTACCCGTCCATGCAAGTGTTATTATATTGGCTCTATTCTTTTCATCTGCACAAGTAGCCATAACTGCTGGCAGTGGATAAAGCATATTTCCTGGTTTCCAAATTTCTTTTGACATAAACTATTCCTATTCTAAATATGAATCTATTATTTTAACGATCTCATCTACATTTTCTGACATTACTAAATATATAAAATTTCCAGAAGCATCTATAACTGCATTACATGCTATATCATATTCTTCTGGTATGTAATTATTCATCGCACCTTTTCTTTGTGAAACAATATTCTCTAGATTCTCTCTAAGGCTTGTGACTTCTGAATCTTCATTAACTTTCAACAAAACAACTGTTTCAACTTTTAGTCCATCTTGAGCTTCTACAAAAACATATTCCTCTAGAAGACTAGCATCTATACCATAATAATTATATAAATAATCATCATCATTTTCAAACATTGGCTCTAATTCAACTGATGAGACAATAGAATTATAAACCTCTTTTGTTGTTGCTGTTAACCCTGAATCTGAAGAACCACATCCTGAGATTAAACCTATCATCAAACCTACAACACACATTAATAAAAAAACCTTTTTCATAACACTTCTCCTTATGCACTAATTTTTTGAAGCAAAATCCCTGAGTACCCCTAACCATAAATCATATGCTGATTCTGTAATATGGACATATCCATCACTGCTATATTTTGCAACTAAACATCCATTTTTATCATACATATATTTTGCTATATCTATATATTTAACTCCCCATGAGGTAGAATTTTCTTCAAGCTTTTGATTTAACAATTTTATATTAGCATTGTTTAAAGTTTTAAGTTCGCTTCCTGCTGCCATATAAGTTGTACTAATTATAAAGATTTCCACATCAGGTGCTATTTCTTTGATATTACTTATAACTGCTCCATAGTTTTCAACAGTTTTATCCACTCCGACCATTCCAATATCATTCAATCCAAAAAACAAAAAGACTTTTTCTGGATTTATCAAAGGTAAAACCTCTGTTAAATGAAGATGCTTGTTTTGATACCACGGGTGAGCTGTTTCACTGGTTACAGGTTGCAATTCTACCCTTGCAGCATAACTTCCATTTGTAAAAAAGAAAGGATCACTAAGAATACCTGGTCTTGCTTTTAGATATCTCTCAAAGCCATACATTACAGAATCCCCCACAAATAATGAGTTTTTATAAAAAGAGTCCTGCTCTGATCCTGCTGATGTAGTAAAATTATTAACCGCTTCACTTTCATAAACAACAGTTGTGGTCTCCTCCGTCTGTATCTGAGTTTCTTCCTGAGTTTCCATTTGGGTTTCAATACTTGTGTTTTCTTCTATCACGGCTTTAGTTTCATTATTTACTTTTTTATTATCATCATTAATTATGCTATATATAATTATTGATGCCCCAATACCTAAAACAAATATAGAAATAATCGAATAAATAATAATTTTTTTCTTTTTGCTCCATTTTATGTTCTCTTCCATATTGACTGCTCCCTTTCCCACCAATTATTATAGCATAATGTATTTAAATCTTCTATATTTCTTGACTATTTACTAAAAATGTTTTAGAATAATATTGTTTTGAGGTTCAAAGTATGTTGGAGGTGTTTCATATGGATGAAAAAAGTGTTTTAAACCACGTTCTTGTGGAACTTTTCAATGAAATTTTAAAAACAGAAGAAAATTGTATTTCTAAAATAAATAATGCTTCTATCTCTATGACGGAAATACATGTAATAGAAGCTGTTTGTAATTCTGAAGAAGCTGACATGGACAACCGTGCAAGCTCCATTGCTTCAGCTCTAAAGATAACACCAGGAAGCTTAACTACAAGTGTTTCAATATTAGAAAAAAAGGGTTATCTAGTTAGAGAAAAAGATGATAAGGATAAAAGAATTGTTCGAATATCTTCTACTCCTAAAGGAAGAGAAATAAATAAAATACATAAAGCCTTCCATGATGAAATGGTTCAAGAAACTTTAAGTATATTAGAACCAAATGAAATAACCATCTTTATAAAAGCATTAGAAAAAATTAGTGTTTTTTTCGAAAATAAATATAAAGAATAGATTGGAGAGTATAATGATAAGGATAATAACTGACAGCACAAGTGACATAGCAAAAGAACGAGCTAAACAACTTGGCATCGATATTGTCCCTTTGGGAGTAATATTTGGGGAAGAATCATTTTTAGACGGTGTAACGATTTCTACTAAAGAGTTTTATAAGAAGCTGGAAGGCGTAACTGAACTACCTAAAACATTTCAGGTAAATCCAAATGAATTTGAAGAAATCTTTCAAAAATATGTAGATCAGGGCGATGAAATAATAGGAATATTTATTTCTCATAAAATGAGTGGAACATACCAATCCGCAGTAATAGCAAGAGAAATTTGTCCTGAAAAAATTCATATAATTGATTCTATGAATGTAACTGTATGCCTGGGACTTTTAGTTGAAGAGGCTGTTAAACTGAAAAACAAAGGTTTATCTGCTAAGGAAATAGTTGAAAAAATAGAGAGTATAAAAGATAAATTAAGATTATTTGCAATTGTTGATACATTAAAATATCTTCAATTAGGAGGAAGAATTTCCACTACAAGTGCTATAGTTGGAAACCTTCTTGATATAAATCCAATAATAGGTATTTATGATGGTTTTGTAGAATCAGTTGGCAAGACCAGAGGAAAAAAAGCCGCATATAGATGGATGGAAAAAAGACTAAAAGATGAACCAATAGATACTAAATATCCTATAAGGTATGCAAATTCAAACGCACCTGGATTGATGGAAGATTTCATCAATCACTTAAAGGATAAAGTTGAAACAACTGATTGTCTGATAGATGATATCGGACCTGTAGTTGGTACCCACGCAGGGCCTGGTGCAGTATGTATAGCCTATTTTACTAAATAATTTTTTAAAAAGACTCTTACGGCATAAACGTAGGAGTCTTTTTTTCTATCTAACTCTATATTCATTTAAGGTTCCTTTTCCATATGTTAGACCCGCATAAATCTTTTGCGAGTTCTCCATAGAATGTCCTGACTCATCAAGGTTTTTTATTGAATCAAAAGAGCTTCGTAATTTTTCAATTAAAACTATTATTTTATCTACATTTTCAATATCCTTACGAACAATATTTGAAATTAGACTCTTATTAATAAATCTATATATTTCAAGAAGCTCATGGGAAATTTTATATTGTAAATCCAAACTACTAATCAATTCCCCTATAAATTGCCTACTTTTATTAATATTAAATACAAACTCTTCATAATTATTGTTTTCAAAAGCATTTTTACCACAGTTTATGTAATTTACAATAATCTCATAAGTTACAACAACCAAGCCTGTATTATTAGAACTAGAAACTTTTAATGTAAACTCTTTGATTTCTTCCTTTGTCATAAAATCTCCCTCTATTGCAATAACTGTAGTATTCTTTCCGGTAGCTCATTTGATTGACCGAGAACTGAAATACCAGCTTGTTGCAGTACATTATACTGTGTATAATTAGTCATTTCTTCTGCCATATCTACATCTCTAATTCTAGAAATTGCTGCATTCATGTTTTCTTCAGTGACACCAAGACTATTTATAGCGGATTCAAATCTATTTGAGCTTGATCCCAATTTTGCTCTTACTTTTGAAACTTTAGCAATTGCATCATCAATACTGCTAATTGCATCCTGACAATCATCAGATGTAGCTGATTCCATAAAGGATAAGCCTAAGGTTCTTGATGTTATTTCAGGTATATAAATATCTACAGACTGACCTTCATCAGCACCTAGCTGTATTACCATAGCTCCCATATCTTTTACATTCAAATTTATATCTGTAGCAGTAGTAATTTTTGTTGTATCTATGGAAAGTGTCATTGAAAAATCATTTTCATCTTCTACGGTTACATATCTAATATTACTTGTTGTTGATGTTGTAGTTGTAATAGTAGCGTTACCAGTAAAACCTATTCTAGTAGCTCCTGAATATTGAAAATCAACTGTAGAATCTGCAGCGATATTTAACTCATAATTTCCTAGTAGTACTGAATTATCTGTATAAATAACCTGTACTCCACTTACAAGCATATCAGTATCATCAAGAACATATGCTTTTCTTTCAAGGTCACCATTTAAAATGCTATTATTATTAAACTCTGTATCCCTTGCAATTCTATCTATTTCATCACGCAATGTATCCATTTCATCTGTTATTTTGGTTCTGTCTTCATCAGTATAGGATTCACTTGCTCCCTGAACTGCTAACTCTCTCATTCTTTGAAGAATTGATGTTACTTCGTTTAATGCTCCTTCCGCAGCATCTATAAGAGACATTCCATCAGCAGCATTTTGTCCTGCTCTATCAAGTGCCCTTATCTGCATTCTCATTTTTTCAGACATAGCCATAGCTACACTGTCATCTGCAGATGAATTAACTTTATACCCTGAAGAAAGTTTTTCCAAAGACTTTGAAAGACTTGCATTTGTTTTTTCTAACTGACCATGAGCAATAATTGATGAAATATTTGAACTTACTATCATACACTACCTCTTTCCTGAACTACTTGTTCTATAAATATTTTTGCTATTTTATAAAGTATTTTATTCTCTGTTTTTGAGTCGTTATTTTCAGTTTTAAACATACCTTCCTTTATATCAGAATGAGTCTGAACTCTTATATCTGTATCTTGAATACCCGTTTCTAGAACTTCTTTAATAAATCCGCCTAGGTTCTCTGAAACAATATCCTTGCCTGCTTGTGTATCTGCTAAAATAATTCCTTTTATCTTTTTTTGACTAATTCTAAACTCACTTGAAATTTTACCTAGGTCTTCTGTGCTAGTATCAACTGTTATTTTACCACTATCTTTTTCATTGCTTACTACTGTTAATTTTATAAGGCATTGTTCTCCATTTTTAATAAATGGAATTTGATAATATTTTTTTGATACTGCTGACTTTAGCATTTTCATGCTTAAACCTGCAAGCTTTAAATTTTTTATATCAATATAATTAATAGAGTCATCTTTAAGTTTTTCAGATATCCTATTCTCTAGTTTTGTTTCCATTTCAGAGTATTTTTCCTGAAGTTTTTCTGAATCATCAACCAGGTCCGTCATATCCTCATCCCCTGTACCTATTTCGTCATCCAAATATTTAAACAGACCTCTTTTGCTTCCAATAATATTCCCTGATAATATAAGGTTTTGAGGCGTTACCTTCTGATGCATATCTAATAATTGTTGTATTTCATCATCACTTGTATTAACTAATTCCTCTGTAAACTCTTTAACTTCACTAACATATTTTTCTTTGACTTGATCCGCAAGGCTCTCAAGAGTGATTTCACCAAAATCTGAAGAGTCCGCTATGTTTTTTAATATATCTGGACTTACTTTTCCCTTTACATCTTTTATCATGCTACTAAAGTATTTTAATTGAGAACTTAAACTTGTTTCAGGTATTTTTAAATCTTCAAACTCTCCAAAATCATCATCTACCACAAAGTCCATATTCTTTGACTTGTTTGATTTGATAGCAGTTGCCAAATTATTTAAGGTAATTTCTTTTCCTTGCTTCATTAAAAAACCAATTGGAGAAAAATCATTTTTTTCAACCATATATAAAAGTCTATATGTACCAATAAATGCATCTCTTTCTTCTTTTGTTAAACTTCCATTTTTATCCGATTTCCATAAAAATTCTGAGAATTTTTCCTCTTCAGAAACATCAAATATTTCATTGATTTCAGATATTTTTTCATTTAAATTCTGAATGCTCATGTTCAGTGGATTAACCTTTTCAGATATTAAATGTGCCACTGTTTTTGGCTTTAAGCTATCTAAAAGTATTGAAAATTCATTGTATGATTCTTTTACCTTTAATACACTTTCTTTAGAAATATCTAAGTTATTATATGAAAGAATTTTAACTGCTCTTTGATTAGAAGTATTATTTTCAAACTCAAGCTCTTCTAGGATTCCATCTATTGAGGAAAAAGCTTTTGTATATGAATCACCAAGGTCTGACCTTATCTGAGTTGACATTTCTTCATACTTTTCCATTGCATAAGCAGCTGTTTCTCTAAGGTTATTAACGGTAATATTTTTATCATCATATAATATTTTTCCAACTACAGGGCTTGGGACAGTTTTTAAATAATCAGCAACTTTTAACGTTTGATTAAGCAACTCAACATCTTCAGAATTCAAAGAATAATCATCTGTATCAAATAAGCTTTTGTAATATTCAGCCTCTTCTACCTTGAGTTTCTCGACCATATCCATTAACGGCTCAACTTCAATATTTATTCCTTTTTTAAGCATATTAATACTTGCTTCAACCGTCATATTAAGCCTGATTTCTTCTAATATTCTTTTTGATGAAATCTCGCTATTATATGAACTGTATTTTTCAAGATTAGAAACAGTTAACTCTAATTCATTCTTTAAAACCTCTTCAACGCTGCTATCTGTTGCAGAACTTATAACCTCAACACTTTTTACTGCTCTTTGTAAAAAATCATCCCCTGTAATAATCTGAGTTTCTTTAGGCTCTATGCCTAATGTATAGTTTTTAACCATTTTATTTAAGAGGTTTTTCTCTTCTATGTTTAGATCAATTTCCTCAATATTTTGGAAACTTTTTATACTATCAGGTGAAACAGGTATTTTTCTATTAATTAACCATTTAGCATTTTCAATTGTCTCCCTATTTGTTTCTATTCCAACTTTATTAAGGATATCTTTTACCTGATTCTCAATTTTGTCCCACTGAGAATCTTCAATATTATCTAAATTTGTAGAAGCCTTAGCGCCACTATAATTAGCTTTATAAACATTTTCGATAGTTGGCGCCATTTGATTTCTCACGAGATATTCTTTTATGCCCTCGTTTACATCTTTTAATTCACTATACATTTTTGATGCATCATCTATTTGTGAAGCTAACCTAAACGCAGCACTTTGGCTACCTGTAACTTCTTCCAAAACCGAAATGTCAATATTTGAACCAGCAAAATTATAATCCGAATTGTATTTTGCCATTTGGATTTTCACCCTATCAGTAACAGTTACCAAAGAAGTAACATCTTCTTTTTCTGGAGCAAAACCCATTTCTTCGTATAAGTCTAATCTACCTGATAAAATATTTTCAGAAATTTTCTCTACATTTTCTTTTATCTTACTGACTTCATCTTTGATATTTTCATGTATGTTTTTTTCTTTGCCGAAAAAGTCATCTGGAGACTCTTTATCTGTATAACCAATAAAAACTTTATCTATGTAAGCCTCTTCCTTGGCTTCATTAGATAAAGTTCCAATCTCAAAATCCGTTTTGCTATCAGCAGTTATTATATTTTTTAGTGAAGAAATATCAACCTGCATATAATGTCCCTCTTTCCTTCTATGCATTCTATTTCGGCACTTTTATATTTTTTCTTAACTACTTTTTAACTATTTCGGAAATTTAAGTATATATGCTTCTAATGGTTTCAAGTGAATTTTTAGTGAATACTCATAACCATCACAAGTTTCTTTTACAGGTTTATATTTTTTACCTGTTTCTTCGTCGCACTCAGAATTTAAAATAATTTCATAAACACCTTTTGCAGGCACTCCAACCATATAGTCCCATCTTTCCATAGGTGTGAAGTTGCAGATAAATAATAATGCTTCTTCAAAAGTATCAGGTTTTTTTCTAATAAAACTAAAAATGCTTCTGTCGGCATCATCAGCATTTATCCATTGAAAATTATCAAATCCTCTATCGTCATATCTATATAAGACTTCTTCTTTACTGTAAAGGTTAAAAAGTTTTGATGTATACTCTTTTAGGTTTGAGTTCATCGCCTCTTCTATTAGATGCCAATCCAGACTTCTTTCTTCAGACCACTCATTCCATTGAGCAAAATCCTGTCCCATAAATAAAAGTTTTTTCCCTGGATGACCAATCATATAGGTATATGCTGTTTTTAAATTCTTAAACTTATCTATATCGTATCCAGGCATTTTTTTAATCATTGAAGCTTTTAAATGAACCACTTCATCATGGGATAAAGGGAGGATATAGTTTTCGTTAAATGCATACATTAAAGAAAATGTCATCTTTCTATGATTAGCTTTTCTATAAATTGGATCACTTTTTTGATATTCAAGAAAATCATTCATCCAACCCATATTCCACTTAAAGCCAAATCCTAAACCACCATCTTCTACTTTTTTTGTTAACCCTTCCCAGGCTGTAGATTCTTCTGCTATTGTAAATGCTCTACTGACTCTTTTTTCGATAATGCTATTTAGATGTTTAAAAAATTCTATTGATTCTAAGTTTCTATTATCGCCGTATTTATTTGGCTTCCATTCCTTTTCACCTTTCCCATAATCAAGATATAGCATAGAGGCTACAGCATCAACCCTGAGTGCATCTATATGATATTTTTCAATCCAAAATAATGCGTTTGCTATTAAAAAATTGCTTACCTGGTTTTTTGCCACATCAAAAACTTTTGTACCCCACTCTTTTTGTTCTCCTCTTGTTTGGTCAGAATATTCATACAAATTTGTGCCATCAAATTCTCCTAAGCCATGCTCATCTTTGGGAAAATGAGCTGGAACCCAGTCCATTATTACACCTATATTATTTTCATGCATGTAATTAACAAAATACATGAAATCTTTTGGAGTTCCATATCTTGAAGTCGGAGCATAATATCCTGTCACCTGATAACCCCAAGACCGATCAAAAGGATGTTCTGATAATCCAATGATTTCTATATGTGTATATCCCATTTCTTTTATATAATCTAAAAGCTCATGTGCAATTTCTTTGTAGTTTTTTAAATGTTTTTTCCACGATCCTAAATGAACTTCATATATCAGCAATGGCTGTGTGATATAATCCTGATTTATCTTTTCTTCCAACCATTTTTCATCATTCCAATCATAACCTTCAATATCATAAATAATAGAAGCAGAATTGGGTCTAACTTCGGCATGAAATGCATATGGATCAGCTTTATCTGTTATCTTTCCATTTGTAGATGTGATTCTATACTTATATAAATACCCTTCTGAAACTTTTGGAATAAATAATTTCCAAATACCAGAAACTTCATCATACTCCATAATGTTTTTCGAAATATCCCATGAATTAAAATCACCAACAACACTTACCGAAAAAGCAAAAGGTGCCCATACAGCAAAGAAGGTGCCTTTAACACCATTTCTTTGCACTATATGAGCACCCAGCTTGTTATAAATTTCGTAATGAGTACCTTTCCCAAACATATAAATATCCAAGTCTGATATCATTTTCATATTTTAACCCTTGTTATAATTTATTAAACATCCAGAAAGAATAATTTCTCTTTCTTCGTTAGTAAGTTCTCCCATTTCCAGGTCAAATTGAACAAGTCCTTCTTTTTTAACAACATAAGCTTTTATAACTTTTTTTGCTTCCTCAATAGCTTTTCTAATCTGAGGAACATATATATAATCACTATTTGTAAACGGTAAGTCTTCTTTTTTAAATATAAACGGTAACATACCCCAGTTTATAAGGTTAGAACGATATCTTTTTGTAGCATATTCTCTTGCTATGTTTGCCCATCCACCTAAAACTTTTTGGCATGATGCAGCCTGTTCTCTTGCTGAACCGTCTCCCGGCTTAACTGCATATATAACACTTCCGATACCAGTTTTTTCTTGATCAAATTCACTTTGACTTCCTTTGATTGTATCAAACACATCTTTGATTTCTGGATATGCTTCTTCTGGCTTTTCATTGCTTAATCTAGCTTTTTCTGCAACTGCAACTTCTTTCGCTCTGCATACATACTCTGGTACTTTTCTTGAAAGAGTAAATTCAGCTAGTCCTAGTGGATTTGAACGGTATGAAGATGTCTCACCTGAAGGTATTAATTCATCAGTTGTTGTAACAGGATCATGAATTTCTGCTACTACTTTTAAAATTAAATCTTCAGTTAATGCTGACATTTCTGGCCAGTCTTTTATATTCGGACCAAATTTTATTTCTACAGATTCATCTGCAATTCCTTTTGAATCAAAAACTCTGTTTTCGTATATGGTTTTATCAAAGAAATATTTTGGTTTTGTATACTTGGCGTCGTACTCTGTTGCTGGTGTTAGATAACCTTTGTTTGCTGCTGTTGCTGCAATTGATTTTGCATCCATAAGAGCAACTGAAGAAATTTGTCCATTTTGAAGTTTTGATCCTTCTCTGTTAGGGAAATTTCTAGTTGAGTGTCTTATACTAAACGCATTATTTGCAGGAGTATCACCCGCTCCAAAACAAGGGCCACAAAAAGCTGTTTTTACTATTGCTCCTGCTGCCATAAGGTTTGCAACAGCTCCATTTCTAACCAGTTCCATATAAATTGGTGTACTTGCTGGATAAACACTTAAATCAAACTCATCTGATCCTATGTTTGCTCCTTTTAAAATATCTGCTGCATCGGCAATATTTTCAAAGCCTCCACCTGCACATCCTGCAATAATTCCCTGATCTACATATAATTTTCCATTTTTCACTTTATCTTTAAGTTTAAAATCAACTTTTCCGTCTAAGCTTACAAGTGCTCTTTTTTCACACTCATCCAATATATCAAGTAAGTTGTTATTCACATCTTCGATTGCATAGGTATTACTTGGATGGAAAGGCATCGCTATCATAGGTCTTATTTTACTTAAATCTACTTTTACAAGTCCATCATAATAAGCAGTTGATTTTGGGTTTAATTCTTTATACTCATGACCTCTACCATGAATTTCATAGAACTCTTTTACTTTATCATCAGTTTTCCAAATAGATGATAAGCAAGTTGTCTCTGTAGTCATTACATCAACACCAATTCTAAAGTCAACACTTAATTTATCTACACCTGGTCCAACAAATTCCATGATTTTGTTATTTACATATCCATTTTCAAAAACTTCACCAATAATTGCTAAAGCAACATCCTGAGGACCAACACCTTTCATTGGTTCACCTTCAAGATAAATACAAATAACTTCTGGTAGGTTTATATCATATGTCTGTAAAAGTAACTGTTTTACAAGCTCTGGTCCGCCTTCTCCCATCGCCATAGTTCCAAGTGCACCATATCTGGTGTGACTATCAGAACCTAAAATCATGCTCCCACATGATGCTAGCATTTCTCTGGCATACTGGTGAATAACAGCCTGGTGAGGAGGTACATATATACCACCATATCTTTTTGCGCAAGTTAAACCATACATATGATCATCTTCGTTAATTGTTCCACCAACTGCACATAAGCTATTATGACAATTTGTAAGAACATAAGGAATAGGAAATTTTTCCAGTCCAGACGCCCTTGCTGTCTGGATAATTCCAACATATGTTATGTCATGAGAAGTCAGTTTATCAAATTTGATTTTTAACTTTTTCATGTCATCAGTTGTATTGTGATCTTTTAATATGCTATACGCAATAGTATTTTTTCTTGCCTCTTCGGCACAAGTACCACCACTACATTCTTCGTCTGTGTAAACTATTTGATTCCCATTTTTTAAATAAATAGGACTTTCGCTTAATTCAATCATTATTTACCTCCTAAATTTTAACTCGAATATATATTTTACTGTTTTTATCTCTTATATGCAATACTTATCCAAATTTTTCTCTTTTTCTTATAATATTTCCGTAATCTGACATATATCTTTGGTCATAACATCTATTATTAAAAACTATACAAGCCCTTCCAAACTCTTTGGCGCTATATAAACTCTTATCTGCTGCTTCATACATTATTTCATAATCTTCGTGTGTTGAAGGTTTTTCACAAACCAGGCCCATACTTACTGTAACAAAAGGAAGAAAGTTGTTGTGGGCATGTTTGATTTCAAGTGCTTCTATATCTGCCTTAAGTCTTTTTGCCCATAGAATTGAATCCTTGCCATCTATACCACTTAAACAAACTATAAATTCTTCACCACCAACTCTTGCCGCAAAATCAGTTTTACGTCTAATTGCTTTTCTAATTATTTTTGAAATACTCTTTATACATTCATCACCCATAACATGACCAAATTCATCATTATATTTCTTAAAATTATCAATGTCCAACATAATAAAAGCTACAGAAGTCTTCTCCCTAATCCAATGTGGCCATAAAGATTCAATGCTTCTTTCTAGACCTCTTCTATTTAACAAACCTGTCATTCTATCTGTTTCCGACATTTTTATAGCTGTTGTTAATTGTGTTTTATACCTGGTATTTAAAACACAGTTTTTATATCTTATATATGAAAGTAAGCTACATAAAAACACAAACATGAAAACAAAAGAACAAATACCTGCGTCAAATGTTTTAAGATAACATAAAGCTACAGCAGTAAATATATTAATTACTACAAATGTTAAAAACTCATATTTAATAAAAATTGGAGTTAAGCTTGAAATAATTAGCATGACAGCCAGAAAAAAGAATGTTCCTACATTTGTTGATGCACCAAAACCTGCTCCTATAAATAAACAGTAAAATGATAACCAAAAAATATAATATGTAGATCTATAATTATTTTTTAAATTGTATTTAAGAAGTGCAAATGAAATTATTAAAAAGAGCCCAAATACAAATATCGAAAGATATACTAATGAATTATTGATTGGGTTGATAGACTTTAAAATAAGCTTATGTAGGAAAAGATATATTAAAGTAGTTACCAACAAAACCAACGAAAGCATTAAAACGCTGGCAACATTTCTTCTTTTTATGATTCCATATATTTGCTCATCACTGTAGCGAATCATCATTTACCCCCACATTAATCCAAAGAGATAGTATAAATAAACACACCGCACCACAATATATAGATATCATTATACGTCAAAATAAATTTTTAGTCAATTATTCCTAATCTAAACTTCCTTCGTCTCTAAAACCACTACCCCTGTTTTCTCGATATTTTTTAGGAGTAATGCCTATGAGATTTTTAAACACCTTTGTATAATAACTTTGATCTTCAAAACCACATGCGTTTGCAATTTCAATAATACTCATATTGTCTTCTAGTAATAAATTCTTGCTTTTATCAACCCTAACCATATTAATGTAAGAAGAAATGCTATAACTAGTTTCTTTTTTAAAAATACTACTTAAATATGTTTTGCTTAAATATGTAGCTTCAGCAATTTCTTCTAGGGTTAATTTTTTACTATAGTTACTTTTTATATATTCAATGGTTTTATACACAACATCTGCATGTTTTATATCTGCAAAGTCAAAAGTATATGATATAAATCTCTGGAGCATAGTTGAAATCCAAGCACTTAGTTCTTCAATAGTCTTAAAGCCTTCTATATGTCCCATAAAATTTTGGTTTAATAAAAATATTTCATTTGCATCTGCCCCTGCATCAATAGCCGCTCTAGAAATGACAACTACCAATTCCATTAGCCTTGGTTTAATAAGCTGGATATCAGAATTATTTGAAATATAAATATGCGCTAATAACTGATTTAAAAGAATTTGAGAGCCTTCTTTATCCCTATTTCTAACAGCTGTTCTAAGCTTTCTTTCACTCGCAATTGGATATGCATAATGCTCATCAACTTCAATACTTTTCATTCTTTCTGCGTAAATAGTATTTAAAAACTGTTCTTGACTGTAAGAATACTTGCCTGACATACCATGTGTAACACCTGATATTTCCGCAGTAACTGTCATCATTACTCTTGACATACTATGAAGAACTTCTGGATCTATTGTTTTCATCTTTGAAACTACTGGCTCCATTTCTGGACATGGCAATTCATTTAAAACATCTTCCATATTACCAACACAAGCAGGACCTAAAACAATACCACCCTCGAATTCTCCTTTTTCGTTTGATATTGAAGACGCAACTAAAACTAGACTTATAGGACAATGGTATATATATATCCCGTCATATCTATACGCCTCACTACATCCATATAAAAACACATTAATACCATCACATTTGTTATAAGTACATTTTCTACAAAATTCATGCTCTTTTTTCGCTTCAGCAAAAAGCTCTCTGGCCTCATAATTAATGGGTACCACGGGTATTCCAAAAATGTTCTCAAAATGTTTACTGTATTCTATTGTTTTTCCTAATAAGTAATCTTTCATTTTGTTTTCCTTTATCTATCTGAACTTTACTCCATTTATTTCATCCATTGAATCTATAACCGCGAGAGACTCAAGTCTTATTCCTTTTTCTTTAACTCTCTCTCCACCTTTTTGAAATCCTTTTTCTATAACAATTCCTGCACCTACCAAAGTAGCACCTGAATCTTTAATAAGGTCTGACAATCCAATAATTGCACTTCCTTCTGCAAGAAAATCGTCAATAATGAGAACTTTATCTTCCTCATTCAAAAAGTCTTTGGAGACTATTATGTCATAAACCTTCCCATGTGTAAAGGATTCTACTACTGATGTATATACATCACCAGCTATATTTTTAGTTTTACTTTTTTTTGCAAAAACCACTGGGACTTTAAAATACTGAGCGACTATACAAGCAATCCCTATTCCTGAAGCTTCTATTGTAAGTATTTTATTTATTTCAACATCAGAAAATCTTCTTTTAAATTCTTTTCCTATTTCACAAAATAAATCAACATCCATTTGATGATTTAAAAAACTATCCACTTTTAAGACGTTTTTATCTCGTACTTTTCCATCTTTAATAATTCTATCTTTTAAAAGCTGCATTTTAATTCCCTTCTATAGTAAAGTCTTTGCCATCATAACACCCATAGCTGAAGCCATCATCAATCCTCTGGTCCATCCACTAGAGTCGCCTAAACAATGAAGGTTTTTAACATTAGTATTTAAATCAGTATCCATTTTTACTCTGTTACTATAAAATTTTAACTCTGGAGAATATAATAATGTTTCAATCCCAGCAAAACCTGGAACTACATTATCAACAGCCTGAATAAAATTAATTATATTCGTCATGGCTCTATAAGGCATAGCCGCTGTTATATCTCCTGCAACAGCATCTGGGATAGTTGGCCTAACATTTGACTGTTCAAGCTCTTTTTCCCATGTTCTTTTACCATCAAGAATATCTCCATATCTTTGAACTAATATATGACCATTTGCAAGCATATTAGTTAGTTCTCCAACCTTTTTAGCGTATGCTATAGGCTGATTAAAAGGTTCTGTAAAGTTGTGTGAGCATAAAATAGCAAGGTTTGTATTGTTTGACTTTAAGTCTTTATAAGAATGTCCGTTAACCACTGACAGGCTATTGTCATAATTTTCCTGACTAACAAAACCTCCTGGATTTTGACAAAATGTTCTAACTTTATTTTTAAATGGCTTTGGATATCCAATCAATTTTGATTCGTATAATACCTTATTAACTTCTTCCATTATTTCATTTCTTACTTCGACTCTTACTCCTATATCAACAGTTCCAGGCTGATGAGCAATATTATGCTCTTCACAAACTTTTTCTAACCAGTCTGCACCCTTTCTTCCTGTTGCTATAATAATATGATCTCCAAATATTTCTCTTTTTTCCTGCTTTTTCTTAACATCCTCAATAATAACACCTTTGCAAGCATCACCTTCCAAAATAATGTTTTCACAAATGTGCTCAAAAATAATTTCAACTCCGTTTACGAGTAGGTAATCTTCAATTGATGCGTAAATAAGCTGGGCTTTTTCAGTTCCTAGATGTCTAATAGGACAATCAACCAATTTAAGTCCTGATTGTATTGCTTTTCTTCTGATTTCTTTTATCTTTTCTTCATTACCCAAACCTTCAATTCTATCATCTGCACCAAACTCCAGATAAATTTTATCTGTATAATCTATTGTTTTTTGAACATATTCTTCTCCCATTAGTCTAGGTAAGTCCCCTCCTACCTCACTACTTAAAGAAAGCTTTCCATCAGAAAATGCTCCTGCTCCTGAAAAACCTGTAGTTATATGACAATATGGTTTACAATTAACACACTCTTTTGTTTTAGATTTCGGGCAACTTCTTTTTCTAATTTCCTTACCCTTTTCAATAATAACTATTTTTCCCTTATATTTATTTCTAATTAATTCTAAAGCAGTAAAAATCCCTGCCGGGCCTGCTCCAACTATAACAATATCATATTTCACTTTAAATTTACCCTCCTTTTGGATAAACAAATTTTTACTCTAACAAGTATATACTTTTATTTATAAAATGTAAAGATTTCATATATATGGTCCTTTGTCTTCATTTCCTTGATAGTTTTTAAATAGTGAAGTATAATACAAATAGTAATAATTATTATTTTATATCTAAATTATAAAACACTACAAGGGTGAATATATGACTACAAAAAAGGAACGAATGTTAACGATACCAGTATTGTTAGCAAAACTAAAAGAGTCTGAAGATTTAAATGAAATAATTATATATGAAAACAAACTTGCCAGTATGATTGCATCACCATTAATGTATTTCACGGCAATAAGCAGTTTTTTGGTAGTTTACTTGTTTTATAACGAACCTATACAAAAATCAATTCTAACAAGCTTGATTTTCATTGTATTAGGGTTTATGTTTGATATATTTTCAAGAATTAAAATAAATCCAATTTTCGCCTCACATATTATTTCTATATTATATGGAGTCATACCTATAGTTGCTTTGATAAGATTATATGAATATATGGGTCCATCAGTATGGTCAATATATTGTCTACAATTAGGCTTTTCTATTTATAGAACTAGAAAAGAAATGACGACTTTTGTCGGCTTATCAACTTTGCTATCTATTGTCTATGTTTTTATTAACCTGACAAAATTTAAAATTGAATTAACCTTAACCTTTTTTATAAGTCAGTTTATATTACTTGGCGTTATTTTTATTGTCTTTATTACCCTCCACAAATTAAACCAAAATAGAATATATAAGCTTGACAATAAAATTGAAACAATAATAAAGCAAAACAATGATATTGCCGCTTTATATGAAGAAATCTCTGCAACAGATGAAGAACTAAAACTTCAAAACAGAAGATTAAAGGAAAGAGATAGGGAATTGTTTGATTTAGCATATTTTGATCCTTTAACCTCTCTACCAAACAGACAAATGTTTACTGAGTTTTTAGAAGAACAGATAACTTATTCTATCGAAAAAGATCTATCTTTTTATTTGATTTCAATTGATGTGGACTTTTTCAAAAAAATAAATGATACTATGGGACATAATGTTGGAGATTTTTTTATTAAATTTGTCGCTGAAAGACTTAATAACTCTATTAACGAATATGATTTTTTATGTAGAACAGGTGGGGATGAATTTTCAATCGTAGTAACAAGAGATATAAATGAAAAAACTTTATTAAAAGAAATGAATTCTCTTAGAAAAAAGTTTTACGATCCTTTTAAAGTTCAAGAATCTGAATTTAGACTAACTGCTAGTTTTGGTGTTTCTGTATTTCCACGAGATGGAAATACTTTCGAGGACTTAATAAAACACTCTGATATTGCCATGAACCATGCTAAAACAACTGGTAAAAATTGTGTGTGCTTCTTTGATAAAAAATTAAAAGATCAGGTTTTAGAAAAAACAACCATAGAAAATGAGATGTTAAAAGGATTAAAAAATAACGAATTTTATTTAATGTTCCAACCCCAATACAATTTATCCAACCAAAAAATAAGAAGCTTTGAAGTTTTAGCTAGATGGGAATCAAAAACTTTAGGTTTAGTGCCTCCTTTAAAGTTTATCCCTATTGCAGAAGAAACTGGGTTTATAAATCAACTAGGAAACTGGATTCTTCGTAATGCGTGCTTAAAGTTCAACCAGATAAAACATAAATATGATATAGATTTAATGTTATCAGTTAATATTTCATCATTGCAATTTAAAAACTCAACATTTTTAGAGGAAGTTAAAACAATACTAAAAGAAACGGAATTTGATCCTAAAAAACTTGAATTCGAATTAACTGAATCTATATGTATAGAATCTTTTGAAGAGGTATATCATACTCTTTCAGAACTTAAAAAATTAGGAATAAAAGTAGCCCTAGACGATTTTGGAACAGGTTACTCTTCTCTTAGCTATTTAAAAAAATTACCTCTTGATATTATAAAGATAGACAAGTTTTTTATAGATGAAATAATAAAACCAGAAGAAAAAAACAAAGTTGTTGGAGATATAATTTCATTAGGTCACAGTTTAGGTTTTGAAATTGTTGCAGAGGGTGTTGAGTTTACAGAACAACAAAGCTATTTAACTGAACATTACTGTAATTTTGTGCAGGGTTATCTTTTCAACAAGCCGCTAAAAGAAAATGAAGTAAATGAATTATTTAACTATAAACCATAGATAGGAAGAAAATATGAAACATTTAATGATTAATGGAAAAAGAGAAGATATACCTAAATTTCCACATCACAAAGAGTCTGTTTATCGTATCACACAATTTATGAGACCAAAAAGTTTTCTAACGCATTTAACATATGCAAACTTTTTAACTATAAAAGAAGCATATAAAGGTTATAAAAACAAGTGCTCTATTCCAAGGGTTCTTCTTATAGATCCTACAAGTAGTTGTAATTTGAAGTGTAAGGGATGCTGGGCTGCTGATTATAAAAAGGGAGATAATTTAACTTTTGAAAAATTAGATGAAATTGTGACTGAGTCTGAAAAGTTGGGAATATTGGATATATTTTTTTCTGGCGGGGAACCACTAATGCGAAAAGGTGATATATTAAAACTATGCCGAAAGCATAAAAAAACAGCCTTTGCAGCTTTTACAAACGCTACTCTAATAGATGAAGAATTTGCGGATGAAATTGCAGAAGTAGGAAATCTTAATATGTTTGTAAGTATAGAAGGCACAAAAGAAGAAACAGATTTTAGACGTGGTGAAGGAACATATGACAAAGTTCTAAATGCAATGAAACTATTAAAAGAAAGAAACATCGGTTTTGCATTTTCGGCTTGCTATCATTCTGGAAACTATGAAACTATTTCTAGTAATGCTTTCCTTGATGATATGCGAAATAGAGGTTGCTGGTTTGGATGGCTGTTTAATTATGTACCAGTTGGTCAAGATGCAGATCTCTCTTTAGTATGTACACCTGAACAAAGGGCATATGTAAACGAAAAGATAACTAAATACAATGATAAAAACAATTATATGGCTATAGATTTTTGGAACAATGGTCATGCTGCTTACGGTTGCGTAGCTGCTGGAAGTGGGTTTTTGCATATTACTGCAAAAGGTGATGTAGAGCCTTGTGCTTTCTGTCATTACTCTGATTGTAATATCAATGATATGTCAGTTGTTGAAGCCCTAAGGTCACCATTTCTGACCAAATTTAGAGCGTCACAACCCTTTTCAAATAATCCTTTAAGAGCTTGTCCGTTAATCGATGTGCCAGAAGGTATTATCAAGGTTGTAAATGATACTGATGCAAAGTCAACACATTATGCTGCTCCAGAATCTGCAGAATCATTTGCTGCAAAGACAATGCCTAATTCAGAGAAATGGAAACCTGTTGCAAATGAATTGTATATATCTCTTGGAAAGAAAAAAATCAGGATTTTTAATGCTTTTGTTAAGTTTCTAGACTTAAGAAAAAAAATAGGCGATGGAAGAAGAAAGTCTATCAGTAAATAAATACTTTAAATTTTATTTAGGAGGAATTAGTTATGAAAATTCGTAAAAAAATATTTAAACCATTAATTTCAGCTTTAATTATTGTAATCCTTTTAGTGACTCTATCAGGATGTCAAATGATAGGAAACCTTTTAAACAACACGACAAATCCGGAAACTACAGGAGGAAATAAAATTACCAACAGTGAGAAGTTTGCTTTGGTAATGAAAAATGTATTGCTTGATTCCATAGAAAAAAGTGATCAAATAACATCCACACCTCTAACTCTTATTACCTCACCAGATGCTTTAATAGATAATCAAGAAGCAACTTACCGAAAAATCAAAACTAAACTTACCGAACCTGAAGAGGGTGAAACAATGACCGTTGTAACTGAAACAATAAACAACACTACAAGTGGCAATTCCTCTATGACTGTAAAAGTAAGAAGTGGGGGGGAAGTGGTTATGAGAAGTGGAATTTATTTCACTGATAATCTTATGCTTATAAAAAGAGGCGATACCGAACTTCCATTAATCCAGCACACCCTTGATCCTTTGGTAGCAGAATCATATATGGGTATTCCAGCTGTAGATCGTTTTAATAGAATATTATCAAGCAGTAGTGAAACAAAAATGGATGATGCAGAATGGAGCAATCAAATTGATCAGTATCTTTCTATAATCGAACAAAATACGCAAGAAAATAATTATTTAACAGCTGAAACTAGTATTGAAGTTGCTGGCACTACAGAAAATTGTGAAGAAATATCGTTAACTTTGAATGGCGAAACTGCTGTAAATATAACAAGTGAATTTGCTAAGCTAATAAATATGGATCCAACTCTAAAATCATATTTTGTTTCTCCTAGCTATTCAGAAGAGGAAACCTTAGAGGTAACAGGCATGGAAGGCGTTCTTAGAGATTTAAATTCTTTAACTCCAGAAGAAATTTCTGGAATGACACTTACATTTAAAGCTCAAAAAGGTAATCTGGTTTCCGCATTATATATAAGTGCTGTTACAGGAGAAAAATCAATGGACATGACATTATTATTTTACGAAGACGGATATGTAAGAGAAAATGTTATCAATTTTACTGGTTTTGACGAAAGTAAAGTAATCATGTCGGAAGAGAATCTTTCTATTGGAAACAATCAATATAGCGGAAATACTATATATGAAAGTTATGCACCAGGTGGAATGCTTCAGGAAACTACAAATATCACAAGCCAAAGTACAATTTCAGGCAACGAATATACGACTAATACAGAATTCACATATGCTAATGAGGCTTCTGCTTCAGAAGAAGGTGATGCATTACGTATAGGTGGAGAATTAGAATATTCACAGGAAAATAATTCAGAAGGAACAACAGGTAGCGGATCAGGATCATTTAATACTGTTAGTGATGGCGAAAAGACAACAATGAAGATTTCAATCGAACTAGAAGAAAACAACTCAATAACTGAAGTTGAGCCACCAAAGTTCATCAAATCTTCAGGTATAAGTACAAATGATCAATCAAGCTTATTCACTGCACTAGATAATGAATCAATGCTTGAAAACTATGATAGCTTGCCACTATCAATGAGATCTTTTGCAGCAATTATGATGATAATATTTTAGGGGCAGTTATGAGTGACGTAATTCTAAAGGTAGAAGGTATCTCTAAAAATTATGGAAAATTAGAAGCTATAAAAGATATAAATTTTTCACTTCAAAAGGGTGAAATCATTGGACTTCTTGGCAGTAATGGTTCAGGAAAATCAACATTGCTTAATATAATAGCTCTGGCTATTACTGCTGACAAAGGAAATATTTTTTTTAATAACACTGATGTTAATAAAAATCTAAGTAGAGCAAGACGAAGTATTGGTTATGTACCACAGGAAATAGCTCTTTTTGAAGAACTATCAGTAAAAGAAAATCTCCTTTGCTGGTCCAAGCTACCAGGAAAAAAAGCCAAAGAAAGATGCTTATATATAGCTAAAAAAATGAATGTTTTAGATTTATATAATAAAAAAGTTTCAGAGCTTTCAGGCGGAATGAAAAGACGAGTAAACACAGCTGTTGCACTACTTGGAAACCCAGAATTTCTTGTTCTTGATGAGCCCTTTGCTGGAGTTGATACCTATAATACTGAGTGGGTTGAAAACCTACTTAGAGATATGGCTAATAAGGGCATTGCTCAATTAATCTCCGGTCATTCTCCAGAACAACTATTAAATTTTGTAGATAGATTTATGGTTCTTTCTGAAGGAAAAATTGTATTTCTTGGAAAAAAAGAAGAATTTTTAGCATTTTCTGATAATAAAAATGCTGATCAGGCCCTTTTAAGTATATTAAGAGGTGAAAATATATGAGATTTCTACTCTTTGATTTGAAACGTATATTTTCAGGAAAAGGGCTTGTTTTAATGTGCCTTTTATCTCCTATACTTGTAGTATTATTATTTTCTACGGTGGTTGCACCTATGATATTTACTGCAAAAGGTCTACACTTTAATCTTGCAATATGTGATGAAGATAAAAGTGAGGAAGTAAATCAATTTATTAATCAAATGATAAATTCTCAAGCCCTAGCTGACATAGTAGATGTCTATCCTGTATCAACTGTTGATATAGGTCTTGAACTAGTTGAAGATGGCGAAGTTTCTGTATTAATACATATTCCAAATAATTTCTTTAACGATTTAAGAAAGGGTGAAGATCTAAATGTACCTGTTTATGCTACTAAGTCACATTCTTTAGAGTCCAGGATAATCGCAATGTCATTAAATAGTTCTCTTTCATTAGTTGGAAAAAGTCAAAATGTAATGGAGGCCGCAAGGTTAATACTAATTGATAAAGGTGCATCTGAAGGGATAGCTGAAGAATTTTTAGACATAAACACAGAAACTGCAATTAGTGACTATATGAATCGAAGAGAAGTATTTGGCGAGGGAGGAACTCTATCACCACTTGGCGAGTATCTACCAGTGGAGTATTATTTAAGTGCTATTTTTTCTATCTTCGCTGCCTTATCGATTTTGCCTATTATATATTTTAGTGCTGTAGATATTTCTGGAGCTATTCTAAAAAGGGGACTATTATGCGGAATGGGTGCATTTAAATTTTTCTATTCCCGAATTTTATCAGGTTTCATCTTTATTCTTTTAGTACAATTCATGCTATTCCCAACTTCTGTTCTTTTAGGTACTGCTAGCGATGTTTTAGGAGGCACATATGCAAATAATTTTTTAGCACTCTTTACAACACTTATACTCTCTTCATTATGCTATTCTTCTCTCGCTCTTTTAATAGCAACACTATTGCCAGATAAAAAAACTTCTTTATGGATTGGATTTTTATTAGTTCTAGTTATGGCTATATTTTGCGGCGCACTTATTCCAGAATCAGTATTGCCATCTTGGACAGTGTCTTTTGGCAAGTGGCTCCCTATGAGTTATTCAATGAGAATGCTTTCTATGTCACTATTCAACTTTGACAGTACGGTTTTTATAAAAGACACATTTAAAATATTATCTTTTGGGGCTTTTTTCCTGTTCATTGGCTTTATTAAACTTAGAAGAAGGGGGTATAAATAATGAAGATATAATCTATTCTAAAAACCAGACTAATAAGAAGCTTTAAAGAACCTTATTCTCTTTTATTTATAATATTAGCTGTTATAATTTCTGTGCAGTCAGCATTATATTTAATGGATAAAAATAATAATCCTTTAACGGTTGCTATTGTATCAGAGGATAAAGGTGAATTGGGATATAAATTAATCGAAGAACTTTCAAAAAACGAAAATTTTTCTATGGAATTAATGTCTAGAGATGAAGCTTTAAAATCTCTTAATCAGGATAGATTAGAAATAGTCATTATAATTAATTCTAATTTCTCTGAAAAACTTGAAGATGGTGAATTTAAAAATACTCTAAAGCTTTTCTCTTCGCCTTCATCACAAGCACCTGCAACAATAAGTGAACCTCTTGTAAATGGAGTTATGATGTTGTGGATGGAGGAAATATCCGTACTTAGAACAAAGGAACAGTTAAGTAATATGGATATACTTTATGATTCAACGGACGAAAATAAACAAAGAAATCAAATTAGTAATTTATGGGATCAGGGGTCAGTTATTAATATAGAAATTGTTGAAACAGATGGTATTGAGGAGAATATTATTAAATCAAAACCATTTAACACATGTATAAAATGGTTTACAGTATTTTGTATGTTTTACCTCATCATAGACGCTTCATGGGTTTTTGATATAACTAAAAGAAGTCTAAGAAAAAGAATGAAACAAGCAGGAATTAAACAGTGGCAAATGATATCATATAATAGCTTAGCACCATTATTAATATGCATTATGGGATATATTATATCTAGTCTTTTATGTATATTGTTAACAAAGACAACTTTTTTAAGTGTTTTTATTAACTTTCCAGCTATTATTATTTATCTCTTTAATTTATTAGGAATAACTTTAGTAACTGCTTCTTTTTTAAGGAATATTCTTTCACTTATGTTTTTAGCTCCTGTATTAACTTTTATAAATGGTGTACTTAGTGGTTTATTACTAGAGCTTCCTAATTGGGCTTATGTTTTAAAATGGATATCTTATGCCCTACCAGGAAGATGGTTAAATGAGTATATAAATGCTATGCCAGGCGCATTACCAAAAGCAATTATCTGTTGTGTAGTATGGTTATTATTGGGAGTTTTTATATCTATTAATAAAGATAGAAGAAAAAGAATTTTAGCCTAGAAAAAACGCAAGTACATTACTTGCGTTTTTTAGTGAGCCATCGGAGGTTCGAACTCCGGACAACTTGATTAAAAGTCAAGTGCTCTACCAGCTGAGCTAATGGCCCATTTGCATAAAAAGTGCCCAGAGCCGGAATCGAACCAGCGACACGTGGATTTTCAGTCCACTGCTCTACCGACTGAGCTATCTGGGCATATACAAACTTAATATTATTATTTCAGCATTTAGTATTATATCATTCAAATTAATTCTTTACAACTGAATTTTAATAATTTATTTCCATTTCTCACAAAAACCCACTTATGTAGGTTTTTATAAAATTGCGGGGACAGGATTTGAACCTGCGACCTCCGGGTTATGAGCCCGACGAGCTTCCAGACTGCTCTACCCCGCGCTAGTATTTTTTGTTTTATCGGTTCTTCGCGTGCCCTTCGAAATCTTCGATTTCTTCGTCACGGCGTTACCGCCTATATAAGTGAAAATATGAATACTCTTGCAAACAAGCTTTCAAGCCCATTCATATTTTCACTTATGCACGCTCTGGAACTGCTACGTGCAAGTGGATGGAGAAGGATTCGAACCTTCGAAGACGTCGTCAACAGATTTACAGTCTGCCCCCTTTGGCCACTCGGGAACCCATCCATGTTTAATAATATTGTAAATCCATAATGTGGATAACTATTATATCTCTTTACTTATCGCATGAATTCGGAAACTAAAGTTTCCTCATCGCGGCGTTACCGCCTTTTAGTAAAGCGCCGATTCGCTAGAATCGTGTGCATCAGTGCGCATGCACTGCGTCACACTTTTTGCTATATAACCTCTTCACATATCGCGTGAATTCGGAAACTGAAGTTTCCTCATCGCGGCGTTACCGCCTATAGAAATTAAAATATGAATAACCTTATAAACTGGTTTTAAGCCTATTCATATTTTAATTTCTGCACGCTCTGGAACGTTATCGCGAAAAATGGGACCTACAGGGCTCGAACCTGTGACCCTCTGCTTGTAAGGCAGATGCTCTCCCAGCTGAGCTAAGATCCCTCAAAATTATGTAACGACCCGAATGGGACTCGAACCCACGACCTCCGCCGTGACAGGGCGGCGCTCTAACCAACTGAGCCACCGGGCCAAAGTGGTGCCGTAACTTCCGTTGCACCTTCAAAACTGCACATTTAAAAATATCTCATAAAACATATATTACCCTATAACCTTTGTATGGTCAAGCCCTCGACCTATTAGTATTAGTCAGCTGCATGTGTTGCCACACTTCCACCTCTAACCTATCAACCTTGTAGTCTTCAAGGGGTCTTACTCGCTTATGCGATGGGATATCTCATCTTGAGGGGGGCTTCACGCTTAGATGCCTTCAGCGTTTATCCCGTCCCGACTTGGCTACTCTGCCATGCCTTTGGTAAGACAACAGATACACCAGAGGTCAGTCCATCCCGGTCCTCTCGTACTAAGGACAGCTCCTCTCAAATATCCTACGCCCACGCCGGATAGGGACCGAACTGTCTCACGACGTTCTGAACCCAGCTCGCGTACCGCTTTAATGGGCGAACAGCCCAACCCTTGGGACCTGCTACAGCCCCAGGATGCGATGAGCCGACATCGAGGTGCCAAACCACTCCGTCGATGTGAACTCTTGGGAGTGATAAGCCTGTTATCCCCAGGGTAGCTTTTATCCGTTGAGCGATGGCAATCCCACTTTATACCACCGGATCACTAAGTCCTACTTTCGTACCTGCTCCACCCGTCGGTGTCACAGTCAAGCCCTCTTATGCCTTTGCACTCTGCGAATGGTTTCCGACCATTCTGAGAGGACCTTTGAGCGCCTCCGATACTCTTTCGGAGGCGACCGCCCCAGTCAAACTCCCCACCTGACATTGTCCTCCAGCCGGGTAACGGCTGCAAGTTAGAAACCCAATACTACAAGGGTGGTATCCCAACAGTGACTCCCCCGAGACTGGCGTCCCGGGTTCTTAGTCTCCCACCTATCCTGTACATGCAATATCGAATCCCAGTATCAAGCTAGAGTAAAGCTCCATGGGGTCTTTCCGTCCTGGCGCAGGTAACCAGCATCTTCACTGGTATTTCAATTTCACCGGATGTATTGTCGAGACAGCGCCCAAATCATTACGCCTTTCGTGCGGGTCGGAACTTACCCGACAAGGAATTTCGCTACCTTAGGACCGTTATAGTTACGGCCGCCGTTTACTGGGGCTTAAGTTCAAAGCTTCGCTTGCGCTAACCTCTCCCCTTAACCTTCCAGCACCGGGCAGGCGTCAGCCCATATACCTCACCTTTCGGTTTTGCATAGACCTGTGTTTTTGCTAAACAGTTGCTTGGGCCAATTCTCTGCGGCCTGGTTTCCCAGGCACCCCTTCTCCCGAAGTTACGGGGTCATTTTGCCGAGTTCCTTAACAATACTTCTTCCGTCGGCCTTAGGATTCTCTCCTCATCCACCTGTGTCGGTTTACGGTACGGGTACGATATAAACAATAGCGGCTTTTCTTGACAGCTGGCTCACTAGCTTCCCTACTAAAGTTCGGTACGCATCACGCTTTCTCATTGTATGGCGGATTTGCCTACCATACAGATACTTCGCTTGCACCGGTTTTTCCATACCCGGCTCTAGCTTTCCATCTGTGTCCCCACAGTTCTGTTATATCGCAGTACAGGAATTTCAACCTGTTGTCCATCGACTACGCCTTTCGGCCTCGCCTTAGGTCCCGACTTACCCAGAGCAGATCAGCTTTACTCTGGAAACCTTGGATATTCGGCCGGAAGGATTCTCACCTTCCTCTCGCTACTCATTCCGGCATTCTCTCTTCTTAACACTCCACAGCTCCTCACGGTACTGCTTCGACGCGTTAACAATGCTCCTCTACCAATGTATTACTACATTCCTCAGCTTCGGTGTCGTGTTTGAGCCCCGGACATTTTCGGCGCAAGACCTCTCGACTAGTGAGCTATTACGCACTCTTTGAATGAATGGCTGCTTCTGAGCCAACATCCTAGTTGTCTTCGAAATCTCACATCCTTTTCCACTTAACACGCACTTTGGGACCTTAGCTGGAGGTCTGGGCTCTTTCCCTTTCGACTACCCAACTTATCTCGTGTAGTCTGACTCCCATACATCATCTATACGGCATTCGGAGTTTGATATTCTTCGGTAAGCTTTGACGCCCCCTAGGAAATTCAGTGCTCTACCTCCGTTAGACTAATATGAGGCTAGCCCTAAAGCTATTTCGAGGAGAACCAGCTATCTCCGGGTTCGATTGGAATTTCTCCCCTACCCACACCTCATCGCCACCCTTTTCAACGGATGTGCGTTCGGTCCTCCACCACCTTTTACAGCAGCTTCAACCTGGACATGGGTAGATCACCCGGTTTCGGGTCTACTCACACTGACTTAAATCGCGCTATTAACACTTGGTTTCCCTTCGGCTCCACACCTTAAGTGCTTAACCTTGCCAGTATGCGTAACTCGCCGGACCGTTCTACAAAAAGTACGCGGTCGCACGTTATAATAGTGCTTCCACAGCTTGTAAACATAGGGTTTCAGGTTCTCTTTCACTCCCCTCCCGGGGTTCTTTTCACCTTTCCTTCACAGTACTATGCGCTATCGGTCACTAAGTAGTATTTAGCCTTACGGGGTGGTCCCCGCGTATTCCCACAAGGTTTCTCGTGTCTCGTGGTACTCTGGATACTGCTCGCTGCCTGCCATTTTCGAATACGAGGCTTTCACTCTCTTTGGCTGGTTTTTCCAAAACCATTCTTCTAACTTAAGGCTCACTTGTTGCAGTCCTAACCCCTGAATGCACGCACTCAGGTTTGGGCTCTTTCCATTTCGCTCGCCGCTACTTTGGAAATCGATTTTTCTTTCTCTTCCTCCGGTTACTTAGATGTTTCAGTTCACCGGGTTCCCCCTACATACCTATGTATTCAGTATGCAGTAACAGAGGTTCGCTCTGCTAGGTTTCCCCATTCAGAAATCTACGGATCAAGGAATATTTGCTTCTCCCCGTAGCTTATCGCAGCTTATCACGTCTTTCATCGGCTCTTAGTGCCAAGGCATCCACCCTACGCTCTTTATATCTTGACCATCTGGCTCGCTTTCGTGCATAGCGTTGCACACGAACCGGTCATATAGGTAATTCTTGATTAATTAATTAATCTTTTTGCAATCTTGCGATTGCAGGTTAACATCTTTCGATGCTACCTCGGATGTCTTATCATTTTTTGATATTTCAAATATGCAGTTTTCAAGGTACAATGCCAAAGTGTTCAAAATCATAAACTTGATTGTAATGCTCACGTCTGTAAGACAACATCTTTTGATTTTATTTACTTTTAGCGCTTCTTCTATATATATAAATCTCATAAATGAGAGATCTACCTTTTTAAAATTCCGGCAGTCACCTACTCTCCCACACCGTCTCCAGTGCAGTACCATCGGCCGCTCAGGTCTTAACCATCGTGTTCGGGATGAGAACGGGTGTTTCCCCTGAGCGCATCACCACCGGAAATATTTAATTACCTTTATTTCGTATCTGCCCGACTGACAACTTCGCAATGAAAACATTGCTTCGTTCTAGTCATTCGTCCAATTCAGTCATTCGCATTAAATCACTTCGAAAAGTAAACTTTTCTCTTTGCTTTTATGCTTATGCCTGAGCAGATACTCATTGATAATAGAACAATATAACCATCCCTTACTTTTTTCCTTAGAAAGGAGGTGATCCAGCCGCACCTTCCGATACGGCTACCTTGTTACGACTTCACCCCAGTTATCGGCTCCACCTTCGACAGCTCCCTCCAAAAGGTTGGGTCACTGGCTTCGGGCATATCCGACTCCCGTGGTGTGACGGGCGGTGTGTACAAGACCCGGGAACGTATTCACCGCGACATTCTGATTCGCGATTACTAGCGATTCCAGCTTCATGTAGTCGAGTTGCAGACTACAATCCGAACTGAGACGTTATTTTTGAGGTTTGCTCACCCTCACGGGGTTGCTTCTCTTTGTTTACGCCATTGTAGCACGTGTGTAGCCCTGATCATAAGGGGCATGATGATTTGACGTCATCCCCACCTTCCTCCAGGTTATCCCTGGCAGTCTCTCTAGAGTGCCCAGCCGAACTGCTGGCTACTAAAGATAAGGGTTGCGCTCGTTGCGGGACTTAACCCAACATCTCACGACACGAGCTGACGACAACCATGCACCACCTGTCACTCTTGTCCCGAAGGAAAGGACATGTTACTGTCCGGTCAAAAGGATGTCAAGACCAGGTAAGGTTCTTCGCGTTGCTTCGAATTAAACCACATGCTCCACCGCTTGTGCGGGTCCCCGTCAATTCCTTTGAGTTTCATTCTTGCGAACGTACTCCCCAGGTGGAATACTTAATGCGTTAGCTGCGGCACCGAAAGGCAATAGCCTCCCGACACCTAGTATTCATCGTTTACGGCGTGGACTACCAGGGTATCTAATCCTGTTTGCTCCCCACGCTTTCGAGCCTCAGTGTCAGTTACAGTCCAGAAAGCCGCCTTCGCCACTGGTGTTCCTCCTAATATCTACGCATTTCACCGCTACACTAGGAATTCCACTTTCCTCTCCTGCACTCTAGTCTGGTAGTTTCAAATGCAGTCCTGGGGTTGAGCCCCAGGCTTTCACATCTGACTTACCAAACCACCTACGCTCCCTTTACACCCAGTAAATCCGGATAACGCTTGCCCCCTACGTATTACCGCGGCTGCTGGCACGTAGTTAGCCGGGGCTTCTTAGTCAGGTACCGTCATTATCTTCCCTGCTGATAGAGCTTTACATACCGAAATACTTCTTCGCTCACGCGGCGTCGCTGCATCAGGCTTTCGCCCATTGTGCAATATTCCCCACTGCTGCCTCCCGTAGGAGTTTGGGCCGTGTCTCAGTCCCAATGTGGCCGATCACTCTCTCAAGTCGGCTACTGATCGTCGCCTTGGTGAGCCATTACCTCACCAACTAGCTAATCAGACGCGGGTCCATCTTATACCGATAAATCTTTTCCGTCTGTACCATGCGGTACTAGCGGGTTATGCGGTATTAGCAGTCATTTCTAACTGTTATCCCCCTGTATAAGGCAGGTTACCCACGCGTTACTCACCCGTCCGCCACTAAGTCACTTCGGGAGAAAATCTCTAGCAAGCTAGATCAATTCAAATGAAGTGCTTCGTTCGACTTGCATGTGTTAAGCACGCCGCCAGCGTTCATCCTGAGCCAGGATCAAACTCTCAATAAAAGTGTTTGTTCCGTTCAGAATTAACAATTGGCTAATTCTATCCGTTACTGTTTTGTTTTGGATTCTTACCTATATAATAGGTAAGGTTCGCTGAAAATCTTAAAATTTTCTTTTGATGATCTTTTGCAATCACCTTTTGGATGATTGATGTTTGAAAACAAGTTTTCAAACTCGAGGATTCTCCTCTTATAAAAGCTTTTATATCCGCCTCCAGACAAGTCTGCGCGGCTCTAAAATCTTTTGCAATCATCTGAATTTTTCGAAATTTTCAGGGATGGTTATATTGTTTAATTATCAATGTTCATGGCCGTTTTTCGTTTCTCTGTTTCAGCGGCAACTTTGGTAGTATACCAAAGCGTGTCAGCTTTGTCAACAACTTTTTTAAAGTTTTTTCAGCTTTTTTTCTTGCTGTTTTTCAGCGACAGGAAATGTAGTTTACCATTGTCCTTTAGCTTTGTCAATAACTTTTTTAAAAAGTTTTTTAAGCTGTATTTTGTCGTTTTTAGCGACAGGAATTGTAGTTTACCATTGCTCCTACACTTTGTCAACGACTTTATTTAAAAAATTTCCACCTTTTTGCGGTGGAGCTATATTGTAACATATTTTGTACGTCTTAGTCAAACTTCTTTTTAAGTTTTCATAAGGCATTTACTTAGTTTTAAGCCTTTGATATAATGTAAACATAATTAAATATAGAAAGGAGAAGAGGATGAATAACAAAGACGAAAACAAGCTTCTACCTCTTCAAACGACAACTAATTACAAGCAATCAACTGTATATAAGCAAATCAAAAAGGATATATTAAACAACACATATCCACCTGGCACTATAATGGTAGAAAGAAAACTTTGCGAAATATATAATGTTTCCAGGTCTCCACTAAGAAACGCTTTGCAACAACTATCATATGAAGGTCTTCTTTCTTTTGCACCTGGTCAAGGTGTAATGGTTCCAGAGTTTAATATTGAAGATATTTTAGAAGTATATGATTTAATTGAGCTACTACAAGGTTTTGCTATTAAAAGTTGTATCTCAAAACTTAATGATATAGCTTTAGAAACACTTGAGGAAATTTTATCAAAAATGAAACTTTCTAGAGACCAGGGAGAAATCGGTGAAGCAATCGAGTGGGATCAAAAATTCCATGAATTTATTTTCTCCTTTGCTGGAAACAAAAGACTTAAAAATATTTTCTCAAATCTAAATTTTCAAAGTATGAGATTTCAAGCAACTACAATAGGCGATGACATATTAGCGGAGCGTTCATATGATGAACACTATGAAATTTATAACTCAATGAAAAATAAAGATTCAGAAGGTGCTGTAAGGGCTGTTAGTGCCCATTATCATAATATTAAACAATATTATATAAATATGCTTTTAAAAAGATAAATTTTGAATAAGAAAAAACAAGTAGCAAAAACTACTTGTTTTTTTAACGGAGAAGGAGGGATTTGAACCCTCGCGCCGCTATTAACGACCTATACCCTTAGCAGGGGCACCTCTTCAGCCACTTGAGTACTTCTCCTGAATAATTTATCATTTATTAAATTCTAATATAACGCAAAAGTTATTATACTAGAGGCACATAACTTTGTCAATTTGTTTTTGCTTCAACTTCTTTAACTTCTTTATCACCAAACAGATACTAATAATACCTAACAAGGCACCTAAAGAGTCCAATGCAACATCACTTAGCTGACCACTTCTGCCAGGCACATACAGTTGATGTACTTCGTCACTTGTAGCGTAGAGTATACAAACAATAAATGAAACCAATATATTTCTCTTATTATTATAAATAAATTTTTCCAATCCAAAGTATATTAAAACACCTAAAATAAAATATATTATAAAATGTGCAGACTTTCTTACAATAAACTGCCAGGAATCAATGATGGTATATAATTCCTTATCATTCAATTGATTTTCTTCATTAATAAAAACTTTAATTGTATTTTCGATAATTCCTCCACTTAAATCAGAGGAAGTTGTGGCATTTAACGAAGACATATAAAAAATGAAAGCCATACAAATAATAGAAGGAATCAAGTAAAAAAATTTGCTAATCATTCATTTTCACCGTCAATATATGTGCAACTGCACTATCTATTAAAGACTCATCGATATCCCCAGCTTCAACACCATCAATAACAGCTTGATATGCACCTTTAAAATCCGCAGGGTTATATATAACATCAACACCAGCCAAAACTGCCTCAATAGCAGCTTCTGACGAATCATAAGCACCTGTTATATAATCATCCGAAAGACTGTCTGTCATTATTATTCCTCTATAACCAAGTTCATCCCTTAATATGTTAACTGCCTCCACAGATAAAGAACAAGGTGTCGTTGTATCCCCTGTAATAGCTTCTGAAAAAATATTTGCAAGCATTATCATACTGGCACCTGAATCAATACCACTTTTATATATAGAAAATTCATTTGCTCTCAACTCTTCAATGGTTCTTTCATTTACTGGAAAAGATAAGTTATCATTCCCAGCAGCATAACTTTTTCCAGGAAAATATTTCATGACTGGATAAACACCGTTTTCATTAGATACCTCTATTTGCTCAGATATATAAATAGACACTACCCCTGAATTGCTTCCAAAGGTTCTATTATCATACTCTTCATTGTATGTAGAAGCCAAATCTACAATTGGTGATAAGTTTGTATTAAACCCTAATTCACTAATAGCTGCCGAAATATTATTAGAATAAGAAGAAACTAATGCCACGTCATCCTCTAATCCTATTTCATAAGGCCAATTCTCATTTTCATAAACATTTAAATCTGCAACTGGAGAGTATCCTTCTCCACCCTCTTCTTCTATAGCAATGAAAAGCTCTAAATCTATACGCTCTATACTGTAATCCTGAAAGCCTTCAAGCATTTCTTTTGCCTGAACGCTCCCTGATAAATTTCTTCCAGAAAAAACCAGTCCTCCTACAGGATATTCATTTATTGATTCTTTAGATGTATCCCCTGCTCTGATTACCGTTCCCACTTCTGTGAGTGACTCTGGTGTTATAATAAACATTTGTGAAACTTTTTCTTCAAGTGTCATTTCAGAAATTTTCGAAATGACTTTTTCACTTAAAAAGTTTTCTTCTTGATCATTTTGTTTTGTAGTGGTCTCCTCTTGTATAGCAGAGGTTTCTTCATTAAAAGGAAGAACTGATTTAAACCAGTCCCCAGCCTTTGAATATGCTTCTGTGCCGCCTTTAAAAAATCCAAATATAAGAACCGCTAGAAGTATAAATATTTCAATTATTATTATTATCTTTAATATCTTACCTTGAAGCATTTAATCACCATTCCTTATTCTAATTATTTAGAATGTAAATTGTGTGAAGTAACCTTTTCCTTATCATTCTCTCCGTACTGTCCATAATATTTGCCATAATAATGGCCATAGTATCCATTTCTACTAATATCAACTTTATTAAAAACAGCCCCAAGAATCCTTACACCCGAAGTAGTAAGCTGCTTTTTAATGCTGTTAATCTGTCTTCTGTTGCTTTCTCCCTGAGCAATAACAACTACCGCTCCATCACAACGACTAGCTAAAACTGCCGAATCTATTACAAATCCAAGTGGAGATGCGTCAAGTAAGACTAAATCATACTTAGATTTAGCATACTCAATCAAGCTATCCATATAGTGATTATCTAAAAGTTCTGCTGAATTTGTAACAAAAGGTCCTGAAAAAATAATATTTAGGTTTGGTAATTGTTGAACTTCACAAGTTATATCATCAATTTTTTTCTGTCCACTTAAATAGTGAGACAAGCCATAAATATTTTTACCAGATGAGGTTCTAGGTCTAAGTTCTCTAATCATAACTGACTTTCTTATATCCGTGTCAATAACAAGAACTTTTTTTCCTGCTTCAGCAAAAGATCTAGCCAAATTCATAACCACAGTACTTTTTCCTTCGTTTTCACCAAAGCTAGTGAATATTATTGATTTTATATCATCACCGCAAAACTGGACATTTGTTCTCATTGTACGAAAAGCTTCAACTCTTTGATAACTAGGAGATTTCCATATATTAAGTGCTATTTTTTCCATTTATCCACCCTCTTTGCCTTTTTACCTTTTTTCTTTACAACTACTTTTCCTTCTTCATCCTCTAAAGGAACTACTGCTAAAGTACTAAGTCCAAGGTGTTTTTCTATATCATTTGTAGTCATTATTGTATCATTAAATATATGAGTAACTATAACTATACCTGAAGCTATCAAAACCCCTAAAATAAATCCTAAAACAGCGTTCTGTTTGGTATTTGGACTTACTTTATTTCCATCTGAATAACCTCGTTCAATTACAGTGGGTGGATCTTGATCCATTTTTTCAGAAATATATACGGCTGCTACTTGTGCGAGCTCATCTACTATTTCTTTTGCCACTTCCGGATCTGCATTCTTATATGTAATATTAATAATCCTAGTATCATTTGGGTTTTGAACTGTCAAATTAGCTGAAAAGCTTTCATAATCTTCATCTAATTCAAGGTTTGCTATTACACTATCAACTACAGGTCTTCCACCTACTACCAACTGATAATCCTGTGTAAGGTTGGTTCCTGACTGAATATCAGCAAGGCTTGTAACAGATGTACTTTTCGTAAGAACATATAATTTAGATGTAGACTCGTACATAGGTGTAACAATAAGCATGCAATATGCCAAAACTATAACCCCAAGTAAAAAGCCTGATATAAATATTTTTTTCCAATTATGCAAAACCACTAAAAGGAGTTCTTTTAAATCAATTTCAATTTCGTCCTCTAAATGCTGTTTTTCCATTATCTTCTCCTTGTTAATTCAGTTTATAAAAAAGACTTATAATTAAATCTTTCAATTCTTCATTATTCACTATATATTCATCATGCATATCGCCCTCGATTGTTTCTCCTGGGACTTTATACTCTGTATCAATAAGACTACACTGTGATAAAAGGTCTATTGTATCTGCATCCAAATCCATTACAATATAGTCTCCAGCCTCATCAAATAAGTTTTTATAATACAAAGAATTATCAGCCATTTTATTTTGAAGCTTTTTAACCAATGCATCTATAAATAACGACTGTCTTTCCATTCGCTCATCATTACTACCAGTAGTATTTGTATCCCTGTAGCGTACAAAAGCTTCAGCTTGTTCTCCATTTAAAGAAACTGTGGTTCCCTTTTTATATTCTACATCAATCTCTGTGTAGTCTGATAAAAACTCAACCTCAACTCCACCTAATGCATCTGTAATCGCACTAATACCATCCATATTCATTGATAAATAGTAATCAACCGGGATGCCAAATAGGAGCTTTGAAACAGCCGCTCTTGTAAGCCTGCAGCTTTTATCTGCTCCATCACCATAAGCATACTGCATTGTTATTTGAAGTTTTGTGGTAGTAAAATAATCTCCAAACGCATCGTATATAGCTACATCGGTCATGGTGTCTCTTGATATACTTAACATTTTTACAGTTTGATTGTTTTCGTTTAAGATTAAAAGGATAAGCGAATCTGAACGCCCACCAGTTCCTTCGTATCCATCAACTACTACAGCTTCCCTCTGATCAATTCCCATAAAAAGAATCGTAGTAATATCATCATTAAATATATAATCTACACCGTTATATTTCACATTTCTATAGGCAAGATCTTCGTCTATATAATCTTCTGAATTGTTGTTTTTTTTGTCTGAACTTCCACTTAAAAAAATATACACAGAAGCTATTATCAAAATCAAAATTATTAGTATAATCAATATCTTTAAAGTATTACTTTTGTTCATCTACAAGCACAGCTCCTATAATCAATCTATCGTTTCTCTGATATTTGATACAGGTGCTAAGTGTTAAGATTTTATCCTCTGTAGTAACTGGAATTTCTGTCAGTATCTGAGAATCAAAGTCCCTAACATTATAAATATCAGTTAAAAATTCATTTTTTCCTTCATCAGTTTCATAATTATATGTATTAAGTATATGCCTGTCATTAAAAGTAACAACAGCAAAAATTTTATAAGTAAGTATAGACTCCTCAGTATAAATAGTGATTTCTGGGTGTTCACTTAAATATTCAGAATCCCTAAAAAGCTTCAAGTTACCAAACATGGTTCCATCACCCATATTGTGACCATATATCACCGTATTAAAATCACTAAAGTCTTTGCTATTTTTCATTTCTGTATATATTGAACCTGGATAACCCTTTACATTTTCAATAGTATAATCTAAATAATAAGTATCATCATCCTCGCTTTGAGCGACAGGATAATCAATTTCTGTATCAGGAATCCTAATCCATGCATATATATCAGGATTTATATCTGTATGAAGAGTTTCAAAATCTATAGGAATTTCAAGCTCAGGGTCTTCTACAGTTTCTTTAAGTGATTCATATATATTTTCATTTTGGGATTTCGATATTTGATGCATAGCAATGTATATGATACAAGCTATCATTATCACTATACATATAGATATGATTAAGATACCCCTTTTTTTTCCTTTGTTAGCCATGTTAAAACAAAATCCTTTTCCCTTTATATTAGTTTATAATCAAAATTATAACACAAAAAAAAACTTTTTCTAGTGAATACTCACTAGAAAAAGACTTTTTTATTTTAATTATGCCTGAGCTTTTCTAGTAAATCCGTATGCTCCAAGAAGAGCTGCAATTGCTACTAAACCAACAATAATGATCCAGTTAACTTCACCTGTTGTAGGTGATGTAGCTGCTGCTTCTGTTACAAATGCAATAGGTGATAATGATGTAAATGTACATGTAACAGTTCCATCGCCAGCGATTGCATCAAGCTTATCCCATGATGAACCATTCCAGTGTAAGCAATAAACAGTCATGTCAGCTGTTATACCATCTACACTAAATGTAATAGTAACAGGAAAAGTTGTTTCTGCAGGTACTGAAACTTCCTGGATATCAACTACAGTTGCGGCTGCTTCTCCAATTACTTCCGCTGCTTCTTCTTCAGTAAGTGTCTTAGCTGGTTCTGAAAGTGTAACTTCTACCACTGCACCATTTCCATCAGTTGCACCTACAACTTCTACTGTGTTTTCTTCACTTGGTGCAGCAAATACTGAAGCACTAAGTACAAAAACTAAAGATAGTGTAAGCACTATTGAAAAAAGTTTTTTCATTTTTCTTCCTCCTTATTTTAATTAAAAACTAATATAAAACTCCTTTTTATATTCTACACAAATTTTTTTTCTTTGTAAAGAAATATTCGTGGAATTTTTAAACAATTTTACAAACATTTTACGATAAACTATAAATATTTGTCTGACAATACTTTTTTTGCATTATTTAGGTACTTAATGAGTAATTCTTCTGAATATTTTTTCTCAAGGTATTCTATACCTTGTTCCATCGTAACTGGCCTTTTATCCATTGAGTGAGTGTCTGTTCCCAGCAAATGAATGTAGTCTTTTCTAATAAGTTTTTCAACAATTTTCTTTGATTTTCTAGTTTCAAATAAACTTCCTATATTTACCTGTATCAAAGCTCCAAGCTTTATTAATTCTTCGACTTCCTCAAGGCTAACATCAGGATACCTTTCTGTATGTGCAATTATAGGAACATAACCTCTGCTTTGTATCCCTGAAATAACATAGTCTGTCCATGAGTATCTTTGTGTCATAGAAAACTCTATTAATATATAATTAGTGCCTTCTATACACAGTGGTTCTAAATCAATTTCTAAAAGTTTTAGAGATATCCTAACCTCTGCTCCCAGAAACAATTTAATATCTATACCTGAAACCTCGGCTTCAAGCTTTAATAATTCATATCCCCGTCTAGTCCTCTTTAAAAACTTCTCATAATCATCAGTGTCTGGAGAAAAATGAGGAGTTAAAACGATAGTGTCTACTCCCTGTTCTATCTCTTCTTTGATTAATGAAATGCTTTCTTCCATACTTTTTGAACCGTCATCCACATTTGGAAGAATGTGTGTGTGGATGTCTATAAACTTTTCAATCATGTCTCTTCCCTTTATATGCAAATAATTTTGCATAATATTTTTAATTATATATAATATATTTGTAGTGTACAAGGTGATGAATGTCACATTTTTTCAGTTTCAACAACTTTTATTAAATATTCTAAAAAGTCATCTCTTAAATCACTTCTTCTTAAGGCAGTTTCTACTGTGGCTTCAAGAAAACCCAACTTGTTTCCCACATCATATCTTTTTACCTATAAAATCATAGGCGTACATTTCTTCTTTTAATGCAAGCTCTTTAAGAGCATCCGTAAGCTGTATCTCTCCACCTTTTCCTGGTTTAGTTTCTGCGAGGATGTTAAAAATTCCCGGATTAATAATATATCTTCCCAGTATCGCAACTTTAGATGGCGCTTCATCAACACTTGGGTTTTCAACTAATCCTTTAACTGTATAAACCCTGTCACTCACTTCTTTTCCATCTACAATACCATACTTATTCACATCTTCTTCTTTTACGGTTTGAACTCCTAAAACAGATGTTTGATATTTGTCATAGATATCTATCATTTGCTTTAAACAAGGAATATCTTCATTATAAACAATATCATCTCCAAGCATTACTGCAAAAGGCTCATTTCCTACAAATGTTTTAGCACAATATATAGCATGTCCCAGACCTTTTGCTTCTTTTTGTCTGATGTAATGTATGTCTACTAGGTCTGTAATATCTCTAACTATTTTTAATAATTCTTCATTAGCCTTTTTTTCAAGTTCTAGCTCTAATTCGACATTTTTATCAAAGTGATCCTCAATGGCTCTTTTACTTTTACCAGTAACTATTAATATCTCTTCAATCCCACTATCGATTGCTTCCTGAATTATATATTGTATTGTTGGTTTATCCACTATTGGTAGCATTTCTTTAGGCATAGCTTTTGTCGCCGGTAGAAATCTAGTCCCAAGTCCTGCTGCCGGAATTACTGCTTTATGTACTTTCAATTTATACTCCCCCTTAATCTCTGCTAAATAAATCTCTTGTTTATACTTTCTCTTCTACATCTTTAAATTCTTCTGAAATCCTGTTAGTAACAATAATATCTGGAATTTTCTTAAAAGTTTCAAAATGTTTAGGACGGCAGACCAATTGCAAGCCTTTCATCCGAGTATGGCATCTGTAAAGCAACTGTTTCAAACTTGGCTCGTAGTTGCCGCAAAGAATACCAAACAAATGAAGAAGCCATGAATGAATATGAACTAATGAAGGAACTCAAGAACTCCGTCAGAAATTAGCTGAACTTTAAAAGGATAAAGATTTCCTAAAAAAAGTAGTGGAATTCTTTGCGAAGGGAATTGATTGGCGGCATATCGGTTCACTGAGGAACACCATGAAAGATATTATCAAAGCTGGGAATATATGAAAATGGAAATTCATCCCAATGCTTACTACAATCATCATAAAATAGCTAAAAAGGAGTACCTCTTAAAAAAGAAAAATGTTCATATAGAAATCAAACTTATTTATCATTAATTTGGAGGAATTCTCCGTCACAAAAGTATTCGGATTTTTCTAGCAAGAAATAACATACTTTTAAGCAAGACCACCATACATCAATATATGAATAAAGAGCTAAGAATTCTCTGTGTAAATAGAAGTAAGTATATCCGATTAAAAAGTCGTTTTCATAAACCTTTTCCAAAACTTTTGAATCAGAACTTTACCGTTAAAAACTAAAAAAGACTATTATGCAGACTTTAAATAAAATCATATTGTTTCAGAATTTGCATATGTTTGTATAGCTTGATTCGTCCTCATTCATACAATGACTACAGCACACAATTTGATACTAATTTTCATTATCACTTGGCTGCAATCTAACTCATAAATCTCCAATTCAAGTATGTCATCAAGGCTCTCATACCTTCTTTCGCTGACGATATACTTACGTCCTTCACCATCAACTGTCGCAGTAATCAGCCCCATTACTTGACCTGGTTTTTCTGAAAGGTAATAGGCAGCTAACGAAAGAATTTTGAATTATAAGAAAATTCAATGAAGATTTGACTTCATCTTAAATAGATAGATTCTTTAATTTTAGTAATTTCTTTAATTCTATTACTGAACACTTCATGTTTGGATCCTTTCAAAGTCTAGTCTATCTACGCATCTAAACACTCACCACACAGCCTATCAGCTTATCCACTCTCTTGAAACTTCAATGTTTGATCAAGGTAATTGGGGTGTTGGTTGGGATTAGTGAGCATTTACTTAACTGTAACTACTTAACCCTTCATTATCTTATCAAAGACATCTCTTAACTTTGTTGATGAAGTGCCTTGAGTGTAAGGGAAGTACACGATATCTACTCCTACTTCGCCAAACTGTCTCTCAAGCTCATTCCATTTATCTGTACCCTTCCAATCACTGCCTACAAACATAACATCGAAATTATATTCTTCCCAAGCTGCCATTTTATCCATGTTTTCTTGAGATACCACTTGATTGACGTATTTAATACTTTCTACAATTGCCATACGTTCTTCGTGAGGTATAATGGCTTTCTTATTTTTATATGAAACTAATTCATCTGTCGTAACTCCGACAATTAAGTATTCACATTGTTCCTTGGCTCTTTTTAAAATGTTGAGATGTCCGATATGAAACATATCATACACACCAGTTGTATAACCTACTTTGTATTTTTCCAAAATTTATCCTCCATCAGAACAGTTATATAATTCTCTAACTTATCAAATTTTTCATTGTTTCATTTTTTATTTCATTGAGAACCTTAACCTGTGAATCATCACCAGTTAAGTTTGGAACTAATGGCCAACCTGAATATTCCTGAAAAATCCGTAGTTCCTTCATATCTTTATATAATATGATAATGAACCTGCTTGTCCACCATCATGAGTATGAGATAATTCATAATGTCATAGTTGAATGTTTGCTTTAATGTTTGCTTTAATGTTTTCTCAACCACTTAAAAATATTATTTATAACACAAAACTCTTCTTGAATCAATAGTTCCTCAGTTTTAAACTTTTTCTTGAATTCACCTAAAATTATACTCATAAGAGTGTCCTACTTAATCTCAATACTTAAACAAATTCTAAAACATCTTATCATAGTTTTTAGCATAATCACCAGAAATAATATGCTCAATCCACTTAGTGTTTTCAAGGTACCACTGAATTGTTTCTTTCATACCTTGTTCAAAAGAATATGACGGTTTCCAACCTAGTTCAGTTGTAATTTTAGTGTTATCGATAGCATATCTTCTATCATGTCCGGGTCTGTCTTTTACATATTTAATAAGATTTTCTGATTTACCAAGAGTTCTTATAATAAGATTTACAATTTCAATATTGGCTTTTTCATTGTTACCACCAATATTATAAACTTCTCCATCCTTGCCTTTATGAAGAACAGTGTCAATTGCAGAGCAATGATCAGAAACGTGAAGCCAGTCCCTTACTTGCATTCCGTCACCGTATATAGGTAATTCTTTCTCTTTTAGGCAATTATTGATTATAAGTGGTATTAATTTTTCAGGGAACTGATATGGACCATAGTTATTGCTACATCTAGTTATATTTACAGGCATGCCGAATGTTTCATTGTACGCTCTAATGATCATATCCGCACTAGCCTTAGATGCTGAATAAGGACTATTTGGCATAAGCGGCATAGTCTCAACAAACATACCTGTTTCACCAAGCGCTCCATACACCTCATCGGTAGAAACTTGAAGGAACTTTACTCCTGACTTATACTCCCTACAGTACTTGTCATTTGGATTTACTTTCCAATATTTCTTAGCTGTATCTAAGAGCACTTGAGTACCGATAATATTTGTAGTTAAAAATACTTCTGGTTCCTCGATACTTCTATCAACATGAGACTCAGCTGCGAAATTCACAACCAAAGTAATTTCATTATTTTGGAATATCTCGTCAATTATATCTCGATCTCTTATATCGACTTTGATGAACTCATAATTAGGATTTTTGTCAATATCTTTTAGATTCTCTAAGTTCCCTGCATATGTAAGGGCATCTATATTAATAATCTTATATTCTGGGTATTTTTTGAGAATTAACTTGACAAAGTTACTTCCAATAAATCCGGCTCCACCTGTAACTAAAATGGTTTTCAATTTGCTTCACCTCTAGTTCTTTCTTATATTTCTTCTAATAATGATAAAATGTACTGGCCATAATCTGTCATCTTGAGACTTTCGCCGACCTCTTTGAGCTGTGCATCACCGATGAACTTATTTCTCCACGCTATTTCCTCTAAGCAAGCTATATAGAATCCTTGTCTTGATTGGACTGCTTCAACATATTCTGCTGCTTTTAGCATTCCATCAGGTGTGCCTGTATCAAGCCATGCCATTCCTCTACCAAGAAGTATTACATTTAAGTTTCCCTTTTCGAGATATACATTGTTAACAGAAGTAATCTCAATTTCTCCGCGATCAGAAGGCTTTACATTTTTAGCAATCTCAACTACATTATTGTCATAGAAGTACAAACCAGGTACTGCATAATTTGATTTAGGTTTCTGTGGCTTTTCTTCTATTGAAACAACCTTGCGATTATTATCAAACTCAACAACTCCGAAAGGTCTTGGATCTTTAACTGGATATCCAAAGATTATCGCTCCTTCTTTGAGCTTACTTGCATCTTTTATTTGCCTAACAAAATCTTGTCCATAAAAAATATTATCACCCAAGATCAGACAAACACTCTCGTTCCCAATAAACTGTTCCCCTAAAATAAAGGCATCCGCTAGTCCTCTTGGTGTGTCTTGCACCTTATAATCAATTTGAACTCCTAGGTTTGATCCATCACCTAATAGTTTTTCATATATAGGCGTGTCCTCTGGAGTTGAAATAATAAGTATTTCTCTAATTTCCGCCATCATCAAAAATGAAAGAGGATAATAAATCATTGGTTTATCATAAATAGGCAACAATTGTTTTGATATTGCTTGTGTCATAGGATATAGTCTAGTTCCCTTCCCACCTGCTAAAATAATTCCTTTCATCAAATCACCTCTTATCTCTTAATAATTTCACAGATTCTATAAACATCTTCTTGTCCTAAATCTGAATATAATGGTAGTGTCAACACATGTTCTGCAGTATGCTTTGCTACTGGAGTATCATCAACATTATATTGGTCCTGATAACATTCAATGGAATTTGTGAGTGGGTAAAAATATTTTCTTGCTATAATATTATTCTCCTTTAGTTCCTCAAAAACTTGATCTCTATCTTTTTTGAAACCATCGAAAATAACAGGAAAATATGCGTAATTACTTTTGACTCCTTTTTGTTGTTTAGACAATGTAATTCCATCAATGTTACTTAAGTTTTCATAATACCAATCAACTACTAGCTTTCTTTTTTTGATTTCGTCATCTACATGTCTTAAATTGCATAACCCCATAGCAGCTTGAAATTCATTCATTTTTGCATTTCCGCCAACATACTCGATGGTTTCAGGACCAGTAATTCCAAAATTCTTGATGTCATTTAGAACCTGTTGGAGATGAGGGCTGTTATATGTGAGTGCCCCCCCCTCAATTGTATTAAATACTTTTGTTGCGTGAAAACTAAACATAGATACATCGCCAAAGTTTCCAATACCTACTCCGTTGACAGTAACTCCAAAAGTATGAGCGGCATCATAAATTATTATTAAATTGTATTTATCAGCAATTCTTTGAATTTCTTCAATGTTACAAACATTCCCATATACATGCACTGGAATAATTGCGCTTGTTGTTTCCGTAATCAATTCTTCTATTTTGGTAACATCAATCGTATAATCTTCAGGATTAATATCACAAAAAACTGGCTTCAGTCCATTCCTGACAATAGCATGAGTTGTTGAAACGAACGTATAAGGTGTTGTGATAACCTCACCGGTAAGATTAAGAGCTGAAATGGCACATTCTAACGCCAAATGTCCATTTGTAAACAGCGTTATATTGTTTGTTTTCAGATAATTATTCAGCTTGTCCTCTAGTTCAAGATGTTTCTCCCCCATATTTGTTAACCAGTGACTTTTCCACAAACCTTTTATTTCATTAATATATTCCTCAAATGGAGGCATGGATGAATTGGTTACTTGAATTGTTTTATTCACTTTCAAATACCTCCTTTATAAACTGTTCTTCAAGTTTTAATATTTCTTTACTTCTATCTTTAATCTTTTTAAATGGTATTCCCGCATTAATAGTCCAAGGCTCTGAACTCTTATTAATCAGAGTCATTGCACCAAACGAGCCACCTTCCCCTAATACTACCCCTGGAAGTATGACACACCCCGATCCAACTATCACATGTTTTTCTATCACTACTTTTCGGCCATAGATTTTCTTATATTTGTCAGGAATCATTGGATTTGTCATTGACGCACCTGAATAGTCATCGCTTAACGCGTAAATAGAATTCTTGGAAGATATATTGGAAAAGTCATGAATTTCAATTCCATAATTTCCTCCATATAGTGCTGAATAGGCAGCAATGTGAATATAATTTTTTATTGAAATTTTTCCACTTAATATACAAAAGTCATCTATTCTTACATTATTTCCTATTGATATTTGTGATGCAGAATATATACTGGCCTTTCTACTTAATAGCACATTTTTACCTAAAGTTTTAAATCCCTGTTCATTTAATTCTTCTTGCGTCAAGAAACTATTCAAATGAAACTCAACTCCTTTCATTTCAGTAATTCAGATTTATCAAAGATAGAATATAAATGTTTCTATATCTCTTAATGTATTTTCTGAAAATAATCTTTTATTTATTTGACTTTCTTCTATTCCTATCTAGTATTAATTGTTTAAGTGTATTAGTTAAATACTTTATACTCTCAATTTTAAACACTTTTGCTAACCCAATATATATAGCAATTCCTCCAAAAACCTGCAATATTAGAACCTGCCAATCGTCTATATTAAAGTTATTAAACATATACACAATCCCACCCATGATAACAGATATTAATGCAGACGGCATGATATCTATTAATTGTTCTTTGTAACTATAATCCAGTAGTAGTCTGTTTGGATATGCGTTTATAAATGTCGCAATAATACCACTCACCACTTGACCAATTGCTATAGCATAGATACCTAATGGTATGCTAATTCCTAATATTATAAGACCGATAATTTTTTTAATTGTCTCAAGTTTTAAAAAAATATCACTTCTACCCATCGCATTTATAGCTTGTAAATTAGCCGTATGAATTGGTATCAAGGCATATGAAATACAGAATATTTGTAAGAATGGTACTGCTGGTAACCATTTATCTGTTAATATAATTTTGACTAATGGTACTGCAACAACTGCTATACCAATCATCATAGGAAAAATTAGAAAAGAGCTTGTTACTATGGCTCTTCTCATAACCCCTTTAGCCCTTTTTCTATCATCTTGATGTACCGACATGGTCGGTAACATAACAGATTGGATTGAGCCATCTATATTACCTACTATTAATTTAGGGAATTGCTCTCCCCTGTTGTAGAATCCAAGAGAGGATGAGCTATATAATCTACCTATTAATAAAGTTCTAATTTCCAAATAGAACACATTTAATAACGATGATACTAGCAGTTTCCATCCAAATGAAAATAGTTCTCTTACTTTTCTAGGCGAAAATGTAAATTGAGGTCTCCACTTAACAGTGAACCACATAATAATGGATATAGAAATCTGATTTGTTAGTTGTTGAATTACTAAAGCCCATACCCCTAACCCAATATAAGCAGCACCCACTCCTAAAATCCCCGAAATTATCATAGCACCTAAACTACTTTTAAAGAGTTTGTTAAATAGCATATTTCGTGAAACATAAGCATTTTGAATTGAATTTAAAGCCCCGGTAAATAATATTAATGATAGCACTCTTAGAACAGTCAGTAATCTATGATCCCCATAAAAATTTGAAATTAATGGAGCTGAAATGAATATAATTAAATAAAGCAACGTAGCAATACCTAAACTCAAATAAAATATAGATGAAAAATCTTCTTCATCTGCATCTTTCTTCTGAATTAAAGCTGTATTAAATCCGCTTTGCACAAAAACTTTTGCTATTGAAATAAATACTAAAACTATAGCTATAGCCCCAAATTGTTCAGGGTCTAATAGCCTAGCTAGTATTATTTGTATAATAAACTGTATCCCTTGAGTTCCACCTTGTTCCATCAACTTCCAGAATAATGATGAAACAACTAGTTTTTTATTATGTTGATTCATTAATCAATCTAGCTCCTTGAAAGTATTTTCCCAACTTCTTATTGCATTTTCTTCATTTAAGTAAAAACTCGAAAACCTTCTGTTGTTTCTTATATTGCTATTCATAGCAATAAATTCACTAAAATCCATATTATCTATATTATCTATGTTGTAAACTTCCAAATCTTCTAATCTGGCTGCGAGCATCAACAAACTATTATTGTTCAAAAAAATTTTCTTTTCTAAGTATAATAAAATATAAAAATTCCCTAAAGCATTCTGACCTAGATAATCAAATATCCATACATCAACTGAGTTTAAATAATCGAGGTACGCTTTGAAATCCATATACTCTTTAATGATTTCTACTTTATCATTAAATAATTCTTTAGCATGATTTTCTACTTTAGTAGCATAACATTCATCCCCATATGATAAAACTAAAGATATTATAATATTTTCATTTTTGAATTTTTCTAAAAGATCCAATATTTTGATATGATTTAGATGTGGGTATGCTGAATGACCAATCATAATTTTATATGGAGAACTTTCTTTTTCTTTGTTAACAAATTTACTCGCTGAATCTATAACGGATAGTCGTCCTTTTTTATATCCATATTCAGTCCTTAATATTTTGATGTCTCCAAACTTTTGCCTAACCGCTATTGCATCATATTCGAATCCAATCCCAATTGCATGAATTTTTTTTATTTTTCTATTTGATTTCCACCGAAGCAATAAACCAATTACTTCTCTAAATTTATTGTAAATCCCTTTATTAACTTTAGAAGAGGGATAAAGGTGATCTTCTCCCCATACGCACCATATGATTTTGGCCAAAATATTTTTCTTAATTCTAAAAATTTGGAAGTAAGATAAGTTATTCCTATGAAGAAAGATATACTTTGCATCTTCACCAGTAGTATTAAACTGTTTCATATTTCGACTAAATAAATTTTCATCCAATATAACGTTAGAATAATGTTGAAAGTCTTCATAAGACTTTTTATTTATCATTACAAATCTGTGTTCTGATTCGTTGAATGGAAGTGTTCCATCATTAATCATATTTATTATTGTTCCATTATGTGTACTATTATAATGTGTCATAACGTGTAAATATTTTACTGAATATGTCAATATTATTCACCCCTTAGTAACAATGCTATAATCTCCAATAGCTATATCCTTTTTCTTCAATATCTTTTTTATCTAAAATGCTCTTAACATCTATAATAACTTTCTCTTCGTTCTCAAATTCTCCATATAATGCAGCTATTTCATTCCAACTCATCTGTTTAAAAGTATCGTGTGCTACTGCTAAAACAATACAATCTGCATCGTTGACATCATCTATATTTACTAAGTCAATTCCATATTCATGCTTAGCCTCATCTGCATCAGCTTCCGGATCAACCACAATCGGCTCTATACCATATTCCCTAAGACTATTGATTATATCTACTACTTTAGAATTTCTTGTATCTGGGGTATTTTCTTTAAAAGTTATTCCTATTATAACGACTTTAGCTTGTCTTACTACTTTATTTGCTAAGATGAGTTTTTTAATTATAGCATCAGCAACAAATTTACCCATACTATCATTTATTTTTCTGCCTGATAGAATAATTTGACTGTGGTAACCGAGCTTCTCTGCTTCATAAACAAAGTAATATGGATCAACCCCTATGCAATGACCTCCAACGAGTCCAGCAGTAAATCCAAGAGCATTCCATTTTGTATTCATCGCCTCAACAACTTCTTTAGTATCTATTCCCATTCTATCAAACACCATTGCCAACTCATTCATAAAAGCAATGTTGATATCACGCTGGCTGTTCTCTACTACTTTAGCAGCTTCTGCAACCTTAATAGATCCTGCTCTATGAACTCCTACTTCTATAACTAGCTCATAAACTTTCGCAATTTCCTCAAGACTCTCTTCATCCATTCCTGAGACAATTTTAATTATGTTTTCAAGTCTATGTACTTTATCTCCAGGATTAATACGCTCAGGGGAATATCCTATTTTAAAATCTACTCCACATTTCAAACCAGATTCTAGTTCTAATATAGGAACACAGATATCTTCTGTTACACCTGGATAAACAGTCGATTCGTAAACAACAATAGAACCTTTTGTTAAGTTTCGACCAACTACTCTGCTTGCCCCTTCTACTGGTGAAAGATCTGGTGTTTTATCTGAATTTATCGGTGTTGGAACAGCCACAATGTGAAACTTTGCTTCTCTCAACTTAGTTTCATCTGCAGTGAATTCAACAGTAGTGCTCTTAATCCCGTCATCTCCAACTTCATTTGTTGGATCAATTCCAGCTTTATATAAATCAATCTTTTTTTTGTTAAGGTCAAACCCGATAACATCAACTTTTTTTGCAAAAGCTACAGCTATCGGCATTCCTACATAACCAAGACCTATTACTGCAACTTTTTCTTTTTTACTTAACAAATCTTTATACACTCTAATATTCCAACTCCTTTCAAACATGCAAAATTTCTAATATACTATTAATCAATCTTGGTTTTATTGTTTCTTTGGATTTTCAAAGACCCAATAGCCAAAAAACACCAAAACCCTATTTCTTTATAAAAATAGGAGCTGAATAAAAGCTTTGGAAACCACAAAGATAAAAATAGAAATCCAATAATCATTGTATATTTATCTTGTTTTAAAACTCGATAATTTGATTTTATAAGCTTTATTAAAGCAAATAACAAACCTACAATCCCGTATTGGCTAACTAAGTCTAAAATGATATTGTGTGAATAGAATCCATGCTTTGATTGAAATGCTCCCGTTCCTGCCCCTATAAGTATATTTGAGTCTCGTATCATATTTACAGCCTGTCCCCATATCCCTAGTCTTCCCGAAAACATTTTCATCCAATTCTTATCTGCAAAATATAGATTAAGGTGATAGAGTGAATAACTAAACAGACCAAAATGACGCATTACATCTAAAGCTACATTTAGCAAATAGTTGATTGAAGAAAGCATAATTATAAATAATATTAACAGTAAAATAAATTTTTTGATCTTTTCTTTTTTTTCTTTTTCGTAAATGAAGTTATATATTAACCATAGGAAAATGATACCTAAAATCGCACTCCTATTTGCAAAAACAATTATTTCTATAAGACATACTATTTCAAAAATTAAATACCATTTATTATTAAATACTTTACGACCTAAGTACAAACCATAATATGCAGGTAAAGCAAAGTTAAATCCAAAAGTCATGTAATCACCAAATATAAAGTATCCAATAAACGGGTCAGAGAAATACAATATGAAAACTACTGCAGAAAATAATGCATATAATTTCAATAATAATCGACTATCTTTCACTTGAGCTAATAAATGGATTGGAATTGCTCCATAAATTAAAAATTCATAAATATAAGTTATAATCAGTCTATTTGGTCTAAACAGCATATCAAAAAGCAGAACAAATATTACAAAAAAAATAATTGAATAAGTTCTAGCTAAAGTTTTCGAGTTTAACATTTTGTAAAATGAAACTATCATTATTATTAAAGCAAAAATAAATAATATAACAGTGCTTCTATCTGGATATATTTGTAGTAAAGGTCGCAATAATACAAATCCCCAAAAATATAATACAAATAACAATTCTTCTGTTATCAGATATTTTAAGTTAACATGCCTTTTTAATTTATAATTTGTCATTTCTTAACTTCCTCGCCCTATCCCATCGATATATTAAGTAATTGCTTAAGTGTTTCAATAATGCAATATTAAACTTAAAAGGGGCAACCTTAAAATTATTAACATACACTTTTATTGCGTTACTCATATTTCCTTCTTTAAAATGGTCCCAAAAAACTGGTGCATAGTGAGATACGTATACATCTCTCTTAAATCCTTTGTTTCTAGCCTCCAGTCTTTCGATATCTTTTTTGAATTGATTTAGAAATGCTTCCTTAATAGCATCTAGCCTATCACCATGTGGTTCATTTTCCCCCTCATTTTGTCCTATTACTACTAGAGGTTTTTGTACTACCCCTAGCTTGTTTTTCTCGAAATATCTTAATAAAAATTCAAAATCCTGGTGTCTAACATAGCTCTCATCAAAGCCATTTAAATCTATAACTGCTGATTTTTTAAAGAGTAAAGATGGTGTAGTAGGGGTAAAAGAAAGCGAAAGGATACATTCAGATAGATCACCCTCCAACGAACTTATTATCTCTTTTCCCTTTTGTATACGACCACAATAAGCACCATTATACTCTAGTTTTTCAGCCAAAAAACTGACCTGTTCTGCAATTTTACTGGGTAAGAAGTAATCATCGTCATCTAAAAAAGCTATATATTCTCCACGAGATTGTCTGATACCAGTATTTCTTGCTGCTGCCCCATTCTTATTTTTCTCATGTCTAATATAAATAACTTTATTATTGTTTTTATATTTACACATTAATTTTTCGGTCTCTTGACGATACTTCGAATCCGGATTATTATCATCTACTACAATAACTTCCAAGTTGGAATAAGTTTGATTTAAAACGGATTCTATCGCCCGCTCAAGCATGTTAGATCTTTTATAAGTTGGAATAATAATGCTAACTAGTTCATTAGGAATCATTTCCATACCCCCGTTTCGATAAATGCTTGTATGGATACATTGATATTTCATTTCGGTATTGTTTCCTACCTTTCAACATGTATTTAATTGCGTCTTTCATCAAAAGATCACTACTATATAACTTATGTTTCCTTATAGCAAATTGAATAATCAAAGGTATACTGAACATATTTGACATTTCAAAAAAAATCGCACCTCTATCCACGAAAAACTTCTCGTTGTATCCTTTAAACCAAGTTGATTCTTCTTCCCGTAGATTAGCAATTTTTTCAGGAACATATAATATTTTCAATCCTTTTTTAAGACACTCATATAAAAATATGTTTTCCTCTCCCATTGAGTATTTAGCTCCAGCACCAAATAACTCTTTAAATGTAATACCTTTTCTTTTTAATACTTCTCTTCTAAATACAATTTCCGGAGAAAAAACTTTTAAAGAAGAATAATATCCCATCTTTTTTATGCAATCGAAATATGGTCTGCTACCAGGTCTATTTTTGTTAATATGAAAAACAATAATATCAAATTGAGGGTACTCTTTAAATTTACTTGTAATGATTTCGTTATAATTTGGTACGTACTCAACATCGTTATCACATAATATACAAATATCAGCTTTTGCATTCCTTATTGCCATATTTCTGCTCTTACTTAATCCTCTTTCATTAGTAGAAATGTATTTAATAAATCTGTTGTTATCCTCGATATCATCAATCTTATTGGTGTTACATTGATTAACTACAATACAGTCTGTTTTAATGTTTAAAGTATCAATATATTTGAAACTTTCTAAGTGCATTGCTGATAATAAAACTTCTAGCTTCATATGTACCCTCCCCATTCATAAACCTTTTTATTGCCCTTTAAAAATTAATATATTTTTCAAACCCAACTTCAGTATCATATATCTCTGCATGAACTGCTTCTTTTTGTTCTTCTATCGAAGGTAATTTCATATAATCGCCATATCGACATTCCAAGTACCTCACTATATCTGTTGGTCCCATCAACATTGTATCTTCAAACTCAACGTCCGTAGGTTTATTAAACATATTTGACTCGAAGATTCCTTGTGTGAATTTCGCCTTGGTAATAAAATAACAATATGAAAAATTGGTGCTTAAATTATCATACTTATAAATTAGTTTATAAGATATTTTGCACAAAATTTTATTAGGTAATATTTTTAACAAATCTAAAGCAAACTTTTGCTTGCCCGTTTTTGGTTTCCAATTCCTTTGGGATAAAGCAACCAAAGTTACATATTTAGAAGCGTAATAAATTATTTTTTGTATCATCTTGTTATTCGGACATTTATGAAGAATCATTATATCAACATAAATTCCATGATGCATATCTTCACGGTCTTTATAAACGCCTTCAATAAAAGTGGTACCATTCATTCGAACCTTTGCGTACTCTAAAAACTCATCGACAATTTTCCATTCTTGAAGCACAAACTTTTCTTTTTTTAAGGTATTATAGACTTTACGGAATTTTTCATAGTTTTGAGGAGTCATAAAAATATCTAAATCGTCATCCCATGGAATATACCCACTATGCCTAATTGCACCTAATGCAGTTCCACCCATAATAAAATATTCAATATCGTTCTCTCTACAAACACGGTCTATAAACTTCATTACTTCTAATATTCTATTTTGAACATCTTTAACAGTTTGATTTTTCATATCTTCATCCTTTTGAATCAGCATTATATTTTTTTTGCCAAGAAATAGAATCTTCCCAATACTTTTTTCATACCTGGAATTTTCAACAATAACTTTGCACTATTTTTAATGATTTTAAATACAGAGTCTTTTAATAAAGCTTTATATTTGCTGCTGTGCCATCTATGTGGGTGTGTACTAATAATTACACAATAATTTTCCTTTACATAAGTTATAACATCTTGTAGGTCTTTAATTGGAATATTCTTATCTCTGCTATCATAAACATCATTATTTTCGGGGTCGAAAATCACTTTCCAACCATATCCCGCATCTGATATGTATTTATAATTCACTTTAAGTTTGTCTTTGTAATTTACCATTATTTCAGCAACACTTGAAAACTCATTTTGAATTCCTTTATCTCTAAAAAAGTCTCTGTTCGAAGAGTATCCTTTTCTTTCTATTACGGGGTTTCCGTGCTGGCAAACGATTGATACTAGAAATCCATTCTGCTCAAAAAGTTTTTTATATCTCAAAAACTCTAATCTAGCTTTATCCATTTCTCCTTTATTAGAATCCATTACGTCGTGATGATATGAAACTTCATGCCCTAGATCTTTAATCTTTTTAAGAACTTCTATGTTTTTCTCATCGTGTAAAAGATATGCCTGTACATAATATGAACCTTTGTGAAAATATCTATTTTCAATTTCAGCTAATCTTAACGCTTTAGAAGGATTGATTTCAACGTCATGTTTTAACACCAAGAATTCTTCTTTGTTATCATCTTCATTTAGCAATGACGCTGCTGTCACACTATTAATTCCATTATTATCTAATTCTCTACAGAATATTTCCCATTGTTTATAAAGAAACATTACAATTACTCCCCATCTATGACTCAATTTTTACTCTAGCAAATTTTTTAAAAATAAAACCTCTTAACTTGTTTGGCGTTAACACTTGAAGAATAAATCTTATTAAAACGTTATATCCATATATAATGCTAGTGTTTATACCTTTGTCTTTCATATATTTCTGTAGTTTTGCTTCGCTTTTAAAATATTTAAATCCACCTCTACGCTGGTACATTTCATTACCAACTCTTACAAGGACTAAAGAATCTTTTAGATTCTTGAACTTTGACCCATTTAGATACATTCTAATCCATAAATAGTAGTCTTCATTATGATACCAATCTTTATATCCACCAGATCTTTGGACTTCAGAGTTTTTGAACATGACAGTCATTTGGTTAAAGGGACATCTTTTTTTTAAATATTCTTTTATATCAACATCCTCTTGAGGGACCTCTCTAATTCCAACAACATTATCAGTAGTATAAATAAACTCTTTTATATTACATCCGACGATACTTAGGGATTTATCTTCTATAAAACATCGTATTTGCTTTTCAAATCTGTCCGGTAAGCTAATATCATCAGCATCCATTAGTGCAACTAGCTCATATTTACAGTTTTCTAGTCCTGTTCGTCTAGCATTACCATGTCCAACATTTTCTGGCAATCTAATCACATTAAAGAAATCTTCTTTCTCATACAGCTTAATTATGTGATCTATAGAAGGTGGTATAGGGCCATCAACAACTAGTACAATCTCATTGGGTATTATAGTTTGATTAATTATGCTCTCTATAGCTTGATGAAAATGTTCTGGATTATCATTCTTGTAAACACACATAGATACCGAGAACTTCATTTCATTTAAAACTTGTTGTTGCTTTATGTCCATATTGCACCTCGCTCATTAATTATTTCGCCAACAACTCTCTACTTAGCTCTTGATTATCTTCATATTCAATTTGGCTAACTTTACCAACTCTTAGCAAATAATCGCCAAGGTCTTCTGCAGTATACATTCCTTCAGTAGAAATATCATCTTTCTTAAAAACCTTAGCGACTGTCATGAATATAATTTTCCAATCTTTAACAAAGGAAATGTCTTCAATATAATCTAAATCAAGCGAAATCTTCTCTTCCCAAGTTACATTATTCCTACCATTAACTTGTGCCCACCCAGTCAGTCCAGGATTAACAGAATGTCTCTGCCTTTGTTTTTCTGACATAAAAACCATATCTCTTACGAGCTGCGGCCTTGGCCCAACAATACTCATATTCCCTTTAAGGATATTGAATAGCTCCGGAAGTTCATCTAGACTTGTAGATCTCAACATTTTCCCGAATCTAGTCAGCCTAATACTATCGGGCAGTAATTCACCACTCTCATCTTTCTCATCCGTCATAGTCCTGAACTTATATATCGTAAATATCTTCTCATTAAGCCCAGGTCTTTTCTGTTTAAAGAGCACCGGACTACCCAGTTTAAACCTAACAAGAATAGCAACAATTATTAAAACTGGACTTAAAACAATAATTGCCATTAAAGACAAAATGAAGTCCATAGGTCTTTTTAAGAATCTTCTATAGATACCTTTATTCACTTTAGCTTCTTCCTTCACTTCACTCTGCATCTATCAGCACCTACTTCTTATTTAGACCACAGCCCTTTATAATTCCACATATTCTCTCAAGATCCCTATCTTTCATCTTCGTATCTGATGGCAAACACACACCATTTTTAAATAGCTTCTCACTTACATCCGAGCCCATATAATCATATTCCTCAAAGAACGGTTGCATATGCATAGGTTTCCATACAGGTCTTGATTCAATATTCTCTTTTTCAAGTGCTTCCATCACATCAAGTGGTCTAACTGAACCATTCAATGTCATTACACTTAACCAATAATTCGGCTCATTCCATTCATTAATTGGCATAAATTCAACACCCTCTAAATGACCAAGCTCTCTCTTATAAAATTCAAATATATACTTCTTCTTATCCACTCTTTTATCTAACACCTTAAGCTGTCCTCTACCAATACCCGCAACCACATTACTCATACGGTAATTGAACCCTAATTCACTATGCTGATAATGCTTTGCTTCATCCCTTGATTGAGTGGACCAGAAGCGTACTTTCTTAATTTTTTCTTCATCATCAGAAACAAGCATTCCTCCGCCTGAAGTTGTAATAATCTTGTTTCCGTTAAAGCTAAAAACTCCAAATTCACCGAAGGTTCCAGTATGTCGTCCTTTATAATAAGCACCTAAAGACTCTGCTGCGTCTTCAATAACTGCAACTTCATGCTTATTGCAAATATTCATAATCTTTTCCATATCTGCTGCTAAACCATATAGGTGTACAACTATCACAGCTTTAACCTTATTACCATATTTCTCGAAAGCTAACTCTAATGCTTTAGGATCAATGTTCCATGTTTCATAATCACTGTCTATAAAAACAGGAATTGCACTTTGATATATTATTGGATTTGCAGTGGCAGAAAATGTAAGAGTAGGACATAGTACAATATCACCTTCACCAACTCCTGCTGATTTAAGTGCTAAATGTATAGCACTGGTACCAGAAATCATTGCTGCCGCATGCTTCGAATCAACTTTTTTAGCAAACTCTTTTTCAAAACAATTCACATTTGGTCCCAAAGGAGCGATCCAGTTTGTATCAAAAGCCTCTTTAATATATGCCATTTCGTATCCTTCTTCACTCATATGTGGTGAGGATAACCAAATTTTGTTATTTTTTGTCATTCTTAAAATTGCTTCCTTCCTGGGAAAATTATGTTTTAATTTGTTTTTAATTACAATGCTATTTCATCTTCCAACTCTACAACTTCCACCACTTTATAACTCGGCACGATCTTCTTTATAAAACTTCTTATATTATGCGGATCGTGTATTATAAGTTTGCATAGTTCATTTAGTTCTTCTATAAATTTATTCTCATCTATATTCTTAGGCTTTCCTATATAGATAAGGTCATTAGCTGTTTTTCTTATTCCTTCTTCTTCTTTCAGTATTTCTTCATACATCTTTTCACCTGGTCTTAAACCAGTAAATTCTATTTTTATGTCTCTGTCTGGTATTAAACCAGATAATTTAATTAGATTTCTAGCCATATCTACGATTTTAACTGGCTCTCCCATGTCTAACACAAAGACTTCTCCTCCGTTAGCATAAGCACCCGCTTGGATAACTAATGATACTGCCTCTTTAATTGTCATAAAAAATCTTATTATTTCTGGGTGTGTTACCGTTACTGGTCCGCCTTCTTTTATTTGTTTTTCAAATAGCGGAACTACGCTTCCATTTGAACCAAGTACATTACCAAATCTTACTGCACAAAATTCTGTTTTGTATTTATTGTTATAGGTCTGTATTATCATTTCACAGATATGTTTTGATGCTCCCATTATATTTGTAGGATTCACCGCTTTGTCTGTAGATATCAATACAAATTTACTTGCATTATACTCTCCTGCTGCTTTTACTACATTAAGAGTTCCTAGTACATTGTTTTTTATTGCCTCATTAGGGCTTTCTTCCATTAAAGGTACATGTTTATGTGCTGCCGCATGATAAACTAAATCCGGCTTATATTCTTTAAAGATTATATTTATTCTATGATCATTTCTAACTGAAGCTATCAAAACTTTTAAATTTAACTTTGGAAAAGTTTTTTGTAGTTCCTGTTGCAATTCATAAACTGAGTTTTCATATATATCTACTATTATTAACTGCTTAGGATTATACTGTGCTACTTGGCGACAGATTTCACTCCCTATAGATCCACCTCCACCAGTTACTAGTATAGTCTTTCCAGAGATTTCCGTCAAAATATCTTCACAGGAAATATTTACTTTATCTCTACCTAACAGGTCCTCAAGTTCTACCTTTCGCAAGTCATTTATGCTCACATCTTCATTTACAAGCTGATATATGCCAGGTAATATTTTTAGTTCACATCCTGTTTCTTTACAAATATTTATTATTTCTTTTATTTTACCCTTTTCAACAGACGGCATGGCAATTATGATTTCATCAACATCATAGTACTCTGAAACTTCAAGAATCTTATCTCTACCACCAAATATTTTAATCTGTTGCATGTAATTATCTTTTTTAAGAGGGTCATCATCTATTATCCCGACAATTTTTCTATTTAAATGCTTGCTTAGTCTTAATTCTTTAAGTATTGTATTACATGCATCCCCTGCTCCGATTATAAGGGTATTTTTTTTCTCTTTTACTACAGGTGTTTCCTGTCTATAAAATTTTCTTATAAGGCGATATGAAAATCTGCCTACTACTACAAAAATAAACATAAATACAAAATATAATAAATAAAAACTCCTAGGTATTGGCCAGCCGAGTAGTTCTATTATTATCATTTGTAAAGATGCCGAAAGACCTACTGCGATAAAAATATTTATACTTTCTATAAGGCCTGCAAAAATCCATAAGCTCTTATATAGTTTAAATAAAACAAAAATAATATGAGTAATAACCATGCTTATTGGTAAATATCTTAGCATGGTCATAATATATTCTTCATTAATATGATGAAATTGAAAATCAAATCTGATTAAAAGAGCAAGAAAGCTAGAGACAACAACACATAAAAAATCAAAACCAACAAGCATTAATTTTCTATAAGTTTTTCTTTGAAAAAAATTCTCGACAAAAACTTTCATTTCATGACTCCCCCTCATTTTAATCCTTTAACTATTTTACTACTTTTCACACTTTATATCAACAAAATAAACCTTTATTCTACTGTTACAGATTTAGCCAAATTTCTTGGCTTATCAACATTACATCCTCTTTCTAATGCTGTGTAATATGCCATAAGTTGAAGAGGAACTACAGTCAACATCGGCATTAGTATTTCATCACCTTTTGGTACTTCCACCTTATAATCTATCGCTTTCTTTCCTACGCTTGTCCCTTTTTGACATATGAATACTACTTTTGTTCCTCTTGCTTTTACTTCCTCAACATTACTTATTGTTTTTTCAACAAGCTCATCCTGGGTAGCAACTGCAACTACAGGTACATGTTCAGTTATTAAAGAAATTGTTCCATGCTTTAATTCTCCTGCCGGATAAGCCTCAGAGTGTATGTATGTAATTTCTTTCAACTTAAGAGACCCTTCCATACTCATTGCATAATCTAAGCCTCTTCCTATATACAAAAGACTTTCAGCATTCATAAGCTTCGATGCTATAAACTGAACATTTTCAACATCTTCAAGAATCTTTTCGATTTTTCCTGGTACTTCCTGAAGTTTTTCTACATAGTACTTACATTTCTTTTTGTCGATTTTTCCTTTTACAAAGGCAAGTTCAAAAGCAATCAAATACATAATTGACAATTGAACAGAATAAGCTTTAGTTGATGCAACAGATATTTCTGGTCCTGCATAGGTATAAATCACATAATCTGATTCTCTGGCTATAGATGAACCTACCACATTAACTACTGATATAGTGTCTGCTCCTTTTGATTTGGCCATTTTAAGTGCCGCTAGAGTATCTGCTGTTTCACCTGATTGAGAAATTAATATAACAAGATCTTCTTCTCCTATTATCGGATTTCTGTATCTAAATTCAGAAGCTATATCAACTACAACTTCTATACCTGCTAATTTTTCAATAACATACTTTCCTACCATTCCCGCATGCATTGCTGTACCACAGCCTACTATGAATATCTTTTTATATGAATTAAGTTTTTCCGGAGTAACACCTGACTCTAAAAAGTTAGGCATACCTTCTAAGATTCTTCCTTTTATTGTTTTTCTAATAGCTTCAGGTTGTTCATTTATTTCTTTAAGCATAAAATGCTCAAATCCACCTTTTTCAGCCGCATCCTCGTCCCATGTTGCCGTTTGAACTTCTTTATTTACTGTATTTTTATGTATATCTACTATTTCTACTTTATCATTGTTTATTACTGCTATTTCATCCTGCTCTATTAAATAATAATCTCTAGTGAATTTAAGAATTGCTGGAACATCTGAAGCAATAAAATTTTCTTCTTTTCCTAAACCAATTATTAAAGGGCTGTCTTTTCTTACAGCAAAAATCGTTTCAGGAAAATCTTTAAATATAATACCTAAAGCATATGATCCTTTTATTTCAGAAATGACCTTGATAATTGTTTCTACAGGGTCTCCTTCATAATAAAAGTCTAACAGTTTTGCAACTGTTTCAGTATCAGTTTCACTTTCAAATTCATAACCATTTTCTTCTAAAAATTCTTTTAGTTGTTTATAGTTTTCAATTATACCATTGTGAACGATTGTAACTCTTTTATTTCCATGTGGATGTGAATTAATATCTGATGGTTCTCCATGAGTCGCCCATCTAGTATGACCGATTCCACACTTACCTACAGGTGTACCTTTTTTTGATAATTTTTTTCTTAAAGACTCTAGTTCGCCTTTTGATTTTTCAGTTATAATCTTTCCATTTTCAAAAACTGCTATACCCGCTGAGTCATAACCTCTGTACTCAAGTTTTGATAGTGCCTCTAATAAAATCTTAGAGCAATCTCTTTCCCCTATATATCCTACAATTCCACACATACTAAACATATCCAATCTATTTTTTAGTCAACTAGAATATATTAGCATATTTATTTTAAAAAAATAAGATTACATTTGTCACATTTTAACCTATAAATCGTTTTTTGCTCCCCAAACTGCCAGCTCTCTACTGTTTTTAGCTCCTACTTTCTTCCTTATTTTTACTAATAGGTTTCTAACATACCCTTCACTAAGAAATAGCTCTTTTGCAATTTGAGTATCTGTTTTTCCTTTTGTAACTAATTCTACAATTTTTTTCTGTCTTTCGGTTAAAACCTCTATACCGACACCAGTTGCTTTTTCAGAAAGTTCTTTAAATTCAATCATTTCTGACAATTCATTTTCATAGACATTAAAACCAAAATTAATATTTTTTATTATACTAATTAATTTGTCTGTTTTGTGACCCTTAAATATATATCCTTCACTTTTTGACTTTAAAGCATCTAAGGCTTGGTCTGGCTCATGAAACGTTGTAAGATATGCTATTTTAATGTCTGGATTTATCGCTTTGATTTCTTTGCATGCTTCTATTCCATTCATGTTTTTCATTTTTATATCCATAAGAATAAGATCTGGTTTTGCATTTTCACAAAATCTAACAACATCCTTGCCACATTCAAATGTTGCCATAACATTTATATCTTCTTTATTATTAATATTCCTTTTTAAAGCGGTAATTGAATCTTTACTATCATCAACTATTACAATATTTATCATGTGCTTTCCCTCACTATTTTATATTGGAATAGATATTTGAACTATGAATCCATCTTCTCCAATTGAACCAACATTTATTATTCCATTTAGATCGCTTATGGTTTTTTCCATTCCTGTCATTCCAATATTTGCAATAATTTTTTCGCATCCTACACCGTTATCAATTATTTTTAAGCTAATTTCTTTTTTTGACTGTTTCAAAAAAATATTAATTATATCTGCATTACCATGAATAATCGAGTTACTAATAGCCTCTTTGCAAATCGAATATAAACACTCTCCTAATTTTTTTTCATTAATTTTATCATTATCAATATTTGAATAATCAAACTCTATGTTTATTCCTCTAACACATACTTTTTTAAAAAAAGACTGTAGCGCCCAAATTATACCGTTTTTTTCAATATTTATCGGATAAATATTATCAATAATTCTTCGAAGTTCAAAAAATGCATTTATTGATTTTTCATACGCTACTTTTGAGCATTCAAGTATTTCGTTTAATTCGTAATTATTTCTATTTTCTATTTCTTTAATAACGTGTTCTAAATTCAAACTTATAACATTTATAGAACTACCTAAGGCATTGTGCAAGTCTACAGATATCCTGTTTCTTTCTTCCGTTATATTGGTTTCTCTTTCTTTTGTCATATCATCTAAAACAATTATTTTACCTTTGTATTTTTTTCTTCTTCCTAAAATTGAAAATATATCTAGTGTATAATATTTACTATTTCCACTTTCTAAATCTAATTTAACATAATATCTAATCATTTTTTTTGAATCATTTTCTAAATCATTCAATATTTCCTTTATGATTGCATCATTAGAAATCGCTGTGAGCAATTGTCTGAAAACATAATTAACTTCAGTTTTTCCGTATACTATATCATCTTTTTTATAAATTGACTTAAATGAATTATTATAATCTTCTATATATCCTTTTTTATTTGAAATCACTACAGCTACTTTTGTATACATAAATAGCTCATATATTCCTCCATTAATTACGTCTGAGTTTTTTAGTTTGAAAATAGAAATAGAGTATAAAACAATTACTATAGAAAGTACAATTGGAGAATAATTTATTGCCCCAACAGGAAGTACTTTTAACTCATTCATTAGTTGAGAAAACAAGGGCAATAAAACAGCAAAAAATAGTAATATATTATTTAAATAGTAATTTTTATATCTAATTGTATTGTAAGTAATCAGTACTAATGAAGCTAATATATATATTATTGTTATAAGTTTTCCAACATCAACTATTGGACCCCAGTTTATAATAATGGCATTGTCTTTTACTTCTTCAACAACGAGATTAAAAAAGCTTCCATGAAAGTAAGGAATAAAACATATAATTCTTGGAACATAAAGCAATAAAACAAGATGCCTTTTTTCATGTTTTATCAAATCGAGAGCATAAATAACATAAATAAGCACCGCTGTTGAAGATAATTGAGCAAATATAACAGAGAATTTAAAAACTGAAATATACATATCAGTCCCTATAAATAGTTTTTCAATCACAATAAAAAATAACCATAATAATGTGAAAATACAAAAAGCAATGAGAGAATATGTTTTAGAGTTCTTTTTTGTTTTTAAAATTATTATCGTTGTTATAACGCAGTATTCAATTAAAATCAAAAGATATATAATTATAGCTATTTTCAGTTCATTATTCATTTATCTTGTTTCCATTTACATAATTTGATAGTATATTATTGTATTATTATGGAGACGTATCGAAGTGGTCATAACGAGAACGACTCGAAATCGTTTTGCCTTAACCGGCACGTGGGTTCGAATCCCACCGTCTCCGTTTTTTTACACTTTTAAAGTTTATCATCACTATATACAAAATACAAGCATTTGACAGAATATTATTGCATAATAAATTATTTAACACACAAAATTTTGGGTGTTTTTTTATTTTTTTTAAATTGTTCACTTTTATTACACATTTTACCTATATAATAAAAACATTAAAATTTCGGAGGTTGAAAATGGCATCAAGTAGAAAAAGAAAGAGTAAAAAGAATTTAATCATAACAATTATTGTTTTGGTAGTAATTGTTGGCCTTATTATATTTAGGGTATTGGCACCCGCACAAAGTAACTACAGTACAGTAGAAGTAGAAAGTTCAGACATTGAAACATACTACACTTTTTCAGGTAGTGTAGAAAGTAAAAATACACAAAATGTATTGGCTAGTTCTGTTATTCAAATAAGTGAAATATATGTTGAAGAAGGTGATGTGGTAGAAAAAGACGATGACCTCTTTAAAACATCTATGGGAACTAAAATAAAAGCAGAAGTAGATGGAACGATTTCGTCAATTTATGTAAAAGAAGACCAGCAGGTTATGGCCGGAGCTTCATTGTGTGATATTTATGATTTTGAAAATTTACAGATTTCAATTAAAGTTGATGAATATGATTTAAGTAGTATCTCAGAAGATAAGGAAGTTTCTGTATATATTGCTGCACTTGATAAAACTATCGTAGGAACTGTTTCAAAAATTTCTGATACGGCTACAAACCTACAGGGCGTAGCTTATTTTAGCGCAGTAGTTGATTTACCTGAAGATCCTTCTCTAAAAGTAGGTATGACTGCTGAAGCAAAAATACTAAACAATCAAGCTTTAGATGTGTTAACCATACCTGTTGAAGCTTTACAATTTGATGAAAATGATGAAACATATGTAATGATTCAGGATGAAAATGAAAACATTGAAAACATTTATGTAACAACTGGAATTAATGATGGAATTATTGTAGAAATCACAGAAGGTCTTTCATTGGGAGACGAAATAGTTTATGAAAAATCTACTGGCTCAGATTATGATTCTGCAATGTATCAAAGACCTGGAAGTCAGGAGGATTAAAATGGAAATTCTCCAAATGAAAGATATTATCAAAACCTACATCATGGGTGAAGAAGAGCAAACTGTTTTAAAAAATGTAAACTTTACATTAAATGAAGGTGAGTTTGTCTCTATACTTGGTCCTTCTGGTTCTGGTAAGTCTACCCTAATGAATATTATTGGTTGTCTGGATGTGGCAACTAGTGGAACATATATATTGAATGGAAAAGAAGTTGAAGATTTTAATGAAGCTGAGCTGGCTAACATTAGAAATTCAGAAATAGGATTTATATTTCAACAGTTTCAATTATTGCCTCGTTTAAATGCTTTACAAAATGTGGAACTCCCTTTAATATATGCGGGCTTTAAGGATAAGGAGCGAAAGAAAAAAGCAAAAGAAATGCTAGAAAGAGTAGGTCTTGGAGATAAAATCAAAAACCGACCAAATCAACTTTCAGGTGGACAGCAGCAAAGAGTAGCTATCGCCAGAGCTTTGGTAACACACCCAACTATACTTTTAGCAGACGAACCAACTGGTGCCCTTGATCAAAATACAGGTCTACAGATAATGAAACTTTTTAAAGAACTAAACGAAGAGGGTCGAACAATCGTTATGATTACTCATGATGAAAAAATATCAAAAAATGCCTCCAGAGTAGTAAAAATCTTAGACGGCAGGTTAAGTGAGGTGATTGATTAATGTTTATAGAAAGTATTAGAATGTCATGGAATAATATAATCCATAATAAAATGCGATCCTTCCTTACTGTTTTAGGTGTATTAATCGGTGTAGCAGCAATTATTGCATTAATAACAATTGTAAACGGTGTTACCCAAAGTATAACCAGCCAAGTAATGGACATGGGTGCAAATAAAATAACTATTCAGGCAATTGGAACTCCACTGAAAGCAGGGCTTAGTATTAGCGATGTGGATTCTATTTCAGAAATAGATAATGTAGATGGAGTGTCACCAAGTATTAGTGGAGTTACAAGCATTGTTTATGATGGTAATGTTTTAGAAGATGTAACGGTACAGGGAAGAAATGATGTACACTTTTCTAACACAGAAGACCTTCTTGAAACAGGTCGAGGAATAAACCTTTTAGATATAGAAAGCAAAAACAGAGTTTGCTTGATTGGACAGAATATTGTAGATGAGTACTTCCTTACTGAATCACCAATTAATAAAGAAATAACTATAAACGGTATTACTTATACTGTAATTGGAACTCTCCAGGCGTCAAGTGGTTTTTCATTAAACTCAAATGATGATTCCGTAATAATCCCTTATACTACTGCCATGGGGCTATTAGGTGTTGGAAATATTAATTCTGTTGATGTATATATGGTTGATGGAGATTTATCTGATGAGACAACATCTCAAATCAAACAGGTATTAAATACTGCTTTTAATTATAACGAAGATGGTTATATGATTTCTAATATGCAGTATATCCTGGATACTGTGGAAACTATGACTGGTATGATGACTGCACTTTTAGCAGGAATTGCTTCCATAGCTCTGGTAGTTGGTGGTATAGGAATCATGAATATGATGTTGGTTTCTGTTACAGAGAGGACTACTGAAATTGGCTTAAGAAAAGCTCTAGGGGCTGAACCAAAAACAATTCAGTGGCAATTCCTTTTGGAAGCCTTATTCTTATCACTATTTGGAGGTTTTCTGGGATTGATTTTTGGAATAGGTATCGCATATGTGGCTTGTATACTCATTGATACAGTTTTTTCAATCGCTACATATTCAATAGCTTTAGCAATTGGTTTTTCTGCTGTGATAGGTTTGATATTTGGCTACGCACCAGCAAGGCGAGCTAGTAAATTAAATCCAATAGATGCATTGAGAAGTTTGTAAAAATTTAGGCTGAATTCTTTTTTGAATTCAGCCTTTTTATTCTTAATAATTTGTAGCATTTATCTGGAAATATGCCTTTGGATGATTACAAACAGGACATTCTTCCGGAGCTTTTTTTCCTACTTCAATATGACCACAGTTCATACAATGCCATACCATATCTCCGTCTCTTGAAAATACTATTCCACCTTCCACATTTGAAAGAAGTTTTAAATATCTTTCTTCATGTGTTTTTTCTATTTTAGCAACCATTTCAAATAAAGCAGCTATATCATCAAAACCTTCTTCTTTTGCTTCTTTTGCAAATCCGTCATACATGTCTGTCCACTCATAATGCTCCCCAGCTGCTGCATCATTTAAGTTTGTTACAGTATCTGGAACCGCTCCATCGTGTAATAATTTAAACCATATTTTAGCATGTTCTTTTTCATTATCAGCTGTTTCCTGAAATAAATCCGCTATCTGATTGTATCCTTCTTTTTTAGCTTTAGAAGCATAGTAAGTATATTTGTTTCTTGCTTGTGATTCTCCCGCAAATGCTGTCTGTAAATTAGCTTCTGTTTTTGTTCCTTTAATGCTTTTCATTTTAGTTTCCTCCTTTGTTTTCTATATCTTTTTGATATACTTCTCTTTTTGATATTCCTCTGTCTTTGGCAACTAGTTTCATCGCTTCTTTTTTATCAATATTTTTCTCTACATAATAACTGATATGAGAGGCTATATCCATTTTTTCCCATTCACTTATTTTTTCTTCTTGAATGGTTTTGAAACTTTTCCCCTCTATTATAATTACAAATTCACCTTTTACATCACTCTTATTTGAATAAAATTCAATTAAGTTAGATAACTGACCTTGCTGCACATTTTCATACTTTTTTGTCAGTTCCTTACACAAGCTTATATTTCTATCCCCTATATATTCTAAAAGCTCTTTTAATGTTTTTACTAGATGATGAGGTGATTCATATAATATTATTGTTCTGGTTTCTTCTGCTAATTGCTCTAATATGGTTTTTCTTAGCTTTTTATCCACTGGAAGAAAGGCTTCAAAACAAAATCTTCTAGTTGATAAACCTGAAAGTGTAAGTGCGGTTATACTTGCACTTGCCCCAGGCAAGGCAGTTACCTCTATGCCTTCTTCATAACACTCTTTTACTAATTCTTCACCAGGATCCGAGATACCTGGCATTCCTGCATCAGTAATTAATGCTATGTTTTTTCCTTCTTTAAGCTGTTTTACTAAATTCTTTGCTTTGCTTATTTTATTATGTTCATGATAGCTGGTCATTGGAGTTTTTATTTCATAATGATTTAATAATTTTATACTATGTCTCGTATCTTCTGCTGCGATTAAATCAACTTCTTTTAATGTTCTTAAAACTCTTAATGTAATATCTTCCAAATTACCTATAGGTGTTCCACATAAATATAGTTTTCCACTCATATTTCTTCTCTCTGATATCCATAAATTTCATAAATCTCGTCTGTATATTTTCCTTTTTCTTTATATACTATTAAAGGTTTTTCTACTTTCATCATAGGTTTTCCACCTCTGACGGCTTCGATTAAAACCATATTTGCCTCTTTTTCTATTGATGGGTGTACCATTCTTATTTTTTTTGGCTCAATTTTTTTATTTTTTAATGTTGTTATTAACTCTACTAGTCTTCTTGGTCGATGCACCAAATAGAACCTTCCTCCTGGTTTTAAAAGATAAGCTGCCTCTCTAGCAATATCTTCAAAGCTACAATGCAACTCATGTCTAGCTATTGCTTTTGGAAGCTCTGGATTTTTAAGACCATGAGTATCTTCCATATATGGAGGATTTGATGTAATAACATCAAAGGAATTTTTTCCAAAAATTTCTGAAGCCTTTTTTATGTCTCCCAAAACAATGTTAATTTTATCTTCAAGATTGTTATAGGCAACACTTCTTCTTGCCATATCTGCGACTTCTTTTTGAATCTCTAGCCCAGAGAAATGTTCACCTTTCGTTTTTGCTTCCAGAAGAATAGGTATGATTCCATTTCCGCAACCTAAATCCAATACTTTTTCGCCTTTTCTTACATTAGAAAAATCTGAAAGAAGTACCGCATCTATTCCAAAACAAAACTTTTCTTTGCTTTGAATTATCTTATAACCTTTTATTTCAAGGTCATCAAACTTTTCTCCTGCTTCGAGATTAATCATTTATTTTTGAATTTCCTTCCTGCTTCTCCTTTTTCTCTAGCATTTCTAATTCTTTAAGTTCTTCAGGGGAAAGTTTAACTTCCTGTTTCTTTTGTTTTCTTTTAAATCTTAACTGATTTACTTTATATTCTTTTATGTCTTTTTCGTCATTTATAGTTACTATAACTTTTACAAGCTGTCTTAATACATTAACACTTTGAACTTCACCTTTTAGGCCATCATCAGTAGTTACATAATCACCTATACCTGGCAACTTGCTGTTTAGATCTTCATATGTTTCTTCTTCATGTTTTAGACAACACATCAACCTGCCACATACACCTGAAATTTTTATTGGATTTAATGAAAGGTTTTGCTCTTTTGCCATTTTTATTGAAACTGGTATAAATTCTGATAAGTGAGTATTACAACAAAGTGATCTACCACAAATACTGTAACCGCCCACGATTTTAGTCTCATCTCTAACACCAATCTGTCTTAATTCAATTCGTGTTTTAAATATAGAAGCCAAGTCTTTAACTAACTCTCTAAAATCTATTCGTCCTTCTGCCGTAAAGTAGAATAAAACTTTGTTGTTATCAAATGTATATTCAACATCAATAAGCTTCATTTCTAATCCGTGTTTTTGTATCTTTTCTAAGCAGATTCCAAAAGCTTTTTTCTCTTTTTCTTTGTTTTCAAGTTCTTTTTTATCATCTGCTTCTGTTGCTATCCTGATTACTGGTTTTAGTGGGGCTACGATTTTATCATCTTCAATCATTTTTTTGCCCACTACTACATTACCATACTCAACACCTCTAGCTGTTTCTACTATAACATTTTGTCCTTTTTCTATCTGAAAATCTACCGGATCAAAAAAATAAATTTTTCCTGCTTTTCTAAATCTAACTCCTATAACTTTAGTCATAATTACCTCTCTCTATAAAATATTGTCTTTAATTTCTAGAAACATTAGTTCCATTGCAAGATCAAAGTTTACATTGGCTTTTAGTCGTAACTTTGCCTTATCTATGGTTTTTAAAATCTTATCTATTTTTTCATAAGAAACCTTTGATGCCTGATTCTTAATAAACGAATATTCTTCTTTAAATAAAAGTTCTCCTGGCTCTAATGTTGCTTTATATATCAGCAAATCTCTAAACCATATTAACATCAAATCTAAGTACTCCTGAATTTCATTCTTAAATTCATTTAAATGCTTAACTTTATCCATTACTTCATAAGCTTGCATTTCTTCTAAAAACTTTAGCAAATGGATAACATCATCCATCATTTCATTAAATCTCTCTGAAGAAGCTAAAAATATTGCTTTTCCAATATTTCCTCCTGAAAATGTTGCAGCCGTTTCTGCTTTATAGTCAGGAATTTCATATTTTTCCATCAAATGTTTTTTAATTACTTCTTTTCTAATTGGCTTTAGATTTAATACAATACACCTTGATAATATAGTGGGAAGAAACATATTTACATTTTCAGTTAAAATCAAAATCACTCCATATTCTGGAGGTTCTTCCACTGTTTTTAATATAGCATTTTGTGCAGCGCTGGTTAATAAATGTGCTTCGTCTATAATATAAATTTTATAATTTCCATCATAAGGTTTAATTTGAATATCAGTTATAAGCTGTTCTCTAACATCTTCTACCCCAATACTTTTTGGTTTTGTATGGGTAACTTCTATTATATCTGGATGGTTTTTGGAAAGTGCTCTTAAACATGACGGACACTTTAAGCAGGGCTCATCTTGAAAGTTTTCACACTGTAACATAACTGAAAAAGCGTGTGCAATTGTTTTTTTGCCCATGCCCTTTTCACCGTTTATTATATATGCGTGGGAAACCTTTTTTGAATTTATAGCATTTTTGAAATGCCCCATAATTTCTTCGTTGCCTAAAATCTCTATAAAGTCTGGCATTAAGACTCCTTCTTAACTATGTTACAATATCAAGTAAAAGACCTTTGATTTCGTCTATTTTACTTAATATTAACAAGTTATCTTTTTCATCTTTTATCAATTCTGAGGCAAGTTCATCCAGATTCTTATCAATTAATTTTACAATACCATAAACCCTGTGTCTACCTCTTCTATCTAGAAAATTTTCCCTGGAAAACTTATGAGAACGGTATACTACTTCATTTAAAAAGGTTTTGATTAATTCTCTATACTTTTTCATATCCCTTACATCAGTATGTTTGGTTAGTCGTTTTCCCTGTTCTGAAATTTCACCAATTAAAGTGGATACCCTTGCCTGTAAGTCGTGCTCTTCAATATTACTTAAAAGTTTAAACTTAAAAGTTTCATCTGTTTTTCCTGTATGTATTTTTTGTTCTGCTCTTGTTGCTTTGCTTACATCATCAACACGAAAAGGCATATTATCCACTCCTTTTGCTTATTATATCATAGATAAATATTATATTAAAGATTGAATGTCCTTTACGATTTCTCTTAAACACTTCTCTAATTCAATATTTTTATATCTTTTATTTATATTTTGATCTTTAATATGCTTGTCACTAAAATCTTCTGAATCTGCTAGAAATCTTCGACACATTTCTTGAAACTTTGGTTCCGGCTGTTTCTTTTCCCTTTTTAATGCTCTCTCTATTCGTGTTTCATCATCTACTTCTATATATATCGGATAGACATTATCCTCTCCGTAATATTCTTTTATCTTTTCATATGACTCTAAAGTCCCAATCATCAAATAATTATCTTTGATTAAATTTATTTGTCCATCATCAGCAGTAAAATAACTCCATACTCCATGAGCGGTGTTATAATCTCTGCGCTCAATTATTTTTGATTTATTTTCAAACTCATTTAATTCTTCTGTGGTTACAAAATTATATTCTTTTCCCTGTGTTTCTTTTAATCTTATCGGTCTGGTTGTATATAAAAGAACCGTTTTTAAGTTGAGACTTTCGTTTTCTTTTAATCTTTTGAATATGGTATCTTTACCTGTACAACTTTTCCCCATAATGTAAAATATTTTAGACATTTATATTCTCCCTCAATACTATTATCTTTTCTCCTAACATTTCACAAGCCTTTTTAATTTCTGAGCTTATAATTTCTCCAGGTACAATTATTGGAATCCCAGGTGGATACATATATTTATATTCTCCTGAAACTCTTCCCAAAGAATCTTTTACCATTATTTCTTCTTTATCCATATCTATTGCTTTATGAATAGAGCAAAACTGCTTGGCTTTTCTGCTATAATTAAAAAATTTCTTTTCCCTTTTAATATAATAAAGTTCACTATCTACTTCATATAATGCTTTATATAACCTTTCAAAACCTTCTTTGGTGTCGCAAAAAGAAGTCATAGCAATTATATAATCTTCTGCATGCATTTCTACTTGTATATGATATTTTTCTAATAAAATTTTATATAACTCTTTACCACTAATGTTTGTGTTTTTGACAGATATAACAATTTTTGAAATATCTGCTTTTTCATTTTCAAAAAGTTTTATATTCTTTAATCCTTTAATTTTTTTTCTAAAATTATCTAGATTTTCTAAGTACTCATTAAATAATTCTTCTCCATTAACTCTTAAAAGTTCAATTACTCTTTCGATACTAGCCATCAATACATAAGAAGGTGAACTGCTTTGATATATTTGAAGATAGTTTTTTAATTTCTCTTCAGAAATTATATCACTATTGAAATGTAAAATGGCGCTCTGGGTTAAAGAAGGCAGTGTTTTATGAACACTTTGAATAACTATATCTGCTCCTTCTTTTAAGGCTGATGGTAAAAATCTAGGGTGCATTCCAAAGTGTGCTCCGTGAGCCTCATCAACAATTAGTGGAATATTTTTGGAATGTAGAAAATCTGATATTTCCTTGATTTCAGAAACAACACCTTCAAATGTAGGAGATGTTATTATAACGCTTTCTATCTTTGAATCTTTTTCAACTTTTTCTTTTATATCTTCTAGCTTGATTTTACCACTTATTTCAAAATCTTCGATTAACTCTGGATATACATAAGTAGGGTCTAGTTCTTTTAAAAAAACTCCGTTATAAACCGACTTGTGACAATTTCTTGCAACAAGAATTTTACCTCCCCTACTGGTTGAGGCACATATTCCAGACAAAATCCCACATGTACTTCCATTTACTAAAAGGTATGTTGTCTTTGATCCATAAAGCTTTGAAGCCTTTTCCATTATTTCTTTTATTATACCTTTAGGATTATGAAGATTATCAAATCCCTCTATTTCTGTTATGTCATAACTAAAAGGTACTTCAAGGGTCCTTTTATGTCCTGGCATATGGAATGGATAAAAATCTGATTTTGAATATTCTATTAGTTTTTCAAATAAATTTTCCATATTTAATCAGTAACAATTGAAAAAACATTGCTACAATCCTCTATTTTATATACATATTCTTTTAAGTCATCAAATCCGACTTTTACATCAAATTCTTTTTCTTTTGATTCTTCAGGTACTATGGCATATAGGTAAAATTCTGCACTTTCTCCTGGTGCTAAATCATATCCAAAAAAATTTTTAGCTAATTCGTCTTCCACAGCAAATATACCTGTATAAACTTCAGTTTCACCAAATATAAACTCCGAAGTTGCACAAAGGGTTAAATCTAAATCCTCTTCGGAATTATTTTTAACTTCTCCCTTTATTGAACAAAAAACTTCTCCTTCTTCTGACTCATAATAACTATACCAGTTTTCTGAATAGTTCGAAGGTTTTAATTCATATGTCCAAAAAACTTCTGTAAATGCAATTTCTGCTACATTTCCTATAGACATTTTCTGGTTCAATTTGATTTCAGATTTTATTTTACCAATATTTCTTTCATAAGAAGAACAACTGCTTAATAATAAAACTGCAATAAATATTATCCCCAGCGTATTTTTTATATATCTATTTTTCATCATTCACCGACTAATCAAACTTTATCTCTGCATCATGTTTAAGTGCTAATCCACATTCAACTTCTGCGCATTTGCATATGCCTGATATAACAGGGCAACCTGCATGAACCGGGAAGTTTTCAGAAGCATAAGCATATAAATCACCTTCACCAGGTTTTACTAAACATAATTCATAGGCATCAAAAGTATCACCTAGTTCTTTCATCATTCCTTTTACTGCATCACACCCAGTAGCAACTTTTATCTTTACTTCTGTTTGATCTTCTGATTCTGCTTGAATCTTTGTTATGAATCCGCATATTCCGGGATGTACTCTTACTGTTGTCATTTTAAATCCTCCTTGAATATAGTTTAATATATAGATTATCTCATAATTTTATAATATTTTAAAGAAAAATCAACAAATAAAATACACACCCAGAGCTAATGCCATTCACCCCGGATGTGTATATAAGGAAGTTAAACAATGTTACTTTTATGCTATTAAATCTAATAGTCTTTGTTTGTAGTAGAAGCTTTCTACTGCTTCAAAAAATGCATCTATATTGTCCATATCAGTTAATGGTGGTATGTCACATCCTGAAGAAATCATAAAGTTAGGATATACACTACATTCTTCCATTAATTTTATTGTCGCTTCTTTTATTGATTGTTCAGTTCCATTTCTGAACTGCTTTGCAGGACTGATATTTCCCATAACTAAAATATCTGAAGGGATTTTATCCATTACATCTATCATCTCTATTGAATCTCCAAAATGATAAACTTTACAGCCTGTTTCATTAATTGAATCAATAAGTCTTGCTACTTCATTTCCACAATTGTGGTAAATCACTAGGAAGTTTTCATCCTGAACTGCATCTACGATTTTTTTTACATACTCAGTTGAGAATTCTTGCATAAGTCCTGGTGACAAAATTCCTGCTAAAGGCTCAGCCATAATCACTCCGTGAGCACCAACTTTTTTATATTCTTTACAGTAGTCAATGATAAAATCTGTAACTTTTTCAAGTAATACATGTACCATCTCTGGTTCTTCATAGCAGTTAACCATTGCTTCGTTTACGTCCATAAGTCTTCCTGCTAATGAAAAAGGCCCAATACAACCTGCAAAAACTGGTCTGTCTGTAATAATCTTTAATGCTTTTTCAACACCCTCGATATTAACGCCTGTTCTGCCTTCACCCACTTCTGGTACTCTTAATTCTTTTGCTTCTTCTTCTGTGGTAACAATAGAACCTGTTATAGTTGGTACTTCATCTGCAGAATAGATTGTTGTTGATCCAAAAGCTTCTGCCTCAACTGATAAATCCATAAATGCAACTGCTGCTGACATATCATATTTATCTGCGATCATCTTCATACCAAGAGCCTGATTGTTACTACTTGATATAAGTTCTTTTACTGTTACATAAAGCATTTGTACCGAAGGAAAAGATAATAACGGTGTTGCTTTTTTTTCTACCTCTTTAATTTGTTCTTCAATCCATTTGTTCATGTCCATTATTCCATGCACTCCTTTAACCATTATATAATTACTCGTTAAACTTTTAACGCTTTCGTTAATTTATTATCACACGAACCCCCTTCTTAGTATATTAAAATATTATAATTTTTTGTAATTTTTTTATGAAAATTGCCATTTTTTGTGTTTTAGGGTGTTTTTTTATAAGATTTTCCTTCATAATGCATATAGTAGTAAAAATAAAAATCGGGAGAAAAAAATATGGAAAACGAAGCTATTCTAAATATGAAACAACGTTTTAGCTGTAGAAAGTTTTTATCAAAATCTGTGGAAGAAGATAAAATCAAAGCTTGTCTTGAAGCTGCAAAATATGCTCCAAGCGGTCACAACAAACAAAGTTGGCATTTTACTGTAATTAGAACTGAAGAAGGTAAAAACCTTTTATTGCAGGCGGCAGGGACAACACCTACAAAAGAATTTACTAAAATGCTACCTGATAAAGCCTGGCCATACCCTTCAGATTTTTTTGGTGCACCGGTAATTATACTTATTTCTGGAAGAACCGATGTACCATGGCCAAATGTAGGACCTCAATTAGCCGCTGGTAATTTAATGAATGCTGCTACTTCTCTAGGGCTAGCTACAACCTGGATGACTTTATTTACAAAAGATTTATTTAGAGATGAAGAAAGTGCTAAGGTTAGAGATAAATTAATTCCAAAAGAAAATGAAATGTATGCAGCTATCTTTTTAGGTTATCCTGAAACTGTGCCAGAAAAGAGGCCTGAAAGAAAAAAAGATGTAGAAACTTGGTTGTAGGGGATTAGGGAAATAAAAAAGCACCAACCCCAAGGCTCTTCCGTCCTTAAAGTCGATACTCCATGAGTTATCATTGAAAAACAAGCTTTTTAATGTGAATTTTCGTGATGTCTTTTTGTTTTTCTAAACGCAAGTAAGATATTAACATTAATTTTAAATTTTGTATATATTATATTTTTATAAATATTGCAATTAAAAATATAAAATGTTAATCTATTTTTAACAAAATTTAAAGGAGAAAGTAATGGCTCTAATAAAATGCCCAGAATGTGGGAAAGAAGTTTCTGATAAAGCTAACTCTTGTATCTATTGTGGTTTTCCTGTGGAAATATTTTTTAAGGTTAAGTCCGAACATAGAAAAATAGCTTTAGAAGAAAAAAAGAAAACAATGCTTATTCAGGCAAGACAGTGTGATCGATGTGGTAAATTTGTTAAATCAGACAGTGGGTTTTGCGGGTTCTGTGGAAATAAAATGAAAGATCTCCAAATAGAAATAACAGATGAGGAAGTTGACAAGTTTATAAAAAGCACTGGATTTGATGCAGTAAAAAGATGTCGTGGATGCAGAAGAATAATAGATGCTTACAGCCTTTACTGTGGATACTGCGGTTTAATCGCAAACGAAGAGGAACGTAAAAGAAAAATTCAACTAGATACTTTAAGATTACATTTAAAATAACAGTAAAAAGATATTTCCAGTTTATTATAAACCGAAAATATCTTTTTGTTTTAAGTCTTTTATCTTTTCATAAGTTTTATTTTTTAGCTCAATAGTTTTTGCCAGTTTATTTCCTGCATTTTTTAAAACATTTATTTGCTCGGTATTCTCAACGATTTCATTCTTATTAAATACATTAAATACCTTTACCTCATCTACTACTCTGTATCCTAAGGCTTCCATTGACTTTGTCATAGTAATAGCGGTATAGCCCATATCTTCAGGGTCTTCCTGTTCGCATACCGCAACTACCGTTGCATACTTAATTCCTAAAACTTCATTTAGTCCCATCCAGACAGCTCTATCCTCTTCATCAAAAAGTTCGAAACAATAAAGCCTATCAATAAAGTTTTTAATAACTCCTGTTACATTATAAAAATATGTAGGAGAGCCTATAACTATAGCATCTGCTTCAATAATCTTTGGATATAGTTTTTGCATATCGTCTTTGATAACACATTTAAAAGTATCTTTGCATCCTTCACAGCCAATGCAATCTTTTATTTGATAATCTTTTAAATATATAATCTCAACCTCTGCTCCAAACTGTTTAGTTTGTTCCAAGACAGTTTGAACAGCTGTGTCTGTATTTCCTTTTTTTCGGTAGCTTCCTATAATTCCTAGAATTTTCATTTTTGCTCCTCTAAATTTAATAATCTACTTGAAATATATATTTTATTTTCTCTTTAACTGTTTTTCAACTGTTACTATTATTAATGTAAAGAACAAAACAAGCAAGATCAAATATATAGTTTCAATAGCTTCAAAAGTAATTTCTATACTACCTATTTTCTCCACACTAAATAAAGCAACTGAAACTCCTACACAAATAAGATATATAATCCCATATATTATCATCAACTTACCTGAGTACTTATTTGCAAAATCCCATGAATCTTGATTTTTCATAGATCGCTTTGTTCTGTAACCAATTACTTTATTAATATCTCTAGGTGGCTTGTAATATAAAAACAATCCAGGAATAATAAAACACACTGAAAGTATTAGGCCAAAAACAATAATTAGTATCATAAAAAGCCCCTTTTAATAGATATTATGTCTTGAGTGTACCACATATATTCAAAAATATTAAGTTTTCTATAATAATTTAATATAATTTTTCTTAAAAAATTATTAACTACAACCATAATCTATAGTTTCTTTACAATTCAAAAATTATGTTATATTATTTATATAAATAAATATTTAGGGAGATTAACATAAGTGGGGAAAAAACAAGGGTTATTAATTGTTTTAGGACAAATGGGAATATCTTTATTAATTCCTTTTACAAATTATATAAGTAAAGATAATAATATTATTGATTATATGCAAAATAAAGACTTTTTAGGTCAATATTACAACTATGCTCAACTGAAAACAATTTTATATTTTGTTTTTTCTATTTTATCATTTATTGTTTTTACTATCATTCTTACTATAAAAAAGTACAGGAAAAACTCTTTAGAAAAGCAAAGGGATGGTTTATTAGAAATGTGGAAAAGGACTTTTGCTGAAACTTTAGCAGATGATAATAATAAACTTTCTAACAATGACATTGATGTACGAATTTTTGTACCAAACTCCTCTATAAAGAACCGTTTAAAAAAGAAAAAAGAATTTATTATTAAAAATTTTAAAAGTCTAGCTGATCCAGACATAACAGATGATTTATGTTTTGAAGTATCACCTCAAAGTGAAGGTTTAGTAGGTTTTTGTTATCAATCTAAAAAAATTGTTTATGATGACAATTTAGAAGAAACAAATAGTAAAAATTATAACCTTTCAAAACATCAGCAAAATAAAACATCAAATTTAAAATTCAGTTTTGTTTGTCCAATACTAGATATTAATGAAGATGTTATAGGAATGGTAGCAATAGATAGTAAAAAATTAATTAACATACGAAGTAATAAAAAATACGAAAAACAATTTACTACTGCTGTATTAAACTTTTCTCAATTGATGCATAAAAATGTACCAGAGTTGTTTAAAGCAAGGAGGGCTCTCAAATGAAAAAAATATTAAAAAATACTTCGGTAAAGGTTCAAAATCAAGCAAGTCAAAAAGAAACTTTAACAAAAATTGGAGCACGAGCTTTTTTAAGCGAAAAACCTGAAAAAACAATTGGAGTTAAACATTTAAACGAAAAACAACTAATAAAAAGAGCATAAGGGAAAATTATAATTATAAAATTTAATATGTAAATTTTGACTACAAAATGACTACAATAATTTCTTATAAAAACTACTAACTACCAACAACAACAAAAATGGCTGAACCCCACTATTTTCAAGGGATACAGCCATTTTTCAGGTAATGCGCCTCCAGGGGCTCGAACCCTGCACACCCTGATTAAGAGTCAGGTGCTCTACCAAATGAGCTAGAGGCGCAAAATATTTTAGATGCAAAAATAATTATAAAGTATTAAAAATAATTTTGCAAGGTGTTTTTATTTTTGTAATCCCCATTTATCTCTTGAAAAATATGAGTATTTTTCTTATACTTAATTGTATCTACAATAATATAACAAAAGGGGAACTTTATGAAATATTGGGAGAAAGCATTAAAAAAACTAGAAAATAGTGACTTGACTTTTAATGCAATTTATAACACCGCCTTTAGCTTTAGCGACAATGTATTCTACGAAATTATAAACGAAAATCATATAGAAAAAACAACTTATTCTGAGTGCCAATCATTAATAGAAAATGCAGCAAGCAACTTATCTATTCATCTAAAAACATTCGAAAAAAATTCATACATTGCTTTAAAATTAGAAAATGGAGAAAACTGGATTATATCATTCTGGGCAATTTTAATGTGCGGACATATTCCTGTATTAATAAATACCAAATATGATGAACTTACTTTAGATTATATTTTTGATGAATTAAATATAAAATGTGTTATTTCAGAATCAAAATTTAAAAACTATGATTATATAAATCCTGCACTCTTAAAAAAAGAAAGCAATAAAGCATTCACTCCTACATGGTCCGATACTATAGTTCTTTCAACTTCTGGTACTTCAGGTACACCTAAACTCTGTGTTTTTAATGGAAAATCAATAAGTTCACAAATTTTAGATTCCAAATATGTAAATAACAAAAATTCAAGTATAAATTCAAAATATAAGGGAGAATCAAAACTTTTAGCTTTTTTGCCTTTCTATCATGTTTTTGGATTAATTGCCCATCTACTTTGGTTTAGTTTTTTTGGTGTAACCTTTGTTTTTTTAAGAGACTATATGCCTGAAACCATATTAAGCACATGTAAAAGACATGGCGTAACCCATGTATTTGCTATACCTTTATTTTGGAATACTATAGCAGAAACTGTAGAAAAAAAAGCCAAAAACAAAGGCAGTGAAGCTTATGAAAAATTTAAAAAAGGAATAAAATTAAGCATCTTTTTACAAACAATTTTTTTTGGTTTTGGAAGATTTATATCTAATAAATTGCTTTTTAAAAATGTTAGAAAACAAATTTTTGGAGAATCAGTGAAGTTTTGCATTTCAGGAGGTAGCTACATTAAAAGGGATACCCTAGAAATAATAAATGCATTAGGATACCCATTATATAATGGATATGGAATGACAGAAGTGGGAATTACTTCTGTTGAGTTAAGTAAGCAAATCAGAAAAAGGTTAGAAGGCAACATTGGAAAACCTTTTCCTTCTGCAAATTATAAAATTGAAAATAATGAATTGTTAATAAAGGGAGATTCTCTATTTCTTGGATACATTAAAAATGGAAAATTAAATAAACGAGATACAAATAAATGGTTTAATACTAATGACTTTGCAAATGTTGATGGCCATGAAAACTATTCATTAAACGGACGTATTGATGATATAATAATTAATGAAGATGGCGAAAATATAAGCCCTGAAATAATTGAAAGCAATTTCAATATAAATTATTCAAATAGAATATGCGTTGTTGGTTTAAAAGGACTTAAAAATGTTTATGATATAGCACTTTTTATCGAACCAAAACAAAATATTTCTGGATTTCAATATAAAAAAATGTTAATCGAAGCTAATGAGACAAATAACAAACTCCCAATAAATCAAAAAATTAAAAGAACTTTTGTATTAGAAGATAAAATCCCTACTGCTTTAGAAACAAAAACAAAAAGATCTTTATTAAAAGAAAGTTTTGAAAAAGGTCTGTTAAAAATAAATGAAATAAAACTTACAGATTTTTCTAATAAATTAGAAGTTTTATCTGAGGAAGAAAAAAATATACTTTCTTTTGTTAAAGATTCTATGGCACAAATTTTAGAAGTGGAAATAGGCGAAATAAAAGACAATTCCCATTTTCTTTATGATTTAAATGGAAATAGCTTTACCTACTTCGCATTAATAACCAGTTTAGAACAGGAATATGGTGTAACATTCCATTTAACAAAAGAAGATTTATGTGTACATCCAATGGACTTTGTAAAATATATAGTTAAAGCATAACGGAGAAGCTAATGAAACGCTTTATATTAGGATTTGTAAAAGTCACAGGAGCAATACCAATGTGGCTTTTAATGAAAAGAAAAACTTATTTTTTTGATAGTTCAAGACAAAATAGAAAAATCAGAGGCGCTGCAATTATAATTTCAAACCATAAATCAATGTTTGATTTTCCTTTAATGCTCTGCCTTTTTCCCTTTAGAAGATTGCACTTTCTTATGGCAGAAATTCTTTTTGAGAGAAGCAAACTTTTTGCTTGGTTCTTAAAAATGATAGGGGGTATACGGGTAGACCGTGCTAATAAAGATTTATCTTTTATGGGTGAAGCCGAAGATCTTTTATTAAAAGGAAAAGTAGTGGGCATATTTCCAGAAGCGCGTTTAGAAAGAAATGCTGAAACTTCTTATTTTTCCCCAAGTGTCGTTTATTTGGCATTAAAAACTAATACTCCTATAATACCTATTTATAATAATGGCGTATTTAAACTTTTTAAAAGAACGAGAGTAATTATTGGAGAAGATATATACTTAAATGACCTTACCTCTGAAAAACTTTTATCTAGTGATGAACTTAAAAGGTTATGTGATTATTTACAAAACCAACTGTTACTTTTAAAGGAAAACATGGAGAAGCAAATTGAAAACCATTAAATATTTATTCACATTACATATAAAAATTACATCTTGGCTATTTTTTAAAGTATTATTCTCTCCAAAATACTATTTTCAAAAAAATGCTACAAGAAATATTAAAGCACCTGCAATAATAGTATCAAATCATAGGGGAATTTTTGACCCACCAATTTTATTTTTAACATTCTTTAAAAAACATATTAATATGATTGCTGCAGAAACACTTTTTAAAAATAAACTGCTAGCAGCTTTTTTTAAAAGTATAGGGTGTATAAAAATAGATAGGAATAAGCTTGACACAGAAAATCTGTACCTCTCAATAAATAAACTTAAAAATAAAGAAATAATTTGTCTTTTTCCTGAGGGGAAAATTAATAAGTCAAATAAACTATTACCTTTTATGAGCAGCTATATAATTATGGCCATTAAAACAAACTCACCTATAATACCTGTTTATATAGCAAATAGTTATAAAGTTTTTAGAAGACAAAAAATCGTTATTGGAGAGCCGATATTTTTAAATAAATACCATAACAATGAAGAGCTAAATTTAAAGTTGATAGATCATTTAAACGAAATTGTTTTTAGTAAAATGATTGAACTACAAAAATCATTATTTTAGAAGGAGATTAAAAATGGATAGTAGAGAATATTTTTATGGGATTTTAAGTAAAGAAGAACAAGAAAAAGTAATTAAGATTGATACTATACCGGAGCTTTTAAATTATTGTCTAAATAACTTTTCAACGAACCCTGCAATAGAAGGAACACATGGGAAAACATCTTTTGAAGAGCTTAATGAAGATGTTGGAAAAGTTAGAGGCTTTTTAAAAGCCAGAAATATTAAAAAAGGCACACATATTGCCATTCTATTTCCTAACAACTATAATTTTGTAAAATTTTTCCTTGGTATAACAACTTATGGATGTGTAGCAGTACCGTTTTCCATGACCATGGAAAAAACATTGCTTGAAGAAACGATAAATAAAATGGATATAGATTTATTTATCCACGATAATGCTTCAGAAGATATTGTTTATCCACTAAAGGATAAGATGAAAGATATTTCTTTCCTGTCTACAAATGATATTTCTTTAAGTACTTATATTGATTTTGAAAATATTAATAAAGAGGACCCTGCCGCAATAATTTTCACAGGAGGAACTACAGGAATTCCTAAAGGTGCTTTATTAACACATAAAGCACTTATGCAGGGAGCGTATAATGGTATTTTTGCTACAAAAGGGGTTTTTGAAAAAAGATATTATGCTTTAATCCCATTCACTCACATTTTTGGATTGGTAAGAAGTTTTTTAACCCCTCTTTATACTGGTTCACTTGTATATTTATGCGAAAGCATGAAAAATATTTTCATTGATTTACCTGAAGCAAAGCCCACAACTTTGGTTTTGGTACCTGCTTTAGCTGACATGATTTTTGGAGTGATTTCCACAAGAGGTATAAGGGCAGTTGGTGGAAATTTAGAAGTAATAGTTTGTGGAGGTGCGCCTGTTTCTCCTAACTTAATATACAAATTTAAAGATTTAAATATTGATATTTTGCCAGGATACGGTTTAACAGAAACTGCAAATTTAGTAAGTGGAAGTGGCAATCAACTTGATAAACCAGAATCTGTAGGTATACCTTTTGAAAATCAAGAAGTAAAAATAGTTAACAATGAACTCTATGTAAAAGGGGATAATCTAATGACAGAGTATTATAATGATCCTCTTGAGAACCAAAAATCTTTTATAGATGGATGGTTAAAAACCGGAGATTTAGCCAAATTTGACGAAGAGGGATTTTTATATATCATTGGAAGGGTTAAAAACACTATTGTTTTAGATAATGGAGAAAATGTATATCCTGAAGAATTAGAAAGTAAATTAAACAAAATCCCGGTAATAAAAGACTGTCTTATTTATGCTGATAAAAATAAGTTTGACCATGAAGTTATAGCTGTTGAAATTCTACCAGATATGAAAGCTTTTGAAGCTGCAGAAATAATAGATGTAAATTACACAATTGAAAAAATAATAGAAGACACAAATAAAGAATTGCCAAGTTACAAACAAATCAAAAAATTCACCATCAGACAAGAAGACTTTGAAAGAAGTTCTAGCATGAAAATTATTAGAAAATAGGAAGAAAAGATGATACTTGAAAAACTAAAAGAAATGTTAAAACAAATAATGTATGGATATGAAATTGAATTTAAAAAAATAAATGAAAACTCGCGACTAGTAGATGATATAGGGATGACTTCAATTTCAATGTTATTAATGTCCATTTCAATACAAGAAGAGTGGAAATTAGAAGTTTCAACAACTGACGCAAATAAATTTATATATGTTAAAGATGTTTGTGATTTTATAAAAAATAATATTAACGAGGGATAACTATGAAAAAACTTACAAATGTTCAAAGGCCTCTTTTTGCTTTTTCCGCTTTTGGACCAAATCTTTTAATGATTTTTATAACTGCATATTTTATAGATGCAGTTATACCTACTGGACTGGTAAAAGATAAAGAATTTTGGAGTATGACAGGAGCAGTTCTTGTCTCACCTGTACTTTTCAGTATTTTCTTTACTATTGCAAAAATAATCGATGGATTAATAGATATACCTTTAGCTTTTATTACTGATAATCTAAGAACTAAATGGGGGCGAAGAAGACCTGCAATTGCAGTAGCTTTTTTACCAATGGTTGTGTCATATTTCTTAATTTGGAACCCATTTGAAACAGGTAAAAACAGCATATTTAATACGATTTATCTAATAGTCTTATTAATAATTTTTTTCTCAAGTTACACTATGTGTGTTATTTCATATTACGGTAGTTTTTCTACAATAGTTTCTACAGAAAAAGAACGAGTAAAATTATCAAGCTGGAAATCTTTTTTTGACACAATAGGGTATACAATAGCATATGCTCTATTACCAATGTTTATTAGTTTTGGAATGAATATAAAAACTATAGTAATGTGTACTATGCCATTAATGCTTACCATGCTTATTCCACTTTTTATGATAAAAGAAGGTGATAAATATGAAGGTTTTATTGATGAAAAAAGTGAGCCGAAAATTTCTTTTAAAGAAAGCCTTTCTTTGACTTTAAAAAACAAACATTTTATAAGTTGGCTTATGCCGCTTGCAGCATTACATTTTGGATTAATGATGTTCCTTGCCGGACAAAATGTTTTGGCCTCTGGAGTAATGGAACTAAGCGGCTGGCAAATCACAATCATAAATACAGCAGCTTTTGCACCAGTGCCAATAATGTTAGTAATATTCAATATCGTGCAAAAACGAAAAAGTCTAAGGTTTGCCTTTCAAACTAGTTTGATTGCCTTTGCTGTGGCTATGCTAGTATTTGATTTTGCGTGGGTTGGTTTTTGGCCTGGAAGTTTTATTCCAAGATTAATAATTGGTGCACTGGGTGGTATGATTGGAAGTTATTCTATTGGAGCTTTCTTTGCCTTCCCATATATTATTCCTTCCCAAATTGCTGCTAACGAACAAAAGCTAACTGGCAAAAACCATTCGGCAATGTATTTTGCAATACAAGGTTTAATAACTCAAATTGCAGCTGCAATAAGTACAGGTATAGTTTATATAAATGTAAAAAGCATAACTACTCCTAATTCAGATATTTTAGGAATTGCCCTAGTGCCTATTATAGTAGCCGTTGCCTGTTTACTTGCTTTTATACTGTCCTTTAGAATGCCAAAAAAATATTCTATTTAAAGTACTATTTAATAGGAAGTAACTCTATCGATTTATAGACATTTTATAAATAAAATTACCCATGGAGGAGAATTTTTCTTCATATTCTGTCATTACATTACCTTTTGACATTTCACTTTTATGAAGATTATCAGTCCATTCAATAATATTCCAACCTGCTATCGGTGCCTCCTCCAGGGAAAACTCAAAAAGACCTTTATTATCAGTTTTAAATTCTATTATTCCTTCTTTTTTAAGTATCTGATCATATCTTTTTAAAAATTCCTTTGATGTTAATCGCCTTTTTGAATGTCTGTCTTTAGGCCAAGGGTCAGAAAAGTTTAAATATATTTTATCGATTTCATCTTTTATAAATACATCTTCTATTTTCTCTGCATCCATTCTAATGAAAATCAAATTTTCTAATTTTAATTCTTCCTGCTTTTCTACTGCTCTTATTAATACACTTGAATATTTTTCTATTCCAATATAGTTTATATTTGGGTTTAACTTAGCTAAACTTGTAATGAATTTCCCTTTACCCATACCTATTTCTATCTGTATTGGGTTGTTATTTTTAAAAACTGTATTCCATTTTCCTTTATAAATATCTGGTTCGATTATTACATATTCACTTTTTGAAACTGCTTCTGCAGATCCCTTTACATTTTTTAATCTCATAATTACTCCATTTCATAAAAATTATAGCCATTTTTATGATGTTAATATACTATTTTCGCGTTTGCAACAACTTTTTTTAAATTTACCCTAGACATTTCTTAAAAAAGGAGTATTATATACTATAACAAAAAAGTGAGGTTAGTTGTCTTATGAAAGAACAAATGAGTACAGTTATATCAGAATTATCTAAAATTGAAAATGCTGCAGTTGAAATAATCGAGGATACTGAGGTAAGACAAAAAAATTTCGCAAACGAAATGGACGAAAAGACAAAAAAATTCGACGAAGCATTGGCAATGGAAACACAGGACCACTTGAAAAAAATAGGCGAAGAGTTAAATAAAAAAAGCGCGGACGATATAGAGAAACTAAAAATAGAAGCTCAGGAAGAATTAGACGAATTAGAAAAGTCATATGAAGATAACCATACACAATGGGCAAAAGATATTCTTGAGTCTTTAATTAAGGAGTAGTTATGAAAGGGCTAAAAGCTTACGGAGGGTTAACAACAAAGGTTCGTGCAATGAAGGGAAATCTTATTTCAGAAGAAGAATATTCTGAAATAGCAAATTTATCTACTATATCCGAAATGGTAGCATATTTAAGCAAACATCCAGGATATGGTTTTTTATTGAACGATTTAGACTTCAGGTATGTTAATCGTACTGCACTTGAAGAATTAATTGTTTATTCGCCTTGTGCAGATTTTAATAAAATATATTCTTTTTCAAATATGAAACAGAAAACTTTTGTAGATATGTATTTTATATATTTTCAGATTAGGTTCCTAAAAAGAGCTATCAGAAAGTTATATAACAAAATCCCAATTCAAACAGAAGTAGCAACTATGGAAAAGCTATTTGGAAAGCATGCGAATTTTAACTTTAGTATTGTAGCGACTTCAACAGATATCGCAGATTTAATATTAAACCTTAAAGATTCTATCTTTTATGAACCTTTAAGCAGCTTACAAAACAAATCCGATTTAAGACTTTTTGATTATGAAATCGCATTGGACTTATTTTACTTTAAAACTTTATGGAAAGTTAAAGATACTTTTAATAAAAAAGATAGAGAAGTACTAACTCATACCTATGGTAGACAGATAGATATGTTAAATATTATGTGGATTTACAGAACAAAAAAATACTATACCGTAGCTAATGCAGACATTGAATCTTTCTTAATACCTGTAAATTATAAAATTAAAAAGAATCAAATGGTTATGTTAGTAAACAGCGATGATGTAGATGAATTCATTAATGTTTTAAAAACAACTTATTATGGAAAGCAATACTCTGTATTAAAAGAAGAAACTTTTGAAATAGCTGAAAATAGGATAATGACTAAATTACATAAAAGAGATTACAGAAATAATCCATTTTCACTTGCTGCAATAACAAACTATCTTTACTTAAAGGATATTGAAATAAAAAAACTAACAACAATCGCAGAATGTATTAGATATAAATATCCACCTGAAAAAACATTAGGTACAATCAGAAGGTTGGGAGGTGTTATGTAGTGATAGTAAAAATGAAGTTTGTTTCTGCCACTGGGCCTAGGGAACAATTCGATGATATCGTAGATAAATACCTTACTAGATATGATATGCATTTGGAAAATGCCTATAATGAATTCAGAAGTGATAATAATGTAATTCCATATTCTTCATCGAATCCATATAAAGATGTTCTAAATAAAGCAGAAAACCTTCTTGAATATATAAAAGATGATGTAATTGAAAAAGATGTAGATATTACTTCTGACCAAGCATTTAATACTATAAAAAGTTTAAATAAATTTTATATATCAAAAACTAAACCTGTTGAAGAGCTAACTGAGGAAAAAAGACAGTTACAGATTTCACTTGACAAAATTTTACCTTTTGTTGGTCTAAAATTTGATGTTGAAAAGCTTTTAAAGTTTCAATTCATAAGATATAGATTTGGTCGAATACCTAAAGCATACTGGAATAACTTTGCAACACATTTTAAATCTGACTTGTCATCAATATTTGCAAAGTGTCAGGAAACCGAGGATTACATATATGGTGTTTATTTTGTTCCAAAGGTAGAGCATGATGATGTAGACGCTGCTTATGCTTCTATGCATTTTGAAAGAATTTTTATGCCTGATGAATATAAAGGGACGCCAACTCATGCTAGTGAAAAAATCCAAAAAAGAATTGAAACTATTAATAAAAAAATCGAAAAACTAAATTTTGATCTTTTTAATAGATTAGAAGAAGAAAGAGAAATGTTATATTTTTCTTACAAAAAGATCTTATCAATATATAGAAATTATGATGTAAGAAAACTATCTGCATGTACTAAAAATCAAAAATATTTTATTGTATGCGGCTGGATGGCAGAAGATGATGCCAAAAGGTTATCTAATGATCTTCAGGAAGTAAACGACTGTATTGTTCAGGTTGATGATGTTTCTGAGGACTGTAAGCCACCAACAGAACTTAAAAATCCAAAAATGTTTAAACCTTTTGAATTATATATAAAAAATGTACGGCCTTCCATCATATAAAGAGTTTGATCCAACAATTTTTGTTGCCCTTACATATGCTTTTATCTTTGGGGCAATGTTTGGTGATTTAGGTCAAGGCTTTTGCCTTTTAGTCGGCGGATTGTTACTTTATAAATTCAAAAAACTTTGCACTTGGACCGATTATATCCACTGCTGGAGTTTTTTCAATGATATTTGGACTTTTGTTTGGTAGTATATTTGGATTTGAACACGTTATAGAACCTTTGTGGTTAAGACCTTTAAGTCATATGTCAGAAGTGCCTTTTATTGGAAGGTTAAATACAGTTTTTGCAATAGCAATTGGCTTCGGTATGATTTTATTATTAATAACCATGGTTTTAAATATTTTTAATGCTATAAGACGAAAAGACTATAAAGGTTTAGTTTTTGATAATAATGGACTTGCAGGATTTGTTTTTTATGCATCAGTAGTTACTGTAGTTGCACTATTAGTAACTGGAAAAACCCTACCAGGGTTAATTGTATTGTTAATTATGTTTGTACTGCCTCTTTTAATAATAGGATTTAAAGGGCCGTTAACAAACTTAATTTATAGGAAACCAAAGTTAATCGAAGAAGGAAAAGGAATCTTTTTTGTAGAAGTGTTCTTTGAATTATTTGAAATTTTATTAAGTTATTTTTCAAATACTCTCTCCTTTATTCGTATAGGTGCTTTTGCAGTAAGTCATGCAGCAATTATGGAAGTAGTCCTAATGCTGGCAGGTGCAGAACATGGTTCCCCAAATATTTTTGCCGTAATCATAGGCAATATTGTAGTTATAGGATTAGAGGGCTTAATTGTAGGAATACAGGTCCTTCGTCTGGAATATTATGAACTATTTAGTAGATTTTATAAAGGTACAGGACGTAAATTCAATTCATTTAAATCTAATTAGAAACTTTAGGAGGTAAACAAATGTTAGTAAAGATTTTATTATTACTAGTTTTGGTTTTAACAATTGTTATTCCAGTTGGTACATACTTTATAGGAGAAAGTAGCAGAAAGCGTTATAAAAAAACATTAGCACTTAATCTGCTTACATTTTTTGGAATTCTTGTTTTATCACAAGTTATAGTATTTACTGACTCAGTCTCAGCTGCCGAAGTAGCAACAGCTGGTACTTTATCAACAGGATTAGGCTACATAGCTGCAGCTTTATCAACTGGTATGTCATGTATTGGTGCAGGTATTGCAGTTGCAAGCTCTGCAAGCTCTGCTTTAGGAGCGCTTAGCGAAGACCAAAGTATACTTGGTAAATCACTTATCTTTGTTGGTCTTGCAGAAGGTATTGCTCTATACGGACTAATTATATCATTTATGATAATAAGTTCATTATAAGATATGAAAATATTTTTAATAAGTGATAACAGGGACACATACACCGGGATGCGGCTTGCAGGTGTCGACGGTGTAGTTGTTCATGAAAAAGACAATTTTGTTGAAGCTTTCGAAAAAGCTTTAAACGATAAAGAAATCGGAATCATCCTTGTTACTGAAAAATTTAACAGGGAGTTTCCGGAAATAATAAACGACGTTAAGCTAAATAGAAGAACTCCCCTTGTCGTATTTGTACCTGACAGACACGGTTCAGAAAATAGTGCGGACTTTATTCTGTCATATATAAATCAGGCAATCGGTATAAAGCTTTAGTCAAAAACGTTAGAAGAGGTGATTGTTTTGGCTCTCCAAAATAAAATTGAGCATTTTATGGAGGTCTCCATTAAAGATGCTGAGAAACAGAGAGATTCTGTATTACAGGACTATGAAAAAGGCCTATTGGCTTTATTTGAGTCACATAAAGAAGAAGCGAAAAAAAATGCTGCTTTGCAGGAAAAAATTGAAGCTGAAAACTTAAAAAGACATGCTTATAAAGTTTATCTTAAAGAATCTTTAGAGCTAAAACGTAAATATTCTTTAAGACAAAAAGAACTTTCTGATTCAGTATTTGAAGAAGTAAAACAAATGCTGGCAGAATTCAAAAAAACAAAAGATTATGAGGATCTTTTATTAAAACAAATTCTTGCTGCATTAAAAGTATCAGGAAAAGAAGACTTAACAATTTATATTGACCCAGAAGATCAGCACTTAATGGACTCACTTACAAAAAGAGCAAATAAAGAATTAACTTTAAGTAAATACTCTTTTGGTGGTGGGATAAGAGCTGTTGTTTTTTCAAAAAATATTTTAATTGATAATTCATTTGATGCAAGACTTGCAGAAGCAAGAGAAAGTTGCAAATTAACACTTTAGGAGGTCGCAAAATGGAGAACGTTGGGCAAATTTATGGCATTAACGGACCTATTATTTATATAAAGGGAAGAACCAACTTCATAATGGGCGAAATGGTTTCCGTTGGTGAAATGAATCTCGTTGGAGAAGTAATTTCATTAACATCCGAACTTACAACCATTCAGGTTTATGAAGAAACTTCTGGATTAAAACCTGGAGATAAAGTATATGGTACCGGAAGTCCAATATTTGTAACCCTGGCTCCTGGAATATTAAACAACATTTTCGATGGTATAGAAAGACCTTTAACGGAAATAGCTAATAGTTCAGGTATATTTATTAATAGAGGTATGAATGTATCCGCCCTTGATACAGAAAAAAAATGGGATGTACATATTACTATCGAAAATAATCAAACTATTTTCCCAGGTACAATTTTTGCAGAAGTTCAGGAAACAGAAGCTATTCTGCATAAATCAATGATTCCACCTAACATACAAGGCGTAGTCAAATCAGTTGTCAAAGACGGATTATATACTATAGATGAAACGATAGCAGTACTAACTCTTGACGATGGAACAGAATATAATCTAACACTAGCACAAAAATGGCCAATTCGTGTGCCAAGACCAACTCAGACAAGATTTATTTCTACTCAACCTTTAGTTACTGGTCAGAGAATTTTAGATACTCTATTCCCAATTGCAAAAGGGGGAACTGCTTGTATACCTGGAGGATTTGGAACAGGGAAAACTATGTCACAGCATCAGATTGCCAAATGGTCAGATGCGGACATTATTATATATATAGGATGTGGAGAACGTGGTAATGAAATGACTCAGGTTTTAGAAGAATTTTCTGAACTGATTGACCCTCGTTCAGGTAATCCACTTATGGACAGGACTGCTTTAATAGCTAATACATCAAATATGCCTGTTGCTGCCAGAGAAGCTAGTATTTACACTGGAATAACTTTAGCAGAATATTATAGAGATATGGGTTATGATGTTGCGATTATGGCAGATTCAACTTCTAGATGGGCAGAAGCTTTAAGAGAACTCTCTGGTAGATTGGAAGAAATGCCTGCTGAAGAAGGTTTCCCAGCATATTTAGCTAGTAAACTTTCAACTTTTTATGAAAGAGCCGGATATTTCCAAAATTTAAATGCTACAGAAGGTTCTGTTTCAATTATCGGTGCTGTATCCCCACAAGGTGGAGATTTTTCAGAACCTGTTACACAAAATACAAAACGTTTTGTGCGTTGTTTCTGGGGGCTTGATAAATCACTGGCCTATTCAAGACATTTCCCTGCTATACACTGGTTAACAAGCTATAGCGAATATATAACCGATTTATCTTCATGGTATACAGAAAATGTAGGAAAAGATTTTATTTCTTCTAGAAACCAATTAATTGCTATTTTAAATCAGGAAAGTAGTTTAATAGAAATTGTTAAGCTTATTGGTAGTGATGTATTGCCAGATGATCAGAAACTTACATTAGAGATTGCAAGGGTTATAAGACTTGGATTTTTACAACAAAATGCATTCCATTCCGAAGACACTTGTGTACCAATGCTTAAACAATTAAAAATGATGCAAACAATTCTATATTTGGGTGAAAAAACAAAAAGCCTCGTTGCTTTAGGCATACCTATGTCAATAATTAAAGAAAGTGACATTTTTGAAAGAGTAATAACTATTAAATATGATGTTGCTAACAACGAACTTGAAAAATTTGATACCTACAAAGAAGATATAGACAAATTTTACGATACAATAATAAAAGAAAATTCATAAGGAGGTTTTAATATGTCAATAGAATATCTTGGCTTAAGTCAAATAAACGGATCACTTATAGCATTAGAAGGCGTACAAAATGCTTCTTATGATGAAATGGTTGAATTTTCTGTTAATGAAGGAAAAGATCGAAAACTAGGTAAAATAGTAGAAGTATATGAAGACAAAGCAATAATTCAGGTTTTTGCTAGTTCTGAAAATATGTCTCTAAATAATACACATACAAAATTAACAGGAAAACCTTTGGAATTTCCACTAGCTCCAGAAATATTAGGACGTACTTTTAATGGCCTTGGAAAACCAATTGATGGTCTAGGCCCTGTTATAGCAGATTTCGAAAGAGATGTTAATGGGTTACCTTTAAATCCTGTTATGAGAGAGTATCCTAGAAACTATATTAAAACTGGTATTTCATCAATAGACACTTTAACTACATTAATCAGAGGACAAAAGTTACCTATTTTTTCAGGTAATGGTCTTCCACATGATCAATTAGCAGCTCAAATCGTAAAACAGGCATCACTTGGAGAAGAAAGCGAAGAAGAATTTGGTATTGTCTTTGCTGCCATGGGTGTAAAATATGATGTAGCTGAATATTTTAAAGCAGCCTTTGAAGAAAGTGGCGTAGCTGACCATGTAACAATGTTTTTAAATCTTGCTAATGACCCAGTTGTAGAAAGAGTTGTAACACCAAAAGTGGCTTTAACTGCAGCAGAATACCTTGCTTTTGATAGAAATATGCATGTCCTTGTAATTCTAACTGACATGACATCTTTTGCAGAAGCTTTAAGAGAAATTTCTTCATCAAAAGGAGAAATTCCTTCAAGAAAAGGTTATCCTGGATACTTATATAGTGAACTTGCTACAATTTATGAAAGAGCTGGTATTGTTAATAATGCAAAAGGAAGTGTAACACAAATCCCTATACTTACAATGCCAAATGATGATATCACTCACCCAATACCTGACTTAACAGGTTATATTACAGAAGGACAGATAGTTCTTTCAAGAGAACTACATGGTCAATCTATCTATCCACCTATAAGTATATTGCCTTCTCTTTCTCGTTTAATGAAAGATGGTATCGGTGCAGGATATACAAGAGAAGATCATCAAGATGTAGCAAATCAGTTATTCTCAGCTTATGCAAAAGTTGGTGAAGCCAGAGCCTTAGCATCTGTAATCGGTGAAGATGAGCTTTCTCTTGCAGATAAAAGATACCTTGACTTTGGTAAAGCTTTTGAAAAAGAATTTATTGGACAAGGTACTTTAGAAAACCGTGATATAGAAACTTCTCTTGACTTAGGCTGGAAATTATTAAAAATGTTCCCAAGAGAAGAACTTGATAGAATAGACACTAAAATGCTTGAAAAATATTATGATTAATATTTACAGGAGATGATTAAATGGATCCTAATTCTTTTCCTACCAAGGGAAATTTAATACTTGCAAAAAATTCATTAGCTCTGGCAAAACAGGGTTATGAATTGATGGATAAAAAACGAAATATCTTGATAAGAGAAATAATGGAACTGCTAGGTGAAGTAAAATCCATTCAAAATGAAATCAGCGATACTTTTCAAAAAGCCTATAAAGCATTAGAAATAGCAAATATTGAGCTAGGAATAGATAATGTAATAGAGTTTGCTTATTCCGTGCCTTTGGAAACATCTGTTGATATAAAAATTAGAAGTGTAATGGGAACAGAAATCCCTCTTACTTCTTATGAAGGAGATACTTCTTATCCTGTTTACTCTTTTTTGAGTACAAGAGAAGCTCTAGATATTGCTAAAAAATCTTTTGAGAGAGTTAAGGAACTTTCTATTAGGTTAGCAATGCTTGAAAATGCAGCATTCAGGCTTGCTCATAATATTAAAAAATCTCAAAAAAGAGCAAATGCACTTCAAAACATAACGATTCCAAAATATGAATCTTTGGTTTTCAACATTACAAATGCTCTTGAAGAAAAAGAGCGTGAAGAATTTACAAGACTTAAAGTTATAAAAAGAAACAAAACCAAAAAAACTAGGTAATTCCATTATTGAAAAACAAAATAAATACAGGTATAATTAACATATGAAAAAAATTATTAACATAGTGTATGTAGTATTATTAACTGTAGCTCTATTTATTAGCGGATTAAACTTTTCTTCATTAACTGTATCAGCAGATACTGAAGAAAATTGGCCCATCGGACCTGATGTGGCAGCTTGGTCCGCTATTTTAATTGAAGCATCTACAGGTTCAATTTTATATAGTAAAAACATTGATGAACAAATGTATCCAGCTAGCATCACTAAAATCCTAACGGCTTTAATTGCCCTTGAGAATTCTTCTTTAGATGATGAAATTGTTTTTTCAAGTGAGGCTATTAATTCTCTAGATTTAGGAGCTGCAAACATTGGCATCAAAGAAGGCGAATCTCTTTCTATGGAAGATGCTTTATATGCCCTACTGTTACATTCCGCTAATGAAGTGGCTAATGGGATCGCCGAACATGTATCAGGTTCAGTTGATGAATTTTCTGAAGTAATGAATCAAAGAGCTTTAGAGGCAGGAGCAGTGAATTCAAATTTTGAAAATCCAAGTGGGTTATTTGATGAAGACCATTATACCACCTGTTTTGATATGGCAATGATTACTAGAGAATGTATCAAGAATTCATCTTTTTTAAAAATAGATAGTGCAACCTCCTATACAATAACAGATAAAAATTTAGGTGCTTCACCTATAGAATTTTCAAATAGAAACCAAATGCTTTTGCCAGGAAGTATATATTACTATCCTGGAATTATCGGTGGAAAAACTGGTTATCTTGACAAGGCAGGTCGTACTTTAATATCAGTAGTCAGAAGAGATAATATGACATTAATTGCTGTGGTTATGAAGACAAGTACTGAAGAACAATTTACTGATGCAATAAAGTTAATGGACTATGGCTTTAATAATTTTAGTCTATTAAATATTGCTGAAAATGAAACCCATTTCTCAATAAACGGAACTGGATTTTTAGCTTCAGCAAACTCTATTTTAGACAAAGGCATTTCTTCAAATGTTACAATTAACACAAGTGATTATATTGTCTTACCTAATAATGTATCATTTATTGATGTAGATGCTGCATTAACCATAAATGATGATGAATCAAGTAACGATTTAGCAACTATAGATTATACCTATTTAGGAAATTCTGTAGGTAGTACAACTCTTTTAAAGGCTTCAGAAAAAACTTATTCTGAAACCAGTCCTTATATTAATCAACAAGAAGACAATGAGCCTTTAGGTTTGGATTGGCAAATAAGAATTAATATTTGGGTTGTTTCATCTGTTGCTTTATTAGTAATAGTATTTTTAATCATAAAGAAAAATTTTAATGTTTCACGCTTGATAAAACCTAGACATAAAAGAAAATTTTCTTCTAAGAAAAAAAACAAATTGCATTTTTAAGGAGGTAAATTATGAATTGGGTTGCACCTATAAAGGATGATGAAACCATTGAAAAATTCAAAAAGTTATTAAAAGATGTGGACAATAAATACTACATAATGTTCGAAATTGGTGTTGGAACAGGTATACAATTACAGGATATTTTAAATTTAAAGAATAAAGATGTATTAGGTAAAAATAATATTACCGTAATTATAGGCACAAAAAATATTGAAAGGTCTTTTAAAATAAATTCTCAATTAAAGAAAATAATTAAAGAATATACAAAAGGAAAAGACCCAGAAGCTTATTTAATAACAGGCCACGCAAATTCAAAAGAGCCTCTTTCAAGAGAACAGGCCTACAGAACTTTTAAAAATGTAGGAAAGCAAATGGGACTTTCTTCAATTGGAGCACAAACTATGCGTAAAACATTTGCATGGAAATATTATAAAGAAACTGGCGATATTTATTATCTACAAAATTTATTTAATCACTCTTCTCCTTCTATAACATACAGATACATAGGAGAGAAACCAAATGTTGAACTAGTTCTTAAAAAAATGTCTCCAGAAGAAAATGAAAGAAGTCGCTATTTATTATATTTAGAAGAAAGTGGAAAGAAACGATTAACAAATGTTATTTCTGGACTTGAAGAAATAAGAGAAAATTTTGATAATCCATCAAATAATGATGCATTTTATGGGAAACTTGATTGTCTTTTAGATGAGTTAGAAGAGCTTATGAAAAGTTATCGTAAAACAGAATAAAATATTTTAAGCTCACCAAAAAATTACATGGTGAGCTTTTTAAACACCCTCTGCAGGAATCGAACCTGCAACTAGCCCTTAGGAGGGGCTTGTTATATCCATTTAACTAAGAAGGCAAAAGGAATTACTTATTCCGAAAAAATTACTTTTCCCTGCATCCAAATGCTTCCTTTAAATCTTCTTCCGATGTCGGGTTCTCCAAGTAAACTTTTACTATTTATTAAAACATTGAAAACTATATCATTACATTCAACTGCTAAATTATATAATATCTCTTTAGTTTCAATGTTAATAACATCTGTTACATCAACTATATTTCCAACTACTGTATACTGATCACATTCTATTCCATATGGCATAAAGCTTGAATCCACAATAGAAAACACATCTTCTTTTAAAATTCTTCTAGATATCTTTGTATACATATCAAGATCTTCTATAGTTAGAGTTTCCATTGCATCTTCATCACCCTTTCTCGCTGCTTCAATAAGGGTGTTTCTATTTTTCACTGCTACTTTACTTTTTTTAATTTCTTTTTCTGTTTTATTTATTGGCAATAAAACAGTTCCTTTTAAAGAAAGTGCAGAAAATACCACAGGTTTTAATCTTTTCACTTTTTTCTTCGCAATTTTTATATTAATATATTCTAATGCGTTTTGCAAATAGAAAATTAGTGAAACTCCTAGTCTTAAATCGTCACACGCTCCAGCAAATGAATTTCTTGAAATATGCTTCTCAATAACTACTTCTTCATTTGACTGTGTGTATTTTCCTTCCACATAAGGAAAGTAATATTCTAACTCGAAATCTCCATCTTCATTAAATGTACCATGGACAATTATTCCAAAGCCATCTCCATAAGATTTCTTATATTCTACTACTTCCTCTCCTCCTGTTGTGGAAATAATTTTTTCCTCATCAGCATTGTTTTTTACTTCTTCTATTAATTTGTTAATTTCTTTTTTTGTTTTTTCTTTACTAAAACCTATTGCTCTTAAATAACTATGCATTCTAAACCGCCCATGTATTTTGCTAAGACTTCTGGAATTTTTATACTTCCGTCTTTTTGTTGGAAATTTTCTAAAATTGCTGCTGTTGTTCTGCCTACTGCAACTCCACTTCCATTTAATGTGTGAACATATTTTGCCTTATCTTTTAAATTATCTTTATACTTAATATTTGCTCTTCTTGCCTGAAACTCTTCAAAGTTACTGCAACTTGATATTTCAACATATCTATTATAACTAGGCATCCATACTTCTATATCATATTTCATGGCTGCTGTAAAGCCTAAATCTCCAATACATATTTTCACTACTCTATATGGAAGTCCTAGCATCTGTAAAACTTCTTCTGCATCACTAGTTAATTTTTCTAGTTCTTCATATGAATTCTCAGGTTTTGCAAATTTTACAAGTTCAACTTTATTAAACTGATGTTGTCTGATTAATCCTCTGGTATCTCTACCTGCACTTCCTGCTTCTGCCCTAAAACATGCTGTATATGCACAATGCATAATTGGAAGATTATTACCATCTAAAATCTGTTCTCTATACATATTTGTTACAGGGACTTCTGCTGTTGGAACAAGAAAATATTCTTTTCCATCTCCATATACTTTATATGCATCTTCTTCAAATTTAGGAAGTTGTCCTGTACCAGTCATACTTTCCCTACTTACCATAAAAGGTGGAAAAACTTCCGTATATCCGTGTTTGTCAGTGTGTAAATCTAAGAAAAAGTTTGTGATAGCTCTTTCTAATCTGGCTCCTAGCCCTTTATAAAAGGTAAATCTTGATCCACTTACTTTTGCTGCTGTTTCCGGATCAATTATTCCAAGTTCAGTTCCAATTTCCCAATGTGGCTTTGGTTCAAAATCAAACGCTGTTGGTTCTCCCCATTTTCTAATTTCTACATTGTCTTCATCTGTATCTCCCATAGGAACCGTTGGGTTTGGAATATTAGGTATCGTAAGCATATATTCATTTAATTCTTTTTCTACTTCTGATACATTAGCATCTAATTCCTTTATTTTTGAAGAAAGTTCTTTCATTTCTTTCATCAATTCTGTTGTGTCTTTTCCTTCTTTTTTCATGGCAGGAATTTCTTTTGAAGCTTTATTTTGTTTACTTTTTAATGATTCAACTTCTGCAAGAAGTTCTCTTCTTTTTTCATCTAAATCTTTAAATTTATTTAAATCAAAATCTTCTTTTCTTTTTGATAATGCTTTTTCTACTTCTGCAAAATTTTCTCTAACTAATTTTATATCTATCATTTGTTTCTCCTTTATTATGTAAACCTATTCTTCTGGTTCTTTAATAATAATATTTAATGCCTTTAGAAGATCTATTTCTCTAGGTGGAGTTACAAGCTCTCCATTTTTATCTTCTATAATCATAATTACTGGTCTATCAGTAAAATCCTTATTTTGTTTAATAACTAAACCTACTTCACCTTCACTTGTAAAAACTTTTGTTCCCACTGGATAAAGTGCAACCATATTTACAAGTAAATCTACTACCTTTGCATCGTATTCCATATTTCTTTTAAATTTGAAATACTCTATAATTTCATGGGACTTTAATTTTTTACAACCTATTCCCGATAATTTTCTATCGAATGCATCACAGACAGCGACTATTTTTATCTCCTCTGCTGTTCTGTTTGCTTTTATTTTAAATGGATATCCTGTACCATCACAATTTTCATGGTGATGTAGTATTATCTTTTTTGATATATCAGATAACCAGTCATATTCTCTTATTGCTTCATAACCATATATTACATGCTTCTTAAACTCTCTTGCATCGTTTGGTTCCATATCTTCAACTTCAGTATTTTCATAATCTACTGTTATATATCTTAATCCTAAATCATGAAGCATACTTCCTTTTGCAATATCTTCAACTTTCTTTCTTTCATAATTAAGCTTAAGAGCCAAAAGAGTTGATAGTGCACAAACATTTATGGAGTGAGAATACATGTCAGTACTTTCTTGTCTTATTTCAGTAACCTTTTCAAGAATTTCTTCTTCAGAAAGAATATTTTGAATTATTTCTTCTGCAACATCACAAAGTCTAGTAAGTCCTCTGCTTTGCTTATAAACATGTTGCTCTAGTAGATTTCTTACCACTTTTTTTGTATTCTCAAAAACTTCCTTTTTCAGGATTTCTCTCTCTACTGAAAGGTCTTCCGCAATTTGGTCTTCTACAACAACATATTCTATACCCAATTCATTTAAACGAGGTATATAATCTTTTTTCAAAACAGTGCCTTTACAAATAAGTATAATATCTGTTTTACTTACAACATGTTTTGCCAGTATTTCATTTCCAACCAAATCGTTCGTTTTTACAATATGCATCTTAGATTCCTTTGTTTTCTATAGCGTTATTTAATGCTTTTCTTTCTTCTTCTCCTAGATTAATTGCCGATTCCCCTTTGACAATTTCCTTTATGTAAGTATAACAACCTTCTCTACTGTGCATTGCATTTATTAAAAAACCTGTGTTTTCTTCGTCCAATAGTGCCAAAGAAAAACTTAATTTCCCTCCCATTTCATTGAAAGCATCATATTTTACTATACCAATTTTTTGGAATGCTTTTGTGAGTGTGTTTCTTATTTCTTTTATTTCTTTTGTTTTGTTTTCTAGTTCATTTTTCAAAAAGTCTATTTCATCAAATCTTTTGTATATAACTTCTTCTAAGGTTTCCCCATCACTTCCTGTTAAAAACTTTATATACTTCTTTTTCATTTTTTTAACTTTAACTGCCATAACTATTAAAAATATTAGTAGAATTAAACAAATCCCTATAACACACATTAAATAGTACGCAGGATCAATGGTTTCTAAACCTAAAGTTTCTAAAAGTTCACTGTTCATATATTTACTCCCTATCTATTTATTGAAGTCATTAAGTCTAATATTCTATCAAGTTCTTCGTCAGAGTAAAACTCCATTTCGATTTTTCCTTTTCCCTGACTTTTTAAGTTAATTTTTACTTTAGTACCAAGTGCACTTTCGATTTTTTTAGCCGCATCTTCATATAGAAAATCAAATTCTCCAGGCTTTGGCTTTTTATTAGCTGGTTTTGGTGTGTTAATGGTTTTTATAGCTTTTTCCACATCTCTAACACTCATTTTATTTAAATGGATTTTTTCTGCTAGTTCACATTGAAGACCTTCATCTTCAATTGATAATAATGCTCTTGCATGTCCACTTGAAATTAAATCTTCTACTAACATTTGCTGAACTTTTTCAGCAAGCTTTAGTAATCTCATTGTGTTTGTTACTGCTACACGGCTTTTCGATACTCTTTGAGCTACTTCTTCCTGTTTAAGGTTATATTCATTTAATAACTTTTTATATGCTAAAGCTTCTTCAATTGGATTAAGATTTTCTCTTTGTATATTTTCTATCAAAGATATTTCTACGATTTCTCTATCTGTATAATCCTTTATAATTACTGGGACTTCTTTAAGGCCTGCTTTTCTTGCTGCTCTCCAACGTCTTTCACCAGCAATTATTTCATAATAATCTTTTCTCTTTTGAACTAAAATCGGCTGTATTATTCCAAACTGTTTGATTGATTCTGATAACTCTTCTAATGCTTCTTCTTTAAATTCTTTTCTAGGTTGCTCTCTATTTGGTTCAACTTCTGAAATTTTAAGATATACTGCATCTTTGTCAAAATTGTTTTCTGCTTTGATTTGTTCAACTTCTTCTATGGTTTCAGGTATTAAAGAATCTAAACCTTTTCCTAAACCTCTGCCTTTTTGAATTGCCATTGTTATCTTTTCCTTTCTTTAAACTCCAAAATTTCTATAGCATCCATATCCTTGTTTATAACTTCGTCTGCAAGGTGTCTATAGTTTTCAGCACCTACTGATTTCGGATCATATAGGTTTATAGGGAGCCCAAAGCTTGGTGCTTCTGCTAATCTAACATTTCTTGGTATTATCGTTTTATAAATACTTTCTCTAAGGTTTGATTTTACATTTTCAACCACTTCTAGAGATAAATTGGTTCTGGCATCATACATTGTAAATACAACGCCCTCTATTTTTAAAGAAGGATTTAATCTTCTTTTTACAAGCTCTACTGTATGCATTAAATCTGTGATTCCTTCTAATGCATAATATTCACACTGGATTGGAACTAATATTGTATTTGCAGTAGTCATGGCATTTACCGTAAGCATACTTAAAGAAGGAGGACAATCTATAATAATGAAGTCATATTTATCTGCAATTTTTTCAATTTCACCTTTTAAAATATACTCTCTTTTTTCAATACCAATTAAGTCTATCTCTGCTCCACACAAATTAGGATTGGAAGGAAGAACCGAAATGTTTTCAAAGACATCTTTTATTATGCAGTCTCTAGCTGTAGTTTTTCCGATAAACACATCATAAATTGTTCTTTTTAATTTTGTCTTGTCTATTCCTAGTCCACTTGTAGCATTTCCCTGTGGGTCTGTATCTACAAGTAAAACATTTTTTCCTTTTTCTGCTAGGCACGCTGTAAGATTTATTGCTGTAGTTGATTTTCCAACCCCGCCTTTTTGATTAGCTATTGCTATTATTCGTCCCATGATGATTCCTTTCCCTTTTTATCTAGAACATTATACCATTATTTTTATTTAATATCTATAGTTTTACTTTTAATTTTATAGTGAGTTTTAACAAATAAATCAACAAATAATAAAGGAATGTTTCACGTGAAACATTCCTTGTTGTTAATGAATACTTACTAAACCGTTTTTAATTGCAAATACCGCTGCTTGAGTTCTGTCAGATACATTTATTTTTTTGAAAATGTTTGATACATGATTTTTCACTGTTCTCTCGCTTATTTCTAAATTATAAGCAATTTCTTTATTAAACAATCCTTCGGATATTAATTTTAAAACTTCAATTTCTCTTTTTGTCAGTTCGCTTAACTTACTATTCACAGTTGTTTTATTTGCTAGTCCTGCATTCAAAACAGGTATTAGATCTGGTTGTATATAGCTTTCTCCATTATAAACTGCATGAATTGCTCTTTTTAATAATGTTGAATTTGAATCTTTTAATATGTATCCATCACAACCTATCTCAACTGCTTTTAATAAATATTCTACTTCGTTGTGTATTGTTAGAATAAGCACTTTAACCCCTATTTTTTCTTGCTTGATTTTTGCAAGAATTTCTAATCCGTTCATCACTGGCATGTTTACATCTAATAATAAAATGTCAGGCTTTGTTGCTTTAATATTTTCTAATGCTTCCATTCCATTTGCTGCTTCAGAAACAACTTGAAAATCCCCTTCTAATTCTAGTAGCTGTTTAAGTCCCTCCCTGACCATAGAGTGATCATCGGCTATCAATATTTTGATGCTCATTTGCTTTCCTCCTAACAATTATTATACAATAGGCACTGTTAATACAATGTTTGTCCCTTTATTCTTTACACTTGTTATTTTTAAATCCCCTGATAATAAAACTGCTCTTTCTTTCATTATTGAAACTCCGAAGCCTCTGTTCCCGTTGTTTTCTACTTTTTTTACATCAAAACCTTTTCCATCATCTCTGATTGATAAAAATATTGTTTCATCCTCGTAGGAAAACGTAATATACACATTTTCTGCCTCAGAATGTTTAATACTATTATTGCATGCCTCTTGAATTATTCTTACTAAAGTTAAAGATAAAACTGAGGATATAGGTTTCTTTTCACCTATTACATCTAAATGTATTTGAATATCTGTATTTGATCTTATTTGACTTACAACTCTGTCTAAAGTTATATCAAGTCCAAAGTCATCAAACGACATTGGTCTTAAGTCATGTATTATATTTCTCATGTCATTTATTGTATATCTAATTGTACTGTTTATTATTTCAAGTTCCAATTTTGCCCGAATTAAATCTACATCCATTATTTTTGCACATAACTCTGTTTTATGAACAAGATTTGTTAATACCTGCACCGTTGAATCATGTAATTCTCTAGCAATTCTTTGTCTTTCATTTTCCTGCTGTTCTAATATTTTAATGCCGTAGTTTTCACTGGCAATTTTATCAGATGTTATATTTTTTGTTAGTGTTTTTAAGACCTTTAAGGCTTTTTTCACCTCTAACTCTTCAAATTCTAATTCTTCTACGCTTTCATTTAATGCTGCTTTTATTTCTTTTTCTTCAGAAATAGCCTCAAGTCTTTTTAATAAATATTTTGTTGGCAATTTTTCCTTGTTTTGCATATAAGCCTCCAAATAAAATGTTTTTATAAACACTTAAATATTATAACATACGGTTTAATTTATTAGCAAACACTATTTTAACGGTGATTTTTGTGGTGCTCCTGCTTTTCTAGGATATTTACCAGGTGTTTGGTTTTCTTTAATTATTTTTATCAAACTTCTTGTATTTTCTCTATCACTAAGCTTAAATTCCTCTACTCTTTCAATTTTTCCGCCTAAAGTTTGAATTGGGTTTTTAGCTTGGTTTAATTCTTCTTTAAAATTACCCGATTTATAAGATATGAAATATCCATTAATTTTTACAAAGGGCAAACAGTATTCACTTAAAGTGCTTAGATTGGCTACTGCTCTAGAAGTACAAATATCAAACTGCTCACGATATTCACTATCTTTTGCTAAAACTTCAGCTCTTTCATGAAGAGGATAAATATTTGTAATTTTTAGCTTTTCTATTAATTCTTTTAAAAATTCTATTCTTTTATTTAATGAATCTAGTAAAACAATTTCTAAATGCGGAAAAGCAATTTTTAGTGGCACTCCCGGAAACCCGGCTCCTGTTCCAACATCAATTACTTTTTTAACTTTTTTAAGATCTACAATTTTTGATATTGAAAGACTATCTTCGAAATGCTTTTCTATTACTTCATCTCTTTTAGTTATCCCTGTTAAATTCATTACTTTGTTTTTTTCTATTAAAAACTCATAATATTTTTCGAACTGTTCTAGCTGCATTTCTGATAGTTCTATTCCTGTTTTTTTTATTAATTCTTTCATTTTATTTATTTTGCTCCATGTATATTAATAACACTGAAATATCCGCTGGGGAAACTCCTGAAATTCTTGAGGCCTGCCCTATTGAGATTGGCTTATATTCATTTAACTTTTGTTTGGCTTCATTTCTTAACCCGCTAATTTTTGAATAATCAAAATTTTCATCTAATTTTTTCTTTTCTAATTTTTTAAATTGTTCAACCTGTTTTATTTGTCTTTTAATATAACCATCATATTTAATATTTATATTTATTTGGTTTATAACATCCTCTTTCAAAGTCTTTCTTTCAGGGTCAAATTCTATTAAGAGTTCATAGTTTAATTCTGGTCTTCTTATTAGATCTGCTAATGTTGTCCCTGTCTTTAAAGGTGAACTTCCAACTTTCGCCAAAAATTCCTGCACCTTTTTATTTGCCCCTATAGGTATTTTTTCTAATCTTTTTATTTCTTCTTCAATTAGTTTTATTTTTTCCTCTACAGAATTATAAAACTCATTACTTATTAATCCCGCTTCAAAACCAATTTTTGATAACCTTATATCTGCATTATCCTGCCTTAATAATAATCTATATTCCGCTCTTGATGTCATCATTCTGTAAGGTTCGAAATTTTCTTTTGTTACTAGATCATCTATTAATACTCCTATGTATCCTTGGGATCTATCAATTACTATTAAATCTTTTCCTTTTACCTTTAATGCTGCATTTATTCCTGCTACTAATCCTTGTGCTGCAGCTTCTTCATAACCAGAACTTCCGTTAAATTGACCTGCACTAAATAAACCACTAATTTCCTTAAATTCTAAAGTTGGAAGTAGTTGTTTTGAATTTATACAATCATACTCTATCGCATATGCATTTCTTACTATATTTACATTTTCTAAACCTTTTACACTTCTATACATTTTATACTGTACATCTTCTGGTAAAGAACTAGACATACCACCTAAGTACATTTCATTTGTATATCTTCCTTCAGGTTCTATAAAAACCTGATGTCTATTTTTATCTTCAAATTTAACTACCTTATCTTCTATAGAAGGACAGTATCTAGGACCTGTTCCTTCTATGGCTCCTGAAAACAAAGGTGATCTATGAATATTTTCTTGTATTATTCTATGTGTTTCTTCATTTGTATAAGTAAGCCAACAAGATATCTGATCTCTTTGTATTTCATCTGGATCTGATGAAAATGAAAATGGCACAACTCTTTCATCTCCAAACTGCTCTTCCATTACACTAAAATCAATGCTTCTACTATCTACTCTTGCCGGTGTTCCAGTTTTAAATCTATTAATTTTAATTCCATTTTCTTTTAAGGATTCTGTTAAATAATTTGCTGCCTGTAAACCATTTGGTCCTGTATAACTACTAATATCTCCATAAATACATCTTGCTTTCAAATATGTTCCTGTTGCAAGAACTACAGATTTAGCAAAATATTCAGCATTTGAAGTTGTTTTAACTCCTACTATTTTTTTATTTTCAACTATAAGTTCTGAAACCTCTCCTTGTTTAATTGTAAGGTTATCTGTATTTTCCAGAACTATTCTCATTTCTTTTGTGTATTCCAGTTTATCAGCCTGTGCTCTAAGAGAATGAACGGCTGGACCTTTTGATGCATTTAGCATTTTAGACTGTATATATGTTTTATCAATATTTTTCCCCATTTCTCCACCAAGAGCATCTATTTCTCTTACGAGATGTCCTTTTGAAGACCCACCTATATTGGGGTTACATGGCATCAACGCTATACTGTCTACACTCACTGTAAAAACTATTGTTTCCAATCCAAGTCTGGCAGAGGCTAAAGCTGCTTCACATCCAGCATGTCCTGCCCCTACTACTATCACATCATAGTTTTCTTTTAAAATACTCATAATTTCCACCTTTATTTGCCCATGCAAAATTTACTAAATATTTCGTTAACTAAATCTTCTTCTATTGATTCTCCTATTACTTTTCCTAGCTCTTCATAAGAATTCATTAAATCAATAGAAAAGAAATCTTCTGGTAAATCATCCTCTATACTTTTTACGACCATCTCAAGACTCTCTTTAGCATTCACTAGTGCTTCTTTATGTCTAATGTTTGTAATATATATCTCATCATTAAATGAAATCTCTCCTGAATAAAACATATCATGTATTTCATTTTCAAACTCTTTTATTCCTGTTTTTTCTTTTACTGAGATTTGTAATACTTTTTTGTTTGTTATGCTTTCGATTTCATCTTTAGTTACAATATTATTTAAATCTACTTTATTAATTAATACTAGTGCTTTTTTATCTTTTATAAACTTAATAATCTCTTTATCATTTTCATCTAAATGTTTTGATCCATCCACAACATATAAAATTAAATCTGCCTGGCCTGCATACTCTTTTGCTTTATTTACACCTATTTCTTCTATTATGTCTGATGTTTTTCTAATTCCTGCTGTATCAATAATATTAAGACAAACCTCTGAAAGTCTGATTTTTTCTTCTAATATATCTCTTGTTGTTCCCTCAATATCTGTAACAATTGCTCTGTCTTCACCTAATAATGTATTTAAAAAAGAAGACTTACCTGCGTTTGGTTTTCCTAATATTACCGTATTTATTCCTTCACTTAATATTCTTCCATTATCTGAAGTTTTTATCAGCTCTTCTATCTCTGATTTTATGTTAACTACTTTTGGTAGTAGTTCTTTTCCATATCCATCAACACTTATATGTTCAGGATCATCTAATGCTGATTCTATAAATGCTATTTGATTAATGATAATGCTTCTCATTTGTATTATTTTATCAGAAACATCACCTTTTAACTGTTTTATTGAACTTTTTAAAGCAAACTCGTTTTGTGAGTTAATAATTCCAATAACGGCTTCTGCCTGGGATAAATCTATTCGTCCATTTAAAAATGCTCTTTTAGTAAATTCTCCTGGTTCTGCTGTTCTGGCTCCATTTTTTATTACTAGCTCTAATATTTTTTTTACTACATAAACTCCACCATGGCAATCAATTTCCACAGTATTTTCTCTAGTATAAGTATGTGGAGCTTTCATTATTAAAACTAATACTTCATCTATTACTTGATCACCATCAATTATATTTCCATAATGAACAGTATGAGATTTTGCATTTTCTATATCCTTGTTTTGATTCATTGGTTTGAATATCTTTTTTATTATATCAAAAGATTCATTTCCTGTTATTCTAATAATTCCAATTCCTGAATTATTCATTGAAGTTGAAATTCCTGCGATTGTTTGTGATTCACTCATATTTTTCTCCATAAAAGTAAACACCTTAAACTAGTATTTAAGTCCAAGGTGTTTGAATAAACTATTTCTTTAAGATGATTACTACTCTTCTATAAGGTTCTTCACCTTCACTTTTTGTTGTAACATACTTATCATTTTGTAATGATGAATGTATAACTCTTCTTTCATAAGGATTCATTGGTTCTAATGAAACACTTCTTTTTGTTCTTTTTACTTTATAAGCAATATTTCTAGCTAAATTTTCTAGTGTTTCTTTTCTTCTTTCCCTATAATTTTCAGTGTCTATTTTTACTCTGTAATAACTTTCTTTTTGTTTATTAATTACTAAGCTTACCAGATATTGAAGTGAATCTAAAGTCTGACCTCTTTTTCCTATTAAAACACCCATCTCTGTTCCTAGTAAATTTATACTTACCAACTTTTCATCTTCGTCAACTTCTACCTCTATTTTAACAGTCATATCCATTGCGTCAAAAACTTTATTTAAAAATTCAGTTGTCGTATCTGAAATATTACATTTTTTTCTAGCTCTGATTTTTGCCGTTCTACTTCCTATTCCAAGTATTCCACCGCTACCTTTTTCTATTACTTCATACTCTATTTTATCGCTGGTTGTTTCCATTTTTATAAGAGCTTCTGTTATAGCTTCGTCAACGGTTTTAGCTGATATCTCTATATAATCCATGGTTTACACCTCTATTTCTTTTTATTATTTGTTTGTGCAGTTCTTCCAGCTTTCGCAGCTAAACTTCCTGGTTTTGCTGTTCCTTTTACAGGATTTGTATTTGTATCTTTTTTTGTATTATTTGTATTACTGCTGTTTATACTTTTTGTGCTTTTTGTCGCTGCACTTGTTACTGTTTTTGCAGGAATACCTTTTTTTGCTTTTTTCTTATTTGCTCTAGCAACACTTTTTTCAATTAAAACATCTATTCCTTCATTATTGAAATGTCTGTTAAATATCATTTGTGTAACAACTTGTGTAATACTACTGAATGTCCAATATAATCCTAGACCAGCAGGCAATGTTAAACAGAAGAATACTGACATCAACGGCATAATATAATTCATTGTTCTCATTGATGAAGCCATTGAATTTTCGCTTCCCATAGGACTTGCCTGGTTCATAGGAGTAAGTTTAGTACTGATAAACTGTGCTCCACCTGCTACTAGAGGTATTAATGCAGCCCATACAATACCTGATGTTATCATTGACCAAGGAGATTCACCAAGATTCATTCCAAGGAATGAATTTATTTTATCAATTTTAATATAATTTTCTTGAATTATTGCTGCTGCTCCTGAATTTCCTGCAGCATCTATAAGTGTCTGCCAACTATTAGCAGTAAAAGCCGCCAATTTTTCAACAATATTATCTGTTAAATCTGTTCCTGTACCTGATGCTCCTAAAACATCTGTTACATAATTGCTTGATAAGTTATTAGCAATTTTTTCATATAATGAATATACATTTGGTACATATGTTGGAATACTTCTAATTACCTGATATAAAGCAAAGAATATAGGCATCTGAATTACTAACTGTAAACATCCACCTGTTTGTGAAGTTCCATATTTTGAATAAACTTCTTTTGTCTCAGCTTGCATTTTTGCAACTGACTCATTATCTTTCTTTCCTTTATATTTCTTTTGAATTGCCTGGATTTCCGGATTTATTGCAGCAGAAATTTTTGAAAACTTTTGCTGTTTAAATGTTAACGGTGCCATAGCAAATCTTATAATAATAGTAAAAAATATTATACATAAACCTATATTAGCAATTCCTATTGAATCAAAAACCCAATATAAACCAGCCATTAAATAACCAAATATATATGCTATAAAGTCTATAACTGGTCCTATAACTGGAATGTTACTACACGTTGCCACAAAATTAAACACTCTTTTTCCTCCTTATATTAAGGTACCGGATCAAAACCTCCTTTTGAAAACGGATTACACCTTAAAAATCTTTTTATTGCCAAATACAATCCTTTTAATGGTCCATATTTGTCAATTGCTTCTATTGCATATTGCGAGCATGTTGGAAAATACTTACAGCTTGTCGTTCTTTTTAAACCTGATAAGTACTTTCTATAAAATCTAATCATGCCCAATAATATTTTCTTTGCAAAATTCGAAATTTTCATTACTTCGTCTCTCTTAAAATTCCATGCAACTTACCTAAATGTAATAATGCACTCTGTATTTCTTCTAGACCTTTTCCTTTTGCCCCAACTCTAGCAATTATAACTAAGTTTAAACCACTATTAAACTTTTCTTTATTGAGCCTATAGCTCTCTCTAATCAATCTTGTAACTCTGTGTCTTATCACACTGTTACCAACTTTTTTACTAACGGATATTCCAATGTCTATATCTTCTTTATTATTTTTCAAAACATACATAACTAAATATTTATTTGCATATGATTTTCCATTATTATATATTTCTTTGAAATCCTTGTTTTTCATTGCTTCTCCGTATTATTTACAAAAAGAAGAAAGACCACTTTACTGCGGTCTAAGCTGATAATTTTTTTCTTCCTTTTGCTCTTCTTGCAGCTAATACTTTTCTTCCACCAGCTGTTGCCATTCTAGCTCTGAATCCATGTACTCTTGCTCTTGATTTCTTTTTAGGTTGAAATGTCATTTTCATACTCTTTCACCTCCTCTATTTATGAAGATATCATTTCAATTATATTCAGAAATACTTTTATCGTCAAGCACTTTATTATATTTTAAACATATATGATTTACATAAAGATTTACACAGTTTGTGGATAACTTGTGGATAACTCTTTATTTTTTTGGGGGTTTATTGTATATTTATAGATATTTTATTAACATTATGAAGTTTTTAAGAACTTTTTTATTAACAATTATAATATTATTGTAAACAAAAATATTACAACAAACTTATAATATCCATTGATAATTTAGCGTTTTTAGTATAATATATATATGTATGTTTTTATTTATTTTTTGATAAATTTTACATAGGGAGGCCAAAAAAATGATAGACATAATTAAAGAAAAATGGTCAGAAATATTGCGAGTTTTAAAGTTAGAATATGATCTTTCTGACGTTTCTTTTAAAACTTGGATTTTCCCTCTTAAGCCATTTTCCGTAGAAGACAACACTTTAAAGGTTTTAGTTCCTGAAGAACTTGAAGGACTTAATATTATTCAAAAAAAATATTATCTTCCTTTAAAAGTTACTATAGAAGAAGTTACATCACTTCCTTTGGATATTGATTTCATTCTTCCACCAGATGTTGAAGAAAATAAATCTTCATTATTTTCAATATCAGTTGAACCAAGAAATGAAATTTATGAAGAAGCAAATCTAAATCCTGCTTACACATTTGATTCATTTGTTGTTGGAGAAAATAATAATCTTGCTCATGCTGCTTCTTTAGCAGTTGCTGAATCTCCAGCAAAAATATATAATCCTCTTTTTATATATGGAGGAGTTGGTTTAGGAAAAACACATCTTATGCAGTCAATTGCTCATTTTATTCTTGAAAGAAATCCTAAAGCAAAGGTTCTTTATGTTACAAGTGAAGAATTTACAAATGAACTAATTGATTCTATTAGAAATGAAAATCAATCTGCAAATATTGCATTTAGAAAAAAATATAGAAATATTGATGTTCTTCTTATAGATGATATTCAGTTTATAATAGGTAAGGACTCAACACAGCAGGAATTTTTCCATACTTTTAATTCTCTTAGAGAAGCAAAAAAACAAATTATTATTTCTTCTGATAAACCACCAAAAGAATTTGAAACATTAGAAGAAAGATTTAGATCTCGTTTCGCAAGTGGACTTACTGTAGATATACAGCCACCAACATACGAAACTAGAATGGCTATTTTAAAGAAAAAAGAAGAAACAGAAGGAATTATCATTGATAATGCTGTTCTTCAATATATTGCAAACAATATTAATTCAAATATTAGAGAACTTGAAGGAGCTCTTACTCAAATCATTGCTCATTCAAAACTTTCAAAAAAAGAAATAGATGTAGAATATGCTGAAACTGTTTTAAAAGATATTATTTATCCTGAAGAAAACAAAGAAATATCTCCTTCTTTTATAATAGAAACAGTTGCAGAACATTTTAATGTAACAAAAGATGACCTGGCTTCTAAAAAGAAAAATAAAGAAATTGTTTTTCCTAGACAGATTTCTATGTACCTTTGTAGAGCTTTAACTGATGTATCTCAAGATTCAATTGGTTCTTTACTTGGAGGAAGAGATCATACTACTATTATATATGGAGTAGAAAAAATTCAAAAAGAAATTGAAAAAAATGAAGACACTAAAAAGATAGTCAATATAATAAAGAAGAAAATTGTTCCAAATTAGTTTTCCTCATTTTTTTAACTTTATAATGTTTGTAGATGTGGATAACTTTTTATAACTTAATAAATAAATTTTTTGATGTTTATAACTATAAAATTATTAACCACTTATCTTTTTTTATTAACATGTTTTTAATTTGAAAAATCCTTTATTTTAAGTAAAAATATTAGTTTTTAACAAATTAACAACACCTATTACTAATACGACTAATTTAATATATATATATATATTCCAAACATGTGAAAGGAGTTATACACAAATGAAAATCGTATGCTCAAAAAGTAATTTATTAAATGCAGTTAATATTTCTTTAAAAGCAGTTCCAACAAGAACAACTATGTCTATTCTAGAAAGTATTGTTATCGATGCTTCTGAAGAAAACATAAAATTAATTTCTAATGATATGGAAGTGGGAATTGAAACAATTGTAGAAGGAGAAATATTAGAAAGAGGTATTGTAGCTCTTGATGCAAAGATATTATCTGAAATAGTAAGAAAATTTCCAGAAAATAATATTACCATTAATGTTGATGAAAGTTTAGAAACAACAATAACATGTGAAAAAGCAGTTTTTAATATTGTTGGTAAAAGAAGTGAGGAGTTTTCTTTTTTACCTGAAGTTGAAAAAGAAAAAAGTATTTTTATTTCTCAGTTCTCTTTAAAAGAAATAATAAGACAAACAATTTTTTCAATTGCTGATAATGATAATAATAAATTAATGACTGGAGAATTATTTGAAGTAAAAGAAGATGAACTGAAAGTTACTTCTTTAGATGGTCATAGAATTTCAATTAGAAAGATTAAATTAAAAGAAGCTTTTGAAAATATAAAAGTAATTGTTCCAGGAAAAACTTTAGTTGAAATAAGCAAAATATTATCTGGTGAAGCAGAAGAAATAGTAAAAATATTTTTTACTAATAATCATATACTATTTGAATTTAACAAAACAAAAGTTGTTTCTAGGTTAATAGAAGGTGAATATTTTAAAATTGATCAAATGCTTTCTAGTGACTATGAAACAAAGATTAAAATAAATAAAAAGGAATTATTTGATTGTATAGAAAGAGCATCTCTATTAATTAGAGAAGGTGATAAAAAACCTATAATTATTACAATTGAAGATAATAGTACTGAAGTTAGAATTGATACAACTACTGGATCAATGGAAGAAAACTTATCTATTGAAAAAGAAGGAAAAGATATTAAAATTGGTTTCAATCCTAAATTTATAATTGATGCATTAAGAGTTATAGATGAAGAGGAAATAGATATGTATTTTGTAAATCCAAAAGCACCATGTTTCATAAAAGAAAGTGAAGGAAAATATACTTATCTTATTTTACCAGTAAACTTTAGCTAATTATATTTAAAAGAGGTAAATATGGAAATAATTAATATTAGAGAAGAATATATAAAATTAGGTCAAGCTTTAAAAGCGGCAGGTTTAGTTGGTTCAGGTCTTGATGCAAAAGTAGTAATAGAAAGAGGACTTGTTAAAGTAAATGGGAAAGTAGAATTTCAAAGAGGAAAAAAACTTCGTGGTGGCGAAATAGTTTCCTACAATGGAGAAGAAATTAAAATAAATGGTAATTGAATCCGTAGAAATTGAAAATTTTAGAAATTATGAATATACTAAAGCTGACTTAGATTCAGGAGTTAATATTTTTCATGGAGATAATGCACAAGGAAAAACAAATTTTTTGGAATCAATTTATATTTGCGCAATGGCTAAGTCTCATAGAGGAAATAAAGATAATGAATTAATAAAGTTTGATAGAGAAGAATCACATATCAAATTAAAAGCATTAAAAAAAGGTACTCCTGTAAGAATAGATATTCATATAAAACATAACAAGAAAAAAGGGATTGCTATTAACGGAATTCCTGTTAAAAAAGTAAGTGAATTATTTGGAATTTTAAATGTTGTTATTTTTTCACCTGAGGATTTGGATATAATAAAAAGATCACCTCAGGATAGAAGAAAATTTATAGATATGGAACTTTGTCAAATTGATAAAGTATATGTTAATGATTTAATTAAATATAATAAAGTTTTATCTGGAAGAAATAAAATTTTAAAAGAACTTGATTTTAAAGAAAGTTCAAAAATTACTTTAGAAATTTTGAATACACAATTAGTTGAAGCAGGAAAAAGATTAATTAAAACCAGGCAGGATTTTATTAAAAAAGTTAATCAAGTTGCAGGAAAAATACATTATGAAATAACAAAAGGTTTAGAAGAAATAAGTATTGTTTATGAACCAAATGTAGATCCTGAAAATTTTGAAAATGAACTAAAAAATAATTATGAAAAAGAATACAGGCAAAAAGTTACTTTAACCGGACCACATAGAGATGATATAGGTTTTTATATTAAAGATAAAGATATTAGAAAATATGGAAGTCAAGGTCAACAAAGGACATGTGCACTTTCATTAAAATTATCTGAAATTGAAATTATAAAAAACATAAAAAAAGAAAATCCAGTATTATTATTAGATGATGTCTTTTCTGAATTAGATGGAGAAAGACAAAAACAGTTATTAAAAGTTTTAGAAGAAAATCAAACCATAATAACATGCACTGGAACGGAAGAAATTATAGAAGAAAGCCTTAAAAAACATAAAGATTTTTTTGTTAAAAAAGGTGAATTTGCTTTGGAAAGGAGCAAAAATGAGCAATACGACTAATACATATGATGAAAATAATATTCAAATTCTTGAAGGATTAGAGGCAGTTAGAAAAAGACCGGGTATGTATATTGGTAGTACTTCGTCAAAAGGACTTCATCATTTGGTATATGAAATCGTTGATAACGCAGTTGATGAAGCTTTGGCAGGATATTGCAAAACAATAGATGTCCAAATTAACAAAGATAATTCAATTACTGTTACTGACGATGGAAGAGGTATTCCAACAGGAATAAATAAGAAAACTGGATTGCCAGCTGTAGAGGTTGTTTTTACAATTTTACATGCAGGAGGTAAATTTGGTGGTGGAGGATACAAAGTATCCGGAGGTCTACATGGTGTTGGAGCTTCTGTTGTAAATGCTCTATCAGAGTGGTTAGAAGTTAAAGTATATAGAGATGGAAAAGTTCATAGACAAAAATATTTTATTGGTAAACCTGAGGGGAAATTAGAAGTTGTTGGAGAATGTCCTCTAGACAAAACTGGAACAGAAGTTACTTTTCTTCCTGATAAAGGTATTTTTGAAGAAACAGTTTATGAATATGAAATATTAGAAAGAAGACTTAGAGAAATGGCCTTTTTAACAAAAGGTCTTAAAATCGTTCTTAGAGATACAAGACAAGAAAGCGAAAAAGAAAAGACTTTTCATTATGAAGGTGGTATAAAAGAATTTGTTTCATATTTAAACAAGGGAAAAACGCCTTTATTTGAAGATGTTTTATATTTTGAAGCAGAAAAAGATAATGTATATGTTGAGATTTCTATGCAGCACAATGATTCTTATACAGAAAGTGTATATAGTTTTGTTAACAATATTAATACTCCTGAAGGTGGTACTCACTTAGAAGGTTTTAAAAGAGCACTGACAAAAACTTTTAATGATTATGCAAGAAAAGGAAAATTATTAAAAGATAATGAGCAAAATCTTTCAGGTGAAGATATAAGGGAAGGATTAACAGCAATTATTAGTATTAAAGTTGAAAATCCACAATTTGAAGGTCAGACAAAACAAAAACTTGGAAACAGTGAAGCAAGAGGAGCAGTAGATAGTGTTTTAAGTGAACAACTTAGATATTTTCTTGAGCAAAATCCAACTGTAGCTAGAAGAATTTTAGAAAAATCAATAATGGCTCAAAGAGCAAGGGACGCAGCAAGAAAAGCAAGAGATTTAACAAGAAGAAAGACAGCATTAGAAGGAAGTGCACTTCCTGGAAAGCTTGCAGACTGTTCAGATAAAAATCCAGAAAACTGTGAAATATATTTGGTCGAAGGAGATTCAGCGGGTGGTTCTGCTAAAACAGCTAGATCAAGAAATACTCAAGCAATCCTTCCACTTAGAGGAAAAATTTTAAATGTTGAGAAAGCTAGAATCGATAAAATTTTGGCTAATGCAGAAATAAAAGCAATGATTACTGCTTTTGGAACAGGAATTCATGATGATTTTGATATTTCAAAATTAAGATATCATAAAATAATCATAATGACTGATGCGGATGTTGATGGAGCACATATTAGCACATTGTTGTTGACATTTTTCTATAGATTTATGCCAGAACTTATAAAACAAGGATATGTTTATCTTGCTCAACCGCCACTATATTTGGTTTCAAAAAATAAAAAATCGTATTATGCATATAGTGATAAAGAATTAAATGATATTCTTTCAGAAATAGGTAGGGATACAAACAATAAAATTCAAAGATATAAAGGTCTTGGTGAAATGGATGCAGAGCAGCTTTGGGATACAACCATGGATCCAGAAAAGAGAATTTTATTGAAAGTAATGATAGATGAAGAAGAATCAACTGATGTTGACCTTACTTTTACTACTTTGATGGGTGACCAAGTGGAACCAAGAAGAGAATTTATTGAACTTAATGCAAAATATGTTGAAAATTTGGATATATAGAAAATCGGAGGACCAAAGATGGACGAAAACATTTTTGACAAGATAAAAGAAGTAGACTTAAAGAAAACCATGGAGAAATCATATATAGATTATGCCATGAGTGTAATCGCTTCAAGAGCATTACCAGATGTAAGAGATGGTCTGAAGCCAGTACAAAGAAGAGTCTTATTTTCTATGATAGAATTAAATAATGGACCTGACAAACCACACAGAAAATGTGCGCGTATTGTCGGTGACACAATGGGTAAGTATCATCCACATGGAGATAGCTCTATTTACGGAGCACTTGTTAATCTTGCTCAACATTGGTCTACTAGATATACACTTGTAGATGGTCATGGAAATTTTGGTTCAGTCGATGGAGATGGTCCAGCAGCAATGCGTTATACAGAAGCAAGACTTAGTAAAATATCTATGGAAATGCTTTCTGATATAAATAAAGACACAGTAGATTTTGCACCAAACTTTGATGAAACAGAGAAAGAACCTGTAGTTTTACCTGCAAGATATCCAAATTTATTAGTAAATGGAACAAGCGGTATTGCTGTAGGTATGGCAACAAATATTCCACCTCATAATCTTGGTGAAATAATTGATGCTGTAATTAAAATGATTGATTCTCAGGTTGAAGAAGATAGAGAAGTATCATTAGACGAATTAATTGAAATAGTTAAAGGGCCAGATTTTCCAACAGGTGGAACAATCCTTGGAAGAAGAGGTATCGAAGAAGCATATAGAACAGGGAGAGGAAAAATCCGTGTTAGAGCAGTAAGCACTATTGAGCCAATGGAAAAAGGTAAAGATAGAATTATTGTTTCAGAATTACCTTACATGGTTAATAAAGCAAGAGTTATTGAAAAAATAGCTGAACTTGTAAAAGACAAAAAAATTGATGGTATAACTGATTTAAGAGACGAATCAGATAAAAGTGGAATGAGAATAGTAATTGAGTTAAGAAGGGATGCAAATTCAAATGTCATCTTAAATCAATTATATAAACATACTCAATTACAGGATACTTTTGGTGTAATTATGCTTTCTCTTGTAAATAATCAGCCAAGAATTTTAAATTTACAACAAATGCTTAAGTATTATATTGATCATCAGAAAGAAGTTGTAACAAGAAGAACAAAATTTGAATTAAACAAAGCAGAAGAAAGAGCTCATATTTTACAAGGTTTAATAATAGCTTTAGATAATATAGATGAAGTAATTAAAATAATAAGAGGTTCAAGAACTACACAAGATGCTAAAGAAGGATTAATTGAAAGATTTGGTTTAACAGAAGTTCAGGCTCAAGCAATCGTAGACATGAGACTTCGTGCCTTAACAGGTTTGGAAAGAGAGAAACTTGAAGCGGAATTAAAAGAACTTCTAGAAAAAATTGCAGAATTGAAAGCAATTTTAGCAGATGAAAATAAATTATTAATTGTAATTAAAGATGAACTTTTGATAGTTAGAAATAAATTTTCTGATGAAAGAAGAACAACTATAGGTTTTGATGAATTTGATATTTCTATGGAAGATTTAATTCAAGAAGAAAACACTGTTATTGCTATGACAAGTCTTGGTTATATTAAGAGAATGACTATAGATAATTTCAAAAGTCAAAACAGAGGTGGTAGAGGAATAAAAGGAATGCAGACTATAGAAGAAGACTGTATAGAAGATCTTTTAATGACTACTACACACCATTATATTATGTTCTTTACGAACAGTGGAAAAGTATATAGATTAAAAGCCTATGAAATTCCAGAAGCAGGAAGAACAGCAAGAGGTATGGCAATAATAAATTTACTTCAACTATTACCTGGTGAAAAAATAAGTGCTGTTATTCCTATAAAAGAATATGGAGAAGATAAATTCTTAATGATGGCTACAAAAGGTGGCATGGTTAAGAAAACTTCACTTCAGGAATATGGAAATATTAGAAAAAATGGTCTTCAGGCTATAACTCTTAGAGAAGAAGATGAATTGATAGAAGTAAAAATAACGGATAACGAGAAAGATGTTATTTTATTTACAAAACAGGGTCAATGCATAAGATTTAATGAAAATGATGTTCGTAAAACAGGTAGAACTTCTATGGGTGTTATTGGTATGAGACTCTCTACTGATGATGAAATAGTAGCGATGCAATTAAATACCCAAGGCGAAGCAGTATTGATTGTTTCTGAAAATGGAATGGGTAAAAGAACGCTAGTTGATGAATTTAAAATTCAAAATAGAGGTGGAAAAGGTGTTATTTGTTATAAAATAACAGAAAAAACAGGAAAAGTAGTTGGATGTAAAGCAGTTAATGACGATGACGAAATTATGATAATAACAACTGAAGGAATTATCATTAGAATGGAAGTATGTGGAATTTCAGTAATAGGTAGAAGTACCTCAGGCGTTAAACTTATTAATATGAATGTTGAAGATGATATTTCTGTTGCTAGTATTGCAAAAGTAAGAGACAGACTAAAACCAGAAGAAATAGAGGAAATCGAAGAAGAGTCTAATGAGGAAAGTTAAGGTAAAAGAAGTTACTAATACTATTAAAGATATGTGCATTGAAATAAATCATTTTTTATCTAAGGATATGAAGCTAGCTATAGATAATGCACAAAAAAATGAAACTTCTGAAAGAGGAAAAAAAGTACTTGGACAATTAAGAGAAAACCTTGAAATAGCAGGTACTGAAATGATTCCTATTTGTCAGGATACAGGAATGGCTGTAGTATTTTTAAAAATCGGTCAGGATGTTGTTTTAGTAGAAGGAAATATTGAAGATGCTGTTAATGAAGGTGTTCGACTTGGTTATAAAGAAGGTTATTTAAGAAAATCAGTTGTTAGTGATCCAATTATTCGACAAAATACCAATGACAATACTCCAGCAGTAATTCATTATGAAATAGTTCCTGGAAATAATATCGAAATTACTTTGGCACCAAAAGGATTCGGAAGTGAAAATATGAGCAAAGTGTATATGCTTAAACCAGCTGATGGAGCAGAAGGTGTAAAAAATGCTGTGATTGATGCAGTTAAAGAAGCTGGTCCAAATGCCTGCCCACCTATAGTAGTAGGTGTAGGTATTGGTGGTACATTTGAAAAAGCAACAATACTTTCAAAAAAAGCCCTAACCAGAGAAGTAGGTTCATACTCAAAGCTTGAGCATATTAAAGAGATGGAAGAAGAATTACTCGAAAGTATAAACGAGCTTGGTATTGGTCCAGGTGGTCTTGGTGGAAAAGTTACAGCACTTAGGTGTAAACATAGAAACATATCCAACCCACATAGCAGGATTACCTGTAGCGGTTAATATTTGTTGTCATGTAAATAGACACATAAAAAGACTTATATAAGGTGAGATGATAATTTGATTAGAAAAAACGATAATAATGATATTTTTGTAGAAACTCCTTTAAAAGTTGAGGATACAAAACAATTAAAAGCAGGTGATTATGTTTATATCACAGGCAAAATATATTCTGCAAGAGATGCTGCCCATAAAAGAATGTTTGAATCAATTGTAGAAGGAAAAGAAATACCTATTGATTTAGAAAATAATATTATTTACTATTTAGGTCCAACACCAGCAAGAGAAGGAAAAATTATTGGTTCAGCTGGAACCTACTACATCATCAAGAATGGATAAATACACTCCTAAACTTTTAGAGTTGGGATTAAAGGGTATGATTGGAAAAGGAAAACGCTCAAAGGAAGTAATAGAAGCAATAAAAAATACAGGATCTGTTTATTTTGCAGCTGTTGGCGGAGCGGGAGCATTACTTTCAAAAAAGATTAAAAAGAGTAGAGTTATTGCATATGATGATTTAGGAACAGAAGCAATTAGAGAACTTGAAGTTGAAGGATTTCCAGTTATAGTAGTTGTAGACAGTAATGGTGAACAATTATATTAAGGAGGCTGCCATATGAGTGATGAATTATTTGATCTAGATGAAATGCAAAAATTGTTGGAACAAATGGATACAAGTAAAATTGCTAAAAATTTCGAGGAACATGAAACAGAAGAAATGAAAGCAGCAGAAAAAAGATACGAAGATTATATATTAAAACATAAAAATGAAGAATAAAGTGAAAAAGGTTCTCAATTTGAGAACCTTATTTGTACCATATATATAATTGTTCTTCTAATAAATCAAAGGAAGCAGGACCAGTTTCTAAAAGAAAAGTATTAAATTCTAGATTTGTAAAATTATTTCCGGCTTCTTTTCTAGCTAGATTTTTTAATTCAAGAATTTCTAAATATCCAAAATAATAATTTAAATAGTTTCCAGGACTTCCTACCATGATTTCAAAAATTTCTTTTTTAGCTTCTTTGGATGTTATTCCCAGAGAATCTAAGTAATTATCTGTATATTCTTTAGACCAACCTTCATAATTTATGCCAATATCTATAAGTGAATATATTCCAAGGGTATATGAAAGATTTGCTTCCATGGCAACAGCCAAGTCTTCATCTAAACCAGCAAGTTCATAGGAATAAATTTCTACATATGTAGCCCACCCCTCACTATATCCAGTTACATCAAAAAGTAATCTAATCTTACTAGGATTTGTAGATGCAAAAAATGTATTTTGATACATATGTCCAGGATATCCTTCATGTGCCAGCGTTTTGTATATCTGTTTCACCATTAACATATATTACATTTTTTTCATAGTTATCTATTGTTGGTATCATATAAAATGCTGGACTTAAAGAATCTTCCATTGAAGAATGAACGTTTTTAACAGTGTAGTTGATATCAGGGCCTGCCGGAAAATCCACGAGCATTTCCTCACTCAACATATCTAAAGTACCTTTATAATCACTGGTTTCTAATGTAGTAGAGTCCATTTTATCAAAAAGTAATGGGTCATTAAAAGAAAGGCTTTGAATTTTAGTTAGGTCGGCATTCATTTTATTGTCTATTAGAGTTTTTATTTCTTCAACGGAGCGACTTGTACCTACATCACTTTGCATTAGATATTCAAAATATTCCTTACCATCTTCAAAATTACAAATTCCTGCAGAGTTTACACCTGTTCCTTTTAATTCTTTTAATCCATTTATCAAAATATTATAGGCATTAGTTACATTATTTTGTACTAAAGATTTGTTTAAATTTTTATACTCAGTTTTTTCGTCTTGAGTTAAACCTTCAAAGCTGTCTATTCTTTCGTCAAAAAGGTCAATCATATAGTTATCCTCAGGATTAGCAATAAAATCTTCACACTGTTTAATAACTTTATCAGCTGATTCATCACTCATAAAGAGTCCAGCATCAGATTTTCTTTTTTCAAAGCTTATTATTTCAGAACAGTAATTTTCGATATCTTCTAAAAGTAATAAATAATCCTCTATATCCCTGTCTGTCATAAAAAGCATATTCTGCGAAAACAATAGGTATATTAAGATGGTCTCCATATACACAGCTAAGAGGTTCATAGTATAGATATAAATCTTTGTATTCAATTTCCGTTTCTAAATATTCATAAAGGATTTTATAGGTAAATTGCTCATCCTGTGTTAAATATTTATATTCTATCCCATTTAATTGGGAAAACCAGAAATCTATTTTTTCATAATCTTCTTCTATACTTTCTTCAGACAGAGTACCAAGGGTTATTGGGTAATCTGTTATACCGTAGTCTTCAGGGTTTGCTATAGTAAAATGCAAAGATATAGTATCAGAGGTTACGATATCATCAAAAATTTCTTCACATAGATCATCAAAAAATTCTCTTTCATTACTTATTGCTTCAGCATTATCTCCAAATAAGTTATCAAAGATTTCAGTACATGAAGAAAGTGTAAGCATTAAAAAAATCAAAAGAGCAATTATCGAACTTTTATAAAATTTTCTCATTTTTCCTCCTAGAAAGTTTCACTAATTAAATTATAAAATTCGTGGTAAGTACCTGACCATTTTGTATTTATTTCTAAATTTTGTCGGTTAACTAAAAAATCAGTAATTAAGTAGCAATCTACACCCAGTTCTTCTACTATTCCATCTTCTATAACATCATTTCCTACCATAATAGTTTCTTCAGGTATGATATCTAATTTTTGAAAAAATTTCTTTATAATATTCTTTTCTAGGTTTAGCAAAAGTTGAATTTTCAAAAGTTGATATATAGCTGAAATCTTCAGGAAAGACATCATTCCATTTCATTCTTTCAGTAATAGCTACTTTTGGAAAAACTGGAGAAGTAGCTATGATCATGTTATAGCCTTTATTTTTTAAATAGGTAATTGAATCAGGTACAATAGTATTATAGTCTACAATTTCCGTTGCCAATAAAAAAGCACCATTATAAAAATCCGTCAAAAATTCCCTGGCTGGTTCAAAATCAATTCCTGAATTTTCTAAAAATATTTCCCAAAATAATTCTTCGTTTGTACATTTGCCATCACTTTTTTTGACAATTGTATCAATTCCCATTACTAAACCTTTAATAAATCCTTCAGAATTCAAGTCTGTCTTTTTTAATTCGTCCTCCATAACAGATATTACTTTCATTACGAATTCATCCTGATTTACAGGCAGTAGTGTTCCGTCTAAGTCAAACATTATATTTTTTATCATTCATAAAGTATAGCATATGAATTTAACTCTTGACAAATACCTTTTTAAAGAATAAACTTATATGAAATTAAAAGATAAAGACGATGAAAAGAAGAGTACAAAGGAAGTTCATCCACAGAGAGCCCTGTTTGCTGAAAAAGGGTGATGAAGCATTTTGGAAGATGGTCTTGGAGTTGATTTCCTGAGATTATAAATTTAGGGATTTACGGGTTCACCCGTTATAGTGAGACGCTGATTATTCAGCTATTGAGGCAAAAATCGTGAGGTTTTTGTAAATTAAAGTGGTACCACGAAACAGGAGCTTTCGTCTTTAAATAAGACGGAAGCTCTATATATATATCAGGAGGAATTAAAATGAGCAAAAAACCATATTATATTACGACAGCTATTGCATATACATCGGGAAAGCCTCATATTGGAAATTCATATGAAATTGTATTGGCAGACAGCATTGCCAGATTTAAAAGACTAGAGGGTTATGATGTTAGATTTCAGACAGGGACGGATGAGCATGGACAAAAAATTGAATTAAAAGCTGCTGAAGCAGGTATATCACCAAAAGAATTTGTGGATGAAATAGCAGACGAAATAAAAGATATTTGGGATTTAATGAACACTTCTTATGATAAATTTATTAGAACTACAGATGAGTTCCACGAAAAGCAAATCCAAAAAATATTTAAAAAGCTTTATGAGCAGGGAGATATTTATAAAGATGTTTATGAAGGTCTTTACTGTACACCTTGTGAATCATTTTTTACGGAATCACAATTAGAAAATGGTAAATGTCCTGATTGTGGAAGAGCAGTAGAACCAGCAAAAGAAGAAGCATACTTTTTAAAACTTTCAAAATATGCTGATAAATTAATAGAACACATAAATAATAATCCAGAATTTATTCAACCTGAATCTAGAAAAAAAGAGATGATGAATAACTTTTTACTTCCTGGACTTCAGGATTTATGTGTGTCAAGAACTTCATTTAAATGGGGAATCCCTGTGGATTTCGATGATAAACATGTAGTGTATGTGTGGATAGATGCACTTTCAAATTATATTACAGGTTTAGGGTATGACACAGATGGAAATCATGATGAATTATTTAATAAATATTGGCCAGCTGATTTACATTTAATAGGAAAAGATATTTTAAGATTCCATACTATATATTGGCCTATAATGTTAATGGCATTAGATATACCTTTACCAAAACAAGTATTTGGACATCCATGGTTGTTACAAGGTGAAGGAAAAATGAGTAAGTCAAAAGGGAATGTATTATATGCAGATGAACTAGTTGAGTTTTTTGGAGTAGATGCTGTTAGATATTTTGTTTTACATGAAATGCCTTTTGAAAATGATGGAGTAATTACATGGGAATTACTTGTGGAAAGAATTAATTCCGAGTTAGCTAATACTCTTGGAAATCTAGTTAATAGAACAATATCTATGTCTAATAAATATTTTAGTGGTATTGTTACTAATAGTGGGGTTAAAGAAGAAGTAGATGATGACTTAATAAAAGTTACATTAGAAACTCCTAAAAAAGTAATAGAAAAAATGGACAAATTAAAAGTAGCAGACGCTATTTCAGATATTTTTACTATGTTTAAAAGATGTAATAAATATATAGATGAGACTACTCCATGGATTCTAGCAAAAGAAGAAAAAGACCATAAAAGGCTTGAAACAGTTTTATATAACTTAACAGAAAGTATAGTAATAGGGGCTTCACTTCTTGAAGCATTTATGCCAGAAACTTCAGCTAATATTTTTAAACAATTAAATACGAGTGCTAGAACTTTTGAAGAAATCACAGAGTATGGGAAATATCCATCAGGTAATAAGGTAATAGAAAAGACCGAAATTCTTTTTGCAAGACTTGACTTAGAGGAAGTTTTGAAAAAAGTAGAAGAAAAAGAAGCTGAAAAGAAAGCATCTGAATATCCTATTGTGGAAATTAAACCAGAAATTACAATTGATGATTTTGATAAGGTACAGATTAGAGTAGGAGAAGTCCTTGCTTGTGAGCCAGTTAAAAAAGCAAAAAAACTTTTAGTATCACAAATTAGAGTTGGAGATGAAATCAGACAGATTGTATCAGGAATTGCTCAGTTCTATTCTCCAGAAGAGATGGTAGGTAAAAAAGTTGCTGTAATTACAAACTTAAAACCAGTAAAACTTTGTGGAGTAGAATCACAAGGAATGATACTTGCTGCAAGTGATGATAAAGGAAATCTTTCAGTATTGACACCAGATAAAGATATAATAAGTGGATCGGAGATAAGCTAATATGATATTTGAATCACATGCACATTACGATGATCCCGCTTTTGATAAAGACAGAGATGAACTTTTAAGTTCAATGAAAGAAAATGGGATTGAATATATAGTAAATATAGGTGCAGGAATAAAAGAAACACTTGATACAATTGAACTTACAAAAAAATATGACTTCATTTATGGTAGTGCAGGAATTCATCCTAGCGAGTTAAATGGTTTATCACAAGATGATTTTAAAGTTATAGAAGATGCAGTTAAAGAAGAAAAAATCGTTGCAGTGGGAGAAGCAGGACTAGACTATCACTACAAAGATTTTGAAAAGAAGAAGCAATTCGAGTGGTTTTTAAAGCACATTGATTTGGCTAGAAGAAGTTCATTACCATTAATAGTTCATTCAAGAGATGCAAGTAAAGATACAATAGACATTATGAACGCTGAAAAAACTGGAGAAATAGGAGGAGTGGTTCACTGCTATTCTTACTCTAAAGAAACAGCAAGAGACTACTTAAATCTTGGTTTTTATCTAGGCATAGGAGGAGTTATAACTTTTAAAAATGCTAAGGCACTTAAAGAAGTAGTTGACTATATGCCATTAGATAGAATATTAGTAGAAACAGACTGCCCTTATTTAGCTCCAGAACCATATAGAGGAAAAAGAAATTCTTCACTTTTATTAAAATATATTATAAAAGAAATTGCTAATATAAAAAATGTAAGTGAAAAAGAAGTTGAAAATGTAACTTATGAAAATGCAAGAAAGATGTATGGAATATAAGAGGTAACTATGGCAAATCTTGGTAACCCGGGAAATACTATTGAAGTTTTACAAAAGTACGGTTTTAATTTTCAAAAAAAATATGGCCAGAATTTTTTAATAGATTCAAATATTTTAGAGAAAATAGTTAGCTGTGCAAATATTTCTAAAGACGACATAGTTTTAGAAATAGGTCCAGGTATAGGAACTCTTACACAATACCTTTGCGAAAAAGCAAAAGCAGTTATTGCAGTAGAAATTGACAAGAATCTTATGCCAATACTTAATGACACATTAAAAGAATATGATAATGTTTTAATTATTAATGAAGATATTCTTAAGCTAGATATAAATAGTATAATAAAGGAAAAGTTTGGCGAAAGAACAATAAAAGTGGTTGCAAATCTACCTTATTATATAACAACACCGATTATAATGGGGCTTTTTGAAAATAATATCAATCTAGAAAGTATCACTATTATGATTCAAAAAGAAGTCGCTGATAGAATGAAAGCAGGGCCAGGAACAAAAGATTATGGTGCACTTTCTCTTGCTGTCCAGTATTATGCTAAAGCAGAGATCCAAATGATTGTTCCCCCATCATGTTTTATACCTAAGCCAAAAGTTGGTTCAGCGGTAATAAATTTAGTTAAACATAAAAATCCAGTAGTTAAAGCTATAGACGATGAATTTATGTTTAAAGTAATAAGAGCAGCATTTAATCAAAGGAGAAAGACTTTATTGAATGGTCTTAATAATTCTCCTGAAATAAAAGTATCAAAAGAAAAGATTTTAGAAGCTATAAAAGAGTTGGGTGTAGTTGAAAACATCAGAGGTGAAGCTTTGACCTTAGAGCAGTTTGCAAGGTTAAGTGACAATTTAATGAAATAAATTAAAAATGGAGGAAAATTATGTATTGTTCAGGATGTGGAAGTAGGATTGAAGATCAAAGTGCATTTTGTCCAAAATGTGGTAAATCCACTGGAAACGGATACGGATACGGAAACGAAAATAGAAGAGGACAAAATCAAAGTTTTATTGAATCAAGAAATATAGGGATTTGCGTTTTATTATCAATTGTAACATGTGGTATTTATGGTATTATCTGGTTTATTTATATGGTTGATGATTTAAATAAAGTAAGTGATTCATCACCAGATGAAATGTCAGGAGGCATGGTATTTCTATTATCACTGGTAACATGCGGAATATACTCATATTTTTGGTTTTATAAAGCAGCCGATAAGGTAAATGTTTTAAAAAGAAAACAGGGTCTACCTATGGATACTTCACTAAATGTTTTATATTTGTTGTTAGGAATTTTTGGATTGTCTATAGTAAATTATTGTTTAATACAAAATGAGTTAAATAACTATATGTTGAATGCTTAGATGAAAAATATAAAAAATTTAATTATTCTAATAGTAGGTGTAGTATTTGTTATATTTATTTATAGATGTCCTCTAAAATTTGTATCAGGTATTTCTTGTCCAGGATGCGGTATGAGCAGAGCATTGATTTCACTAATAAGCTTTGATTTTAAAGAGGCATTTTACTATCATCCATTATGGCCACTTTTAATCATCTGTATTGTTTTAATAATAATTAATATTATAAAGCCAAATGTGTTTAGTAAAAAATCAAAAACTATATTTACTATTGCAGTATGTGTTATTTTCATTTTGGTATATGTTATAAGAATAGTTCTAAAAGATGAGGTAATTAGACCTGAGTTTGATGAATCCTTAATTTATCGTATAATAAGTTTATTTTAAAAGGAAAAGATTGTTGCAAAATTTTGTGATGGTCTTTTTTTATGTCGTTCACGACAAAATCACGTCATTCACGACATTGTTATTGAAATATTCTAGAAAACCATTTAGACTTTTATTAGTTTTGAAAACTTGAGAGTATCTTTTGAAGAAAATAAAAAAGTTTAGGGAGATTAAAAGATATGTTAAAAATTTTTTTATATGCGATATGTTCATATAGTATTTCAGTGATATTTTTTAGTACTTCAATACTTGCAATGGTATTCATTTTTACTTATTTAATAAGTATTGATAGAAACCTTAGAAATAATTCAATAAAGAAAAATAAAAGATCTTTTTTTTGTAAACTTTTTATTTTATTAGTTTGTTTGATTGGATTTATATTAATTTTTTTTGGAGCTAAAGTTATAAAGCAAGATATGTATATTATAATTGGAGCTATACTTTTTTCTTCTACTTTTACATATCTACTAGTTATGGAATTTTCAAATGTAGTTAAAAGAATAAAAATTAAATTTAAAGGAGGTTTCTAATGAAAATTCTTATAGTAGTTTTATGTGTAATAAATTTTATACAATCAATAGTCATTTCTTTGTTTGCAGATGATTACATATATTTAATTTTTATGTTTTTTGCATCAACGAGTATTATAGCTGATACCCTTAGGAAGAAAAAAAAGAATAATAACTATAAAACTTGAATTTTTTCTGAGACTGTTGTTTCAGTAATAATTATATTAATTAAAAATTTATCGTATAATATGTTTGTTTTAAAAGTATTTATATTATTTGGAGATTAAAATGGAAAAGGGAATAGATATTACATTAGATTTTCATTGGTGTACACCTTATCCAAAATTTATTGTACGATAATATCAAAACTCAATATAGTATATTAATGGCATTCTATTTGATAGGAGATAATATTTTGAATATATACACAATTTCAACTTTTATTGAGTTAATAAAAAAAATTAGAGGTGGTTTTATGATATACATAATATTATTAATAATGATTATTTTAAATTTAATTGTATTTGTATTTGGGAGTAATATATTTTTTACAATTGTAATTATAAGTATTGTCATAGGTGCTTTAAGAGGAGTTTATTCTAAAACATTTATTGATATTTTTAATTTAAAGCCATACATTTTCAAGTTAAAAACAAAAGAAAATTTTGTTGAGTTTATTATCTCAATTCTATTTGGAATATTTGTAAATCAAAAAGACATTATATCTAAAGACATTAGTACATTCATAACATACGTTTGCATTTTTTCATTTATTATTTATAGGTTTTTACTTTATGATTTTTCAAAAATTGTTATGAAAAAAATGTGAAAAATTCACTTGATGTATTTCAGAAAAAAGTTAAGGAGCAAAAATGACTAAAGGTTTAGTTTATGTAGGGTTAATTATTGCCCTAATTGGTTATTTGGGAATTATGTTTTCAATTTTATACAGAACAACGGTTGAAGATATATTAGTTTATTTTTTCTTTGGAGGATTAATTATAGATTATTTAGCTGTTATTGGAGGGTTTGTCCCAAATAAAGGATTTATTAAATTCTTGATAATTAGCTTGTCTATAAGTGCAGTAATTCTATTTATATTAATAACGATTTATTTTTTTATTTGGGTATTGCAATATAAATAAAAAATATAAAGTGGAAAGAGAGAAAAATATGAAAAATATGAAAAAAAATTCTTCTAAAATTATTTATTTATTTTCTTTTGTATTTGTAATGAGTATTTCAAATGCAAGTGCTCAATTGATTAATAATAAAATTCAAGGAAGTACGATAAATATTGGCAAAACGATAACAATATATTGCTGTACTTGCTTAATTTCAATAATATTATTATTTTTAATTTATAAAGCAATAAAAGAATTTCATGATTTAATATAAAGATAATAGTTCATATTTTAGATTAATTTAAGCATTAAAAAAGCCGGCTTTAACCGGCTTAAAATAATCCAAATCCAACACCACCAAGGATTAAAAATATAATTATTCCAATTGTATAAAAGCAAAGGATCAAACCACTTAACACAATTCCTATAATTGAGCAAATCAATCCAGCATTTAATATTCCGGTGTTTTTCTTAAAAGTATCTGGGTCTTTTCGAAGCTTTGTGGCAAAGACAAGGCCGATTATACCAGGTACTAGTCCTAAAACGCCATAACCCCAACAAAGTGCACATGAAATTATACCTAAAACCATAGAGGCAACTGCTTTGCCTTTATTTGGGTTATTTTCTACAATTCCAGTCTCAATATAGCCCTCATTTTCTAGAGCATAGCCACAATGTAGGCAGAAATTTAAATTGTCATCATTTTTTGTTCCACATCTAGTGCAAAAAATCATAAGTAATCGCCTCCTTATAAGGATTTTTTAGATAGTTTATTTTTAATAAATAAAATAATTAATATGGTAAAGATGATTAAGCTTATCCATTGGGATGTTGAAAATGGCCCCCAGATTCCACGAATGCCATCTCCTCTTAAAAACTCATCTGAAAATCTCACTATTGAATATAAAAATAAATATACTTTTATCAGTGAATATTTTGTTTTGAACTTTTTAAAAAGGATTATCAAAGTAAGGGTAATTAGTAATTCTGCTAAGGATTCTAAAAGCTGTACTGGAAATCTTGAAAACGCAGTAATATCCGCATTTGCAGAACCAATAATAGCTTCTTCAGGATAGTCTACATGTAAAAATCCATGATACTCAACTCCATAACAACAACCTGCAAGGAAACATCCTACTCTTCCAAAAGCATGAATTAAAGACAAACCAGGAGCAAAAGCATTTAAATATAAGCGCTTGTTTTTGTGAGTGAAATGACAGTATAAATATATACCTATTATACCACCAAATAAACCTCCATAAAAAACCATTCCCCCGAAGGTTTGCATTACTAAATCAACAAATTCTAAAAAAGTATTTGGGGCAATGTACTGATTTCCCATTACCTTAAAAAAGTCTGGTAATCTTGTAAGTCCAAATAAAAAATGCCCTCCCACCAGCATACCAGCAACTGCTGATAAACCAGCAAATATTATATTTTCAATAACTGCTCCAGATTTCTTTAAAAGTAAAAAAACAAGGACAGCAGCTAATACTATTCCAATTATTGTAACTAAAGAATATGTTCCTATAGTTCTTCCTAAAAAATTAAATGATGGAAACATAAAAACCTCCCTAACTTAAAAAAGTTGCCAAGTTTTAAACCCGGCAACCCTCTAAGCTGCTTTTTAATAGTAGTAGTAATCGTAGTATCCACCATTACATATAGCACATCCATAGCAAGCAATACAAGAAATAAAGATAATTGCTCCTGCAACGATAGCTATGATTGAACAAATAAGACCAGCAATTGCCATACCATTTTTAGGATCGTTTTTACGAGCAATACCACTCATAATTACACCTGCGATACCAAAAATAACACCAACAATTGACAAAAAGCTCATCCAACACCAGATAACAGCAATGATACCTGAAATCATTCCTATTAAAGCAAGTACGTTAAAAGGCTTTTTCTCTACGCCGCCTGCAACTTGACCGTTTAAAGGATTTCCACATGATGAGCAGAAAGCTAAACCGTCTTCGTTTTGAGCGCCACACTTTGTACAAAATTTCATAGAAAGTTCCCCTTTCAAAATGTATTATTCACGCATATTACGCTATTAAAATCCTATCATACTATTGTAAAGATTGCAAATGAAATAGGTAAAAATAGTCATAATTTATCAGTAAAATTAAGTAAATTTTTTGTGATTTAAATATTTTTAATAAGTTATTTTATAGAAGCTTCTAGATCTTTAAATTCCTTTTCTGAATAAGCAGTATATATAGGATTTATAACACCTTCAGAATCTTTATAATTTTGTAACTTATATTTTTTTGCTCCCTTTAGCCACTCTTTGATTTTTAAAAGTTCTTCTTTTGAATGAAGTTCTTTTACAACTGTTGTTCTGAATTCATAATCATTTAAGTTTTCAATTATAAAGCGTATACTCTCTTCGATTTTAGAAACATCTAAGTTTTTTATATCTGTAGCCTCAGGATATTTTTCTTTTGTAGCTTTTATATCCATTGCAACATAATCTATTAGGTTTTTATGATATAAATCTTTAATAACTTCTGGTCTGTATCCATTTGTGTCTAATTTAATTTTTAAACCCAAATTTTTAATTTTTTGTAAAAATTCTGGTAAATCTTTTTGAAGAGTTGGCTCGCCACCTGTTATACAAACACCCTCTAAAATAGACTTCCTTTTTTCTAAATAATTCAAAATTTCATCTTCTTCTATGCAGGGCTGTTCATCTGGATTAATTACTAGCGACTTATTGTGGCAAAAAGGACATCTGAAATTACATTTTCCTGTGAAAATAGTTGCAGCCAAGTGCTCAGGATAATCAAGTAATGTTGTTTTATTTAAACCGTGTATTTGCATAATAACCTCTCTTATCATATAATATTAAATAGGAAAGTTTTAATGCTTTCCTATTTAATATTAGCAGAATTGTATAATTTGTTCAATCAGGAGAATCATATGACTAGAGAAGAAAAATTTATGAAAGAGGCAATAAAACAGGCAAAAAAAGCTGAAAAAATGAACGAAGTTCCTATTGGGTGTGTTATTGTTTACAATGATAAAATTATAGGAAAAGGTTATAATAGAAGAATAGTTGAAAAAACAGCTCTTGCACATGCAGAGATTAAAGCTATAAAAAAAGCATGTAATAAACTTGAAGATTGGAGACTAGATGATTGCGAGATGTTTGTGACTCTTGAGCCTTGTCAAATGTGTTCAGGAGCAATTGTTCAGTCAAGAATAAAAAAAGTATATATCGGATGTATGAATCCAAAGGCAGGGTGTGCAGGTTCCATTTTAAACTTACTAGATGTAAAAGAATTCAATCATCAGGTAGAGATTGAAACAGGTATTTTAGAAGAAGAATGTAGTCTTATGTTAAAAGAGTTTTTTGCAGATTTAAGAAAAAGCAAAGAGCAGTGAAGGAGAATTTATGGAAAAAAGAAAAATGGAAAAAATTAATGAGGAAGTATCTATATTGGGGTTTGGTTGTATGAGATTTCCTCAGACAAAAGAAGGAAAGATAGATAGAGAAAAGTCTCAGATTATGCTTGATACAGCGATTGAATCAGGAGTTAATTATATAGACACAGCTTATGTATATCATGACGGAGAAAGTGAAAGCTTTTTAGGTGATGCTTTAAAAAAACACGATAGATCAAAACTAAAGATAGCAACTAAACTGCCAGTATGGCTTGTAAATAATTTTGATGATGCAGACAGACTTTTTAAGGAACATTGCGATAGACTGCAAACTGATTACATAGACTTTTATCTTTTACATGCACTTAATAGACATTCATGGAATAGGTTGAAAAAACAGAATTTACTTGATTGGGCATTGAAATTAAAAAATGATGGAAAAATAAAACATCTTGGCTTTTCATTTCATGATGAATATGAGGTTTTTGAAGATATTATAAAATCTTTTGACTGGGATTTTTGTCAAATTCAATATAATTATATGGATAAAGATGAGCAGGCTGGGGACAAAGGTTATGAACTTGCTAAGGAACTAAATATTCCACTAGTTATCATGGAGCCGATTAAGGGTGGAGCACTTGCAAATTTACCAGATTCCTTTACTGAAATTTTCAAAAAAGTAGATTCAGAGTCAAGCAATGCATCCTGGGCATTAAGGTGGGTTGCCTCTCATTCAAATGTAAAAGTAGTACTTAGTGGCATGAGCACTTTAGAACAGGTTAAAGATAATATAAAAACATTTGAAAACTTTAAATTAATAGACATAGAAGAATCTGAAGCGATAAAGAAAGTATCAGAAGAATTTAAAAAAAGAGTAAAAAATGGATGTACAGAATGTGGTTACTGTATGCCATGTCCAAATGGGGTTTTTATTCCAAGGAACTTTAATTTGTGGAATCAATTAGCGATGTTTAATAATCCTATAGCAGTTAAATATCAGTGGATGGATATTGAAAAAGAACAAGGGGCTGGCAACTGTATAGAATGTGGAGAGTGTGAACCTAAATGTCCACAAAAGATTTCTATAATAGAAGATTTGAAAAAGGTAAATGCAGAAATGCAAAACTTATAGAGTTTATTTGACAAACAAGATAAAGTCAGATATACTATTCTTTCGAAATGTAAGTTTAACATTTCCGTGCAGCCGGGGAGTCAGCGGTGCCCTGTACCTGCAATCCGCTACAGCAGGGGTGATGTTTCGCCTCGGGTAATTTTTTGTGAGGCAGCCCTTTATAAGTGGCGTTGACGTTTGGGTCTTACGCAACAGAAATTTATGAATCGTGTCAGGTCAGGAATGAAGCAGCACTAAGTAAAACCTTCTGTGTGCCGTAAGGTCGCCTGGGCCGAGTTAACTGTAAAGGTAACGCTTATGAAATTTATTCAAAGCGAAACGCACGGAATTTAATATATATTGTTATCTAATTATGGGGGTATAATGAGATATAGCAATTATGAAGGTAGAATACAGTGGGTTGATGCTTTAAAGTTTTTAGGAATTCTTGCGATTTATTTGGGACATAGTGTGATTGCAAAGGATATCCTTTTTTTTATTTATTTATATCATGTACCATTGTTCTTTTTTGTTTCAGGTTTTTTTGTAACTAGAAATAGAGAACAATCTTTCTTAAAAAGTATATGGAAAAAAGTAAAATCTCTAATACTTCCATATATATTTTTCGCTTTAATTTCCACATTTTTATACTATTTACATTTTGGTTATTCGTTTATTGAACTGATTAGTGTTCTTAAACCTTATTTGTTTGGTATAAGAAATCAACTTACAGATGTGGCACTTTGGTTTTTGCCATGTCTTTTTATGGTGTTTTTAATATTTGAAATATTGTATAGAACAATTAAAAAAATTTGGATTATTTTAATTATTTCAATTGTATTTATACTTTTTGGAGGTTTCTTTTTACCAAAGGAGCCATCCTGGTTTTTTAATTTGGATACAGCACTTTTAAACTTATTTTACTTTGTACTGGGTTCATTATTTTTTCAGAAATATGATTTTAAGGTTTCAGAGTTAAGAAAAAATAAAAAAATTATATTAGTAGGTGTTTCGGTTTTTTCAGTTATAATTACTATGCTTATTTTTATATTTCAACTTGACTATATTTTACAGATTACAGATTTTAGTATAGTTGGTCAAAGAGCAGTTTTAGTGCTATTGTCATTGGTTGTTATCTATTCTAATATTATTTTAGCCCATATTATTTCTAAAATTAAGCTTCTAAATTATGTTGGTTCAAAATCATTATACCTTTGTGGAAATGGTCAGATTGCCTTTGTTATACTAGCAGACTTGTTAGCTGTTTTTGGAATTAAGATAGCATTTGACAATTTATTGTCTGGAATACTTTTTATGATATTTTTTATGGTGTTTTCAACTTTTACAGTTATAAAAATAGAAGAAAAATTATTTGGAAAATTATTTAAGTAATAATTGTAAAAATGCCTTAAATATGCTAATATTCTCCATTAGAGAATTATCTAAAATTAAAGGAGTTTATATGAGTATTTTAAATGTTGAAAATTTGTCACATGGTTTTGGAGACAGAGCAATTTTTGAAAATGTTTCTTTTCGATTGTTAAAGGGAGAACATATTGGTTTAATCGGAGCAAATGGTGAGGGAAAATCCACCTTTATGAATATTATTACAAATAAATTGATGCCTGATGAAGGGAAAATAGAATGGTCTAAAAATGTTAGAGTTGGTTATTTAGATCAGCATACGGTTCTTGAAAAAGGTAAAAGTATTAAAGAAGTTTTAGCATCTGCTTTTGACTTTTTATTTGTTATGGAAAATAAAATGAATGAAATTTGTGACAATCTTGGGAGTGCAAGTGAAGAAGAAATGGAAACCTATATGGAAGAGCTTGGAACCATTCAGGATCTTTTGACTATGCATGATTTTTATATGATCGATGCAAAAGTAGACGAAATAGGAAGAGCTTTAGGTTTAAATGACTTGGGTCTTGATAGGGATGTTACCGAATTAAGTGGTGGGCAAAGAACAAAGGTTTTACTAGGAAAGCTTCTTTTAGAAAAGCCAGACATTCTTCTTTTAGATGAGCCTACTAATTATCTTGATGTTGAACATATAGAATGGTTAAAAAGATATTTAAACGAGTATGAAAATGCATTCATATTGATATCTCATGATATACCATTTTTAAATAGTGTTGTTAACCTAATATATCACATGGATAATAAGGAATTAAACAGATATGTAGGAGACTATGAGAAATTTCAGGAAGTATACGAAATGAAAAAGTCTCAAATAGAAGCGGCATATAACAGGCAGCAAAAAGAAGTCGCAGACTTAAAAGACTTTGTTGCAAGAAATAAAGCTAGAGTGTCTACTAGAAATATGGCAATGTCCAGACAAAAGAAATTAGATAAAATGGAAATGATAGAGTTGGCAGCAGAAAAACCAAAGCCTACATTTAACTTTAAAGAAGCCAGAACTTCAGGAAGATATATATTTAAAAGCAAAGATTTAATAATAGGATATGATGAACCTCTTTCTAAAAAGTTAAATATTGAAATGGAGAGAAAGAAAAAAATCGTTTTAACAGGGGCAAACGGCATAGGAAAAACAACTTTACTAAAAAGTATTTTGGGAATAAATAAACCTTTAGAAGGTTCAGTTGAACTAGGCGATTATTTAGAAATCGGATATTTTGAACAAGAAATGTCAAAAGACATTAAGACGACTTGTATTGAAGAAATTTGGAAAGAATTTCCAGGATATACTCAATATGAAGTTAGATCTGCACTAGCTAAATGTGGTCTTACCACCAAACATATTGAAAGTTTGGTAAAGGTTTTAAGTGGTGGAGAACAGGCAAAAGTTAGGTTATGTAAGTTGATAAACAGAGAAACTAACCTTTTATTATTAGATGAGCCTACAAATCATTTAGATGCAGATGCTAAAGCAGAGTTAAAAAGAGCTTTAATAGAATATAAAGGCAGTATTTTAATGGTTTGCCATGAGCCTGAATTTTATGAAGGTCTTGCAACAGATATCATTGACTGTAGCCAGTGGACAACCAAATTATAAAAGTACTATTACGGTTGATATTACTACCATAATATGATAATATTTTTCTATAAAAATGTTGGAGTAAAAGATGTCATATATTGCTTTATATAGGAAGTTTCGTCCAAGTGAATTTAATCAGGTTAAAGGTCAGGATCATGTAGTTACTACCTTAAAAAACCAAATAAAAAATGATAGGCTAGGTCATGCCTATCTATTTTGTGGGACGAGAGGGACAGGAAAAACCAGTGTTGCAAAACTTTTTGCTAAAGCAGTTAATTGCAGTAATCCCGTTTCAGGAGAACCTTGTAATGAATGTAAATCTTGTATAAATATTTCAAAGGGCTCGTCTTTAAATGTAATTGAAATCGATGCTGCTTCAAATAATGGAGTCGATAACATTCGTCAAATAAATGATGAAGTTCAATATTCACCCACTCAGGGAAAATATAAAGTTTATATTATAGATGAAGTTCACATGCTTTCAACAGGTGCGTTTAATGCTTTACTTAAAACACTTGAGGAGCCCCCTTCATATGTGATTTTTATACTTGCTACTACAGAAGTACACAAAATACCTATAACAATTTTATCTAGATGTCAACGATATGATTTTAGAAGAATAAATATAAAAACGATTAAAGACAGATTAGAAGAAATGCTTGAGGCTGAAAATTCAAAAGCAGAAGAAGAAGCATTAGAGTATATTGCAAAAGTTGCAGATGGGTCCATGCGAGATGCTATAAGTATTCTTGATAAGTGCATGGCTTTTTATATGGACGAAGAACTTACTTTTGATAAAGTACTTAATGTTTTAGGGGCAGTAGATACAGAAGTTTTTAGTTTGTTTTTAAATGATATAGTTAGTCAGGATGTTTCAAAGGGAATAAAGCGTTTAGATGATATTGTAATGGAAGGTAGAGAATTAACACAGTTTATTTCAGACTTTATATGGTATCTGAGAAATCTTTTATTAATTAAAACTTCTGATGATGATTCTATAACACTTCTTGAAATGTCCAGCGAAAAATTTGAAAGACTTAAAGAAGATGCCAAAAAAATCGAAGTAGAAATATTAATTAGATATATTAAAATTTTTTCTGAATTGCTTGGACAGATAAAATTTTCCTCATCAAAAAGGGTACTTATTGAGATAGCATTAATAAAAATCATGACACCGAGTATGGAAAAAAACATAGAATCTTTATATAATAGAATTGCTGTTTTGGAAAAACAGATGCAAGAGGGAGTAAAAGTCACTCAAGTAGTTAGGGAAAAAGAAGTAGAAAAAAAAGAAGAAAAACCTAAACCAGTTTTGCCAAAAGCTGTTTCTGAAGAAGTTAAAAGAGTGGCTCAGGAATGGGGAAAAATAGAACAGCATTTAAAAGGAAGTTTAAAAACCAGCATAAAAACAGCAAAGTTAAGTGCAAAGGGAGATAATACATTATTAATGGTATTTTCAGACCAGATTCAGCATGATATTGTTGGTCGAGAAGATAATATTAAAATACTAAAAGAGATTGTAGAAAAAGAAATTGGTAAACAAATAGAGATAGAAGTAGAGTATCTTGAAAAAGAAAAGAATTTCAGTGATTATTTTGTTGAAATTGCAAATAAAATTAATATGCCCATTATAGAGGAACAGGAGGAATTTTAAAATGGCAAAAAGAGGTGGATTTCCTGGCGGCGGCGGAATGCCTGGTAATATGAATAATTTAATGAAGCAGGCTCAAAAAATGCAAAAGCAGATGGAAGAAGCGACAAAAGAGCTTGAAGAAAAAGAAGTTACTGCCACAGCAGGTGGTGGAGCAGTAGAAGTTACTGTTTCGGGAAAAAAAGAAATTATAAAAGTTAAATTAGATAAAGATGTTGTTGATCCAGATGATATTGAAATGCTTGAAGATTTAATAATGGCAGCAACTAATGAAGCATTGAGAAAAATGGAAGAAGTGTCTCAGTCCCAAATGTCAAAAATCACAGGAGGGATGGGTGGAGGATTCCCATTCTAATTTTTCCAGGAGCAAATAATGGATTATTACAGCGGTTATATTCTTAAATTGATTGAAGAACTTTCAAGACTTCCTGGTATTGGACCAAAATCTGCAGCGAGACTTGCTTTTCATATTTTAGAAATGCCAAAAGAGTCAGCAGATAGTCTTGCTGAAGCAATAAAAGAATCTAAGAAAAATGTACAATATTGTAAAAAGTGCTTTACTTTAACGGATGAAGAGTTGTGTCCGATTTGTAGAAGCTCTGCAAGAGACCCGAAAGTTATTATGGTTGTTGAAAGTACCAGAGATCTGGCTGCATATGAAAAAACCGGAAAATTTGAGGGTGTTTATCATGTTCTTCATGGAGCAATATCTCCAATAAGAGGAATAGGGCCAGAAGATATAAAATTAAAAGAGCTTATGGAAAGACTTAGAGAAGATGTAGACGAAGTTATTATAGCTACAAACTCTTCTTTAGAAGGAGAGACTACAGCAATGTACATAAGCAGACTAATAAAACCAACGAACATAAAGGTCAGCAAAATTGCCAGTGGTGTTCCTGTTGGAGGAGATCTAGAGTGTGTTGATGAAGTGACATTACTAAGAGCTTTAGAAGGCAGAGTAGAAATATAAAAAGGAGTATTGGCGTGGATAAATACGAGTACAAACTAAAATCGGATCAGATAAAGAAATTGTACGAAGAGCGTGATTTTAAGACACTGTTAAATATTGCGAGTTCTTTTGATTGGAAAAAAATTAGTAATAATGTACTTTTAAATATAGTTGCAGATGCATATGAACAGGAAGGTCGTTATGATGAAGCCTGTGATTTACTTTTATTGGCCTATGGTAGAACTTCCTTTGGTAGAAATCTAGCGTATAGGCTTTGTTTGCTTTCTATAAAGCTAGGAAGAGTTTCAGAAGCTGTGGATTTTTATACAGATTTTGTTAGAAAGGCTCCAAAAGATCCAAGTCAGTTCATTTTAAAATATGAAATATTAAAGGCGAAGAATGCATCAATAGATGAATTAATTAAGGCTTTGGAAGCATATTTATTATTAGATATAGATGAAAAATTAGAATATGAACTTGCTTTGTTGTACCATGAATCTGGACACGGAGTAAAGTGTATTGAAATGTGTAATGAAATAGCTCTATGGTTTGGTGAAAGTGAATATGTTAAAGAAGCCCTAGAGTTAAAAACAATGTATATGCCATTGACAAATGACCAGGAAGTTAAGTATCATAACATGACTTCAAAAATAAAACCTATAAAAGTTGAAAAAACTTTTGAGCAAGAAGATTTTTCAATAGAAGAAAAAGAAATGTTAATGGATACGATAAAAACATTTGATTCTAATGAAAATGAAAATCAAGAAATTGACGAATCAGAGTTTGAAGAATTTTTCAATTCACCAATTAATGAAGATCAAGATAATGACAATGAAGAGTTTGATAGTGTTTTTGCTGACTTAGAAAACAAAGAGCTACAGGAATTTAATCAGTATGAAAACCTAAATGACGAAAATAATATAGAAGACGTACCAGTAAGTGCACTTTTTGATTTTTCTGAGGAAAGCGAGTCTTCAGAAGAAGTTTATAGAGATCAGGACATGGAAGAGCTTGTAATTCCAGAAGCATTTATGGAAGAAGAATTCGAAGAACAAAATATTGCAGAGAAAACCGAAGTAGTTGAGTCAACTGAAGAAAATAATATAGAAGAAGAAACCGAAGAACAAATTGAAGGACAAATTACCCTAGAAGCACTTCTAGAAGAATATAGTCAAAAAGAAGAAGAAGCACAAAGGAAAATAGAAGAAGAAAGAATACAAAGAGCAGCTTTAATCGCTGAAAAGACAAGAGAGCTTAGAGAAGAGATTGAAAAACAAAATGAAACAGAGCTTGATGGGGTTTTTGGAGATTTATTTGAAAGAGAAATTGCTGAAAGTGAAGAATTTGCAAATGAAACTTTCGAATCAGAAGAAGAACCAGAATTTGAATCGGATTTTTCTCTTACTCCTGAATTAAAGAAAACATTCGAAAGATACCTTCCAATTAATAATATGGAAGAACAATTACATGAAGTTTTAAAAAATCTATTTGAAAGCTATGTTGATGATGGAACATCTTTGACAAATAATATTGTAATTATGGGCGATGAAAAAAGTGGTAAAACATCTCTTATAATTGATATAATAAAAGTAGTAAACAAACAAAGAGAAAGAACAGGCAGAAAAGTTGCAAAAATTAAAGGTGAATCCTTGAATAGAAAAGGAATGGCCGAAACCATGCAAAAACTTTTCGGTGTAGATTTAATTGTAGAAAGAGCTGGAAATTTGAATCCTGAAACTGTTGAAGACATTATAAAAACAATGCAGGATTATACAGAAAATATGATAGTTATTTTAGAGGACAGTGAAGTAGCTATTGAAAGACTATTTAAAGTAAATGAAAATCTAAATTATATGTTTAATAATGTAATTAAGATAAAAGAAGTTGGCGTAAAAGAATGGGTTGAAGTAGCCAAGGAATATGCTCGTAGAAGAGGATATATAGTAGATGAAATGGGAACCCTTGCTTTACATGTGAAAATCGGAAGTTCTTACAGTCGTGAACTCAAACTTGAGACTGATGAAATAGAAAAAATTATTGATGAAGCAATTGAAAAATCAAAACGTAAAAAACGCTACTCTAAAAAATATCGTATAGAGGGCTTTGCCGTTTTAAGAGAAGCAGACTTTATGTAACACTTTAAGGAGGAACAAATGAAGTTATTTATTGACACAGCTAATATCGAAGACATCAAGAAAGCAAATGATATGGGGGTTATTTGCGGAGTTACAACTAATCCTTCACTGATAGCAAAAGAAGGAAGAGATTTTAAACAAGTTGTAGAGGAGATAGCAGGCATTGTTGACGGTCCAATCAGTGGAGAAGTTAAAGCCACTACTACAGATGCAGAAACAATGATTAAAGAAGGTATAGAGATTTCAAAGATTCATCCAAATATGGTGGTTAAAATTCCTATGACAGTTGAAGGACTAAAAGCATGTAAAGCACTTGAAGATCAAGGAATTAAAACAAATGTAACATTAGTATTTAGTGCTAATCAGGCGTTATTAGCAGCTAGAGCAGGAGCAAGTTTTGTATCACCTTTTCTTGGAAGACTAGATGATATATCTCAACCAGGAATAGACTTAATTCAAACTATATCCGATATATTTGCATTACATGGTATGGAAACAGAAATTATTGCAGCTTCAATAAGAAACACAATTCATGTTACAGATTGTGCACTCGCAGGAGCTGATATTGCTACAATACCTTATAGTGTAATTGAACAAATGACAAAACATCCACTTACAGATCAGGGTATAGAAAAATTTCAGGCAGATTATAAAGCTGTATTTGGAGAATAAGAAGAGGAGCATATATGAATATTTTAGAATTAAAACAAAAAGCAAACGATATAAGAAAAAACATTATAGTAGCTGTTCATAGTGCGAAAGCAGGACATCCTGGCGGATCACTTTCTTCAGCAGAAATTTTTACATATTTATATTTTGTAGAAATGAATATTGACCCTGAAAATCCAAAAGATCCAAATAGAGATAGATTTGTTTTGTCTAAAGGACATGTTACACCGGGACTATATTCAACATTAGCCGAGAGAGGATTTTTCTCAGAAGACTTAATACCTACATTTAGAAAAGTTGGTTCTATTTTACAGGGACATCCAGATATGAAATATATACCAGGAGTTGATATGTCTAGTGGTTCTTTAGGACAAGGTATTTCAGCAGCGGTTGGAATGGCTCTTTCAGCAAAATTAAGCGGAGATGATTATAGAACATATGCTTTACTAGGTGATGGAGAGATTCAGGAAGGTATGGTTTGGGAGGCAGCGATGTTTGCAGGCCATAAAAACTTAGATAACTTAGTAGTGGTTGTTGATAATAATGGGTTACAGATAGATGGAAACATTGACGAAGTTTGTTCTCCTTGCCCAATTGATGAAAAATTTAAAGCATTTAATTTCAATGTTGTTTATGCAGATGCTCATGACTTTGAATCATTAAAAAAAGCTTTTGATTCAGCAAAGGAGACAAAAGGAATGCCTACAGCTATTATAGCGAAAAGCACAAAAGGAAAAGGCGTTTCATTTATGGAGAATAATGCTGCATGGCATGGTGCGGCACCAAATGACGAACAATTCGCCGTAGCGATGGCAGATTTAGAGAAAGTAGGGCAAAGCTTATGTCAGAAGTAAAGAAAATAGCAACAAGAGAAAGTTATGGTAAAGCTTTAGTAGAACTTGGAAAACAAAATGAAAATTTATATGTTTTAGATGCAGACCTTGCTGGAGCGACTAAAACAGGAACATTTATGAAAGCATTTCCAGAAAGACATATAGATTGTGGTATTGCAGAATGTAATATGATGGGAATAGCAGCTGGTCTTGCAGCAACAGGAAAACTTCCTTTTGCAAGCAGTTTTGCAATGTTTGCAGCTGGTAGAGCCTTTGAAATAGTAAGAAATTCTATTGGTTATCCTGGATTAAATGTAAAAATCGGAGCTACACATGCAGGTATTTCCGTTGGTGAAGACGGAGCTACACATCAGTGTAATGAAGATATTGCATTAATGAGAACTATTCCAGGAATGGTAGTAATATCTCCATCAGATGATGTAGAAGCAAGAGCGGCTGTGTTTGCAGCAGCAAAGCATAATGGTCCTGTGTATTTAAGATTTGGTAGACTTGCAGTTCCAGTTATAAATGATGAAGCTACATATGAGTTTGAACTTGGTAAAGGTATTGTATTAAGAGAAGGTAAAGATGTTGCTATTATTACAACAGGTCTTGAAGTATCAGAATGTTTATTGGCGGCCGATATCCTTGCAAAAGAGGGAATAGAAGCTAAAGTTGTTAACATACATACAATTAAACCTCTTGATGAAGAACTTGTTATAGAGGCAGCTAAGGAAACAGGGAAAGTTGTTACAGTAGAAGAACACTCTGTAATAGGTGGACTTGGAAGTGCTGTAGCAGATGTATTATGTGAAAAAATGCCTACTAAAATGTTAAAAATAGGAGTTAATGATACATTCGGCGAGTCAGGTCCAGCTTTAGAGTTAATAAAGAAATATGGCCTTGACGGTGAAAGTATTGCAAAAAAAGTTAAAGAATTTATTTAATTACCTTGATACATGGAGTCCTCAGGTGTACTTGTGCCACCTGAGGAAGATCCATCGTAAATCTGATTTTCTTCAGTTTCCAAAGTTGTTTCTTCATATATTACCTGAGTTTCAGTTGTTTCTTCTTCAGTTACTACTTCTTTAATATATTCAGGAAATTCAGCAAATTCTAAATTTTCATGAATATTATTCATAAAGTTTTTCCAAATCATTCCAGAGCTTATTCTTCCATAATCAGCATCAAGACTTTTTGGTAAATCATAACCAACCCAAACAGCAGTTGTATAATATTTGCTATAACCTACAAACCATGAATCGTTTGTGTCATTTGTTGTGCCAGTTTTACCAGCACATATGGCATTATCAATATTATATGCTGTTCCAGTTCCATAAGTTAAAACATCTTTTAAAACATTTGTCATTGTATTTGCTGCATTTTCTTCATAAACTATTTTTGAAACTACCGTGTCTTGTAAAATTACATTTCCTTGAGAGTCAGTTATCTTTTTTATACAAGTAGGTGTTCTAAAAACCCCTTCATTTTCAAGAGTTGAAAAAGCTGAAGCCATTTCCAAGGTAGAAACACCATAAGTCATTCCTCCTAAGGATAGTGCAGGAACATAGTCAGAATTATCTATTTTTGAAAAATTCATTTCATTTAAAAATTCAATTCCTCTTTGAGGAGTAAGTATATCAAAAAGTTTCCATGCTACAGTGTTAGTAGAATAGGTTACAGCCTGTCGGATTGTAATTTCTCCTAAATATCCACCACCAGCATTTTGGGGACCATCTTCAATTTTTTCATCAACAACGGTATCATCAGGAGTGTACCCCATTTCAAATATTGGAGTGTAAACAAGTATTGGTTTTATTGAACTTCCTGGCTGTCTAAAACTTTGAAAGGCTCTGTTTAAAGTATATCCTGAATAATCCTGAGATCTTCCACCTACTATAGCAACAACATACCCACTTGAATTATCAATACAAACACCAGAAGATTGCATTTTGAAAATACCTTCATCATTTGTTTCTGTGTATTGCTCTAGGCGTTCATCTATAGAGTTTTGTAAATTTTCTTGAGCATCCATATCTATTGATGTATATATTCTATATCCACCAGTATATAATTTTGAAGAATATTCTTTATATAATTCGTTATACAAAGAATCATATTTTTCTTCTTCTTCATCAGAATCGAAAGAATATTTTATATCAAAGCCAGATTGTTTCATAAGCTCAGTTATTGCACAGTGCCTTACATATGTTTCTACATAATTGTTTTTATTATTTGTTATAGGATTTAGTTCAATTTCTTCATTCAATGCTTCATTTAACATTGCCAAATCAATGTTTTCATTTTCAAACATCTGATCTAAAATTCTATCTCTTCTATCTAAAGTATTTTCAGGATATATAAATGGATTATAATCACTAGGATTATTTGGAATAGCACATAAATAAGCTATTTCAGATAATGTTAATTCAGCGGCTGTTTTATTAAAATATCCTTGAGCAGCAGCTTCTATTCCATAAAAGCCATTTGCAAAATATATATTGTTTATATAGAACTCTAAGATTTGGTCTTTTGTATATGTTTTTTCTAACTCTCTAGCAATAAAAACTTCTTTTAATTTTCTTTCAAAGGTTACCTCTTGTGTTAAAAATATATTTTTAGCCAATTGTTGAGTGACTGTACTTCCACCTTGTGTTACTTCTCCCTTATTTTTTATTAATGCCCACAAAGCTCTAAAAACAGCTTTATAATCAACTCCGTCATGAGAATAGAACTTTTTATCTTCTACGGAAACGATAGCTGCTTTTACTAGATATGGAATTTCATTGTCAGTAAGATAATAAACATCTTTGCTACCTTCCATAGCGGTTATTAAATCCCCATTATTATCAAAAATCAGACTTGTTTCTTCTGAACGAAATGTTTCCTCAGAACTGGAACCTACTAGTCTTTGAGCTTCATATTTATACTGCATAAATAGATTAATATATTTCATACCATAAAGCAGTAAAACAATAAGTCCCAAAATAAAAACAGAAGCGATAAACTTTCGAATAATTTTATTAAAAGTACTTCTGTTTTGTTTTTTTAATTTTTTCTTTTGCTTTTTTAATATTCTTTTATTTTTGGACATAGAAGCTCCTAAAAGTTAAAGTTCACAGTTATTAACTGTTCGAGGAAAAGGGATTACATCTCTTATATTAGTCATACCTGTAAGATACATTATCATTCTTTCAAATCCTAACCCAAATCCAGCATGCTTAGCGGTTCCATATTTTCTTAAATCAAGATAAAAATTATAATCATTTTCATTTAAATTCATTTCATTCATCCGTGCTACAAGTTTTTCATAATCATCTTCTCTTTGACTTCCGCCAATGATTTCACCAATTCCTGGAACTAAAAGATCCATAGCAGCTACAGTTTTGTCATCATCATTTAATTTCATATAAAATGCTTTTATATCTTTTGGATAATCAGTTACAAACACAGGTTTTTTAAAAATTTTTTCAGTTAAGAATCGCTCGTGTTCTGTTTGTAAATCACACCCCCATGAAACTTTGTAATCAAAATTCTCATTATTCTTTTCTAAAAGTTCAATAGCCTCAGTATAAGTTAAGTGAGCGAAATCTGAGTTTACCACAAGGTTAAGCCTTGTTAATAAACCTTTATCTACGAATTGATTTAAAAATTCCATTTCCTCTTTAGCGTTTTCTAGAACATATGAAATAATGTATTTAAGCATATTTTCTGCTAATTTCATATCATCATATAAGTCAGCAAAAGCAATTTCTGGCTCTACCATCCAAAACTCTGCAGCATGCCTGGTAGTATTTGAATTTTCTGCTCTAAAAGTAGGGCCGAATGTGTATATGTTTTTAAAAGCCATTGCAAAAGTTTCACCGTTTAGTTGTCCTGAAACAGTAAGGTTTGTTTCTTTGTTAAAAAAATCTTTTGAAAAATCTATGGATTCCTCATTTGTCATGGGGATATTATTTAAATCTAAAGTAGTTACCCTAAACATTTCTCCTGCACCTTCACAGTCGCTACCCGTTATTATAGGAGTATGCACATATAAAAAGTCTCTTTCCATAAAAAAATTATGAATAGCAAAAGCTAAGACAGAACGTATTCTAAAAACTGCCTGAAAAGTATTAGTTCTTGGTCTTAGATGAGACATTGTTCTAAGAAATTCAAAAGAATGTCTTTTCTTTTGTAACGGATAGTCAGATGATGAAGTACCTTCTATTATAATTTTTTCTGCTTGGATTTCGAAGGGTTGCTTAGCATTTGGAGTTTCAACTAAAACTCCTTCTATAATCAAAGCGCTACCAACATTTAATTTTGAAATCTCCATAAAATTATCTAACTTATCATCATATACTATTTGAAGAGTGTTAAAAAAAGTTCCATCATTAATAACGATAAATCCGAAGCTTTTACCATCTCGTATTGAACGTATCCAACCTGATATTTTTATTTTTTTATCTAAATATTTATTTGTTTCTTTATAAAGAGATTTTATAGTAATGCAGCTCATTTTTGCTCCTTTAAATTATTTATTGTTTTCGAAAATAATTATATCATATCCTGCCCCTTTACAAAATAAAAAAACATACTTATAATTTAAAATAAAAAAGGAGAATAGGTATGGACCCAAGAATAAAAGAACTAGCCAAAAATTTGGTAAACTATTCTGTAAAAGTTAAAAAAGGTGAAAAAGTATATATTAACCATGTTGGAGAATCAACAAGGCAGCTTGCTATTGCTTTAGTAAAAGAAGTATATGCAGTCGGCGGAATGCCTTTTATTCATTATACAGATACTCGTTTACAAAGAGAAATGCTTTTAAATTGTAATGAGGAACAGTTAAAACTTATGGCAGAAATTGATTGCTTAGAAATGTCAAAAATGGATTGTTATATAGGAGTTAGAGGTTCAGATAATATATCAGAACTTTCAGATGTACCACCTGAAAATTTAAAAATGTATGATAACTTATATGCAAAACCTGTACATCATGAGCTTAGAGTTCCTAAAACAAAGTGGGTGGTTTTAAGATATCCAAATGATTCTATGGCTCAGCTTTCAAACACAAGTCTTGAAAGTTTTGAAGATTTTTATTTTAATGTTTGTAATCTTGACTATTCAAAAATGGCAAAAGCAATGGTACCATTAGTTAAGCTTATGGAAAAAACTGATAAAGTAAGAATTACAGGGCAAGGAACAGATCTTTCATTTTCAATTAAAGGAATAAAAGCGAAACCGTGCTCAGGAGAAATGAATATACCAGATGGTGAAGTTTATACAGCCCCTGTTAGAGAATCAGTTAATGGAAAAATTTCTTATAATACACCTTCTGTGTATCAGGGATTTGTTTATGAAAATGTCGTTTTAGAGTTTAAAGACGGAAAAGTTATTAATGCTACAGCTAATGATTCAGAAAAAATTAATAAAGTGTTTGATACAGATGAAGGAGCAAGATATGTTGGTGAATTTGCGATAGGAGTAAATCCATATATTTTAAAGCCAATGAAAGATATACTATTTGACGAAAAAATAATGGGATCAATTCATTTTACACCAGGAAGTTGTTATGATGAAGCTTCAAATGGAAATGATTCAGCTATTCACTGGGATCTTGTTTTCATACAAACACCAGAATTTGGAGGCGGAGAAATATATTTTGATGATGTATTAATTAGAAAAGATGGGTTATTTGTAACAGATGAGCTCAAAGGATTAAATCCTGAAAACTTAAAATAGAATTTGAAGGACTCTTTAAGGGTCCTTTTTCTTATATACTAAATTTATAACCAAACCCTCTTATTGTAGTGATATAGTTACTACTTTCTCCTAATTTGCGCCTAAGTCTATTTATATGTGTGTCTACAGTCCTTAAGCTTCCATAATAATCATATCCCCAAACTTTTTTTAATAGTTGTTCTCTAGATATAATGATATCTTTATTTTCTACTAGTGTTAATATAAGATTATATTCAATTGGACTTAATCCTAGTTCTTTACCATTAAGTGTTACAGTATGTAAGCTATCATTGATTTCTAAATCATTAAAACAAAAAGTTTTTGTCTTAGCTTTAGTATTTTTATTTCTTCTTAAAAGAGAATTTATTCTGGCTAATAGTAATATAGGTTCTACTGGTGTGTTTATGTATTCATCTGCCCCGGCCTCAAAACCATATACTTCGTCTAGAACATTGCTATCTCTTCCTAAAAGCAGAAGAGGTATATCAGAAATCTTTTTTATTTCATTACATAACACATAGCTTTTAGATTTTGGTAGTTTCATATCCAAGATTATTAAATCAATCTTTGAGGCTTCCTTTGAAAAATATTGTTGAAAGCTATTGTTACTCGAGGTGGTTATTATATTAAACCCTTCTCGTTCTAAAAAATCATAAATAAATTCTTTTTTGGTTTTTCTTTCTTCAAATAATAATATACAATTTTTATTCATAATTTTATTCACCTTTGATTGATTTTAATTAAGTATATCATTTTGTTTTTTTTCGTCTATAGATAGAATTAAATTTTCAGATAACATTCACATTAAAAGGACCTTCAAAAAGATTGAAAGTCCCTTTAGCGGTTATAATATAAATAAAGGTTAAGCGATACTGTCAAGTACAGATGATTCATCACTTTCTGATGAATAACCTATATTGTCTTCATATGCTCTAACCATGTTCATTGCCATCCTTTGCATTAATAAATCACTGTCAGAAGAAATCATTTCTTCAAACTCTTCGTGTGAAATCACACCATCTCCATCAGTATCATAGTTTTGAAATAAATCAGTAAGGTCACTTGTTTCCATTTTAGGTTTTACGGAACCAGGTTCTGGCATTTCATCAGGTGTTATTTCTCCATCTTCATTTGTGTCATATGCAGCAAAAAACTCTTCTCCTGTCATTGCCGCTTCGATACCCATATCTTCAATCATTAAATCATATTCGTCTAAGGAAAGGGTACCGTCTTCATCAGTATCTACATTTGAAGGAAGTTCTGGTTTTTTACCATGCATACTCATTTTTTTCATAATATCCTCAAAAGAGATATCACTAAGTTGTGTTACTTCCTCAGATTGCTGAGAATTTGAATCAGATGAGTAATATACTTTTTTTTCATTTCTTTTTGATAATGTTTCTAAAAGCATTTCACGGTTTAACTCTCCTGAAGATGTACTTATTGAATTTACCATATAGTTTCTCCTTTCGTTTATGATACATATATAATCGAATTTTCATGTCACAGCCTTGTTACGGATATGTCACAATTTCATAAATTATTTAGACTTAAAGTGAAAGTTAAGTGAATTAAATTTCTAAAAGTGCTGGACAAAAAAGCAAATTCCATATATAATATGTGACATAGACATGTCGAATAAATATAAAAAGGAGGATTGAATTTGAGCAAAAAGCTCATATTAATGTGTGATAAAGACTTAGATTATCTTTACAAACTTGAAGAGTTTATTCAGGAAAAAGAATCAATAAATTTTAATGTTAAAACATTTGGTTCTATGAATTTGTTAAAAGAATACTTAGATGAAAACTTCGCAGATATTGTGATAATATCCGAAAAAGATTTTATAGAGTATGAAATAAATTTTGAAGGATTAATTATTCTTTCAGAAGAAAAAACACAGATAGATGACACTAAAAATAAGTATATATATAAGTTTCAACCTGCAAATTTATTAATTAAAGAAGTTCTTGAATATACAAGTCTAAAAGATGATGTAGAAGAAAGATCAATAAATTCAAAGCTATCTAAAAAAATAATTGGTGTATATTCTCCAATAAATAGATGTAAAAAAACAACCCTTTCCATTGTATTAGGTTTAATATATGGGAAAAGCCACAATGTATTTTATTTAAACCTAGAAGAGTTTTCTGGATTTTCCAACTTCTTATTTTGTAATCAAGATAATGATTTATCTGATATGCTATATTACTACAAACAAAATCCTAATAATCTAAATGAATTTCTAAAATCTTCAACAAATAAGTTTTCCAATTTTAACTATTTAAATCCTATTACGTTTTCCAAAGAATTAAGAATTATCGAAACGTCTGAGTGGCTAAAGTTAATTAAAGAAATTATTGAAACCACTGATTACGAAGTTATAATTCTTGATATAAGTAGTTTAGTTACTGATACTTTCTCAATATTAGATATCTGCGATATTATCTATATGCCTGTTTTAGAGGACTTTTTCTCAAACTCAAAAATTCTAGAATTTGAAAATCTATTAGAAAAAATCAATTTTACCCAAATTAAAAACAAAATTAAAAAACTTAATTTACCTGAAATTTCACAGAAAGAATCAGGAGAAAAGTATTTTGAAAATTTATTAAAAGGAAACTTTGGAAACTATGTCAGAGAAAATCTTGTATGAAAAAATTCGTTCTCAAGTATTAGAAAGAATAGATATGTCAAGAGATGTTGATGAAAATGAACTTTTTCATTTAATTGATCAAACAATAATTGAAAACGGCAAAATAACCTATTTGTCCATCGATGAAAAAAGTTTTTTGCGTAAAAAAGTATATGACTCTATAAAAGGTTTTGATGTGCTTCAAGAAATTATCGATATGGATAATGTTACAGAAATCATGGTAAACGGAAAAGACAATATTTTTATTGAAAAAGAAGGAAAAATATTAAAATACGATTCGAAATTTTCATCAGAAGAAAGACTAACGGATATAATTCAGCAGATTGTATCTAATGTAAATCGAAGAGTTAATGAATCGAGTCCGATTGTTGATACCAGATTACCAGATGGTTCCAGAGTCAATATAGTGTTAAAACCAATTGCATTAAATGGCCCAATAATTACAATAAGAAAATTTCCAAAACATAAAATTAAAATGAGTAAATTAATAGAAATTGAATCAATTTCAAAAGAAGTCGTAGATTTTTTAGAAATTTTAGTTAAATCTGGTTATAACATTTTTGTAAGTGGCTCAACTGGCTCTGGTAAAACCACATTTTTAAACGCTCTTTCTGATTTTATACCAAAATCTGAAAGAATTATAACGATAGAAGATTCAGCAGAGCTGCAGATTGAAGGTGTTGAAAATCTAGTTAGACTAGAAGTACGACAGGCTAATATAGAAGGTACTAATGAAGTTACAATTAGAGATTTGATAAAAACAAGTTTAAGAATGAGACCAAATAGAATTATAGTTGGAGAAGTAAGAGGTAAAGAAGCTCTAGATATGTTGCAGGCAATGAATACGGGACATGACGGAAGTTTGTCAACAGGACATGGTAATTCCCCTGAAGATATGCTGAAAAGATTAGAAATAATGGTGTTAATGGGTGTAGATATGCCTATTTCTGCAATAAAGGGGCAAATAGCTTCAGGTCTTGATATAATCGTTCATCTTGGTCGCTTAAGAGATAAAAGTAGAAAAGTCTTAGAAGTGGTTGAAGTTTTAAATATATCAAATGGTGAAATTGTTTTAAATGAATTATTTAAATTCAAAGAAACCGGAGAAAAAGAGGGAAAAATCACAGGTTGTTTACAGAAAACTAAAAATCATTTAACTAATGTTGAAAAACTTAAAACAGCAGGATTCATGAAAGGTGAGGTAACGTTTGAAGCAGGATAATATAGACTATAAAAAATATGTATTCAGTAAAAAGGAGCTAGTAATAAATATTGGAATAGGCCTTCTTTTAGATATTATTGTTTCATATATATTTTATAGAAATATAATAGCTTTTTTATTGTTTTTGCCAGGGATAATTATATTTTTAAAAATCAGAAAAAAATACCTATTAGAAAAGAGGCTAAGAATATTTAATAATCAATTTAAAGATGCTATACAATCCTTATCTGCCTCTCTTAGTACAGGATATTCTATAGAAAATTCTATAAAAGAATGCACAAAAGATATGAAAAATTTCTATGGAGAAGACTCTTATATTTTTATTGAATTAAAAAATATTATAAGACAAATAAACTTAAATATTCCAATCGAAAAAGTTTTTAATGAATTAGGAGAGCGAACAAATCTAGAAGATATTATTATTTTTGCATCTATTATACAAATAGCAAAAAAAGGAGGAGGTAATCTTATTTCAATTATTAAATCTACGATTACTACAATTACTGAAAAGAATGAAATCAGGAAAGATATATATACAGCCATAAGTTCTAAAAGGTTTGAGCAAAAAATAATGAATTTGGTTCCTATATTTATCATTTTATATGTTGATTTTTCCTCTCCAGGTTTAATTTCTAAGCTATATGGAAATTTATTTGGTGTTTTGATTATGACAGTTTGTTTGTTTTTATATTTAGGTGCTTATTATATTTCTCATAGAATTACAAGTATTGAGGTTTAGAATGATTATTTTATATTTAATTTTAATTGGAGTAGCTTTATTTAGTTATATTTTTACTAAAAAATATAAAGAGGAATTTTATAAAGATCTTGATAAAAAAAAGCATCCCTTAAAAATTCTCTACCCATTGTCTATGTATATATATGATAAAACATTGTTGATAAGTTCTAAAAATAGAAGCAGCACTGTAGATAAAAAATTAAAAGCAGTTTTAATTAAAGACATGATAGAAAAAGAGAAGGTTATTTACTCTATTAAAAAAATAGCTTATACTTTGGCCGTTATTTTGGGTTTTCTTTTTATAGGTTTTTGCTTACAGTTAAATGTTGTTTTTAAAGATACCAAAATAATTCAGCTTGAAAGACCGTCATATGGAGAAGGAAAAACTGATTATCAGGTTATAGTTGAAGATGAAATTGGAACCAGAGAAGAAATACAAGTATCTGTTGATGAAAAAAAGTATACAAAGTCACAGTTATATAATATTTTTGATGAAAATTATGATGATGTTTTAAAAATAGTACTTAATGAAAATAGTTCTCAGGATCAGGTTGAAGGAAAGTTAAACTTCATATATGAATATATGTTTTTTGATCTGTCCTGGAAAATTAATGATACAGAACTTATTGACTATAGTGGCAATATAAACTTTGATGAAGTAAAGGAAGAAAATGGAGTAATAACTGAAATTGCAGCAGTTTTTTATTTAGAAGATATAAAAAAAGAGTATATTATTCCTTTAAGATTAATACCGAATAAAGGTACAGTAAATCTTACTACAGAAGAAAAAATTAATAATTATATAGAAAACTATGAAAGTATGTATAATTCTAAAATTTCTCTTCCTCAGAAAATGGATGAAAAAGAAATAGAATTTTACGAAGTTGACGAAAATAAAGGCTTAAGCTTTTTGATTTTTGGTTTGATTTCAGCTTTAATTATATTTTTTATATATGATAGAGATTTAGATAAAAAAATGAAAAAAAGGGAATCACAAATGCTCTTAGATTATTCAGATATTGTTTCTAAATTATCATTACTTATGAGTGCTGGATTAAGCATTTCAAAATCATGGGAAAGGATTGTTTTTGATTATGAAAGAAAGTTCAATGGAAAAAATATTAGATATGCTTTTGAAGAAATGAAACTTTCTTTAAAGAAAATGAAAAGTGGTGTTTCAGAAAAAGATGTATACCGGGAATTTGGTCAGCGTTGTAATCTTCAGGAGTATATAAAACTTTCAAGCTTATTAGAACAAAACCTTGTTAAAGGAACCAGAGAATTAAAGGATTTATTAGAAGCAGAAGTTAAAGAAGCGTTTAATAATAGAAAAAATATTGCAAGAAGTAAAGGAGAAGAAGCGGGAACAAAGTTGTTATTTCCAATGATAATTATGCTTGGAATTGTAATTATTATCATTGTTATACCTGCGTTTATGTCAATGGGGATTTAGAAAGGAGTAAAATGTTATATAAAATAAAGAACATCTTAAAAAATGAAAGAGGTATAGGTGTAGTAGAGATTATATTGATTTTAATGGTTTTAGTTGGACTAGTCTTGATATTTAAAAATCAAATATTGGGAATTGCAGAAAATATTTTTACAGGTATTAATAATCAGATTAAAGGATTATAAATATGCTTAAGGGGAGTATTACTATATATTTAAGTCTTAGCCTAGTGATTATTACGGCTTTAATATGTACGTTAGTTGAGTCTGGAAGAATAAGTGGTTTAAAAGCTAAGGCTCAAAGTATATCATATTTTGCTGTAGACTCTACATTTTCAGAATATGGAAGAGAACTTTTTGAAGATTATGGTTTGATGTTTCTATGGTGCACTAAGGAAGATATCAAGAATAAATTTATGGACTATGCTAATTATAATTGTGATATGAGTAAAGGAATAATTTCTAAAAATGCAGATTTGTTTGAATTAGAAATTAGTGAAGTTGAGATTTTGGAAATTGAAAGAGCAACAGATAAAGGGGGAGATGTCTTTGCCAGTCAAGTTAGCGATTATATGGTTTATGCTGGAATAGAAAATATCCTTAGTGAAATTATGTCTCAATTAAATATATTTAATCAAAATGGAAAAGTCTCAAAAATTTATGATAAAATACAGGATTTTAGCGATAAATTAACAAAGGTAGAAGATTCTGTATGTTCTATCAGGGAAAACATTGATAAAATCCAAAATTATTATGAAGACCCGAAATCATTAGTAAATGAAATGTTAGATCAAGCATTGTTAATAGAAAATAAAATAAATTCAGAGGAAAGCTTTACAGTAGAATTAAGAGAGTTTAAAGAAACATATCAAAAATTAAAGACTGAAAAAAGTGAAGTACAGATGCTATTAAACGATATAGAAGTTAGTACCAACGAATATTTTGAAGCAACAGATGATGCACAAATGGCAGTAGCTGAAATTAGTGATGACTTAAAAGAGGATAAAGAAGATTTTGATAATGAAACTTATGATTTACTTAATGAAGAAGTTTCTAAATTAGAGATAAAATCTACAGATAATCAGGAAGACTTCTATGGAATAAAAGAAAATAAGGAAATAAATGAAAAAATCTTAAATGCATATTCCAGCCTTAATGAATATTATTTATATAATACAGCAACACTAAATTCTGGAAACATCGAAGATGTAATAAACGATTTAAAAGAAATTAAAAAAGATTTTTCAGAAACATCCTTTGAATCATTAAATGTAAATATTGATAATAGTACGGTAAAAAAAGAAGAAAACAGCATTATAGATTATGTAAACAACATTATTGACGAAGGAATACTGGGAATTGTTGTGGAAGATGTATCTAATCTTTCAGAAGAAAATATATTAAATGATAATCTACCATCTATTCTATTTTCTGATTCAGAAGGAGAAGATGATGATTCTATAATAGATGAGTCTATAGATAAAATTATTTTAAGCGAATATCTATTGTCTAAATTTGGAAATTATTTAAGTCCTAAAGAAAATTCAAAATTAAAATATGAAATAGAGTATATTTTAGCTGGGAAAAGTTCAGATAAGGAAAATCTTTCATCAGTAGTAAAAAAATTAATGCTTTTAAGGGAAGGAAGCAATTTAATTTATTTATTAAAAGATTCTAAAAAAAGGGGAGAAGCCTATGAAATGGCTATGGGAATAGCAGGCTTTACAGGTATGCCTATATTAATAACAATAACACAATTTTTAATTTTAGCAGCCTGGGCGTTGGCAGAATCTATAATTGATGTAAAAAATTTATTAAATGGAGAAGAGGTTAGTCTTATTAAAAGTGATTCGGAATGGAATCTTTCACTTTTTGGAGCAAAAAACTTAAAAAATACAAAAACAAGTAAAAAAGCAGGGAAGCTTGGGGCATTAAATTATAATGATTATTTAAGAGTATTATTACTTATGGAAGAAAATCATAAACAAAGATATAGAACTATGGATTTAATACAATTAAACATTTGTAAAAACTATAACTCTTCATTTATGATGAGTGATTGTATATCGAGTGTTTCAGCAAGCTTTGACTATCAGGCAAATCCGATTTTTACGTCCTTTTCATTTACTAAAAGGTTATCGACAAACAAAATCGGTAGTTATGTAATAAAAAACCAGGTTAATTATGCATACTAGAAAGGAGGCCACATAAAAATGCCCTTTTTAATAATAAAAGAAAATGTCTCTCTCCAAGTACAAAAGCTTTTAAAAAAAACAAACAAAAGGGCATTTTTATGTGGCGTTCACAAGGGGAGCTTAACAATAGAAGCGGCACTTGCTTTGCCTTTGGTTATATTTTTTTCAATTAGCATTATATACTTTTGTGTGATTTTTCAGTTACAAATGAATATACAAATTAAGCTTCAAGAGGTAGCTGGAGAGATAGGAAAAACAGGATATATTACCGAAGATTTAAAAGTTTTTAATTACATTTACCTAAAAGGTAAAATGGAAAATACTAAATTTAAAGAGTATTTAAATAAATCTTGTATAGTAAATGGAAGCCAAGGCATAGACTACCTAGAATCAACATTTTTTGACAGAGAAGGAGTAGTTGATATTGTTGCAAAATATGATGTTATTATTCCTTTTATACCAGAAAAAGTTTTTTCTATTCCTTGTATTCAAAGAGTTAGATTTAGAAGTTGGATTGGAAAAAAAATCGAACCAGATGAAGAATTAGAAGACGATATTGTCTACATAACCAGCACGGGTAGTGTGTACCATGAAACAAAAGAATGCTCTCACTTAAAACTATCAATTAGTCAATGTAGTTTTTCAAGTTTAGAGTTTTTGAGAAATGATAGTGGAGGTATCTATAAGCCATGTGAAATTTGTGGTGGTTTATCAGATGTTGAAAATTCTATTGTATATATCACAGAAAGTGGAGACTCTTGGCATTCAACTTTAAGCTGTAGTGGGTTAAAGAGAGATATAATTGAAATACCGATAAGTGAAGTTGGAGATAGAAAAATTATGCACAAGATGTAAAGAAAGAGGTGGATAAGATTTTAGAAAAAACCATTTTATTACTATTCTTAGGAATTAATTCATACATTGATTATAAAAAGAAAAAAGTATTTCTTTTATTTGCAGTTATAGTTTTTATTATTGGTCTTATATATTTTTTTCTAGAATCTTCAAATTCATTTATTTCAGTTCTTATAGGTTCATTACTAGGGGTAGTATTATTACTTATAGGAAAAGTTACGAGAGAGTCAATAGGATATGGAGATGGAATTGTTATAATAGTTACAGGAATATATTTAGGATTTACTAACAATTTAATTCTACTTTTCTTAAGTTTTTTGCTGTGCGGAATTTTTTCATTTTTTTTAATTATTATTAAAAAAGTAAATCGAAAAAGTAGAATTCCTTTTATTCCATTTGTGTTTATTGCATATGAAATCATGATAATTTTGGAGGTATTAGTTGTATAAATCAAGAACTTTTAAAGGTAGTTATACTGTCGAAGCGTCTTTTATTATAACAATTACAATGCTTGTTATTTTTGCAATAATTTTTTTCACGTTCTATTTACATGACAGGTTAGTGACTCACAATACCTGTTATGAGTATATATTGAACTGTAGTAATTTAAAGGAATTAAATAGTGAAGCAATTGAAGAAAATATTCAAGAAAGTGTTTATAAAAAGACTTTTATAATAAAAAATTTCTCTTCGTATATAAGTTCAGATAATAATAAAATTACAATTTCGTACACTTTAGATTTTAATATTCCTATAGCTGGAATAAATGAATATTTAAAAAACAATATACTTTCTAGTAGTTATAAGATTGAATTTAAAAATATTTATAAAAGTAGTTTTATTAGAAAAAGTAAAGTGGCTAAAGATTTATTTAAAAAGGAATGAGGAAAAAGTATGGAAGTAAAATTTCTTAGAGATATTAGTAAAAATTATATGGTGATTTATGATATTGATGACTTTAAGAATAATTATAAAATAAATATGTTGCAGGATAACATTATTGAGGGGATACTTAAATTTAAATTAAAAACATTTGATTCTAAAGAAAAATATTATTATAGTATATCCTCTATGCAATCTCTAAAAGTTTTTTATGAGAGGAATTATATTAGCCTACAAGATTTAAGAAGTATGTTTAGTGCTCTTGAGTTTTGTATAAAAGAATTAGATAAATACCTTCTTGATTTTAACGACATTGTATTGGATCCTAAAATGACTTTTATAAATATAAGAGAGGGTAAGTTTTATTTTTGCTATTATCCTAATTATGAAGGTGATTTTAAGAGTGAAATTCTTGTGCTTCTAAATTACATTTTATCAAGAACAGATCACTGTAATTTAGAGCTTCTAAATATAGTATATGAAATGCAGCAATTAGCAATGAATGATGAATATATCTTTAATGATTTGTTAAAAATATTAGATCAAGATAAGGAAGAAAAAGAAGAGGAATTATCTGAAGAAAAAGATATTTCTTATGAAGTTCCATATATTAACAAAAAGATTGAAATCAAAGATGAACAAATAAAAAAAGTTACTTTAGCATTGTTTATAATAGGAGTGATAATTTGGATATATATAATCTCTCAATTTAAGGATCCTACTTATAAATATTATATTATTGGGATTTTTTTGATTATAATAATTTACATAGTATACAATAGATTTTTTCGAAATAAAAAAACTTTAGAATATATAGAACCAGATGCTGAAAAAGAAGAGTATAAAATATGTGATGAAGAAGAGATGACTGTTTTTTTAGGAGAAAATGAAAAAAGAGGTTTTAGATATTTAAAATCTTTTGAGGATCAAAATCAAGATATAGAAATAGAAAAATTTCCAGCTATCATTGGTAAAATGGAAGAAAAAGTAGATTTTACAATTGCTAACAACAAAGTAAGCAGGATACATGCAAAAATTATTTTCGCTGATGATAAATATTATATTGAGGATCTAAATTCAACAAATGGCACATATATTAATGAAACAAGATTGATTCCTTACGAAAAGAATATTTTAAAGATAGGAGATATTATAAAAATATCGGAACTTAATTTTAAGTTTGTTTGACACTAAATAAAAGAAATGATAAGGTTATAAAAATAGAAAGAACTAAACTAAGAGGTAACTTATGATTTCAAAACCCGCTCTACTTACTTTTATGAAGAAAGGCTTCAGATATGTACAAAGCAATGTAAAAGGAGTCACTCTTCTTTACCGTGTTAATGATGACGGAGTCAATGTCTGTGCATTAGTAGATGATGCACCAGCCGAGTCTTTAAAAGGAGAAGATTTTGAAGAGATAGCATTTCAGGTAGAAAGAAAACTTTTATTAAGTGGATATAGAAATGTGGATACTATGTTTTTCATTTTTTCAAATCATCCAGAAAAAGTCAAGAAATTTACATCATACAATTTAAAATTTTGGATACTTGATTTGTTGGCAAAAAAAGTAATTGTTTATGAAAATCAACCAGAAGATTACTTTTCATTAAGACATGAGCTAGAAGAAATGATGCTTGAGCCAGAAGTTAAAGAAAAAGCTTTTGATAAGGTGCCTTTTGTGACATTATCCATAGCATTGATAAATATATTAATGTATGGAATTATGGCTGTCACAAATTCAGAAATCATAATTAATTATGGAGCATCATACTGGGGATATGTATTTAACGACTTTGAATTTTATAGGTTGTTAACAAATATTTTTTTACATTATAATATAACTCATTTAATTAATAATATAATTATTTTTATTCTTGCAGGAAATCAGCTTGAAGCTACAATTGGAAGAGTAAAGTTTTTAATTGTTTATTTAATAAGTGGAGTTGGAGCAAGTGTATTTTCTGCTATATATTATATGTTAGGAAATCAGCATGTTTTATCAGCAGGGGCATCTGGAGCGATTTATGGAGTTATTGGAGCAATAGCAGGGATAATCTTGAGAAGAAAAAAAGGCTTAGGAAGTATGATGGGAGTCCAGTTTTTTATTCTAATAGCTTTTATAATATTTGATGGAGCTTCAAGAAGTAATATTGATTTTATGGCTCATTTAAGTGGATTTGGAATTGGCTTGATACTAACATTCTTTTTATATAAATCACCTTTAAATATTTATAAAGTTTCTTGAAAGAAATATTAAAGTATAATAAAATATAATTGGAGGGACTTTATATGAATATAAACATATATTATGGTGGGAGAGGTCTTATAGAAGACCCTACGTTACATGTTTTAGAAAAGATTGAAAATGTTCTTGATGAATTACATGTTAATGTAAACAAATATAATCTTTATGAAATAAGAAATTCCATAACAACTCTTCCTCAAACGCTAAAAGAGGCAGATGGTATAATTTTAGCTTCAAGTGTTGAATGGATGGGTATCGGTGGGTTAATGACAGAATTTTTAGATGCCTGCTGGTTATATGGAGATAAATCAAAGATTAGCGAGACATATATGCAACCAGTAGTTATAGCTACTACATATGGTGAAAAAGAAGCTATGTTGACTTTGAAAAACGCCTGGGGAATGCTTGGTGGTATTGTTTGTGAAGGACTAGAAGCATATGTTGAAGATACAAGTGATTTTATAAGAAATAAAGACTATGTAGACTTAATAGAAAAAAAATCAGAAGATTTATATAGGTCAATATCTAAGAAAACGAAAAATCTTCCTTCCAGTACAAATGCTTTAAAACAGAGTATGCTTAAAGACTCTTTAAATTTAACACCTCAGGAGAGTGAGCAACTTTCAAAATATGTAGCAGATGATATATATGTAAAAAAACAAAAAGAAGATATTGAAGAACTTGCAACGATGTTTAAAGGACTTCTTGGAGAAAACAAAACAGGTGATGAAGAATTTATTCAGGATTTAATTTCGAAGTTTGTTATACAAAATAATTTTGTAGCAAGTTATTCTTTTATGATAGAAGATAAAAAAAAGGATTTATTAGTTGTTGTGAATAATGACAAAATTTCTTGTAATTATGAAAAGAAAGAAGATGCAGATGTAATAGTAAAACTTTCTCATGAAGTTTTGTCAAATATAATAAAGGGAAGATTAACTTTTCAAAGGGCATTTATGACAGGTGAAATGAAAGCAAAAGGAAACTTTAAAACACTTAGAATGCTTGATGAATTGTTTAATTTTGGGTAAGAGAAAATGAGAGACGAAAATTGTATTTTTTGCAAAATTGCAAATGGTGAAATTCCTTCAAACGCTTTATACGAAGATGAAAACTTTAAAGTAATATTAGATCTTGCACCAGCTTCAAAAGGACATGCTCTGATAATTCCAAAAGAGCATGCGAAAAACCTTTTTGATCTTGACTCTAAGACAGCTAATGAAGCATTATTGGTTGCACAAAAAGTTGGTAAAGCAATGATGGAAACATTAGAGTGTGATGGATTAAATGTTTTACAGAACAATGGTGAGGCTGCTGGACAGACTGTTTTCCATTTTCATATGCACCTTATTCCTAGATATAGTAGTGAAAAGAAAATTCTCACATGGCATCAGGGTAGCCCTGAAGAAAATGAATTAAAAGAAGTATCAGAAAAGATTAGGAAAGGGATTGAATAAGTTCAAGGATTGTTCCTATTCCATTCTTGGCAGTTGATTTGTTAATTGCTTCATGATATGTATCCTGATTTTCAAACATAAAATCAATTTTAGCGGCTAAGGTTTCAATGGTTAAAAATTCTTCTTCTATTACTTCACAAAAACCTTGGTTTTTATAAGACTCAGCATTAAGTATCTGATCTCCTCTGCTGGCATTCGCAGGAAGAGGGATTAGGATACTTAATTTTTTTAATGCTACTATTTCACAAATTGTATTTGCACCAGCTCTTGAAATAATCAAATCGCTCATTGCAAATAAATCTTTTAGTTCTTCATTTACATATTCAAATTGTTTATAACCTTCAATATCCAGTAATGTTTCGTCAAGTTTGTCTTTACCACATATATGTACAATCTGATATTTCTTTAATAGTGTTGGTAAAGCTTGTCTTACTAATTTATTTACAGATGCTGCACCTAAACTACCTCCAATAACCATGATTGTAGGTTTATCACCCCAGAAGCCACAATACTCTAGACCCTTTTGTTTATCTCCTAAGAAAAGTTCTTCTCTAATCGGTGAACCCGTATGAATAGACTTCTCTTTTGGTATGAATTTTACGGTTTCAGGAAAATTATGACATACTTTTGTTGCATGTGGAAAAGCAATTCTATTAGCTAACCCTGGTGTAATATCAGACTCGTGTATTATTACAGGTATTCCCTTTTTATCAGCTGCAATAACAATAGGCACAGAAACATAGCCTCCCTTTGAAAAGACTACATCTGGTTTATATTCTTTAATTATTTTTTTAGCCTCAAGATATCCTTTAAATACTTTTATAGGAGATGATAGATTTTTAAGAGTAATATTTCTTCTTAATTTGCCTGAAGAAATCCCACTATAATCAACACCTACTTCTTCAATAAGCTTTTTTTCAATTCCATCATAGGATCCAACATATTTTATTTCATATCCTGCTTCAATAAGTTTTGGGATTAATGCTAGGTTTGGAGTTACATGTCCAGCCGTTCCGCCCCCTGTTAATAATATTTTTTTCATGTTTTTATTATAGCAAAAAACTTTATATTATACTAGAATAAAACCTGAATTTTGGTATAATAGATTTATGCAAAAAAATAAATGGAGAAATTAATGGGTATAAAAATAGAAGATATAAAGACAGTTGAAGGAAAAGAAATAACTTTATATATTGAAAATAATATTATAAAAAGTATTGATAAAAAACCAGAAAATTTTAAACCAGAAAAAATAATTAATGGAAAGAATAAACTATTAATTCCTGGATTAATAAATACTCATACTCATGCCTATATGTCGTTATTTAGGAATGTAGCGGATGACTTGTCTTTTGAAGACTGGCTTTTTAAAAATATTGAGCCTCTAGAAGAAAAGCTTGTTCCAAAAGATGCATATTACGGTGCACTTTTGTCAATAATTGAAATGATAAAAACAGGAACGACATGTTTTTTAGATATGCAAATGCATATCAATCAAACAACTCAGGCTGTTATGGATTCTGGGATTAGAGGTGTTATAACCAGAGGACTTGTGGGAAGTGGTGAAGATGAAGGTGGAAAAAGAAGACTTAAAGAAGCTAAGGAAGAGATGGAAAATTTTAAAGGCTGCGAACTTTTAAGTTTTATGTATGGACCTCATGCACCTTATTCATGTGATGATATATATTTAAAGAATGTAATTGAAAAGGCTAAAGAAGACAACATTGGAATAAATATTCATCTGGCAGAAAGTAAATTTGAAATAATGCAGATAAAAGAAAAATATGGTGTTACACCTATTGAGCTTGCCGATAAAGTAGGGATTTTCGATGGTCATACCGTTGCGGCTCATTGCGTAAATTTAACTGAAAATGACATTGAAATATTAAAGAGAAAAAATGTTAATGTAGCGATAAACCCTAAAAGTAATATGAAGCTTGGAAATGGATTTGCTCCAGTATATGAAATGTTAAAACAAGGAGTAAATATTTCAATAGGTACAGACGGAGCAGCAAGCAATAATTCATTAAATCTATTTTCAGAAATGAATGCGGCGGCGCTTATCTATAAAGGAAATTTAGAAAACTCTCAAGTAGTTTCAGCTGAAGATATATATGGATTTGTTACGAAAAACGGGGCGAAGGCTGTTGGATTAGAAGGACAGATAGGAGAAATCAAAGAAAATATGAAGGCAGATTTATGTATAATAGATACTAATACTCCTGCTTTCAGACCAAAGAATAATATGATTTCTGCTCTTTCTTATTCAGCGAGTGGGTATGAAGTAGAAACAGTTATTGTAAATGGAAAAATATTAATGGAAAATAAAGAATTAAAAACCATAGATGAAGAAAAAGTTTATTATAATGTAGAAAAAATTTGCGAAAAAATAGGAATCGAGAGGAGATTTTAAAATGGATTGCAGCATCAAGGATATTAACATGGCACCAGAAGGTGAAAAGAAAATAGAGTGGGTTAAAAAGAACTGTCCTTTATTAAGAAGTTTAGAGGAAGAGTTTTTAGAAACAAAACCATTTGAAGGAATAAAAGTGGCACTATCAATACATTTAGAAGCTAAAACAGCATACCTATGTAAAGTTTTAGCGGCAGGTGGTGCAGATATGTATATTACAGGAAGTAATCCTCTATCTACACAAGACGATGTGGCAGCAGCCCTTGCAGCTTCAGGACTTAAAGTTTATGCATGGTATAATTGTTGTGATATTGACTATAAAGAACACATCAGAAGTGTATTGAAAAACAAACCAAATATAATAATTGATGACGGTGGAGACCTTGTAAATATGCTTCACAGTGAATTCAAGGAAAATATTCCTTATGTTATAGGTGGATGTGAAGAAACTACTACTGGAATAATAAGGCTTATAGCAATGGAAAAAAATGGTGAGCTAGAGTTCCCAATGGTATTAGTTAATAATGCAGACTGTAAACATTTGTTTGACAATAGATACGGCACAGGCCAATCAGTTTTTGATGGCATTAATCGTACTACAAACTTAATAGTAGCAGGAAAAAATGTAGTAGTAGCAGGCTATGGATGGTGCGGTAAAGGTGTTGCTATGAGAGCCAAAGGTCTTGGAGCAAAAGTTATAGTAACTGAAATCGATCCAGTAAAGGCAATCGAGGCTGTAATGGATGGCTTTGATGTTATGAAAATGAATGATGCGGCTAAAGTTGGAGACTTTTTTATAACTGTTACAGGCTGTAAAGGTGTTATTACAAAGGAAGATTTTAAAGCAATGAAGAATGGAGCAATTCTTTGTAACGCAGGACATTTTGATATTGAGATAGATGTTATTGGTATGGAAGAAATGGCTATAGAAAAAGCGGAGCAAAGAAAAAATATCATGGGTTATAGAATAGATGAGGACAAATGGCTTTATCTTTTAGGAGAAGGAAGATTAGTTAACCTGGCAGCAGGTGATGGTCACCCAGCAGAGATAATGGATATGAGTTTTGCTATTCAGGCTCTTAGTGCAAAATATTTAGTAGAAAATAAAGACTCTCTTACAGAGAAACTTATAAATGTTCCCAAAGAAGTAGACTTCGAAGTAGCAAGAAGGGAACTTGAATTTTTAGGCAAGTCTATTGATACTTTAACTAAAGAACAGGAAGCGTATCTAAATAGTTCTAGTATTGATTAACATATATAGGAGGTAATTATATGTCAAAAATTAGTTTTGATTATGAAAACGCGATTAATTTTGTCACAGAAAAAGAGCTTGGTGACATGGAACAAATCGTAGAACAAAAAAAGGAAGAACTTGTTTCTGGGAAAGGTAAAGGAAACGATTATATTGGATGGATTGACCTGCCAGTAAATTATGACAAAGAAGAGTTTGTCAGAATTGAAAAAGCGGCAGAAAAAATAAAAGGCGATTCAGATTATTTAATTGTAATAGGTATTGGCGGTTCATACCTTGGTGCTAGAGCGGCAATAGAGTTTTTGATGCCAAAAAGTAATACTAAAGTTCTATATGCAGGAAATAATATTAGCACTAGCTATCTTTTAAGTGTTATGGAAGAAATCAAAGGGAAAGATTTTTCTATAAATGTTATTTCTAAATCTGGAACAACTACAGAACCAGCAATTGCATTCAGAATATTTAAAAAACTTTTAGAAGAAAAATATGGAAAAAGTGAAGCAGCAAATAGGATTTATGCAACAACAGATAAAGAAAAAGGTGCCCTAAAGACTTTGGCAAATAATGAGTTATATGAAACCTTTGTAGTTCCTGATGATGTTGGAGGAAGATTTTCAGTACTTACAGCTGTAGGACTTTTACCAATAGCAGTAGCAGGAGCGGACATTAGAAAGCTTATGGAAGGTGCAAAAGTCTGTAGAGAAAGATGTTTAAATAAGCCTTATAATGAAAACGATGCTCTTAAATATGCAGCGATAAGAAATGTTTTATTAGAAAAAAATAAAACAATAGAAGTTCTTGCTAATTATGAACCTTCTCTACATTATGTTGCAGAGTGGTGGAAGCAGTTATACGGTGAAAGTGAAGGAAAAGATGGAAAAGGTATTTTCCCAGCATCACTTGATTTAACAGCAGACTTACATTCTATGGGACAGTATATGCAGGATGGAATTAGATGTATTTTCGAAACAGTTCTTAATATTGAGGAATGTGAAGGAAAATTATATATAGAAAATGAGGAATCAGACCTAGATGGACTTAATTATCTGGCAGGAAAAACTCTTGATTATGTTAATAAGTCTGCTATGAAAGGAACAATACTTGCTCATATAGAAGGTGATGTACCAAACTTATTAATTAACATACCAAAGCAAAACGAATATTACCTTGGGGAACTGTTTTATTTCTTTGAATTTGCTTGTGGAGTAAGTGGCTATGTTTTAGGAGTAAATCCATTTAACCAGCCTGGAGTAGAAAGTTACAAAAAGAACATGTTTGAAATATTAGGAAAACCTACTCTTCAATAACATGTATTTCTAGATAATCAAAATCGATTTCTTCTATAAAATTGTGATTGTAAAAACGAGCTTTATCATGCATTTTAAAATCATTAATAGTTGAATCAAGCCATATAGGCTTACACAAATCAAATTGGTAGCATATATCATCAATCGCATTAAATATTTTTTTAGTGCGGTTGATTTTTTCGTCGTCATTACATATGACAATATCTTTTAACATTCTGTTGTCTTTAAATATCTTTGCCCATAATCTAAACATAGGCATAGTATACACATTTTTCAGTTGTTTTACAATATGAATTGTTATATAATTAAACTTGCAAACTTTAAAAGGGAGTGTATACATTGGACAAAATTGAAACGCTTCATAAGATGATTGAAGAAAGTGATAATATTGTGTTTTTTGGAGGGGCAGGAGTATCTACAGAAAGTAATATTCCTGACTTTAGGAGTACTGATGGACTATATTCCCAACAGTATGATTATCCACCAGAAACGATATTAAGTCATACTTTTTTTATGAATCATCCTGAAGAATTTTTTAAATTTCATAAAAATAAAATGATATGTCTGGGTGCAAAACCAAATGCTGCACATTTAAAACTGGCTGAGTGGGAAAAAGAAGGAAAGTTAAAGGCTGTAATCACTCAAAATATAGATGGACTTCATAATGCAGCAGGCAGTAAAAATGTTCTTGAACTACATGGATCTGTTTATAAAAATTATTGCATGAGTTGTAATAAAAAATATTCAGTTGAATTTATCGTAAACAGTGAAGGGGTTCCCAGATGCTCATGTGGAGGCATAGTAAGACCAGATGTTGTTCTCTATGAAGAAGGGCTTGATCAGGATGTAATAAGAAGAGCAATAAAACATTTGATGGAAGCAGATGTTTTAATTGTGGGAGGAACATCTTTGGTAGTATACCCTGCGGCAGGACTTATAGACTATTACCCAAGAAATAAGCTTGTATTAATAAATAAAACAGAAACACCAATGGATGGAAAAGCAGATTTAGTTGTAACTGGAAGTATAGGGGAAATTTTTTCAAAGATATAAAAAGAAGTTTGAAGGAGGATTTAATGGAAAAGCAAAGTATTTTGATGGGTGGAGTTGAAGAACTTGAAGCAATCAAGGAAAAGCTTATTGAACAATCGGAACTAGAAAATGGTGTGTCTGAAAAAACACTTAATAATCAAAGGCTAGAAAGCGAAATCGCTGCGGAAGAAAAATATGTTGTTGATACTATTGAAAGTACAATTAATCAGACAAGAGGAGAAATAGAAAGAGAATACGATAGTCAGATTAACGAAAACAATAAGAAGCTTACTACATTAAAGGCTAAAAGAGAAACAGCAAAAAATAAGGCTGTTGCAAAGAGAATCAAAAGAGAAATCAAAGCAATCAAAAAAGAAAACAAAGAACTTCATAAAGAAATCAAGAAGACATTTAAAGAAAACAAGATACCAAGATACTGTGATTCAGGATGGTTCTATGCATTATTTTGTACATCTGATAAAAAAGAATTTATTGCATTTGCAATCACAACAGTTTTATTGCTAGCGATAATTCCTAATGGGATATGTTATATAGTAGATGTTGCATGGTTTTTAAAGATTCTTTTATATATTGGTATTATAGCAGTAATCATAGCGATTTATATCCTTATTTTTAAAGCATCAAAAGCTGGTGACAGAACTATTTTTATGGAAATGAAACCACTTCGAGAAACAATTAAGAAAAATAAGAAAAGTATAAAACCAACCAAAAAATTTATTGAAACTGATCCTGATGAAAGTTCTTATGGATTAGAAGAAATGGATAAAGAGATTGATGAGATAGAAAAAGAAGTTGCATCAATACAGGAAAGTAAAGATAATGCTTTAAAAGAGTTTGAAACAGTAACAATTGAAAAAATCAAAACAGATATAACTAATGCAAGTAAAGACAAGATAGCAAATCTAAAAAAAGAAAATACAGAAACTGTAAAAGCACTTAAAGTGCTTGAAACAGATTATAAAAATGTTAGCGAATTTATAGCTACAAATTATGAAGTGTATCTTGGCAGCAGGTTTATGTATGTGGAACAAATACAAAGAATGATTACACTTATTAATGAAGAGAAAGCTTCTGTAATTGCTGAAGCTATGGGAATCGTAAAAGGCGAATCATAAAAAGTTAACGGAGTCATTACAAATGAAATTGTAATGGCTCTTTTTTTATTGTATAATTATATTGGTTTAACAGGAGGCATATTATGTTAATAAAAAGGCTTATTATAACATTAATTATAGCTGCAGTATGTATAGGAGCTTATTTTGGATTTAGATATTATTACAACAACTTAGAATATTTAGACTTTAAAGTCCTTTCTGTGATTGAAGAGGAAAATAGCAGAGATGATTCAAAATATTATGAGTTTGGTTCAGGTCTTTTAAGATGTAGTAATGAAGGAGTTTCTTATATAAAAAATGAAGAAACAGTCTGGAATCAACCTTTTGAACTAAAAAATATCCTTTTAGATTTTTGTGGTGACTTTGTAGCAATAGGATCAGAAAATTCAAATGAAATATATTTATGCTCACCAGAGGGTTTTATTTCTAAAATAGACACTGCGTATCCAATTAAATCACTAGAAGTTTCAAAAAATGGGGTGGTTGGAGTTGTTTTAAAGCAAGGAGATTCTAGTTATATAGAAATTTTAGATCAGGATAGTTCAAAAATTGTTTCTATAAAAACGGTTTTAGAAAGCAATGGCCAACCTTTAGATATGTCAATGTCTGATGATGCAAAAGAAATGGTTGTTTCGTATGTGTTTTTTGATTCGGGAATAGTTAGCACAAAAGTGGTTTTTTATGATTTTTCAGATGCAAAAAGCAGTGAAGAAGAAAAAATAGCAGGTGGATTTAATCAATACAAATCAGCCATAGTTCCCAGAGTCGAATTTTTAGATAATAATACAGTGTGTGCATTTGGGGACGATATGTATACAATTTATTCTGCAGGAAGCAAACCAGACATAAAAATCGAACATTCGATTGATAAAGAAATAAAGAGTGTTTTTTATAACGATGATTATTTTGGATTTGTTTTAAAGAACAATGACAGCGACAATCCCTTTTTAGTAGAAATTTATAATAAAAATGGTAAACTTAAATCAACATTTGAGTTTGATTTTGCTTATACAGATATAGCTTTGTCAGGCAAAAATCTTTTAATGTATAATGACAATTCTATAGAAATACGTAATTTTGAAGGAGTTAAAAAGTTTAAATATACTTTCGATGAAGAAATAAACTGTGTAATCAGGACAGGTTTAAATAAGTATATTATTGCTATGAAAAACAGTGTTAAAGAAATTAGGTTGAAACAGTAAAAAGGAGAAGAAAATGGAAAATATTTTGTTGATAATAGTTGTGGTGTTTTTGGCTTTAATGGCTCTTGCTGGATATAAGAAAGGATTTTTAAAAATCATTTTATCAATGGCAGCATTAATAGTAACTCTTGTTCTAGCAGCAATATTGACACCAACAATAACAGGATTTTTAAAAGAAAAGACACCGGTATATGACTCAATATATACAAGAATGGAAAGTTTTGTAGAAGGAGATGTAGAAGAAGGCAATGAGGATTCAAATTCTTCATTAGAAGAACTGCCTCTTCCAGATATTATTAAAAATGCACTGATAGATAATAACACAGGGGATTCATATGTGGAGATGGGTGTGAACTCTGCAAAAGCATATACGGCTAATGCACTTACGATGATGTTGTTAAAAGCAATTGCATTTATCTTGCTATTTATTGTCATATCCATAGCATTTGGGATATTAATAGCTTTAACAAGTATTTTTACAAAGATTCCAATTATAAAGGGAGCCAATAAAATGGCAGGCTTGGCAGCAGGACTTCTTGAAGGAATTATTATTTTGTGGATTTTAGCAATGATAGTAACCGCTTTTGGAGCAACTACTTGGGGGCAATCAACATTGAGAATGATTGATGATAGTGTGTTCTTAAGCTTTCTTTATAACAATAATTTATTAACCAAATTTATAACAGCGATTTTTTAAATAAAGCCTTGACGAGTAGGAGGTCTGTTGCTATAATGTAATAGCTTTAAAAAATTAAAGCTATGGCGACATGGCCAAGTGGTAAGGCACGGGTCTGCAACACCCTCATCCCCGGTTCAAATCCGGGTGTCGCCTCTCGTAAATTAGTCTCAAACCCTTGTAAATTAAGGGTTTGAGGCTTTTTAAGTTTTAAAAAAGTTTATGCAGGTTTATGCAAGCCATTTTCTTCATTTAAAACCAAAACATTTTCCATTTTTTCGGCTGTTTCTTCTTTTGGGGTAACATTTCTTAAATAATGCAATGTCATTGCTAAAGTTGTATGCCCGAGCATTTTCTGCAGCTCGGTTGCTGACACACCATTTTTATAAAGAATGGAAGCGACAGAAAATCGCATTTGCTGTGAAGATTTTGGTTTAACCCCAGCTTTTTTACAATAGGAATTTAATCTTCTATTGTAGGTGCATTTTGACAAAGGCTCCTGTTCCCTGAAAAACAAGAATGAATTATCAGGATTCATTTGCTTAACTTTGTTAATAATTTCTAAAGCTTCCTTTGTGAGATGGATATAGCGCGAACCTTCATCGGCATCGCCTTTTGGGGCATCTTTAATTTCTTTTGTCTCAAGTACCTGTCTGTTAATAAAAATCAGGTCATCATTAATATCTTCCCACATGATTCCTTTAATTTCACCTATTCTTAATGGCATATAAAAAGATAGTTTTATAGCTAAATCGTATAAGTCATTTTCCTCTGAAGCTTCTGAAACCTGTTTTAATTCTTCAAGGTTCAAAGGTGTATCTTTTGATTTTTTTGCCTTGTAAGAAAATTGATTATAATTTATACTGTTTAAACAATTATAAGGAATGATTTCTTTTTCACAGGCATAATTCATAATGCCATTTAGAAGAGCCTTAAAATTAGTAAAGGCCTTCTTTGTAAGGTTACGACCATTTGTTAATTTTCTGAATAGAAACACAAAATCCTTTGAAGTCAAATCAACAACTCTTTTTTTAATTATGCCGGAATCAAAAAGGTATTTATTCCAGAGTCTACGATACTCCTTAATTGTTTTACCACTTCTTCCGATTTCATTTTTTAGCCAATCAAGCCAGGGTTCAAATAACTGTTCAAGCGTTGAATTACCAAAACCAAAATAAAAATCATAAAGTTTTTCATAAACTTCTTTTTCAGTAACGCCTGTTATTTGTCTAGACTTTCCATCATCTTTGATGTAAGTGTAGAACCTTCCATCATTTCTTTGTTTAACTTCTTTTAGATGTACTTTTCTAACTTCTTTCTCTTTTATCATATTTTCAATGTGCGAGTACTCTGATAATGGAATATTAGCATTCTCAAAGAAAAATTGCAAATCTTCAGTTGTTAAATTCATTTATAGCCTCCGCTTTATTTTAGCTGTTCATGATCAGCCTTTATTCGGAAAGCTAATAGTATATTAAGGAATGTCCTATATAAAAAGTAGAATTTGTATAGTAGGGAGAACAATTTTTAAAAATTTAACTTTCCTAAATATAGTATGAGAAAAAAGCTCATAGTATAAAAATAACTACAGACACATTTATAGTGATTGTTTTTTAATTGACTCAATAATCGTTTTAGACCGCTAAAAAATCAAAATTCGTTTAATAAGGTGGAAAAAAGGTGAGAAAATTTAATCGGATTCAGCTGGGAAGGAAGAGCATGCTAGAGCGTGCTTTTTTAAATTACTAGGAAATTTCTCAAAACTGAAAAATAGTGTATAATGAAAATGAAATAAAAAATGATATAACAAAAGAGCGAAGAGGAGACTTCGCGATGACTTTGATTATTAAGTTTTTTGTTTTGGTTCTAAGCTGCATTATTTGACGGTTAAAGAGGAGTACGGTGTTTGTGTTTATACAAATCCCATCTGCTTTCGATATTGTTCAAATAATGCAGTTTTATTATGGTAGACTTCCAGAACCAACATGGAAGCACCACATCCTGAACATTTTAAAGGATCGTATCCGAAGGTAAGTAAAATGGAGTTTCTCCAATCCATTAAAGATTTCAGGAATCTACGCTTTTTATCGGAAAGGTACTTAAAGAGATGTTTTTCCTGTTTATGGTGTTTGGCATATATACCGTAGTAGCGAACCATTTTAAAATGTTTTTCAGGTATATGAATAATGAGTCTTTTTATAAAATCGAGGGCCGGAATTACTTCTGTTACAAGAACATCATCTTCATGTCTTTTATAATGAAAAGTAACGGATTTGCTATCGTAAGAGTCGATCCTTGAAGTTGCAATAACAGGTCTGCCAAGATAACGAGAAATATATTTTATTGTCTGGTCAAGCGTACAGTCATTAGGTTTTGCACGGACATAAAAGCCGTCAGAGTGAAGTGCGTACATCTCATTCTTTATTTTTCGGAAAGAAGGACCTATATGATCTGTCATATAATCAAGGAGGACTTTCCGGAATGCCATACGTAAGAACTGATAATCAAAGTGTTTTACAGGTCGCCATGGATTGTAATTACCGGCTCCACCTTCAGAGATAAGGGCATGAATATGTGGATTCCATTTGAGATCTCGCCCAAAGGTGTGAAGAACACAAACAATACCAGGAGTAAAGTTTTCGTATTTATTTATTTTAGAAAACATGCGTAGGATAGAATCACGGACAGCATGAAAAAGAACACCAAGAAGTGAACGGTCAAGGAGAAAAAAGTCGCGAAGTTCTTCGGGAATTGTAAAGACACAATGCCTGTGATTACAGGAAACCATTTTGGATGAGATACAAAAGGAACGTCTTTGATTATACATGTTTCCACAGGAAGGGCAAAACCGGCTTTTGCATGTGTAAGGAACGAATTTGAGATGACCACATTTAGGACAGCCCCAGAAGGCACCACCCTTAGAAGAATCACCACAGTCAATCATCTTGTTCACATTTTCAATAACTGATTTACGTGGATGTAAAATATATAACATTTCTTCATAATGATCTTTAAAAATATTTTGAAGTATGCTCATAAGTTCATTATGAAGTAAAGAAAGACAAAAAGAAAGCCCCAACCCCTCAAAGATTGAGGGGCAGGGGAGTTGAGAGTGTCAGAGACACTTTTTTATGCGGTCTAAAAAGTTTAAAGTGTCGATTTATGTCGTTCACGACAAAATCATGTCACGCAAAATCCTGTCGTTGGCGACATTTTTGTTGATTTTCACGGGGGGGCATATAATGAACAACGAAAGGAGAACAGGTTAGCAAAAGTTAACATGGGTAAGGGAAAATATAGTATAAAAAAGGGAGAAAATTATGAAAAAAACTGTCTTTAAAGCACTGTCACTATTAATGATAATGACAATGCTCAGTTCAAGTATTTCTTTATTTCAAATCAGTGCCGACACTCAGGATGATAACGCAGAGAAAAGTAAGTATATAGTAATAACAAAAGATAAAAATAAATATGACGAATTATCGGATGAATACTATGAGTATATTTCTGATGATTATGATGCAACAAATGAACTACAGGAAGAAAATATTTTAGTAACTGAAATGAGCGAAGAAGAGGCAAATCAGCTTCAGTCAGAAGAAGGGGTTTTACTTGTTGAAGAAGATGGCTTAGTTAAAGCAAGCACTTATGAAAACAAAGAAAAGACAAAAGCAACTAAAAAAGAAAAATCAAAAGATGACATAGATAAAGAATGGAACATAAAAGCAGTAAAAGCGGATGATGTAGAAAAAGATGCAATAATAGCATCTGAAGATAAGATAAAGGTAGCGATTATAGATTCAGGTCTTGATATGACAGATAATATTGATGTAGCTGGAAGAATAAATTTAATTCCAGGAGAAGAGGAAGTATTGCCACTTTTTAAAGATACAACGGGACATGGAACAAGTATAGCAAGTATTATTTCTGCAAACAGTGATTATGAATATTCCGATGTAATGGGAATAAATGATCAGGTTGAACTGTATTCAGCAAAAGTTCTTGATTATACAAATTCAGCACCGATAAGCAGAGTTATTGAAGGAATTTACTGGGCAATAGAGCAGGATGTTGATATAATAAATTTAAGTTTTGGAACTGCTCAGAATTCAGAAGCATTGTATATGGCAGTAAGAGATGCTTACGATGCAGGTATATTAATTATTGCAGCTTCAGGAAACTCAGGTGGAGACATCGAATACCCAGCAGCATATGATGAAGTTATGGCTGTAGGTTCGGTAGATAGCACAGGAACTATAAGTGATTTTTGTTCTACAGGAGAAAAAATGGAAGTTGTAGCTCCTGGTGAATTAATAAAAACAACAGGTGGATTCGGTGGAGAAATAATTGTATCAGGAACAAGTATGGCGGTACCACATGTAGTTGGAATAGCAAGTATTTTATGGCAGAAAGATAAAACGAAATCTGCTGATTTCATAAGACAGCTAATAAATGAAAGTGCTAATTATTTAGGCGATGAAAGTGTATATGGAAATGGAATGGTGGATTTGTCATATGCGTTGGAGATATATGACGAGTTTGCAGAAACTTACATAGCAGAGATAAAAGGTGAAGATTTAAATTTGTTTGAAAATGATAATGAAATTGAGAATTTTAGTGATGTGGAATATGTTGAAGGTCTATGGTTAAAATCTGATCATGAGAATATGGTTTCATCATATTCTTATTATCTGAATAGCAATCAGTTATATTGGGTGAAATATGGTGCAGTTTATTCAGATAATTGCGTCTATTTTACTGGGATGACAGCCAATCCATGGTTACATGGCTACTATGGCTACTCTAATAATTATTTAAAATCATATGATTACCTTATGTTGTGCAGTATATATGCAACAACATTATCGACTACTAATACCAATTTAAAAGCAGATGTTGATTTCGTTTATAGAGCTTTTGGAGTTGATGATGGAAAGTATATATTATTAGGGATGGCTATACATAATGGAGCAGATATTTTTGCACATAGTGCAAAGGATAATTATGACGGAAAAATTTTAACTCATACTGTGAGTGATGCTACACATAAAACAGGAGCAGACAGCCCTAAAGTGTTATCGGCAAGATTTGTTGCGGCATATAGATTGGCTCAAAAAGCAATTGTTAGATATATTAATGGAAACACATATCTTCCCAAATATGATATATTAAATGCATATAATAGTGCAAATTCAAGTTCTTATTATACATTAGTTAATTGGGGTACATATTGGAATTATTAAGATTATCGGAAAGGAAAAAAATGATTAAAGGATTTCTTAGTATTTTATTAATATTGTTAATATCATTTATATTTGTGTCCTGTACAAAAGAAGAAAAGGGAGAATTTATTTCTGTTTTTTATGAAGACAGTGGTGAAACTATCTCCTCAGATCTGTTTTTAAATAGTGATGAAGAAGTATGTATATTTATAGACAATCAATTATCGGTGGTTCAAAGAAATATTATTGATAATTATGTTGAGTTTATGGGTAAACCCGAAGAAATAACATCAAAAATACAAGATGAAGGCTTTGAAAAAATACTTTGGATGAATTCATTAATAAATTACCAACAAACAGGAGACGATTATTTATTTTATATTGTGAAAAATGGTGATGAGTCAGATATTTGTTTACTTTATATTAAGGGAAATGAAAAGATATATAATATAAATATTACAGAAATAACAGATAGTAAATACAATACTATGAGCAGTGATATAAGAATAATTCCTTGTTCAGATGGGAATATATGTTTTATAAAATCATATATGGATTCAAATCTCGATTTAAAAAGCAGAGTTTATAGAATTAATCCTATATCTCAAGAACTGTTAAATACATATTTTTGTGACTATTTTCCTAAAATATGTTTTGATAATGAGTTAGTTGGGGTGTCAAACAATTTTGATGAAATAATATTTACAGACACTGTAAATGGAAAAGTCACAAAAAAAATATCTACAAACAACGTGGATGAGTTTGCAGATATTACAGAATTTGATGGTGCTATTTATATGGTAGACAAAGATGGGATTTTTATTGTAAACAAAAAGTATGAATTAGAGAAAATATTGTCAGCTTCGAAAACAAAATACATTGGTAGTTCATCCGCATATAAAGAAATGCTTGTGGAGGAAGAAAATGAAGAAGTAGCAAATGAACTAACGAAAGAAAATTATTTAATGTATAGAATTATTGTAAAATCAGAAATGGATTTTATAATAGAAGTTACTATATCTGATACTGCAGGGTATAGCTATGCTAAAGGATATGTCGAATACAAATTAAATTGATGATTATATGTTGGAAAATAAAAGAAAAACAACATAAAGTTAAAAAGTAGAAATTTGTGCAACCCATATGCAAAAAATATCAGAGTACCCATTGGGCCTCCTATTTATCCGTATTTCCGCATTTGATAAAGTGAGGGGATCTGGGTGTCGCATCGAAGACGAATATCCCTTAAATTCTTTTTTTATAGAATTTAGGTGATATTCGTTATTTTGGAAACTTACTGAATGCGGTAAAACTAACAAGGCTCCCTGAGGACCTTGAAGAAAGTTTGAAGAGGCTATTTTTATAGGAACAAACATACAAATTATATTAAATGTTGGAGAAAAGAAAGGAAATATTGGAATATTTGATATGTAATCAATTTTACTGGAGCTAAAGTTAATATTTGAATAGTAAGGGCTAAAGATAAAATTACTTTGAGTCCAATTTTGAGTCCAAATAAAAAGAGGTATGCTGGAAAGCCCCTTTCTTTCGGTATTTTGACCAAGCGAGCGGGGTTCGAACCTCGTAACGCGTAAATTTGATTTAAAATTTATGCAAAATTTATGCAAAATATATCAGAGTACCCGCAAACCTCCTATTTATCAGTATTTCCGTTTTTGACACAGTGTTCAAATCCGGGTGTCGCCTCTAAGAGTATAAACCTTCGAGATCTGGAGAGATTTCGGAGGTTTTTTGCGTATAAGATTTGCAGTTAAGGAATATATAAAATAAAATAGGTTTACTTAAATACAAATAACTTTTTCATTTTAGTTTAGCGGCTTTAACGCATTCATAAGCGTTTATTATTCCTTCGGCAGCACACATGTTTTGTAATGAGTCTTCTTTTCTTGCTGTTTCGACAATTATATTTTTAATCTCCTTAGGAGAAAGTGTATCGTTGACGGATAGCATTAAAGAGGCTACCCCGCTTACTATTGCCGTTGAAACTGAGGTTCCGTTAACATACGTTGTATCATTCTCTGGCAGTTGAACAATTACATTTTCACCAGGTGCTGCAATGTCTACATTCATACCTCTACCACTGCTTTTGTATACCTCACCACAATTATTTATAGCTAAAACAGATAAAATATTGTCTAAATCATAGCAAGTAGGATATATAAAGTCTATATCTAAATTAGCGTTTGAATTTCCTGCAGCACAAACAAATAAAACATCAGGGTTTTCTGAAATAACTGAATAAAGCTCCTCGCTATATTCGCTAAAGTTCCAGCTACAATTCACTATTTGTGCACCTTTATCGCAAGCATATTTTATTGCGCTTATAGCATCCTCGATATTACCATTTGTACCACGAAGAAATTTTAGTGGTAAAATTGATGTGTTGTATGAAACGCCATATATATCGTTTAAATCATCATAACCGGTAATAGTATTTGCTATATATGTTCCGTGATAATCGTAAAAATATTCATCAAATACAGAAGAATCATTATTATAAAAATCGTAATTATATTCGCCTGATTTATAGATATTGTTTTGCAAGCCTGCGCATGAAGTGTCTACGCCAGAGTCAATCACAGCAACTATTACTTCAGAACTACCTTTTGTTATTTCCCAAGCTTCTGTAATGTTTATATCTATGTTTTCAAGTCCTGAAACATCATTTACCGTCTGTCCGTGATTATACAACGCCCATTGTGAGTCTTTAATGTTATTTTCGCTACCTTCTTTTTTTATAATAAAGAAAAAAGAAGGTAGTAACACGAGTACTATAATTAATAATATAATAAATTTTTTCATAAGTTTCCTTTTTAATAATATATTACATTTTGTAATTGAGCTGATTTGTCGTACTTTGTGCCAATTGAAAGAGAAACACTTGGTCCACTTATTGATACTGAAACACCTCCGCCAAAGGTAAATACTTTATGACCATATTGAGATATTACTTTTGTTGAAAGACCAGAATAGGAATTTTGTGTTAAATAATAACGTATAGCTCCACTTTTGGCTTTTCCCGCACCATAATTTTGTGGAAAAGAATATTGCTTAGAACCGTTTATTACAAGTTCAGTCATTGACGGAGTCCTATTTGTTACAAATGGCCCCCAAGGAGAAACATTAGTTGCGTAGTAAGCAATAACTCTCGAATAGCTGCTGTGAGTAAGGTTTCCGCCCCATGCAGTACAAACAATATCATCAAAGCAGCCGAGTATGTATGCAGATGACCAATTAAAATAAGTTCTTACATAATATTTTGCACGGCTAGACGTTGAATAGTTAGTAACATATTGGGTAAAACTCATCTCAGATGATGTGATCGAGCCAGAGGCAGTCACTTCATAATCTCCTGGTTTTATCGAGAAATCCTTATCAGGCTCAAGAGCTTCTCGTATTAATTTGACAGTTGCTGCATCGGTGTCAAATTCTTCCATTAATTCATCATTGCTCATATCGTTTAACTGTGCGATTTCAGCTTCGGTCTGTTGGATTTCTTCAGTTGTTACTCCTGCTGATAATAAATCTTCTTTGGATGTATTTACAAAAATGTCTAATTCATATAGTGTATCTACTTCATAAGTTGTGGTCGAAATACTAGAAGCTTCGGGGCTTGATATATAATCATTGTAAATTTCTGTCTTTTCAGACATTGATAACTGTTCGTTGATTATATCCTTTGGAAAACCAATTGCTTCTAGGGTTTTGTCGATATCATTTTGTTCTTCTGAGGCAAAAATTGATATCGTCATGCTAAAAGTTAAAATTAAAATCATAATAACCATAATAGATTTTTTAAAATACTTTAAATTTTTCATAATACACTCCTTTTTTATACTTAATTTACTTTTTTATTGTTACAAACTATTCGATTATCCCCCTTTCTAATTTTGAACAAAAAAAATTTAAAAATACTTTAATTTTTGTAACAAAATTGAATTATTATTAGTCTTATCAATATACGCTAGTTCATGGTAACATATATATATATAAGTATTTCAAGTAAAATAACAGAAAATAAAACTAAAATAACGAAAAAGAAAGAATAGATATGATATATAACGAATATGACGGTCTATATAGGGATAATTATTTAATTGTATATAAGTTTCTGCTTAAGATTAGTAACAATATACAAGTGGCAGAAGACATTTCGCAAGAAACGTTTTTAAAAGCATTTCTTTACATTGACAAATTTAAAGGAGAATGTAAACTTTCTGTTTGGTTATGTCAAATTGCAAAAAACTTATATTTTTCGTATTTGAAAAAAAACTCAAAAGTGCTTTATATTAAAGAATATCTTGAAGTTGAAAATCTGGGGCAATCAAGAAATCTTATAGATGATATTATAAGCATAACAGATGCAAGACTAATGATTAAAGAACTAGAAGAACCATATAAGACAGTGTTTGTGCAAAAGGTTTTTATGGAACTGGACTATGGTGAAATAGCATCTCAAAACAAGAAAACAGAGTCTTGGGCTAGAGTTACTTTTCACAGAGCAAAAATAAAAATGAAAGAAAGGATTACATTTTATGAAAGTGACATGTAATATTGTTGAGGACTTATTGCCGCTATATGTTGATGAAATATGCTCAGAAGACAGTGAGAAAATCATAAAGAGCCATATAAAAGATTGTTCTAAGTGCAAAGAAAAGTTGTTAATTATGCAAGAGAGAATTGAAGATAAAGATGAAATTGTAATCTTTAAAGAGTTAAACGCAAAAAAAGTTTTGCAAAAAACATTCTTATTTGTTTCAGTTAAAGCAATAGGAACGATTTCGCTGTTAATGTCGATTCTTCTGTTTTGGGTACTTTATTTTAGTTATGAGAACGAAAGGCTAGATTACTTTTTAAGGGAAGTGTTGACTGTTCCTCTTAACATACTTATGTTTTTGATTCCTGCTTTAGGGGTTGTTTTTATTATTCATTTTATCGTTAATTTATGTAAAAAAAGAAACATTCGCAAAAATACAATAAATCTTATAGTTGTCTTACTTTTAAGTATTGTGCACATGATGATTTTTCTTTATGTGTTTAGTATAGTAACCACTACAGGAATAAAAACGGTTGTTAACAAAGAGACTGAAAATAATAAATATTTTATTTACATAGATAATGACTGGGAAAATGAGCAAAATAATATAAAATTAGAAGTGGATAAAGATCTATATACCAAAGTTATTGTTGATGATAATGTGGTATACTCAGTTGAATATAAGTTTAGTAAGTATAATCCTGAAAAGGGAGAATTAATATATTTTTCAGTCGAGGATAAAATCGATAATCGATAAATAGCTCATAAGATTTATACTAAAAAAGCAAAAAAAATTGAATATATTAATTGTGATTTTTCTTTTTTCTTTAAAATGATTTTAGTAGATAATTGTCTTTTTATAAAATGGATAAATTAATAATAAGAATATAGTGTAAAAATATGATGAAGTATAAAAAGTATTATATATAATGACTATATTATGCAAACCTTATGCAAAAAACATCAGAGTACCTGCAAACCTCCTTTTTACGCTGTTTTTTGGATTGATGCAGTTTTCAAATTCGGGTGTCCCCTCTAAGAGTATAAACCTTCGAGATCTGGAGAGATTTCGGAGGTTTTTATCTTGCAGAAATTAATATCTAAAGATTATTGAGCAGTATAATAACATTAAATATTGTACAATAACATAAAAGATGTTATTATATAAAAATAAATGTTATTAAAGAGGTGGAGCAATGAAGTTTGAATTGGAAAAACATTTTGGTTTAGAAGTAAAAGAATTAAATATTGACAAAGTGCAAGGCTTGCCTATCTATATGACTGCTAATAGAGTAATAAAAAAATATAAAGTAGATAATCATGTTTTTATTGTAGTTGAAATCAATAAAGATGACAAGTATGGAATTCCTGCATTAAAAAAACAATTGCAAAAATATTATGAAGTTTTGCAGTTAGATGTGGTATTTTCTTTTGATAAAATGACACAGGTACAAAGAAATGCTTTAATAAAAGCTAATATTCCTTTTATTGCCTTGCCGGAACAGATTTATATTCCGTTTCTTGGTATGCTTTTTCTAAACAAATTCCATAAAAAGATTAACTTGAAAATGGATAAGATGATGCCTGCAACCCAACAAGTTTTTTTATATCTCTTTTATAATAAAAGTAAACTACCAATAATGAAGAGTACTGTTGCAGGAGCAGTTGGACTAACTAGAACATCATTGACAAGAGCTACAGAACAGCTGATGCAAATGAAATTAATAACTCAGGAAAAAAAAGGAAAAGAGATATATATTAGCCCAGTTGAACAAGGTCGAAAACTTTACGAATTGGCAAAAACCTTTTTAATTAATCCAGTACAAAAAGAAATTGTAATCAGCGAATCACAGGTTTCCAAGCCGATGTTAAAAGCTGGAGAAACTGCATTAGCAGAACAAACAATGTTGAACCCTCTTTCAATATTAGAGTATGCTATACATAAAGATGCAAAAGGTCTAAATGATATTACTCCGGTTGATATAAAATGGGAAGATAGTGAAAAAGTCATAAAAATCCAATTATGGAAGTATGATCCAAATCAATTTTCAAAAAATGAGTATGTTGATCCTATTTCACTCCTATGCAGTTTTGAGGAAAATATTGATGAAAGAATAGAAATTCAGCTAGATAGATTTCTGGAGGAAATGGAATGGTAAAAGGGATTGAATCGTTTAAAGAAAAATTTAAGGACTATACCGATTGCTATACAGTGATAGGTGGAACAGCATGCGATATTCTCATGACAGAGGCAGATCAAGATTTTCGAGCTACAAAAGACATTGATATGATTTTGATCCTTGAAGACAGATACCAAGAATTTGCTTCCTTATTTTGGGAGTATATTAAAGAAGGTGGCTACAGATGTGGATGGAAAAATAGTCCAGATATGCATTTTTATAGGTTCACCGAACCAAAACCAGGATACCCGATTCAAATTGAACTGTTTTCAAGAATTCCGGGATACCATCTTGAAGTTACTGAAGGTATTGTGCCAATTTATATTGATGAGAACACCTCAAGTTTATCAGCCATCCTTTTGAATGATGAATATTACAAATTCATGCTTGATGGACGAACAGTAGTAATGGGAGTTAGCGTTTTGAAGAGTGAATATTTAATTCCATTTAAGATGTTTGCGTGGATAGACCTTGATAGAAGAAAAAAGTCAGGCGAGCATATAGATGAAAGAAATATAAAGAAACATAAAAATGATGTATTTCGTTTGTTACAGATTGTAGAAGGCGGAATACGTATTGAAACTACAGTAAGGATAAGAAATGATATTGAGACTTTCATTGTTTCGATGAGTGAAGATCAGTTAGATTTGTCTCAATTAGCCCTGCCATATGATAAAGAAAAGGCACTTGAAATACTAAGAGAAATTTACTTATAAGAAATTTAAAATTCGAAATTTATGCAAACCTTATGCAAAAAATATCAGAGTACCCCAGAACCTCCTCGTATTATATAATCATAGCTTCTCTTTACTTTTCTTAGGTATAAGCTATGCTGTTTTAGATACTGTGGATTCAAAACTATTAACAGGACAAGAAAATAAGAAAGATTTAAAAATAAACTAAAATGCTTATAACCATATTGTTTGGAGTATAGGCGTTTTATTTTTATTAAATTTAATAATTAATGTGAAAAAGGTAATAAAAATTAGTAGAAATGAAACAAGTAATTTTTATGAAAAGCATAATGATTATGCGAGTAAAAAGTATAATTGGCTTAAAAAAACCAAATAAATAAAAAAGCAACCAAATAAATAAAAAAAATTGAGTATAAAGAAGAAGTTTGATAGCATATTGAATATGATAAAAAGTTTATTGAAAGTTAGTGAGTAAGAATTCAGATAAATGAAGGTGTTATATAATCATATATAGAATATAGTGAATTTACTAGAAATCAATAAATAATTTAATAAAAGCAATATCTATATGGATTTGTAGCGTCCTGTAAAAATTTTAGAATTATTTAAAGAAGGAGATAAAAAGTGATTAAAACTAGTAATCTTAGTAAGAAGTTTGGAACAAAATATGTTTTGAAAAATATTACAATTGAAATCAAAAAAGGTAGAAATTTAGGTATTGTTGGTAAGAATGGAGCAGGTAAAACAACGCTTATGAATTTGCTTATAGGGATAAACAATCAAACTTCAGGAGAGGTTGAATACGATTTTCATAAAAAAGATATTAATAAAATAATAGGTGTTCAAATGCAGGGCGGGTTTTTTGAACCTAGTTTAAAGGTAAAAGAAATTTGTAAGCTTTATTGTGCTTTATATAATATTCCTTATTCAAAAGTTATCGAAATTATGGAAAAATTAGAAATTAGTAATATTCAAAATTTAAACTTAACAAAGCTTTCAGGTGGTGAAAGTCAGAAAATGAATATTTTATTAGCAGTTCTACATAATCCTGAAGTGCTATTCTTTGATGAACTGACAACAGGCTTAGATGCAATATCACGATCAAATATATATGATGACATGAAAAGACTAAAGAAAAATGGGGAAAACAATTATTCTGGTATCTCATTATTTTGAGGAAATATGGTCATTATGTGATGATATTTTGATATTAAAAAACGGCGAAACACAGTTTTACGGTGATGTTAGAAAACTAGCAAATGATTATGAAACGTTTAGTAAAAAAATATTGAAAATTTTGTAGGGGGACATATGAATAAAATAATAGCTTTAACGAAATTGGAATTAATTAAATATTTTAGGCAACCTTTAACTGTAGGGTTTGGAGTAATCTTTCCTGTTATTTGGATAGTAATGAATGGAATAATGTTTACAAATAAACCCTCGTTGGTGTTAAATGGTTTTGGCACAGTTGATTATATGTTTCCGGCTTATATATTTTTGATAAGCCTTGTTATGGGATTAAGTTCACTGCCTTTGATAGTATCAAAAAATTATGAGACTAAGTCAATTGCCAGATATAGTTTTACACCTTTGAAAAAATATCAATATTTGATTTCTTTATATTTGGGTAACTATATAACAATTCTAATTTCAACAATAATAATGCTTATTGTAGCTAAGACTATATATGATATTAGTTTTCCTTCAAGTTTAAATATATTAAATATGATATTGATGCTTTTCTTTATATCTATTGGGATTTCAAGTTTTGGAATTTTTATTGCAAGTATTGTAAAAGGCTTTCAAGCTACACTGTCAATTTCATTATTAGTGTATTTTTGTCTTTTGTTTATTACAGGCGCTACAGTTCCAATGCCAGTTTTACCCGAGATTTTTCAGAAAATTTCAGGTTATATACCTTTTTCTCATATGGTAATGTTGTTACAAAATATCTGGCTGGAATATGATAATAATTTGATTTTACATATAACGGTTACAGGTTTTTCTTTTTTATGTTTATTCACTTTAGGGTTGATTACATTTAAGTGGTCTTATAAGGGATAAATATATCAAAATGAAAACAAACCTGTTTTATTAGTGAAAATAGATAGCAGATTGATTTAATAATAAAAGTTTGTTAATTTGTGTCGTTCACGACAAAATCTCGTCGTTCACGACATTTAGGTTGATACTTTCATTACCATAGAGTAGTATGATATGAAAATGAAATAAAAATGTTGGGGGTGAGTATTTGAAAATTACTGTAAAAACTATATTTATGGCATCATCTTTATTGGCAGTTCTTTTTTCAAGTATTTTAATAGTTTTTTCCATATTCAAAAAGGTTGAAATGCCATTTTCAGTGTGTGTTATTTTTATAAGTGGTAGTATAACATTATTATGTGTTTCAATATTATTAAAAAATTTTAAATGAAAAATATGATTTATATAAAATAGTGTCAGGGTGTACTATTGCTCTAGTCATAAGTTTTTTAGTTAGAAGGTTAAGTTCTAAACCAAATAATTAAAAAAATTACCGAATAAATAAAAATTATTGAACGGAATAGAAGTTGAAAAGATTGGGAAGGAGTTAGAAGAAATAATTACAAAATCGGGAGCTAAAAAGGTGGGAAATCCAATTTCAGTTACTTATGGTGTGGAAGGTGAAATGATGGACATGGAAATACTGATACCCATTGACAAGAAAATTGAAAATATAGAGCATTATTTTTTTAAAGAAAAAATAAAGATAGTAAATGCACTACTAGTAAAACATAAAGGAAATCCCATGATGCTACAAAACACATTTAACGAAGTAAATCATTATATTGTGGAAAATAATCTTACGCCAATTACACCAGGGTATAATGTTACGAAAACAATTGATCCGATAAATATGGAAAATACAGAGATATATGTGTATATAGGAATCAGTCCGAATATTTTGTAGAGGTATAAAGCAAGTTTTTATAATTGGTGGAAAAATATTTCTAACAATTGGAGTGGTTGCAGGGGCAGTTGCGATGTCAGCAGGAACAGGCGGTCTTATGACAACAATTGCAGTTGCGGGAGCTGTAGTGGCAATAGCGGGAATTTGGTTTTAAAACGTTACTAATCTGCTAGAGGTAGTTTTAGGATACGTTGTAATATGTGTTTATTATAACTTATCCTTGAAAAAAATTTTGCTAAATACAACTAAAATAATCACAAGTAACCAGAAACATAAAACTAAATTTAAGGAGGTCAATTAATGGGAAAAAAAAATATACCAAAAAAATTTCTGTTACCAATATTAATTTTATTATCGGCAAGCAGTATTTCAAGTATATTATTCAGTGAAGAAATTGTTGATTATAAAAAAATAATGTTAATATGTATGAATCTGATTTATTTATTTTTTGTTTCGGAATACATATTTTGCATTATACATGATGGTATTTTTATTAGCAGTCTGAAATATAAAAGAGTATTCCCGGATAGGAACGGTTATATACTTTGTTTTATATTGTTGCCAATTATTTCGCTTTTGATATATGTTTTTGCTTGGACCATTTATTCTTCTTATCCAGTTTTTGATAGATACACTTTTTTAATATTAATGTTAATGAGTATTTCGTGTTTTTTTCCTTTTTTTGATTTGGAAAAATCTATGATAATGGTTAATGACGAAAGTATGTTAATTGGATATCGTTTGATTAGATTTGAATTGATAAGTAAATGTGAAGTATTGGAGAAAAAGTATAAAGCACTGAGGTTTACTGAAGGGATACTTTATTTAAAAAATGGAGAAAAAATTCCTATAAAATCTAATGATGAATTTTTGAGAGAATTGAGCAAAAAGCAAATGAACTAAATTAGTAATTGAAAATATTTTATAAGGAAAATAATATGAAATACTACTGTATAAAACAACATGACATCACAGACTGTGGCGCTGTTTTATACTTTAGAGGTATAATTACCATTTTGTTTACGCTTGAATATATAGTGAAATAAGGAGGATGTTTGGATGAATTGTACTGTATTTGATGTAGAAACAGCAAATAATAGAAGAGATTCTATTTGCTCAATGGGTATTATAAGATATGAAAATAATCAAGTCGTTTTTGAGAAAGAAATACTTATAAATCCAGAAGTAGAATTTAATTATTTCAATACCAGAATTCATGGAATTACAGCTAAAGATGTATCTGATGCATTAGTATTTCCAGAAGTATGGACAGATATCAAGAAATATTTTAATCAGACGGTACTTGTTGCACATAATGCAAAATCAATGGATCTTTGTGCACTGTATAGGACATTAGAAAGATATCATTTGCCATTAGTAGAGAATAATTATATTTGCACATTAGAGCTTGCAAAAGAAATATTTAGAAATGATGACGCAGTACAATCATATAGATTGGATGTTTTATCAAAACTATATGATATAAATCTCCTACATCATCATAATGCACTGGATGATACAAGAGCATGTTTTGAGATATTTAAAAAGTTTAAAGAAATATATCCTAATGTGATACGAGAACAATACTATTGTTATGATAGCTCAAGTAATGTATGTGGTTGTTCTGCGGTAAATGCGATGGATAGTATTTTTAGTGATAAAACGAAGAAAATGCAAAATCTTCAAGAACTTGTTGTTAGAATTATTGACGATAATGCGATTTCAGATGATGAAATAATTCAATTAAAAAACTGGTTAGAGCAGCATGATGATTTAAAAGGGGTTTATCCTTTTGATAAAATATTTGAATTGGTAGAAGAAATTATGCTAGATGGTGTAATGAACAAAACTGAAGAACAGGAATTATTAAAACTTTTAGATGCATTTATTAATCCACAAACTGAAAATGTAGAAATAGATTTTCAAGGGAAGTCAGTATGTCTTTCAGGAGAATTTAACTATGGACATAAAAAACAAGTTGAAAATCTCCTTTTGGATCGTGGTGCAATTATTTCAAAATCAGTTACAGGAACACTTGACATATTAATATTAGGAGAGTCAGGAAGTGCTGCTTGGAAGTATGGAAATTATGGGGCTAAATATGAAAAGGCTCGTCAATTAAAGGAAAATGGAAAAGCAATCGTAATTGTGAAAGAAAATGATGTGATTTGATAGAAGAGTATAATTAATGAAAAATTTAATTTGCTAAAACAAAAAATTAAAAAAGAAATGTAATAATTGTCTCAATAATTGTAAGCACAGCATTCTTTAAAAAATGGAGGATTTTTAATGTGGTATTTTTTATTAATAGCTAATTTAATTACACCACTAGTTATGATTGGATTTGGTAAAAGTTTTATGAAATCTGCACCTAAAAGTTCTAAATATTTCGGAAAAAATCATATCAATATTTGGAACGGGTCTTGAGATGATGGGAATATTTATATTAATATTTTCAATAATACCAGTTGAAAAGGCATTGAAACGTAATTTTGAAAGGAAATGATATCATGAAAAGAAAATATTTATTATTCTTTACCTTATTGTTCCTCGTTGGTTGTGGGTCAAGTGAAACTGAATTGAATGAAACAAAAAGTATATATGATCTTGCTGAAGTAGAGGTAAAAGAGTATGAGGGAATAGATCTTTCTTCTATCACAGATTTTAGGGAAAATTCTATTGAAGGTACTCAGTATGTAGATATTGAAGATTACAAGTTAGTAGTAGATGGTTTGGTAGATAATTCAATACAGTACACTTATGACCAGGTTCTTGAAAAAACAAATTATAAAAAAGTGGTTACTCTTCACTGTGTTGAAGGTTGGTCATCCACAATTTTATGGGAAGGCATTTTGCTTGAGGATATTTTTGAGGATGTAAATGTCCAAAGTGGAGCTGATACAGTTATATTTCATTGTTATGATGGTTACACCACTTCTTTACCCCTTCAGTATATTTTAGACAATGATATTATTATAGCCTATAAGATGAACGAAGTTGTTTTGCCAGCAGAAAGAGGATTTCCTTTTCAGCTGGTTGCAGAGGATAAGCTGGGATATAAATGGGCAAAGTGGATCATTAGAATAGAGCTTTCAGACGATTCAGATTATGAAGGTTTTTGGGAGCAAAGAGGATATGAAAACGAAGCTGATATCTTAGATTAATTTATACAGTTTTTAAAACTAAATACCAGCCTGAAAATCAAACAATGAATATTTTAAATTATTACCCAGCATTAAAGAAAGTTCTTTGTTAGTCAGTGTAGGATTTTTAAATATAAAATATTTATATATACCTATTAAGGAAGAGGAGAAAATCACACAAGCGATTTCTGCATTTTTAGAGTTGCCCTTTTCTCTTTTAAATATTGGCATAAAGCTTTTTTCTATGTTTGCTTTCCATTTGATTTCAAACCTTGGGTCACCATATGGACCTAAAAGTGCTTTGAATTCTCTACGATGCTCTCTTATAAATTCAACTACAGTTGAAGCTTTTATAAGAGGAATTCCCTTTTCAACAATTGTAATATCTATATCGCTTAAATCTTTAATAATTTTTTCCATATTTTCTAAGAGAGTATCTTTTATTTCATCTAATATTGAATATTTATCATCATAATATGTATAAAAAGTGGATTTTACTATTCCACATTTCTCACAAAGCTCCTTGATAGTTATAGAATCAAGGCCTTTTTTTTCATATAGATTAATAAATTCGTTCTGGATTTTTTTGATCCTATTTATATGATTTTCTTCGCGACGACTCATATAATAATCTCCTTAAGCATTGTTGAAGATATTTTAACATGACTTTGTTTTATAAATCAATATTTCTAAAAAATCGAACTCTTAGACCGAAAAAGTATTGGCTATTTAAATGTTGAAATTTTATAATTAGGTTAGTTAACAGAAAGGAGAAGTTAATATGTCAAAAGTTGTAGATGTAGATGTAGTTGTTATGGGAAGTGGAGTTGCCGGAATGGGAGCGGTATACAAGCTTTTAAAAAAAGAGGGTTTAAAAATTGCAGTATTTGAAAAATATCCAGCACAGGGAGGCTCGGTATCAAACTGTCCAATGTGCTTTTGTTCTACTCCAGATACTCCTGAAGCACAAAAAAGTGCTTATGAAGTATTAGGAAAATTTTCTAACTATACAGCAAATATGGGACTAGTTAGTAAAGTAGTGAAATATTCTTCTGAGTTTCCTAAAATTTTCTTAGATGAATTTAAAATTAACTCACCATTGGTTGTTAATCGTGAGCCAGAAGATTATGGTAATCAGCGAGGTTACACTATGGGTCATGCAAACGGACTAGATGTTGGAGATATTTATTTTCTTGAAGGGCGTGGCAAAGGTCATGCTATGGCTTTAGCACTTTTAAGAATGAGATTAAACTTTGAAAAGCAAGGTGTTGATTTTTATTTTGAAACACCTATAAAGAAAATAATTCGTGATGATAACGACAAGGTTACAGGGGCTATTGCTTATGAAAAAGATGGGACTGAGGTTCAAATAAAATGTAAAGCTTTAATAGTAGCATCTGGAGGAATAAGTGGAAATCTTGATATGATGAAAGAAGTTGGGCTGCTTAATACTAAATATGTAGATGCTTATAAAGATGGCGGGCAGGTTATGATTACATTTCCTGATAGTTGTCAGGATGGAGATGGTCAAAAAGCAGTTTGGGAAGTAGGTGGTAAAAAAACTGGTATAGTTATAAGTGCTGATCCTCAGGTACCAAATCCTGGAGTACGCATTGGTCCTAATACTCCTTGGCTTGCAGCAAATCAAACCAAAATTGTTACAGAGCAACCTTATTTAAGAGTAAATGAATTAGGTAAGCGTTTTATAAATGAAGAAATGTCAAACAACCATACTGCTATTTCTAGTTCTCTTGTTGAAAATTGTCAAAATATGGCATGTTATATGATTTTTGATGAAGATACAGCAAAGTTATTAGAAGAGCGTGTTGAAGACGGTTATGTGTATTTCATTTTTAAAGGAGTAAAAGTAGAAAACCTTCGTGGACAGTTAGATGAAATGATTTCAAAAGGTAATAAACATGTTTGTCATTTTGATACTATTCATGAAGTGTGTGAATACATGGGTATTAATGAAGATAACCTTAAAAATACACTTGAAAAATATAATAAAGCGGCTGAAACAGGCGTTGATGAAGAGTTTAAAACAAACCCTATGTATATTAGACCTGTAAAAGAAGAGTCTGGACATATATACTGCTATAGAATTCTTGCAGGTGGTTACGATACACTTGGAGGTCTAGGAATAGATGAAAATGCAAATATAGTTGATGAAAACAACTTACCTATTGAAGGTTTATACGGAGCTGGTGATATGGCAGCAAGCAGTCTTTACGGCAATCCACCTTCAAATGCAGGAGGAACAGTTTACGGTTCAATGACTATAGGATTATTAGCAGGCGATACAGCTGGCGCTTATGTGAAAGGAGAAATTTAATCATGAAAATAAATATTTCAAATTACTGTATAAGATGCGGTATATGTGAAGACCTATATCCAGATATTTATAAAAGAAATTATGAGGAGCATACTATGGATGTTTTATGTGATGAAGTTACTCCCGAGCTAGAAGAAAGAGTAAAAGCTTCAATTGCAGATTGTGCAGTTGCAGCAATTTCAATGAAATAAGGAGAATTAATATGAGTTTAGTTCCTATTAAAGAAGAAGACAAAACAAAAAAGTATTATAAATACTATGAACAGGGCATTGCTTCTCCAACTAAAGAACAGATGGAATTAGTTATAAATGCAAAAGGAAAAATGGGTGAAGGTCTAGAAATAGAAGAAAGAAACAAAGTTCTAGAGCATGGAGTTCATCCAGAAAAGTTTGGATATTTTCCATTAAAAGGAGGGGGACTTCTAGTTTCTGGAAATGTACCTATGCCAGATGTTACTGCTGAAATGTTATATTGGTGGTTTGCATGGCACAGCGTAGAACCTTTTAGATATACTATTTGGAATCCAGAAGATCATTATGGTTTGACTTCAAATGATGTTGGTATTAATAGATCAAAAGACAAAAATATACCTTTAGAAGAAAAAACCTGGGGAGCTACCCATACGGTTAAGGAATCAATTGGTGGACCAGCAGATGATATAGTAATTATGTTTAAGAATCCAGAAGAAATGGGTTACGATATGAGTAAAGTTGGTACTGATGACTGTGAATTTATTGTTGCTGCCAATGCGCTTTTAGGCCCTATGAAAATACCTGTTGTTATGACAGAAGTAGCTAAAAAGATCAATGGTGAAATGACATTTTTAGCAAGATTTTGGGTTGGATATCATATAATAGATGGTGAACCTAAATATTTAATACCGCCAGGAAAAGAAATACCTGAAGAAATGGCAGACATGGTGGCAAAAGGACTTTTAGCTCATAATATCAAAGAATTTTCAAACTTAAATAAAATTCTTCCTAGTGTTTATAGTGAAAATAAAGATGATGTCTAAAAAATACCAATAAACCTAAAAATCCTCAATCTCTTAAATAAAGAGATTGGGGATTTTGCTATGTAACAAGAAGTGATTTTGTAATATAATAATTAATAATACTTGAAGAAAAGAGTTGAGTTTATGAAAAAAAGATATTTTTTATTGATTATTATATTGAGTACTCTTTGTTTTTGTTGGAGCAAAGTAAATGCTTTAGAAACATATACAGATTATACAAATTTACTTATAAATATAGGTGCTGATGAAACTCAGATAAATATATCTTGGTATTCAAAAGCAGATGAAGATTGTTTTGTATGGTTTGCCAAAAAGTCCGAAGTTAATGATGGCACTGGTGTTATTTTAGTAAACACTGAAAAAGGTTCTGGAGAATATTATATACACAGAGAAACGATAGAAAATCTTGAAGCAAACACAGAGTATGTTTATCGAATCGGAAATGATAATGGTTGGAGTGAAGAGTTTTATTATAAAACACAGAATATTGGTGATAACAATGAATTTAGTTTTATTGCCCTTGGGGACTTTCAGACTGGAGCAGTAGATAGTTTAGAGGATGCTAAAGGACTTTTAAATACAATAGATATAGCCCTTGATAAATTTAGAGATATTAGCATCATTATTAGTGTAGGTGATCAGGTAAACGAAAGCTACAATGAATCTCAATACTCTGCGTTTATTAATGTATTGAATCCTTTTTCTATTCCATTAGCACCAACAGTAGGAAATCATGACAGCGGTTCAGAAATTTACAATGAGCATTTTTTTCTCCCAAACTTAAGTGATTTAGGTAGCTTAGGAGAAGGATATGCAGGGGGAGATTATTATTATCAGTATAATAATACTTTGTTTATGCACTTAAATACCAATAATACAAATGTTGAAGAGCATAAAAGTTTTATGGAAAAAGCTATAGCTTTAAATCCTGAATGCAATTGGAATATTGTTATTTTTCATCATTCATTATTTAGTACAGCAGATCATTCTTATGATGAAAGCATAATCACGCTTAGAGAAGATTTAGCACCTGTAATAAAAGAACTTAAAATTGACATGGCGATAATGGGGCACGATCATGTGTATGTAAGAAGCTATATATTGGGTGGAGAAAGCGGTTTAGAAAAGAAGAAAGAAGTGACTAATCCAGATGGAGTTTTATATATTACTTTAAACTCACCTAGCGGTAGTAAATTTTATGATATAGCCAAAGGAACTTTTGAATATGCGGCAGTAGTAAACCAAGAAGAAATTCCTAATTATACTGTGGTAAATGTTTCAAAAACTAGCCTTTCAATAACTACATACGAAACTTTAGGTAATAGTCAGGTCGATAGTTTTACTATTGAAAAACCTATCGAAGTTGAAAAGGAAGAGATTGAGAAGGTAAATAACGAAGATGAAGTAAATCTATTTATAATATATATTTTAGTGATTTTATGTGTTTTAGTTTTTGCTATTAGTATTTTAATGTATTTTAAAATTAAGAAGAAATAAATATTTAGATAGGTTATATAGCTATTTCCCTATCACTAGTATCTTTTTGTAGAAGCTTACCTTCTTTTTCTCTGTAGTCTTTTGGTCCGATGCCCTGTTCTTTTTTAAAGGCTCTGACAAAGCTACCGATATCACTGTATCCGATTATATCACTAATCTTTTGCAATGAAAAATCCTTGCATTTTAACATCTGTAAACTATGGGAAATACGAATTGCTCTTATTAACTGAGAAAAATTCATTCCTGTAGTTTTTTTAATTAATCGACTCATGTAAGATTCATTATATCCAAAAAATTGTGACAAAGAATTTAGAGTTACAGTTCTATAATTACTATTTATGTGCTCTAAAATTTCTAAAATAGAGTCATTATATTCAACATCCCCAATTGAAAATTCAAAGCTGTCACTTCCTATAATAATTCCAAACAATAAACACAAAGAAGCGTTTGCCATCATGCCATGATTTGGAGCGATTTGATAAAATTCATAAGTCAGCATTTTAATCATTCTTTTTTCACCAAGTGCATTATATTCATTTGTTGTGTTGATTAGCATACACCTTGCAGTAGTTTTGTTAAATAAACAATTACGAATTAAAAAAGATACTGGGTGATTTTGTAGTAGCACATCAAACAAAGTAGTATGAAATAAGTCTTTTGGTATAACTAGATTAAAAATTATACTTTCTTTATCATTAGTTTCAATATGATGTTTTACTCCAGGAGGGATTATTAAAAAATCTCCTTTTTCTAAGTTATATGTTGCTTCTTTACAGTGTTGAGTGCATGAACCTTTCCATACATAACAAACCTCAAAGAAAGAATGCTCATGTATTATTTTAGGTAAACATGTAAGATAACGGTACAGATAGCATTTATATCCTGCTTTAATAAGAGAATAATTTAAAGCTTCAAAATTTTCTAAAGTTACATTGTCTAGATTAATAGAGAGTTTTTCACAATATACTTCAAATTCCTCATCAGGCATATCTAGAACCCAGGAGTTTTCAGGATAAAGGTTTTCTCTTTCTTTATACATATTATTATTTTCAAAATATATTTTTGCCTCATCAATTAAAGAACTAATAGAAAAAGTATTAGAATTTTCCTTTAAAAATTGATTTAATTGAGAATAAGTAACATATTTTTCTTTTAGCATATAGCCTCCCAAAATGTATTAAGATTGCTGTGTCTAAAATGTAATGAATATGGCTAAATTATAACATATAGAAAATATTTATTACATACGCTGACAAAGAGAGGTCAAAAAACATCGTTTAAAGGTCATATTTTCACGATGTCAAAAAAAACAACTTTTATGTCATATAGAGAACTGTATATACAGATTAATTTAATTTATAATTATACTACTACTGTATATAATACAGAAATAGGAGGAGAAAAAAATGAAGAATAAAATGAAAATGCTTGCTGTTCTTTTTGCATCTATTTTAATGATTGGGGCGTTGGCAGCATGTGGAAGTACTGAAGAAGAAACAACAACAGCAGAAGCTACTACAGTTGCAGAAACAGAAGCAGAAACAGAAGCAGTTGCTTACACACAGGAAAAAGTTGCTACAGTAACACTTCCTTTTGGAAATGTTGAATTAACAATGAAAGCTAACGAAGATATCAGCTACATCGATATTACTTTCTTTGCATTCGATGAAGATCAGCAGTTAACAGGAACAGTTGCTGACGGCGTGTTTACACCAGATTTCGATTTAACAGGATTCTTTGGTGGAGATGCTCAGGCTATGTATGATGGTGTTATGGCAGACGAAGGCGAATGGATGCCTATAGAAGAATAATCCAATCTTCAAAGCAATTTATTTAAAAAGAATTATTAAAATTTTATGGAAGTGTAATCCGTACCTTACATAAATAAAGATTCTGTATTATTTAGAATTCAAAAGTAAAGCTAGGCACGATTGTAAGAATCGTGCCTAATTTTTGTTTAAGGAGAAATTTATGAATAGAACGAAAAGAATATTTAGTATTATTATATCTGTTATTTTAATAGCTATTACTTTTACAGGTTGCGGTACAGAAAGTTCACAAAAAGAATTTGTACTATCAGCTAGTGAAACGGTTATAACAGGTCAAGGTGCAGATCAAAATGATTCGTTTGGGGATACCCATTATGACGAAACTTCACAAGCAATTGTTAACTTTGGAGTTGAATCGACTATAACTTATACAGTTCCAAAAGGAGTTTCAGGAACTTATGATATTTATATTGAATATGGAAAATCTGCAAGACCTAATGGAACAACTCAAGCCAGTCTAATTGTTAATGGTGAAGAAGAATATGTTTATCCAGCAGATATAGAAAAATGTGAGTCAGATTATTCAGACTATTTTTCAATGGGAACATTTATAATGGCTCTTCAGGTTGAATTAGAAGCAGGTGATTCTTTAATGGTTCAATCAAAAGAAGGATTTGAAAATAAGGTTGGGGCAGTAGATAATCCTACTATTAAGTCGTTATATACACCTATAGGAGATATTTTATTGTATCCTACTGGGACAGAAGTGGCGGTTGGATATAATGGCGGCTTAATAGATAATGAAGAAGTTGATACAACCGATGGCTTGTCAGGACTTTCTATTGCATGGCTTGGCTCTTCGGTTACATTTGGTGCAAGGGCAGATGGATACTCTATGGCAGATGCAATTGAAGATGCTCACTCTGCCACAAAATGTTTAAAATTTGCCGTTTCAGGCACAACTCTTGCTAGTAATGATTCTACATCCTACCTTGAACGTTTAAAAGATATTAACCCAAGTACAAATATTGATTTGATGATTGTTCAGCTATCGACTAATGATGCGACACTAAACAATGAGCTTGGCTCAATTTCAGAAAGTAGAGATATAGAAGGCTTTGATGATGGGGCTATAATTGGGGGGATTGAATCAATTATAGCTTATACTATTGAAACATGGAATTGTCCTGTTATTTTTTATACTGGAACATATTATGAAGATGAAAATTATGATGCTATGGTAGAGTCCTTATTAGAGCTAGAAGATAAATGGGATATAGGTGTTATAGACTTATGGAATGATGAGGAAATGAAGGAACTTTTTGGCTCAGAACAATATAATATATATATGTCTGACAAAATTCATCCTTCCCTTGAAGGTTATGTTGATTGGTGGACACCAAAATTTGAAGAGTATTTAAGTAATATGTATTAACCTAAAACCTTATGCTCAATTTGCATTAGTTTAATACATTTTTATCGTTTGTTTTCTCCTTTTCATAAAAGTAAAATATAATTATAAATATGAAAAGGAGAAGTACATATGGGTAAAATTATAATTACAGGTGTAGATGGAAATTTTGGGGGTTTTGCAGCAAATGCAGTTTTAGAAAGGGTTCCTGCCGAAAAGTTGATATTTACAAGTCCGAATGTTTCAGCTTTGGAAAAATATAAACAAAAGGGTGTGGATACAAGATTTGCAGACTTTAATGATCCTGAGCAATTAAAAGAAGCTTTTGCAGATGGAGAAGTTTTATTATTGATTTCTATGCCTTTTGTGGGAGAACGTAGAAGATCAGCTCATAAAAATGCTATTGATTCAGCGATAGCAGCAGGGGTTAAAAAAGTAATATATACTTCTATAGTTGGATCAGGTGATGAGACTTGTGATTCATATGAAAAGTTAGATCATCAATACACAGAAAATTATATTTTCGAAACAAGCCTTAAATATGTAATCCTAAGAGATTCACAGTATTGTGAAGCAATGATCTCTGCATTTGAAGATGCTTATGAAAATAGCGATGGTGTTCTTTCAAATAATATGGGTGATGGAAGAATGGCATTTGTGGCAAGAAATGATTGTGCTCTTGCAGCGGCATGTGTGGCCGCGGGAAAAGGAGAAGATAACAAAATATATTATATAAGTGGGCCAGAAGCTTTAACAATAGGGGAATTTGTTTCTATTGGTTCTGAAGTTACGGGTAAAAAAGTAATTTATAAATACATAAGCGATGAAGAAATGTATGCATTTTTTGATTCCGTAGGAGTGCCAAGATATACAGATGGAGAATGGGGAGAAGCAGCAAAAGCATTTCCGTTTTGTTCAGAAGGTATGGTTACCTTTGGAAAAGCTATTCGCTTAGATCAAATGAGTTTTTGTACAGATGATTTTGAGATGCTTACAGGTCAAAAACCTTTATCTGTCCGTGAGATTTTTGAAGATCTTGAAAATCATAGAATAGGAGATAGAACATCAACAGACACTTATAAATAAATAATTCTTTCTTTTAAGCTCAGAGTATAATATTATATTTGTATGAGGAAAATATTTTTGGTGTATTATTCGGGAGGCTAATATGGTCAGAAAAAGACTAGAGTATTTTATAACTCTTGCAGATACTTTGAGCTTTACTAAAGCAGCAAAAAAACATTTTATTGCGCAGACAACCATGAGTAGGCAAATTGCTATCTTAGAAGAAGAGATTGGTTTTGAACTTTTTGAAAGAAATACTATAAAAGTAATATTAACACCAGCAGGCCAGACATATCTTGAAGAAGTAAAAGATATTTTAAAAAGATATGATATGGCAGTTAATAAAGCAGCTCTGATAGCCATGGAGAAAAAAGGTATATTAAGAATTGGTCATGCAGCAGATTTAAGCCAAAAATGTTTAGCGGTTGCTTTAGAGGTGTTTCAAGAAAAGTATAAAGAAGTTGAAATTACAATAACTCAGGCAGCACCAGGGGAGCTTATAAAAAAGTTACAATTAGGTGATGTTGATATAGTTGCTGTTTTTGAACAGGAATTAGAGGAAAGAAAAGGAATAAATTCTCTAAGATTTCTTGAAACAGAAGTGATTCTTGGAATGTCAAAGAATCATCCATTGGCAGAAAAAAAGGAAATAGATCCTATAGAGCTAGAAGGAGAAACTATTTGTGTAGCAACAAAAGACAATGCCCCTCATCTTTATGAGTATTCTATTAGCTGTTGTAGAAAAGATGGTTATGAGCCAAATGTCATTGAAGCAGATTCTTTTGACTCACAAAAATTATTAGCTCAACTAGGTAAAGGAATAGGCATGTTTCCAGATACAGAATTTTTATATGCCTTCGAGCCTTATCTATCATATGTAAAAATGAAAAGAACAAGTCATAAATATATAATTGATTTGGCATGGCACATAGAAAACAAAAATCAGACTTTAATAAACTTTTTAGAAATAGCAAAAACCATAAAATTTTAGGTATAGAAATAAATAGACGCCTTGTACTTATGCAATTAACGCATAAGCACAAGGCGTTTTTATCGTTTGTCTTAAAGGAATCATAGGAATAAAATAAATTTAAGAAGGTATTGTAAACAAATAGTAATAGGAGGAAGTCACAATGAGCAATTTGAAATTTCCACATTTATTTGAACCAATTAAAGTTAGAAATACTTTATTTAAAAACAGAATTTTTTCAGCACCTCAGGATTATCCTGGTTTAACAGGAGATCGTTTTCTTACTGAAGAAGGAAGTTATTTTTATGAAAGAAAAGCTTTAGGTGGATTTGCTTCAGTATGTGTAGGGGATGTAATCGTTGATTCGGATGAAGGAAGAAGTCACCCTTTTCAAATGAGAGGCAATGATTTTCTTGGAAAAGTAAGCCTTACAAGGACAAGTACAGGTATTAATCGTCATGGTGCTGTATCTGCTGTTGAGTTATGCCATGCAGGTCAAAATGCAAACATAAATTTAATGCCAGACTTTAAGGGTTATGTAGAGGGTGTTGTTGATGGGATTCGTGAAGATGGAATTGAAATAAGGGGAATGAATGAAGAACAAATAGAAAAATTAATTATGAAATATGTTGAGGCTGCAAAGTTTGCAAGGCAGTGTGGTTTTGGAATGATAACACTTCATGCCGGCCATGGATGGCAAATGTCCCAATTTATTTCTGCTAGAGATAATAAACGTACAGACAGATGGGGTGGAAGTATCGAAAACCGTATGAGGTTTCCCCTTTCAGTTATTGATGGTATAAGAAAAGCAATAGGTCCATCAGTTCCAATAGAAGTTAGAATCAGTGCTACTGAGTGGCTTCCAGATGGATATGAAATAGATGAGGGTATAGAGATTGCTAAATTATTAGATGGAAATGCAGATATTATTCATGTTTCTGTTGGACATCATGAAATTGATTCAGCAACAATGAGAACTCATCCTTCTATGTTTTTAGATGATGGATGTAACGTTCCTTTTGCTACAGAAATAAAAAAACATGTTAAAACTCCAGTTTCAACAGTGGGAGCATTAACAGATCCAGAAATGATGGAAGAATTAATAGCATCAGGAAAAGTGGATATAGTAAACCTAGGGCGTCAAACACTTGCAGACCCAGACCTGCCAATAAAATCTCGTTTAGGAATGGAAGAAGAAATAAATCCTTGCCTAAGATGTTTTAATTGTTTTTCAAATAGCACAGTTGGTGGTGTATTTTATTGTGCCAGCAATCCTGAAATTGGAAGAGAGCAGGCAGTTATGACAGAAGTTCCACCAAAAAATAAAAAAAGAGTTTTAATTGCAGGTGGTGGTATAGGAGGTATGCAGGCAGCCATTACCGCAGCAGATAGAGGACATGAGGTTATACTTTGTGAGAAAAGTGATAAGTTAGGTGGAGCATTATTATGTGAAGAAAAAATTCCTTTTAAAGGAAATTTATCTAAATACTTAAAAAGGCAAGCAAAAAAAGTATATAACAGATTAGTAGATGTGCGCCTAAATACAGAAGTGAATTATGACTTTGCTAAGTCTTTAAGCCCAGATGTTATAATTGCTGCTTTGGGAGCAAGACCTATGATTCCAAAAATAAAAGGAATTGAAGATGAGAAAGTTCTTGGGGCAGAAGAAGTTTATTATAATCCAGAAAAAGTTGGAAAAACAGCTGTAATTATGGGAGGAGGACTTGTAGGACTTGAACTTGGAGCATTTTTAGCACATCAAGGTAAAGATATTACTATTGTAGAAATGGCTCCGATGACAATAGCATCACCACCTCCAGTTGAAGGAACATCTAACAGAATGAGTGGAATAATGGATATGCCTTTGGGCTTTCCGCTGGTTCACGGAGTAGCGTTAAGAGAAGAATTTTCAAATATGGAAAAAGTAAGTATTTTAACTTCTACAAAAGCTCTTGAAGTTAACAAAGAGGGACTTGTTGTAGAAAAAGATGGGGAGAAACAAACACTTGAGGCAGAAACAATAATATATGCAATCGGCCAGAAACCATTGATGGATGAAGCTTTAAACCTAAAAGATGCAGCACCAGAATTTTATCAGTTAGGAGATTGTTTGGCTCCAAAAAATATTTATGAAGCAACATCCGTCGCTTATCAGATAGCAACAGACTTGGGAAGATTTTAATGAAAATTAAAATAAATAATTAATGACGGGAGAAAAACAATGGAAAGAATGAAAGGAAAAATTGCGGTAGTTACAGGAACAGGATCAGGAATAGGAAGAGCTGTAGCAAAAATATTCGCAAAAGAAGGAGCAAAAGTAGTTTGTGCAGATTTTAATGCTGTAGAAGGAGAAAAAACTGTTGCAGATATTAAGGCAGCAGGAGGAGAAGCAATTTTTGTTGAAACAGATGTAAGAAAAAGAGAGAATATCAAAAACTTGGTAAAGGTAACTCTTGATACTTACGGAGACGTTACAACTCTATTTAACAGTGCAGGAATTTTAGTTCATGCACCATATCTTGATCACACAGATGAAGATTATGTAAAAGTTGAAGAAACAAACTTTAGAGGTTATCACTGGATGATGCAGGAGTTTATGCCGGCTCTTGTTAAAAACGGAAAAGCCTCGATTACAAATGTAGCATCGATTTCAGCAATGAAGCCAGAGACCAATTCTTATCTCTATGGAGCTTTTAAAGCTGGTATCAACAAAATGACCAGAGACTTAACAAGAGAATTTTCACCTCAGGGTGTAAGGCTTAATGTTATTTGTCCAGGTCCAGTTAACAGTAATTTAACACCTCCACACATTAGAAACAACCCTGAACTTCAAGCAGAATTAGCAAAAGAAGTTTGTTCAGTGGGACGTTTAGGAGAACCTGAAGATATTGCTTATGGAGCACTTTGGCTTGCTTCTGATGAAGCTAGTTGGGTTACAGGTTCGACAATTGTTATTGATGGTGGAGCATGTAACATGGGATAGAGGAGTGAAATCATGGAAAACAAAAACAGTGTGCCAGGAGAGTATAAAAATCACATAGTTCAATATTCAGCAGACTATTCTCTTTGTGCAGGATGCAGTTCTTGTGAAATAATCTGTGGGCTTATGCACGAAGGTGCAGTAAGTCCTAGTTTTAACAGAATATTTCTTGAAAGAGGAGGAACTAGAGACATGGTCTGCCATATCGCATCATGTCAACATTGTGTAGATCATCCATGTTATGAGGCTTGTCCTAAAAAGGATGAGGCGATGTATATTAACGAGGATGGAATTGTACTGATTAATGAAGAACATTGCATAGGATGTGGGAAATGTATAAAAGCCTGTAAATTTGATCCACCTAGAATCAATATGGCAAAAAATAGTGATAGAAAAAAATGGAAAGCAAAAAAATGTGATATGTGTTATGAAAGGGAAGAAGGTCCTGCATGTGTTCAATATTGTCCTGTAAGATGTATTGGAATAAGTAAAGAAGCAATTGGATTTGTTACTGATCCAATAGTAGAAGAAAAAATAGAAGAATAGGAGGTGGACATATTATGTCAAATTATACAGCTAAAGATATTTTAGATAATCCTGAAAATGTAAATAAGTTAACAGGATATGTTGGAAAAATTTTAAGATTAAACCTTACCGAATTAAAAACAGAAATAATTTCAACTTATAAGTATGTCCCCAAATATTTAGGAGGACGACAACTATGCAATAAAATATTTTGGGATGAAGTAAAACCAGGTGTTAAAGCTTTTGATCCAGAAAATAAATTAATTTATATGACAGGAGCGACAACAGGAACAGGTATACCTACTGGTGGACGTACTGAGATGACAGGCTTATCTCCCAATAATTTACCAGAACAGTATTCTTTTAGTGGAATAGGTGGATGGTTTGGAGCAGAGCTAAAGTTTGCTGGTTATGACGGATTTATCATTGAAGGAAAAGCTAAAGAGCCGATATATATTTTAATTGATGATGATAAGGTTGAATTTAAAAGTGCTAGAAATCTGTGGGGTAAAAAGGTACATGACACCCAAGGCGAACTTGAAAAAATTTATGGAAAAGAGTTCAAAAGTATGGTTATCGGTCCTGCAGGGGAAAATCTTGTAAGGAATGCATCGATTACAACAAGTAATGATAATGTTATGGCTAAAAGTGGTTTTGGAGCAGTATGTGGCTCTAAAAATCTTAAAGCTATTACATGTCACGGAACGGGAGTTGTAACAGTAAGCGATATTGAAAAAGTTTTAGAATTGCGTATGAAAATGGGTAGCCCATATATGCGTCCATCTCCAGTTCAAAAACAGGAATCACAGGGACTTCCAGGTAGTGAAGCTCCAGGAGAATGGGTAAGAGGGAATGTTGCATGTAGTCATGGCTGTAACCAACATTGCAACTGCCTTATGATGGAAACAGATTCTGTATTTTCAAATGAAAAAATCAATCACGTTGAAAAATGTGTTAGTATTTTTGCTTATGGATTTGTATCTGATGTGCCAAACAGTCTGGTTATGAACTGGTGTACAGAGAAAAATCATATTCCAGCATGTAAAATGCTAAGCAGAGAATTCCCAGAACTTGACCCTACAGAGCCTTGTTTTGAGGAATTAATGGAGCCTATTAAACCTGATATCCTTAACTTCTGGAAACCAGATTTTGAAAAAGGAAATATGATTAATGAATTATGTAATGAGTATGGTATAGATAAATGGGACATTACTATATGGCTTTTGACATGGTTGTCAATGGGTGAAAAAGAGGGAGTGTTTGATGATATAGACTTTGGAATGCCTATTGATGTAGAGTCAAAAGATTTTGTAGCATATATAATTGATCAGATTGTGTTTAGAAAAGGTTATTATGGCAACCTTCTAGCCGAAGGAATGGCCAGAGCAATAAGAGTTTTAGGAAAAGAAAAATTTGGAGATACGATTTATCATGGAAGACATTCACAAATGCTTCCAGGGAATCCCAGACTTGACTTACCTATTAGCTTAGAAACTGCCTGGGGACATAGTTTTCATTGGCAGGGAAGAGGTTTTGAAGCATCTATAAATAAAGAAACCTGGTTAGCTACAACAATTGAATTAATGACATCATCAAGAGATATGCAGACTATTGAGCATCATCATGATACTTATGAAAATTGGAAAGAGATTCATAAAGATCCTTATCACAGTCAGGTTTTAGTTGATAGTATTATTATGAATGAAACAAAGGGAGAAATAAAAGATGGTGTGACATGCTGTGACTGGCAAAGCCCTGATCTTTTTTGGACCTCAATGGAAGCAGAAATGTATGAGGCGGCAACAGGCTATCCTATGACTCAGAAAGAATTGTACCATTCTGCCACTAGGTCAAAGTTACTTTATAGAGCAATATTGATAAGAAATTTTGGAAGAGACAGAGAAATGGAAGTAAATGCTGTATGGCCAGGAATATGTATTCCTGATCCTTGGGGAGAAGTAGCAGACTGGGATGGATTTAATGATCTTGTAAACCTTTACTACAAGACTAGAGAATGGGATATAAAAACAGCGTGGCCTTATAGAGAAACATGGGAAAAGTATGATTTAAAAGACATCGCAGATGAAATGGAAGCTATTGGCAAGCTGCCAAAAATTGTATAGGTATATAATGGAGAAGATTTATGGGAAAATATAATAATCTGTTTTCCCCACTGGTTTTGGGGAAGACACAGTTTCGTAATAGAATTTTTGCTGCACCTATAGGACTTGAGTATTATCCTTCGGAAAATATGCATCCTGGAGATGACTTTATTGCCTTTTATGAAAGAAAAGCACAGGGAGGAGTGGCAACGGTTTGTATAGGATCAGCTATGGCAGATAATGGAAGAGGAGCAGTGGGTCCAACGGTTCGATTAGACGATCCTCATGCTATACCTCCTCATTATAGAGTTTCACAGTGCATAAGCAGACATGGAGCAATAGCAGACATAGAACTGCAACACGCAGGTGCAAATGCATATTACAGTAAACTTGGATTAGGAAATGAAATTTATGGAGCATTTGAAATGACAAATGGTCTAGGAATGGAAATCCCCCAAATGCCAGAAGAAGTAATAATAGATACGATAGAAAAATTTGGAGATGCAGCTCAGACAGCAAAACACTGTGGATATGGTATGGTTACAATACATGGGGGACATGGCTGGTTGTTTAATCAGTTTTTAGGACCAGAAAATAACCGCCCTGATAAATGGGGCGGTACTATGGAAAACCGTGCTAGGTTTGTAAATGAAATTGCAGCCAATATTAAGAAAAAATGTGGAAAAGGTTTTCCAGTCTGTATAAGAATAAGTGGAGCTGAAATATTTGATGGAGGATATGATATTGATTATGGTGTAGAAATAGCTAAGCAGATTGATGGTCACTATGACTTAATAAATGTTTCTGTGGGTGCTCATGAAGCTCCATCTGTATTTACAGTTACTCATCCAAGTATGTTTTTAGAAGATGGAGTAAATGTTAAATATGCTGCTGAAATTAAAAAGGTGGTATCACATTCAAAAATTGCTGCAGTTGGAGCGCTTGCAGATCCATTACAAATGGAAGAAATCATTGCATCGGGAAAAGCAGATGTTGTAATGCTTTGCAGAGAACTTTTAGCTGATCCAGACATGCCGTTTAAAGCTCAGACAGGAAAAGAAAAAGAAATACGCAAATGCATAAGATGCTTTGAATGTTTTTCTGGTCAATTTACGAAACTTTCAACTTATTGTGCCATTAACCCTGAAATTTGGTTTGAAAGAGAAAGCAGATATCAGGATCCGACAGCAAAAATCAAGAAAAAAATTCTGATTGCTGGAGGAGGCGTTGCTGGAATGCAGGCAGCACTTACAGCCGCAGAGCGAGGACACGAAGTGATTCTTTGTGAAAAAAGTGAAGTTTTAGGAGGGGCCTTAAGGTGTGAAAGCAAAGTTCCTTTCAAACAAAATCTTCAAATATACTTAGACAGGCAAAGCGAGTTATTAAAAGATTCTTCAGTAAAAGTGATGTTAAATACTGAAGTAAAACCTGAACTGGCACAAGAAATTAAACCTGATGTTATTATTTCAGCAATAGGTGCAAAATCAATAGTTCCAAACATACCTGGAAGAGATAATAAAAATGTTTTAAGTATTGAGGAAGCATTTTTAAATGAAGAAAAAGCAGGTGAAAGAGTCGTTGTAGTAGGTGGAGGACTTTCTGGAATGGAGCTTGCAATTTATTATTCTGGTTTAGGAAAGAAAGTTTCTATAATTGAAATGGCAGATACTCTTAACTACTCAGGAAATGTTATTCATGCTATGGCAATAAATAATGAAATAGAAAAGTTTGGAATAGAGATTATTCTTTCTACTAAAGTAGTAGAAATCAATGATGAAGGAGTCGTTGGAGAATATGTAGGAGAACAATTTGCATCTCCGCCTATTTGTGAAACTATTCAAAAAGGTATTTTGCAGTCAGTAATTTCTGCTACAAAATTAGATACCGAAATAGAAGAGGGGACTAGAAATATATACTCCTGTGATACAGTTGTTCTTGCATTGGGTCAAGAACCTTTGTGGAAGGAAAGCGACAAATTTCGAGATGCGGCACCTTTATTTTTTCAAGTAGGAGATTGTCAAGAAGCAAAAAATGTTTACACAGCGAATTCTACAGCTTATACTATAGCTAGAGATATTGGAAAATATTGATATTAAGACTATAGGTAGGTGACTAGATGCAGTATATAAATTTAACACAGGCATCCGAAAAGTGGAATATTTCTGAAGACGAAGTCAGAAAGCTTTGTGAAAAAGGAGAAATCGAAGGAGTATGTCGACTCTGTTGGGGTTGGGCAATTCCTGATGATCTTGAAAAGCCTCAGGAAGAAGAATAAAAAACATTAAGAAAAATCCAAAGCAAAAGCTAAGGATTTTTCTATTTTTAAAGATTATTTTTTTTGTGCTTTTTAATAGCAAAAATAATAAGTAAAATAATTATTAATATAACTAAAAGAATTAAACCAAAACTTATAGCTAGTTGAGTAATTGAAAAGTTTACTGTGACGGCGCATTCGCCAACAATATTTCCATCACTGGTAAGACAAGAAACGATAGCAGTACCTGGACCTTTTGCCAAAATAACACCTTCATTGTCAACGGTAAGAACAGACTCATCTGATGTGCTAAAAAAAGTTTCAGGCCAGTTTTTTTCATCCCCTTCAAACTCAGCTTTTAAAGTATATTTATCCAGATAATTTAAAGAAAGTGAAGCTTCAAAATCAATAAGTTCCTTAACAGGAAAAGTGTAGTCTGCGATATATGAATATTCACAATTTTTACAATTATAGGTAGTGTAACCCATTTCAGTAGATGTTGGGTCTGTGATTATTTCCTCATAAACAGGATTTAAACACTCTTCAGGAAGAAGGATTTTGCTATAATCAAAACGCTCATCTCTTTTAAAAGAAACAGTTGAATTGTTATCTATCTCTACATATCTATTTAATTTTTCTCCTACATATTCACTACAGTAGGCTCTTCTATCAGAATTATTTTCAAAAAAAGTAATATATCCATTTACGGTATTATCCTTAACATAACCAACATGGGTTTTATCAGAAGTGTGTACAAAATACATTCCTATAAGGCCACCTTCGTGGGCATATCCATGAATTGAAGCATATCCTTTAATATTTACTGAACATTTTTCTACATCTGCATAACCTGTAGATAGAATACCTCCCATGAATTGTTCGCATTTTACAGAGGAACTGTTTTCATCTACAACTACAAGTACAACATCTGTGTCACATTCGTAGATATTTCCATATCCAAAACCTGCAATACCTCCAATACCACACATTATATTTTTAGAATAAAGTGACATATATCCTTGAACACTACACCCTATTATAGAAGAGTTTTCGATATAGCCTGCAATACCTCCAATGAAGCAGTTTTCGTTTGTTTCAATTCTTATATCACAAGCCTTTATATTAAGATTTTTAACAGATGCATCTACTAATTGACCAAAAAGTCCAGAAAAATAAGTATCATAATTTTTTGCATTACCATCTACCGATACATTGGTATCACTATTTAGACTAGAGGTTTTTAAGTCATAAATAGTATGATTATTTCCATCGAAATTTCCATAAAAATTTATAGGAGTATAATCAATATTTTTAAAACTTAAATCTGTCATTAATATGTAATTTTCGTAAGGATTCTCTTCAATAGATAAAAAATCTTCTATAGAAGATATTTCAGTATATCCTTCGTTTTTGCTTTCTTCTGCTTTTATATAGTTGAAAAAACTTGAAAAAGATAATATTAACAGAAAAACAACTAAAAAACTAACTAATTTTTTTGAAAGATTTTTATACATATTTCCTCCCCATTAAGAATATTTAATAAATTTATTATAAATCTTAATGTTTAACTTAGTCAAATTAATAAATTTAAAAAAACTTCTTTTTCTTATGATATAAAAAATGTATAATGTAGAAGTATTAAAAAAAATTATTTATGTATTTTAGGAGGAAAATTATGAGTATTAAAAAAATCTTAGCGGTTATAGTTAGTGCTGTTTTAGTTCTTTCTATCGCTGCATGTGGTTCTAACGAAGAAACCACTACAGAACAAAGTTATACAATAGGCGTTTGCCAGCTAGTTCAACATGAAGCACTAGACGCGGCAACCGAAGGGTTTATGGATGCCTTAGAAGAGAAGCTTGGAGAAAATGTTGAATTCGATGTACAGAACGCTCAGGGTGATTCTGCTACATGTTCAACAATAGTAAACGCTTTTGTTTCAGCAGAAGTTGATTTAATTATGGCGAATGCAACACCTGCACTACAAGCAGCTTATGCAGGAACAGGAAGTATACCTATTTTAGGGACTTCTGTTACAGATTATGCAACAGCTTTAGACATTGATGACTGGTCAGGAGCAACAGGAATGAATGTTTCAGGAACATCTGACTTGGCACCTCTTAAAGATCAGGCGGAAATGTTACAAGAATTATTCCCAGAAGCAGTTAATGTTGGAGTTTTATACTGTTCAGCAGAAGCAAATTCACAGTACCAGGTAGATGTTATTACAGCAGAACTTGAAGCTCTTGGTTATACAGTTACACCATACTCATTTGTAGATTCAAATGATGTAGCTACAGTAACTACAAATGCAGCATCAAACAGTGATGTAATCTATATACCTACAGATAACACAGCGGCTTCTAATACAGAAGTTATTAACAATATTTGTCTTCCAGCAGGTGTGCCTATAGTTGCAGGAGAAGAAGGTATTGCTAAAGGTTGTGGTGTGGCTGCGCTTTCAATAAGCTACTATGACTTAGGATACAAAACAGGAGAAATGGCATATGAAATTCTTGTAAATGGAGTAGATGTTTCTACAATGCAGGTTGAATATGCACCTACAGTAACAAAAAAATATAATGCTACAAATTGTGATGCTTTAGGAATTGAAGTTCCTGAAGATTATGTGGCAATAGAAGAGTAATATTTATACGGAGGAAAAGTTGTGGAAATAGGATCACTACTTAACGCAATGCCGGGAGCTGTTGCTCAGGGGCTGATTTGGGGAATCATGGCCATAGGTGTATATATAACTTATAAAGTTCTTGATTTCGCAGATCTTACCGTTGACGGAACCATGTGTACAGGTGGAGCTGTATGCATAATGCTGGTTACATCAGGACATAATATATGGATAAGCATGCTGATTGCTGTGATAGCAGGAATGATAGCAGGAATGATAACGGGAATATTTCATACCTTTATGGGAATACCAGCGATTCTTGCAGGAATTTTAACTCAGCTTGCATTATATTCAATAAACTTAAAAATCATGGGGAAAGCTAATCAAGCAATTAGCGTAATGAAATATGACCTTTTGGTTTCCTTAAGATATGTAAAGGACGTGGTGTTTCACAAAAATACAATATTTGTAGTTTTATTATTCATCATTGTAATTATTGGGATACTATATTGGTTTTTTGAAACAGAGTTGGGAAGTTCTATAAGATCAACGGGATCAAACCCCAACATGAGCCGTGCTCAGGGAATAAATACAAAATGGAATATTATAATTGGACTTATGATTTCTAATGGTCTTGTTGCACTTGCTAGTGCTTTATATTCTCAATATCAAGGATTTGCTGATGTGAATATGGGTAGAGGAGCAATTGTAATCGGTCTGGCAGCAGTTATAATCGGAAATGTTGTTTTTGAAAAAATATTCCATAACTTTGCATTAAAACTTCTTGGAGTAGCTATTGGTGGAGTAATATACTATGTAGTTCTTCAGGTTGTAATATGGCTTGGATTTGATACAGACTTATTAAAACTTTTATCAGCTATTGTTGTGGCAGTATTCTTGGCATTCCCATATTGGAGAAAAAAATATTTGGCCAAACCCGTGAAAAAGGGAGGGGACAAAAATGCTTGAAATTAAAAATATATATAAAACTTTTAATGTAGGAACGATAAATGAAAAAACTGCACTAGACGGAGTTTCTTTAAAGCTTAATGAAGGCGACTTTGTAACCGTGATTGGTGGAAATGGAGCAGGTAAATCCACTTTGCTAAATGCACTTGCAGGAGTTTGGCAGGTAGATGAAGGCGAAATTTTTATAGATGACATAAATGTAACAAAGATGTCAGAGCATAAAAGAGCTAAGTTTTTAGGAAGAGTATTTCAGGATCCCATGATGGGAACTGCAGCTAATATGCAGATAGATGAAAACCTTGCTTTGGCTGCAAGAAGAGGAAAAATAAGAAGCCTTAAACTAGGACTTACAAAGTCAGAGAAAGAAGAGTATAAAAAGGCTTTGGAAATTTTAGGTTTAGGTCTTGAAAAAAGGATGTCTACAAAAGTAGGACTTTTGTCAGGCGGGCAACGTCAGGCAATAACTCTTTTAATGGCAACCCTTGAAAAACCCAGACTACTTCTTTTAGATGAGCATACAGCAGCACTTGATCCAAAGACAGCCGCAAAAGTTTTAGAAACAACAAATAAAATTGTCTCTGAACACAATTTGACAACAATTATGATAACTCATAATATGAAAGACGCTATAGCAAATGGTAATCGTCTGATTATGATGAATAATGGAAAAATCATTTTGGATATCTCAGGAGATGAAAAGAAAAAACTTACAGTAGAAGATTTATTAAAGAAATTTTCACAGTTAAGTGGAGAAGGCTTTACAGATGATAGAGCACTATTATCATAAATAGAATACTTAAAGGCACGACCGTTATTTTTATGGTCGTGCCTTTTTTGGCTCACAGTGAAGTTTATATTTACAATCGAACATATGTTTGGTATAATATTAAAACACATTAGTTAGAGGAGTTGTTTTTATGGAAATCAAATCAAATATACCTGTTCAGTTAGTATCAGTTTTTAGTACTCTTGGAGAAATAACTCCAAGCTGGTTTAGGTATGAAGACGAAAGCCATAAGATTATAAAAGTTCAGATAAGCGAAATTATTTCTAAAAAAGAATTGAATTTTGTTGGGATTAAGATGATTCAGTTTATATGTAAAGCTTTAGTTTTAGATACAATGAGGATGTTTGAACTTAGATATCATATTCTTTCTCATAAATGGACTCTTCATCAAATGATATATTAGGAAGTGTATGTATGGAAAAAATAGTATTTCATATAGATGTAAATAGTGCTTTTTTAAGTTGGAGTGCATCATATAGAGTCAATGTTCTTGGAGAAAAGACAGATTTAAGAAATGTACCATCAATTGTAGGAGGGGATGAAAAATCCAGACACGGAATAGTTTTGGCAAAAAGTATTCCTGCAAAAAAATTTAAAATTCATACGGGAGAAGCTATAATGACAGCTAAAAAAAAATGCCCAGGTCTTATAGTAATTCCTCCTGACTATCACTTGTATGTTTCAGCCTCAAAAGCACTTATAAAAATATTAAAAAGTTATACAGATAAAGTTGAGCAGTATAGTATAGATGAAGCCTGGGCTGAATTCAGCGGATTTGAAAAAATATATGGAGATCCTGTTATTTTTGGAGAACATTTAAAAGATACTATAAAGGAAAAATTAGGTTTTACTGTTAACATAGGAATTTCTACAAACAGACTTTTATCAAAAATGGCTGGAGAATTAAAAAAGCCAGATGCAGTTAATACTTTGTTTGAAAAAGAAATACCAGAAAAAATGTGGACATTACCAGTAGGAGAACTTTTTTATGTAGGGCGAGCAACTCAAAAAAAACTTTTAAGCCTTGGGATTCTTTCAATAGGAGAACTTGCTCAAACAGATCTAGAAATTATTAAATCACATTTAAAAAAACAAGGTGAAATCATATGGAACTATGCCTGGGGTAAGGAACTTGTAGAATATATGTATAAGCCAATAAATCCTAAGGGGTATGGAAACAGTATAACTCTTCCTGTTGATGCAACTAATGTTATCTATGCAAGAAAAATTATTTTGTCACTATGTGAAACAGTGGGTATGAGAATCAGAGCAGATGGAGTAAAAGTTTCTGTTGTTAGCGTAAGCATAAAAACAAGTTTGTTTGAGTATTCAACAAAGCAGACACAACTTTTATCTTCCACAAATATAACAGAAGAAATCTATGAAACGGCGTGTAAAGTTTTTGATTTATTGTGGGATAAAAATACTCCTATAAGGCAAATAGGAGTCCATACAAGTAAAGTAGTTAATGAAGAATACAGACAATACAATTTTTTAGAGAAAAAGAATTATGATAAACTTTTAAAAGTTAATAAAGCAGTTGATCAAATTAGAAATAAGTATGGAGAAGATTCTATATTAAGAGCAGGTTTTTTAAAAGGAAATATTTCTCATTTAAGTGGGGGACTTAATAAAGAAAGAAGAACAGGTATCACAGTAGGAATTGATTTATCAAAGGAAAGAGAGTTATAATGTTTAAATAGGAGGCGAGCTTATGTGTGGACGTTTTTATGTGGATGATGAGATGATAAATGAAATTAATAAAATTTTTAAAAGCATAGATAATGAAAAAGTAAAAAAAGGCGAAATTTATCCTACAGATAAGGCAATAGTGATAAAAAAAGAAATATCAGAGATTAAACCGGTTCAGATAGCGTTGAATTGGGGTTATAAAATAGATGATAAAAAAAGAGTTATATTTAACTCAAGAAGTGAAACCGTTATGGATAAAGTTCTTTTTAGAAAAGACTTTTCTGAGAGAAGGTGCGTGGTTCCAGTAAAAGGTTTTTATGAATGGAATACATCCAAAGAAAAGTTTTTTTATAAGTCAAAGGAAAAGGATATAATTTATCTTGCGGGTATTTATAGGATATTAAAAGATGAAAAACAATTTACTATAATTACAACAGATGCAAGTGATAAATTAAAAGATATACATCAAAGAGTTCCTTTGATAATAAATGAAGAGAATATAAACTTATGGCTAGATAGTGAAAAGGAAGCTGCTTGCCTTCTTAAAGAAAAATATAAGAGTTTTGTAGCAATAAAAGAGGAGAAATAAAATTCTCCTCTTTATTAATAAACCAAAATAGGTTTGCTTTCATCTAATATATACTTAACTAGGTTTTTTGTATGAAGACTTTCTTCATTCTTTCGCCAGGCTATTGAAAAATTCATATTGCTTGTGCCTAAAAGAGGTATAAAAGCTAGATCTTCAAGACTGTGAAATGAAAAATCTTTAGCAACAGGAGTTATACCCACACCAACCTTAACAAGAGATATTGCATTAAACATATTCTGAGCATAAGTAAAATTCTTAAAAAATTTCGAGTCTTCTTCAAAATAATTTTTTGAATCAGGAAAAGTATAAGCATACATTTCATGAGGTAAAAAGATTATGTTTTCTTCTGCGATTTCCTCTAAAGTAAGGGACTTGTTTTTAGCCAAAGGATGATTTTTTAATAGAGCAATATAAATCTTCGATGTATTAAGAGATTCTACATGTAAATTTTCTGGAGCCTCATTTCCAAAAGTCAGTGAAAAGCCTATATCAATACTTTCGTTTAATAAATTTTCAAAGATTTCTTTTGAAGTAAAAGAATCAAGAAAAACATTTACATTTTTATGTTCTTCAGTATATCCGTGTATAATATCAGGAAGTATGCCTGTAAGCATAACATGCATATATCCAATTCTGATTTTTTCGTTACTTAAAGCAGCAGCTTTTTTTACCCTGTCAGCTATTTTGTTTTTTTTATCGAAAAATTCTTCAGTGCATATCAGTAGCTCAGAACCTGCTTCTGTAATTTCTAAAGAGCGATTTCTTCTTATGAAAAGTTTTACGCCTAGTTCATCTTCTAGAGTTTTAATCTGTCTGCTTAAATAAGGCTGAGTTGTATACAGTTCTTCAGCAGCCTTTGAAATGTTATTATTTTTTGCAACAACCCGAAAAATCTTTAATTGTTTTTCTGTCATTTTAGTCCCCTTAATGAGTAAGTAAGAATATTATTTTTATATTATATCACAAGTAATTTGATTAAATCTATTACCATAAAAAACAGTATTTTATGATAAAAATTGTGCAAAAAGTAGATATCTCTTATTAGGCATATGGATATGCCTAATAAAGCATTTCATATAATCGATATTTAATTATAAAATAGTCTTGTTAATAAAAAAAGGAGCTGGGGAATGGGTACTGAAATAATTAAAGCAAAAGGTATTGTGAAAAATTTTGGCATAACTAAAGCCTTACAAGGAGTTGACTTTACTCTGGAAAAAGGTGAGATAAGAGGTTTTATCGGAGAAAATGGTTCTGGTAAATCTACTTTGTGCTCTATTTTTTCTGGTATGTACGGATTTGATGAAGGAGAATTAATTTATAAGGGAGAAAAATACTCTCCGACGAGCATGGTTGATGCTCAAAAACAAGGTGTAGCCATGATTGTTCAGGAGATGGGAACAGTCTCAGGAATAGGAATATCAGATAATATTTTTATTGGCAAGGAAAAAGATTTTTTAAATAAAGGCTTTGTAAGTAGAAAAAAAATGAACAAAGCTGCGAAAGCAATTCTTGAAGATATCTGTGTCACGGATATCAATCCAAAGTATAAAATTGATGAATTGAATTTTGAGGACAGAAAACTTGTTGAGATTGCCAGAGCAATGTATGACAAGCCTGATGTTCTAATAGTTGATGAAACAACCACTGCACTTTCTCAGAGAGGAAGGGATGTTGTCTATTCTCTTTGCCGCCGTATGGCAGCTGAAGGAAAAGGCGTTATTTTTATTTCTCACGATTTAGATGAAATCATGGATATATGTACAGCCTTGACAGTACTTCGAGATGGGGTTTTGATAGGAACTCTTACAAAAGAAGAAATGGAACCTTCTATAATAAAATCAATGATGGTAGGAAGAGAACTTGTAGGTGATTATTATAGAAGTGATTATGACGGAAGCTATGGAGAAAAAGTTGTATTAGACATGAAAAACATCTCAGATGGAAGAACATTAGATGATATAAGTCTTAAATTACATGAAGGAGAAATATTAGGAATAGGTGGGCTTACAGAAAGTGGTATGCATGAGCTTGGAAGAATTGCATTTGGAATAGAAAAACCAATGCTTGGAAAAGTCCTAATGGCTAATGGAAAAGAGGTAAAACATCCTCATGTAGCGACAAAGAATAGAATAGGATATATATCTAAAAACAGAGACCAGGAAAGCTTAATGATTACAGCAACTGTGTCAGATAATATAGCGCTTCCTTCATTGAAAGACTTGGTAAAAAGAGGACTTCTCTTTAAAAAAGCAGAAAGAAAAATGGCGGATGAACAGTTAGAGCTATTATCTATTAAATGTGCAGATGTTGATCAGGTTGTAAGGTTTTTATCAGGTGGAAACAAGCAAAAAGTTGTTTTTGGCAGATGGATAGGAAATAAATCAAAAATACTGATACTAGATTGCCCGACTAGGGGTGTGGATATAGGTGTAAAACAAGCCATGTATCAGTTAATATATAAGCTAAAAAAAGAAGGCTGTTCAATTCTTATGATTTCAGAAGAGTTAGCAGAATTGATAGGAATGAGTGACAGATTAGTAATCATGAAAAATGGCAAAATCACAGGTCAGTTTAAAAGAGATCCAGAGTTAAACGAACATGACCTTATAGAATGTATGATATAGGGAGGACGAAATGCAGATACTCAAAAAAAGGATTATATCAATTCTCCCTTTTGTCGGTTTAATATTAGTAGTGGCCGTTTTGGGAGTGCTTTCAGAAGGAAGATTATTTAATACAGCAAATATGAACAACATACTAGATCAGTGTTATACCATTGTTATTTTATCTATTGCCTGTTCATTTATTTATGCACATGGAGGATTTGATCTTGCAGTTGGTGGTGTTTATGGTCTTAGCATGATGCTTTCAGGTGTATTTATTCTTACATATGGAGGAACAGTGATTTCTCTTCCTCTTTGTATAGTGATTGCTCTTGTTTGCAATCTTATCGTAGCAGTTGTTACTACAAAACTAAACCTGCCAGCATTTATAACATCTCTTTGTATGCAATTTCTTTGTAGAGGGGCAGTGACAACTATTTCAAGTGGACCAATCAGCTTGCCCACAGAATTAGGAAAAGCAAACACATGGGGAGTAAAAATAGTAGTACTTTTGGTAATAGTTGCAGGAGCATACCTGCTAATGCACCACACTCCTTTTGGTAGGAAGAATTCAGCCATAGGAGAGAATCCTACAGCGGCAAGGCAGTCAGGTATAAATGTTGATAAAATAAGAATCCTTGCTTATGTAGTTTCGGCTCTACTGATAGGTGTGGCAGCATTTTTTGCAATGAGTCGTACTTTAACTGTTGCAACACTTGCAGGTTCAGGATATGAAATGGATGTAATTGTGGCTATAGTACTGGGAGGAATGTCCTTAAATGGAGGAATGAAAAGTTCAGTAAGAGCTCCTATAGTAGGAGCCCTTATAGTAGTGATACTTACAAATGGGCTTGTAATTATAGGAATTGATTATAAACTTTCAGATTTGGTTATAGGTGTTATTTTCCTTATAGTAATATTATTTACTTATAAAAGGAATAAGCTTGGACTTTTACCGAGGTAACTAGCGCAAATAAGCGTTATTATAAAACAAAAAGGAGAAAACGTATGAAAAAAATTATTGCAATTTTATTATCACTAGTTGTTTGCATGAGTCTTGCAGCCTGCGGGGGCTCTTCATCATCCGACAACGACTCAGGACTACCTGAATACAAAGTAGGAGTTATACTATATGATTTATCGAATGCATGGGCACAAAATATTATGTCTGCAATCGAATATATGGGGGAAGAGTTAAATATAGAGTTTGAATATGCTATAGGTGGACCAGATCCAGAAGCTACAATCTCAGCAGTACAAAATTTTGGAGCACAGGGATGTAAAGGTGTAATCAACTTACATCCAGGAACAATAATGTCTACTCTTGTTGAAGAGTGTGAAAATTATGAAATGTATATAGTAACATCAAATGACCCTTCTCATGGAAATGCTGACTATGATGCATTCTCACAAAGTGAGTATTTTGTAGGTGAGGTTTGGGAAGATGATTACGAAACTGCTTATGAAATAGTAGAAGATATGATTACAACATACGGAGCAGAGACTTTTGCTCTTCACGGACTTCCAGAAGGATTAGCTACTCAGATGGACCAGCGTATCGCAGGTGCAAGAGCAGCGATTGCTGATAATGGTGGAACAATTCTTACAGAAGGATTATCATTTGATAAAGCAGGAGCAGCTGAAAATATCATAAGTCAGTTCCCAGAAGTTGATGCTATTTTCTCAAGTGTTGAAACTATTTCATCAGTTTATCAGCCACTTATAAATGCAGGTCTTGGTGAAGATATTTTACTTAACTGTTATGATCCAGATGAAGGAGCAGATGCTGCCTTTGATGAAGGAGTACTTAATTATGCAGTTGAAGGAACTCTTGCTGATACTATGATAGCAACAGTTTTATTATATAATGCTATGAGCGGAAATAAAATGTTGGATGCAGATGGAAACGCTCCATCTATTCAGATGAACTATGTTGTTGCTAAAAGTGCAGAAGATTATGCGGAAATTCAAACATACATTACAGGAGATGACAAACCTTTCCACATGGATGAATTAAGCGCTTATATAACTGTTCTTAGTGAAGATGCAAGCTATGATGGACTTAAAGCTCTTGCAGAAAGCTTTAGTCTTGATGATGTAATGGCAAGACACGGGGAATAATTTTAAGAACAAAAGAAAGGTTTGCGATAGCCAATGAACGTAAAAAGAATTTATTCAAATACATGGAAAACCCTTATATGGCCTGTAGCAATATATCTCATATTTTTCATCATGACAAATGTGATGAATACAGGAAGTAAGTTTGGTGACTTAGGCAGCATGGATACTATTGTTAAACAGACGATGATATGCGCTCTTATAGCTCTTGCCATGAGTTGTAATATGTTAAATGGAAGATGGGATTTTTCAATGGGTATAATCTGTGTTGTTACCAGTTTTATAGCTGCTTCCATTATTAAAGATTACGGACTTAATTCATGGGGTCTGTTGGTGGTGAGTATAATTATATGTACTGTATTGTGTTTGATAAACGGAATACTGTATATTTTAATAAAAGTACCATCCATAGTAATCAGTATAGGAATGCTTCTAGTTTATGAAAGCCTTAGTCTTATAATAAACAAAGGAGGAGGAGCAAGACTGAGCGGTATGACATATACGGTTTTTGGGAGAAGCCCTCATATATATATACTTAGTTTGGTAATGTTTATTATTTTCTATGTAATATATACACACACAAGATTTGGCTACAATGTAAGGTCTCTTGGCAACAATCAGATTATTGCCAACAATATAGGTGTAAACGAGAAGAAAAATACTATACTCAGTTATGTTCTATGCGGTGTGTTTTTAGGAGTAGCAGCATGTATAAATGTATCAACCAAGGGAAACATAGAGGCGTCTTCTACTTTTAATAACAATATGGGAATGATGTTTACCGCATTTCCACCAGTTTTTATAGGTTTATATTTATCAAAATATATAAACTATACAGTAGGAGTTTTTATTGGTGCATTATGTATAAAAATGCTGACCGCTGGTATATTGGCCTTAGGACTACCATCTGCAGTACAGGATATAGGAGTTGGATTCTTCCTGTTCCTATTTATAGCACTTACAACAAACCAGACAAGATTTTTCGATTGGAGATTAAGGCGACTTAAGATAAAAGAAAATTCTAGTAAATAAATATCCAAATAAAAAGAGATAAACCTCACAGACTACGAGGTTTATCTCTTTTTTATATTGGTTTGATTGGTATTTGAAATAGCTATATTAGAAACATCCGTATTTATAAGTTGCTTCACGCCATGCTTCCATTAGGCTATGTTCTACTTGGTCAAGAGCCAGAGTGTTTGTCATAATAAATCCACCACCTGGCGCACATGTATCTATAATTTTTTTAGTTTCTTCAATTACTCGTTCAGTAGTACCACTCATTAAATGCTGGGTCTTCATGCCTCCTGCAATACATGCTACATCGCCCAGCTTTTTCTTTGCAGTTGCCAAATCTACATCTTCAAAAAAGTAAATAACTTTTCCTTTTGGCACATCTCTTAGAGTTTCAAGACGCGTATGGTATTTGCCTTCACATATAACTATTGGAGTTAGGTCATTATTAACTAAAGTTTCTATTAGCTTTTTTAATGTAGGCCAATAAAATTCATTATAATCATCAACAGACATAAAATCATCAACACCTGCATGTAAAGGAATAAATACATATTCTGCATGCTGAATTTTTGCTGTTGCAACAGCTTGAGGAATCGTAACATCTCCCCACCTTTCAACGGCTTCTTTTACTAATTCAGGATCTGTTTTAATATCCATACAAGTTGTTATTAATCCTCTTATATAATCAGCAAACTCATCAAAAGGTGCCTGTGCAACGGCAGAACCAAAAACAGGATATCCTGCATTTATAATAGACATTGTTAAGTCCTTTGCTTTAGCGAAGTATTCTCCCACCTGTTCACCTGCTTTTATCATATTTAAAAGAGTTTCTTTTACATGAGGTATTCCGAAAACTCCTAACTGAAGCACTGCATGATTGCAGAGAAGAGCTGGTGAAATCATTGAAAGTCCAGCAAATCCTTTATATTTTTTTGGCAACACATTTTTAAGCATAAATGCTGAAGGATCTTTTAAATATTCATCCCAGTCATCATCACCTAGAAATTCCTGGTCAATATATTGGTATGCAGTATCTAAAGGAAGGTCATGATACTCTCCTGGCCATCTAGCTCCAGTGTGTCCAGCTGTTTCCATTGGATCGATTGGAAAAAATGGTGGTATATAGGCTAAATCTGGATCATATTGTTTTAAATATTTTTGAAATGGTTCTTTTAAAACACTTAAATCTTTCATTGCATCATATATAGTGACACCATAACCTAATGCGTTAAAATTGTTCGTAGTTGGAATAAATGGTACTCGGTCACCTTCTCTAAGCTCAAGAGCATCCTTTACTCTTTTTGACCTGATTGCTATTGGAGGCATTCCGTTAATTTCTTTTTCCATAATTACATTCTCCTTAAAAAATAATTCCAATTTTATTTTAAATTGTTCCTAGTTAAAGGTTAACAAAATATAAATAAAATTGGAAATATTAAATATGAATCAATAAATACATTAATCGTATAACAGATTCTGAGTTTAATTAATCAATAGTAAGTCCTGCTCTTTCACGATACTTTGCATCCGTCTTCTTAAGATTTTCAGGATTGAATAGCAGTATTAATATAAGTGCTATAAAAACAAGAGCACCGATAAAACCAAGTGTTGCATGGTATCCAAAATTAACACTTATTAACACTACAGACATAGGACCAAAAGCTTGTATTACATTTGCTACTGGGTTTGCGATTCCGTATACAGAAGAGAAGTCTTCTCTTCTCCAATATTGGGCAGATAGAGATACAGTAAAGTTACTTGCTGCGCCAAGGAAAATCATTAACAGATAAAAACCTATTAAAAGTGTTGGAACGGATTCAAATATACCTATTACACCTGTAAGTACTCCAAAAATACATGCCAAAATAACGGCCTTTTTTGTTCCGAATTTTGTATCAAACAGGCCTAAAACAAAGCTTCCAAGACACGCAACTACAGTTACCATAGCTGTTGCTAAAGAACCCCAATTAGCATAAAAATCTTTGTAATAACCAAGAATTGGAATTATTTGAGCTGCTACTCCAACAGATGTTGCTAAAAGTATACCCTGAGGAATTATCATGAACCAAAAGTCTCGACTTTTGAAAGTGTTTTTAGCATGCCAAACTGAATTTTTCTTATTTTCTTCATCCTTTTCCATCATTGCTTTAGCAGTTTCCATATCAAAACTTTTATCATTATCTCTATAAGCACCTACTTTTTCAGGGTAGTCCCTAATAAAAATAATTGCTATAATAACACCAACTATAGCAACTATTAGATATGGTAGGTAAGCCATTAATGTTCCATTTACAGTCTTTGCTGTTGCAAAATATTTTCCAGCGAACATAGCAAGAAAAACTCCCCCTGTTAAAGGAAAAGCAATCGTTGCAAGTCCCATTACAGTTCCTTTTCTTCTTGGGAACCATTGACCTACTAAAATCCCAATTAGAAGAGTACTTCCAACATGAGAAAAGAATATTGCCAATCCAAATAAAGCAAGCCATAAAATTTCATTTACAAAAACTGTTGCCATTGCAAAACCACAAGCAATACTTACAATCATAAAGATTACTGAAAGGCGTGTTACATGTTTTGAATGAGCAATTTTTTTTGAAAACAGTAATTGGAAAAGTACACTTAAAAGAATAACTACAGTATAAATTTTTGAAACATTTGTTGAATCCCAACCATAAAATGCCATGTTACCAGTTGCCTGAATATTCTGTGCGAAACTGTTAAAAACAGTGAATAAAAAGAAACCAACAAATTGATATATAATCAACATGGTTCCATTAAATCCAAATCCTAAATTTTTTTGTTTCATAAAACTAATCCTCCATTTTTTATTAAACCCCATTAAAATAAGATCCTAAACTAATTTTAATGGGGTTTAATAAAAAATGAGAAATCAAGATTTTCTATCAAATTATACAGAAAACGTATAACAAAATAAAGAGTATTTAAATTTTATTAGTTATGAAATACATCAATATTGGTGCGGGTAAAAAGAGTATTTATAAATTGTGCCATAGCAGGATTGGTATTGTCTTTTTTCCATGCATAAACTACAGAAAGTGGAGCAAGTTCTTTTTCTAAAGGAAAGAATTTATAATGTATTTCATCCGAAACTATTGTCACACTTGTATCCAAAAGAGCAACGCCTTTTCCAGCCCGAATATTTAAGTTTACAGATTCTGCATTGTCTAGATAGATAACACCTTTATGTTTTATTCCTATCTTTTCAAGGACATCTTCTAATTCTTCTTTTCGTTTTGGTGAGTCAGAAGGTCTTGGTAAGAGGAAATTTTCGTTAAGTAAGTCATCTTTTTCTAAAGTTTCTTTTTGGGCAAGAGGGTGTTTCTTTGAAATCACTATTCCTGCTGTAACATCACAGAATTTATCGTATGCGAGATTTGGAGCGTTTTTAATTTCAAAATCAAAAGTGAATATTATATCAAAAAATCCAGCTTCTAATTTTTCTCTTAATTCTCGAAAGGATCTTTTTTCAATATTTAAGTGTATGCTAGGAAATTTGCTATTAAAATATGAGGCCACAGGCATTACAAATATCGAAGTATCCATAGTTTCTAAAATGCCGATTCGTATGTTTCCTGTGTTGCCGTTTATAAGTTCCTTGCTTTTTTCTATACCTTCATCAATAAGATTTAAAATTTCTACACATTTATCATACATAATAGTTCCAGCTGGTGTTAATCTTACTTCTCTTTTGTTTCTTATAAATAAGGAAAGGCCCCATTCTTCTTCTAAAAGATTGATTTGTCGGCTAATAGTAGGCTGTGAAGTGAAAAACTCTTCGGCTGTTTTTGTAAAGTTTAAATTTTTGGCTAAACTAAGAAACATTTCCAGTTGTACTTGATTCATTTTTACCCCCTTCATTTGTAACTAAAAAGCTATAACTTACTTGTCATTTGATGTATCCATGTGCTATACTTCTTTTATATTTTTATAAATTTTATAGTATAATTATATAAGAAAAGATAAAAAAATGCGATAATTTTATTTAAATAAAAAATAATCGTATCTTAGGAGAATAAAATGATAGGCAATGCAGATATAATCATCGTAGGAACCGGGGTATCCGGTTTGTTTTGCGCTTTAAACCTGCCTAAAGACAGAAAAATTTTGATGATTACTAAGCAAGAAGCAGAAAAAAGTGATTCTTTTCTCGCTCAGGGTGGCATTTGTGTCATGAGAGGAGAAGAGGATTATGATGAGTATTATGAAGACACCATGAGGGCGGGGCATTACGAAAACGATGAAAAATCTGTTGAAGTTATGATTCGTATGTCTCCTGAAATTATTCAGGATCTAATTAAATATAATGTTGAATTTGAAAACAATAATGGAGAGTTAGTTTATACCAAAGAAGGAGCCCATTCAAACCCAAGAATATTGTTTCATGAAGACCTGACTGGAAAAGAAATTACTTCGAAACTTTTAAAAGAAGTAAAAGTCAGAGATAATATCGATATAATTGAGCATACAGTTATGATTGATGTTATAAGTGAAGAAAACATTTGTAAGGGTGTTGTTGTGGTGTCTAAAGAAGGAGAAATCAACTATTTATATAGTGATTATGTGATTATGGCAACAGGAGGTATAGGAGGTCTTTATGATCATTCTACAAACTTTCCACATATAACGGGTGACTCCCTTGCAATAGCTCTAAAGAATAACATTGAGTTAAAAAATATTGATTATATTCAAATTCATCCGACGACTCTTTATTCAAAGAAACCAGGAAGAAGATTTTTAATTTCAGAATCTGTAAGAGGAGAAGGAGCTTGTCTTTATAATGCTGCAAAAGAACGATTTGTAGATGAGCTTTTGCCTAGAGATGTTCTAACTAAAGAAATTTTAGAGCAAATGAAAAAAGATGAGACAGAATATGTTTGGCTTTCGATGATTGAAATGGGAGCTGAAAGAATAAAAAAAAGATTTCCAAATATATATAAGAAATGTTTAGATGAAGGGTATGACATTACAAAAGAGTTTATACCTGTTACTCCAGCTCAACATTATTACATGGGCGGTATAAAAGTTAATCAAAATAGTATGACCTCTATGAAACATTTATATGCTGTTGGAGAAACCAGCTGCAATGGAGTTCATGGAGCAAATAGACTAGCAAGTAATTCTCTATTAGAGAGCCTTGTTTTTTCAAAAAGATCTGCAATAGATATAAAAGAAAATTATGAAGAAATAGAAATTCCTAAAAATAAACCTTCAGAGAATCAATACAAGGATATAAAAAAGCTTAAAGAAGAATACAAAAAAATGATTCTTGCAGAGATTGAAAGGAGAAAAGCTAAGTGAACGATATAGTTTCTATGAAAATAAATGTTGATGACTTAATAATTAGAGCATTAAAAGAAGATATAACAAGCGAAGACATAACAACAAATGCCATTGTTATGGAAAGTGAAAGAGGAGAAGCAGAGCTTTTATGCAAGCAAGAGGGTATACTTGCTGGTATAAATACTTTTAAAAGAGTTTTTGAGCTCTTAGATCCTAAATCAGAAGTGGAATGCTTTTTTTCAGATGGAGATAAAATTGCTAAAGGTGATTTGATTGCAGTAGTTAAAGCAAATGTTAGGGTTATTCTATCGGGAGAAAGAACAGCACTTAATTACCTTCAAAGAATGAGTGGTATTGCTACATATACAAAAGAAATTGTAAATTTATTGTCAGATTCAAAAACAACTTTGCTTAATACTAGAAAAACCACTCCCAATATGAGAGTTTTTGAAACTTATGCAGTAAAAGTCGGTGGTGCAAAAAATCACAGATATAACCTTTCAGATGGAATACTTATAAAAGATAATCATATAAATGCAGCAGGAGGAGTCAAAAAAGCAATAAACCTAGCAAGAGACTACGCTCCATTTGTTAGAAAAATAGAAGTAGAAACTGAAAACCTAGACATGGTAAATGAAGCTTTAGAAGCAGGTGCAGATATTATAATGCTTGATAACATGGACAAAGAAACAATGAAGCAGGCAGTAAAGCTAGTTGATGGCAAGGCAGTTACAGAATCATCGGGAAATATTAGTAAAGAAAATATCGAAGATATTAAAGATATAGGGGTTGACTATGTTTCTTGTGGTGCCCTTACTCATTCGGCACCAATACTAGATTTTTCGCTTAAAAATTTAAGGGTAAATTAATGAGTAAAAAACTTTTTATGCAGCTTTTCAGATTTGGGGTAGTAGGTGGAACCGCATTTATTATTGATTATTTGATTATGATATTTCTTACAGAAGTATTTGGTTTAAACTATTTATTTTCTTGTGGAATATCTTTTTCAGTGGCTGTAGTATTTAATTATGTTTTTAGTATTGCTTGGGTTTTTAAGGTCGAAAAAGAAAAAACAGGAACAAAAATTTTTATACTTTTTGTTGTATTAAGTCTAATTGGCTTAGGAATAAATCAGCTTTTAATGTGGTTACTTGTAGATGTTTCTGGACTTGGAAATGCCTTTGTAAAATTTTATATGATTGCAAAAATTTTTGTAACAGGTATAGTAATGTTTTATAATTTCATTACCAGAAAGTTATTATTATTCCCAGAACCAAAGAAAGGCTAACCATACATAATGTGGTTGGCTTTAATTTTTAGGAGGGTATATTTGAAAATCAGTTTAGAAATTATATTTAGGGAAACATTAGAGTACAAACCAGAGTTGTATGTTGAAACATCAACTCAAAGCATGGAATTTTCAGGAATAAGTAGCATCCTTGTTACAAATAATCCTAGAAAAGGTTATTTGCTTTTTGGTAAAGCAGAATTCTTTAAAGAGATTCCTGAAAATACTTGTATTATTTCTATTGGCAAAATTCCAAAGAAATATTTATTAAAAAATAATGCTATTTTTTTTCCTGATTCAACAAATGAAGAGGAACTATATAATAAAATACTTGAAGTGTTTTCATTATATGAAGAATGGGATAATGGTTTGCGTGAGGCTATTTTAAAAGAAAAAAACCTTCAAAGCATAGTAGACATAAGTAAAAAAATTTTTAAAAATCCTATATTAATACATAATCCAAATTTTCATGTATTAGCACTTACCAAAGCAGACTATGGAGTGAATTTAATTGAAAAAGACATTGATGACATTCCTATCGTTGCAACAGAAATTTTAAACCAATTTAAAATAGACAAAGAATATCAAGATACATTGGAAAAAAAGGAGCCGGATTTTTTTTCAGAAGATATGTTTGGTTTCAGAGTTTTATATTATAACTTATGGGTTGATGGGCAGTACTATGGAAGAATATGTATTTCTGAGCTAAACAATCCTGTATTTCATTGCGATAAGCAATTGATTAGTTATATGGCAGATTTTGTTATAAATTCTTTTCTTATTGGTCAAAATACTCTATCAGAGAGACCCCGGTCTTTAAAGACTGCAATGGAGCGAATAATTAATGGAGAAAATGTTGAAATAGATTTTTTAGAAAAAGCATTGGAAAGCTTTAGATGGTCTTTAAAAGATTCATATTTTTTAGCTTGTTTATTTACTAATAAAAGAGATATAACAACAAACACTATAAAAAACACATGTCAGTCAATAGAAGCTCAATTTTCTAAAACTTGTGTTTTTAGATATTTTAATAATATTATTGTTGTAGTAAATTCTAGTTTAAGTGGATATAGTTTAAATAGCTTTTCTAAAGAGCTAAGTGTTTTTTTAAGAGAATGTTTATTTAAAGCTGGAGTAAGTTCTATTGGAAATAACTTTTTTGATTTAAGAAATTATTATTTACAAGCAGTTTCTGCATATATGATAGGAATTCAAAAAGATGAGTCATTTTGGAGATTTTTATTTGATGACTATGTTTTGGAGTATATCTTTCATCAAGCAACTCTTGAGATTTCAAAAGAGTTTATTGCTCACCCTTCGTTAAAGGTATTAAAAGAATATGATATAAAAAATAATGGTGAACTTTATAAAACCCTTAAAATATATATAGAAAACAATATGAATTTAACTAAAACATCAGAGGAATTAAATATACACAGAACAACACTTTTATATAGAATTGAGCGAATAGAAATATTGACAAAGATAAATTTAGATGATAAAAAAGAACGATTTTATATACAGCTATCATATAATTTAATGGATTAAGTCATTCCTACAAAATATAGGAATGGCTTTGTTTTTTTCCTTAAAGCAGCGAATATACCTAGCTAAATAAAATATCTATAATAAAAATATATTTATTTTATAGGAGGTTATAAAAATGATGACAGCTAGAGAAAATTATCTTGCATTATGCAAAGGTGAAAAAGGGGATCGTTTAGTAAATCAATACGAACCTTTTGAATTTGTTTTAAACGAACCATTAACCAATTTATTTTATTTTAGTTGCTACGTTGAAGGGGAAGATACAAAAAATCCATTTGGAATTACAATTAGGTGGAAAAAAGGTGAGCACGCAGGAATGCCATATATCACTGATGAAACAAAAGTTTGCCCAGATGTAACTAGATGGAGAGAATATGTTAAAAAACCCGACATTAAATTTCCAAAAGAAGCCTGGGTACCAGCACAAGAAGCTTTAGCAGCAGTTAATAAAAAGGAAAGACTTGCTACGGGACTTTTAATTACAGGTTTATTTGAGCAGTTGCACTATTTAATGGGATTTGAAGATACTTTAATGAACTTTTTACTTGAACCAGAAGCCATGCATGAGCTTTTAGATTATATTTTAGAATTCAAACTAGAATACTGTAAAGAGCTATTTGATCATTTAGAGCTAGAAGCAATTCTTTCTCACGATGATTGGGGAGCAAAAGACCGCCTTTTTTTCAGTAAAGAAGTTTTTGATGAATTTTTCAAACCAAGGTACGAAAAACTTTATGGATATATTGAATCAAGGGGCGCACAGGTTATACATCATGCAGACAGCTGGTGTGAAAATATAGCTAATGAAATGCCGGATATGCATATAACAACCTGGCAGGGTTGTTTGGTAACAAATGATATATTAAAACTTCAAAAGGAGCTAAAAGGTAAATTAGTTCTTATGGGAGGTATAGACTCAGGTATAGATTTATCTGATTGGAAAGAAACTGATGTAAGAAAAGAGGTTAGAAAGGCATGTGAAATTTATGGACCAGGAGGCGGATTTATACCTTGTATTACCTATGGTCTTCCTGAATCAATGTTCCCAGGAGTTTTTGAGTGTATAACAGATGAAATAAATAATTACAATTCTTAGTTTGTTTAGTGGGGATAGCGTCTTTTACTTTTTAGGTAAAGGGCGCTATTTAAGTTTACAAAGAAAATTTAACATGTTAAAATCAAGGAAAATTTAAAATATTAAAGTAGTGGAGAATATGGAATATAAAGTAGGAGACATAGTAAAATTAAAGAAAAAACATCCCTGTGGCAGTTTTGAATGGGAGATAATGAGAGTCGGAGCAGATTTTAAACTTAAGTGTTTAGGATGTGGGCACCAGATTATGCTTCCGAGAACCACGGTTGTAAAAAATACAAAATCTATAAGATAATAGTATTGACAAAAAAAATAAGTTGTAGTATTGTATTAATTACTTAGTACAGTACTACAACTTTTGCTTGCCTAAAAAGCAAAAAGAAAGGAAGTGAAGAAATGGCTTGGGATCTAAAGTCAGACCGACCAATATATACACAACTATTAGAAAAAATTCAGATAAAGATTATTTCAGGGGAGTTTTCACCAGGGGAGAAACTTCCATCAGTAAGAGATTTGGCAGCAGATGCAGCGGTAAATCCAAATACAATGCAGAAGGCTTTGTCAGAATTAGAAAGAACTGGTCTTGTGTATTCGCAAAGAACAGCCGGACGCTTTATTACAGAAGATAAGGAGATGCTAAAAAAGATGAAAGAGGAAATCGCGAAAGAACAGATAGAAGAATTTGTAAATAATATGAAAAAAATTGGATTTTCTCCTGAAGATATATTAAAAATAATGGAGAGTAAAATAAAAGAAGGAGTTAATGATAATGGATGATAAAAAAGTGATTTTAAAGTGCAATAATATTACAAAAAAATTTGGTTCAAAATCAGCTCTGAGCGGTGTTGATATTTCTTTAGAAAGAGGTAAAATTGTTGGACTCCTAGGACCAAATGGTAGCGGAAAAACAACATTTATCAAAGTTGCCAATGGTTTAATTACTCCGAACTCGGGAAAGATTATGATTGATGGTAAAGAAGTTGGAGAGGAAACTAAAAAAATCGTTTCTTACCTTCCTGAAAAAACTTATCTTGCAGATTGGATGAAGGTAAAGAATTTGATTAAATACTTTGAAGATTTTTATTCTGATTTTAGTAAAGAAAAGGCATATTCACTTTTAGAAAAACTAAATATAAGTTCTGAAGATAAGCTTAAAACACTTTCTAAAGGCAACAAGGAAAAAGTTCAGCTAATATTAGTTATGAGTAGAGAAGCAGATTTGTACTTACTGGACGAACCAATAGGTGGTGTAGACCCAGCAGCAAGAGAATATATTTTAAATACTATTATTACAAATTATAATCCCAATGCTACAGTTTTAATATCTACACATCTAATTTCAGACATAGAAAAAATATTAGACGAAGTGATTTTTATAAAAGAAGGAAGTATAGAAATGCATAAGTCTGTGGATGATATAAGATTTGAGTATGGAAAATCGATTGATCTACTTTTCAGGGAGGTATTTAAATGTTAAAGAAATTATTAAAACATGAACTTAAAGCAACAGCTAGATTTTTTCTTTTCTTATATTCAGCTGTGTTAGTATTAGCTGTTATAAACAAACTATTTTGGTTTATAGGCATTGATAATATGGTTTTTAATGTTGTAAAAGGTTTAATAACCGCAGCATTCGTTATTTCTATAGTTGGTACGATACTGTTTACATTTTTGATAATAATTTATAGGTTTTATAAAAATCTACTTACAGATGAAGGCTACTTAAGTTTTACACTTCCAGTTAATAGCACCAAGCATATTGTTAGTAAAATGCTTGTAAGTGTATTGTGGGTAATTCTTACATTAGTAACTATGATTATTACAGTATTAATTATGGGAATAGGAACAGATTTTTATAATAGTTTATCAATGGTTTTAGAATTAGCAGGGGAATTTTTTAGAGCAAATCCAGAATTAATAAAATTTGTTGTATTAATAATAATTATGTTAATATTTGCAATGTTTACAGGTATATTAATGTTTTATACATCAATGGCTATAGGTCATTTATTTTCAAAACATAGGATAGTGGCTTCCATAATAAGTTTCTTTGTTATTTACTTTATTGTACAGGCAGTGAACAGCATTGTTTTAGGAGCAACTATGCTAGTAAGTTATGGGTCATCATCTCTAAGCTCATTGGGTAGCGATCCAGAATTTATATTTACGGATCCCAACTCTCTAGACTTGAGCTCTGCTTTTATAGGGGGATCAGGATTGGCTTATGAAAATTTTATAGATATGATTTTTACAATTATAATAATAGCCATAGTAATGCAAGTAGTATTTAGTGTTGTATATTTTAGTGTTTCTAGATATATTTTAAATAAAAAACTAAACTTAGATTAATTAAAAGTATTGATTAATAAACGCGCCTCTAAAGAGTGCGCGTTTATTTCTTTGTTTAAGAGTGTAACATTAAAAAATCACAACAAGCAACATTTTAAAAGCATCTTTAGCATAAACAGAGTGGGGTTTGTTTGCAGGCATAACTATTGATTCGCCTGTGCCAACTTCATAATCAACACCATCAATTGTCAATCGCCCTACTCCTTCTAGAACTGTAACAAAAGCGTCACCCTTTGAGTCGTGAGTTCCTATTTCTTCATCTTTATCAAATGCAAATAAAGTCATACTAACGGATGTGTTTTGAGCAAGAGTTTTACTTACTATCTGTCCTGGCATTACCTGAACTTCATCTGCTAACTTAAGTACTTCTTCGTGGTTAATATTTTTAATTATTTTATTCATTTTTTTGGCCTCCTTGATTTACTTTCGCTATATTATTATTATAAAGTAATAACCATTGAATGTATGTTGTTTTTACAACAAAATTGGTCCTTGTCAAATATATAAAACCATGGTAAAATAATTGTTCGTGATATATGAAAATTCCTTGTTCCTTCCATTGAGAAGGGGCCAGAGACCAAAAGGAGGTGCGAGAAGCATGAACAAATATGAATTATCAGTTGTAGTCAGTGCTAAACTCGAAGACGAAGAAAGAGCTGCTGTTATTGAGACTGTAAAAGGTCACGTAGAGCGTTTTGGTGGTACAATTTCTAAAGTTGATGAATGGGGTAAGAAAAGATTAGCCTATGAAATTCAGAAGCAAAAAGAAGCTTACTACTACTTCATTTATTTCGAGTCAGAATCTGAATGCCCTGTTGAAGTTGAAAAACAACTTCGTATTATGGAAAATGTAATGAGATATTTATGCATTAAACAGGAAATATAGCACTAAAACTACTCGTATTAGAAAAGAGGAGAAAGTATGAACAAAGTTATTCTTATGGGAAGACTAACTAGGGATCCTGAAGTAAGATATTCAGGAGCAGACAATAAAATGGCTGTTGCCAGATATACTTTAGCTGTAGATCGTAGATTCAAAAGAGATGGAAGCGAAGACAGCGCAGACTTTATATCATGTGTAGCATTTGGAAAATCAGCAGAATTTGCTGAGAAGTACTTAGGTAAAGGGACAAAACTTGTTGTTGAAGGAAGAATTCAAACAGGAAGTTATACAAATAAAGACGGACAAAAAGTATACACTACAGATGTTATAGTTGAAAACTCAGAATTTGCTGAGAGTAAAGCTGCATCAGGTGGTGGTGGTATTAGATCTGAATCAATGCCAGAGCCTGTTAGTGCTATGGGCGCGGATTTTATGAATATTCCAGATGGTGTTGAAGATGAAGGATTGCCATTTAATTAAAATTTCCAATCAAATTATATAGGAGGTAAAATATGGCTTATCAAAGAAACGATAGAGATGACGCTCCAATGAGAAGAAGAGGTCAAGGCGGTCGTAGAAGAAGAAAAGTTTGCGTGTTCTGTGGAGACAAGAACGGCGAAATAGACTATAAAGATGCTAATAAGTTAAAAAGATATGTTTCAGAAAGAGGAAAAATTCTTCCTAGAAGAATTACAGGGAACTGTGCGAAACATCAGAGAGCTCTTACAGTAGCAATTAAAAGAGCAAGACATATCGCATTAATGCCTTACACACTTGACTAAGAATTTGCTTGAAAAATGAACACCCGCGAATTTACTTGATTTTTCAGGGAAAGCCAGCATTCATGAGGCTTACAGCGATTTTCGAAGTTCTTATAACTTCTTACAAAATCTTATGTTTTCCCGGTCAATTGGTGTAAAATTGGTGTCAAATTCCTAAAAAAATAGGAATTGGTGTAAAATCAAAAAATAAATTGGTGTAAAAATTAAAACTGGCCATAGCAGAGAAATCTGTTGTGGCTTTTTTCGTATCAAGGTGTTATAATTTGACTAACTTAAGGTGTAATAATTTAAATCCAAGACATTGTATCTATACAGTTTATTTCCATTTATGCAAGTGAATGGTTGTAAACAGAGGGAAACAAAGAATTGAATTTAAACTGTTTTATCGATTTATTTCTGGACCGTTTGGAAATGGAATTGTAATAACTTATTATACCTTCGAGTAAAATTAAAATTACAGGAGGTATTTTTTATGCAACAAAATGATTTAACATTTATTCAGGACCAAATAGGATATGATTTTAAAAACAAAGACATGTTAAGGCAGGCGTTTGTGAGACGTTCATATTCGAAAGAAAACGGAGGAGAAAATAACGAGGTTTTAGAGTTTGTAGGAGATAAAGTCCTTGACCTAGTCGTTGTTAAACTTCTAACTGAAAAATACGGACATTTTACGAGTGAATATGATGACTATAACCCAGATGAAGACTTTAATGAGTTTATATCCGAACATCAGGAAAACAAATTAACGGAGATTAAAAAGGGGCTGGTAAAAAAAGAAACACTGGCTAAATGTATTGATGATTTGGGTATGGCAAAGTATCTGATTATGGGAAAAGGTGATCAGATAAACAATGTTCAAAATGAGCAGTCCGTTAAGGAAGACTTGTTTGAAGCTATAATAGGTGCCGTTGCTCTTGACTCATTTTGGAACTTCGAAGAAATGCAGGAGGTTGTGGAATTAATGATTAATATTGATAGTCTGCTCGAGAGCGAAGTAGAAATAAACTATGTACAGAAAATACATGAATGGATATCAGAAGATAATGGGTCAATACCATTTTTTCATTATGAAAAAGGAAGTTTTAACAGCATTGAATATTTCTCTTATAAAGGGATTTCACAAAAGTTAAGAGTTGAATATGACAATATGAAAGAAACCAATAAATTGAACTATCGCTGCTTTCTTAAAATTAATGAAAACATTAAAGAATTTAGAGCTTATGGTCAGTCAAAGAAAGAGGCAAGACTTGCTGTTTGTAAATTAGCTTATGAACATTTGATAGAAAGTGACATGCTTTTTACCATAAAAGATCAAATTGAAAATCCCAGCTGGGAGCAAGCAATTAACCAATTAGAAATACTTGCGAGAAGAGGATATTTTTCTATTCCAGAATATTATTTTATAGAGGATCATGATGAAAATGGAAATCCTGTTTGGACTTGTGGATGCCGTATAAAAGGGGAAGAGTTATGTTCCTCAGAGAAGTATTCGTCAAAAAAAGATGCAAAAAAAGGTGCAGCATATGGTATGTTAAAACATGTCCTTAGTATTAAGGAGGATTAAGATATGTCAAAATGGTGTTTTAATTATGAGTCAGGTGATTATGCATATATAGAAAAAGATGGATATAGTGTAACTCGCGGAGAATATGTTTATAATTGGGATGACAGTGAATATAGGCGTGAGGAAGAAGAGCAAAATCGTTCAATTTGGGATGATGAAGATGAGTAGTGTTATTTAGTGAGATGTGGATTAAAATTATAATCAGCCATAGCAGAGAAATCTGTTGTAGCTTTTTTATACAAAAATTTGTACAAATACTCTTTAAAAAATTAGATTAAAAGAAACGTTGTACAGATTCAGTGAACAAGTTAGTGAACAAGATACCGAACAAGATAGTGAACAAGATGTTTTAAATTTAAGGCAGCCAATATTGTGGTTGTCTTTTTTTTATACAAAAAATGAAAGGAGTTCCAAATGCAACAATCTAAAGTAATAGCAATATGTAATCAAAAAGGTGGTGTTGGAAAGACCACCACTACCGTAAATCTGGATATAGGATTAGCAAGGCAAGGTAAAAAAGTTTTATTGGTTGATGCCGACCCACAGGGTGATTTAACAACCTGTTTAGGATGGTCAAAAGGTGATGAGCTTCCAGTATCATTGGCAACAATACTTACAAAGATTATTCAAGACAAAGAATTGGGTGGGATGAAGGAATATTAAATCACAACGAGGGAGTTGATTTGATGCCCAGCAATATTGAGTTATCATCAATAGAAATGTCCTTGGTGAATGCAATGAGGCAAACTGGCTTTTGCATGTGTAAGGAACGAGTCTGAGATGGCCAAATTCATGGCGGCCCAAGAAGGCACCACCCTTAGAAGAATCACCACAGTCAATCATCTTGTTTACATTTTCAATAACGGATTGGCGTTGATGTAAAATATATAACATTTCTTCATAAAGATCTTTAAAAATATTTTGAAGTACGCTTATAGGTTTATTATGAAGTAAAGAAAGACAATAAAGAAAGCCCTAACCCCTCAAAGATTGAGGGGCAGGGGAGTTGAGGTGTCGAAGACACTTATTTATTTAGTATATTTTTGTACGGAAATAAAATCTATGTAAGTGGTAAATATTTACTCTTAGAAAATGTTAGTTTTACACTTGAAACAGTCATATATTATTTATTACAAAATTAAATAATATTAATTAGAATATTATTTAGTTCTCTTTTTGAATAAAAAGCATCTGCAGTTAGGCACAGATTTAATACTTCATATAATTTTTCGCAGTTTCAAAAAGAGCCTTTAAATTTTCAGGTTTTGCCAAATCTAAGCTAACATCGCAATTCAAAAAATAACCTCCACCAGGGGCACAAATATCTATTGCATTTTTAACATTTCTTGTTACTTGTTCTGGAGTACCATATTGTAATGCGGTCCCATCAACCCCACCCGAAATGCAAACTTTTCCTGTTAACTTTTCTTTGACTTTTTCCATATTAGTATCAATAAATGTAATAATACAAGTCCCAGGTACAAGTTCTTTTGCAAATAAATCTAACTTTGCTTCGTAATTTGCTTCTAAATACAAGTGTGGTACTCCACCCATTTCGATAATTGCATCTATGCAAGCCTTCAGTCCTGGCCAATAAAATGTTTCATATTGTTCCAGGCTCATAAAATTATCCATTCCATTATGAATAAAAAATATAACAGTTTTTACTGGACGTTTTAACATCTGCTCTTTAATAGCACGTACTTGCATTTTTGTACTCGCTTCAAGAGCTATCAGTAGTTCATCTGGACACTCCAACATATCCATAGATGTATTGATCAATCCTCTCAAAGTGTCATTAAATAAATCAAATGGGGCTATTGCAACAAAATCTTGAGCCATTGGCAAACCCATATCTTTCATTTTCTCTTTGTACATCCCGCTTGCCTTAACATATTCCAACATAGATGCTCCCGAATCACATAAAGCAGTCAATGCGTTTTTTACTGGTGGGAAGGCAAAAGGGATAGTAGCATAAAGCCCTCCAGTATAAATAAAATTAGAGAAGTCTATCATACTCATTCCTTCTAAAGCACTATAATGACGTGGCATAACCTTTCTTATCATAAATCCTGTAGGATCCTCAGCATACTCAAGATACTCATCCTGCTGCATATACTCATGATCTAACACCTGAAATCCTCTATTGGGATCATTAAAGTGTTTTCCTGGCCATTGTACATATTGACACCCCATAATATCAAGTGGCTTTCCCGGAAAAATACTTTCTGGACCCCATGCTAAATCTGGTTGAAATTCTTCATGATAACGTATAAAAGATGGAATACAGTTTTTATAATCATCCATTGTGTCTTTTATTGAAGTTTCATTATAGTACAATATCGGAAGATACATTACCATAGGTGCTGTCAAAACTCTATCTGTTCGTTTACATGAAATTGTATCATTGTAGAATTCTAACTTTTCTAAATATTTCTGATTTTCTTCTTTTTTTTCTTTAATATTATTATCTAACATACTTCTCTCCTTTATTCAAAATAATCGTTCTGTTACAGTGTTTTAATATCCAACGTGTATCAAATAAACATTTTTTACGCATTTATAACTTCTATTTCTAAAATAGATAGCATGCAGTTTTCTGATTGCTAAAATATATATTATGCACTATTCCAAGACGGACAACTATAAATATGCAATCATCATTCATGAATGACTTTATTATAAATCCAATAATTTTAGATGAAAATGTACGAATTGCCCAATCTACAGCAAAAAAAATTTTTGACATTTTGTGCTATTAGTACTATGATAAAATTCAATTCATTTTGTAATAGGAGGTATTATTTATGAAACTGAGCATGTGGATTTTAGCAGACTGGTTAACGAAACATTCTCCGGTATTACATATTAAAGATGGAGCATCGACTCTTAGCGGGGTACGAGTTTTTTCTAGCGAAACAGTAATTAAAGAAAACAATGTATATCTTGGAAGGTCAAAGGATTTTATCACATCTGGATCGAATAATGTTATCTGTGTACATGGGCATGACATGATAATTTTACAGACTAGCGATGTTGAATTGGTGCTTAATGAAATTTATGAAGCTTTTGATTTTTATAACAACTGGTCAGATGGTATAAAATACAAACTTTATAAGGGGTGTACTTTACAACAAATTATTGATGAAAGCTCTACTGTTTTTGATGATCCCATTGTTGTATACGATTCTGGAACCGTTGCAATTGCTTATTCATCACAATTTGGTTTGGGTAGTTTGGATGATGAATGGGATAGCGTACTTTTAACGCAATGTAATTCTTTGGAGAAATTATATAAACTAAATTCATTTTTAAAAGATAATATATTTGGTCGTGAAGTTAAAGTTATCAGTCATAAAGAGTTTAGTCGAGTATCAATGTGGCGAAATATCTATTTTGATAAAAAATTCATAGGGAGAATGATAATAATAGAGAACAATCATAAAATAACACCTGGTAGAGTTTGCCTCTGCGATGAACTAGGTAATCTTATCGAAGAATGGATTTGTTATAATACTATTCAAAATGAGGTACGTGAAAATTATGAATTTTTAATAGATTTATTAGATGGAAATCCTGTTGAAAAAGACAATTTAGTTCAGAGATTGGAGATAATGTCGTGGTTTATTGATGATCCTAAAATTGTTATAAATATAACTACGTTATCAAGTAATATTATTTTAAAACCACTCATATTAATCCTAAAGCGAACATTCAATGATTGTTTTATATTTGAATACCAAAACAATACAATTATTATAATCAACCTGAAGATTATTTCACATAATTCATTTTTGAAACTTATCAAGCCTCTACTTAAACAAAGTAATAGCTATTGTGGTGTAAGTTATGAGTTCTCAAATATTGAAGATATTAAAACACATTACGACCAAAGTGTAATAGCACTTAAATATTGTTCAAAGCAAATAGGTGAAATATATTTTTGCAAGGACTATGCGCTAGAATACTTTTACAGTTTTACAAAATCACAAATTAAAGTAAATATAATTCATCCCGGATTATTAACCTTAAAAAAATACGATTCTTTTAATCAAAGTGATTTATTTGATACACTATATCACTACATATTAAATGAGCGAAATTTAGTAAAAACAGCATCTATTTTGTGTATGCATAGAAACACTTTGCTATATCGCTTAAATAGAATTAAAGAGCTAACTGATATTGATTTAGATGATTCTTATACTAGAGAATTACTTCTCATTTCGTTCAATCTGATTGAAGTTTAAATTTTTTCAACTGATTATCTTCTGGGTGAAAAATATTATTATTATAAGTTTAATGTTAATAAAAAACGTAATGTTTCCTAAAAAATAGAAATATAGTCCAAGATTTTTATAGACAGTTCTATGTGAAATTTTTCATCATAATTCAATAAATTTAATCCATAAAGCGTCTTTATTTTTTTAAGGTGATATACAACATTATTACGATGCATGTTTAGTTTCTCTGCAGTTTGAGATAAATTTTCACTACAATTCAAAAAGGTTTTTAATAGAATAAAAAGATTTGATCCATTCTTTTTATCGTGCTCAATCACTTTTAGAATGATTGGATTACAATAATTTAATAAATCAATGCTCTCACCACAAGATTTAAAGAAATCTTCAACTACGCATTTATCATAAAAACAAAAAACATTCAAATACATTTCTTTTGTAAATTTTTCAAAAAGATATATAGCAGTTTCAGCCTGTTTTACTGCACATCTAATATCCATAAGTGAATGAAACTTTCTACTTATCCCACATACATATTTATAATGTATCAATTCGTTTTTTATCGTTTTTAATGTCAACAAAAATATACTGTTAGTCTTTTCATCTCTCTCTGTATTATTTAGAAAAAAAAGTATGTAGATTTTTGAATCTAGAGAAAATATGTACGAGTTTTTCAGAATTGACTCGAGAACTTTAATTAAATGTCCTATAGACATTGTATAATTAGAAATAGACATCAGCCTCATTAAATAAAAAGTTCCCTCAAAAGGCATTTCAATATACTCAAGTCTTTCTTTTAAATCTTTTTCATTTATAACATCGTTAATAAAAAGATCTGAAATTAAATAATCCTGCATATGCCTCATACCTAAAATGTTATTTTGACTTCTTTCTAAATACAAAGATATTTTTGTAGACAAGAAACTAAGCAATTCTTTAGCATATTCTACGTCTTCAACAGGAATACGAAGAATAACAATATAAGCGACGGTGTGCTCATTAACTTTTATCATCATTGTTATCTCACTAAACATTTCATCAGAAAAATATTTCGCATAAGCAATTCCATTTTTTTCTAATTCTGTAAATATATTATCTTTTTCGAACATAAAAACAACTTCAGATGGCAAAAACCCCTTTTCCATTATGGGCCCAAAAATTTCATCCTCAAAATCAATTCCTCTACTGCTTGCTATAACTTTTAAAGCCATATCATATAAAATCAAAGGAAATCCAATTATTTCCTCGGTTATATTTAGCATTTCATCTAAACCCGAATCTGTCATCAAGTCAAAATCTAATATTCTTTCCCAATTCTCTAATCTATGAAATATGTCATGTAATTCATTAACAATAAATGCTTTTTCTAATTCGCTTATACAATAAAAAAGCGTGTCCTTTTCTTCCATTTTCTCACTTTTTTTATTACTCACACAAAGAACTAAAGCTTCAATATTGTCATTGTTTGAAATATAGGGATGAAATTCATCACAAATGTAAAGGTATTCCAATTCGGTTTTTTTATAATCTAAAGGTAATTGTTTTATACCTCTAATATATTTCAACTCATTTTTTTGAAAGTCCAAAATCTCAATTAATAATAATTTCCTTTTTAAACTTGTTAATAATACATTTAATGAAATAAGCATTTTACACCTCCTGAATTGCATAGATAATTATACACTACAAGATTACAATTCAATCGTCAACTTTTTTAGCAAACAATTGTTTTGTGATATCTTACAATAAAACTATTTTTAAAATACATTATTTTATACGATTTGTAAATGAAATAACTATTTCATAAGTGTTATTTTATTTGTATCATTTAAAAAGGAGAAGATACCTATGAATACAATTATTGTTAACAAAGATCTATGCATTGGATGCAAAATTTGTTTTAAATCTTGTTTCATTGATGTAATAAAATGGGATAAGGATCAGAACAAGCCTTTAATAATGTATCCTGAGGAGTGCGTTCAATGTGGATTCTGTGAATTAAACTGTCCAAAAAGAGCACTGAAAGTGGAACCTGATTATGAAAATTATCTTTTTCCACGTAAAAATATTTATGAAATGTAGGGAGGTACTATAATGAATTCAACAGATATACTGATTGTCGGAGGTAGTTTAGCTGGTTTGGCATCAGCAATAATAGCAAAAGAATCAAACCCAAATGCATCAGTAACTGTAGTTGAAAAATACACTACAGGTTATTCAGGTAAGGCAAACCGTGGAGCTGGAATTATGAATATGATTGGCAGTTCTAGTGCAGAAGATTTTGTGAATTATCACACAAAATATGTCGGAGAATATCTTAACGACCAAGATGCTCTCAGACAATTTGCAGAAAATATTGATTTAGGAGTCGAGCTACTTGACAAATGGTCAAATGGTAAAATAGATAAGAACGAAGATGGATCTTTCAAGACATTAAAATGGCTTGCTCAAATCAAAGGGAAAGATGAAAAAGGAAATGTTTTGTTTGATCAACCCGACCACTTCCCGTGGACTTTGGTTTGCATTGAGCTAGACTATCTAATTGAAATAAGAAAATATGCAACAAAAATAGGAGTTAAATTTATAGATAGAACAGGTATTGTAGACTTATTAAAAGAAGGCGAACGTATTTCGGGAGCTGTAGGTTACAATATCGATACTGCCGAACAGGTTGTCTTCCAGGCTAAAGCAATAGTTTTAGCAACAGGTTCACAGAATTACAGAACTATGCCGATGTGGTCACCTGGAAGAGGAGAAGGTCTTTCAGCAGCATGGCGCGCAGGTGCAAGATTTAGAAACTGTGAATTTGGTTCCTTCTATAACTGGACAAGTCTAGACCACTTCGAATCCAACATGGGAGTAGAATTTGCATTATATAATGATAAAGGTATAAACGTAGGAGAACCACATACAAGAGGCGAACACCCTGATGTAGATGCAAACTCATTAGCTGAATGCTATTTACAGGTCAAAAAAGGAAATGGACCAATGCATTATCATGTAAATGAAAATCCATTAATGCCATATTTGACTACAGTTCTTGCTTCGGATAGCTATTTTAAAAGACCATATGCCGATAGATTCTGGGGCAATCTATTTTTTAACGCATTTTCGCAACACACTAATGATGAATGCATACCAGGTTTGATAGGTGAATTTTCTGGCCTTGAAGTTAATTTAGATTTCATGACTACAATTCCTGGTCTATTTGCTGCTGGAGATATCTGCTATGGTGGTTCTGCAGCTACCGGAGCAGTACCACCACCTCCTGGACGAGTGAGAGGAAGTGGTCTTGCTTTTGCACAATACTCTGGAAGAATAGCAGGAATAAAAGTAGCTGAATATATCGCTGGAGTAGAGCTTGGAATAGTTAACAATGATGATATCTTAAGTATTGATGAACGTTTTAAAAAGCCAATGAAAGGAAACGGAACAATTTCAGTTATGGAATTTTTACCAGAAATCCAAAAGGTTATGCAGCCATTAGGAAACAGCTTATATAGAAGTAAAGAACGATTACAAAAAGCTCTTGAAAGAATATATGTTTTAAAAGATTATGCAAAAGCCCTAAAAGCTGAAGATGCTCACAATCTTTTTGGTTGCAATGAAATAGAGTCAATGTTAATCTGTGCAGAACTTTTCTTTACTTCTTCACTTCTAAGAAAAGAATCCAGAGGGTGGTTTATAAGGGAAGATTACCCAGAAACTTCAAAACATCCAGTTTGGTACTCTGCAATAAACAACAACGGAATGATTTTAAATGATGAAGAAAAGGTTCCGATTGAAAAATATAAATACAGACCAGAAGAAATGGAGGTATAAAATGAATCCTAACGATAGAAAACCAATTCCTTTATTAGATTTCGAAAAGCAATCACCTGTTGCAAAATATTATAAAGAAAGCCTTGCTCCGCCGAATGAAAAATTAGTAAAAATATTAATGTCAGGCCCTATGGATCCTAAAAAAGCTATAACACCTGAAGAAGCTCCTTCAATTATGTTAAGGCCTGGTTACACGGAAGTCGAAACTGGCTATTGCACTATGGAAAATGGTGGTGGTTATTTAGCAGTAAATAATGTATTCCCAGGATGTACAATAGAAATGCTAAATTGGTGGTTTGCATGGCACCCTCTAGAAGGGTTGAGATATAAAATTTGGAATCCTTTTTGCCACCCAACAATCGCAATTTCTGAAGAACATAGAAAATATATCACCGATCCAAACGTTCCTTTAGATAAAAAGTCTCAGGACGTAATACATTTTGTAGTTGAAGATATCGGTGCAGGTCAACAGGATATTGTAATTCATTTCCTAAATCATTCAGAGTTGGGTTTTAATGAACAAGATTTGAAAAATGCCAAGGCAACAGTTTTTGGTGGTTTCGGACTTGTAGAAAACAGAGTTGGAGAACAAGGAAAACTCCCTGTCATCATGATGCATTATTGTCGCGAAATCGAAGGAGGGGTTGAGTTCAGAACGAGATTTTGGATGGGCTATAGGTATAATAAAGGTAGAGCAATGTGTGTTCTACCACACGGTATAAGAGTTCCTGAACAAGTTCCAATGGGGTTGGCTCTTCATAATGTTGAAGAATATAGTAATCTTGCTTCAATTTTACCTGAAGTTTATAAAGAATTCGGCCATAAAGAAATATGTTAATAATTTTTATCTGCATTTTTTAAATAATAGTTTACTCCAAATTCTATTATTTTAGTAATTGTGGATAGTGACAATATACCCAATATGTTTACGTAAAAATGCCACTAAAGTGGCATTTTTACAGTCTCTAGGTATATTTAAATATTTAATTGTTCTGCTCTTGCACCTTTTACTTTTTGGAATCACTTTTTGTGAGTTCTGCGACGCTACTTAAATGTTAACACTCTTTAATAAAACTACATCTTGAGAGACTTTTTGATTCCTGTCTCATGAGGCAGGGGTAATCTACAAGCACCAAGCTGTGGTACTTATGATCGATATTTGAAACCTTGTATAAATGTCAACCTAAATTTCCCCAAAAGTGTGCATTTAAGATTCCCCACTTTTTGGCAACAACATTTTCACTTTATCTTTTATTCTGTATGAATTTCCTGTTATATTAAACAAATATGAAAAGTGAAGAATTCTATCTAGTATAGCTTTTGTAATCATTTCATCATGACCTAATATACTTGGCCATTTTTCAAATGAAATATTGCTTGTGAATATAGTTGATCTCTTTGAATATCTTAAATCTATCAATTGAAAAAACAACTTCGCTTCAAGTGGTGAAATCTCATTAAAGCCAACTTCGTCTATTATTAATAGCTTGTATTTAAAATATAATTTAAGCTTCTTTTCTAAAGCGTTTTCATCATACGCTTTTTTTAAATTCATTATCAATTTAGAAAACTTAATGAAATATACACTATTTCTTTTTATAGCTACTTCATATCCAATAGCAATAGCTAAATGTGTTTTTCCTACACCTGGATTTCCTATAAAAACAACATTTGTTGCATTTTCATAAAATGAAGTTTTAACAATATCTCTTATTTTTTCTTCCTTAATAGAAGGCTGAAAACTAAAGTCATAGTCGTCTAGCTTTCTAACAAAAGGAAAAGCAGCTACTTTCACATTATAGAGTTTATTATTTTCTTCTTTTGCTTCTACTTCTTTATTTAATACCTTATAAAGACCTTTTAATTCAGTATTTGATATATCATCATTTATATGTAGGTCTTTCAAATACGAGTGTGCTGACTTAAGTTTTAAGTAAACTAGTTGATCTAAAACATCATTAATCATTGTCATATCTAATGTTCTCCATTTCTTTTAGAATTATTTCCTTTTCTTCATATGTCTTTTTAAATAAATATTTAGGATAATTTAGCTGGTGCTCAGGTAAAATATTCAGTACTTTATTAGAAATCATGTGCACAGCGACGATTTTATTGTTATAATACATTTGCAGTTGTTTATCATTGATAATTAGATTCATTTTTGAACCTATAAATCTTTTTGGTACAGAATACTTCTTTGATTTGTAGGATACTAATGACTCATTTGATACATCAACTTCACGGACTAAAAGATGATACTTTTCTCGAATTCTTCTTGCAGGGAGATGGGAAAGTTCATCTTTTTCCTTTTTATATAAAAAATTTCTTGGTAATAAAGTTGCCTGAGATATGCTTTCATTATCTTCTTTATTAATTATTTCCAGTTTTTCATGGACTTCATATAAATCTAAATATGTACCATTATAGTTTTCTAACTGTGCAGGCTTTTTGTTTTGTGTTTCTGTTTTTCCTTTAGTTTGTGGTCTGTAGGGCATGCAAGGTTTACATGTGATGTTATAATCCTTTAAAAACTCTATGAACTTAGTATTTAATACAGCATCTTTTCCATTAGCCGTTCTAGGTTTGTCAACCAAACACTTTATATTATCTATTACCAGTTCTTTAACAACTCCTCCTAGTTCTTCAAATGATTCGGCTAGGAAAGATACTATAGTCTCATACTTGGTGTCTAAAACAACCTTTCTAAAGTTATATCTTGAAAAACCAAGTGTTAATGTCGCGATGTTAACTTTTTGTTCCTCTCCATTTTCGTATATGATTTTTATTTTTTCTTTTAAGTCGAATTGAGCTTGTACACCTGGTTGTGTTTCAAAACGTTCAGTAAATATCTGTTCCTTCTTTTTAGAGAACAGCTTGTTTAGATATTCATCATTTCTAATGTATCTGTTTAGAGTAGACCTTGAACATGTGATATTATGTTCTCTTTTTAAGTAAAAATATAAATGGTCGATGTAATCAAAACTTCGTAATGTATCTTTAAGAAGATTTGTAATTATATCTTTATAATCATCTAAATACTTTTTACGATTTCTGGTTTTATTAGAAACCTCACCTTTTAAATACTTTTTTATAGTTTTTCTGTCCTTTCCTAGTTCTCTTGAAATTTTTGAAATGTTCAATTTAATTTCTCCATTCATATATACATTTTTAAACATACTTAAATCTGATACTTCATTAATCATAGCTAATACAATTTCTGTCATAATCATCACCTCTTGATGGATTATAACAAAAAAAGTACCTTTTCTTGTGCACATAATTGGGGATTTTTACGTGCACACTTTTGGGTACTTTTAGATTAACATTTATACCTTGTGGAAATTGGGGCAATGCAATAAATACACTACAGGGTTGAAGAAACAAAAATCTTAAAGAACTCAAAATAAAAGTCGGTTACAATATAAATTTCTGTGGAGGTTCTGACAAACAGGAGGTTTTGGCAAACTAGTTGAGATGCATGATGAAATCAAAGCAGAGTAAAAAAATTTAGATATAATCTTGCACCGGGTATAAGGTTCGTAGATTTCCATATGACGATAGGAGTTGACGTTGTAGGTCAATTCCTTGATTAGCACATCCAGTTTTTTATATGAAAAATGGAAAGAATTAATAAATCAGGTAGAAGTTAATATACAGGATGCGTTTCAGATTCAGACCTGTAACAGCAGAAATCTTTCGGTAGGGACCCTTGATTCATTCAATCCGGACCTGTTTATTTTCCTGCAATAGAAAACTTTAAGAGCCAACATCAGTCAATCGGTATAAGGGTGGAAAACAACTCGGCCCAGGAGATTTTTAATATGTTACTAGATGATGAGTTGGATGTAGTCTTTACTATATTGTATGATGTTGTTCAGACAAAAAAAGAAAAAATTGAATATCGGATATTAGGTGAAAGTCCCCATATGGTTTGTATGTTGAAAACAAATCCGTTGGCACAGAAAGATAAAATATATGTCTGCGATCTAGCACCATACGATTTTATAGGAATATCTCCTCTTAAGACACAAAGTTACATTTCGATGCTTACTGAGTTGTGTTATGAATATGGGTTTTTACCAAATTTTTCCTGTTTTACAACGAGTGCCAATTCTCTTGCCTTAAATTTGATTTCAGATAAAGATATATTTATCTGTGACAAGTTTTTCAGGGATTTTGGAAGTACCCATATATGTGCAAAACCTATAGAAGATAATAATAGTGGATTTGTAATAGCATGGAAGAAAGAAAACAATAATAAAATAAGAGAGGTTTTTGTTAAAGAAACGTTAGAGTTTTTTGACTAAAACTCTAAATAATGATTTAAGGAGAAATTTATGACTAACAGAGAAAATGTACTGGCTGCTTACAAACACGAAATACCTGAGTCTATACCTAATTTCTTTACAGATTATGATGTGTGGGATTCATTCGGCGAAAGGTATTTTGGAGAAGGGACAGGAGAAGACTGGTTCGGGGTTAACTGGACCTATCTGCCTGAACATAATAACTCTCAGATGATTACCCCGGGACAACCGGAACTGGAAGATCTTACAAATTGGAGAGATAATATTAAGATTCCTGATCTGACTGCATACAATTGGGAAGCAATAGCAAAAGAAACAACAAAAAATTGGGACAGGAAAAATAAAGTTTCATTATGTATGCTTTTAAATGGACCTTCTGAAAGAATGATAAGTATCATGGGTTTTGAAAATGCGCTTTATGCATTTTATGATTATCCTGAAGAGGTACATGAATTATTTCAAGCTATAACAGATCATAAAATCAAGTATCTTGAAATATTAAAGAAGTACTTTAGCTTGATATTATTGCATACCATGATGACTGGGGTGACAATAAAAATATGTTCTTCCCAATTGGTATGTGGAGAGAATTTATTAAACCTTATATTCAGCAGGTAGTTGACAAAACAAAAGAACTTGATATGATTTTTGAAATGCACACTTGTGGTTATGTTGCACCACTGCTTGGAGAACTTATTGAAATGGGAATAGAAGCAATTGATCCGCTTCAGTACTGCAATAATGTTCCTGAACTGAAAGAAAAATATGGAAATAGAATACTTTTTAGTGGTGGATTTGATTCTCAGGGAGTTCTCGAAATGCCGGGTACTTCAGAAGAAGTAATCAGAGCAGAGGTCAGAAAAACTTTAGATTTGTTGGCACCGGGGGGAAACTATTCAACGTTATGCCCAATTATAGACAAAAGAATTGCCGGAATTGTAGCAGATGAAATTTCAATATATGGAAAAAATTATTATATAAAATGAAGAGATGACATTATATTATGATCATAATGAAGTAAAAATGGATACGAGCTCACTTAGGAAATTTAGTTTTTTAAATGTTGTGTAAATCAAAATTGAATGGAGTAAAAATTAAAAATAGCCATAACAGAGAAATCTGTTGTGGTCTTTTTAAATTGAAATGTCTGTACAAATACTCTTTAGAATGATAGAATTAAAGAAAAGTTGTACAAAAAGTAGGTGAGAATATGAAAAATGCAATTTTGGATTATGCAAAAGAAAATAATGGTGTAGTTCACACAAGCGATTTAGATAAAATAGGTGTAAGAAGAGAAGAATTAAAAAAGCTTACAGATGAGGGGAAATTAGTCAAAGTTAAAAGGGGCGTTTATTCCCTTCCTGGTGAAATCGTTGATGAGTATTTTTTGATTCAGAAAAAAACAAGATATGGGATTTATTCCTTTGGTACTGCTTTGTACTTTTGGGATTTATCAGATCGAATTCCTAATATAATTTCTATGAGTGTGCCTCAAGGATATAATGTGAATCATATAAAAAAAGAGTATCCTAAAATGAGATTTCATTATGTTGCCCCTCAAGTTTTAGAATTGGGAAAAGTAGAAACAATTTCACCTCAAGGAGGAAAAATTGTTTTATATGATAAAGAGCGAACCATTTGTGATATTGTGAAAAATAGAAATAAAATTGATAAAACAATATTTACAGATGCCCTTAATAGATACTTTAAGAGTAAAGATAGAAATATCATAAAACTAATAAGTTATGCAAAAGAACTTGGAATTGAAGATGAAGTGGAAAAATATATGGAGGTTATTAGTTAATGGGGGAAAGTAGAAAAAATCCAGAACAATTAAAAGGGGCAATCCGTAATATAGCAAATAAAAAAAATCTTCATGCTCAGGAAGTTTTACAAATATATATGTTTGAAAGAATCATAGAAAGGCTAGTAAATTCTCCATATCAAGAGAATTTTATATTGAAAGGTGGATTATTAATTGCATCCATAATTGGAATAGAAGAACGAACAACAATTGATATGGACACAACAATAAAAGGACTTTCTTTTGAAGAGGAAACTATTGAAAAAATAATAAAGGAAATATTGTCTGTTAATATTGACGATGGAGTAACATATAAATTTTTAGGAATTGATAAAATAAGAGAAGATGATTTCTACGGCGGTTTTAGAGTTCGCCTATCTGCTGAATATGGAAAATTGAAGATTCCAATGAAAATGGATATAACCACGGGTGACAAAATCACACCAAAAGAAATAGATTTTAAATTTCATCTTATGTTTTAAGAAAAGACAGTTTTAATAAAAGCATATCCTGTTGAAACGATACTGGCAGAAAAGTTTGAGACGATTATTAGGAGAAGTTTCGGAAATAGCAGGGCAAGAGATTACTATGATTTATATGTTTTGGAGAAAAATGAATAAGAAATCAAATAAACGGCACTGAATGTGAATTGGTGCCGATAATTTGAAAGGTGAAAGCAGTTATATGAATGAAATTGAAACAATTATATATTGTTGAAATTAAACAGGAGGAGAAATGGCTAAAATATTATTAAACTGGACTTGTGATGCAGATTTAATTGAGTGCCCTGATTATGTTGCAAATAACTTGAAAAAATATCAAATAGAATTTGACAAATGGATAAGTAATCCAGAAAATAAACATGGATATTGGAGCAGAGACTCCGAAGGTGGAATTGCATTATGTTTTAATGGTGATGCATTTCTAAATTGGCTTAATGAGAATGTGATTATCAATAATGAAGAAAAAGCCTTTTTCTTAAAAAGAGAATACCAACCATGCAAATCCGAAAAAAAATTGCCAAAAATTAATTTTTAATATAATAAATATTTTTTTGAGATTTATAAAAACCGTTATCTGCTAGTGTCAAATTGGTGTCAAACAGGTCTCGCAACGAAAAATCCCCAGCATTTAAAGGCATTCCAGCTCTTTGCCTTACACATTAGACTAATTTCCGTAGCAGAATAAATTAATTAAACTGGCCATAACATAAAATTATGTTGTGGTCTTTTTTCGATTGAATAAAGCTGACAAATATGTCAAAAATATTCAATAACTAATTGACTTAATTTTTAAAGAAGTATATAATTTGATTGAATTAAAGTGGCATTTGTGTCAAAAATATTCAATGAGGGGGGTTTTGAATGTATATAAAAAGAGATAAATATCTAAATGATTTAATAATTAGAATGAATAATGGATTGATAAAGATTGTAACGGGTATTAGAAGATGCGGAAAATCGTACCTGCTCTTTAATATTTTTAGAAACTATCTGATTGAGAAGGGAATATCAGATTCACATATAATAACAATTGAGTTGGATCAAAGAAAAGATAAGAAATATAGAGATCCAGATATAATTTTAGATTATATTGAGTCTTGCATTATAGATGGAGAAAAGTATTTCATTCTTTTAGATGAAGTACAGTTGTTAGACGAATTTGAGGAAGTGTTGAATTCGTTGCTACATATAAAGAATATAGATATATATGTGACAGGAAGTAATTCTAAATTCTTATCAAAAGATGTTATTACTGAGTTTCGCGGCAGAGGTGATGAAATTCATATTTATCCATTGAACTTTAAGGAATTCATGCAGTGCTTTGAGGGAGATATTTATAATGGTTGGGCAGAATATGTTACATATGGAGGGTTACCACTTACCACAACAATGAAGACAGAAGCTCAAAAAATAAATTATTTGACAAAACTATTTGAAGAGACGTATTTAAAAGATATTATTGAACGTCATCATATAGAAAAACCTCAGGAATTGGATGACTTAGTTAATGTGTTGGCATCAGCAATTGGTTCTCTTACAAATGTACCAAAGATTGAAGCAACTTTTAAAAGCGTAATCAAATCAAATATTAGTGGAAATACCATCAGACAATATATAGAACATTTGGAAGATGCATTTGTTATAAATAAAGCAAATCGCTACAATGTTAAAGGAAGAAAATATATTGGAACACCTCTCAAATATTATTTTGAAGATGTGGGTCTTAGAAACGCCAGGTTAGGGTTCAGACAAATTGAGGAAACTCACATCATGGAAAATATAATTTATAATGAGCTGCGAAGTAGAGGGTATTCTGTGGATGTTGGACTTGTAGAAAAAAGAGGCATTAACAAAGAAGGAAAAACGATAAGAAAACAGTTAGAGATTGATTTTATAGCAAACCAAGGAAGTAAGCGTTATTACATCCAATCTGCATTTAGTATACCTACAGAAGAAAAGCGAATTCAGGAAAAAGCATCACTTGTTAATATAAATGACTCTTTTAAAAAGATTATTATTGTAAAAGATGTTGTAAATGTTACAAGAGATGACGATGGAATTACAACTATGAGTATTTATGACTTCCTTTTGAATGAGAATAGTTTGGAAATGTAGAATTTAATCTGGTGTAAAAATGGTGTTTTAATTATGAGTCGGGTGATTATGAATATATAGAAAAAGATGGATACAGTATAACTCGAGGAGAATATGTTTATAATTGGGATGACAGTGAATACATTGTTTGAAGCGAAAGACTAAAAAAAGTTGTCAAAAAAAAACAAAATTTAACCGCCAAAAAAATAAAAAACGAAGTTATATTGAATATGGAAATATCCTGGTCTGTATTTGCTATCTTTAAAGACTTTAACTATTATTAAAACCACAACTTTTTGTTGTGGTTTTGTTTTTGTATCACTCAGTTAAATCACCATTTATTTTTAAGATATAAAAGTTACAGAATAATGTGTTTAGCAATTGATGATCTTCAAAATCTATTGAAAAAAGTTCCTGAATTCTATTTATTCTGTAAACCATTGTGTTTTTGTGAACATGCAATTCTTCGGAAGCTGATTTTGTATTGAGCATGCATAAAACATATTTTTCTAAAGTTGAATAATAATTTGTTCCTTTTTTTCTATCATAATCAATAATTTCTTTTATAATAGGATGAATCATCACGGAAGCAGGAAAAGAATTTGCCAAAGTATAAAAATATTGCGCAGGCATATAATCACTAAAGGTAAAGAAATTCTTCTGTGGGTTTAACTTGATGCCAGTATTTAAGGTTAATAAAGCCTGTTGGTAATAATATTTTACCAAATCTAAATTTTCAAACTCAGAAGAAATACTGGTATACAAATCATATTTTTTTACTATTCTAAATGATTTTCCATACTCATCCTTGTCGATAAGTTTTTTATATCCATGTTCATCCAAACCACTTACAATATTTATTATCATATTATCGTGATGGATTGAAAGTATATTTTGGTTTGATGTCATAATCTCATTTGAGATTATTGAATAAAAAGAATCAACATAGATGTCTTCTTTATATTTTGATACCGTCAAAGCATATTTTTTAGGATATTTAGTTTTAAACTTATCCATTTGAGGGGAAGTGAAAAGATAATCATTATCTGTTCCTGTAATTATGTCAGAAAAAAGCTGTAAAGTTTTTTCATTTGAAAGATGGGTTTTCTTTTCTTGAACTTTTAATATTGCTGTAAGAGAAGTATTGAAAAGTTCAATAATTTCTTTCTCATCATCAGTAAGTTCACTTTTTCCTATTACAATTGCAGAGTGTCCTAAGACTTTCTTTTGATATGTAATAACAGAAATTAACTGGTGTTTTTTTATTTGATGACCATCATTTATAAGTATAGGATATTTTCTATCTTCTGGATGGCTAAAATATTTTTTATAAAAGTCCATAAAATGAATGCTAGCGCCACTTCCATTTTCTATCAAAAAATCCCAGTCTGGATCACCAGTTTTTTCTCTAGGTGCAAGTGAAATTGGTGTTGCTATTTCATCAGTAACTAAAATTGGGTACTTTAAAAGTTCGTAAGCTGATTCTACTAAAGTATCTATCCTACAGCTAACAATCGCATTAAAAAACATACGATAAGCTTCTTCGATAACTGTGAAATTTTCGTTTTGCATATCATAATCCTCTCTATAAAAATAATAACTTCGCTTCAAAGTATATCAGTGCTTTAAATATAAAACAAGAGTAAGTATATAAATTTTTTTATAATGATGATAAAATAGTTCTATTACATTTTTAAGGAGTGCTTTAAATGGATTTATTAAGCTTATTAGATATGACACAGGTGCAATTTATCTTTATTATAGTGGTTGCTTTTTTAGTCGGTTTTTCCAAAACAGGTATTAGAGGAGCTGCCATGTTAGCTATACCTACAGTTGCAGCTATATTTGGAGGTAAAGAGTCCACAGGTATTTTGCTTCCTATGTTAATAGTAGCAGATATTTTTGCTATTACTATGTATAGAAGAAGTGCAGACTGGAAAAAAATATTAAAAGTAATACCGTTTTCACTTATAGGTCTTTTAATAGGTGTTTTAACTGGAAATATAATTAATGATAACCAATTTAAAGTATTAATTGGTTTAGTAGTTTTAGTGTGTTTGATATTGTTGATATATATGGAAAAAAAGGGTGAAAATATAAAGCTGCCAAATAAAATATGGTTTTACCTGATAATTGGAATTTTATGTGGATTTGCTTCAATGGTTGGAAATGCAGCTGCACCAATTTTCACGGTTTATTTATTGGCCCTAGGTTTAAGAAAAAATGAGTTTATAGGTACTTCAGCTTGGTTCTTTTTTATTCTTAATATTACAAAAGTTCCTTTGCAAGTTTTTTTCTGGGAAAATATAAATTTAGATAATCTATTTCTTTTGATTTTTATGTTTATACCAATAGCTGTTGGAGCTTTTTCAGGCTACTACCTAGTTAAAAGGATTGAGGAAAAGTCTTTTAGGTATATAGCAATTATTATGACAGCAATAGCCTCATTAAGACTATTTTTCTAATTTGCAGTTATTGACATATGACAATAATTGTGTGAAAATGTATTAAGCGAGGTGAAGTATGAAAATAACAGTACTAATTGAAAACACATCTATAAATGACGACTTATTATTTGAACATGGTTTAAGTCTATACATTGAAACAGGTATTCATAAAATATTATTTGATACAGGTAAGTCAAATAGATTTTTGAAAAATTCAAAATATCTTGGCATAGATTTGAAAAAAATAGATATTGGATTTTTATCACATGGACATTATGATCATGGTGGGGGATTGAAAGATTTTTTTAAAAAGAATTCACAGGCAAAAATATATATAAATGAAAAAGCCTTTAACTCATATTATGCTAAACGAGATAATGGCGAAATGGAGTACATAGGTATAGATGAAAAATTAAAATCAATTGATAGGTTTATTAGGATTTCAGGAGATTTAAAAATAAGTGAAGAATTAGAAATACTTTCAAATGTTCAAATAAAGAATTTATTTCCAGAAAGCAATAACACTCTATATGAAAATATTGATGGAGAATACATAAACGATAGTTTTTCTCATGAGCAAAATCTTATAATAAGAGAAAATGGTAAAGTCACCTTATTAACAGGGTGTGCTCATAAAGGTATAGTAAATATCTTAGAAAGCTATAAAAATAAATACAATTCTTATCCAGACTATATTATAGGAGGGTTTCATTTGTATAAATATTGTTTAAGTCCCGATGATAAAAATGCTGATGTAATAAAAACGGCAGATTTTTTAAAGGCAACAAATTCGAAATTTTATACATTCCATTGTACGGGAGTGGAGTCATATAAATGTTTGCAATCAATTATGGGAAATTCAATAGAATATCTTGCTACAGGGGACTCTTTAATATTATAATAGAGTTGTATATAATAAATAAGATAAGGTTGTGATATGATGGAAAAATTTATTTTTTGTACTGGTGCTATGGGAACAATGCTTCAGGAAAAAGGTCTTACACCAGGCGAGCTTTTAGAAACTTGGAATGTATTAAAGCCAGAGGTGATAACAGATATTCACTATGAATATATTCAAGCAGGCAGTGAAATTATTGAAACTAATACTTTTGGTGCAAATATTTTAAAATACCCAGAAGGTTCAAAAATTTCACTTGAAGATGTTATAAAATATGGAGTTAATAATGCAAAAGAAGCTAGAGATAAATCAGAAAAAACTGGTATAAAAATTGCTTTAGATATAGGCCCAACTGGTAAACTATTAGAGCCAATGGGAGATTATAAATTTGAAGATGCTGTAGAAGTATTTGCAAAAACTATTAGGCTTGGTGTCAAGTATGGTGTGGATATGATTTTAATTGAAACCATGAATGACCTATACGAAGCAAAAGCTGCAATAATTGCTGCAAAAGAAAACTCTAATCTTCCTATTTGGATAACTTGTGTTTTCAATGAAAATGCAAAAATGTTAACAGGATCAGACCCATTAGCAATGATTACAATGTTTGAAGCTCTACAAGTAGAGGCGTTAGGGTTAAACTGTTCACTTTCTCCTGAAAAAATGATTAAAACAGTTGAAGAGCTTAAAAGACATGCAAAATTACCAATTATTGTTAACCCGAATGCGGGATTACCTAAGACAAAAGATGGAGTAACCTACTTTGAAAGTACACCAGAAGATTTTGCAAAAGGAATGGAACAAATTGCAAAAATAGGTGTTGATATATTAGGTGGTTGTTGTGGAACAACACCGAAGCATATAGCATCTATGATAGAAAAAGTTAAAAATTTAAAACCTCAAAAAAGTAAAATAGGACATAAACATTATATTTCATGCTATAAAGAAGCTTTAGAATTAGAAGAAGAAATTGAAATAGATAGAACAATAGACATGATAAATAATGAATCTTTAAGGGAAGACATTCTTTCAGGAGATTTTGATTCTATAATGGATGAAGTTTATGATATTTTAGGAAGTGCAGATGTTATGGAATTGTGCTTTACCTTTCCAGGTAAAGGAAACTGTGAAAAAGAAAAAGAAGTGTATGAATCAGTGATAAACATACTTCAAGGGACAGTTGCAATACCAATTATGTTTAAAACAGAGCATCCTGAAATATTAGAGTTTGTACTTAGAAATTATAATGGAAAAGCCTTTGTTAATATGACTTTTGGACTAGCAAACAGATTAGAAGAATCTATAGAAATTATTAAAAAGTATGGAGCACTTATTGACTTTAAGGGTATAGAAGATGCTAAGCTAATTAATCAAATAAAAGAAATTATGTAGTAAATTAAAAATGCTTCAATGTCTTCATTACCATTAAAGATTCATTTAAAAGCCTATAACATTCATTATAATCCTTATTTTGATAAATATTGTTAAAATCATTAAATTCATAAATAAATTTATCATGTTCATCTTGAAAATTATGTTGCGTAAATTCTCCGTCCAGCAATACTTCAAAATAATCACATGTATTTGCTGGACCATGTATTTTTATATAACCATTTTCACCTTGTATAATAGTAAAGTTTGGGCTTTTTGAGTCTTTTGCTGCAGTACATACAGCTATAAAGTTATTATACTTTAAAATCATAGTTCCAGATGTATCTACATCATTAAAACCTTTATTAAAGAAATATTCTGATTTTTTTGGTAAACCAAATAAATCTATTACCAGATGAAGGTTATAAACATTCATATCATAGAGAGCTCCTCCAAAATCCTCTTTTGTAAAAACTGGATGAACTTCTCTGTTTAAATAGTTAACATACCTACTAGAAAACTGAGAAAAATTTGATTGAACCAATTTAATGTTTTTTAATTTTGGGAGTATGCTTTTTATATACTTATAGTTTGGCATATGTATAGTTGTGATAGCTTCAAAAAGAAATAATTTTTTTGACTTTGATAAATCAATAAGTTTTTTTAAATCTTTTACATTTGTCGTAAAAGGTTTTTCACAAATTACATTTTTTCCTGATTCTAAAGCATGATAGCTGTATTCAAAATGTAGTGTATTTAAAATACCAATATAAACAAAATCAAAATCATTCGAAGCTAAAAATTTTTCGTAGTCAGTATATATATTCTCTATATTATATTTATTACATAAAATTTTTACTTTTTCTAAACTCTCTTCTCTAACACAAATGCTATTACAATTAATATCATTTACATTTGCAAGTGAAGCTAATAAAGAGGTTACGATTTTTCCAGAACCAACTATTCCAATTTTCATAACTGACCACCTTTAATTGTTTTAAATTAATTATAATTAGTATTTAAAATATTTGCAATTTAAAATATTTATGTTATTGTTATTACATGGATTTCAATTATGTAAGATTCTTTTTTATAAGAAAGGAGAAACAAAAATGAAGTTATTTAAATGTTCAGTATGTGGTTATATTCATGAGGGAGAGGATGCACCGGATGTTTGTCCAAAATGTGGTTCTCCAAAAGAAAAGTTTGTAGAATTATCTGAAGAAGATGCAAAAAAGGTATATGATTCTGATAGAACAAACGACATTCATATGGAAATAATAAACCTTTCAATGGCGATAGCAGACTTAGCAAGTGAGGGAATGGAAATCAATTTAGATCCTAACTGCTTCGGAGTTTTTACAAAAGCATTAGATGAAGCAATAGTAATAAAACAAAGAAGCAAAGCTGAAATAGCAGGACATGTAAGCAAAGGAAAATGGTAAAAAACTAAAGGGCTCATAGTAGAGTCCTTTTTTAATTTCCAGAATACTTCCTTATGAAACCTACTTTTTTTGTTCTGAATAAAGCATTTTTTAACGTATATTGTTAAAATGAGATTTATTTATGTACAACAATAAAAGTTTAAAATATAATAATTTTCGGAGGTATATATTATGAATGAAAATATAAATTTAAAATTTTGGTTTTGCACTGGTTCACAGGATTTATATGGAGAAGAGTGCTTAGAGAATGTTTCAAAACATTCAAAAATTATTGTAGATAGACTAAACAAGTCAGGTGTTTTGCCCTATGAAATAATATGGAAGCCTACTATGATTACTAGAGATGTGATTATAAAAACTTTTAATGAAGCAAATATTGATGAAGAATGTGCTGGAGTTATCACATGGATGCATACATTTTCACCAGCAAAGTCATGGATTACAGGTCTTAAGGAATATAAAAAGCCTTTATTACACCTTCATACACAATTTAATGAAGAAATACCATATGAAGAAATCGACATGGATTTTATGAACGAAAATCAGTCAGCACATGGAGATAGAGAATATGGCCACATTGTAAGCAGAATGGGCATTGAAAGAAAAGTTATAGCAGGTCATTGGAGTGATGAAAAAGTTCAAAATGCCATTTCTTCATGGATGCGAACTGCTATAGGAGTTGTAGAAAGCAAAAACCTTAGAATTTTAAGAGTTGCAGATAACATGAGAGATGTGGCTGTTACAGAAGGAGATAAGGTTGAAGCAGAGATAAAATTTGGATGGGAAATAGATACATATCCAGTAAATGACATTGTTAGATATGTTAATAATATTTCTATGGAACAGGCTAACGCATTAGCTGATGAATATTATGATAAATATCAAATTCTACTTGAAGGCAGAGATCCTAAAGACTTTAGAGAAAAAGTTGTATGTCAGGCACAAATCGAATTAGGGTTTGAAAAATTTTTAAAAGAAAAAAATTATCATGCAATAGTTACTCACTTTGGAGATTTAGGAGAATTAAAGCAGTTACCAGGGCTTGCGATACAAAGATTAATGGAAAAAGGTTATGGGTTTGGTGCTGAAGGTGACTGGAAAGTTGCAGGTATGGTAAGATTGATGAAAATAATGACTGAAAATATGAAAGACAAAAAGGGGACTTCAATGTTAGAAGACTATACTTACAATTTGGTTCCTGGCAAAGAAGGTATATTGCAATCTCATATGCTTGAAATTTGTCCTTCTATTTCAGAAGGTCTTATATCAATTAAGGAGCAACCACTTTCAATGGGAAATAAAGAAGATCCTGCAAGACTCGTGTTTACATCGAAACAAGGCAGTGGAATAGCTGTTTCCTTGATAGATTTGGGAACAAGATTTAGATTGATAATTAATGAAGTGGATTGTAAAAAGACGGAAAAGGAAATGCCAAAACTTCCTGTAGCCACTGCTTACTGGACTCCGAAACCTAACTTTAAAATAGGTACAGAAGCATGGATTTTAGCTGGTGGTGCCCATCACACAGCATTTACTTATGATTTAACGGCTGAGCAAATGGGAGACTGGGCTGAAGCTATGGGGATTGAAGCTGTTTATATTGATGACAATACTCAGATTAGAGATTTTAAAAGAGACTTAATGCTAGGAAATATTATTTACAGATAGAGGTGATATAGATGTGTCTAAATGAGACAAAGGAAATTATTTTAAAGGGAGAAACAGTTTTAGGTATAGAATTTGGTTCTACAAGAATCAAATCAGTTTTATATGGAAAAAATAAAGAAATAATTGCATTTGGTAAGTATGATTGGGAAAATAAATTTATAGATGGGGTTTGGACTTACAGTTTAGAAGAGATAAAGGCTGGTTTACAAACAGCATACTTAACTTTAGCCAATCAGGTGAAAGAAAAATATGATATTCAGATTGAAAAAATTGGTTCAATAGGAATAAGTGGAATGATGCATGGTTACCTTCCTTTTGATAAAGATAATAATTTGTTAACTAACTTTAGAACATGGAGAAATACTATTACGAAGGAAGCTTCTGAAAAATTGTCAGAACTTTTTAAATTTAATATACCCCAAAGATGGAGTATAGCTCACCTATATCAAGCTATTTTAAACGAAGAAGAGCATTTGAAAAAAATAAATTTTATAACAACCTTATCAGGATACATTCATTTTATTTTAACGGGAGAAAAAGTTTTAGGTGCATGTGAAGCTTCAGGTATGTTTCCTATTGATTCAAAATCAAAAACATATAATATAGATATGATTAATGATTTTAATAATCTGATTTCTGAAAATGAATTTGAATGGAAATTAAGGGATATTTTACCAAAAATACTTTTAGCGGGCGAAAAAGCTGGATACCTTACAGAAGAAGGCACAAAAACACTTGATCCTAGTGGACATTTAAAGTCTGGAAGCGTATTTTGTCCACCAGAAGGAGATGCAGGAACAGGCATGGTCGCAACAAATTCAATAGCTAAAAGAACTGGAAATGTTTCTGCAGGGACATCGGTTTTTGCGATGACAGTTATGGAAAGAGAATTGACTAGCTCATATCCTGAAATAGATGTTATTACTACACCTATGGGAGATCAAACAGCATTGGTACACTGCAATAATTGTACATCAGATTTAAACGCATGGGTAAATATATTTAAAGAATTTTTAAATAGTTATGGAGTCGAACAAGATATTGATAAAATTTATCAAACCTTATATTTTGAGGCATTGAAAGGTGAACCAGACTGCAAAGGACTATTAGCATACAACTATTTATCTGGAGAGCATATAACTGAAATGGAAGAAGGAAGACCTTTATTTGTGAGAACATCAGAAAGCAAATTTAATTTAGCTAACTTTATGAGGACTCATCTTTACACATCTTTAGGTGCACTGAAAATAGGAATGGATTTATTGAAAAAAGAAAATGTTAAAATTGAAAAGATGTATGGTCATGGAGGTTTCTTCAAGATAAAAGAAGTAGGTTTAGAGATGATGACATCTGCTTTAAATACACAAGTTACCTTAATGGAAACGGCTGATGAAGGTGGTGCATGGGGTATTGCATTGCTTGCATCCTATACTTTGTGGAAACAAAACAATGAGTCATTGGAAGAATATTTAAATAATGAAATTTTTAAAAGTATAAAAGAGGAGTCCATGGAACCTAAAAAAGAACTAGTTGAAGGATTCAATAGCTTTATTGAGGGCTATAAAAAAGGTCTTTTGATTGAAAGAGCAGCAATAGATAATTTATAAGAAAGGTGAAATATGTTAGAAGATTTAAAGAAAAGAGTATATGAAGCCAATATGCTTTTACCAAAGCATGATCTGGTAACTTTTACATGGGGAAATGTTAGCGAGCTTGACAGTGAAAGTGAAATAATGGGAATCAAGCCTAGTGGTGTAGAATACGATAACCTTAAACCCGAGGATATTGTACTGGTTGACCTTAGTGGCAATATTGTAGAAGGGAAATATGCACCTTCTTCTGATACTAAAACGCATATTGAAATTTACAAGGCTTTTAAAGGTATTGGAGGTATAGTGCATACTCATTCTTCCTATGCAACAAGTTGGGCACAAGCAGGTAGGGGAGTTCCCTGCTATGGAACCACACATGCAGATTATATGTATGGAGAAATACCTTGTATAAGATCTTTAACTAAAGAAGAAATCGAAAGGGACTATGAAAAAAACACAGGATTGGTTATAATAGAAGGGTTCAAAGAAAGAAATATAGACTTTTTGTCATGTCCTGCAGTATTATGTAAAAATCATGGGCCATTTACCTGGGGTAAAGATGCCAATGAAGCAGTTCATAATTCTGTTGTATTAGAAGAAGTTTCAAAAATGGCTTTTAGAACAGAGATGTTAAATAAAAACGTTCTAGAAGCTCCAAAAGAATTGCAGGATAAACACTATTATCGAAAGCATGGAGAAAATGCTTATTATGGACAAAATTAAATAAATTAAGTTTTCGGGGAGGAAAAGATGATAGAAGTAATAGGTTTTATGGGGATACTTATTGCACTTATATTATTTTTAGTACTTGTTTATAAAGGTTGGTCATCATATTGGGTTGCACCAATATGTGCATTAATAGTGGCAATAACCAATAATTTAAATTTTAATGAAACAATTTCAAGACATTATGTTGGAGGTCTTTCAAACCTAATAGTAAATTTATTTTCTATTATATTTTTAGGAGCAATACTTGGTAAAGTTTTCTATGATACTAAAGCAGCGGATTCAATTGCTGGAACTATTATAGAAAAACTCTTAAAAGGCAAAAGTGGGAATACAAAAATTAAAGTAGCATTTTTATCAGTTTATCTGGTTTCTGGTATATGTATGATGGGGGGAATTGGAGCATATGTATTGACATTTACTATGTTTCCGATTTGTTTATTATTAGCAGAAAAAGTTGATATACCAAGGAGATTTATTCCAGGTATGATTTCTCTTGGTTGTGCATTTTTAGCAGCTCCAGGATTTCCACAACTTTATAATATAATATCAACAACTACATTGAATGCTGCTGGATATGATGTTTATATAACTTCAGGAATGATACCGGGTATAGTTTCAACTTTGGTAATATCAATAGGTGGATTCGTTTCTTTATATTTAATGGTGAAAAAAGCAATAAAAAATGGGGAGCATTTTGAATATGGCCCCATAAAGAAACCACAAATTCAAGAAACCACAAAATTACCAAATTTTTTTGTGGCTCTTTTACCATTAGCTTCTGTTTTTGTATCATTTGCAATATTTAAAATAGACATATTTTTTTCTTTATCAATAGGAATAATTGTAAACCTTATTTTTATGGGTAGAAACTTACCTAAAAAAGATAATAAAGGCTTGAAAATCACATTAGGAAAATCGATAATTAAAACTCTTAATTCAGGTGCGCACCAATTTCCAAATGCTTTAATGACTGTTATAATACCAGCAGGTCTGGCAGCAGTTATTATGGCGACTCCTTCTTTTTTAATATTAGTAAAAAGTCTATATAATCTTGATATTCATTATATAATTCTAACATTATTAATAGTTTGTATATTAGTAGGACTTACAAGTTCGCCACCAGCAGCTTTATTAATTGCGATTCCAATTGTATTAAGTGTTGTTAGCGAAAAAAGCATAGAGATAAATCCTGGAGCGGTTTCAAGAATTGCTTCAATATCAGCATCTACATTTGAATCGTTACCTATAAATGGATATATTCTATTAACATTAAGCTTATCAAAAACAACCCATAAAGAGTCTTATAAAATACAGTTTATTATGACTGTTTTTTGGACTTTTATGGGAGCTTTAGTTGCGAGTATTTTATTGGTATTATTTCCAGGAATGGCATAACAGAAAAACTTTAGAAAAGGCCATTATTATTTACAGACTCTATTTTGGCGATATCATGGTTAACACAGTCCCAGTGTTCTACAAACATCCCATCTTTTATTTTGTATAGGTCAAAAACTTTATTTTCCATGCCGTTTGCACCCATTGTACATTTAAAGAAAACACAAACCATGTCCCCGTCTTCCAGAATATGATATATTTCCATTTTAGGCTTAAAGGATAGAAATTTTTCGGCAAACTTTATAAAGCCTTCTCTTCCATCTTCTACAGTAGGATTATGTTGGACATAATCTTCGTGAATATAATTTTTAATTGCATCCACATTCCACCCATTGAATACTTCATCATAAAATTTCAAAACCAATTCTTTATTAGACATAAAATCCTCCTTTTTTGTTAACATTATGTAATAAATATGTTACAATTATAACTCAAGTTTAGTTAAAACTGAACGACATTTATCAATAAAATGTAGATTGTTTAAAAGCAGGGTTATATATGAAACAAAAAGAAAATTCTATGCAAAAACTTATATTTGATGCATATGCTGAATTGGTGGAAGAAAAAAACTATAAAAAAATAAAAGTCATGGAAGTGGCAGAAAAAGTACCGATACAAAGAAGTACATTTTATCTGTATTTTGAAAATATAAAAGACCTTTTAGAGTCTCTTGAAAATGAAGTTATTGAAAATATGGTTTTTTATGAGGCACCAAAAAATTATGACCCAGAAAACATACTTCCCCTAGATTCGATAAATAAATGGTTTGAGTATTGTTTAGAAAACAAAAATTATATATTGGCTTTGTTAGGAGAAAATGGGGATCCAGAATTTGAAAAACGCTTTAAAGAAAAAGTTTGTTTAGAAATAAATAAAATGATGAATGATGAATGTATGCCTAACGATGAACTGAGAAGCTATTGTGTAGAACTGGTATTTTCTATACATTTTTCATTAATGAATTTTGCCTTGAAAGTTGAAAAGGACGGAATAAAAACAGGACTTGGACCAAAGGAACTTACAAAGCTTTCCAACTATTGGAGAGCATTTGCAATCGCTGAAGAACGAGAAAAAGGCATTTGCCAAACACTGAAAAAATGATATAATGAAATGACGATTTGTATAGGGAGTTTATATGAAAAATAACAAAGAAAAGAAAGCCGGTTTGAGAGGAATTATTATCTGGCCGGTAATTTTTAGTTTAATACTTATAGCATCAAATGTTTACGTGCTTTTTAATAGTTCAAAAGCAGGTTTATTTATGTTTGTCTTTACAGTGATATATATACTGGCAACTGTTGCGTTTTTTTTGATCGGCAGGGGCAGGATAAAATCTCAGGCTATAAAATATGCAAAACAATTTTATAAGACTCAAATGGAACTATTGGATGGTCTTTCTTTGCCTTATGCGACTTTAGATGATTCAGGTAAAATCATTTGGGCAGATGAAGAGTTTAAAAACCTTATAGATGAAGAGGTGATTTCTAAAAAGATAAGTACAGTTTTTCCAGAAGTGGGAGATAAAGAGCTAACTTCTGATGCTGAAGAATTAAATATTGAAGTTGTATATAATAATAGGGATTATAGAGTACAACTTAAAAAAATAGCAGAAAAGAGTTTTTTTGAGGCTTTATATTTATTTGATGAAACAGAAATTAACTTATTAACAAAGGAAAATACAGATCAAAAACTTGTTGCAGGTTTGATTTATATAGATAACTATGAAGAGGCATTAGAGACTGTAGAAGATGTAAGACAATCTCTATTACTTGCCCTCGTAGATAGAAAGATTAATAAATACTTTCAGGATATGGATGGTATCGTTAAAAAGATAGAAAAGGACAAATATTTTATTGTTATTATGCAAAAATATATTTCTTCTATTCAAAGTGAAAAATTTGCGATACTTGATGAAGTAAAAACCATTAATATAGGTAATCAAATGCCAATAACTGTAAGTATAGGATTAGGTTTAAACGGAGATACATATAATATTAATTGTGATTATTCGAGAGCGGCAATTGATCTTGCTTTGGGTAGAGGAGGAGATCAGGCAGTAATAAAAGATGGTGATAGAATTTATTACTATGGCGGAAAATCAAAACAGGTTGAAAAAAATACCAGGGTAAAAGCCAGAATTAAAGCTCATGCTCTACGAGAAGTTATAGAGAGTAAAGAAAAAGTTGTCATTATGGGTCACAAGATAGGTGATATTGATTCTTTCGGTGCTTCGATAGGAGTTTACAGAGCAGTAAAAACACTTGAAAGAAAACCTTATATTTTAATAAATGAAATAACAACAACTGTTAGACCTATATTTGAAAAGTTTTTTAATTCAGATGAATATGAAACAGATATGTTTATAAATGTATTTCAGGCTAAAGAGTTATTTGATGATAGTACGGTGTTGATTTTGGTAGATGTAAATAAACCAAGTTTTGTTGAGGCTCCAGAATTAATAAAGGCATCAAGTGCAACTGTCGTACTTGACCACCACAGACAAAGTAGTGAAGTTGTTGAAAATGCAGTGTTGTCATATATTGAGCCATATGCTTCCTCTACTAGTGAAATGGTTTCGGAAATACTTCAGTATATAGCAGAAGGAGTAAAGTTAAAACAGGAAGAAGCAGATGCTTTGTATTCAGGAATTATTATAGATACAAATTATTTTACAAATAAAACTGGTGTAAGAACTTTTGAAGCCGCAGCATTTTTGAAAAGAAATGGTGCCGATGTTTCTAGAGTAAGAAAATTATTCAGAGATGATTTAGTAGACTACAAAGCAAGGGCTGAGGCAATTAATAATGCAGAAATTTTTGAAAAGATTTTTATTATTGCAGAATGTCCATCAGAAAGAATCGAGAGTCCTACTGTGGTTGCAGCTCAAACAGCAAACGAATTTTTAAATATTAATGGGATAAAAGCTTCTTTTGTAGTTACGGATTATAATAATAAAATATATATTAGTGCAAGATCAATTGATGATGATATCAATGTTCAGTTGATAATGGAAAGGCTTGGCGGTGGTGGTCATTTAACTACAGCAGGAGCACAGCTTGAATACTGTACAATTAATGAGGCAAAACGAATTATTAAAAGTACAGTAAGAAAAATGTTGGAAGAAGGAGATATTTAATATGGAAGTTATTTTATTGCAGGATGTAAAAAGCCTTGGAAAAAAAGGTGAAATCGTAAAAGTAAATGATGGTTATGCCAGAAATTATATTTTACCTAAAAAAGTTGGAATCGAAGCGAATTCGAAAAATATAAATGATTTAAAACTTCAAAAAGCGAATGATGAAAAAGTCGCTCAGGAAAATTTAGATGCGGCTAAAGCTTTAGCCAGTAAAGTGGAAGCAAAAAGTATAGAGCTGAAAATAAAAGCTGGAGAAGGTGGAAAAACATTTGGATCAATAGCTTCAAAGGAAATAGCCAAAGCAATAAAAGAACAGCTGGATTTAGATGTTGACAAGAAGAAGATTGTATTAGGGGAACCAATTAAAACCGTAGGTACACACGAAGTTTCAGTGAAACTACATAAAGATGTACATGCAAAATTAACAATAAAGATAACAGAAAGTTAGGGGGAAAACCTAATGGATGAAGCACTTATTAAAAAAGTGTTACCTCATAGTGTGGAAGCAGAAAAAGCAGTTGTTGCTTCAATGATAATGGATTCTGATGCACTTTTTAGCGCTTCAGAAGTTTTAGTTCCAGAAGATTTTTATGGAAAGCAATATGGTGTTTTATTTGAAGCAATGATTGAAATGCAGGTGGCAGGAACGCCAGTAGACTTGGTTACACTTCAGGAAAAATTAAAAGAAAAAGATGTACCACCTGAAGTTGCCAGCATGGATTTTGTTAAAGAACTTCTTAAAGAAGTTCCAACTTCTGCAAATATTAAACACTATTCTGAAATAGTAAGCGAAAAATCTTTGCTAAGAAAATTGATAAAAATAAATGAAGAGATCTCTAATACATGTTATTCAGGAAAAGAAAGTCTTGAAGAAATAATGGATAAAACTGAGAAGTCTGTTTTTGGTTTGGTACAAAATAGAAACAGAGGCGATTTTACTCCTATAAAAGAAATAGTTATATCAGCCCTTGATAAAATTGAGGCAGCTGCAAAAATGAATGGTTCGGTGACAGGAGTACCCACAGGTTTTATAGATTTAGACTTTAAAACAACAGGTCTTCAACCTTCTGACCTTATACTTATAGCAGCAAGACCTTCAATGGGAAAAACGGCATTTGTTTTAAATGTTGCTGAAAATGTTGTTTTCAAAAAAAATATTGGAGCTGCAATATTTAGTCTTGAAATGTCAAAAGAGCAATTGATTAACAGACTTTTGGCACAGGAGTCAAGAGTAGAAGCTCAGGCATTAAGAACAGGAAGAATTCCAGATCATGACTGGGATAAACTTATAGAAAGTGCAAATGTTATTGCAGAATCAAATTTAATTATTGATGATACACCAGGTATTTCAATATCTGAGCTAAGATCTAAATGTAGAAAATATAAACTTGAAAAAGATATAGGTATAATAATGATTGACTACTTGCAGTTGATGACAGCAGGTGGTAAAAATGAAAGCAGGCAACAGGAAGTTTCTGAAATATCTAGATCTTTAAAAGGACTAGCAAGAGAGTTAAATGTTCCAATTATTGCTCTTTCCCAGTTGAGCAGGGCGGTTGAAAGCAGACCTGATAAAAGGCCGATGCTTTCTGACCTAAGAGAATCGGGAGCTATAGAGCAGGATGCGGATGTTGTTATGTTTTTATACAGAGATGATTACTATAATCCTGAGTCTACAGAAGAAAAAGGAGTTGCAGAAGTAATCATTGCAAAACAGAGAAATGGTCCAATCGGAAAAGTTAAATTAGCTTGGTTACCAGAATTCACAAAGTTTGTTAATCTAGGAAAATAGATTTAAGCAAAAAAAATATTCCCGGGAATTCCCGGGAATATTTGAGTTTTTAAAATTATATTACTCTTCAGAAATAGCTCCTGTTGGGCATACTGGTTCGCAAGCGCCACAATCTATACAGTCGTCTGCACTGATTACATATTTTGTATCTCCTTCTGAGATAGCATCTACAGGACATTCGCCAACGCATGATCCGCAGCTTACACATTCATCTGATATTACACGTGCCATTTTGTTTCCTCCTTTAATTATAAGTAACTACGTTTAATTATTTTAATACAAAATCTTTAGGAATACAAGCATAAAATAGTATTTGCTTGATATTAACAGCACATTGAGTTATTATATACTATATTAAAAATATAATATCTAGGAGGAAAATCTTATGGCAGTAATTACAAAAGATATGATTATCGGTGATATAATAAGAGTAGATGAAGGATTGGTTCCAATTTTAATGGCATCAGGTATGCATTGTGTGGGTTGTCCATCAGCTCAAGCAGAAACATTAGAAGAAGCATCTTTTGTTCATGGAATGGATGTAAACACTCTTGTTAATCAAATGAATGAATATTTATCAAATAAATAAAAATGAGAGTACCACATATGTGGTACTCTCGCATTTTTTTGTCATTAAACTTTCGCTAAATTCTGTAGAGCAGTTCCTGCAATTATTTTTTCAAAGTGTTCTTCAAAAAATGCTTCACTTGCATATGAACCTTTTTCTTTTTTTCCATATTCTGAAAGAATATTACAAACTTTGTTGAAATCCTCTGGTGTATGGAATGATTTATTCACTAAAAGATAGTAACGTTCATTTGTTTCTGATTTGTATAGTGAATTTTTACCCTGATAAATATTTTCTAAAACATAAGCTAAATTAATTACTTCATCAATGTTATTAAATGAAAATAATTTTACTATATTTTGAGTGTCTTCCTTAACTTTAGGTACTGGAAGATCTTTTTTTGTTTTCTCTACAACAGTATCTTCTTTTTCGTTTTCACCTGAAAGAGTTTCAGGTAGCGGTATAAAAGCAGGCTCAGTTAATGACTCGTCCTTTTCATCCCCTAGCTTTTTGAAAATATCTAGTATTTCGTCAGCTCCGTTTAAGTCAGCATCATTTCCTGATAATTCAGAAAAATCAGATTCGTCCTCGGATGATGTGAATTTGGAAAATCTAGTGTCGAGTTCTTCTGGGTCCTCAACCTTTGTAATAACCAAAACAATACTATCGCCAGATATAGGTATAGCCTCTATCATTAAAGGTATATCTTCTGCCTCAAAGCCGAATTCATAGGAAGCTTGTTGCATCATGTCTCTAAAAAGGCTTTTTGCCTTTTCTGTTCCGTACGCAAGTTCGCTGATTTTTATTTGTCTGGATGCCAAGTCCGATTTGTTCAAAGTGCATTTTATTTGATTGTCATTTATTTTTTCGATTTTCATATAAAACACCTCTCTTTCCGACTTACTATATAAGTATTATAGCATATACTAATACAAAACACCATGTAATGTAAAGCTTATTTATAAAATTTTAATATATTTGTAAAAATTAATTCTTTGTTCATAAAAAGTTATTGAAAATAGCACAAAAATAATTTATAATATACAATAAGAGACATGCTATATACAAAACACAACATTAAGCTGAAAGGGGTGATGCCCAAAAGCCCTAAAAATCAACAAATGTTTAATAATCTAAAAATATCTTAAAAAAATCTAAAAATAAAAATCAATCAAACAATTACCCAAAAAATCCATAAAATATCAAGTAAACTATTAAAATAGCATGTCTCTTTTCAGTATAATCATATATCACGAAGCAATATTTTTGCACTTTTTTATACTGTATATATTTTTCAGAGGGGAGAAAGGAGAATGAAGAAATACAGCGAGTCTGAGACAGAAACATATTTTTCTATAAGAACAGAGTTAGAAAAATATGAAAAAAATGGGATTATTATAACATTAGAAGGAAAGGTCAGCTCATCAGATGTGATAGCTGATATTTGTGTCTTCAAGGAGGATTCAAATTATATGAGGGATTATATAACAAATGAATTTGGTAATCTCATTGAAATTGGTTTTAACAGGGTTGAGAATAAATAAGAATTGGGAAGAAAGATTAATATAATAAAAAGGATAGGAATTTCTAAGAGTTAATATGTCTTTCAGGAGGGTGGGTTTTAAGTTTACAAATTTATATGTGGAGGTTATAATAAAAAACGAGTCATTATTTAATACGAGGAGATAATAAAAATGAAAAAATCGTTAAAGGTTACTTTTATTATAATTATAATTTTTATTTTGGTTATAGGGGGTGCTGGAGGATATTATTTTATGAAGAAATACTCTCCAGGAACGCAGAGAGCAGATTTATATAATTACTTTAACAATAGTATAGAAGAAGAAGGTAGAAGTCCTTCGATTATAATACAAGATCAAGTCATTGAAGAAAAGGCATTACTTGAGGCAGGTAATTATTATATAGAAATAGATGTGGTTAAGCCGTATTTAAATGAAAAATTTTACTGGGATGAAAATGAAAATCTTCTTATAATAACTACGGCTAATGAAGTTATAAAAGTGAATCCTGATAGCAACAGTTATTATGTTGATGGATCAGAAAATCAAGTACAAGATAATATATTATATATAGAAGAAGAAAGTGTATATATTTTGGCAGAGTTTGTTAAAATGTATTCAGAAATAGATTATGAAACTTATGAAAACCCCAATAGAATCTGGATTAAAAATACTTGGGGTAGCTTAGAAGTAGCCACTGTAAAAAAAGATAGTGAAATAAGATACAGAGCAGGGGTGAAAAGTGAAATATTAGCAGATGTAAAAGAAGGGGATTCCCTCTATATAATAGAAGAAGAAGGAAGTTGGAAAAAAGTATATTTAGAAGGTGGATTTATTGGATATATAAAGAATAGCAAAATATCTGGCGTTGAGGAAAAAGAATTTAGTCCAGAGTATTCAGAACCTGAATATACAAATATTTCAATAGGAAACAACATAAACTTAGGTTGGCATGCTATTTATGGAAATGGTGTAGAAGATAATTCGGAAATGACAGAGATTGTCTCTCAAACTAGTGGTCTAGATGTCATATCTCCAACATGGTTTTATTTTTCATCATCAACAGGAGCAATTGCATCACTAGCAGATGCTCAATATGTAAGCAAAGCTCACTCTATGGGCTTGGATGTCTGGGGAACAATTCAGGACTTTAATGCAGGTTCGGACGGGGTTTTATACGTAGATAATATTCTTCCGTATACATCTAAAAGAGAAAAAATGGAAGATGATTTAATAGCACTTGCTATAGGTTATAATTTAGATGGTATAAGTATAAATTTTGAACAGTTTTCTTCTGAAAATGGAGAACACTATATTCAATTTTTAAGAGAAATGTCCATTAAATGTAGAGAAAATAATATTGTTCTTTCATCAGTAAATTATGTATCAGTTCCTTGGAGAGATTATTATCAAAGAGAAGAACAAGGAGAGATTATAGATTATTTTATAGTTATGGCTTATCCAGAGTATGATGGGGTAGATGGGCAGGCTGGGCCAGAATGTTCCCTACCTTACTTAAAAGAATCTACTGATAATATAATTTTAGAAGTGGACCCTTCAAAAGTCATTATGGCAATACCTTTTTATAGTGTAAGATGGAATGGTGAAGGTGAGAGTTTAAAAAGATCTTCTAGAACAATGAAAAGGGTAGAATATGAACTAGGACTTGTTGGTGCTACAAAAACTTGGCAGGAAGAGTTTGGTGTTAATTATGCCGAGTATACTCAAGATGGTGTAGACTATAGAATATGGATAGACGACGAACAGTCTATTGAAGAAAAGGTAAAACTACTATCTGAATATGAAATTGCAGGTGTTGCTTATTGGGCTCTTGGTCAGGAAAATGCGGATGTTTGGGATTCGATTGTTAAATACATGGATTAATTGACCATTTTAAGATCCTAGTGCTATAATAAAAACATGAAGACAATTATAAGAAATATTGAAAATGAATCCATAGAAAAGTCTGTGATTAGGGAAGCCGCTGAAATTATTAAAAAAGGTGGTACTGTTGTATTTCCCACTGAAACCGTATATGGTTTAGGCGCGGATGCTTTAAATGAAAAAGCAGCAAAAAGTATATATAAAGCCAAAGGAAGACCATCGGACAATCCTTTAATAATACATATATCGGAATATGAAGACCTAAAAAAGATAACAAAAGAAATACCAAAAAATGCTGATATATTAATAAATAAATATTGGCCAGGACCATTAACCATGATCTTTAAAAAATCAACCCAGGTTCCATATAGTACAACTGGAGGTTTAGATACTGTGGCTGTTAGGATGCCAAATCATCAGGTGGCTTTAGAGCTTATAAAAGCTTCTGGGACTTGTATAGCTGCACCAAGTGCAAATATTTCCGGAAGACCAAGTCCTACTAAAGGAGAACATGTAATAGAAGATTTAGAAGGCCGGGTTAATATGATTATAGACGGTGGAGATCAGAAAATAGGAATAGAATCTACTATAATAGATTTAACTGTTACACCTCCTGTTATTTTAAGACCAGGTTATATTACTTATGAAATGATTAAAGAAGACATAATAGATGTTAAATTAGATAATCATTTTAGTGAAGAAAAACCAAAGGCACCTGGAATGAAATATAAACACTATGCTCCTAAGGCAGATATGGTTATTGTTACTGGAGAAGCAAAAGGTGTAATAGAAAAAATAAATACTTTAGCTGAAGAAAAAAAATTAAAAGGGAAAAAAGTAGGGATAATTGCAACCACAGAAAGTAAAGACCTTTATAAAATTGGTAAAGTTATTTCTGTTGGAAAAAGAAATTCAGAAAAAGAAATTGCAAAAAACATCTATACGGCTTTAAGAGAGTTTGATAGAATAGGGGTTGATTTTATTTATTGCGAATCTTTTTCTGATGAAAATATTGGAAATGCAATAATGAATCGCTTAAAAAAAGCATCTGCAAATAATATAATAAAAATTTAGCGTAAAGGAGAAGATATGCTGAATTATAAAAAAATTATTTTTGTTAGCACAGAAAACACCTGCTTAAGCCCTATGGCTGAAATTATTTTAAAACAAGAATTGAAAGAGTCAGGAATCGAAGTTCAATCTCGTGGATTGGTTGTTCTTTTTCAAGAACCTCCGAATCAAAAAGCAGCTGTAGTTGCAAAAGAAAAAGGATATGATTTATCTGAGCATGTCTCCATATCAATTTGTGAAAAAGATTTTGGAGAAGATACTCTTGTTTTAGTTATGACTAAACAAAATAAACAAAAAATATATGAAGAATATAAAGAATCTAAAAATGTCTACACTATAAAAGAATTTGTTGGTGAAATTGGAGATATAAAAGCCCCCTATGGTGGAGGCATAAAAGAATATGAAGACAGTTTTGAAAATATGGAAAGACTTATAAAAAAGGTGACAAAAAGATTGTCAGGAGAGGAAGATAAATGATAGCAATAGGATGTGATCATGGAGGATTTGAATTAAAGCAAGAAATTATAAAACATCTTGAATGTAGAGGTTATGAGTACAAAGACTATGGTTGTATGGATAACTCTCCTACAGACTATCCAACATATGCTCATGATGTTTCAAAGGCTATATTAAATGGTGAAGCAAAGCGAGGAATTCTAATTTGTGGTACAGGTATAGGAATTTCAATTGCGGCCAATAAAAATAAAGGAATAAGAGCCGCAGTATGTACTGACTGTTTTACAGCAGAAGCAACCAGACTTCATAATGATGCGAATATTTTAGCACTAGGTGGTAGAGTGGTAGGTGCAGGTCTTGCACTTAAGATAGTGGACACATTTTTAGAAACAGATTTTTCAGATGAAGAAAGGCACATCCGAAGAATCAATCAAATAGAGGGATAAGATGGGAAATAAGAGAGAAGATTATATTACATGGGACGAATACTTCATGGGGATCGCAAAACTTTCAGGAATGAGATCGAAAGATCCAAATACACAGGTTGGTGCATGCATAGTTAGTGATGATAATAAAATATTGTCAATGGGCTATAATGGGTTCCCTAAGGGATGTTCAGATGATGAATTTCCGTGGGCCAGAGAAGGTAATCCACTAGAAAATAAATATTTTTACTCGACACATAGCGAGTTAAATGCTATATTAAACTACAGAGGTGGCAGCCTTGAGGGTGCTAAAATATATGTAACCCTATTTCCCTGCAACGAATGTGCTAAGGCAATCATACAATCTGGAATAGAAACAGTAATATATGAAAGTGATAAATATTCTGAATCGGAATCAGTAATAGCTTCAAAGAGGATGTTTGATGCTGCAGGAGTTCGTTATTATATGTATAGCAGAACAAATAGAAAAATAGTAATAGACTTGTAAGGTGACAATGGGGTTTGAGAAATCAAACCCTTTTTACGATTTCGTTCGTTAATATATTAACAAATGAAATTGTATTGAAATAAAAACAATTCGGTGTTACAATGTCAAATATCGATGTGATGGAGGTGAAAAAAGGTGGCAAATGAGAAAATTCAGGCTATAAGAGAGGCTGAATTGGATGCGGCTAATTCTTTGAAAGAGGCACATTCAAAAAGCGATTTTATTCTTAGCGAAGCTAAGAAAGAGGCAGATAAAATCGAGAAAGAAATGTTAGCACAGATTGAAAAAGAGGCAGATCAGCTAGCAAAAGAGGCTGAACAAAAAAATGTGTTAGTATTGGAAGCCGCAATTAAAAAGGCAGAGGTTGATATTGAAAAAATAAACGAAGTTGTTAGTAGCAAGCAAGCCGAGGCAACAAAACTTATTATGGCGGAAATAATTTAATACAAAACATATAAAAGGAGGTGTTGTCCTATGGCAGTGCTGCAAATGCAGCGAATAAGTATATGTGCTTTAAAAGAGAAGCGAAAAGAAATCCTTGAAATGTTACAGCAAAAAGGTGTATTAGAGATAAACGATGTAATGAAAGAGGATAGTGTTTTTACTAAAACAGATGTTTCAAAAACAGAAGCTATGTTTGAGAAGAGTTCATCAGAAGCTGAAGGGGCTCTTGAGGTACTAAATACTTACAGCGAAGAAAAAAAATCAATGCTATCTTCCTTCGAAGGAAGAACGGAGATTGAAAAAGAAATTTATGATAATTTCAAGGATAAATATCAGGATGTAAGAGCGGTAATTATTAAGTTACAGGATCTTGGAAAAAAGGTTGCTGAAAATAATGCAGAAATTATTCAGGTAAAACAACAGATTGAAACCCTTCAGGATTGGAAAAACTTTGACATGCCATTGAGTTTTGATGGTACCAAGTACACAACAGCTTTTATCGGAGTTTTACCTGGAATGTGGACGCTGGAAAGTATATATGAAAGTTTTGCAGACTTGCTCCCATTAGATATTGATGTTATATCTTCATCGAGAGAACAAACTTGTATAATGTTGATTACCCATAAAGATTCAGAAGGAAAAGTATATGAAAAATTAAAAACAATTGGTTTTTCATATCCACCAATTGTTTGTGATTACTCACCAGTTAAGCAAATATCATTATGGGAAAAAGATATTAAGGTACTAGAGGATGAAGTATCTACATCAATCGAAGAAATTATTTCTCTTGATGATAGAAGAGATGAAATAAAATTTTTAGCTGACTATCAAAGAATAAGGGCTGAAAAATACAATGTTATAGGTAGAGTACTTCAGTCTGAGTATGTGTTCGTATTAAACGCTTACATTCCACAAAATGAAGTGGAATCAGTAAAGGCTGAACTTGAAAAATTTGACGCTGAGGTTGATTTAGAAGACATACAGGAAAATGAATCAGCACCAATCGCACTAAAGAATAACTCTTTTGCAACACCACTAGAAGGGATTGTTGAATCATTTAGCCTTCCAGGTAAAGGAGAGATTGACCCAACATTTGTAGTTTCAATTTTTTATTACCTGTTTTTTGGGCTGATGCTATCAGATTTTATGTACGGGCTAATACTTTTTGGTGGTACAACATTCCTTATGTTGAAGTTTAGAAGCATGGAAAAATCTATGAAGTCAAATTTACAGATTTTTATGTATTGTGGTCTTTCAACAATGTTCTGGGGAATAATGTTTAGCAGTTATTTTGGCGATTTTATAAAAGTGGTTTCTTCAACATTTTTTGGGACAACGATTACAATCAAACCATTGTGGATTGATATGACAGCAAACCCTATGACTGTATTGACGCTTTCTTTAATACTAGGTTTAATTCATATATTTACGGGACTAGGTGTTAAATGTTACCAATCAATAAAAAACAAGGATATACAGGCGGTTTTATTCGATGTTTTTGCATGGTATGCGATACTGATAGGTCTTTTGATGAAGCTGGTTTCAATGCAGATGATAATGGACATATTAGGAGGAGGAGCAGATCCGCTGCTTTCTCTTGAAATGGGTAATATAGGAGGCTATATTGCTATAGTAGCGGCAGTTGTAATACTATTTACAGGTGGTCGTGAATCCAAGAACTTTGGTAAAAGACTTGCAAAAGGTGCTTATGCATTATATGGAATAACAGGATATTTGAGTGATGTATTATCATATTCACGTTTACTTGCCCTAGGACTTGCAACAGGAGTTATATGTCAGGTTGCAAATATGATAGGAACCATGTTTGGAGGAGGAGTTGTAGGTGCAATTATTTTCACCTTTGTATTCCTTGCAATAAACGCATTAAATATATCAATAAATTCATTAGGAGCATATGTACATACAAATCGTTTACAGTATGTAGAGTTCTTTAGTAGATTCTATGATGGCGGTGGAAGAAAATTCGAGCCATACAGCATAAATACAAAATATTTTAAATTTAAGGAGAAAAAATAATGATCACATTTTTAGAAAGTAATTTTGGAGTAATGTTGGCTCTTTTAGGAGCAGCGCTAGCAGTTTTAATGGCAGGAATTGGTTCTGCTAAAGGTGTAGGTACAGGTGGACAAGCAGCTTCAGGAGTAGTTACAGAAGACCCATCAAAATTTGGTAAAGTTATGATCTTACAGCTTTTACCTGGTACACAGGGTATTTACGGACTTATTATTGGTTTCCTTGTATTATCACAGATTGGTATATTAGGTGGAGATGGAAACATTTCAATAGCAAAAGGAGTTTTATATTTATTCTCATGTCTTCCAATTGCATTTGTTGGTTTATATTCAGCTATGGCACAGGGAAAAACTGCAGCATCAGCTATAGGAATTGTTGCAAAAAAACCAGAGCAGTTTGGTAAAGCTATGATTTTCCCAGTAATGGTAGAAACATACGCTATCCTTGCATTACTTATTTCCATTCTTGCGCTTACAGGAACGAATGGATTAAACATATAATCAGTGAGGAGAAACTAATATGGCTGGAATAGATAAGATTTTGGAACACATAAAAAATGAAGCCGAAACCGATGTCAATAAAGTCATTGCAGAAGCAAAAAAAGAAGCAGATAATATCATAAGCGAAGCAAAGAAGCAGTCAGAAAATCAACTTAAACATCAAAATGCAAAAAATGATGTAGAATATAATGATAAAATTAAAAGAGGAGAATCTGCTGCAGCTTTAAAAGAAAAGCGTATGATATTAGAAGCAAAACAAAACATAATCCAGAAAGTAATTGAGGAATCAAAAAATTCTTTATATAAATTATCTGATAATGAATATTTTGAAGTTATTGAAAAAATGGCAAAAAAATATTCTACTGGTGAAAAAGGAATGCTTTTGTTAAATGCAAATGATCTTAAAAGATTACCGGCAGATTTCGGTAAAAAAATTGAATCGACAGGTTTAGAAGTATCAAAAGAAACAAGAGAAATTGCAGGAGGCTTTGTTCTTGTATATGGAGACATAGAAGAAAACTGTTCTTTTGACGCATTGTTTTTAGCAGAAAAAGAAAATCTTCAGGATAAAGTTGGTGAACTGCTGTTTAGTTAAAATAGCTTTAGAAAGGTGAAGAATATGGAGGAAAACCAATTTACATATGCGGTTGCGCGTATAAGGGCGATTGAGCTATCTCTATTTAGTAAACAAAACTTGGAAATGCTTCTTTCCTTTAAAAGCTATGAAGACTCTATAAAGTATCTGTTAGAAAATGGCTGGGGAGAATCCGAATCGGATTCAGCTGAAAAAATTCTTATTAATGAAAGGGAAAAAACCTGGAAATTAATGAGGGAGCTTGTTGATAAGGAAAGCATGTCAATATTTGACGTATTTCTAATAGCAAATGATTTTCATAATTTGAAAGCAGCAATCAAGCAGGCTTATGTTAATAAAGAAAATCCTAATATTTTTATGTCTATGGGTACAATAGATGTGGAAAAAATTGTTGAAGCGACAAACAACCATGATTTTTCAATGTTACCAAAAACCATGAGTTATGCTGCGAATGAAGCCTATGAGGTTCAATTTAGAACCGGAGATAGTCAGTTAACAGATACAATAATAGATAAAGCCTGCCTAGAGGCTGTTTACGAAAAAGGAAAAGAATCAAATAATGATCTTATTAAAGCGTATGCAGAATTAAAGTGTGCTTCATCTAATATAAATATTGCTGTAAGAGCTTCAAAAACAAACAAGGGAATTGACTTCCTTGAAAGAGCTTTTGCAAAATGCGATACATTAAATGAAAAGCGATTAATAGAGTCCACATTAAATAGTAAAGAAGCATTATATGAATATTTGGAATCAACAATATATTCAGATGCAGTTGAGTTTATAAAAGAATCAACATCAGCATTTGAAAAATGGTGTGACAATCGTTTAATGGAAATGATAAAACCTCAGAAATATAATTCATTTACAGTTTCGCCTTTACTGGCGTATGTACTTGCAAAAGAAAATGAAATAAAATCTGTTAGGATTATTTTATCAGGAATATTAAATGATCTTTCTGAAGAATCTGTCAGGGAAAGGTTAAGGGATATGTATGTATAGGATAGCAGTTATAGGAGACAGGGACAGTATTTATGGCTTTGCAACCCTTGGTTTAGATGTTTATCCTGTTAGTAATGCGGAAGAAGGAGCAGAAAAGTTTAAAAAAATTGCTTCTGATAATTACGCAGTAATATACATAACTGAGGCTTTACAGGCCCAGATAGAACAGGAAGTTGGAAAGTACCATAATGAAAAATTACCGGCAGTTATAGCCATTCCAGGTGTATATGGAAATACCGGAGACGGTATATTAAATGTAAAGAAATTAGTTGAGCAGGCAGTTGGCTCAGATATCATTTTTAATAACGAAAAATAAAGAAGCAGGTGAAAAGCGATGAGCAAAGGTATAGTTAAAAAAGTTGCCGGTCCGTTAGTTATTGCTGAAGGTATGCGCGATTCAAATATGTTTGACGTGGTACGTGTTAGTAATCAGCGATTAATTGGCGAGATTATAGAAATTCACGGTGATCAGGCTTCCATTCAGGTTTACGAGGAAACATCAGGCTTAGGACCAGGGGAACCGGTTGAATCAACCGGAGCACCTTTGAGCGTAGAATTGGGACCTGGACTTATCGGAAGTATATTTGATGGTATTCAGCGTCCGCTGGTTGAAATTATGAACCAGAGTGGAAATAACCTAACTAGAGGTGTTGAAGTTCCATCACTTACAAGAGAAAAGAAATGGCACTTTGTTCCTACAGTTGAAGCAGGAACAATGGTTGAAGGTGGAGATATAATCGGTACAGTTAAAGAAACACCGATTGTTGAACAAAGAATAATGGTTCCTAATGGAGTCAGTGGAAAAATAAAAACTATTCATCCAGGAGAATTTAACCTTGATGAAACAGTTGCAGTTATCGATGATAACGGTAAAGATGTAGAAGTAACAATGTTACAAAAATGGCCAGTTCGTTTGGGAAGACCTTATAAAGAAAAATTATCCCCTGATGTGCCTCTTGTAACAGGACAAAGGGTAATTGATACATTATTCCCAATAGCAAAAGGTGGTGTTGCTGCGGTTCCAGGACCTTTTGGAAGTGGAAAAACAGTAGTACAGCATCAGTTAGCTAAATGGGCTGAAGCAGATATCGTTGTATATATAGGATGTGGAGAACGTGGAAATGAAATGACAGACGTTCTTAACGAATTTCCAGAACTTAAAGATCCAAAAACAGGATATTCTCTTATGGAAAGAACTGTTCTTATTGCGAACACTTCAGATATGCCCGTTGCTGCTCGTGAGGCATCAATTTATGTAGGTATTACAATAGCAGAATATTTTAGAGATATGGGATACTCAGTTGCTCTTATGGCAGACTCAACATCACGTTGGGCGGAAGCTCTTAGAGAAATGTCAGGACGTCTTGAAGAAATGCCAGGTGAAGAAGGTTATCCTGCTTACCTAGGAAGTCGTCTTGCTCAGTTCTATGAAAGAGCCGGTCGAGTTATTTCAAAAGGTCTTAATCCTAGAGAAGGAGCGCTATCAGTTATCGGAGCGGTTTCTCCTCCAGGTGGAGATATATCAGAGCCGGTTTCTCAGGCCACACTTCGTATAGTAAAAGTTTTCTGGGGTCTAGATGCAAACCTTGCGTATATGCGTCACTTCCCAGCTATTAACTGGCTTACAAGTTATTCTCTTTATGTAGATAGTATGAGTAAATGGTTTGATAATGCTGTTGAAGGAAAATGGATGGAAAAAAGAGCTAGACTTATGAAACTTTTAAGTGATGAAGCAGAACTTGATGAAATCGTTAAGCTTGTAGGTATGGATGCTTTATCAGCTCCTGACAGACTAAAACTTGAAGCAGCTCGTTCTATTCGTGAAGACTTCTTGCATCAAGATGCATTCCATGAAGTAGATACTTACACTGAGCTTGACAAACAGTACAGAATGATTAACTTGGTTCTTGACTATTATGACAAAGCTTTAGAAGGTCTACAAAGTGGAGTATCAGTAGATGATTTAGTTGCTCTTCAAATAAGAGAAAAAATCGGAAGATTTAAATATCTTACAAATGATCAGACTCAAGAAGAGTATGATAATATTAATCAGGAATTATTAAAAGAAATAGATGCTTTAAAACAAAAGGAGGACATATAAATGCCAAAAGAATATAGAACCATTCAAGAAGTTGCCGGTCCTCTTATGTTGGTACAAGGCGTAGAAAATGTTACTTATGATGAACTTGGAGAAATCGAGCTTGCTTCTGGAGAGAGAAGACGTTGTAAAGTTCTTGAAATTGATGGAAACAATGCTTTGGTTCAGTTGTTTGAAAGTTCAACAGGTATTAACCTTTCAGATAGTAAAGTTAGATTTTTAGGAAGAAGTATGGAACTTGGAGTATCAGAAGATATGCTTAGCCGTGTATTTGATGGACTTGGAAGACCTATTGATAAAGGACCAGACATTCTTCCAGATAAAAGAAATGACATTAATGGTTTACCAATGAATCCAGCCGCTAGAAACTACCCTCAGGAATTTATTCAAACAGGCGTTTCAGCGATTGATGGTCTTAACACACTTGTTCGTGGACAAAAGCTTCCTATCTTTTCAGCTTCAGGTCTTCCACATGCAGACCTTGCTGCTCAAATTGCTCGTCAGGCGAAAGTTAAAGGTAAAGATGAACAATTTGCCGTTGTATTTGCAGCGATGGGTATTACTTTCGAGGAAGCTAACTTCTTTACTGAAAGTTTCCGTGAAACAGGTGCTATAGATAGAACAGTTATGTTTGTAAACCTTGCTAATGACCCTGCGGTAGAGCGTATTGCAACACCACGTATGGCCCTAACTGCAGCTGAATACTTAGCATTTGAAAAAGAAATGCATGTACTTGTTATCCTTACAGATATAACTAACTATGCAGATTCTCTTCGTGAGGTATCAGCAGCTCGTAAGGAAGTTCCTGGTCGTAGAGGGTATCCTGGTTATATGTACACTGACCTTGCTACATTATACGAGCGTGCAGGACGTCTTACAGGTAAAGAGGGAAGTATCACAATGATTCCAATCCTTACTATGCCTGAGGATGATAAAACTCATCCGATTCCTGACTTAACAGGATACATAACAGAAGGACAGATTATCTTAAGTCGTGAACTATATCGTCAGGGAATTAAACCTCCAATCGATGTACTACCTTCTCTTTCACGTTTGAAAGATAAAGGTATCGGTGAAGGAAAAACTCGTGCTGACCATGCAAATACAATGAACCAGCTTTTCGCCGCTTATGCGAGAGGTAAAGAAGCTAAAGAATTGATGGTTGTACTTGGAGAAGCAGCCCTAACAGATATTGATAAATTATATGCCCAGTTTGCTGAAGAATTTGAAAAAGAGTATGTTTCTCAGGGATACGAAACAAACCGTGAAATAGAAGATACTCTTGAAATAGGATGGAAACTTCTAAGCATATTACCTAGAGCTGAGCTTAAGAGAATTAAAGACGAATATTTGGATCAGTACTATGGTAAGTAAAGGAGGCGATATCCTTGGCTAGAGCACAAGTAAATCCAACCCGTATGGAACTTACCAAACAGAAAAAGAAATTAGCAACAGCCTTAAGGGGACATAAACTTCTTAAGGACAAGCGAGATGAGCTTATGAGACAATTTCTTGATCTGGTTAGGGAAAATAAAGTTCTTAGGGAAAAAGTGGAAGATGGAATAAAAAGTTCAAATAAAAATTTTGTTTTGGCAAGAGCAGGAATGGAAGATGAGGGAATGAATGTTGCCCTTATGTCACCAAGACAGGAAGTATACCTTGAAACAAGTGTAAAAAATGTTATGAGTGTTGAAATTCCTTCATTTGAATACAAAACAAGAACACCAGATGCAAACGATATTTATTCGTATGGTTATGCATTTACATCAGGAGACCTAGATGGAGCAGTAAAATCTCTTGCAGATATTTTACCAGACATGTTAAGGTTGGCTGAAGTAGAAAAATCTTGCCAGTTAATGGCAGCAGAAATAGAAAAAACAAGACGTAGGGTTAATGCACTTGAGCATGTTATGATTCCTGAAACAAGAGAAATCATAAAATATATCAAAATGAAATTGGATGAAAATGAAAGAAGTACTCAGATTCGTTTGATGAAAGTTAAAGATATGATGTTAGAAGAAGCACACCATTATAAAGAACGTTTATATTCTGCAGAATAATAAAGATAGCGGTTCGTAGATAATACGGACCGCTTTTTACTACACATTTAATAAATTTATTGAAGAATATTCTAAAGAATGATAAAATTATTTGGTATAAAACTTGGGAGAAAACTAATGGGAAAAAGAGATTATTCATTGGATTTTTTAAAATGTTTTTCAATGATTTTGGTTATAGTAATACATCTAAGTAATTATTATTGTAGACACACGGATCAGATATTAACTTCTAACTTTATAGTTTCTATGATATATGATGGATTGGCAAGAGTTTGTGTGCCACTATTTTTTATGATAAGCGGTGTTGTAACTTTAAGTGGCAAAAATGATAGTAAAAGATATTTTAGAAGAATATTAAAATTCACTCTGATACTTGCCTTTTGGACAGTTATATATTATCTATGGGATGCGTTTTATATGCATTATGAATATAATTTGATTTCGGATTTTTTCAATGTCTTTTTTGAACCTATGAAAATTCACCTATGGTTTATGTACCCTATTATAGGTTTATATATTGTTGCACCTTTTATTCAAAAAATGCTCGTAAACTTGGACAGAAAACTTGAAAATTTATTTATAGGACTTTGGATAGCTTTCGGAAGTGGAGTTTACCTATTCAGAACAATTGTTGCTATGGCAGGTATAAAAACAGAGGTAGGATATCCACTAGCTATCTTTCAGGATACTTACTGGTTGGGTTATTTTGCAGTAGGATTTATACTTTATAAAAGGCTACAAAATATAAAAGGCGAAAGAAAATATAATAAATATTTAATAAGCATATTTTCCATTTCTATGTTTATAACTCTTGTCGGTACATTGATTGGTTCATTGCTTAAATCAGAATTTTATCAGGGATTTTTAGCATACAGAGGTATATTGATAATTTTTAGTTCGATTTGTATGTTTAGTTATATAATCTTAAATTCGGACAGAATATTAAAAGCACCTGTAATTAAAATTGTAGAATTAATTGTAACATACTCTTTTGGTGTATATTTATCACATTTATTGTTTTATAATATATTGGTTAAGGAGTTTGATATATTAAAGCTAAATGGAGCCTATGGGGTACCACTATTTACTGTCCTGTTATTCGCAGTATCGTTTTCTTTTACTTATATATTGAAGAAAATTCCATTTTTTAGAAACGTTGTTTAAATTTACTTTTATAGAGGCAGACATATGATAAAGAAATTAAAGCACAAAAATTTAATAAAAACTATACTATTTACAATACTTTTTATAGCTATTGTGGTTTTTTATTGGTTTTTTAGTTCAAATGTAATTGATAAAAAATTGGTATCCACAACAGAAAATAGTCTTCCAGTATTATTCATATCTTACGATGATTTAGAAGTAAATAAGCTTTATGGATATACAACTGAAATGGATCCAGTGTATATGAGAGACACTATAAGCCCTATTAATGAAGATAATACAATGAATATAACTTTAAAGGAAAACATTGAAGATATTAAAACAATAACCTATGAAGTTAAAAGTATAGATGGAGAAAATTTAGTCCAAAGTTCTCAGGTTCAGCGATGGGATATTATAGATGGAGTTATAAAATTTAAATTATATATAGAAAATATAATCGAAAAAGACAAAGAATATATACTTACTATAAATGTTTCAACAACTAAAAATCCAAATATAAAATACTATACTAGGATAATATTAAATTCAGATAATTATTATATAGAACAAATCGATTTTGTTAATAATTTTAATCAATCAACATTTATAGAAGACGATGAAATGGGAATAGTTTCTTATTTGGAATATGATCCTAAAATAATGGATGGAAATAACTTAGGATTAGTTAATATTCATTCTGGTTTAAGTGTTGTAAAATGGGGTGATTTATATCCAGTACAACAAACTGAACCATCAATAAAAATTAAAGAAATAATAAATGATGTTTCATGTATTGAGTTAAATTATATTATCTATACACTAAAGGGAGATAAAAAGACTTATTATAATATAACAGAGTTTTACAGAGTTAGGGTTGGAGATAGCAGGATGTATCTTCTTGACTTTGAAAGAAAACAGGATGAAATTTTTAAACCTGAAGAAAATGATAATGTTTCTAAATCATCAATTAACCTTGGAATTGATTCGGATTTAAAGATTGACTTAAAGACAGACTTTAATAATGAATACTTAGCCTTTGTTAATCAAGGAAATCTCTGGTATATGGATATAAACGAAAATTCTATAACAAAAATATTTTCCTTTTCAGACGATTACGATACAGATTATAGAAAAACCAATAACGAACATGACATAAATATCATATCCGTAAATGAATCAGGAGATGTTAAGTTTTTAGTTTACGGATACATGAATGCAGGTGAGCATGAAGGAAATGTTGGGATAGCCCTATATAATTATAATAGTGAAGAAAAAAATGTTGAGGAACTTTTATTTGTTCCGTCAAATCGCTCCTATGAAATATTAAAAGAAATGATAGGAGAAATGATTTATACAAGTGATAACGGGTCTTTGTTTTTAATTTTGGATGGATATGTATATTCTATAGACTTATCAGGTAAAGAATATGTTGAAATCGCTTCAGGTGTTAAAGAAGATAATTATGTAACAAGTTATGATAGAAGTATGATAGCTTGGCATGAAAGTGGCTCGGTAAATAATGAAGAGTTTATTACAGTTTTAGATTTAGAAACTGGTGAAAGCTGTCGAATAGAAGCGCAAGACGGAACAAAAATTAAAGCTTTAGGCTTTTTAGAAAAAGATTTTGTTTATGGTGTTGCATTAGAAAGTGATATTAATGAAAGCGAAAATGTAGAATACAAATTTCTTATATCAGATGTTTATGTTGTAAATATACAAAAACAAGTTCAACAACATGAATCAGGTGATGGAATGTACTTTGTAGATGCGAGTACAGGATATAATTATTTGGTTTTACAAAGGGTGAAAAACAATAAGCCAGTAGATGATTTAACTATTTTTTCCTTTACCGAAAAAGAGACTCAAACAGAGTTTGAAACAAAATACGAAGAGACTAAAAGAACAGTAGTATATATACCATTTATAAACAAGGTAGTAAGTTCAAAAGGACTATTTGTAACCTCTATTGATGAAGTTTACTTTGATAGCGAAAAAATACTCAGTGTTAGAGAATTAAGTTCTAAAAACATAAGGTATTTTGTATATACAAAAGGAGGAGTGTCAGGTATTTATTCAAATCTATCTGAAGCAATTCAATATGCAGATGATAATACTGGTGTAATAACTGACTCGAATCAAAATTACATATGGGTTAGAGGAGACAGGAAATCAATAGCTTCTATTAGTGGTATAACTTCCAATTCAACAGATGAAAACGTACTTGCGTTTTGTATAAATGAATTATTAAGAATTAATGGTATACATGATGTTGATGTAGTTTCTCTATTAAACGATGGTGGTAATAGTGTTAGAATATTAGATGAGTATCTTGATGACAGAGGTATATATTTAAGTGGAGTAAGCGTTGATCAAACCTTATATTTTTTAAGTAATGGTCAGCCAATAATTGGATCTCTTGGAAATGGAGAATACTTAATGATAGTTGGGTATGATTACAAAAACATTACTATTTTTGATCCTTTAACAGCGCAAACATATAAGGTTACCAAGGAAGAGGCAGAAGAAATTTTTTCTAAGGGTAAAAATAGATTTATTACAATTTTGAATGATTAACAATGGAGGTTTAAATGAAATTAATATCTTGGAATGTAAACGGGATTCGAGCCTGTGTAAAAAAAGGGTTTTTAGAATATTTTAATAATGTAGATGCAGATATTTTTGCTCTTCAAGAAACAAAATTGCAGGAAGGACAAATTGAGCTTGATTTACCAGGTTACTATCAGTACTGGAATTATGCCCAGAAAAAGGGATATTCAGGCACGGCAATATTTACTAAAAAAGAACCCCAAAGTGTTGCATATGGAATTGGCATTGAGGAACATGATAAGGAAGGCAGAGTAATTACTCTTGAATTTGAAAAATATTTCTTTATAACATGTTACACTCCAAATTCACAAACTGAATTGGCTAGGCTAGAATATAGGATGAGATGGGAAGAGGATTTCAGAAAATATTTAAAAGGATTAGAAGAAAAAAAACCAGTTATAATATGTGGAGACTTAAATGTGGCACATACAGAGATCGATTTAAAAAATCCCAAAACTAACAGAAAGAACGCTGGTTTTACTGATGAAGAAAGAGGTAAATTCACTGAACTTTTAGAAGCAGGATTCATTGATACTTATAGATATTTTTATCCTGAAAAGACTGAAATTTATTCTTGGTGGTCATACAGATTTAGTGCCAGAGAAAAAAACGCAGGATGGAGAATTGATTATTTTTGCGTATCTAAAGAATTGGAAAATATATTAGTAGGGGCAGATATACATACGGAAATATATGGCTCAGATCATTGCCCTGTTGAATTGATAATAAAATAAAAATTAAAGTATATTAGTAATCACTTTTGCGGAAGAGGTCAGGTTTTTTGGTATGCTTGGTAAAAAAGGAAAATTATCTTTAATAGGAGAAATCAAAAAGTATTATTGTGCTAAAGATGATTAAAAAATTGAGAGAGTGCGCACTTACTGCAGCACTCTCTCTTTATTATTTTTTGTAGTTTGCTACTAAGGTCTGTATTTTCTTTACAGGGTTTAATAGCTCGCTTATAGATGCGTCATGATTTAATGTATCAATAATTAGTGAGATATATTTACTCATATCAACATTTATATAGTAAGGTCTATCTAATAGTTCCTGTGGTTGATAAATAAGGTTTGTAGTAAGAATTTTATCAATTATACCTTGCTCATAAGCTTCATCAAATTTTTCAAGTCCGTTTGTGAAAAGTCCAAAGGTTGTACATACAAAAACTCTTTTTGCTTTTCGTCTTTTTAATTCGTGAGCAACATCTAGCATACTGTCGCCTGATGAAATCATATCATCTATTATAAGTACATCTTTTCCTTCAACATCAGAGCCTAAAAATTCATGTGCAATGATAGGGTTAGAACCGTTTACAATTTTTGAATAGTCACGGCGTTTGTAGAACATACCCATATCTACACCAAGTACATTTGCAAAATATACAGCACGATTCATTCCACCTTCATCTGGACTAATAACCATTAATCCTTCAGGATCTATATTTAGGTCATCAACAGAACCTAATAATCCTTTTAAAAACTGGTAATTTGGATGTATTGTTTCAAATCCTTTCAAAGGTATAGCATTTTGTACTCTAGGATCGTGAGCATCAAAAGTAAGTATGTTTTCAACTCCCATATTAACAAGTTCCTGTAATGTAAGGGCACAATCAAGGGATTCTCTAGCTGATCTTTTGTGCTGTCTTCCTTCATATAAGAAAGGCATTATAACTGTTACTCTTGCTTTTCCAGCCACAGCTGCAATTATTCTTTTTAAATCCTGATAATGATCGTCAGGAGACATAAAGTTTAATTGACCAAATTGTTTGTACTGAATACTGTGATTACAAACATCAACCATTAAGTAAAGATCATGTCCTCGAACGGATTCTTGGATTACACCTTTAGCCTCGCCAGTTCCAAATCTTGGAACACTTGATTTTACCAGATAATTGTCTTTTAGATAGCCGTTAAATGCAATGGTGTGACTATGTTCACTTTGGGCGTTTTTTCCTCCATCCAGTGATATATTCATTCACTTTCAGACCCATTTCTTTACAACTTTCTAAAGCAATGATGCCAAGAGGGCCTACTGGAATAGTTTCCATTATGTACTCTTCTCTCATTAATAAAATTCCTCCAACTTCTTTTTTACGCGTATGTCATCGCCATATATTTTTAGTAGTGTATAGTTGCTGGTAATTCTTGAAAAAATCCTTTCAGAATAATAATTTTTCAAATCTCCTATCGAGTAATTTGTAGAAATTATTGTGGATTTTTTATTTAAGTACCTTTCATTTATACAGCCAAATAGAGCCGTCGAAGTGAAACTGTTCGTTAGCTCTGTTCCTAAATCATCTATTATTAATAAATCACATTCGTAAATGTGTTTCATAATATAGTCAGTATTATAATCATTTTTATCATTTCCAAAAGTTGCTTTCGCCAAGATATCAAATAATTTTATTGCGGAAAGATAAATAACTGAGTGTGAACGTTCTATTATTTCTTTTGCAATACAGTTTGACAAAAATGTTTTACCAACTCCTGTCTCACCATACAAAAATAGGTTTTCACCAGTATTTGAAAAGTTAGTGATGAAATTTTTACATATTGTAACAACTTTTTCTATATTTCTTAAAGGTGAAACACCAGTTGCTTCATTCTTACCATTATCTGAATAATAGTCAAATGAAAAAGTGTTAAAATTTTCTATATCTAAAACATCCATAATATTGGATTGCTCATATAAAACATTAATTATTTCTTTTTTAAAACAGCTACATTTTTTTGAACCTACAAAACCTGTATCTTTGCAATCATTACACATAAAAGTTTCAGATAGATAAGCTTCATCAAAGCCATTTTCTTTTAGTAGGGCTTCTTTTTCTTTTGATAAATCTTTTATTTTCTTTTTGTATGTTTCATAATCGACTTTTTTTCCATTCAATCTGTCTTTTGCAAGTTTTATGGATAAAGAGGCTATAGTCTGATTGATTTGGTTAACACGAGGTATTTTATTATATATTTCATTTTCTCGATCTTCTAAATCGTGCTTGGATTCAAGCTGTCTTTCTTCATATTTTCTTAAAATTTCATCATATTGAATTTTATTCAATGACACAATTTTTCCCCCTTTAATCGGTGGCTACTTTAAAAGTTGTTTTTCTAATTCTGAATAATCGTAAGTTCTTTGTGAAAAACCAGTAAAATTATTAGCCTTATTAGATTTTTGTATGTCTCTTGGCTTTTTAGTTTTATTTTGCTTGGTCCATTCGTCATCAGACTGTTTTATGTCCTGAATATTTTTTACTCCGCTGTCATTCCATTTTTTTAATATGCTTTCAGCATATTCGAAACTTGGTTGATGTATTTTGTCAATTGTACGGTTACATGCTTCTATGATTATATCTAAATCAAAACCATATTCGTCAGTCCATCTTATTATATGGGCTTTTTCATTTTCTCCTGGAGACCTTCCGGTTATACCGAAAGCTCCAAGTACTTTTCTAAAGCTTTTGGTATGAGTTGCTCCGATTCTTTTTGCATCTTTTACAGATTTAATATCCTTTTCATACCAGGATAAGGCAACTTTTTCTATATATCTCATACTTTTATGGTCTTTTGATACACAGTATTCTACCAGATATTCAATTAAATCTGTGCTGAAATTTAGACTATCATGTAGGTATAAAATTGTGTTTGTTTCGGCAGGACTTAATGATTTTCCTAAATATTTTTGAACTATATATAATAACTGACATAACTCTTTTTCATTTGAGAGTTTTTCTAAATCACTCGCACTATATGTTTTTTTCTCTTTTATAGCCTTAACTGGTTTTTCAAACTCGACTGTTTTTGAAGGTGTTATATTTTCAACAGGATAGTCATTTAGTTTTATTGCAGTTAATTTTGAATTTTCAAAAGAAAGGCTTAATAAACCTGACTGCTCCCAATAGCGTAACGCTCTTATGATATCCTTTTCGGTGTAATCAAAAACATCAGCCATTTTACAGATGGATAAATCAAAGTCCAATTCCGAAGCATATCTTAATAGAAAAAGATATACTTTTACATAATCCCCATTAGCTTTTGGCATATACTTGTCTATAAAGACATTAGAAACATTTGTACAATTAAAAAAGCTTCCTTTTTCGAACTTTAATTTACCCATAACTTTACCTACCCTAAACAAATTACTAAAAATAAAAAGTAGGCATATTATAGCATAATATTTTTAAAATGAGAACTACAAATTTTTCTTCGATGCCTATAAATAGGGGCTTTCTTGATAAAGTGGATAATGTGGAAAAGTGGAAAAGTGGTACACATAAAAACATAAATCAGAGTAAAACCCTATAAAATTAAGGAAAATAAGAATTAATTATGTAAAATAAATTCCACAAAATAATTTAAGAAAATACATAAATTATTTTGTGGAATTGTGGATTATTTTAATCCTAATAGCTTTTCTCCTATAATTACTACATCTCCAGCGCCCATAGTTATCAACAAGTCACCAGGTTTACAATTTTCTAGTAAAAAAGTTTCGATTTCATCAAAAGAAGGGAAATAATAAGCATCCTTTTCTAATAATAGCAGTTCATTAAGCAAATCCTTTGAAGAAATTCCTATTGTATTTTTTTCTCTGGCTGCATATATATCTGTTAGTATTATTTTATCTGCTAGTGATAATGAGGTTGCAAAATCCTTAAGAAATGCATTTGTTCGAGTGTATGTATGCGGTTGAAAAACACACCAGGTTTTACCTTCGCTATAATTTTTTAAAACTTCCAGTGTTGCATTTATTTCGTCTGGATGATGAGCATAGTCATCAATTACAGTTATACCTCTAAGTTCGCCTTTTATTTGAAATCTTCTATCGCAGCCGGTATAAGCAGCTAAAGATTTTTTGATTGATTTAAAATCCACACCAATTACATCACAGGTTGCCGTAGCAGCCAGGGCATTTAATATATTATGAACTCCTGGTACACAAAGATGTATGTGTTCTTTAACCTCTCCTTTATAAACTAAATCAAAAGAAGCTCCTTTGTAGCTACTGTTGGTTACGTTTATGGCTGAATAATCACTAATTTCAGGGTTTAAACCGAAGGTTACAATATTTGATGTTAAACCTTCTTTTATATAATCAATATTTTTAATCTCAGAATTAATCACCACAGTTCCATCATTAGGGACTAGGGATGCATATTTTTTAAAACTGTCTTCAATTTCTTTTAAATTATTAAAAAAGTCCATATGATCTTCAGAAATATTTAAGATAACAGCAACTTTTGGAAAGAAGGAGTGAAAACTATTAGTATATTCACATGCCTCTGTTAAAAAAGTTTGTGAATCTCCTAATCTAATATTGCCCTCAATTGCGTCCAACATCCCTCCTACTAAAATCGTGGGATCTTTTTGTGAATCAATAAGTATCTGAGAAATCATGGATGTTGTAGTTGTTTTTCCGTGTGTCCCAGACACGCCAATTGGAGTATCGTAGTTTTTCATGATCTGTCCTAATAAAACAGCTCTTGTTATAATAGGTATATTTTTATTATTTGCTTCAATTAATTCGGGATTATCTTCTTTAACTGCAGCTGTATGTACAACTACATCTATGTCATTTGTTATATTTTCCTTGTGGTGTCCGTAATAAATCTTTGCACCTAACATCTCCAGCTTTTTTGTTAAAGCAGATTCTTTTAAATCCGATCCTGACACTAAGAAGCCTTTAGATAGCAATATTTCAGCAAGAGCACTCATGCTAATGCCACCTATACCAATGAAATGAACATTAATTTTTTTATCAAATTCTATATTATACATTATTTTACCATCCTGTTATAAATTCCAATTTATATTATAACTAATTATTTTGAAAATTCCAACATATATTTATTTGCACAATTATATAGTTCTTCTATATCATCATTAATTAAAAATTCACCATTATTATAAAGAATTTCACCGTTTATCATTGTTAAAATTATGTTAGATGTTGAGCCGCTATAAACAATATTTTTTAATATATTATTTTTAGGCTGCATATTTGGTTTGTTTAGATCAATTACTGTTAAATCGGCTTTTTTACCTACCTTAAGTGAGTTACATTCAGTTAGCCCCATAGCATTTGCCCCGTTACTAACTGCCATTTTTAAAACATCTTCACCAGGGCAGGCAGCAGGATCATTTTCAATTAATTTTTGAAGAGCTGTCAATAGATACATTTCCTTAAACATATCCAAACTATTATTGCTTGCAGGACCGTCAGTTCCAATAGCTATATTTAGTCCATATTTATACATTTTTGATATTTTTCCAACACCACTTGAAAGTTTTAGATTGGAAGCTGGATTGGTAACAACCCACATATTATTTTTCTTGAATATTTCATAATCATTTTCATTAAAATATATGCAGTGAAAACCCCCTCCACCATAGTTTAACATTCCTATACTTTCAAAGAGTTCAGTGGGGGACATGTTATATTTTTTAATACAATTTTCTACCTCTAACTTTGTTTCTGAATTATGAGTAAAAACAGGTGCTTTATATTTATTTGATAGAGCAGCAATTTCTTTTAAAATTTCAATAGAGGTTGTGTACTCAGCATGAAATCCCAGCTTATATGATATTAGAGAATCTTTTTGGTTATATTTTAAGAAATTTGATTCTAAAATTTCTATAGATTCAGAAAAATCATTGACAGCACCACAAAAGGCCATTCTAAATCCATATTCTTCACAGGCTTTTACTATAGGTTCAATATTAAAATACATATCAAAACAGGAAGTTATACCGCCTTGAATATATTCTAAAAGAGCAATTTTTGTAAAAGTATATAGATGATCTTCCCTCAGTTTAGCCTCCATTGGAAAAACCCTTTCATTTAGCCATACACTTAAGGGCAAATCATCCGCATATGATCTTAAAAAAGTCATTGGAGAATGAGTATGAGTATTCTTAAAGCCAGGTATTATTAAATTACCATTTAAATTAATTTCTTTATCGAATTTTATATTTTTATCAGGCTTATTTCCTATATAAGAAATTTTGTCATTTTTTATATGTAATTCTCCTGATAAAAGGGTAAAATCATTTTCACCATTATAAATATTTGCATTATATATCCTAGTATTCAAGTTTTTCCCACCTTTCAAAATAAGTACTTTATTATTATACCATTGTCTTGATTTTTATGATATAATTTATATATATCTTTATCTAGGAGGGATAAGTATGAAAAAGATTACTATGGCGCTTTTGCTAATAAGTATATCGTTGATTTTTACAGCATGTTTGCCTTTTGGCATGAGAAATAATGTTATCAATCCATCTTCTCATACAGATGATTACTATGGTGATGATTATTATGACGATTATTATGACGATGATTATTATGGTGATGACTACTATGATGATGATTACTATGATGATGATTATTATGGTGATGATTATTATGACGACTATGATGATTATGGATATGGTGATGCTTATTATTATACCGGCACATATGTTTGTGATGATGACTCTATGTATTCACCAGGATATTACCCAACACTATACCTATATAATGATGGATCGTTCTATTTTGAAGTAAATCTAGGAGATGGAATGGGATCAATATGGGGCTATTATTCGGAGGATACACCAGGTTATATTGAGTTATATGTTGATGGTCGAGATTTCTCTGGTTACGCAGGAGATAACGAAGAGATAATACCATTTTACATTGTTGATGATTATACTTTAAGATTGCATGAGAAAAATATTGGTTTAACCTCTGCAAATTCATATTTCTATTATTCGTACTAAAAGTTAAGCTCTCAGAATTTTTCTGAGAGCTTTTTTCAATTTATATATGCTGACATATAATAATAAAAGCTTTGTTAAATAAAAAACTTTTATAGACTAATTTAGGTTAATTTGATAATATTAAGTAGTTAAGCAGATTTTAAAGATTTACTAAATTTCTGAGAAAGATGCTATTATAAAATAATCGTACTGAAAAAGAAGTTATTCTAAATAACAAGGCGATGGAGAATATGTTTATTTGATTCCATGTCTGTTAAAGCATGGAATTTTGATTTAATAGGAAAGGTCTCTGAACTTACCTAGTAAATCAAACTCATCGAGGGAGCGCAGAGTCGCGGGTAAGGAAATAATTGCGTTGTAAACGAACTCTTAGTTCAGTTGATTTAAAAAGGAGTATTATTTATATGGAAAATAGAATTGCATTAATTGGAATTATAGCTAGTGAGTCATCTACTATAGGTAGATTAAATGAGATTCTTCACGAATATTCTGAATATATCATAGGAAGAATGGGTTTGCCATATAAAGAAAAGAAAATCAATATTATAAGTATTGTTATTGATGCTCCTAACGATATAATAAGTTCTTTGTCAGGGAAACTTGGAATGCTTAAAGGAATAAGTGTTAAAACTCAGTATTCAAAAATTTAAATGACATGGAGGAGTAAAATGAAAAGAAAAATTTTATCATTAATTTTGGCACTTGCTTTAGCAGTGGCAGTTTTCACAGGATGTGGAGGAAATAATAATGAGCAAGAAACAACCATAGCCGCAGAAAAGATAGACATAAATGTGGCTGCATTAAAAGGTCCAACGGCAATAGGTATGGTAAAGCTTATGAAAGATTCTGAAGGTGAAGAAACAGCTAATAACTATGACTTTACAGTTTACGGAACGCCTGATGAAGTTACGACAGGTTTAATTAAAGGTGAGATTGATATGGCAGCGGTGCCATGTAATTTAGCTAGTGTTTTATATAATAAAACCGAGGGAGAAATTCAGGTTGCCTCTATAAACACATACGGAGTATTGTATATAGTAGAAACAGGAAATCAAATTAATTCTGTAGAAGACTTAAGAGGGAAAACTATTATTTCAACAGGGCAGGGAGCAACGCCAGAATACACACTAAATTATCTTTTGGCATCTTATGGATTAACTGTTGGTACAGATGTTTTTGTTGAGTATAAAAGTGAATCTACAGAAGTAGCAGCATTTTTGTCTTCAAATTCAGATTCAATAGCTATGATGCCACAGCCTTATGTTTCAATTGCAATGAGTCAAAATGAAAATGTAAGAGTTGCTCTTGATGTATCAGAAGAGTGGGAAAAAGTAAACGATGACTCAACTGTTGTTACAGGAGTCTTAGTTGTCAGAAAAGCTTTTGCCGAAGAAAATCCAGATGCTGTAGAAGCATTTTTAGCAGAATATTCAGAATCAATTAATTTTGTTAATGAAAATATAGAAGAGGCTTCTGAACTAGTGGGAGAATATGGAATATTTACAAAAGAAATAGCGCAGATGGCAATACCTTATATGAATGTTAGATTTCAGTCAAAAGATGAAATGAAGTTAGATATTTCAGGATATTTAAAAACATTATTCGAACAAAACCCTGCATCAGTGGGTGGAGCTATGCCAGAAGACGATTTTTACTTAAATTAAAAGTTTAGATATAGTGTAAATTTTTCAAAAAATACCTTTATTATACAATATATAGTAAAGGTGTTTTTTTATTGTCATTTTATTGAAAAAAGTGTGTAAATTTAACAAAAATTTGTTCACTATTCACATAAAATATGTTATAATTGCTGTGTTGGTAAAAAGAGGTGAAACATGATAAAAAAAGAAATTATAGCAATGCTTTTGGCTGGAGGTCATGGTAGCAGGCTTGGAATTCTTACATCAAACACAGCTAAACCAGCAGTAGTTTTTGGAGGTAAATATAGAATAATAGATTTTCCTTTAAGTAACTGCATAAATTCAGGGATTGACACAGTGGGAGTACTCACTCAGTATCAACCTTTAAGGTTGAATTCTCATATTGGTATAGGGATTCCCTGGGATTTAGATAGAAATGTTGGTGGAGTTGTAGTATTGCCCCCGTATGCCAAAGTGGAGAATAGTGAATGGTATACAGGAACAGCTAACGCCATATTCCAGAACTCAGCATTTATAGAACAATACAATCCAGAATACGTACTTATTTTATCAGGAGATCATGTTTATAAAATGGATTATGAACTGATGCTTAGATATCACAAGGCAAATAAGGCAGATGTTACTCTTGCTACTATGCCTGTTCCTTATGAAGATGCAAAACGATTTGGAATAGTTATTACCGATACTGATAATAGTGTAATAGAGTTTCAAGAAAAGCCAGATCAACCTAGAGGGAATTTAGCCTCGATGGGTATTTATATATTTAAATGGAGCCTCTTAAAGGAAGCACTTCAAAATCTTAAAGATGTAGAGGGATGCGATTTTGGAAAGCATGTAATACCTTATTGTTATGAACGAAGAAAAAAGCTATTTGCATATGAATATACAGGTTATTGGAAGGATGTAGGAACCTTAAAATCCTACTGGCAGGCAAATATGGAACTGATAGATATAATTCCTGCATTTAACTTATATGAAGAATTTTGGAGAATATATACAAAAGAGGATATATTGCCACCTCAGTATATTTCGAAGAATTCAGAAATAGAAAGAAGTATCATTGGAGAAGGTACTGAAATATATGGCCAAGTTTATAATTCCGTGATTAGTCCAGGGGTGGTTATAGAAGATGGGACTATAATCAAAGATAGTATTGTTATGAGAAATACAACTATCGGGAAAAATTGTGTTATTAATAAAGCTATTATTGCTGAAAACACAAAGATAGGTGACGGAGTAGTTATCGGAATTGGTGAACTGGCTGAAAGTAAGCTTGATAATAATGTTTATACAGAAGATCTAGTAATTATAGGGGACACTACAAAAATACCAGATAATGTAAGAATTGGAAAAAACACAGCGGTTTTAGGATATACTGACGAAAACGACTATGAAAAGGGCGTACTAAAAAGCGGGGAGTATATTATAAAGGCTGGTGAATACTAGATGAGAGCAGTTGGGATAATAATGGCTGTAGGCAATGTTTTTAGCATGAAAGAGCTAACGAAAAAAAGAGCCATTGCAGCTATGCCAATAGCGGGAAGCTATAGAAGTATAGATTTTGTACTTAGTAGTATGTCAAACTCAAATATACAAAAAGTTGCCGTATTTACCCAATATAATGCGATATCATTAAATGAATATCTTAGTTCCTCAAAATGGTGGAATTTTGGTAGAAAACAAGGAGGGCTTTATCTTTATGCTCCTTCTATTACTTCTGAAAATAGTTATTGGTACCAAGGAACATCAGATACCATTTATCAAAATATTGAATTTTTAAAAAGAAGTCATGAACCATATGTTGTAATTGCACCTGGGGACTCGATTTATAAAATAGATTTTAATAAGTCAATTGAATATCACATTAGAAAAAATGCTGATATTACTATTGTTTGTAAAGACTTACCAAATGAAGGTGATTACAGTAGATTTGGGCTATTAGAACTTTCTGATGATGGAAAAGTCATTAACATGGAAGAAAAGCCAATGTCTACAAATTTAAGAACTGTTTCAACAGGGATATATATTTTACGAAGACAGTTGTTAATTGAATTAGTAGAAAAAGCCGCCAGTGAATATAGGTATGATTTTGTTAATGATATATTAATGAGATATAAAAATATTAAGCGTATTTATGGTTATAAAATCGAAGATTATTGGAAGTGTATTTCCACTGTCGACGAATATTATAAAACTAACATGGATTTTTTAGAGAAGGGTATAAGGGATTACTTTTTTAGAGAATATCCCGAAGTTTATTCAAGAGCAGATGATTTCCCACCTGCAAAATATAATATAAATTTAAATGTAAAAAATAGTATTATTTCAAGTGGGTGCATTATTAATGGGAGTGTAGAAGATTCTGTCTTGTTTAGAAAAGTTTTTATAGGGAATAATTGTACAGTTAAAAATTCTATAATACTAAACGATGTGCATATTGGAGATAATGCATATATAGAAAATTGTATAATAGAAAGCAGTACAACAATAAGACCAAATACAACTCACATTGGAAATAATGGTAAAATAGAGGTTGTATGTAGTACATAATTAATCAACACACACAAACTAAGGAGGGAACTTTACAATGCAAATCACAGATGTAAGAGTAAGAAAGGTAGCTAAGGAGGGGAAAATGAAAGCTGTAGTTTCAATAACTTTGGACACAGAATTCGTTGTTCATGACATTAAGGTTATTGAAGGTGAAAAAGGATTATTTATAGCTATGCCTAGTAGAAAGGCAGCAGATGGAGAATATAGAGATATTGCCCATCCTATTAATTCCAACACCAGAGAAAAAATACAGACAATAATTTTGGAACGATACGAGCAGGCATTATCGGAGGAGCCAGAAACAGTATAAATAAGATTTATATAAGTTCAAGAATAAAAGTATTAGTCTCCCTTTGAGAAATTCAAAGGGAGCTCTTTTTTATTTAACGTTCTTAATGTATAATATATCTAATCACTATAGAAAAGAGGAAAAAGATGCACATCATAATAGGGTTGGGAAATCCTTCTGACAAGTATAAAAAAACAAGGCACAATGTAGGTTTCGATGCAATAGATAAAATTGCAGAAAAAAATGGTATAAGTGTAAACATAGGAAAGCACAAAGCATTAATAGGACAGGGAATAATAGGTGGAAGAAAAGTACTTTTGGTTAAGCCTATGACATATATGAATTTAAGCGGTGAGTCAGTTAGATCAATAGTGGATTATTACAAGGTAGATTTTGAATCTGAATGTGTAATTATCTATGATGATGTGAGTCTAACAGAGGGCAAACTTCGTATCAGAAAAAAAGGTAGTGCAGGTGGGCATAATGGAATAAAAAGTATAATTCAACATATGAATACTCAGGAATTTATAAGAATTCGTTTGGGAGTTGGAGAAAAACCTGGAAAAATGGATTTGGCCGATTTTGTTCTAAGTAGGTTTGATAGTATACAAAGAGCAAAGATAGACCAAGGCATAGATAGAATTGTGGATGCAGTAGAAATGATAGTTGAAAAAGATATAGATATAGCAATGAATATCTTCAATAAAGCGCAAGATGAATAGCGAGGGAGTGAAATAATTGGAGACACTAATAGCTCCTTTGAGAGAATTAAAAGAGTATAACGATATAATAAAATCTATTAATAAAGATAATAAATCTGTATCGGTAAGCGGGTGTAATCCTTCACAGAGCCCACATCTTATAAATGCAATAGGCGAAGGATATAAATACAAAGTTATCGTTACTTTTAGTGAACAGCGTGCAAAAGATTTATATGAAAATTACAGAGTATTTGACAAGGAATGCTTTGTTTACCCTGCAAAAGACTTTATTTTTTATAGTGCAGATATGCAGGGTAATTTTATTGTTAAAAAAAGGCTTGAAACAGTCAAACAAATTGTTGAGAAAAAACCTGCAACGATTATAATGATTTTGCCATCATTAATGAACAAAGTTTTGCCTATAAGTTATATTGAAAACAATATAATGGAAATTAAGGTGGGAGAAGAAGTTAATCTTGATAAATGCATTGAGAGTTTTATAAAACTTGGGTATGAAAGAACTTTTCAAGTAGAAGCTTCTGGTCAGTTTTCTATAAGAGGAAGTGTTATAGATATATTTCCACACACTGAAGAAGTACCTGTAAGAATAGACTTATGGGACAGGGAAGTTGATTCAATAAAATATTTTGATATCATGAGTCAGAGGTCAATAGAAAATTTAGAAAAAATAGTTATATATCCTGCTACAGAATATATATTGTCTCAGGAAGAAATAGATGAAGGCCTAAATAACATTAAGTTTGAAGCAGATAAGCTTGAAAAAAAATTTAGAGAAGATTTTAAGACTGAAGAAGCACATAGAATAAAAACTATCATTTCTGAATTTACTGGCTCCTCTTTAGAAGGATATATTGACTACTTTTATGGGAATACGGTTTCTATATTAGATTACTTTAAAGATGAGGAAACTCTTTATTTTATCGATGATCCTACAAAGGTTATTTCAAAAGGAGAAGTAACAGAATTAGAATTTTCAGAAAGTATGACTCATAGACTAGAAAAGGGGTATATACTTCCGGGACAGGCAAACATTCTTTTTTCATTGAATTTGATAGTATCTAGGTTGAATGGCAAAAAGCTAGTATTATTATCAGGTCTTATTAAGAAAGATAAGAACTTTCAGGTAGAGAATGATTATCTTATTGAAGCAAAAAGTATAAATTCTTATAATAATAGCTTTGAACTATTGATAAAAGATTTAAAAAAAATATAAAAATGAAAACTATAGAGTGATTATTTTCTCTGCATCTAGAACTAGAGCTAGTAGATTAGCTGCTAATATTAGAGAGTTTGATATTAATGCATATTTTTCAGAAGATCTTACAAAACCTTTAAATAAAGGTCAAATTATGGTAACCCATGGAAATCTTCATAGTGGCTTTGAGTATCCTGATATAAAAATGGTAGTGATTTCTGAGTCAGATATATTTGGAACTAAAAAACCAAGAAAAAAAAGAAAAACTAATTATCAGGGTAATAAAATAAACAGCTTTACTGATTTAAACCTAGGTGATTATGTGGTTCACGAAAACCATGGTCTAGGTATATACAGAGGAATAGAAAAAATTGAAGTAGAAAAAAAATCTAAAGATTATATAAAAATTGAATATGCAGGAACAGGAACCCTTTATATACCAGCAACAAGTTTTGATGTTATTCAAAAGTTCGCAGATGCTGATTCTGGGAAGCACAGATTAAATAAACTAGGTACCCAGGAATGGAATAAAACAAAAACCAGAGTTAGAGGAGCCGTAAAAGATATTGCAGCAGACTTAGTGAAATTATATGCCATAAGACAGGCTAAGGAAGGTTATAAATACTCTGAGGATACTGTTTGGCAGCAGGAGTTTGAAGAGTTGTTTCCTTATGTTGAAACAGATGACCAGCTTACGGCCATTGAAGATACAAAGAAAGATATGGAAAGCAGCAAAATAATGGATCGCCTAATCTGTGGAGATGTAGGGTATGGAAAAACTGAAATATCTATTCGAGCAGCTTTTAAGGCAGCTCAAGAAGATAAACAGACTGCTGTTTTAGTTCCAACTACTATTCTTGCATGGCAGCATTATAATACTTTTGTTGAAAGAATGAAAAATTATCCTATAAGAATAGAACTTTTATCAAGATTTAAAGGGGCCAAAGATACAAAGAAAGTTTTGGAAGACATTAAAAAAGGTATGGTTGATATTGTGGTAGGTACACATAAACTACTATCTGATAATGTAGAATTTAAAGATTTGGGTCTTTTAGTTGTAGATGAGGAGCAGAGATTTGGAGTTACTCATAAAGAGAAAATTAAAAAACTAAGGCAAAATGTAGATGTTCTAACCCTAACAGCCACCCCGATTCCACGAACCCTACATATGAGTTTGATTGGGATTAGGGACATGAGTGTTTTAGAAGAACCACCAATAGACAGAGTGCCAATACAGACATATGTTATGGAGTATGATGATGAAATAGTTAGAGAAGCTATTAATAGGGAGCTTTTAAGGTCTGGTCAGGTGTATTATGTATATAATAGAGTAAATGACATTGAAAGAATAACTTCTAATGTTCAAAAATTATGTCCTGATGCAGTAGTAAGATATGCTCATGGTCAAATGAATGAAAAAGAATTGGAAAAAGTTATGTTTGAATTTATGTCAGGAGAAATTCAGGTATTAGTTTCTACTACGATTATAGAAACAGGACTTGATATATCTAATGTAAATACAATGATTATACATGATGCAGATATGTTTGGTTTGTCACAGCTTTACCAATTAAGGGGTAGGGTAGGAAGAAAAGATAGAACAGCCTATGCTTTTTTAATGTATAAAAGGGATAAAATGCTTAAAGAGACTGCAGAAAAGAGGCTCCAGGCAATTAGGGAATTTACAGAACTGGGATCTGGATTTAAAATAGCCATGAGAGATTTAGAAATCAGAGGCGCTGGTAATATCTTAGGTTCTGAACAGCACGGTCATATGGAAGCGGTTGGTTATGATTTGTATTGTAAAATGTTAAATGAAGCAGTTTCTGGTCTTAAAGGAATTGAAGTACAAGAAGATTTTGAAACAACTGTTGAAGTTAACATTGACGCATATATACCACCTGGTTATATTAAGAATGAAGCATTAAAGCTTGAAATGTATAAAAGAATTTCTGTTATTGAAAATCAGGAAGAATACGAAGATATGCAGGATGAACTTATGGATAGGTTTGGAGATATGCCAAAATCTACTCAAAACTTATTATATATAGCCTTGATAAAAGCCTTGATGCATAGAAATTATGTACAGGAACTAACTATAGATCAAGGTAAAATAAAAATGATAATGTATAAAAATGCCAAAATTGATGTAACAAAAATTCCTGAAATAATAAACAATAAAAAGGGAAGGTTGAAATTTACTGGAGAAGCACAGCCATATTTTATCTATAATCCAGAAAAAAATATTATGGAAGTAGAAAACTTAAAACAGATTCTTATGATGCTTTCAAAAGAATTAGAAAAGCTTAGAATATAATAATTAGGAGGACTTAAAATGTATACAGAAAATATTTTAGATTTAATAGGAAATACACCCTTATTAAATCTTAAATCTACGACAGGATTGAATATTTTTGCAAAAGCAGAGTTTTTAAATCCAGGGGGAAGTATAAAGGATAGAGTAGCAAAAAATATGATCGAAGAGGCTGAGAAAAAAGGAACCCTTAAAAAAGGCATGATAATTGTTGAGCCAACATCAGGTAATACAGGAATTGGTTTGTCATTAGTTGGTGTTAGAAAAGGCTATAAAGTTATAATAGTAATGCCAGAAAATATGAGTGAAGAAAGAAAAAAGATTATTACAGCTTTGGGAGCTGAACTGGTATTAACTCCAAAAGAACTTAGCATTGGAGGAGCAGTAGATAAAGCTAATGAAATAGTAGCTAATGGAAATGAGTATTTTATGCCACAGCAGTTTGTAAATCAGGATAATCCAGACATACATTATTCTACAACAGGTCCAGAATTATATAGACAAATGGAAGAAAAAATAGATGTTTTTGTATCAGGTCTTGGTAGTGGTGGAACCCTTCAAGGTGTTGGAAAATACTTAAAAGAAAAAAATCCAAACGTTAAAATAGTTGCAGTTGAGCCTAAAAATGTATCAGCACTTTTAGGACACGAGCCTGGTCTTCATAGTATACAAGGTATAGGAGATGGATTTATCCCAGATGTACTAGAAACCCATTTAATCGATGACATAATTGAGGTTTCAGATGAAGATGCAGTTCAGACAGCCAGAGATTTAGCTGGAGTTCAGGGACTTTTATGTGGAACCTCCTCTGGCGCTAATGTGTGGGCAGCCATTCATATAACGGAAAAGTACGGTAAAGAAGTTAGAGTTGCAACAGTGCTTCCAGATAGAATAGAAAGATATTTTAGTACAGGTTTATTATAAAACTTTGAAAAACAAAATGCTGTGATTACTATAACACTTATAGTGATCACAACATTTTTTTCTATATGTAGGTTTTAATTGGTATTAAAGTTTTGTTCCTTCAAAATTAAATTTACCCATTGCATTTTTAGAAACGCCTTTTATTTTGTCATCTTGAACTTCACCACTAATTTTAAATTTTAGATGACCAATAGGTATTTTTATTTTGAATTCATATTTAAAATTATTGCCATCAATTTCTCCGTCATAAATTTCTGCAGTTGCCCCGTTTCCTTTGTCAGTAACTGTTCCTGTCAATTTGTTTCCCTCAACATTTAATTCATGAAATGCGAATTGATCTCCTATAAAAGTGTGTACCACCACATCCCATTTTCCTGTTAAACTAATCATAACAAATCCTCCTCTTTATTATTTGTATTGTCCGTACTTTTTACCTTCATCATTTATAATATTATCTACACCAGGTACAACTGAAAACATTACTGATGAAGAGGCTAAAAGTCCTCCACCTTTTCCAAGAATATCAATAGTTTTTCTTACTTCTGCTCTGATAACTTCTTCATCTACACCAGGTACATCTGTAACCTGAGGATCAACACCTCCAGCAAAAATAATTTTATCACCAAATTCAGATTTGATTTTTTCCCAATTGTTATTTGGTGCCACAGCATGCCATGAGTCTACACCTATTTCGATTAAATCTCCAACTATAGGTGCGATAACACCACAAGAATGATGCATATAATACATTCCAAGCTCATGAGCTTTAGCAGCCATTCTTCTTTCAGGTTCCTTATAGTATTTTCTCCATAATTCAGGGGATAAAAACATATCTTTTTGATTTCCCCAGTCATCGTGCATCATTACAAAATCAGCATCCATATATTTTTTAATATACTCAAATTGCTCAATTCTGTAATCAGCATAGGCATTTACATACTCCTTATAGGCTTCTTCGTCATCATATAGGGCGCAAAGACCGTTTTCAAATCCCATCATTGCATTTAGTCTTTCAAATCCTCCCATATTACCTACGGTGTAACCCATTTTTTCTTCTTTGTCTTCCCACATAGCTTTTGTTCTAGCGCTGATTGCATCCCAGTCTAAATCCTTACAGCTTGGAAATTTAATGTATTCTTTCCATTCAGAAATATCGTCAAACAATTCTTGTCCTGGAACAACATGTGTCATAAGGTTTACATCTTCTCCAAGAGCCCATTCTAAACCAAACCAGTCTGGACCGTTTTGAAACAAAGGTCTGTCATTGATTTCAGGAGTAATAAGCATTTGAGCGGCGGTGTTTATCATTGGTACCCACTCTGGTTGCTTATGTTCCCATACAAGTTGCATATTTTGTCTTTCTGTCATTTTTATTCGCCTCCAATACATAATATTTATGCTTTCATTATATAATATCTATTTTTATAAGAGAAACACTTAAAAATACCCTATTTTCAATTTTTAGTTGAAAATAGGGTATTCAAAATTTTAAAGTGTATAGTTTTTTGATTCTTCTTTTAATCCTTCCATTATAACGGCAACTTCTTTTTTCGGATTATCTCTTTTTGCTACACACATAAGTCTATAATTAAATCTCATTTTTTCTGGCAAATCAAAATATATTAAATTCATATTATACATATCATTAAACATTTTTGGAAAAACTGCAAAATCTCTTCCTAATTCAAGGGTTGTAACCATAGAGGTGAAGTTTTTTGCAAAGTTTCGTTTTGAATCACTATACTTTTGATAAAAACTATCTACTTCTTCAGGTCTATTCATTTCTAAAAGTAATATAGAAGATTCTTTCATTTCTTCTTCTGGAATGTTTTTTTTGTCTGCCCATTTATGACTAGGAGCAACTACAATTTTTGCAGGAGATACAATTAAATTTACTCTTTCATAATCAATCCAGTCTTCGTAATCATGTGCGATTGTAATTACAATATCTGCTTTATCTTCATGTAACATTTGTTTAGCTTCATCCATAGAACCTGCTAAAAATTCCATTTCTAATTCAGGAGAAATGTCTTTTATCATATTAATAATAGGTAAAATTATTTTTTTCTTAGGTATTTCCGAAAAAAAACCGACTTTTAAAATATTATCAATTGATTTTATAATATTTTTGATTCTTTCATTTGTATCATCTAGATCATTGTTAATTCTAGTGTATTCTTTTTTGCATATTCTTCCAATCTCGGTAAGTTTTACTTTTCTAGTGGTTCTTTCAAAAAGCTTTGCCCCTAATTCTTCTTCTAAAAGCACTATTTGGCGAGCAAGTGCTTGAGGTGAGATGAAAAGCTTTTCGGCAGCTTTTGTATAATTTAAAGTTTCAGATAATACAAGAAAATATTTCATTCTTCTAAATTGCATTTTTTGACTATCCCCCAGTCATTTTTAATTTATAGTTTACTAGTATTTTCTAAGTTTATCTGTTCCGTCATCACCTAGTTTTTCTATTTTTTTTATTTCTACATCATATGAATAGTCCTGACTAATTTTTACAGCTACGGTTTCCCCCACTTTGTGACCAAGAAGAGCTTTTCCTAGTGGTGAGTCTATACTTATAAATCCATTTGTAGAATCAGTTCTTACAGTTGTCACAATTTTAAAACTTGTTTCTTCTTTATCTTCAGGAATATATATAGTTACTAAATCATTTAAACCGATTTCTCCTTCTTTAGAAACATCAGGAATAATAACAGCAGTTTTTATCATTTTTTCAAGATATCTTATTCGACTTTCGTTTTGATTTTTAACTTTTTTAGCTGCCTTATATTCAAAATTTTCACTTAGATCCCCATGAGCTCTTGCTTCTTTTACGTCTTCAAGGCACTCTTTTCTAGTAACTACTTTTCTATGTTCTAATTCTTCTTTCATTCGTTGCAAATCTTTTTCAGTAACCTTATCAAACATATTAACCTCCTGAAAAACAAACATAACCTTTTCTTTTATTTAATCGTAAATTTAAAATTTCGTCAATAGTATTTATCTAGAAAAGGTTTGATATGTGTGTTAGAATATCATTTATAAAATAGGTAATCAAGGAGGCGTTATGGAAAAATATTCATTAGCAGATCTTTTAGAAATAGTTGCTAAATTAAGAAGTGAAGATGGCTGCCCTTGGGACAGGGAGCAGACACACGAAAGTTTAAAACCTTGTCTTATAGAAGAAAGCGGGGAAGTGATTGAAGCAATAGACAATAAAGACGAAGAGAATTTAATAGAAGAATTAGGAGATGTTCTACTTCAAGTGCTTATGCATTCACAAATAGCATCTGAAGAGGGAAGATTCACTTTCGAAGATGTGGTTCAGGGAGTAAGCGAAAAAATGATTAGAAGACACCCTCATGTTTTTGGTGATAAAAAAGCTGAGAATGCAGAGGAAGCACTAAAAAACTGGAAACAGGCAAAGGCTTTAGAGAAAGAAAACAAGAAAAAAGGGGTACTATAAAAATTATGTAAATTGTATATAAAAAATAGTATTATAATAGTACTAAAAAGCTTGAATAACCTTGACAAATCAGGGGTTTAGGATTATAAATATATAGAGGGCAATAATTGCAGGATAGTGGTTATTTGTTCAAAAAACTACCTGTGTATACGATGTAAATTAATCAGGGATTGTGTCGCAGCGTAATCATAACAGAGGAGGGTTTTGTTCATGAACAAAGCGGAATTAGTAGCAGCAGTAGCTGCAAAAACAGAATTATCAAAGAAAGATGCAGAGAAAGCGTTAAAAGCATTTACGGACATCGTAGCTGACGAACTAAAAAAGGGAAATAAAATTCAATTGGTGGGATTTGGTACATTTGAAGTTTCAAAAAGAGCTGCTAGAGAAGGTAGAAATCCTCAAAGTGGAGAGCCAATGAAAATTGCAGCATCAAAAGCACCTAAATTTAAAGCAGGAAAAGCTTTAAAAGATTATATTAACTAATTAATAATACTTGTAGCATTTGAAGTGGTAAACCCTGCTTATTTTATAAGCAGGGAATTTTTTTAAAGGAGTCAAAATGAGACTGGATAAATATTTAAAAGTGTCTAGATTAATAAAAAGAAGGACAATTGCAAATGAAGCCTGTGATGCAGGAAGGGTTCAGATAAATGGAAAACCTGCAAAAGCAGGAACTCAAGTAAAAGTTTCAGATATAATAACAGTAAAATATGGTAATAAAGAAGAAAGCGTTGAAGTTTTAAGAGTTGCTGATAATGTTAAAAAAGATGATGCTTCAGAAATGTATAAATATATATAAAAAACTTGAAAAAATTATGTAAATCAGATAAAATATTGACAGGTGATGTATGATGAAAAAAAGAAAAAATAAGAAGCATCGTATAAATAAATCAAGGCTGGGTGTTTTGGCTATTACAATTGTTGTAGTTATGCTTTGCATTGTAATGACCTTTCAAATCTTGAATCTGAGAAAAAGCAATAAAGCACTAGAAGAAAAGAAAGCCTCACTTGAAGAGGTCTTAGATCAGGAAAACAAAAGAACTCAGGAGCTGGATTCTGAAAAAGAGTATGTTCAGACAAAAAAATATGTTGAAGAAGTTGCAAAAACACTAGGATATATATATCCAAACGAAATTATTTTTAAACCTGAAATGAAATGATAGATATGGTTAATAATCCCTGAAATTTATTTTCAGGGATTTAATTTTATCCAATTCTTAACTCCTTGATTTTAGGGGTTTTATAAAGTATAGTATTTATATGAATAAAAAAGTATATGATTACATTAAAGAAAATAATTTAATTAATTCAGGGGATAAAATCGTGGTTGGCATATCTGGTGGAGCAGATTCAGTCTGCCTTTTTTTAATGTTGAATGAACTTAAAAATGAAATACCAATTGAGATAATTCCTGTTCATATAAATCATGGCATTCGTGGAAAAGAGGCAAAAAAAGACGAACACTTTGTGGAAAAAATTTGTAAAAAATATAAATATCCATGCATTATTTTTAATTTTGATGTAGCTAAAATATCAAAAAAAAGAAAAGTATCTCTGGAAGAAGCAGGAAGAGATGTAAGGTATCAAGCGTTTCATAAAGTATTAAAAGATTATAACTGCAATAAAATTGCTGTAGCTCATAATTTGAATGATAGTTCAGAAACTGTTTTACTGAGTCTGTTTAGAGGTACTGGTATAAAAGGTTTAACAGGTATTAAAGCTAATAGAGGAAATATAATAAGGCCGTTGCTTTGTTTAAAAAGACAAGAGATAGAAAAATACTTAAAGGATAAAAAGGTATCATATCAAACAGATTCTTCAAACCTAAAAAATGAGTTTTCTAGAAATGCAGTTAGAAATATAATTTTACCAAAGGTTATTGAGTCTATAAATCCTGAGGCTGTTTCTCACATTCAAAATACAGCAACCTACTTAAATGAAATAGAGAATTATTTAAGCAAAAAAACCGATGAAGTCTACCATGGACCTGAGATAGATTTAGAAAAATTTAAGGATTTAGATATAGTAATAAAAAAAAGAGTCATTATTAAAGCCATTAAAGAAGTGGCAGGAAAGCTTAAAGACATTAGTTCGGTTCATATAGAGGATGTATTAAAACTTGAAAAAAATAAAGTTGGCAAGTATGTTATGTTGCCATATAACATTAGAGGGATTAAAACATATAAAAGTATAAAAATCGAAATTGAAGAGACAAAAGATAATTATGAAAAAATAAATATGGAAATTTTTAAACAGGGTGAATATATTTTGCCAGACGAAAAAGGTAAATTTTTAATTTCAATTGAAAACAATCTAAAACCCTTTGAAATTGGGGAAAATATGTATACTAAATGCTTTGATTATGATAAAATGAAATCTACTTTATTTTTACGCAACCGTAAGGAAGGCGACTATATAACCATAAATTCTAAAGGCAACACAAAAAAAATCAAATCATATTTTGTTGATGAAAAAATCCCTAAAGAAGAAAGAGAAAAAGTATTGCTATTTGCAATAGATTCTAATGTTGTTTGGGTGGTTGGCCATAGGGTGAGTGAAGAATTTAAAGTAACTGAAGAAACAAAAGAAATAATAAAAATTGAGTATGTTAGAGGATGAAATGAAGAATAATATTGAAGTATTAATATCAGAACAAGAAGTAGATAAAAAAATAAGAGAACTTGGTAAGCTGATTACAGAAGAATACCAAGGAAAAGTGGTAAGTATAGTATGTATTTTAAAAGGTGCTTCATTTTTTGCATGTGAACTTGCTAAGAGAATAGATGTGCCGGTAGAGATTGACTTTATGTCAGTTTCTAGCTATGGGGCAGGTACAGAAAGTAGTGGTGTTGTTAAGATAGTAAAAGATCTTGATGAACAAATAGAAGGAAAAGACATTATAATAGTAGAAGATATAATTGATACAGGAAATACATTAAGGTATCTAATGGAACTTCTCACGGGGAGAAGTCCAAAAAGTTTGAAACTTTGTACACTTTTAGATAAACCTGATAGAAGAAAGGTGGATGTAAAAGTTGATTATGTGGGATTTCAAATTCCTGATGAATTTGTAGTAGGTTATGGTCTTGATTACGATCAGAAATATAGAAACTTACCTTTCATTGGAGTTGTAAAATAAAAAGGGATTAATGCTTATAAAAGGAGGATTAAAGATTGGGCAAGCAGTTTAAGGGCATTGGATTTTATGTAGTTATAGCAGTTATAATTTTGGCAGTGATTTATTTTATGACTTCACAGCAGGCTACGGGAGATACTTACCAATATGACGAATTTTTAGAAAATGTAGAAGATAATCAGGTGACAAGTATAGAAATAGTACAAAATCAGGAGGTTCCTACAGGGTCCTTGATAGTTACTCTAGATAGTGGAGAAGAAAGACAGTTATATGTTCCTGATGTTGTAGAGGCAGTTTCTGATATAGAAGAACTTGGTTTTACAAATTATAATTTTGATGATGTTAGAGGAGATAGTATATTTATGACTACTATTCTGCCATTTGGAATAGTTTTCATTCTCATAATTGTTTTCTTTAGTTTTATGTCAAATCAAGCAGCAGGTGGTGGTGGCGCAGGCAATAAAATGATGAACTTTGGAAAAAGCCGTGCTAAAATGGTCAATGACGCAGGTAAAAAAATTAATTTTAAAGGTGTTGCCGGCCTGCAGGAAGAAAAAGAAGACTTAGAAGAAATCGTTGATTTTTTAAAAACTCCTAAAAAATATATAGAGGTGGGAGCAAGAATACCAAAAGGTGTAATACTTGTTGGACCTCCAGGAACAGGAAAAACATTATTAGCAAAAGCAGTAGCTGGAGAAGCAGGAGTTCCTTTTTTTAGTATATCAGGTTCGGATTTTGTTGAAATGTTTGTAGGTGTTGGTGCATCCAGAGTTAGAGACCTTTTTGAAGAGGCGAAAAAGAACTCACCTTGTATAGTGTTTATTGATGAAATAGATGCCGTGGCAAGAAGAAGAGGAACTGGTATGGGTGGTGGACATGATGAAAGAGAACAAACACTTAATCAGTTGTTAGTAGAAATGGATGGTTTTGGTATAAATGAAGGAATTATTGTAATGGCAGCTACAAATAGAGTTGACATCCTTGATCCTGCTATTTTAAGACCAGGGCGTTTCGATAGAAAAGTAGCGGTAGGAAGACCAGACATAAAAGGTAGAAAAGAAATACTAGAAGTACATGCAAAAAACAAACCACTTGGAGATGATGTTAATCTAGAGAGAGTGGCACAGACAACAGCAGGTTTTACAGGTGCGGATTTAGAAAATCTATTAAATGAAGCAGCAATATTAGCAGCTAAAAAAGAAAGAGCATTCCTAATTCAGGAAGATATTGACAAATCATTTGTTAAAGTGGGTATTGGAGCAGAAAAGAAAAGTAAAGTTATTTCTGATAAAGAAAAGAAAATTACAGCTTATCATGAAGCAGGACATGCTATATTATTTCATGTATTACCAGATGTTGGTCCGATACATACTATTTCAGTTATTCCTACAGGTCCTGGAGCAGCGGGTTATACAATGCCTTTACCTGAAAGAGATGAAATGTTTAATACAAGGAGCAAAATGCTTCAAAATATTATGGTTAGTTTAGGTGGGCGTATTGCTGAAGAAATAATTTTTGATGATATTACTACTGGTGCTTCACAAGATATTAAGCAGGCAACAGGTATAGCAAAATCAATGGTTACAAAATATGGAATGTCAGACAAAATAGGTTTAATCAATTATGGCGAAGATGAAGATGAAGTTTTCATTGGAAGGGATTTAGCTCACACTAGAGGTTATGCTGATACAACGGCGGCTCTCATTGATGCAGAAGTAAAGAAAATAGTTGATGAGTGTTATGAGAAGTCTAGAAAGCTAATTGATGAAAATAAAGAGGTCTTAACAAAGTGTGCAGAGTTACTTATTGAGAAAGAAAAAATCGGACAGGAAGAATTTGAAGCCTTATTTGAATCAGAAAAATAGAAAATCAAATAAAGTAGCTAAAAATAACAGTTATATATGCATATTTACAATATAAAAATCTATAACTAAAAAAATTAATAGTATAAAATTAACAAAAAGGTGTGCACAAATTTGTAAAGTTTGTGCACACTTTTCTATTTACCATTGCTATAATAAGTATTGTAAAACCCCCCCCAATACATTATATAGTTTTACTACACCCCATAAAAACGAAATACCTTCTCCTAAAAAGGATAACACCCGTAGTGTTATCCTTTTTACTGTTTATTACTGACTTACTTTTAGAACTGCTCCAGAAAATGGTGATAGTTCTATTTTAAGTTTACCATCTTTGATATCATATATTTTACTTCCCACATTATACGAATCTTTTGAAGTTCTAATAAGATTTGTTAGTTTTTCAGAATCTGTGGCACCTGTATGCCAAACTGGAACTTCAATTAATTTTTCTTCATCATTATTATTTATTATAACAATAATAATATTATCCTTAATAAATCTTGCGTATGAAATAATATTATAGTCTTTATAAAGCATTTTTATAGAACCGTACTTAAGGCAAGGATTATTTTTTCTGATTTCAATGATTTCTCTATGAAACTCTAAAAGTTCAATGTCTTCATTGCCCCATGGATAAGTTCGCCTATTATCAGGATCAGTAAAACCCGTTAGTCCAACTTCATCTCCATAATATATTGTGGGTGACCCAGGCCAGGTCATTTGTATAATTATAGCTTCTCTAAAAATGTCTTTATTAATATGTTCAGAAGCTGCTTCCGAACATAGGGTGTTTATTCTACCTACTTTACCGTTAGTTCTAGTTAAAAATCTTGAGTGGTCATGGTTAGATAACTGATTCATTGCTGTAAAGAGTGAAGGGCAAGTAAATCTAGACATATTATAGGACATTGTATTAAAGAAATTTTCTGAATCTCCAATCAGGTTGTCCTTTCTTAAATCACTATGCTTTTCCATTCCTGTAAGAAACCAGGATACAGGTTCCATAAAAGCATCATAATTCATAACAGAATCCCACTCATCTCCAAGTAACCATTCCGAAGGATCTCCGTAGTGCTCAGCAAGTATTAAGGCTTCAGGATTAATGGCCTTAACTCGTCTTCTTAATTCTTTGAAAAATTTGTGATTATATTCTTTGCTATGAGAAATATCAGCTGCAACATCTAAGCGCCATCCATCAATGTTAAAAGGTGGTTTGAGCCATTTTTCAACTATTTCCATTACTTCATTGAATAGATTTTCAGATTTTTCGTAGTTTAGTTTTGGTAGAGTGTCATATCCCCACCAGCCTTCATAGAAATTATTTTTTCCAAATTTAAAATAATTTCTATAGGGACTATTTTCATCTTGAAGAGCTCCTTTTTCATAATCATCGTTACTAGAATAAATTTTTGCGGCATCAAGCCATTTATTAAAAGAGCCACAGTGATTAAAAACTCCATCTAAAATAATTTTTATGCCTCTTTTATGTACTTCATCACAAAATTCTGCAAAAAAATTATTCGTAGCTTCTAAATTTTCTTTATTAGTGACACGGTTTATAAAGCAACTTGCTAAAGAATTATCCTTTGATCCAGGAGTTAAAAGATCTCCCTGTTCATGTACAATTACTCCAAAATGTGGATCTATGTGGTCGTAGTCTTGTACATCATATTTATGGCTTGAAGGCGAGACAAAAATAGGATTAAAATATATTGCCTCTATTCCTAGATAGGAAAGGTAATCCAGTTTATCAAGGACCCCTTGTAAGTCTCCGCCGTAAAACTCCCTAATATCCATATCACCAGGAAGTTTATTCCAGTCACTTACACCAACCACATTTTTACCTAAATAATTATATTCATTTGTTAAAACATCATTCTTAGAATTCCCATTAAAAAAACGATCTACAAAGATTTGATACATAACAGCACCCTGTGCCCACTTTGGAGTCTTAAATCCTGGTATAATTACAAAATCGTAATTGTTTGTTATATACTTTGAAGCACCTAGCCTGTCATAAAACCAAACTTCATTTCCAAGCATAACCTTAAAAAAATAATGCACTGGTTTATCAAAGAGGTCGATTTCCACCTCATAATAATCCAGTGCACCTAAATTGTATTTTTTTTGCATAATAATTTCTTTGTCAGAGATACATAAATAAACATTGTCTGCATTATTAACAGCAGTGCGAAACCTTAGTGTTACTTTATCAAAGGTTTTGGGCTGAAACGGTGATAAAAATTCTTCAGTCTGGTCAGTAAATAAGGCTTCTCGAATAACAATCTTCATATTTAAACCTCACTAAATGCATTTTTATGTAATTATTTTATAATATATTATAAATCTATTCAAGTACTACTTGCACTTTTGTATTTTTTATGGTATAAATTTATATTGTCAGATGTAATTTGGATGGGTTCCCGAGTGGCCAAAGGGGGCAGACTGTAAATCTGTTGACAACGTCTTCGAAGGTTCGAATCCTTCTCCATCCATTTGGAATAATATTCCGCGCCGGCGTGGCGGAACTGGCAGACGCGCAGGACTTAAAATCCTGTGATGGCAACATCGTATCGGTTCGATTCCGATCGCCGGCATTTAATAAAATATTTTTCGCGGGTGTAGTTCAATGGTAGAACACTAGCCTTCCAAGCTAGATACGTGGGTTCGATTCCCATCACCCGCTTTTTTTGTACTCAAATTTATCTTGATTAGGGTTTTATGGTATGAGATAATTTATCGGTAGGAGATTTTTAAAAATGAAAATAATGTTAGTTGCTATTAATTCTAAATATATACACTCTAACTTAGCGGTATATTCGTTAAAATCTTTTAGCGAGGAGTTTGAAGATTTGATAGTTATAAAAGAATATACAATAAATAACAGACAACCAGAAATATTAAAAGACATATATGAAAATAAACCAGATGTTTTATTTTTTTCATGCTATATTTGGAATATAGAATATATAAAAAGAATAGCTAATTTAATTAATAAGGTGCTTCCGGATTTGGATATTTGGCTAGGTGGACCAGAAGTTTCATATGATCCAGAAAAGATATCAATGCAAAATGATTTTATAAAAGGTATTTTAATTGGAGAAGGCGAAGAAACATTTAAAGAGATCTGCAAATATTATGTGTATAGAAATATAGAATTAGAAGATATTAAAGGTCTATATATAAATGATAAAATAAAATCCTATAAAACAGAAACTAGAAATCCTATAGATATGGATAAACTTATATTTCCTTACAAAAATGTAGAAGAATTCGAAAATAGAATAATATATTATGAAACAAGCAGAGGTTGCCCTTTTTCATGTAGTTACTGCTTATCTTCCATAGATAAAAACTTAAGATTTAAAAATCTAGAAATTGTAGAAGAAGAACTAAAATTTTTCCTTGAAAAAAAAGTAAAACAGGTAAAGTTTGTAGATAGAACATTTAATTGTAATAAAGCACATGCAAATCAAATAATAAAATATATTATTAAAAATGATAACAATTATACAAATTTTCATTTTGAGATTTCAGCAGATTTAATAGATGAAGAGCAGCTTGAATTTTTAAAAGAAGCTAGAGAAGGCTTAATACAGTTTGAAACAGGCGTTCAATCTACAAATAGAAAAACCCTTCAGGAAATTAAAAGATATACAGATTTTGATAAAATTTCTCAGGTTACAAAAAATATCAGTGAAATAGGAAATATACATCAGCATCTTGATTTAATTGCTGGGCTTCCATATGAATCTTATTTAGACTTTAAAAAGTCTTTTGAGGATGTTTATGCACTTAAACCAGATGATTTACAACTAGGCTTTTTAAAGGTCTTAAAAGGGTCTTTAATCTATGAAAACATAGAAGAATATGACATTGTGTACGATCAAAATCCACCATATGAGGTCTTATATACAAAATGGATTAATTATGAAGAAATATTAAAATTAAAAGAAATTGAAGAAGCCCTTGAAACATATTATAATAGTGGAAATTTTGAATATTCAATAAATTATTTAGAAACAAAATTTGATTCTCCATTTATTATGTATGAAAAACTAGGAAAATTTTTCGGAGAGAAAAATTTATTTACAAAACACTCAAGAATAAATAACTATAACTTATTGTTAGAGTTTTTTACTGATTTATTCTCAGTAGAAAAAGAGAAGTTTGCAGAATTATTAACTCATGACATTTATATAAAAGAAAAAATAAAAAGTCGTCCCCCTTTCTCAAAAGACTTAAAAGAATACTCAGAAACAATCAGGGAAAACTATGCAAAGTTGTTTGAAGAGGGATTTTTTAAAAACTATGCAGGCTATAGCCTTAAGCAAATTATAAATATGACTCATATGGAGATATATAAAGAAAATATTCTTAATAACAATAAAGAAATATTTGTTTTATATGATTATAAAAATGGGAGAACTTATAGTGATGAAATATCTTAATGAAATTTTAGAATTGTTAGATGAAAAGTATGGCACAGATTATAAATGTTACTTAAATCATGAAAATGCCTGGCAGCTATTAATAGCAACAATATTAAGCGCACAGTGTACAGACGAAAGAGTAAATATGGTTACAAAAGACTTGTTTGTAAAATATGATTCGATAGAAAAATTTGCAAATGCCGACTTAAAAGAACTTGAAAAAGATATTCATTCTACTGGTTTTTATAGAAACAAGGCTAAGAACATTAAACTTTGTGCTACAAGAATTGTTAATGAATTTAATGGAGAAGTACCTAGAGATATAAAAGATCTAACATCATTAGCAGGAGTTGGAAGAAAAACAGCAAATGTTATCAGGGGAAATATTTTTAATGATCCAAGTATTGTGGTAGATACTCATGTAAAAAGAATATCAAAAAGACTAGGTCTTACAAATAATGAGGACCCAGAAAAAATAGAATATGATTTGATGGAAGTATTACCAAAGAATCATTGGATACTATATAATATTCAGATTATTGCATTGGGAAGAACGATATGTATAGCTAGAAAACCAAAATGCGAGGAATGTTTTTTAAGTAAACAATGTCCATCATTTGGCAGAGTTTAGATACTTTAAGATTACTTTTTTATTAATAGAATTAAGTGACTCAGCTGTTTTTATTAAGTGTTCAATTTTTTCTGGTGTGTTTAGGTGATTATATATTTTAAATAATAGTTTATATGTTTCACTGATATCACTTTTAGTTTTTACAGCAAATTCTAATATAAATACAGCCTGATCCTCAAAACCAAGTTCATATAATCTTTTACCCCATTTATTTAAAAGTCTTACCAGATCAGTAAAGTTATCATCATATTCGGATAAAGCAGGAAGATTTGCTGAACCATACATGATTTTTAAATCAGTATTTGTAATACCAGTTAAGTTTACAAATTTTTTATTTATGAGTTTATTAAACTCTTCATGACATTGGCCAACTATAGTATCGTCATCTGCAACCATAGGAAACTCTTCAGAGCGTAGATAAATATAATCTAAATCATCCAGACTCTTTTTACGAACCGAATTAGATTCAGACTCTCTGTTCCAAAATTGTTCATTATCTTGTTCCTGTAAAATTTTACTTTTTCTTCTTTGGTATGCAAACCAAGTTATAAAAATGATTACTATACCTAAAACTGTAGGGAATCTCATAATTTCTCCAATCAGTACTTGTTACAATCTGAAAAATGTTATATTATATTTATTAAATATTAGAAACGGGGTATTATATATGTTTAATCGTAGAAACAAAAAAGTCATAAGAATCGTATCGGTTATTATAATTTCTGTTATAGTGGTAGCAATGGTTCTGACTATGGTTCTGCCTTATATTATATAATACATATAAATAAAATAAAAGGGCTTTGTATGAAATCAGGAAAACTATCAGAAGCGGTTTTAAAAAGATCAGTGTTTAAAGAAATAACATCAAAAAGAAAAGATGTTATAATAGGTGCAGGTATATGTAGGGATTCAGCTGCAGTTAAAATACCCAAGGAAGATCTGGTATTGCTTTCGACAAATCCAATTTCAATAAATACAGATGATATAGAAGGACCTTATTTATATAGGGTGTTAAATAATATTGCTGCATCAGGTGGAAAAGCAACAGGGGTTTTATTAAACTTTCTATTTCCTGAATTTTTTGAAGAGACAGACATTAGAAAATTAATGAAAATTTTTAATGAAGAGTGCAAGGAATTAGGACTACAGATAATTGGAGGTCACTCAGAACTTTCAGATTCAGTAAATAAAGCTATATGTACGATAACTGCTCTAGGTCATATAAAAGAAAATGAATTATTAAATATTAAAAAGGCAAAACCAGGTCATCAGATAGTAATGAGTAAACATGCTGGTGCAAAAGGAGCGTTAGACCTATATTTAAATAATAAGGAATTTTTAAAAAAAAGATTTCCTGAAATTTTTTTAGATAGAATAGATTTATATAAGAAAGATTTTTCAATTTTAAAAGAAGCTGAAATTGCTTTATCAAATGGGGTAATAGCAATGCATGATTTAAGCACTGGAGGTATTTTTAAGGGCCTTTGGGAAATAGGATCAGGCTCAGGACTTGGAATGAATATAAGTCTGAAAGATATAAATATTAAACAGGAAACAATAGAGATAACAGAGCTATTAGATGCCAATCCATACAAAATTAATTCTTCAGGTTCTCTACTTATGATTACAGAAGATGGAAAAAGCTTGGTAAATAGATTAAAAGAAAATTCAATCGAAGCAAATTTGATTGGAGAGTTAACAAAAAGCAATGACAGGATACTTTTAACTCAGGAAGGGAAAAGATATCTTGAATCAAATTAAAAAGGAGCGACTACTATGAGAGAAAAGATTTTATCAGTACTTGAACAAAATGCAAGAATTGACTTTAATGAATTGGCGATTTTAATTGGCGAGGATGCAGTCGCCGTTGAAAAAGAAATCAAAAAAATGGAAGAAGAGAAGGTTATCTGCGGATATCATACACTTATAAATTGGGATAGCACAAATGATGAAAAAGTTATTGCACTTATTGAAGTTAAGGTAACTCCTCAGAGAGGAAGAGGATTTGATAAAATAGCTGAAGCTATATATAACTATGATGAAGTTGGAACAGTGTATTTAATGTCTGGTGGTTTTGACTTTACTGTTATTATCGAAGGAAAAACCATGAAAGAAGTTGCACAGTTCGTTTCTGATAAGTTAGCACCAATGGATGCAATACAAAGTACAGCTACTCATTTTGTATTAAAAAAATATAAAGAAAACGGAACTAAAATTGGACATATAAAAACTGATGAAAGAATGAAGGTGACATTTTGAGAGACCCACTATCAAACAATGTAAAGAAAATAAAACCATCTGGAATTAGAAAATTCTTTGATATAGTTACGGAAATGAAAGATGCTATATCTTTGGGAGTTGGAGAGCCGGATTTTGATACCCCTTGGCATATTAGGGAAGAGGGGATATATTCCCTTGAAAAAGGAAAAACTTTTTATACCTCAAATGCAGGGTTAAAGGAATTAAAAGTTGAAGTAAGTAATTATTTTAAAAGAAAAATGAATATTGAATATGATTATGATAAAGAAGTAATTATAACTGTTGGAGGAAGCGAAGCTATAGATATAGCGATAAGGGCTATGGTAGACCCAGGTGACGAAGTAATTATTCCACAGCCAAGTTTTGTTTCTTACCTTCCTTGTGTACAGCTAGCATATGCTGAACCAGTAATAATTGATTTGCAGGAAAAAGATGATTTTAGACTTACAAAGGAACAGGTGATAAACGCAATTACTCCAAAGACAAAAGTACTTATATTACCGTTTCCTAATAATCCTACTGGAGCAATATTAGAAAAACATGAATTAGAAGAAATAGCAAAAATCTGTATCGAAAATGATATTTATGTTTTATCAGATGAAATATATGCAGAGCTTACCTATACAAAAGATCACTATTCAATCATACAGGTTGAAGGGATGAAGGAAAGAACTGTATTAATAAATGGTTTCTCAAAAGCCTATGCTATGACAGGTTGGAGACTTGGATTTGCAGTAGCTCCAGAAATCATAATGGAGCAGATGATTAAGATTCATCAGTATGCAATAATGTGTGCCCCTACAACAAGTCAGTATGCAGCAGTTGCGGCTCTTAAAAATGGTGATAAAGATGTTCAGGAAATGAGAAAATCTTATGATCAGAGAAGGCGCTTCCTATTACATGAATTTAATAGAATAGGGATACCTTGTTTTGAACCATTTGGAGCATTTTATATGTTCCCAAATATACAAAAGTTTGGTATGACTTCAGAAGAATTTGCCATAAAATTATTAGAGTCACAAAAAGTAGCAGTAGTTCCAGGAACTGCATTTGGTGATTGTGGGGAAGGATTCTTAAGAATTTCTTACGCTTATTCACTTGATAATTTAAAAGAAGCTTTAAGCAGAATAGAAAGATTTGTGAATAGTTTATGATAAATATAGTTTTATTAGAACCTGAGATACCAGCAAACACAGGTAACATAGGAAGAACGTGTGTAGCTACAGGTGCCAGGCTTCACCTCATAGAACCTATGGGCTTTAAAATTTCTCAAAAAGAGGTAAAAAGAGCAGGACTTGACTATTGGGAGCATCTAGATGTTACTGTATATGATAATTATGATGATTTTTTAGAGAAAAATCAAAATGCCAAGATATACATGGCCACTACGAAAGCCGAACAAACCTACGCTGAAGCTGACTTTGAAGATAATTGCTTTATAATGTTTGGTAAAGAAAGTGCTGGTATTCCTGAGGAAATTTTATTAAAAAATAAGGAAACGGCTATCAGGATTCCCATGAATCATGAAATTCGTTCCCTAAACTTATCAAATTCAGTAGCAATTGTTTTGTATGAAGCTTTGCGTCAAAATGACTTTAAAGGAATGCAAAGCGCTGGAAAACTTCATAACTATGACTGGTAGAATTATTTCTTTTTACTAGCCTTTTGTAATGTAAACATAAATTCTGTACCTGCACCTTCAGTACTTACTACGGTAATGTTCTCATCGTGTAGTTGCAGAATTTCTTTTACTATTGAGAGTCCAAGACCAGTTCCTGTCTTGTCTCGTCCTCTAGATTTATCAAGTTTAAAAAACCTGTCAAAAATCTTTGGAATTTCTTCCGAAGGAATACCTATACCGGAATCTTTTATAGAAACATATATTTTTTCACCCTTATCATGAACGGTTATAGATATAACTGAACCAGACTTACTAAATTTTATTGCATTATCAATGAGGTTATATAAAACCTGTTCGATTTTTTCTTTATCTGCATTTACCAAAAAATATTTTGTTTTAAAAGTAGTTTCAAATATTATCTTTTTCTTATTAGAGAGAACTTCGAGAGTCTCTATTGCGTGTCTGATTTCAGTTTTTATATTAAAATCTGTTAGGTCTAATCGGTGTTCCTTTTTCCCCCATGCATTTATAGTTAAAAGATTTTTAGTAAGTTTGTTTAGGCGATTTGTCTCAAATAGGACGGTACCTAAATATCTTTCCATTGATTCGGGAGGAATGGTGCCATCCTTCATGGCCTCAATATAGCCTTTTATTGAAGTCAGTGGAGACCTAAAGTCATGAGAAATATTGGCTATAAATTTTTTCTGATCCTCTTCTTGTGTCTTTAACTGTGATGCCATATAGTTTAGAGAAGCTGCAAGTTTACCAAGCTCATCATCAGTGTTTACTACTAGAACTTTGTATTGGAAATTACCTTTTGCAAATTCTGTTGCGGCATGACTAATCTGCCTTATTGGTCTATATACAAAAACAGTAAATATAAATAAAACTATGAAAGATAATAAATATAAAATTAGAAAGGTTATGAAAAAAATATTGGCTAAAAAATTCATTTCTTCATTTAGGTGTTCAGTATGCTTATGCATAATGATATTTTGTGTTTCTCCAAGAAAAACCAGACTTGTAGAATTAACACTTAAGGATGTTTCATTTAGATAATGTTCGAATGAACCTAAAAGGTAAATATTGTTTAATAAATTTTGATATTCATCTGGAGAAATATTTATAGGTGATGTCTCACTGGTTGAATAGGTAATATTACCATGAGTATCGACAAACCAGATTTCTACATCAAGAGATTTAGAATATATATCAATTACGGAAGTATTATTTGGAGAATCTTTTATGGACTCAGCGAGTAATTCCCCGCTTTTTATTAGCGTTTCTGATTCAGAAACATATAAATTTCTAGTTATATTACTTAAAACAAGAGATAGAAATAAAAGACTTATTATACCAAAAGTAAAATAACCCAAAAAAAGCTTATTATAAAGAGTTTTTTTCATTAGGATATTTGACATTATTTTTACCCTTTTGTATCGAACTTATATCCGATTCCCCAAACTGTTGAAAGAGACCATGAGTGATGATCATTTATTTTTTCACGTATTCTTTTTACATGAACATCTACTGTCCTTGTATCGCCGATATACTCATAACCCCAAATTCTATCTAAAAGCTGTTCCCTAGTAAAAACCTGATTTGGTGATGAAGCTAAAAAATGTAAAAGTTCAATTTCTTTTGGTGGCATATCAATTGTTTTGCCCATATATTTAACTGTATAGTCAGTTAAACTTACTAGCAAGTCGGGATACTCAACAATGTCAGCAGATTTTTTTGAAGCTTCTGTTTGCTTACAGTTTTTATAACGCCTCAAAACAGCTTTTACCCTTGCTACCAGTTCTTTTGAGTCAAAAGGTTTGTTTATGTAATCATCTGCCCCTAGTTCTAATCCTAATACTTTATCAAAGGTTTCGCCTTTTGCTGAAAGAATTATTATCGGTACTGAAGAATCTTTTCTTATTTCTCTACAAACCTCGTATCCATCAATTCCTGGAAGCATCAAATCCAAAAGAATAAGATTTGGTTCATAAGTTTTTACTACTTCTAGTGCTTCTTCTCCGTCGGTAACTTTTTTTGTGTCAAAACATTCTTTAGTCAAATATAAAGAAATTAAGTCTGCAATATTCTCGTCGTCATCAACAATGAGTATCTTTTGCCTGTTTTGCATAAAACCTACCACCCTTCTTTTACTGTTTAAATTCTACTATAGTTACGCCTGCATCACCTTCTCCAAATTCCGCAAGCCTATAAGATTTAACATGTGAAGCTTTTTTTAAATAAGCATGAACGGCCTTTCTAAGAGCACCGGTGCCTTTACCATGAACTACTCTTACAAAAGGCATATGTGATAAATATGCATCATCCAAATACTTATCAAGTTCTGAAATTCCATCATCTATATTTTTACCGATTATATTTAGTTCTAAAGGTGTAATAGATGATGATTTACCTACTTTAACTTTACCTGCACCTGTTCGTTTTAAATTTGGAGCAGTTATAACCTCTTCATCGATGATTATTAAGTCTTTAATATTTAACTGTGATCTTAATATTCCCATTTGCACAAAAAGCTCGCCTTTTGCATTAGGTAGTGTGCTTACTGTTCCATTTAATCCTAAAGAAATAACTTTGACACTATCACCAATATGAAAATCTTCTGGTTTATGATTTCCAACCTTTGTCTGTTCATTTCTTAAAGTTAGTTTTTGGTTGGTTTCTTTTAATTTTTTACCTAATCCCTGTCTTTGTTTTTCTAAATCTGAAAGATTAGAATTTTTTGACAATTTATTGATATTTTTTATAGTCAGATCAGCGTATTCTTTTGCTTGTTGTAGTATTTCTTTAGCTTCTTCGTTTGCTTTTTTAATTATCTGTTCTTTTCTATCTTCTATATTTTCTCTTTTTTGTTCAAGTTTACTTTTTAAAGTTTCTACTTCAAGCTTATAATGCTTTATTTTTTCCTGCTCTTTTTCTATTGTTTTTCTGGAGTGCTCTAAACTGGCTAATAAATCTTCAAAGGATTTTTCGTTAGCATTTAGACTCTCTTTGGCTTTGATAATTATATAATCAGGTAAACCTAATTTTGATGAGATTTCAAATGCATTACTTTTGCCTGGAATACCTATTTGTAATTTGTATGTTGGTCTTAAAGTTTCTACATCAAATTCGCAGGATGCATTTTCCACATCATCGGTTTCAAGAGCAAATATTTTAAGCTCACTGTAATGAGTGGTTGCCATTGTTCTAATACTTTGATTGTTAAGGTGTGTTAATATTGAAATTGCTAAAGCGGCACCTTCTGTAGGATCGGTTCCAGCTCCAAGTTCATCAAAAAGTACCAATGACTTTTGATTTGCATCTTCAACTATATTTACAATATTTTTCATGTGGGAAGAAAAAGTACTTAAACTTTGTTCGATACTTTGTTCGTCACCTATATCTGCATATATTTCATCAAAAATGGAAAGTGAAGAACCTTCATCAGCAGGAATATGCATACCTGCAAGTCCCATTAGTGAAAGTAATCCGGTTGTTTTTAAAGAAACAGTTTTACCTCCAGTATTTGGTCCTGTTACAATAAGCATATTAAAGTCATTTCCAAGCCTAATGTTTGTAGGAACGACTTCTTTTGGATCTAGTAATGGGTGTCTTCCGCATTTTATATTAATAATCCCGTCTTCATTAAAAACAGGTTCATTGCCTTTATAAGTTTTTGAAAAAGATGCTTTCGCAAAAATAAAATCAAGGTTAATTAAAACATTTAAGTTTGATTCTAAAATTTCATTATACTCGGCAGTCTGATTGCTTAAATTTGCTAGTATTACATCAATTTCTTCCTGCTCTTTACCAAAGAGCTCTTTTAAATCGTTGTTAAGTTTTACTATGGACATAGGTTCAATGAATAAGGTTGAACCGCTTGAAGATTGATCATGAATCATACCTGGTACGTTATTTTTGTACTCCTGTTTTACAGGTACGCAGTAACGTCCATTTCTCATGGTCACAACAAAATCCTGAAGATAAGTTTTCATAGTTGTAGAAGAAATTAAAGATGTTAGTTGTTTGTGTATCTGGTCATTAGAATTTTTTATCTTTCTTCTTATATTTTTTAGATTGAATGATGCATCATCACTTAGTTCCTCAGGAGAAATTATACATCTTTTTATTTCGTTATTTAAATTAGACAAAGGTTCCAAAGAAATGAACATATCATCTAAAGAGTCATTTTCTTCTTCATCAGTTTCTTTTCTAGAAAATGTTTTTACTTTTAAAGCCACATTTAGCAAAGAGCTTATGTCTAGAAGTTCACTAATGCTTAGAGAAGCTCCAACCATTAGTCTTTTTAAAGATGGTGTGATATCTCTAAGACCTGAAAAAGAAATCCCACCCTTTTTCCAAATCCTTGATAATGCATCTGTTGTTTGAGTTTGTTCTATTTTTATTGTTTCGATATCATTTATTGGCAGCAATTCCTGACATAGTTTTTTTCCCATATCAGAAGAAGCATATTCTTTTAATTTTTCAATGATTTTATAATACTCAAGGGTATTTAAAGCTTTATTATTCACGTGCCCTCCTCTACTAATTGACCTACCATATATTTTACATTATAATGATATAAACATCAATATTGAAGGGAAATATTATGGAAAAGTCTAACGGAAGAAAGATAATTATCAGAAATGCAATTGGGATAATTTTGATATTTCTGGTAGTTTTATTTTTTAGATGGAATTGTCTTTCGGAAGGTCAAAGTAGATTTGCTAATCAGGAAGAGTCAACTGATAAAAATATTCATGAAACAGTAAGCGAAGTGCCTAAATACGTAGTTAAAATAACAGGTATTGAAGGTGGAGACTCTGATAATATATACCATTCTTCTGGAATAATACTTGGTTTTGGAGATAAAATATTTATACTAACAGAATATAATTCAATTATGAATGCCTCTGAGGTACAGGTAGAATTTTTCAATGAAACTATTTTTGGTGCTGCTATTGAAAAAGTGGACATAAACAGTGGTGTAGCAATACTTTCTATAATTCAGTCTGAAGTTGATTTAGAAACTAGAAAAGCAATTACTAAAGCAGAGTTTGGAAATGCAGATAATGTAACCACAGGACAGGAAATAGCTATGGCCGGCAATCCTTATGGATCAGGTGATTATCTGGACTATGGAACTATCACTACAGTTTCTGAAAAATATGATGCTATGGACGCTCAATACCGACTATTAGTCACAGATATTATACCTTCAGGTTTTCAAAATGGATTTATCATAAATGATGAAGGCAAAGTTGTTTCAATGGTTTCTGAAACAATAAAAAATGAATCAATAAACAATGTTATTTGTTCGGTAGGTATAACGGATATAATAGATATTATCAACAGAATATGTAATAATGAGGCAATACCATATCTAGGAATATATGGGGAATCATATTCTCAAACCGAACAGGGTATAATATTAACTGAGGTTAAAGATGGCTCTCCGGCATGGAACTCTTATTTAAGAGCAGGCGACATAATATTAAGTATAGATGGTATAAAAGTTGTGGATATGGATGGAGTACAAAATATTTTAGAAAATAAAAATCAAGAAGATGAAGTATTAATACAGGTTTTAAGTAAAGGTGAAGTAAAAGTAGTACTTGACGGAAGGTAAACATTTAACGAGAAAGGATTAAACAATGAAGTATATTGAAGAATTTAGAGATGGAGACAGATTGCAGGGGATATACTTATGCAAGTCAAAGATTAGAGCCACTAAAAAAAATGGAGATCCATATGAGTCAGTGACTCTTCAAGATAAGACAGGAACTATAGATGCAAAAATCTGGAGCCCAGATTCACCAGGAATAAAGACATATGATATAATGGATTATATACATATCACAGGAGAGGTTAAGAACTTTCAGGGAACTCTTCAAATGAGTTTATCTTATGTGGAAAAAGCAACAGAAGATGAATATATACCTGGGGACTATATCCCAGTAAGTGATAGAGACTCAGGTGATATGTATCAGGAATTACAAAGCTTTATTGCAAGTGTAAAAAATACGTATTTAAATAAATTATTAAATGAACTTTTTTCAATAGATGAAAGTTTTGCTAAAAATTTTAAATCTCATTCTGCAGCAAAAACAGTTCATCATAGTTTTGTAGGTGGTCTGATACAACATACTCTGGCAGTAGCAAGATTATGTGATTTTTATTGTAAAGAATATGAAATTTTAAATAGAGATCTTTTGATAACAGTTGCACTTTGTCATGACATAGGAAAAACGAAAGAGCTTTCATCATTTCCGCTAAATGATTATACTGACCAAGGGCAGCTGATAGGACATATTGTTATGGGGGTTGAAATGGTTGGAGAAAAAATTAGAAACATAGAAGGTTTCCCTGATAAACTTGCCAGCGAAGTTAAGCATTGTATTTTGTCACATCATGGAGAATACGAATATGGTTCGCCTAAAAAACCAGCACTTGTAGAAGCGATAGCACTTAATTTTGCTGATAATACTGATGCGAAAATTCAGACTATGACAGAAATCATGGGAGCAAATACAGCTAAAAGTGATGAATGGTTGGGCTATAACAGATTGTTTGAATCTAATATAAGAAAGACAGGAAAATAGATTTGAAAAATGATTTAATAAATTTAGAAATAAATGACATAGGAACAAATGGAGAAGGTATAGGTAAGCTTGATGGCTATACCTTTTTTGTTAAGGATGCACTTCCAGGAGATAAGATAGAGGCAAGAATTGTCAAAGAAAATAAAAACTTTGGATTTGCCAGGCTTGAAAAAATCATAACAAGGTCTCCTTATAGAATTGAACCACCATGTGAAATAGCAAATAGATGTGGTGGTTGCCAGATTCAATCACTTGATTATGAAAAACAGTTAAAATTTAAAGAAGATAAAGTTAAAAACAACCTAGAGAGAATTGGTGGCCTAAAAGACTTTGAAATGAAACCTATAATAGGAATGGAAAGTCCTTATTATTATAGAAACAAATCTCAGTTTCCAGTAGGAAAAAACAAAGAAGGAAAAATAATAACTGGGTTTTATGCTGGAAGGACACATTATATAATCGATACTACTAATTGTCATATAAGTCCTAAGATAAATGAAGAAATATTAAAAACTATAATTGATTTTATGACTAAAAATGGGATAGAAGCTTACGATGAAAAAAGTTGTAAAGGTATAGTAAGGCATATTATTATTAGGAATTCTTTTAAGTTAGATGAAATCATGGTTATAATAGTTGTTAATGATAATAAGCTTAAAAAATCTGAAGAACTGGTAAACTCATTGAAAACAATAAATGGAGTTTCTTCAATATGTTTGAACATAAATAAAGATAATACAAATGTGATAATGGGTAAAAAAATCATTAATCTTTTTGGTGAAGGCTATATTACAGACTATATAGAAGATTTGAAATTTAGAATTTCTCCCTTGTCATTTTTTCAAATTAATCCTATTCAAACAGAAAAGTTGTATAGGGTAGCATTAGATTATGCTATGCTTACTGGTAAGGAAACGGTTTGGGACCTTTATTGCGGTATAGGATCTATTTCTCTTTTTCTAGCGAAAAAGGCAAAAAAAGTCTTTGGGGTAGAAGTGGTTAAAGAAGCCATAGAGGATGCTAAATTAAATGCCAAGATTAATGGTATTAAAAATACTGAATTTCTTGTAGGTGAATCTGAAAAAGTATTTGTAGATTATTATAAAGATAAAATTAATCACGAGGATAGGCCGGATGTGGTAGTGGTTGATCCGCCACGAAAGGGTTGTGACGAGAAACTGCTGGATAGCATTATAAAAGTAAGTCCTGAAAGAATAGTATATGTAAGCTGTGATAGTGCAACTCTTGCAAGGGATTTAAAGATATTATGTGAAAATGGCTATAAGGCCACCCAAGTTCAGCCAGTGGATATGTTTCCTCATAGTGTGCATGTGGAGTGTGTGGTAAAACTTTCTAGTAAAATCAAGGGTTAGAGCGATTGCAAAACTTTAAAATAGGCGTTTTGTCCACTGTCAATGAGGAATATTTAAAGAAAAATGGATTAACAATTAATGAAGTTGAAAAAAGAATATCAAATTTTTTAGACATTACCTTTAATAAGGTTTTAAAAAAAGTGATGAAAGCGAACTGAAATAATATTTTTTTAAGATTGATTAAAAAGGACATTCACGAGTGATTATATATTTATGTTTGTTGAAAAAATCTGCCTGTTAGAATTCAATAAGCTTTGGGTGCTATTTGGGCTGATTGACAACGAAGTGATTCATTCAGGCACAATTAATTTTGAGGATGATTATAATATCATGGCTATTCCATTTGGATTAATGAATATTATTGTATATGATTGAACTATACAATCAAATAAAATAAATGAAGTATATAAAAGTCTTTTGGAAAGAAAAAAATAGATATTAGAGACAGCAAAAAAGCAATGCCTTAACCGATACCAAAATCGCACATTGCTTTGCTTTCATTTATATTATAATTAGATTATATGCAATTCTATCTGAAAAGGCAATAACTTCATAACAGGAGAATACTTATGGATAATGTAAATGTAATAACTAAGTTTATTGAAGATAGCAAAATATTCTATCTAGCAACTAATGGCGAAGCAGGTCCTGATGTAAGACCAATGGGTATAGCAATTCCTTATAATTCAAAGTTTTATTTTATTCTTGCAAAGCCTATGCGTCTTCATAATCAACTTCAGGCTAATGGAAAAGTATCTATTTGTGCATATGACGGTGAAAAAATATTAAGATTATATGGAACTGCAGTCATGGATGATTCTAATGAGACAAAAGAAGCATTCATTAGTATGAATGATCAGATTGCTCAAATGTTCCCCAAAGAAGTTATTGCGCCATACTATCTAAAAGAAACTAAAGCAAGTATAGGTGCTATGGGTGGTGAAGTAGAAAAATATGAATTTTAAGTAATTAATATCATTTTAACAAATCGTTTATGGAGGAATTCGATGAAAACAGCAGTCAGATATTTCAGCCGTACAGGTAACACTAAAAAGCTTGCAGAAGCAGTAGCTAAGGAAGTTGGAGTCAAAGCTTTACAGGTTAGTGAACCACTCACAGAAGACATTGATACTTTATTTTTGGCAAGTTCAGTTTATGCTGGTGGTGTGGCAAGTGATGTTAAAAATTTATAGCAAGCATAGATGTGAAGATAGGAGAGATTGTCAACATAAGCTATGCTGCAATTATTGAATCAACATATGCTCAAGTTAAAAATCTTGTGGAAAGAAAAAAATTAAAGATGTCTAAATATGAATATCATTGTCGAGGACAATTTACTTTAATGCATAGAGGAAAACCCGATGATAAAGATATAAGTGATGTTTCTGAGTTTATTAAAGAATGTTTAAATAAACAATAAACTTATCTTATAATATGCTGATTTAAATATCATGGATGTCGTGTTGGGAAGAATGACCAAGAATCAAGAGTTCTGCGAGAAATATTTGGAGGATGAGGAATTCCGTAAGGAAGTGGATAAAATACTACTTCCTCTTGTGCATGAAAGACTTTCAAAAATTTAGTGTTATCCTATTGAAGCAGTGGTTTTATATAATCGCTGCTTCTTTTTAGTGTGCCCAGCGTGGGGGCGATCTTATAGGTTAAAGCTCTTAACGCGTCCTAGCAGTGGAAAGCGTATAGCCAATGGCAAGTGTGTCCTCGGTGATGAGGAATCTGAAGGAAGCGAGAAGGCAAATCTCTGGTCTGACGAACAGAAATCACACATAAGGCGTACCTTTGTGGGTAAGGTTGCTAATAATATAATAGAAGCAATACGAAAGTAGATGTGTTAAATGAAAACTGCGATAAAAAGTAAATTTGAACAATTTGATGAAAAAACAGCAATAGAAACACTATTCTCTTATATTGATAAAGGAATTGATGATATGGAAGCAGGAAGACTGCATACTATAGATGAAGCATTTCAAATTGTCAAAGATTAAATGAATAATGAACTATAAGGCTCTTGTAATTGATGAACCTAAAGATGAAATGTTTAATTTATTTAAGTATGTCCACATAGATTTATAAAATCCAGATGCAGCTGAAAAGTTTTTATTTGCATAATTAGTTTTAAGCATTTTTTAAAGTTAAAATTCAGACATAAAATCAAACAGTGAATATTTTAAACTAGCATTTAGGATATTTTAAATCTCTGAATTTTCTAAAGACTGGTTTTCAAAAATAAAATATTTACATAAACCTATAATTGTAGAAGAAAAAATCATACAAGCAAATTCTACACTTTTTGAGTTGTTTTTTTCATTCTGAAATATTGGTGTGAAATTTTTTTCGATTATATTTTTAAAATTTATTTCAAATTTTTGGTCGCATAGTGGACCAAGTAGAGCTTTTAGCACATCATGATTTATGCGAATATATTCTATAAACGCATAAGAACTCTCATTTGAGATACCAAATTCTATAAATTTTTTATCAATTAACTTATTAATCAAGTCGTCCATATTATCCAATAGTTCATTTTCAATGCTATTTAAAATAGAATTCTTATTTTCAAAATAAGTATAAAATGTCGATTTCGCAATACCACTTTCCTTACATAAATCATTTATTGAAAAACCTTTTAATCCATTTTTTTCATACAGATTTATGAATATGCTTTCAATTTTTTTAATTATCTTTAAATTATTGTTTTCACGTTTATTCATGATTTTCATCTCCAATTTAAACTTGAGAATGATTCTAGCATAGCCTTTAACTAAAAGTCAAATTCCGAATCATTGATAGAAATATAACAAAAACGTAATGGTAAATATTATATAATCATAATTATACAGTTTCCTTTCGATAAGATATAATGTTTATGTAGTTTCAATCTATAGAAGGAGAAGAAAATATGATAAACGAATCAAATGGTCTACCACCAATTGCAATTAAGAAGCATGAGAGTAAAGGCAGCACTTGATTTAAAAGAAGGAGACAGAGTACCATTTATACCAACAACAAATAATTTCAATGCAACAGGCTATGGGGTGTCAATCTATGATGCAATGAAAGATTTTGGTGTATTGGCAGATCCTTTTCAGAGGTATTTAAAACAGTATGATCCGGACTTGGTTTACATTCCGCCTTTTTTTCCAATCGATCCAATGGAAACAGCAGGTCATACAAGTGCCAGTTGCCCAGGCACCATTTGATGAGTTTGCAGATTATTTAAGAGGCCTAATAACAACATGCATGGATATAAAAACAGATCCTGAACTTGTTGAAGAGGCTGTAAACAGATGGGCAGATGTTACAATACCAAACGCTGTAGCAACAGCAAAAATGCAGCACCAGGCGTATCCCCGAATTCAAAGCCACTAAGAATTGCATAAAGAGGATTGATTTTTAACTGAGCAGCCCAGTCGGTAAATGAAGTTACTTTAAAATCAAGAGATAACATAATAGACCTTTGCATACAGGAAGGAGTTCTGGGTTTAGGGCCCAAAACTGAGTATTTGTTCCTAGAGAATTCATCAGTATAGGATAAATCAAGATTCCAAAAACGGTCAATGATATCCCAAGTAGAACGAGCAATCTTATCAGGATCAGGATAATATTTACGAAGATTAGTAACAACAAAGTTTTGATAGGCGGAATGACCGCCAGAGTTAACAGGTAACATGAAAAATCGCCTCCAATCGAAAAATATCTTATAAATAAAGGCGCGAAGCGCACATTTTTCGATGAAGTTGTCAAGGGTTTTTGATAAAAAAGTGGGGGATTTTAATAAAAAAGGAATCTGAAAGCCTTGATTTTACTGGCTTAGAGATTTCGAGAGATTATTATTATTTTTAGGAGGAAAAAATATGAAAATTCTTGGTATTTCCGCAGGAACAAAAAACGGAAATAATGACGCAATGTGTAAAGAAGCCTTAATGGGCGCAAAGGAAATGGGCGCAGAAATTGAATTTATTAGACTTCTAGATTTAGACCTAAAACCTTGCACGGGTTGCATTGCTTGTGTCGGACAAATTATGCAGGGAAAGCGAAGTAAATGTATTATTAAAGATGACTTTGCATGGCTTGATGAGAAAATGCTTGATGCGGATGGTATTATTTTTACTGTCCCAATCTTTGAAAAAGGTGCTCCGGCGATTTTTAAAATCATTCAGGATAGATTTGCTGGCCCAGGTCATGATAGAGGAATGAACACTGTATGCAGGATAATTTCTGAAAATAACGGAAATGAAGGACCAGATGAAAGACTGTTTAGAGATGATAAATTTCTATCTTTCATAGCTATTGGAGGTTCTGATTGGTCCACCAGGGTATCGTGTGATGAAAGGCTTTTTGCAATGGTACCAATGTGGAAAGTGATTGACGATGTTGTTTTTTCGTGGTCAAAAGTTATAGCAGTAGAAGATGAAAAAGTTGCAAAATGTCACGAAGTTGGAGTTAACATGGCTAATGCTCTTAAAAATCCAGAAGATGCAAAATTTTTAGGAGATAAGGGGATTTGTCCACACTGTAATTCTAGAAACTTTTACTTAAATGATGATTCTACAAAGGCTATATGTGAAATGTGTGGTATTGAAGGAGAAATAAAAATCGTTGATGGTAAAATGACATTTGAATTTTCTAAAGAAGCTGAAATGCATGCACATGACACCCTTTCAGGAAAAATGGTTCATGCAGAAGATATAGGAAAAAATGAAGGTGCTCTTATTGAGTCAAAGAAAACACAGAAATATAAAGATAGAATGGAAAATTATAAAAATTTCATACAGGTAACAAAACCAACAAAATAAAAATTGGATTTAGGAGGAAACAATATGAGTTGTCCAGTAAAAGTAACTCCACATCATGTGGGAATGTTTACAAAAGATTTGCAAAAAACCTGTGAATGGTGGGAAGATTTATTTGGTTTTAAGAAAATGTTTCAGAACAAGTTTTATCTTCCGGACTATGGCGAAGCTGACATGGCCTGGGTTAAAGTTAGCGAAAATTTTTACATTGAACTTTATGACTTTCCAGGACTTGATGATACAGCGAAAGATCATTATTGGAAAGAATATGGTACAAAGCACTTATGCTTTTTTATTGAAGATGATGAATGGGATACATTTATAGAGTATCTGGAAAATAAAGGAGTGAAAATCCTCGTAAAAGCAGAACATACACCAGAAAGACTTGGAAAACCCACTACAACAAAAGTAATATTTATTAATGATCCAAATGGTAATACAGTTGAATTTCAGCAGTCATTTACCCCGGGTGAATACTAAAAAATTATTAAGGATTGAGGAAGATGAAATGGCAGATATGTTCTATGCAAAGAGTCCAGGTAACAATGGATACATAAAAAATCTTGAGGTTTGTGATTTTAATAATCTTGACGGCAATTGTGGAATGTTTCAGATGGCTCTCTATAAAACTGAAATTGGGAAGTATTATCTTTATGGTGCTTGCTTTGGCGGTAATCAGAAAGGCATAATGATTAGTGATGTAACTGATCCTTACAACACAAAATTTGTTAAGCACTTTCCACTGATAAATGCGGATGAGTATCCAACAACAATAACTCCTAAAATTCAGGTTGCTGACGATCTTTTGATTTGTGCAATGTGTGCTGGAAGTGGTCCGGGAGCAATAGTCACTCAAGATGAGCTACTAAAGACAAACTCTCAGACAGGTATAAGAATCTATTCGATAAAAGAGGATCCCGAGAATCCAGTGTTTTTAAGCTATTGGGATTGTGGCGTTCCGCATTCCTTTGGTGTACATAGGTTCATGTATAATGGAGGTAGATACGTACACCTTTCAAGTGAAGCAAAGGGGTTTGAAGGATCAATATACATAATTGTTGATATTGAAGATCCAAGGAATCCTAAAGAAGTAGGAAGGTGGTGGTCTCCGGAACAATATGCTGATGGGTACCCGGGACGTACATATGATCAACACGCACCTCATGTTCCAGAATTTATGGACAAAGGATGGTTGCACGGTCCACCTTTTGTAAGGAACGGAATGGCTTATTGTGGCTATGGAGGCGATGGTCTTTATATATTAGATGTAAATGATGTTACAAGACCAAGGTGTGTCGGTAATCTGAGACTTCAGCCAACATTTTCAAGCAGTCTTGCTGGTGCAAGAACACACACCGCACTGCCATTACCGGGTAGAGACTTAGTGGTAGTAACAAATGAAGGTGAAAGGTTTCAATTCTTTAAACCAGGCTCAATAAAACAAGCCCAGGCATTAAATAATATACATATGGTTGATGTAAGTGATCCCGCTATGCCTACTTTAATAGCCGAGTTCCCTTACCCGGAAGTTCCAAAAGATTTTCCGTATCCAAATTTTAATATTATGAATTTAGAATGCCAAGGACCTTTTGGACCACATAACCTGCATGAACCTATGGATGGAAAACCATGGTTAGAACAAAGAGGTGATATAGTTTACTGTTGCTACTTTGCAGCAGGTCTTAGGATATATGATGTCTCTGATCCGTACTATATAAAAGAAATCGCATATTTTATACCTCCAAATCCTATCAAAAAACCTGAAGAATCATTTTTTCCTGGTTTTCCAGGACCAAGAAATGCAACTACTGAAGATGTGGTGGTTGATGATAGAGGTTACATATTTATTGATGCATTGGATGATGGTTTCTACGTGCTTAAAAGAAGCAATACAAAAGTAATTTAATCAAAGAAAGGAAAAGCTATGAATAATATTGAGGGTAAATGGGATGTAACGGTGCATACTTTTTTAGGTGATCAGTTTTCAGTTCATGAATTTAAGATTAACGGAAACGAACTTAAGGGTAATGTAACTGATAAAGGAAATGGTGCACAGTCAGAAATAGTTGAAGGTACCGTGGATGGTGAGAATTTTGAATATCAATTCAGTATAAAAATTCCAATTGGTAAATTACGCTTTCGAATGAAAGGTGAACTACTTGCAGATGGTACAATAAAAGGTATATCAAAAAATGCTATGGGCAAATTTGAATTTGTCGGAAAAAGAATTTAATTGCAATAGAAAAATTGAGGCATCCATCAGTGATAATAACTGGAATGGTTGCCTTAATTATAAATATTTAATATAATAACAATGAAGTGATGTGTTTGAAACGAGGTGTTGTTCATGAATGATCTGCAAATTGATTATTTCCTTGCTGTAGCAAGAAATTTAAATTTTACAAAAACTGCAGAGGAACTTTATGTTACTCAACCAGCTGTAAGCAGGCAGATTTCATTTTTGGAAAAAGAATTGGATGTAACTCTATTTGACAGGACAAATAAAACAACCATACTTACTGAGGCTGGCAGCCTATATTTTGAATATTTTGAAAAATATAGAGAAGAACTCAAACAAATAAAATCCAAGTTGAAAGAATATAACCAAGGTGTTAATGGAAAAATACGTTTGGGGTGCATGGAAGGATGGGACTTGTCAGGATTTTTTCCAAAAGTCATAGACGGATTTTTAAAAGATTATCCCAATGTAAAACTTGAACTTGAATGCTATAGTATCAAAAATTTAGCTCAAGCTCTAAAAAATGAAAGTATTGATGTAGCTTTATCCATTGATATTACATTGAAAGATATTGAAAATTTAGAGTTTAAAGAGATAACCGAAATACAAAAAATAATTCTTTTTTCTAAAAGGCACAGATTAAGTATTAATTGCGAACTTACACCTAAGGATTTTAAAGATGAAACTTTTTTTGTTTTATCGAATGATGAGGCTTCTTATGCAGGGGAAATAGTTATTGATGACATGAAAAGACTATACGGATTTAAACCCAAACTACAATATGTACATAATATAGATTCAATGAATGCATGTGTTCATAATGGGATGGGAGTTGCAATTTTAGACAGCTGGTCTTCGGCAAAACAAATGGAAGATTTAAGATATATTCCAATTGAAAGTAAACATAAGATTATTTTAGCCTGGAAAAATAAAAAGGCTAGCGATCTTGTTCATGTTTTTTCAAATGAAATAAAATTTATTCATGAAAAGCAAAAGAAATAATTTTAATAAAAGAGCTTTTTGATGAATTGAATCGACATCAAAAAGCTTATTAATTTATTATAAAAGATCAGCTATTGTATATAAAAGTTTTTCGCTGTCATCCCATCCAAGACACGGATCGGTGATTGAGCGACCATAAATACCCTCCCCAATCTTTTGAGCTCCTTCTTCTAAATAACTTTCAATCATTAATCCTTTTACTAATTTATTTATATCTTCAGAGTTCTTCATGCTATAAATTATTTCTTTTGAAATTCTAATCTGTTCTTTGAATTGTTTATTTGAGTTTGAATGATTTGTGTCAATAATGACTGCTGGATTTGAAATTTTTCGACTATAATACAACTCATTAAGTTTTACAAGATCTTCATAGTGGTAATTGGGAACACTATGACCATGCTTGTTTACTGCTCCACGTAAAATACTATGAGTCGATGGATTTCCTAATGACTCTGACTCCCAACCATTACTAAAGAATGTATGTCCCTTTTGAGCTTCTTCAATCGCGTGCAACATTATAGAAAGGTCTCCACTGGTAGGATTTTTCATTCCGGTAGCGATTTCTAAACTACTAGCCATGAAATGGTGTTGCGGGTTTTCTACTGAACGTGCCCCAACTGCATGATATGAGAGTAAATCATCTAAATATAAACAATTTTCTGGATAAAGCATTTCATCGGCAGCTGTTAAACCAGTTTCTGTAATAGATTTAAGATGCATTTTCCTTATTGCTTTTATTCCTTTGGCTATGTCGGACTTTTCTTCCGGGTTTGGTTGGTGTAGCATGCCTTTGTATCCAACACACGTTGTTCTAGGTTTATTGGTATAAATTCGTGGTATTATTATTAACTTACTTTTTGTTTTTTCTTGTACTTTAACTAATCTATTAACATATTCAAGAAGTGTATTTTTCATTTTCGGCTGAACATGGTCCAATAATAATTAAAAAATTTATCACTTATCCCCGACAAGACATCATTTATTTCATTATCACGTTTTTCTTTTAGTTCTGCTATTTTCCGAGAAATAGGGTATTCATTTTTGATTTCTTCAAAGCTTGGTATTTTTTTAATTGGTCTAATATTCATAAATTTTCCTTAAAAATCTTTTGCAGTTTCTTTACCTTCCATTATTCTAAGTGCCCCAAAAGCTAAAGCTTCCATTTCTTTTTCACCAGGCATAACAATTACAGGTAAAAGATTTTCAATTTTAATAGAAATCATGTCAGTTAACATTTCAGAGTATGCAAGACCGCCTGTTAAAATGACCGCATCAATTGGTTCATTAAAAACGCACATCATTATTCCGATTCCTTTTGCAATTTGTAATGCTTGTGCTTTATAAATGAGTAGAGCATGTTTGTCGCCATTGGAAATCATTTTTTCCACCTCTCTCAAGTCATGAGTACCTAGATGAGCCTTCATACCACCTTCTCCACGTATTTTTTTCATCATTTCATCTTTAGTGTATTTTCCGCTATAGCAAAGTTCAACCAAATACATTAGATTTAAACTACCTGATCGATCGGGTGAAAAAGGTCCGGCATCATCAGAAACAGAGTCTATTATTCTTCCATGAGAATGTGCCGTAACACTAACTCCGCCGCCCATATGAGCAACAACATAGTTCATATCCTCATAATTTTTGCCGACTTTTTTTGAATAGTTCATTGCTACTGCTCTTGAGTTTAATATATGTGCAAAACTTTGACGCTCTATTTCAGGAAATCCGGTAATTTTTGCTTCTTTAATCATTTCGTCTGCAACAACAGCATCATAAATATAAGAGGGGATATTTAAGGGCTCTGCAATTTCTGAAGCAATTAAGGCGCCTAAATTTGAAGCATGCTGCATACGAGGATGCTTAATTAAGAAATCCTTCATCGATTGATTAACTTTATATCCACCAGTCTTGATGGGAGGTAGCATTCCGCCTCTTCCAACCACACAGGATAATGTGTCTAACTCAATATTATTTTCTTGTAGTGAATTTATTACAAGAGTTTTTCGGAAATTTAATTGTTCCACAATTTCTTTAAATTTACATAATTCATTTTTTGTATGTTCTATAGAAATTGACATTATTTCTACTTCGTTTTCGTATACAGATATTTTTGTACTTGTTGAACCAGGGTTAATAACTAAAATTCTAAACATATTTCTCTCGCTTTCTTTGGTGTATATTTTTAGTCAAAACAAATAAATTCATACTTAAATAATAATATAAATAAACTTTATTGTATAATTGCTTTATATTAATAATATCAATAACAAAATCATTATCTATATAAATTTTAAAATTAATGCTAATTGAATAATACCAGAAACATTAAATCCTAAAGTTCATAAGAAAAAATATATCTGGCATTATTTTATATATTGATTAATATATTTGTATTTTGAATATATTATATTATGTTAGGAAAAGCAATACTTATTACAACAGCTACTATTGCTGCAAGAGTCGTCCAAATAACTGTTTGCCACAAATAAGGAACATAAGATTCTTTGTGGCTTGTATGTGCTAGCTTTTGCATGAATAATATTGTACCATTCCATGGGAGAGACTCAAAGGTGATTGATGTTATTACTATAATACGTAAAACAAGGTTCATGTTGGGATTTAAATCAGGAATAGCTGATGCCATCCCAACTATAACACCTACAGTTATAATGATACATGCGGGAGGAGATCCTGTAAGTAGTACAATTACTGCTCCGACAATAAATGCAACCAACATAATATTGAAGCCTAAAGAACTTAAACCATGTATTATTTCACCGAAAGCCTTTGTTCCTTCTATTACTGCCGCTAATGCTGCAGGAGTGGCAATCATCATAAGTGCCCCAGGATATGTTTCTGAACCTGCATTTAGAGTATTTCTTAGAGCTGTTAGCCCATTAACTTTAATCCATTTTTTTCACGTGGTATATAATGTTGCATAAAAATTACATTTACAAGTATACCCAAAGTAAGTGCAATTGCTATATGTACATGGATTATTGTGTAAAAAATAAAAACTGTAATAAGTGGAGTGATGGCTAAAAGAAAAGGTGGTAATTTACGTCCATCTTCAGAAGCAACAGGTGGTACGGTGTCCAATTCAAAATGTTTTCCATTTTTTCTGTCTTTGTTTATCATATAAAGTAAGGTAAAGTAACCACCAATACCAATTATTAATGCAGCAACAATACCTGGTACAAGACCTGATACTGAGCTAACTTCATACCCTGCCCCTGTAAATGCACCAACAGCCAAAACATTCATTATTTGTGGTGCTCCAGGAGCTGCAACAAATGCACAATTTAAAACAAGCATTCCAGGGACAAAACGTCTTGGAATATCACATACCTCAGCAATAATTAGCGCGACAGGAAACATTGTAAAAATCTGTACATATGCGTCGATACCGCCCATTGTACACAAACCTGAAACGAGCAACATTAATAACAATCCCACTTTAATTTTTTTATCATCAGATTGCTTTTCATTAATGAATTTTTTCATTAATGTTTTTGCAATTGAAGTGGCAGCACCAGTATCAGCATATAATTTTCCTAAAATAACTCCAAGGAATACTATTGAAAATACTGCCGACATCATTGTGATTAACCCACCAACATAAGTGGTTTCTGATACAGCATCACCAACAAAAGAAGTTAAAGGATTAAGTGAATTTGTTAATGCAACTATAACTGCACAAATAGCTGCAACATAATAAGTTGTAAAACCTTTGTAAGTTAGTATTAAAAAAACAATTAATGCAACAATAATACCTATTAAACCTATTGACATTTCATAAACCTCCATAAATTAATATAAGTTAAACTTAATATAAATCCTATAAATGTGCACAAAATTTAGAATTTTTATTAATTTAAATTGTATAATATTTATAATCAAATGTACAATCACACTTTAATGATGGATACCATAAACAAATAGTTATTAAGATATTGTTATGCGGATTAAAACTTTAAAAATAGTATAAAAACGAGGATGAGCCTATAAAAGTTTTATTTTTCAAACTTTTATAGGCTCATAAAATTTATGGTATATAGTTTATTGGTGATAGTTAAAGTAAAAAAAATACCTACTGTAAAATACTCATTCCTTTTTCTAGTGCTTTTAAATTCAAATCAACAAAAGCAGGTTTTACATTTTCCTTAATTATTTTTTCCCAGTTTAAGTTTTCTAAATTCATGCTTTTTACTATAGCTCCAAGTAATATAATATTCATAACCTTGGTATTTCCCATTTCTTCGGCAAGTTTTGATGCATTAATAATTTTTGTTTTTGCTTTTTCATTTAAAATTGTCTCAAGTTTGTTTGGATAATTCTGTTCACCTATAAGTACGGAAATTGATGGTATCTCTAAATCGTTAACAATTAAGGCTCCATCTATTTTAAGGTATTCAAGCCAGCGAAGAGCTTCCATTTTTTCAAAAGCAATTAATAAATCGGCTCCTCCTTTAGCAATAACAGGTGACTCGACTTTTTCCCCATATCTTATTTGTGAAGAAACACTTCCGCCTCTTTGAGACATGCCATGAATTTCACTCATCTTCACATCATAACCTGCTTCAAGTAAACCCATTGTTAATATTTTACTGGCGAGGATAGTTCCTTGTCCGCCTACGCCAACTAATAATATATTATTATTCATCTTATATATCCTCCTTAACAATTGCATTCGTTGGACATGTCTGAGAGCAAACTTGACATCCTACACATGAAGACCTATCAATATTTACTTTCTTTTTATCTTTATTAAAAACTAATGCAGGACAACCAGTTTTTAAACACTTTTTACAGCCGATGCAACTTTTCTCGTCAATAATACATTTTGTAGAAAATACACCAGTAAACTCGTTTTTATCCTCGCTTGAAAGTTTCTTCAATACACAAGGCCACCTAGTTATAATGACTGATGGTTCATCCAGCTTCATGAATTCTTCAAGTGTTGTTGAAACTTCTTCTAAATTGTTTGGATTAATAACTTTTAAATTTTTAACCCCCAAAGCCTTAACAACAGTTTCAATATCAATTGCAGTTGTAACATCACCTTTAACGGTATATCCACTGCCTGGATTTTGTTGATGACCAGTCATACCTGTAATTCGATTATCTAAAATAACACTTATTGTATTACTCTTATTATATATTGTGTTTATTAAGGAGTTTATTCCTGAATGAAAGAATGTTGAGTCACCCAATATACCAACAACACGTTTTCCTGTCTCATTCATGTTGAAAACAGTCTGTGCACCATGACCCAAACTAAAACTTGCTCCCATACAAAGAGATGTATCCATTGCATTGTAAGGAGTTGTGTATGCAAGAGTATAGCATCCAATGTCTCCAGAAATCATTATTTCTTCTCTATCTTTTCTTTTGCCCAATTCATAGAAAAAACCTCTATGTGGACATCCTGCACAAAGAGTAGGAGCTCGGTTAACAATAAGTTCTTTATTTATCTCTATTGTTTCAGGATCTGTACCAAAGAAAGCCTTTCGAATTTGGTCCGGCATTTTTTCTCCATAAGGAGGGAAGAAATTATTCCCAAAACACTCAAAGCCCAGTATTTTTACAAACTCTTCAATATATGAATCGTTCTCTTCAATAACATATATTTTGTCCATTTGGCTGCAGAAGTCTTTAATTTTTTCAGTAGGCAAGGGATAAGTAAAACCTAATTTGAGATATGATACCGTTTCTCCAAAAACTTCTTTTGCATATTTGTAGCAAACACCAGATGAAATAATTCCTATTTTTGATGATGATGAATATTCAGCAAAATTTAAATCGGTATTATCACTATATTTAGAAAGAGCCTTTATTCTTTCTTCTACATTTTTTCGCCACATTCTTGCATTTGCTGGAACACATACGAAACGATCCGCTTCATTTTTGTAATCTTTGATACTGATATCATGCTTTTCTTTCAGTTCGACAACAGATTTTGAATGGCAAACACGTGTAGTCATTCTGAAAAGGACTGGAGTATCCATTTTTTCACTTAAATCATACGCTTCTATAAGCATATCCTTACATTCCTGACTATCTGATGGCTCGAACATAGGAATTTTTGCCATTTTTGCATAATTTCTATTATCCTGTTCGTTTTGAGACGAGTGCTGTCCAGGTTCATCTGCGGTAATAATAACACAACCTCCATTTACTCCCATGTAGGAAAAGGTAAAGAGCGGATCAGCAGCAACATTTAAACCTACATGTTTCATTGAGGCAATGCTTCTTGCTCCTGCTATAGATGCTCCAACTACTGATTCAAGTGCAACTTTTTCATTTGTTGCCCACTCAGAATAAATGTCTTGATATGTTGCAAGATTTTCTAAAATTTCTGTACTTGGTGTTCCAGGATATGCTGACGCAAAAGTCACACCTGCTTCAAAAGCCCCTCTTGCAATGGCTTCATTTCCAGTTAATAATTTCTTCATTATTTACTATTTCCTTTCTTAAGCATTTAGATAGATCTGTAATTTCATATATTATTTGATATTTGGAAAATATATATGATTTGTTATGATAGCATATTTGAATTTTGTTTTATAATTCCAATTTTATTATATTTACTATAGCCATATAGTAATTGTACAAAGATATTAGAATATGATAATTTTGAATAAATTTAATGAAGAGGAAAAGAATAATATGGAATTTAAAAATTATGAGGAATTATTAAAAGAAATAAAAAATGATAAAAATAAAAAAAAGGTAGCAATAGCATCAGCAGCAGATGAGCATACTATTGAAGCTGCACTGGATGCATTTGATAATAATATTTCAATGCCTATTTTTATTGGTAATAAAAATAATATACAAAAGATTCTGACAAATTTTAATAGAGAATATGATCAGTTTGAAATAATAAATGAAAAGGATATTTTGAAAACGCCATATATAGCTTCTGGATTGGTGAACGAAGGTAATGCTGACTTTGTGATGAAAGGTTTAATTGATACTTCTGATTTTTTAAGAGGTATTGTGGATAAAGAAACTGGTCTAAGAACTGGGAATGTAATGAGTCACATTGCATTTTTGCAAATCCCAAATTATCCTAAGTTAGTTGCCGTGACAGATGGAGGCATGATAATTAACCCTGACTTATCCCAAAAAAGGCAAATACTGCAAAATGCTTTTAAAACTTTATTGAACATGGGATATGATAATCCAAAAGCAGCTGCATTTACGGCTGTTGAAAAGCCAAACAAATCTATGCAGGAAACTATAGATGCTCAAAAATTACATGAGGAATCTGAGTCTGGAGAATTTATAAATTGCGTTTTAGAAGGACCTGTTTCATATGATGTTGCTATTTCTAAAAAATCAGCATTGGTAAAAGGTTTTGAAGGTAGGTATTGTGGTGGATATGATATTTGGTTGGTTCCAAATATTTCCGCAGGAAATCTTCTTTGCAAAGCTTTAATTTATAATGCTGGAGCAAAAATGGCAGGCATAGTAGTTGGAGCGAAAGTTCCACTTGTGTTGAATTCAAGAAGTTCTTCTTCTGAAGAAAAATATTATGCTATGGCATTGGCGGCAGCATCGAGTAAAGGATTTTAACAATATGTTTTAATTGTAAATAAGTTAATGTTAACTAGGATTACTGTTGAATGACAAGAATGGAATGTGATTGGGGGAAACATGTCAGAAGAAGAGATTAAAATTATAATTGAATATATCTATTATGAAAAATTGTATTAATACTGAGATGGCCTTCACTTTGTTATCTAATGGACATGTTTGCTATATCGATTAAGACAAAAGCTTTAAAATGAATTCAAATGTCGGAGATGTAATGTCGGAAAATGATCCGGCTCATGAAGTTTTTAAAATTGGTATAACAGTAAGTTATTCAATACCTAAAGAATTATTTGGAGTTTCTTTATACGGGAAACTTGTACCAATATTTTAAAAGGGACTAAAAGAGTAAATGCCGTTTTAGCCAGTGCTTTTTCAGTTGAAAAGCAAGAAAATATTGAAGAGTTTCTAAGAATCTTGAATACTCATTAAAGCAGACTGAAAGAGCGGTAGAAAAATTTTCGAATGATACAATTTTGTTTGTAGAAGAATTATCAGAAATATAGGATAAATGTAAGTCAATAGAACTAAAAGTTTCCAGAGTTTCAGAAAGCATAAAAAACATAAATAAAAGTGCATCCACTTCGAATTTATTGGCATTAAATGCCGCTATAAAAGTAACAAGGGCAGAAACTGAAGGAAGAGGTTTTAGTTTCGTAGCAAATGAAATGGGTAGATTAGCAAAAATGAATACTGATACGGCAAAGAAAATAAATAACCATTTAGCAGATATGTTCAGACATAGTATTGATATTATTTATTATTGGACCGAATCGCTAGAGCTATGGTCAACTTAGTTACATGATTTTCATTATATTTTCTCGAAACTAAAGTTTTTCTTTTGATTTGTCAAAATAGAAGTGGTTATTAAATATATTTTGTATTGTTAAGTTAACAAACAAAACAATCACATATATGTCTCCATTACTATAGGGGCATAACACTATACGTTTTCATACTCAACAATTACATATTACTAATTCGCTAACCTCCGATGAAGTTTTTTTCTTAATGTTCATAAAAACTACATTTTAGGAGGATTTTATAATACAAAATTATTTTTATGCTTACAATAAAATGAGATTTTTAATGTATTCAGCTATTTTCTTTGGCGTGTGAAGTCTGCCAATTGTAATAAAGATATAGATCATAAACATATGTACTCACATTATTTATGGAAAGAATTGTTCTAACGGCTATGAGATACTTTCTACTCAGTAAACATAGCGATTAGCCTATCGATACTTTTTATCTTATAAAAAATATTCATGCAAATGAAAAGTCTTAGAGTAGATTCCACCGCTTTTCCACGTTCAGCAGACATTATTAAGCTTTTAAAAAACACTAACAAACAGCATAAACCCCTTTAAAATAAGCTTTTGGGCGTGTATAATATAATAATAAGTATTATTAAGATAAAATTATTTAAAGGAGTATTTATGGATATTAACAATAAATTTATTAGCCTTATTAATGATCTTGATGAAAGTCAAGCAAAGAAATTTTCTATAAAAGAACTTTTTAGACTTATTAAAAAGCTTGAAGATAAAGATATAAATGATTATGAAATAGACAAAAAATTCAAAAAAATGGAAGCACACATGGTTGATTTTTTAAAAGGTGATATAAAAGCATTAAGAAAATATAAAAAAGAGTATTCAAGTTTAAAGACCTATATTATGAAAACATATAAATTGGTTTATAAGGGTTATTATTATGGCTTATTATTAGTTTTTGGAGTTGCCATAGGAACCAGTTTAGGAAGTGCTTTAAGTCCTGCGTTTTATGGTGTTGGAATACCAATAGGAATAGCTATTGGAGCTGGAATAGAGAACTCTTTAGAAAAGAAAAATTTACTATATTAAGTTAGATTTTTCAAAAACAATAATATATACACAATGCAAAAATAAGGAGAGACATGAAGAAAACTATTTTACTAGATTTAGATGGAACCCTTACAGAATCGGGAGAAGGGATTATAAAATCAGTACAGTACGCGCTAGAAAAAATGGGAAGACCAGAAAAAAATCAAGATAAACTAAAAGTGTTTATTGGCCCACCTATAATAGAACAGTTCATTGAGTTTGCAGGATTAGATAAAGAAAATGCTAAAGTAGCAGTAAAACATTATAGGGAAAGGTTTTCCAAGATAGGAATATTTGAAAATCGTTTATATCCAGGAATTGAAGATTTATTAAATGAACTAAGAGAAAAAGGATATACTTTAGCGGTAGCCTCTTCAAAACCAGAGGTTTTTGTAAAACAAATATTAGAGCATTTTAAGTTAAACCATTTCTTTAGAGAAATAGTTGGTAGCACTATGGATGAAACTCGAACGACAAAATCTGAAGTAATATACGAAGCATTAGAGCGTCTTAATATGAAAGATAAACGTGATGAAATAATCATGGTAGGGGATAAAAAACACGATGTAGAGGGAGCAAGGAAACAAGGTGTTTACTGTATAGCAGTTTCATATGGGTACGGAACTTTAGAGGAGTTAGAAAAGGCAGAACCTGATATGATTGTTAATACAGTAGATGAACTGAAAAAAGTACTTTTAATGAACAGATAGAAAAGGGGCCTATCATAATAGTTGGAAGGAGGAAAATTGAAAAAGTTTCAAAAAATTATAGGTTACTCAAAACAACTAGAAGAAAAAAATAAAATAGCTTATATTCTTACAGCAATTGGTTTATCACAATTATTAATATTTATGGTGTTTTATGTAACAGTAGTAAAATCTCCCTTATTGATAATTGAGACTGCTTGCATAATTTTATTTTACCTAGTTGTATTTTTTTCTATTAAAGAAAAGGTTATTTATTTTTGGTAAAGCTCTTGCCATTATATCATTAATAATTCAGGTAGGATTGTTAGAATATATCTGGTTTCCAAGGGAAACCTACTTTTTGTTGTTCTTTTTTTTAGTGCCACCAATTTCATTTTTTATTATGGATATTGACAATGCAAAAGAAAGAAAGGTACTTATTTTATTAAATCTTTTAGTTGCAGTTGTTCTTCTAATGAGTGGTATATTTGAACCTTATGAGCTTATAGAGTTAGAAGCACATTATGTAATGATTCTTAGGGTAATGTCTATAGTTTCGACAATTTTTACTGAGGTTTTAGTTTTTTATTTTTATGCAGTTAGTTTAGCAAGAACTCACTCTGAACTAAGACTATTAGCTAATACTGATGCTCTAACAAATATATCAAATCGAAGAGTTTTATTTGAACAGGGTGAAAAATTTACATGCATTTATGAAAAATATGATAAGACATTTTCATTAATGATTTTAGATATTGACCATTTTAAGCGAATAAATGATGAATATGGACATCCAGCCGGTGACAAAGTTTTAAAAGAAATTTCAACGGTTATTTCTGAAAACGTAAGAAAAGAAGATTTAGTCTGTAGATATGGTGGAGAAGAATTTGCCATACTATTTAAAAACATGGGGCACGAAAACAGAAGCAGTATTGAAAATATAAAAAATAAAATAAAAGAGCACTTATTTACTATAAATGAAGACACATCGATATCATTAACTTTTTCAGCAGGGGTGGTTACTTATAATTCAAAAGTGACTAGCTTTGATGAGTTAGTTAAAAAAGCAGATGCTCTTTTATATGAGGCAAAAAGAACAGGAAGAGATAAAATTATTTATGACAAATGATGATAAAAAGATATAACGTGGTGTTGCTATAAATTCTTAAAAATGATATAATGCAAATGCGAACTAATTGCAACTAGATGTAAATTTATATTTTGCTTTAAAGTAGGAGAGAAAATAATGAAAAAAGCTTTAAGTAGTATATTTTTATTAGCGTTAATAGTTATCATGATTTGTTTATCAGGGTGTGGTAAAGATTTAGAAGAAAACTTAGGCGAAGAAAAAATAGTAATTGCAGTTTCTATCGTACCAGAACAGACTTTTGTTGAAGCAGTATGTGGTGATTTAGTTGAAGTTGTTACATTAATACCCCCAGGTAGTAGTCCGGAAAACTACGAACCTACTCCTCAACAAATGGAGAAATTTAGTGATGCTTCTTTGTATTTTTCAATTGGAGTACCAACTGAAGAAGCAAATATATTACCTAATGTAGGTGATGTAAAAGTAGTTTCTCTACAGGAAAAAGTAGCTGCAGTTTATGATGATAGAACTTTTGAGTCAGGGGAGCGAGATCCTCATATATGGCTTTCACCCAAGAGAGTAAAAGTGATGATTGAGACTATAGCAGAGGAAATGATTAAATTAGATCCAGAGAATGAAGAAGTCTATTTAGATAATGCAGCAGACTATATATCAAAACTAGATGAGTTGGATCAGGAAATAAATGAGGCTTTAGAAGGTGTAGAGAATAAGAAAATTATTGTATATCATCCTGCGTTTGGGTATATATCAGAAGATTATGGACTTGTAATGTATGCCCTAGAAGAAGAAGGAAAAGAAGCAACAGCAAAACACTTAGAAGATATGATTGATCTTGCGAAAGAAGAGAATATAAAAGTAATATTTTATCAAGAAGAAATCGATAGCAGCCAGTCAGAGTCATTTGCAGAAGAAATAGGCGGAAAAACAATTAAGCTTGCACCACTGGCAGCTGATTATATAGATAATCTAAGAAGTATGGCACAAACAATGAAAGAGGCTATGAAATAGTGAAAACCATTATTCAAATTGAGAATTTGTCGGTACATTATGGAAATACAAAAGCAATATCAAATATAAATATGAATGTGGCTGAAGGTGAATTTTTAGGTATAATTGGGCCTAATGGTGGAGGAAAGACTACTTTATTAAAAGCTATATTGGGACTAATTCCAGTTACAAAAGGTGAAATAAAGATTTTTGATCAGCCGCCAGAAAAAAATAAAACTTCTATAGGTTATGTACCACAGTTCGCTGATATGGATAGACAATTTCCAATATCAGCTATTGAAGTTCTTTTAACTGCCAGATTGAAACAAGGGTTATCACCCTTAAAAAGGTATTCAAAAAAAGATAAAGAAATTGCATACCAGCAATTAGAAAAGGTCGGAATAGAACATTTGGCAAAAAGACAAATCTCGGAACTTTCAGTTGGTGAATTTCAAAGATTGTTAATTGCCAGAGCATTAACAGTAAAGCCAAGCTTACTTCTTCTTGATGAACCAACAGCAAGTGTTGATGTAAGCTCCAGAGAGAAAATCTATCATTTACTTAAAGAATTAAATAAGGAAATGACTATTATACTTGTTACTCATGATCTTCTAGCCGTGTCATCTGAGGTGCGAAGCCTTGCATGTATGAATGAAAATCTAGTTTATCACGGTGAACCAGAACTTAATGAAGATATTGTTAAGCAGTTATATGGTTGTCCGATTGATTTAATAGCTCATGGTGTTCCTCATAGAGTTTTAAAAGAACATAAGGAGGAGGTATGATATGTTTCAGTCCTTATTTGAATATCAGTTTATACAAAACGCCCTAATAGCAAGTATATTAGCAAGTATTGTATGTGGAATAATAGGTGTAATAGTAATTGAAAAGAAAATGGTAATGATGAGTGGAGGTATTGCCCACACAGCTTATGGTGGTGTAGGACTTGGATACCTACTTGGATATGAACCAGTAATAGTTGCTTTCATATTTTCAGTTGGAGCAGCTCTTGGAATAGGCAAAATAAAAAGAACGGGTGGAGTTCAATCAGATGTTATTATAGGTTTGTTTTGGTCACTTGGAATGGCTCTTGGAATCTTGTTTATTGCTTTGAAACCAGGATATCCACCAGACTTAAACTCTTACCTCTTTGGAAATATTCTTTCAGTAACAAGAGGTAATCTTTTTCTTATGGTTATACTGACTTTTATCGTAGTATTTTTAATAATTGCATTTTTTCAAGATTGGAAAGCATATTTATTTGATAAAGAATTTGCTTCTATTCTTGGTATAAAAACTACATTTTTAGAATATTTATTTTTAGTTTTAGTTGCAATGACAGTAGTTGTATTAATAAGAGTAGCAGGAATAATTTTGGTAATAGCGTTGTTGACAGCTCCTGCAGCAACAGCATCTTTATTTTCTAAAAAATTAAAAATTCGAATGTTTCTTGCAGTTATAATTGGTGCATTCTTTTGTATAGCAGGCTTATGGATTTCCTATACCCTAAATTTTGCATCTGGAGCAAGTATTGTTATTTTATCTGTTGTCAGTTATTTTCTTATCTATGCAATTCGCCTTATTCGTAATATAATAAAAAGAAAAAACATTGCTAAGGTTGGGAGGAAATCTGATTGAAAGAGCAGATTGATTGTAAAGAATTATTAAAAAATAGCGGTTTAAAAATTACCAAAAGCAGAAAGGCTATTTTTGATGTTTTGGTTAAAAGCGATCAACCAATGGCGGCAGAAGATATTTTTCTGGCATTGAAAGAAAAGCAGATGACAATAAATCTATCAACCGTTTATCGAACATTAGAAATATTTGAAAGCAAGGACTTAGTTACGAAAATTAGCATTATGGATGATGAAAGAATGCTTTATGAATATAATAATTTAGGACATAGACATTATCTTGTATGTATTGGTTGCAAAAAAATAGTAACAGTTAGGCATTGTCCGCTGGGGACCTATGAAAAAACATTAGAAAAAGAAACAGGTTTTGATATTGTGGGACACAAGCTTTATCTATATGGGCAGTGTGAAGACTGTCAGAAAAAAATAAAAAGCTGGAGGATTAGCGAATGGACATGGGGGCAGTGATATTTGCTTTTTCATTAACATTATTTGCTGGATTAGCAACAGGAATAGGAAGTTTACTATCAATTTTTACAAAAAGAACAAACACCAATTTTTTATCTGTAGCACTAGGGTTTTCAGCAGGTGTTATGATTTATGTTTCATTCGTAGAAATATTGGTAAAAGCAAAGGATTCATTAGTTATAGCCCTAGGTGAAAAAATGGGAACATGGGGAGCTGTAGGTGGGTTCTTTTTTGGTATTCTTGTCATCGCTGTAATTGATAAATTAATACCTTCTGCAGAAAATCCCCATGAAGTACATACCGTAGAAGAAATGGATGGAAAAAGTGAATCTCATAAGTCAAACCTTATGAGAATGGGATTATTTACAGCACTTGCTATTGGAATACATAATTTTCCAGAAGGTCTTGCTACTTTTACGGCGGCATTAAGTGATCCAGACTTAGGTATACCTATTGCTGTAGCTATAGCAATTCATAACATTCCAGAAGGAATAGCTGTTGCAGTGCCGATTTTTTATGCTACAGGAAGTAAGCGAAAAGCATTTAGGTTGTCTTTCTTATCAGGACTCTCAGAACCTGTTGGAGCACTAATAGGATATTTAATATTATTTAGATTCTTTAATGATGTAATGTTCGGATTTATATTTGCCTCAGTAGCAGGTATAATGGTATATATATGTCTGGATGAGCTTTTACCATCAGCAAGAGAATATGGAAAGCACCACTTAGCCATGTATGGCTTAATAGGAGGAATGGCTGTAATGGCATTGAGTTTATTGTTGTTTTTATAGTTACTGCTTGTAAGGAAATTTTAGAAAATGATTTTCGTCAGGCACAGTAAGGAGAATATATGGAAGAATTATATTTAATTACAGGGGCAGCAGGTCATTTAGGCAGAGTAGTTACACAAAAGTTAATAAAAAACGGCAAAGAAGTACGCGCTTTAGTATTGCCAGGTGAAAAGCACATACCAAAACATGCCAAGATATATTATGGAGATGTGAGAGATGAAGAAAGTCTTGAATCATTTTTTGAGAATTCAGAAGAATATAATTTAGTAGTAATTCATTGTGCAGGAATTGTTTCAATAGCATCTAAGATAGACAAAGATTTATATGATGTAAATGTAGTTGGTACAAATAACATAATAAATCTCTGTAAAAAACATAAAGTATCAAAAATGATATATGTTAGTTCCGTTCATGCTATTCCAGAAAAAGAAAAAGGACAAACAATAAAAGAAATTAAAGATTTTAATCCAGATAATGTAATAGGAGCATATGCAAAAACAAAGTCTGAAGCAACAGCAAATGTTCTTCAAGCTGGAAAAGATGGATTGAATGTATGTGTGGTACATCCTTCAGGAATTGCAGGACCATATGATTATGGTAGAGGTCACATTACTACTTTAGTTAGAGATTATTATAAAAAAAGATTAACCTCGGGTATTAAGGGGGCATATGATTTCGTAGATGTAAGAGATGTAGCAGATGGAATACTTTCAGTATGCGAAAAAGGTGACGACGGAGAATGTTATATACTTTCAAATAAATGTTTTCAAGTTAAAGAGATTCTTGATATGCTTCATGATATAACAGGGAAAGGCAAAATCAGAAGTTACTTACCTTTGTGGTTTGCAAAGGGTACAGCACCACTAGCAGAATTGTATTACAAAATATTAAGGCAGCCACCTTTATATACGACTTATTCAATATACACATTAAATACAAATGCAGATTTCTCTCATGAAAAGGCAACGAAGACCTTTGGTTATAAAACTAGAGATATGAAAGAAACCTTAATGGATACAGTATACTGGCTAAAGAAAATCGGCAAAATATAGATAAATAAATTTGTGAGGAAGCTCAATGAATATCAAAAAAACAGAACTTGATAATGTATTGATAATAGAAACAAAAATATTTGGAGATCATAGAGGTTGGTTTACTGAAAACTATAACAAGTCGGATTTTAGTGAGCATGGAATTGAAGCAGAATTTATTCAGGATAATCATTCAATGACTAAAAAGAAAGGAACTATAAGAGGTCTTCATTTTCAAAAATCACCGAAAACTCAATCCAAACTAATTCGATGTACCAGAGGAAAGGTTATGGATGTAATTGTTGATTTAAGAAAAGGTTCTCCTACATATAAAAAACATATAAAGATTGAGTTATCTGAAGAAAATATGAAACAGATACTTATTCCCAAAGGATTTGCTCATGGATTTCTAACCCTTACAGATGATGTGGAAGTACAATACAAAGTTGATGAATATTATGATCCTAAATGGGATAGAGGAATTCGATTCGATGATCCAGATATAGGTATTGATTGGGGAATAGAAAATCCTATTCTTTCTGAAAAAGACGCTGTAGCACCATTACTGAAAGATAGTGATTTCAATTTTAGCTTAAAATATTTAGTTACTGGAGCTAATGGTCAACTAGGAAATGAAATAGTAAATAAATTAAATGAAAATAAAATAAATAATATTGCTCCAAAAAGAGAAGAATTTGATATAACAAAAGAAGACCAAGTGAAACAATTTATATTAGATAAAAAGCCAGATGTTATAATTCATTGTGCTGCATATACCTTAGTCGATGCTGCAGAAGATAACCAAGAAGCTTGCTATAAAGTAAATGTTGAAGGAACAAAATATTTAATTGAAGCAGCAAAAAAAATCGATGCTACCTTTGTATACATAAGTACAGATTATGTGTTTGATGGTTCTGGTGAGAATCCTTTTACAGAAAGTGATAATACTTCTCCAATTAATTATTATGGATATACCAAAGAATTAGGGGAAAAAACTGTTAGAAATGAAATTTATAAACATTTTATAATCAGAACATCCTGGGTATATGGTGAAAACGGAAATAACTTTGTGAAGACTATGCTGAATCTGGCAACTTCAAATGATGAAATAAAAGTAGTAGATGATCAAATTGGATCACCAACATATTCAAGTGACCTTGCGGAATTTATAATTAAGTTGATTCAGACAAATAACTTTGGAACCTATCATGGAATTAATGAAGGTTATGTAAGTTGGTATGAATTTGCAAAAAAGATATTTGAATTAGCAAAATCACCAGTTAAAGTGACTCCAATAACTTCAGAGGAATACAAAACAAAAGCAAAAAGACCAAGAAACTCAAGATTATCAAATATTAATAATAAAGTATACACTTTTTCTACATGGCAGGATGCTTTGGAGAGATTTCTATTAAAAGATTAAGAAAGTTTTTATAAGAAAGGAAGTTGAAGAGTATGTTTGATTTAAAAGGAAGAGTAGCAGTAGTTACAGGAGCATCAGCAGGTCTAGGAAGACAATTTGCACTGGCACTAGCTCGTCAGGGTGCAGATATAGCTATTATGGCAAGAAGAAAAGAAAAATTAGAATTAGTAGCTAAAGAAGTTGAAGAACTTGGTGTTAAATGCTTTGTTGTCCCTTGTGATGTAACTAAATTAGAAGATATAAAAAGAAGTGTTGAAGAAATAAAGTCTGAATATGGAAAATTTGATATATTAGTAAATAATGCTGGAGGTGGTTCAGTTGCGCCTTTAGTTGAATTTAGTGATGAAGACTGGCAAAAAAACATTGATTTAGATTTAACTGCAGTATTCAGATGTATGAGAGAATTCGGAGCAGAAATGATCAAGAATGGCTATGGTAGGATAATTAACATTGCTTCTATTCTTGGTTTGGTAGGAATTCCAGATATACCTGTTGTTGGGTATCAGGCGGCAAAAGGAGGAGTTGTAAATTTAACTCGTGCAGGTGCTGCTGAATGGGCAAAAACAGGGGTTACTGTAAATGCAATAGCACCTGGATTTTTTGCATCAGAAGCAAATAGTAAAGAAGCAATGGAAACAATGGAAGGTTTTATCAAAAAAAACACTCCGATGGAAAGAGCCGGTATGGAGGGCGAACTAGACTCAGCAATTATATTTTTAGCAGCTGATGAATCAACTTATATAACTGGTAGTATAGTTACTTGTGACGGTGGTTGGACGGCAGTATAAAGAATATAATTTAAAAAATAAAAAACCGAATTCTTTCATAAAGATGGAATTCGTTTTTTTTATTAGATTTAAATTTATTAAAGTCATTAATGAATCTTAAATAAAAAACTATTCACTATTTTCCTTTTTTAAATATTTCATAGCAAGCTCTTCTTTTAAGCTACTATCATTAGTTGTTCCTTTTTCTTTAGCGATGCGATAGTATTCGCATTTATAGTCTATAAGTTCAAGTGATTTTTGTAGTAATGCTATTTGCTTTTCGGTTTTTTTCTTTTGCTCTACGAAGAGATCATAGCGCTTATCAATAGTTGAATCACCGATTACACACCATTCAAAAAAGGTTTTTATATCTTTCAATGCCATACCTGTAGACTTTAAGCATTCTATCATTTTTAGAACTTCAATATCTGAATCATCAAAAACTCTTATATTTCCCTGAGTTCTGTCTACAAGGGGTAGTAGTCCTTCTTTATCATAATAACGCAATGTTGAAATTGATATATTTAATATTTTTGAGACTTCTCCAATTGAATATGTCATAAATTTTACCTCCGAATAAAAAAAGTATTGACCTAAAGTTAGGTTTAGGAATTAATATGTATTTATAATACTTTAATATCAAGAAATTTGCAAGTATTTGTTTAAATTATAGTTAGATTTTTAAAAGGAAAGGAAGAAACATGTTGAGATATAATGAAGAAAAGTTTACAGGAGAAAGAGCTCTTTTCCAAAGTACAGATTTAGAAATAGATTCATGTATTTTTGATGATGGGGAGTCACCTTTAAAAGAAAGTAGAAATTTAATAATCAAAAATAGTTCATTTAAATGGAAATACCCACTTTGGTACTGCCATAATGTTAAGGTTACAGATAGCATTATGTTTGAAATGGCAAGAGCAGGAATTTGGTATACAGATAATATAACTATGAAAGATATTACAATTCAGGCACCAAAGGCATTTAGAAGAAGTAATAAGATTAAGCTAGAAAACATAGTAATGTCGGATGCTAGTGAAACATTATGGAATTGTAGTGAAGTAAAATTAACAAATGTAACGGCAAAAGGTGACTACTTTGCAATGGGAAGTTCTGATATTGAAATCGATGGATTTACTTTAGTTGGAAATTATGGCTTTGATGGTGTTAAAAACCTTACAATAAGAAATGCAAAACTGCTTACAAAGGATGCTTTTTGGAATTGTGAGAATGTTACAGTATATGATTCACATATATCAGGAGAGTATATCGGATGGAATTCAAAAAACGTTACATTTATAAACTGTACAGTTGAAAGTAATCAAGGAATGTGTTATATGGAAAATCTTGTTATGAAAGACTGTAAAGTTTTAAATACAGATTTAGCCTTTGAATATTCGACAGTTGATGTTACAGCAACAGGCAAAATAGACAGTGTGAAAAATCCATATTCAGGTAAAATATTTGCAAATGATATAGGTGAAATCATTTTTGATAATCCAGAGATGGAAGCATCGAATACCGAAATAGTAAATAATGGAAAAATAATTTCAGTTGCAGTATAATTATGAAAAAATAGTAGGAGATGTTTATGTTTAATTTTAATGAAATTATTGAAAGAAAAAATACAAACTCACTTAAATGGGATGTAAAAGAAAATGAATTACCTATGTGGGTCGCTGATATGGACTTTAAAACAGCCCCAGTTGTAATCAATGCAATTAAAGAAAAAGCTGAAAGTGGTATTTTTGGATATTCGATAGTATCAGAAGAATGGAAACAATCTATAAAAAATTGGTGGAAAGACAGACACAACTTTGAAATAAATAAAGACTGGATTATTTTTTCTACGGGTGTATTGCCAACTATTTCATGTGCAGTTAAAAGGCTTACAAATACAGGAGATCAAGTTATAGTTCAAACTCCGGTGTATGATATGTTCTTTAACAGTATAGTTAATCATGGAAGATGGGCAGTCGAAAATGAATTAAAATATGATGGGAAATCATATTCAATAGATTTTAAAGATTTAGAAGAAAAATTAGCAAATCCAATAACTACAATGATGTTATTATGCAATCCTCAAAATCCGTCAGGAAATATATGGTCAAAAAAAGACCTGGAAAAAATAGGAGATCTTTGTGAAAAATATCATGTAACAGTTATATCCGATGAGATACATTGTGATCTAACTGAACCAGGTTTAGAGTATATTCCATTTGCTTCAGTTTCTGAAAAATGCGCAAAAATCAGTCTAACCTGCATTTCAGCGACTAAAGCATTTAATATAGCTGGATTACAAACATCAGCAGTTGTTATTCCCTCAGAAGAATTATTTCAAAAAATGGAAAGAGGTTTGAACTCAGATGAAATTGCAGAGCCAAATGCATTTGCTATAGATGCAGTAGTTGCAGCATTTAATCATGGTGGAGAATGGCTCGATACTCTTAGAGTATACCTTCATGAAAGTAAAAAAATGGTTTATAGATTTTTAGAAAAAGAAATTCCGAAAATAAAATGTATTAAATCTCAATCAACATATTTATTATGGATTGATTGTAAAGAACTAACTTCTAATACTACAAGTTTTTGCAAATTTTTAAGGAAAGAAACAGGGTTGTTTTTATCAGAAGGTGAAAAATACAGAGGGAATGGTGAAGGATTTATAAGACTTAATATAGCCTGCCCACACTCAATCCTGAGCGAGGGATTAAGAAGGTTAAAGCAGGGAGTAGAAGCATACGAAAAGATTATGAAAGAAGGCTTATAGTTTTTCTTTTCGCTCTGTTTTATCAATATACATAAGTGAGTCTGTTATTTGAATTAAGTCTTCAAGGTTATATTTGGAGCAGTCTTCTACATATAAAGAACCAAAACTTAAACTGACATTATAAGGAAGATTAGCTGAATACTCAACAAGATTTTCTTCGACTCTTTTTATGTATGTTTTTCCAATGTCTGCTGTAGTTTCTATTATTACAAAAAATTCATCTCCTCCATAACGACAAACAAAATCTTCTCTTCTAGAATTTGAAATCAAAATCTTTGATACATCTTTTAATACTTTGTCACCGATAGCGTGGCCATATATGTCATTGATTTTTTTGAAATCATTTACATCTGTAATAATAACAGTAAAAGGTTCTTCGGCCCTTAACTTAAACTGCAGTCTTTTATCCATTAGTACTCTAGAGCTTAAATTTGTCAAAGGATCTTTTAGTTGTTCATCTCTTTCCAAGATAAAAAATGCTATAAATAATGATAGTGTATATGCTGGTATACCTAATGAAAGTCCATAAAAAATCATTTGTAAAATAGCACCAAGGACCGGTAGCAAAGTTAAAGCTAATATAGCCTGAGTAATTCGTCCAGTTATCATTTTTTTATTTCTAAAAAAATATACTATAGCAATACCTGTTACAAAAAAAGCAAATAAATTTCCAATATAAGTAGCAATTCCCCTATGATATACATTAGAAGCATCTATACTAAATAGGAATCCATCACTAAAAAGATTAATTATCATAAAAATTATATTTAAATAAACAGGTGATAAAAAGAATAAAAATGCTTTTAAATTTATACTTTTTGAAACAAAGATTTTATAGTCTAGATATCTAAGTCCAAAAGCAACAGGTAATATATTAAAAGTTAGAAAAAATGCATTGGATATATAATGAATTTTTATGAAGCCTTCATTATTAGGAACAGCTACAAACCAGGCTATAACCTCCCAGAAAGCAACAAAAATAACTGAAAGTATAAACCATCTTAAAAGACTTGTTGAGTGGCTTCCAATTGATAGTTTTCTACGCAAAAAAATATACATGATAAGATTTATTAGAATACAAAAAATCAATAGATCGGTATATACTATATTGTTTATGTAGAACATATAAGTCTCCTTTAAAAAGAACAAGATCATTATAAATTATTATACGATAAATATAAAAAAAGGAAAAGAGAAAATTTGATTGATAATAAATAAATATATAGTTAATATAGAAATGTGAAAGGAAACATATTCTATGAAAAAAAAGATTATAATATTAACTATGATATTTATTTTTTTGATTATTTTTTTATGGTGTCAAAATAATTATCTAGTGATTTCAAACTATACTTATTACAGTGAAAAAGTGCCTGATGAATTTGATGGATTTAAAATCGTTCAGATTTCTGATCTTCATAATAAAGAATTTGGGAATAATAATAAAAGGTTAATTGAAAAAATAAAAAAACTCGCTCCTGATATAATAGTTTACACAGGAGATATGGTTGACTCAAAAAAATCAGATTTAGAAGTATTGTTTGATTTTGCAAGGCAAAGTGTAGAAATATGTCCTGTATATTTTGTTCAAGGAAATCATGAAGTTTGGTTAGATAAAGATGATAATGAAAAATTATTGAAAGTTTTAGATGAAATAGGTGTAGAATGTCTAGAAAATCAGTATATAAGTATTAACAAAAGTAATAGCAGTATTGGGGTAATAGGTTTAAATGATTTAAATCTGAATGATGGTACATTAGAAAAACTCATAATAAATAGGCCAGAAGAGAGTTTGAAAATAGTTTTAGCCCATGAACCACAGTATTTTGAGGAGTATTGTAAGAATAGTGTGGATATTGTTTTTTGTGGCCATGCTCATGGTGGACAATTCAGATTGCCATTTATTGGTGGTTTGATTGCACCAGACCAGGAATTTCCTCCCGAATACACATATGGGGAATACGAAAATCAACAGACAAAAATGTATGTTAGCAGGGCTCTTGGAAACAGTGTTATTCCTATAAGACTGTTTAATTTACCTGAAATAGTATGTGTTGAGCTAAAAACAGTAGATTAACTAAAATACTGGTTGTGGGATATTTCCTAATGAAGTAAAATATAAATCAGTATAAGAAAAAAGGAAATTAAAGATGATAGTAAAAAAATATCTTCTAATATTATTGGGGACCATAGCATTTTCACTAGGTATTATAGGCTTGTTTTTACCAATAGTACCAACCACACCTTTTTTATTACTTGCATCGTATTGTTATCTTAGAAGTTCGAAGAAGCTTTATAGGTGGATGATAAATCGTAAAGTAATTGGAAAATATATTTACAGCTATTTAAACTATAGAGCTGTAAAAAAAAGTGCTAAAATATTTACAATTGCTTTTTTGTGGGCAACACTTATTTTATCGATTATATTTATTAATAATATATATATAAGAATTCTTTTAACCCTTATAGGTATTGGAGTTAGTACTCATATAATTAAATTAAAAACTTTAAAGGAGGACATTATGCCAAATATTGAAGAAACAATTAAAAATTTAAAAAAGAGAGGTTTTTCGGCTCGACATTTTTCAAAAGGAAAAGAAGCAGTTGAATATCTAAAAACACAGCTTAAAAATAAGACGATTGGCTTTGGTGGCAGTATGACTCTTGAAGCACTTAATGTTTTTCAACATTTAAGTGAAAATAATCAGGTTTTTTGGCATTGGAAGCAAGATATAGAAGAAGCACGAAAAAATTCTGCAAATGCAGAAGTTTATATATCAAGTGCTAACGCAATAGCGAAAACAGGAGAAATAATAAATATTGATGGTACAGGAAATAGAGTTGCTAGCACTCTATACGGAAAGAAAAAAGTATATTTTATTGTAGGTTCAAATAAGTTAGCAGATGATTATGAAAAGGCGTTATCAAGAGCTAGAAATATTGCAGCTCCTTTAAATGCAAGAAGATTTCAAGTTAAAACTCCATGTGCAACAGGAGAATTAAAATGTCATGACTGTGAAAGTCCTGATAGAATATGCAAAGGACTTGTTGTGCTCTGGGGTAAGATGTTTGGAATGGAAGAAGTAGAAGTTATAATAATAGATGAAGAATTAGGATTTTAATTCAGAAAGGCAGCATATGAAAAAGAAATCACCTTCAATAGATGAATGGTTAAAAGACGCAAAAAGTGACCCCGTTGCTAAAGAAGAGGGGATGTATCTGGTACACAATGGAGTAGTTAGAGAATCTCCTAAACAAAAAGTTAGAAATGGCTTTGATGATGGTACAAAAGTAGTAAAATTGGAATTTTCTTATGATGAAGAAAAAGTAAATGAAGCTGTCCAAAAAGCAAAAAAAATGGATGGTATATTTCATATTAGAATTTGGCTTAATGAAGGAATACTGGATGTTGGGGATGATATAATGTATGTCCTTGTAGGCGGAGATATCAGACCAAAGGTTATAGAAGCTCTTCAGTTTTTAGTAGAAGAAGTTAAAACGAAATGTGTAAAAGAGGTTGAAACAAAGGCCTAAAAATATTAACAAAAGAGGATTGATATGCAGACCGTATACATTTATTTAAATATTTTATCTCTTATTATAGTTTTTGTACTTGGTATTTTGAGTTATAAAAACAAAGAGGAAAAAATTTCAAAATACTTCATGATTTCTATGATTTTTATGATTATATGGACACTTGGAACTATTCTAGAACTTGTTTCAAGTGGCTTAATTATGAAAGTGATTTTTAGAAACTTTGTTCAGTTCGGCATGGCTTTTGTTTCTATTGCAAATTATTGGTTTGTTGTTTCATATACTGGTTTGGAAAAGAAAATATATAGAATAATACTTTGGGTGTTTGTTTCATTAAATATACTTGCTATGGTTTTACTAGCTACTGATCCAATACATCATTTATTAAGAAGCAAGGTAAGTCTAGTAAATACTCATGGATTTAATGATCTTGTTATTAGTTCAACTTATCTAGGAATGTTTTTTGTTTTGATTAGATTTATACTATTTGCTTTTGCAACAGTACTTCTTTTTGTATACCTAAAGAAAACATTTAAAAGCATGAAAAAACAGGTATTTATGATATCTACAGGTTTTTTGTTGGCTCTAATAGTACTTTTACTTAAACAGTATTGGCTAGAAGGTCTTGGCTTTTCAGTACCTATGTCAGTTATTTTGTGTTTCCCTTATATTTTTATTGGGATAGGGGTTTTCAAATATGACTTTTTATCTATTTCTCCTTTAGCAAATGATTGGGTAATAAACTCTCTAGAGGATGGAATTATTGTTTTATCAAAGGATGGTAAAGTATTAGAAGCAAATAATTCAGCAAAATTATTTCTTGATAAATATAGAGATAAGCTTGATAGGGAAAGACTTAACGAAATATACAAAAGTTCCGAAGATTCTTTTCATAGACTTAATTTTGAAACTCAGGAAGGGAAAAAATTTTTTGATGCTAAAGTACATCATCTTATAATGGATAATGGTCAAAAAAGAGGCACAGTTGCAATAATTAAAGATGTTACCCCTCATGTAAATAAACAACTTGAACTCAAAGCAAAAGCAGAGTTAGACCCATTGACAAAAATCTATAACAGAGAGGCTTTTGAAAGAAAAATTTCTAAAATTGTAAATAAAAAAATAAGCTATTTGATATTAGATATTGATAAATTTAAGGTGATAAATGACAAATTTGGGCATCCTACGGGGGATGCTGTAATAGTTGGTATAGTATCAGCGATAAAAAATAGCATTAGGAGTAACGATTTTATTGGAAGAATAGGTGGGGATGAGTTTGCAGTTGTTCTTGAAGAATCAACATATGAAAATTGTGTCGATATATGTAAAAGAATCTTTGAGTCAATAAAGGTACAAAAATTTGATGTAGGGATAGAACTTCCGCCCATTAATGTTAGTATAGGTGTGTATACAGGTTTTGACATTAAAAATGTACCATATAAAAAAATATACGAAAAAGCTGATTTTGCCTTATATCAGGCTAAAATTAGTGAAGAAAATTTTGTAATCTTAGAAGAAATTAAGAAATAGATTAAGGAGTGTTTAGGATGGATTTTTTACAAACAGGAGGAATATGGATTTACTTTTTTATTTTTTTTGGAAAAATTATAGAAGTATCTGTTTCCACAGTTAGAATAGTTTTGATAAATAGAGGTGAAAAAGTAAAAGGTGCAATTATTGCAGTTTTTGAAATGCTTTTATGGTTGGCTATAACTGGTACAGTATTAACAGGTTTTCAGGATGATTTAGTGCGTGTTCTTATATTTGCCCTGGCATTTGGTGCAGGTAACTATGTGGGAACTTGGATGGAGGATAGGCTTGCATTTGGTTTGTGTTCTATACAGGTAATTGTTCCTGAATGTACATTTACAAATGATTTAAAAACAAAATTAAGAGCTAATAATTTTGCTGTTACTTCAGTTAAAGGTACAGGAAAAGATGGAGAAAGAGAATTACTTCATTTACATATAAAAAGGAAGCGAATAAAGAAGGCAGTTTCAATAATTAAAGAAAACTTGGATAATGCCGTAATTGTAGTAAATGATTCTAAAATAGTTCATGGTGGATTTATAAGGAAATAATGAGTTTTTTTATGTGAGTTAGTTACAGTTATATAGATTAAAAAGAGTATACTTATAAAAAATAGATAATAAGAGGTGAAAAAAATGTGGAAAGTATTAAAATTTTTTCAAAAAAATCTTGTTTGGAGTATACCTTTGTTCCTTGTAATGGGGCTGATTTTTGGATACTTTTTTGAAGCTCAGTTTCTTAAAGTATTAATAACACCATTAACAATTATTATGGTTTATCCAATGATGGTTTCAATGAACATGAAAGCTTTACTGAATAAGGGAGAAGGAAAAGTTCAGTTTGTGGCAATAATAATAAATTTTTTAGTTATTCCACTGATTGGTTATACATTAGGAAGAATATTTTTTCCTGACCTTCCATTAGCTGCTTTAGGATTACTTTTAATGAGTATTTTACCAACATCAGGAATGACAATCTCTTGGACAGGTTTTGCAAAAGGTAATGTTTCAGCAGCAGTAAAAATGACAATAATTGGATTGATTATAGGTGCATTAATAACACCAATATATATTAAGTTGTTAATGAGCACTGTAGTTTCGATTTCAATGTGGAAGATTTTTTCTCAAATATTATTTATAGTGTTTATACCTCTAGTAGCAGGATTTTTAACACAAATAATTTTAAAAAAGAGATTTGGAGTTGAAAAATTTGATAAAAGCATAAAACCAAAATTTCCATTAATATCTACATTAGGAGTATTTGGTGTGGTGTTTGTTTCAATGGCATTAAAATCTAAAACAATACTTGCAGATCCTTTAGTGTTAATAAAATATATTATTCCACTAATAGTTATTTATGCAGTTAATTTTTTAATTAGCACAATTATAGGAAACGTTTTATTTGATAAAAAACAGGCAATTGCTTTAGTTTATGGAACCGTTATGAGAAACTTATCTATAGCGTTAGCAATAGCAGTTGGAATCTTTGCAGAAAAAGGATCAGAAATAGCTTTGGTGATTGCTTTAGCATATATAATTCAGGTTCAGGCAGCAGCATGGTATGTTAAATTTGCAGATAGGATTTTTAAAAGCAAGAAATGGTAATTTATATATTTACCATTTCTTTTAATTTATTAACCTGATCCTGAGTACCTAAAACAACCATTGTATCATCAATATTTAAAACTTCACTAGAACTTGGATTAAAAATAAATTCTTCACCTTCATTTCTTTTGAGAGCCAGAATTATAAGGCCTGTTTTTTCTGGTATCTTAGCTTCTATAAGATTTTTTTTATTTAATGAAGAATGTTTTGGAACGACTACTTCATCTAGATCTAGAGTAACATCCCCAGCCCTTGTAATAACATCCAGAAATGAAACTACAGAAGGTCTAATAAAAAGAGCCGCAAGTCTTTGACCACCAATTTCATTTGGAGAGATAGTTTTATTTGCACCTGCTTTTGAGAGCTTACTATGTGCTGCTAATTCTACTGCTCTTGATACAATATATATATCAGGGTTTAGCTGTCTAGCTGTAAGGACCGTATATACATTTTCTGCATCATTATCTAAACATGATAAAAGCCCAGTTGCTCTTTCTATTCCTGCCTTTTTAAGAGTATCTTCATGAGTTGCATCTCCTAGAATTGTTAAGATACCTTGTTGCTTTAATTCATCTACACTTTTTTCTTTTTCTTCGATGACTACAAAGCTTAGGCCGCTATCGATAAAGCTTTTTATAACTGTTCTTCCTACATCTCCCGCTCCGCATATTATATAATGATTTTTTAAATTTAGAATTTTAGCATCCATTCTTTTTTTCCTCCATGCATCCTTTAGTTCTCCCTCAAAAAACAGGGCCACCAGACTTGTTATTGCATAACCAAAAATAGATAGTCCTGAAAAAATTATTACAATTGTAAATATTTTTGATACAGTGTTCATTGTTCCGACTTCTTCAAACCCTACTGTTGAAATAGTTATTACAGTCATATATAAAGCATCTATAAAACTAATATTCATTAGTTTCATATAACCCAAAACTCCAATTATTATAACCGCAAACAATAAAAATACAATCAGAGCAACTTTCTTTTTATTACTCATTACAACACCTCGCAACTTTTTTAGTATATAAAATCATTTTCGCCAAAATGTTTTACATTCTTTTTTATCTTCGATATTAAAACTTACTATTTCACTTAAAAGTGAAAAATTTATTGGATCTCCTAGCTTGATTTTTATTAATTCCAATGATTGTTCATATCCAGATTCTTTAATTTTATTTGAAAATTTTTCTAAGGCTACTCGCATCTGTTGTTATTAATTCTAGTAAATTTGATCTCATTTATGCACAAAAATTTGAAATAATAATTTTAAAAGATTTTGCAAAATTTTTGCCCTATAAATCTTTGTCAAAAAAAAATTCTTAAAAATTTAATTACAATTTCGTTATCAAATTCACTTAATATTTATAAATTATTTAATTCTAAGATAGATTCAGTAATAATCGCTTAAAATTATATTAAAAAAGGTGAGTAAGAATGCTCAAAAAAATCTGTCTAAATTACATATTCAGAAAAATTGATTTCTTTAATTTCTATAAAGTAAAATTAATTAAGTAGTTTAAAAAAAAATAAATTTTTACTTTCCTTACTCACTATTTAGCAATTTAGTTTAATGAAAATAAATTAAGTCCTTATTTTTAGTTCTTATAAATAATTTTGTTCAATATTATATTTTTATAAAATTTCATCCAATTATTTTAATAAGAAATCAATATTTTTTATATCCTATTTACACTCTGAAAGGCTTTTCTTTTAATTATCTAAACTATCATTTACTAATGAAATAAATTAAATAAGATTTTTAGAAAATTATGAGAAAATTTAGTCTTATAATTTTTAAATTAATTATTTTTTAAAATCTTCTGTTTTAGGAATATACTTTTTTGAAAAATTTTTAATTTTTTTATCATAATATTCTTCTTAATAATATTAAAAAATCTATTAACAATAAATAAAAAAAACATTAACGTATAGTAAATTATCTATTTCAATAATGAATTTAGAAATTAATTACTTCAATTTATAAGTATTAAAAATTTTTTTTGAGATTTATGATTTTTATTAAATAAAATCATCAATAAAATCCAATCCATTTTAATAAAATTTATCTTAAATAAAAATAAAGAAAGAGAATTAACTTAAAAAATTTGAAGATTATTTCTGAGATTATTGAGGGATATGATTTTCTGAAACTATTTATTCAAATTTTTTTTATAGTTCTTATTGCAATTATTAATGAATAACAGTTAGAAATTATTCTATTATATCTTTTTTTTCATTATTAATAGTTAAAAAAAGAGATATTTATTCATTAATTTTTTCAAAAGATTTTGATTTCAAAGAAAAATTGAATAATAAATAATCGTTTGCTTACTTAATTTATAATTAAATTTAATTATAAATTTAAGCAAACAAAGGTTATTATGCTAATTTTTTGAGCAATTTATCTATTCCAAAATTAAAAATAAAAGAAAGAATTTTACAATTTGCTTAAATTATTTTAGTAAAATTTTTCATATCATTTAAATCCAAATATTTTTTTAATAAATTTGGAATTGTAATTATATGTTAATATTATTAAAAAATCTTCAAAATTACCTAAAGACGATCAATGTACTCTTTATTTTGCAAGATTGGAGCTGAAATTGTTTTGAGCTTGTTTTTTGTATCTAAATTTACTATTTATTCAGATAATTAAAACCATTAAGTGAGGATTATACTAATATAATTCCTCCATCTTTTTTTTACTCAATTCTTTAATTTTCAAAATATTCTAAGTTTTAAAACACTTATCCATAATCATTTAAAAAAAAATAAATCAATGAATGATATAATTCAGCACCATTTGATTTTTTTTCTTCAACTATTTCAATTGCACTAAATAAATTTTCCTAGGATTTATTAGGATGCAGGACTTTTAATAATTAATGAGGATCAAAATTAGGTGAATCTATATGAATTTATCGATAAATTGATTGATCAGTAATTTCTATCACTGGGACAAACACTTCTTAATTGAAAACATGCTTGTTTTTTGTGCGTTTTACACATGATTAACGAAGTTTAGCTTACTTTTTTTCAGAAGAGCAGCTTGGCTAGAGAGGATCAGAAAAAGTTTTTTCATAATACTCATCTGTACGATCTAAATACTCCCAATTAAATATTTATCGCTTTATATATTATAAACGCTATTCAGGTAATGGCTCAGAAACCTTTAGAAAAAATTAAGTAAATTAAAAAAAAAACTTAAGAGGCACGAAAACTTTATTTAATAAGCTCAACTTTTTCATTTACTTTTTCTTCTTCCCATTTAACATCATTATTATTTTTTGCTTCAACAATTGCTATTCATACAATAAAATACATAATAACAATAAAAAAACGTATATGTTAAGATTTTTGATATCAAGCTTGCCATTTTTATTCAGCAGACTTTGTTTCAAAATATAAATTTTTTGGAAATAAGGTCTCTTTTCTTGAATCAATTGAATAAAATAATAGGCTGTATCTTATTTCTTTGAATTTAAATGCTGAGTTAACTTTAATTTTTAGAATTCTTCGTCTTCTAAATCTAAAAGTCCATTAAAGAAATCATTTTTTTATTCTAATTTAATGTTTTTATTGAGTAAATAAATTTTACTATGCTTGCTAATCAATGAATAAATAATTTTTAGTGCTTTAAATGATGATTTTTTTAATCCTGAGACCCTACCTTAAATACCACTTAGATGAACTAATCCTTTAATATTTTCATTTTCTACTCCCATAAATAAGAGACGAATATCATCCTCTCCAAAATTTTAAGATTCTTTATCAAAAAGAAACTTTTCTAATGCATCGAGGATTGAAGAATACTTGCGTTTTAATTTTGAGGAGTTTGCTTTTATTTTCAACAAAAATTAATAAATCAAATCCGAAAGAGATGGCATACAAATTTATTTAATTATTAGGAAAAAACACAACAAAAAATTAAAATTAAATTCAATTTTAAATCGGAAAAATTGAATTTTAATGCAAAATATAAACTCTAGAAAAAATAAATTTATAGATTATTCACTTTCACAAATTCATAATATTAAAAAAAATTTAGCTATCGAATAAGGGAGAATTAGAAAAATAAACTAAAATAATTTGAATAATATTTATAAATATAATAAAATATAAATAGTTTTTTGTTTTTTTTGGGGGGGTAAAATCAAATCAAATTGCATTATTGTTATTAAAAAGTGTTGATAAAAAAGTATTAGTTAATTGATGAATTCCGAGCAATTTGGAAATATGGGCGGTTTTAATCCAATGAATTAAATGCTGAATTAGGGACAATTCGTGCCACAGTTTGGTTAGCCATTCAGTTAATAGCCACAATACGTACATTTGCCATTGCATCAATTAAAAATTAAATTAGATGGACCCAAACTTTATGCAGCCACAATAATAGCAATAGCAGTAGCAATAATAATAATAGGTATTAATTTATATATTTTTATATGCAATATGCATGGCTTACTTTTTTTCTAATTGAAGGAGGAATTTGAAGAGGACAATGATTTTGAAGTAGCATTTTTACTTTTTATTTTTAGCAATAGAATGAAGAGCAGGACTAAGAGGATGAAATGGGAAGTAAAGCGACTTTATTGTTATTATTGATTAATAGTGATGAACGCAGAATAGAAGGAATAATACGAACTCTACTAGCAAATGATTTAGCAATAATAGTAACTACAGTAGTAGTAGTAGTAGTAATAGTAATTACAGTAGTAGCAGTAATAGCAACTACAGTAATAATAATAATAATAATAATAATAAAGCGGGGGATCTAAGTTAAAGAAGAAGCTGCGATTGGGCGCATCCTCCTTTAATCCAAATGAGGGGAAGGCTTAACAATAATAGGAGCCGGCGTAGTAATAATTTTCTGAGATGAGTT
>CAXXOZ010000007.1:0-87333 GCA_963676435.2 uncultured Parasporobacterium sp.
TAAAACATCTACATATTATGGTAGGGCTATGGCAATAGTAAAAGTATATAAGCCTAATGTCGAGATTGTTGTAAGTGCAAATGGCTACGACGAGGTTAAAACAGTTATTTCATAGTAGTAAGGAGAAAGAATGGTAATAAAAAAACTAAAAATTAATGGTGTTACAAAACCAGTAGGATTTTCGTTTAAAAATCTTAAAGTTTCTTGGAGTGTTGAGGATTTTACAGACAAATATCAAAAAGAAACTTTAATTGAAGTAAGCGAAACGAAAGATTTTCAGGAGATTTGTTTTTCAAAGAAGGGAAAACTCAATTCAATATGTGAAAAACTTGAACTTGAGTTGATGCCAAGAACGAGATATTTTTTTAGAATTAAAGTTGTTGGAGAAAATGGAGAAACGGCTGTATCAGAAACATCATATTTTGAAACAGGTAAAATGGACGAAAAATGGGAAGGTGAATTCATTGGAACCAAAGATGAAGATTCCTTTCATCCTATGTTTATAAAAGAATTTTTAGTAGAAAAAGAAGTTGAAACAGCAAAAGTATATATTAATGGCTTAGGGTTATATGAGGCCTACATAAATGGAAATAAAATCGGAGAAGATTACCTAGCACCATTTGTAAATGATTATAATGAGGAGATTCAGTATCAGACTTATGATATTAGTGATAAAATAGATGCAAAAAATAAGATTGAAATAATTACAGGTAATGGATGGTATAAAGGTAGATTTGGCTTAGACGGCGGAAAAGAGAATATATATGGTGATAAATTTTCGATAATTGCGGAAATACATATTTTATATAAAGATGGCACAAATCAGAAAATTGTTACAGATGACTCATGGACATATTGCGGTTCGGATATAGAAGAAAGCGGTATATATGATGGTGAAAAATTAAACAGAGAACTATATAAAAATATCGAAAATCCAATAAAAAAAGTAGAGATATTAAATCTTGATAAAAACAAGCTTGTCGAAAGATTTAGTTTACCACTAAAAGTAATGGATGAATTGAAAGTTGTAGATGTTATTGAAACACCAAAGGGTGAGACTGTACTTGATATGGGGCAGAATTTTTCTGGTTATATAGAATTTAAATCAAAATTACCTGCTAGTACAAGAATAGAACTTCATTTCGGAGAAATATTACAGGATAATAATTTTTATAATGATAATTATAGAGGAGCAGCAAAGCCATTTATTTATATATCAGATGGAAGAGAAGAAGTGGTTAGGCCACATTTTACATATTTTGGTTTTAGGTATGTTAAAGTAGTTGGTTGGTCAAGTGAAATAAACCCAGATGACTTTATAGGAAAGGTGGTTTATTCCCAGCAGGAGACAACAAGTTTCATTGAAACTTCTAATAAGAAATTAAATAAGCTTGCAAGCAATTGTATGTGGGGGCAGCGTTCTAATTTCTTAGATATGCCAACTGACTGTCCACAAAGAGATGAAAGACTTGGATGGACAGGAGATGCTCAAGTTTTTGCTCCTACGGCATGTTTTAATATGGACACTAGAATGTTTTATGATAAGTTTTTACATGATTTAAGATTAGATCAGGTAAAAAATAATGGAACAGTAGCAAACTATTTACCAAACATAGCTTTTATACCTAGTGGTTCGAGTGTGTGGGGAGATGTAGCGACTTTTGTTCCAATGGAACTTTTTGAACATTATGGAGATAAGTATGCTCTTGAAGAGTATTTCCCTTTAATGAAAGACTGGGTTGACTATATTATAGAAAAAGATAAAGAAAATGGAGAGCATAATCTATTTGATTTTGGATTTCATTTTGGAGACTGGCTTGCACTAGATGGAGCGACACCACAAAGCTTTAAAGGTTCTACAGATGATTATTTTATAGCTTCTGTTTATTACTATGCCAGTGCAAATGAAAGTTTCTAAGGCAGCAGGAATAATAGGAAAGAAATCTGAAGAAACTTATTATTATGAAAAGTCTCTAAAAATTAAGGAGGCAATATTTAGAGAATACTTTACACAAAGTGGAAGGCTTGCGATTGATACTCAGACAGCATATTATATTTCCCTTAAATTCCAAATTTATATTGAAAAAGAAAGAATAATTAACGGCCTTAAAGAGAGACTTAAAAAAGATTGTTATAAAATAAAAGGAGGCTTTGTTGGAGCTCCAATAATGTGTCAGGTAATGGCTGATAATGGACTAGAAGATTTAGCATATTTTATTTTGTTACAAGAAAACTTCCCTGGATGGATGAATTGTATCAATTTAGGTGCTACAACTATATGGGAGCGTTGGAATTCTGTTCTTCAGGATGGCAAAATAAGTGGAACAGGAATGAATTCACTAAACCATTATGCATATGGATCTGTACTTGAGTTTGTATATAAAAATGCTGCAGGAATAAAGAATACTAAGCCAGGATTTAAAGAAGTTATGTTTAAACCACAATTAAACAATAAATTGCAGTATTTGAATTATAGATATAGTTCAGTTGCAGGAGATTATGTTTCAAATTGGAAAATAAATAAAGATGGAACATTAACTTTTCATTTTGAAGTTCCTTTTGAAGGAAAAGCAAAAGCAGAACTGCCAGACTATGATGGAGGAATTATTGAATTAGAACCAGGAAAGCATGATATTACCTATAAACCGAAAAAGGATTATACATCTTTATTTAATATTGATGCTCGCCTTGAAGAGTTGAAGGATAGTGAAGAAGCAATGAAGATTATAAAAGAAGATCTTCCGATTGCTGCAGGTATGATAGAAGGTGGAAACTTAGAAGACCTTTCTAGAAGCCTAAATGAACTTCAATTTATGTTTTTCATGGGATTCAATCCTGAAATTATTAACAAGGCAGCAGAGAAATTATTTAAAATCAAGGCTTTTTAAATGATTATCTTAAGTTTGAAATTGTAGATAAAATAAAATCAACAATATACACACAAAATAGGACCATGGCAAAAATATTTTTTGCTATGGTCTCTTTTACTATAGAGAAAAAAATTAAAACAAGGAATTAAAACATATAAATTAAAAACTCCCCAAATCGCAAAGATTATGCTAGACTGCAAAGAAATATATCCATTAACACTTAAAAAAGCACCTGTATAATCCCACCATCTTTTATTAAAAATTAGTTCTAGTAGGTAACCACTAATATATTCGAAAATTGTTGAAATGAAAAACACATTTATAAATACAATGAAAGGAGAAATGTTTATATTATGAATAGAAATTTTTTTTTGAATAATTTTTTTATTGAAAAACCATAATATTAATAAAGAATAACCATAAATAGGAAGATAAGGACCATATGAATAACCCTTGTTGATAAACTCTATTCCGCGTCCCATTCTCAAACACATTTCATAGGTATATCCAACAAAACTGCCCATCATGAATATTAAGAAGTAGTTAACAAAGCGACTTTTCATAATAACAACTCCTTTTAAATATTATATCATATTTTAAAAAATATATAAAATATGGTATAATATTTTATATAAAATAATGTTGGTAGGAAAAAATATGAGTTTAAAAATCGGAAAAATTTTTTTGTTAATATTATTTATTTATTATTTTATAGCAACTCTATTTATTTCTGACTTTTGGGGATATATTTTATCACCAATGGTCACGCTAATTGCAGCAGTTTTGATTTTTATTGAACTATCAATAAAGGTTAACAGTTGCTTATATGCTTTTGAAGGATTGTTAATTAGCCTCGGTGTTTTGATGTGGGCGATTGCAGATATTTTACTTGCTATTGAATATTTTTTCATTGGAGAAAATATAGGGATAGAGATACTGTCGGACTATATCTATGACTTGACAAATATCTTCTTTTTTATAACGGTATCTGTGTTTATGATTACCAGAATAAAAAAAGTTGATTTAGCAGAATTATTCTTAAATATATTTACTCTTTTTGCAGGGATATTAATCCTTATTTGGGTGGCTTTCTTTGGCTCTAGCTTTGAAAATATTCGTATTGTTTCAGAAAATTTAGAATCATTTATTATACTTATAATTGATTTTTTGATATTTATTGAAATCTCGATACACTTTGCAGTAATCAGAAAAAAGAAAATTCCATTTACATTTATAATTTTTCCGATTTCATTAATGCTTTTTGTAACAACTGACATTGTGTATATATATTTGAATTTTTTTGGGAACTATAGAATTAATTCTATTATAGATTCGATTTTTGTATTTTCATTTGTAATAATGGCAAATAGTATGATTGGTAAAGTAAAACCATATGAAGATGAAAAACTTGTAGATACAACTTTAAACCGACATAATAGTCTTTGGGCACTTTTATTTCCGATTTTGATAATAGTATTAGTAGGGTTTGATATAGGAGCACTATTTGCTATTTTATTGTTGCTTACTTTATATTTCCTTGCATCTGCCTATATCCAAAAAAGTTATTTTAATAAAAACCTTTTAATAATAGAAGAAAATAATAATAGAGAACTTGAGGAAAAGGTAAAAGAAAGAACAAAAGAGCTCAATCATTTATTAAATATAAACTCATCAACGGGAATTTATAATGGTAGATACTTTTTAGAAGCAACAGAATCAAAAATTAATAATATGGATTCTGAAGAAAAAATGTTATTATTATATATTGATATAGACAGATTTAGAATCGTTAAAATGCTATATGGAAATAATGTGGCAGATAAACTTTTATGGACTATATCAGAAAGACTTTTTGAAATGAAAAAGTCGTATACCTGAATCCTTATTAGCTTCGTATGGAGATGATATATTTTTACTTTCTGTTGTTGGAATTGTAGACTATGAGTATGGTGAGAAATTATCAGCACAGATTATTCAAAAATGTAATGATTTGTACCAAATAGATTTATATAATATAAAGGTTAGCATAAATATTGGAATATCGATAATGCCGGAAGATTCAAAAAACAAAGAGGAATTAATAATGAATTCGCACCTTGCAATGGCAAATTCAAGAGCTCACAGTGATACTGGTTTTATGGTTTTTGATGAAGAAATGGGAAGGAAATCTTATCAAAAAAATAGAATAGGATTAAAGCTTAAGAAACTAAAATTTGATGAAGAATTATATTTGAATTTTCAATCACAATACTCATTTGACGTAAATTCTATAGAAGCATTTGAAGTATTGCTTAGGTGGAAAACTCCTACAGGTGAAGTTATACCTCCAGGAGAGTTATTATTCCAATTGCTGAAGAAACAGGCTCGATTATTAGCATTGGAGACTGGGTGATAAGTGAATCTCTAGAAGCGATAAAAATTATCCAGGCAATTATGGGGAAAAGAATTAGGCTTGCAATAAATATTTCCTCAAGACAGATTGCTTCAAAAAATTTTATAGGAAAGCTAGAAAATGCAATACAAAAAAGTCAAGTTGATCCAAGAGATATAGAATTTGAAATAACTGAAAGCTATCAGTTGGAAAGTAGCCCTGAAACAATTGAAATTATCCAAAAAATTAGAAAATTAGGTATTTCAATTGCAGTAGATGATTATGGAACAGGTTATTCTTCTTTATATTATCTTAAGAAACTTACCTGTTGATCGAATAAAAATATCTAAATCCCTTATTGATAAAATACATAATGAAGAATTTGAATATGCAATAGTTAAATCGGTTATAGAAATGAGTAAAATAAAAGGACTAAAGGTTATTGCTGAAGGCGTTGAAGAAAAAGAACAGTTTGAATGTCTTAAAGATATGGGGTGTAATGAGATACAAGGCTACTATTTCAGTAGGCCTGTAAATATTGAGGACATAAAAAAGGAGAATTGATATGTGTGAAGAAAGATTTAAAAGGTATATAGGAAAAGACATAGTGGTAAGATTTTATCCAGATAGATGCACTGGAAGCGGACAGTGTACAAACTAATTTATCAAAAGTTTTTGATACAAAATGCAAGCCTTGGGTAAATGTAGATGGAGCAGATGCTGCAGAAATAAAAAAAATAATTGACTGCTGTCCTAGTGGCGCATTACAATATGAAAAAGATGATAAATAAGGAGGAGTTATATGTATAAGAAAATTTTATTACCAGTTGATGGAACAAAATACTCACAGGATGCATTGGCTCAAGCAAAAGATTTAGCTGTATGTTGTGGGAGCGAAATTATACTAATACACATTATGGAAAATACACCTGAGGATTATCCATCAAACCCTTATAAGTTTTCAAGAGAATTAAATGACAAGTTAAGGAACGAACATAGGTTGATTTCGGACAAAATAATTGAAAATTCTAAAAAGGAACTTGAAGATCTAAATACACCAGTTAGTGCAGTTCAAAAAGAAGGTTTGCCTTATATAGAAATAGTTAATTACGCAGAGGAAATAGATGCAGAATTAATTATAATAGGTTCAAGTGGTACAAGTGGAGTCCTTGGTATGATGGGAAGTGTAGCTAGAAAAGTAGCTATAAACTCAAAAAAATCAGTTTTAGTAGTAAAATAGTTAATATTCAATTTGAAAAGAGTCTTTTGACTCTTTTTTACATTTTAGGAATTTTCTTCGAAACTCCCTAAAATGTAAAACTCGCCGAGGGAGCGCAGAGTCGCAGATAAGGAAATAATTGCTTTGGGGAAGCGACTCGCGAAAGAGTTCGTTTACGAACTCTTTATTATATCATTTACTTTTGTAGACAAAAGATTTAATTATTGATAAAATGAGAATGTTATTGTGAAAATAGGAGGAATAGTGAATGAAACTGACTTTTATAGGTGCGGCACATGAAGTGACAGGTAGTTGTCATGTTTTGCAGGCTTGCGGTAAAAACATTCTTGTTGATTGTGGAATGGAGCAAGGTTTAAATATTTATGAAAATGAAGATCTCCCGTTTAATTATTCGGATGTTGATTATGTATTTTTAACACATGCACATATAGATCATTCAGGTTACTTACCTTTAATATATGCTAGGGGATTTAAAGGTAGAGTTTTTGCGACAAAAGCTACTACAGATTTGAGCAAAATAATGTTGAAAGATAGTGCTCACATACAGGAATTTGAGGCTGCATGGAGAACCAGAAAGGCAAAAAGAGCTGGTAAACCAGAAGTTTTACCATTATATGAAATGAAAGATGCCGAAGGGGTTTTGGAAAAGTTTCGACCATGTGAATATGATGAAAAAATTAAAGTTTCTGAAGGTTTAAATATTAGATTTACAGATGCAGGTCATCTTTTAGGCTCTGCATGTGTGGAAGTATGGATGGAAGAAGACTCAGTAAGAAAAAAAATAGTCTTTTCTGGGGATATAGGTAACACAGATAAGCCAATTATAAGAAACCCAAGTTCAATTAATGGAGCAGATTATGTGGTCATGGAATCAACTTATGGTGACAGACTCCATGCTGAAAAAAAAGATCAAATCAAACAAATAGCAGGAATAATACAAAAAACATTAGATAGAGGAGGAAACCTAGTTATTCCAGCCTTTGCAGTAGGTCGTACTCAGGAAATGTTGTACTTCATAAGAAAAATAAAGGCTGAGAATATGGTTAAAGGCCATGACGGATTTGAAGTGTATGTTGATAGTCCTCTTGCAATAGAAGCGACAAGTGTTTTTACAAAAAACCTACTTGACTGTTTTGATGAAGAAACAAAAGAGTTATTAGAAAAGGGTATAAATCCAATATCATTTCCAGGTTTAAAGCTATCTGTAACAAGTGATGAATCAAAACAGATAAATATGGATTCAAAGTCTAAAATAATTATATCTGCGTCAGGTATGTGTGATGCAGGAAGGGTAAGACATCATTTAAAGCATAACCTTTGGAGAAGCGAAAGTACTATAATGTTCGCAGGATACCAGGCGAATGGTACTTTAGGAAGAAGTATTGTGGATGGAACCCCAAAAGTAAAACTATTTGGTGAAGAAGTTAATGTTAAATCAGACATAGAAGTTGTGGACGGAATCAGTTCCATGCGGACATGCACGGCTTATTCAACTGGATTGAAAATTTCGGTAAAAAGCCCGAAGAAGTATTTGTAGTGCATGGTCAGGATACGGTATGTGATACTTTTGCACAAAACTTAGAGGATAAATTTGAGCTTAAAGCTTGGGCACCATTTAGCGGATCATCATACGACTTGGCAAAAGGAAATTGGATTACAGAAAAATCAGGAAATTATATAAGTCCAGAGAAAGAAAAGTTAAGAAAAGCTACTGGATCTTACTTGAAACTAAACAACTCTGTAGAAAAATTACTTGAACTTATAAAAAGAAATAATAAGCTGTCTAAAAAAGAAGCTGAAGAAATCGCTAAACAGATAGACATAATAGCTAAGCGTTTAGAAATAGAAAAATGAAAATAATACATTCTAATAGAAAAACAATTGCAATCATAATTGATAGAAAAGGTGAAGTGATTGTAAGAGCACCAAAATATGTGACAAAAAAAAGAATAATGGAGTTTGTGGAACAAAAGCAAGACTGGATAAATAAAAAGTGCTCCCAAATCAATGATACAGGTGAACTTTCACTTAGGGAGGGAGCACGGTTGATGTTCCCGGAAACACCAAAATCAAAAGAAAAACTTTTGATATGGGCAAAAAAAGAAGCAAAGAAAGTCCTAACCCAAAGAGTTGAACATTATGTAAATAATGTAGTTATTCTCCCAAAAGGTATGACATACTCAGCCGTAAAGGTGACCAGTGCAAAAACAAGATGGGGCTCATGCAGTGGAAAAAACAGTTTGAATTTTACGTGGAAGCTATCCTTAGCTCCAATGTATGTAATAGACTATGTTGTAGTTCATGAGCTTTGCCATATTGTTCATAAAAACCATGGACAAAATTTTTGGAGAATGGTAAATGAAATTCTTCCAGATTATAAAAAAGCGAAAGATTGGTTACAACAAAACAGAAGGTTACTTGAATTCTTTTAATGTACTCAAATAGCTATTGTGGTGCTCTTTAGAAAAGGTTACATCTTCATCGAACCATTCTGGAGGGATAAACGCAATAGCTTCTTCTTTTGTGTTGAACTCAACCTCTGCAATTATTAGCCCATCAAATTTCCCCATAAAGATATCAAGTTCAATAGTATAAATTTCACAAGGAATCAAATACCTTTTTTTGGAGATAAGGTTTCCATCAACTTTTGTTTTTAAGTGAACATAACTTTCCATATTTAAAGGCAGGTTATATTCTTCTCTTTCCATTTTTCCTTTTGACTTGTAGGTTAAATAATAGTTATCATTTTCTTTTCTGATTCTAACAACTGGATTTACACATAGGTAACCTTGTTCTATTTCCAAACACTCAAAATCATTTAGGTTATAAGGAATTTCCTTAACAGTAAATTTTCTTTCGATTTCCATTGTTAATACCTCCTAATGCTGATTATATCAGATATTGGTCATAAAAACTTAATAATATAGTACTAGAAATACATTTAAGAATAGTTTATAATTTAAGAATATTACTGTAGGAGGTATAAAATGAGTAATATATATGCTTTCTTAGCAGAAGGATTTGAAGAAACAGAAGCAATTGCTGTTATTGATGTCCTTTTAAGAGCCGAAATTGAAACAAAAATTGTTTCAACTACTAAAGATAAGTGTGTAAAGGGAGCCCATGGAATAACAATTTGCGGGGATATTCTTTTTGAAGAGGGGGATTATTCAGATGCAGAAATCTTGTTTTTACCAGGTGGAATGCCAGGGAAAATAAATCTACAAAAATTTCAGCCCCTTAGAGAACTTTTAAAGAAGCAAAATGAATGCAATAAAAAAATTGCTGCTATTTGTGCAGCACCAGGAATTTTAGGGGATTTAGGAATCTTGGAAGGAAAAAAAGCAACATGTTTTCCAGGATTTGAAAAAGAATTAATAGGTGCAACATTTTTGGAAGAAAAAGTTGTAAAATCCGAAAATATAATAACGAGCAGAGGAATGGGTACTGCTATTGATATGGGACTTGAATTAGTGAGAATTTTAAAAGGTGATAAATGTTCTTCAGACCTTGCAGCAAAGATACAATACTATTAGTATAAAGGGAGAGTTATTTATGAAGAATAGGAAAATATTTATTATATGCCTGATTTTTGGATTGATAATTGTTTTTACAGGTTGCAAAGAAAAAATTGAATATGGCTCCTTAGAAGGTAAAGCCACTGGGACTATTGATTTTTCCGAGGAAGTTCCAGAAGTTGAGCTTGATAATATTAAAGCTGAAATAGGAGAAGAAATTGACTATACTTCAGAAATTGAAGTTATTGGTTCAGATGACTTAAGTAATTATCAAATAAGCGTTAATACAACAGGTGTAAACACTGAAGAAGAAGGCACTTATACTGCTACATATACAATTACATATGATGATCAAACATATACAAAACAGATAAAGGTCTCAATAGAAGGCGATTCTGAAAAAAGCAATGAAACAACCACCCAAGCTCAAACGACTAAACAAGTTCAGGAAACAACAAAAAGTTCTAAAGAAACAAATGCTCAAACGAGCACTGTAACTACAACCAAATCGTCAGGTGTGCCAGTGGCGGAAATAGAGCTTTTATCTGGGGAAATCGTTTCAATTAATTGTACAGTAGATAAATATATTATTTCTACAAGAACAGATATAAGTACAATTACTAGAGATGGAGTAACTTATCAAGTTGAAAAATTGATAATAACTTACAATACAGGAGCAGAACAAGTTTTAGAGACGGTTGAGAAAAAAATTAGCTAATGACAATAATAAAATCTCGTGCTATAATGTTACGATGTACAATTTTGATACAGGAGGATGCAAATAATGAGTTTACAGATTGAAAAACTTGAAAAAAATATGGCAAAACTTACTATAGAAGTAGATGTCGAAGAGGTGGAAAAAGCTATTGAGGCTGCATACCACAAAATGAAAGGGAAAATTTCTATTGCTGGTTTCAGACAAGGAAAAGTTCCAAGAAAAATGATTGAAAAAACATATGGAACAGATGTGTTTTATGAAGAAGCAGTAAACATTATGATTCCAGATGCATATGAAAAAGAATTATCAGAAAGTGATTTACCAGTAGTATCACAGCCAGAAATAAATGTTGAGCAGATTGAAGCGGGAAAACCATTTATTTTTACAGCCATGGTAGCTTTAAAACCAGAAATAGAACTAGGAAAATATAAAGGAATTAAAACAGACAAAATAGACACAACTGTATCAGATGAAGAAATAGATGCTGAACTAGAGAAAATCAGAGAACAAAACTCAAGATTAGTACCTGTTGAAGACAGAGCAGTAGAAAATGATGATACTGTATTAATCGATTTTGAAGGATTTGTTGATGGAGTTGCTTTTGAAGGTGGAAAAGCAGAAGACCATTCACTTGTAATCGGATCTCATTCATTTATAGATACTTTTGAAGATCAAATTATTGGACAAAAAACTGGTGACGAACTTGAAGTGAATGTTACTTTCCCAGAAGAATATCACGCTGAAGAGTTAAAAGGTAAGCCAGCTATGTTCAAGGTTAAAGTAAAAGAAATTAAAACAAAAGAAATGCCTGAATTAGATGACGAATTTGCTGGAGAGGTTTCAGAGTTTGAAACTTTAAGTGAATATAAAGAAGATATTAAAGCTAAAATGGTTTCTAAAAAAGAAGCAGATGCAAAAGCTAAAAAAGAAGATCAAATTATAGAGCAGATAATAAATGATTCTAAAATGGATATTCCGAAACCTATGATAGATACTCAGGCTAGTCAGCTTGCAAATGATTTTGCAAACCGTCTTGCAGGTCAAGGTATTCCAGTTGAGCAGTATTTCCAATTTACAGGAATGACTCAGGAAACATTAATGGCTCAGATGGAAGAACAGGCTACAAAAAGAATTCAAAGCAGACTTGTTTTAGAAGCAATTGCAAAAGCAGAATCAGTGGAAGTTAGCGATGAAGAAGTAAATGCAGAATTCGAAAAAATGGCTCAGGCATACCAGATGGAATTTGAAAAGCTTAAAGAAATGATTTCAGATGTTGAAAAAGATAACATGAAAGAAGATCTTTCTGTACAAAAAGCAGCTGAATTAGTTGTAGAATTAAGCAAATAATTAGTGAAAAGAGGTAGTTAATTATGAGTTTAGTGCCTTATGTTATAGAACAAACAAGTAGAGGTGAACGCTCCTATGATATTTATTCTCGTCTTTTAAAAGAAAGAATTATATTTTTAGGAGAAGAAGTTAATGAAGTAACAGCAAGCCTTGTTGTTGCCCAGTTATTGTTTTTAGAATCAGAAGACCCTGGAAAAGATATTCATATTTATATTAACAGTCCAGGAGGCTCTGTTACAGCAGGAATGGCTATATATGATACAATGCAGTATATAAAATGTGATGTTTCTACTATATGTATAGGGATGGCAGCAAGTATGGGAGCATTTTTACTCTCAGGAGGAACAAAAGGAAAAAGATATGCTCTTCCAAATGCTGAAATTATGATACATCAGCCATTAGGTGGAGCACAGGGACAGGCATCAGATATAAAAATCGTTGCAGATCATATTTTAAAAACAAGATCAAAATTAAATACAATTTTAGCTGAAAATACAGGCAAACCTATAGAAATTATTGAAGTTGATACTGAGAGAGATAACTATATGTCGGCTAATGAAGCTAAAGAATATGGTATGATTGATAACGTTATTGAAAACAGAGAAGATGCTATGTAAATCTTGAAGGTTTAAAGGAGAAACTAAATGGCAAATAAAACAGATGAAAGCAAAACATTAAGATGTTCATTTTGTGGTAAGACTCAGGATCAGGTTAGAAAATTAATAGCTGGACCTAATGGGGCTTTTATTTGCGACGAGTGCGTTGATATTTGCTCTGAAATAATTGACGAAGAGTTCGAAGATTTTGAAGAAGATTTTGAAGAAGGAATTAACCTTTTAAAACCTCAGGAAATTAAGAAGTTTTTAGATGAATATGTTATAGGACAAAGTGAAGCTAAGAAAGTTTTAGCCGTTTCAGTATATAACCACTATAAAAGAATAATGTCAGGTAAAAGCCTTGATGTAGAATTACAAAAAAGCAATATATTAATGCTAGGTCCTACTGGTTCAGGTAAAACATATTTAGCCCAAACATTGGCAAAATTATTAAATGTACCATTTGCTATTGCAGATGCGACAGCACTTACAGAAGCTGGATATGTTGGTGAAGATGTTGAAAATATATTATTAAAACTTATTCAAGCAGCAGACTACGATATATCTAAGGCAGAGTTTGGTATTATATATATTGATGAAATTGATAAAATAACCAAGAAATCTGAAAATGTTTCTATTACAAGAGATGTTTCAGGAGAAGGTGTGCAGCAGGCCTTACTTAAAATTCTTGAAGGAACTCAAGCATCAGTACCACCTCAGGGAGGAAGAAAGCATCCGCATCAGGAGCTTCTACAAATTGATACAACAAATGTTTTATTTATATGTGGTGGTGCATTTGATGGGCTTGAAAAAATTATTGAAACTAGAATTGACAGAAAATCTATTGGTTTCAATGCTGAAATAGCAAATAAAAGTGAATCTGAAATTGATGAACTTTTCCATCAGGTAATGCCACAGGATCTTATAAAATTTGGTATTATTCCAGAGTTTATAGGTCGAGTTCCTGTAACAGTTGCATTAGATTCTTTGGATAGAGAAGCTCTAATAAAAATTTTAAGTGAACCAAAAAATGCTTTAATAAAACAATACAAAAAATTGTTCGAGCTTGATGATGTTGAGTTAGAGTTTACAAGAGAAGCAATTGAAGCAATTGCGGAGAAATCTTATGAGCGTAAAACAGGAGCCAGAGGATTAAGAGCGATAATGGAAAGCGTTATGATGGATATTATGTATATAATACCTTCAGACACTTCAATAAGAAAATGTGTTATTACGAAGGAAGTTGTCGATGACAAGGCTGAACCAGAATTGATTTATGGTGAAGCTAAAGAAAACAAGAAGCAAAACGGAAAGAAAATATATAAAAAAAACAAAGATGAAATTGCATAGTAGGTAGGTGAAAATATTGAACGATAAGTTAATATTACCAGTGATTCCGTTAAGGGGGGTTACCTTGCTACCAGGTACAATAGCACATTTTGATGTTACAAGGGAAAAATCTGTGTTAGCACTTGAGGCAGTAATGGTTAGCGATCAGAACATATTTTTAGTCACTCAAAAAAATGCAGCAAATTTGGAATATGATGTAGATAATCTACATAAAATGGGGGTGGTAGCAAACGTTAAGCAATTAATTAAGCTACCATCTGGCATTATACGTGTATTGGTAGATGTTAGGGAAAGAGCAGAAATTGTTAATATTCTTGAAGAAGAGCCTTTTTTAAAAGCGGAAATTAAATGTATTGAACTTTTAGAAGTACATTTAGATGAAGCCCAGAAAGAGGCTATGTTGCGTGTTTTAAGAGATTTGATTGCTAAATATTATATTCTTAATCCTCAAATGAATTCAGAAGTAATTAAAAACATTACTGAAATTAAAGATATAAAGGAATTACTTTTTCAAATTTCAATTCATTTTCCTTTTCCACAGGAAGACAAACAAAAATTTTTGGAAGCTCAGGAAATTGCTAATAGATACGAATTAATAGTTAAATTTTTAGGAAAAGAAATTGAAGTAAATAAAATACAAAAAGAATTTCAGGATAAAATAAAAGAACGAATTGATGATAATCAAAAAGAATATATTTTAAGAGAACAGATAAAACTTATTAGAGAAGAATTGGGTGAAGATAATACTTTATCTGATGCTGATCTATTTCTTGAAGAAGTTAAGAAACTAAAGGCTAATAAAAGTGTAAAAGAAAAAATCGAGAAAGAAATAAGTAAATTCAAAGGGATCTCATCAAACTCTTCTGAAAGTAGTATTGTTAGAGGTTATATTGAAACATTATTAGAAATGCCTTGGGACAAAGTGTCTAAAGATAGTAAAGACATAAAAAGGGCAAAGATGATTTTGGATAGAGATCATTATGGTTTGGAAAAAGTCAAAGAGAGAATGTTGGAGTTTTTAGCTGTAAGAGCTTTAAATGCCAATAAAGGTCCTAGCCCAATAATATGTTTGATTGGACCTCCAGGGACAGGAAAAACTTCAGTAGCTAAATCAGTAGCTACAGCATTAAATAAAAAATATGTAAGAATCTCGTTAGGTGGAGTTAGAGATGAAGCAGAAATAAGAGGACATAGAAGAACTTATGTAGGGGCTATGCCTGGAAGAATTGCAACAAGTCTTAAACAGGCAGGAGTAAAGAATCCTTTAATGTTGTTGGACGAAATAGACAAGTTGGGAAATGATTATAAAGGCGATCCTTCGTCTGCCTTGCTAGAGGTTTTAGACTCTGAACAAAATTCAAAATTTAGAGATCATTATATTGAACTGCCTTTGGATTTATCAGAAGTATTTTTTGTGGCTACTGCAAATAATATCCAAACAATTCCTACACCTTTATTAGATAGAATGGAAATAATTGAGGTCACAAGTTATACAGAAAATGAAAAAGAACATATAGCAAGTGAGCACCTAATAGAAAAGCAAATGAAAAGTCATGGTCTCTCACCAGAAAATCTAATAATTAGCAAACAGGCTCTCAAAAAAATAATACAAAGCTATACAAAAGAAGCGGGTGTTAGAAGTTTAGAGAGAAAAATAGCTGATATATGTAGAAAAGCTGCTAGAGAAATTTTAGAATATAATAAAAAAACAGTTAGAATAACTGAAAAAAATGTTGAAAAATATTTAGGAAAGCCTAGATACAATATTGAATATGCTAATGAAATTGATGAAATAGGGATTGTAAGAGGATTGGCGTGGACAAGTGTTGGAGGAGATACACTTCAAATAGAAGTTAATATTATGCCAGGCAAAGGAGAGGTATTATTAACAGGAAAACTTGGTGATGTAATGAAAGAGTCTGCAACAGCAGGACTAAGCTATATTAGATCAATTGCCCATAAATATAATATAAAAGATGACCTATTTAAAGAAAAAGATATACATATTCATATCCCAGAAGGTGCTGTACCAAAAGACGGACCGTCAGCTGGTATAACAATGGCTACAGCAATGTTATCAGCAATAATCGAAGTACCCGTAAGGTCTGACATAGCCATGACAGGTGAAATCACTTTAAGAGGTCGTGTACTTCCTATAGGTGGATTAAAAGAAAAAATCTTGGCAGCAAAAGTTGCAAATATAAAAACTGTGCTTGTGCCCAATAAGAACAAAAGAGATGTGGATGAGATATCTCAGGAAATACAAAAAGGTATCAAGATAATATATGTAGATACAATGGAGGAAGTGCTAAAAGAAGCACTATGTAAAAATGATAATTAAAAGTGTTAATTTAGAAACTGTGTGTGGAATAACTAGTACTTTACCTCAAAATGTCTTACCAGAGGTTGCTTTTTCAGGGAAATCTAATGTGGGTAAATCTTCACTAATAAATGCCCTGATGAACAGAAAGTCATATGCGAGGACATCTTCTCAACCAGGTAAAACACAAACAATAAATTTTTATAATATTAATGAAGAAGTTTATTTTGTGGATTTACCAGGATATGGATATGCAAAGATTGCAAAATCAGTTAAAGAGAAGTGGGGGCCATTTATTGAAAAATATTTAAGGAATTCATCCCAGCTTAAGGCAGTATTTTTATTAATAGATATCAGGCATGAGCCAGGAAAAAATGATATAAATATGTACGAATGGATATTGTATAATGGTTTTCAGCCTATAATAATTGCAACAAAGGCTGATAAAATTAAAAGAAGCCAAATTGCAAAACATATAAAAATAATTAAAGAAACATTAAAATTAAAAAAGGAAGCTATAGTTATTCCATTTTCTTCTGTAACAAAGCAAGGAAGAGACGAGATATGGGAAACTATAAGTAACCTTATAACATAATTTGTTAACGAAGTATTGTGGTTATTGTGTTTTAGTGTGTTTGTTAGTAAAAAGGATTACGAGAAAATTCAGATGACTTTAAGGAAGCTTTTTGACACCTACGAAGAAACCTGTAAAGGGGACAAAAAAGCAACGGAGGGTTAATAATGAATGACCGTAAGACTTTACTTATTGCAGACGACAATAGGGTAAATCGTTTATTATTAGTTGATATTTTAAAAGAATACTATAACATCATAGAAGCCGAAGATGGTAAGGAGGCAATAGATGTTATTGAGGCAAATAAAGAAGATATAAGTGTAGTACTTCTTGATATTATAATGCCTAAAAAAGATGGTTTTCAAGTTATTAGTGAAATAAGAAACCGATTAAATTTAAAGGAATTGCCAGTTATAGTAATAACTGTAAAAGATGATCCAAAAGTAGAAGTAAAGGCATTAGATTTAGGTGCAGATGATTTAGTGGTTAAACCTGTAGAGCCAAAGGTTATATTGCAACGTGTAAAAAACATGATTGAAAAGAAAGAAATGCATCAAATCATGATAGAAAACACTAGACTCAAAGAACAGGCTGATGCACAAGCTGTTTTACAGTATAGATTGGACCATGATTCATTAACTGGAATTTATAGTAGAGATATTTTTTGTAAAGAAACCTCAAAAATGTTGGTGAAAAACCCAAAAAGTAATTATATTTTGGTATCTTTTGACATTGAAAAAATCAAACTTGTTAATGACTTGTTTGGGAGAAAAATTGGAAATGAGATTTTAAAAGCTATAGCTGTAAGTTTAAAAATATTGCTTTCCGGAAACGGCACATACGCAAGACTAGAATCAGATAGGTTTGCGGCTTGTTTTTCGGAAAGTTTTTTGACCCTTTTAGAATTTCAAAAAAAGATAAATGATGCAATAAAATTTATTATTCCAAATTTTACTGTTATTTGTAAATTTGGAGCCTATAAAGTTGTAGATACTGAGGTAGATATAGATATTATGTGTGACAGAGCTCATATGGCACTACAAACCGTCAAGGGTGATTATAGCATTAATTATGTATACTATAATGATCAGATTCATGAAACACTAGTGTTGGAACAAAAAATCATTAGCGATATGGAGGAAGCCTTAGCAGGCAAACAGTTTGAAATTTATCTACAACCTATATATAGTTTATCAAAAATGAAACCAGTTTCAGCTGAAGCTCTTGTTAGATGGAATCATCCTGAGTTTGGTATGATCTCACCAGGCATATTCATTCCGATTTTTGAAAAAAATGGATATATTGCTAAGCTTGATTATTTTGTGTGGGAACAAGCCTGTAGATTTTTAGCAAATAGAGCTAAAAAAAATAAAGATGAAATATCAGTTTCTGTAAATGTGTCAAGATATACATTATATGATCCTGATCTTAGTAATAAAATAATTAAACTAGTAAAGAAATATGACATAAATCCTCTTCTTTTAAAATTTGAAATCACAGAAAGTGCATATACAGATAATCCAAAACAATTAATAAATACAATGGTATTATTGCAAAAATACGGCTTTAAATTATTGATGGATGATTTCGGGAGTGGATTTTCTTCATTAAATCTTTTAAAAAACCTGAATGTAGATATTTTAAAAATTGATATGAAGTTTTTAGAAGACTTTGAAACATCTTCTAGAGGTGGAAGTATTTTCACCTCAGTGGTAAGAATGGCTAAATGGTTGAATATTCCTGTTATTGCAGAAGGCGTCGAGACAAAAGCTCAGCTGGAATTTTTAAGAGGTGTCGGCTGCGATAGCATTCAGGGTTATTATTTTTCTGAGCCATTGTCCATAAAAGAATTTGAAGAACATTTGTTGAAAAATATTGATCTTAATATTGATTCAGCGCCTAAGATAAGAGAAGAAATGGAATTTGATGAACTATTTAATGGCAATAAAATGTTGACTAGTTTGTTTAATAGTTTTGTTGGAGGTATAGGTATATACGAATTTTCACCAGCAGGGCTAGAGGTGATAAGAGTTAATGATAGATATTATGAAGTGATGGGTTATAATCCTCAAACACTTTTTTCAGAGGGTAGAAATATTTTAAATCAACTTTATTCTGAAGAAGATAAAAACATTTTAATAGAAGGATGCAAAAAGGCCATAAAAGGTGAAAAGGTGGATGAAATAACTATAAGGCGTTATCATGCTGATGGTAATACACTGATGTGGCTAAACAGTAGTATAAGACATTTAGGTGGGGATGGTGAAATACAAATACTCTGCATTACATCAAGTGATATTACAGAAAATAAAAAAAATGAAATGCTTTTGGAAAAACAGAGTGAGGATTTAAATCTTAACCGTTCTATAATTCAAGGGCTGTATAATAATGTTTTATGTGGGATTATTCAATATACATATGATGATTTGAAAATCTTAAATATTAATGATGAAGCTTGTAGAATACAGGGTTATCCCAATAAGGATGCTCTTTACAGAAGTATGCAAAAAAGCAAAGAAGAAAAAGAAGAAAATCCTCAATATATTGAATTGAAATCATACCTAGAGAAATATAAAGAAACTGGAAAAAGAGTTAGTTTTGTACATGAATTTATTAAAGGTGATGGAAATGAAGGATGGGCAAAAGGAAATATTGATATAGGGATAGGTTTTGATGGGGAAAAAATTATACAATGCGTTTTTATAGATATTTCGGATCAAAAAATAAAGGAAAGAGAATCAATAGAAAGCATTAGAATTATTGAAGATATCTATAATAATGTTCCTTGTGCTATTATGCAGTTTACAATTGAAAAAAAACCAAAACTAATAAATTGTAATGAAGCAACTGTTGAACTATATGGTTACGAAAGTTTTAATGAATTAAAAATAGCATTAAATGAAAACGTCTTTAAACATCTTCATCATGATGAGTTTGATATGGCAAATGAAAATATAAAGACTGTTCTGTCAAGTCAGGTAAAAAGGGATTTCCTATATAAGCTTACTAGAAAGGATGGAAGCATTTTCTGGGCTCAAGGTACAATTCATAAGACAAAGAGTATGTCAGGACAAGAAGTTTTAGAAATTGTGTTTATTGATGTCACTGATACTGTACAAAAAAACAGGCAAAAAACAAAAATTAATGAGCTTTATAAATTATTAATGGAAGACTCACAGGTAATAATATTTGATTATGATCCAACAGAAGATAAAATGAATCATACAATTTTTCTTGTTGATGGAAGAAGAAGTGAAAAAACAATAAGTAACTATCTAAAAACTATAAAACAAAATACAGGAATACATCCTGAACACAAATGTGTTTTGAAAAATACAATCAAAAAAGCATGTGAAAAACCTTGTATTGGTTCAGTTGAGTATGTGGCAGATTTTAACAATAAAGGCTATAGATGGTACAGAGTGGAATACAAGACTATTGAAGATGAAGAAAAAAATGTATTTAGGTTCATTGGAAGAGCATACGACATTCAAGATGAAATTCAGCATGCACAAGCATTGAAAAAAAGAGCTGAAACAGATTATTTAAGTGGCCTTTTAAATAGGGCTACTGCAAAAGAAATGATTGATAAAAAATTACGTAATTTTAAGAAAGAGGAAAAATTTGCATTTCTATTGATTGATATTGATAAGTTTAAGGCTATTAATGATGAGTATGGGCACTTAAAAGGAGATGAAGTCATAAAGGAAATTGGGATGACTATTAAGGAAGAATTTAGAGAAGAAGATGTTGTTTCCAGAATTGGTGGAGATGAATTTGGTGTATTTTTCTCAATTAAAAAGACAAATTCTTCAGCCTTCAGAAAATCAACAGAGTTAATTAAAAAAATAAATGCTCTATCTGAAAAAGAAAACATTGATTTGCCAGTTTCTATTAGTGTTGGTATTGCTATTGCTCCTGACAACGGAGATGCATTTGATATGCTTTTTGCAAAAGCCGATAAAGCCATGTATGACGCTAAAAATAAAGGCGGTGGTTGTTATTGTCTTATTTAACAAGAAGTTTTTTCATGACGCATGCATAAACTTCTTGGCTTGCGTTTTTCCAATTGTCACACATTTTTATTGCATCATCTTTTGTGGGTACTGTTATATTTAAATCTATAAGGGTAGTTTTTCCTTCTTTTACCATACAGTGAACAGTGTATTCACCACCTGTAGATTTGAAATAATCAGATACTGTTCCAACTTCGTTTCTGAGTTCGTATTTATTTTCTGAAATGTACGAAATGATATCAGATACTATTCCGTTTGGAATCTGGGAAGAAAAGTAGCCCAAAGTTTCGTCCCCTTGGGCTGTGTTGCTGTAATAAGAAATATTTCTTATTGTCTCCATTTTTATAAAGCCTGCATCTATTAAATCTGAAATAGCCTGCTGCAAATTAAAGTAGTTTGTATATTCTTTTTCTAAAAAGAATGTAGAAATTTGAGAATTTGTCAATGGAAAATTCACTTTGTTTAACATATATAATATTATTAATTTATATAAAGTTAGAGAATCCATTTAATCAAATATCCTTTCTTTTATATTAGCAATTACAGCACTGCTTACAACATCTTTAACGTTTTCATTAAATGCTTCAGGGATAATATAATCTGCATTTAATTCTTCCTCTGTGACAACAGCAGCAATTGCTTCAGCAGCAGCGATTTTCATTTCCTCAGTTATATTTCTTGCATTACCTTCTAAAGCACCTTTGAAAATACCCGGAAATGCAATTACATTGTTTACTTGATTAGGAAAATCTGAACGTCCTGTTCCAATAACCATAGCACCAGCTTTTTTAGCTATTTCTGGCATGACTTCAGGTATGGGATTTGCCATAGCAAAAATTATAGAATCAGAATTCATTGTTTTAATCATCTCAGGTGTAAGTACCCCTGGGGCAGAAACTCCGATAAAAATATCTGAACCTTTTACAGCTTCGGATAAAGAACCTTCTTTGTTTTCTAAATTTGTAACCAAAGAAATTTCTTTTTTATATTTATTCATATTTTTTGTGTTCTTACTTACTATACCTTTACTATCGCAGATTATTATGTGTTTGAATCCATAATTTAAAAGTAGTTTTGTAATAGCAATACCTGCAGCACCTGCACCATTAACAACTATTTTACTGTCAGATTTACTCTTTTTAGTTATTTTTAGAGCGTTTATTATTCCTGCTAAAACGACAATAGCCGTCCCGTGTTGATCATCATGAAAAACAGGAATATTTAAAACTTCTTTTAGTCTTTCTTCGATTTCAAAACATCTTGGAGCAGAAATATCTTCTAGATTTATACCTCCAAATACTGGAGCGATATTAATAATTGTTTTTATAATCTCTTCTGTATCCTGTGTGTCTAAGCAAATTGGAAATGCATTTACATCTCCAAATTCTTTAAAGAGTACAGCTTTTCCTTCCATTACAGGTAGGGCTGCCTCTGGGCCGATATTTCCCAGTCCCAGTACTGCACTTCCGTCAGAAATTACAGCTATAGTATTTGATTTTATTGTATATTTATAAGCAGCTTTTTTATCTTCTGCAATAACTTCACACGGTTTAGCAACACCTGGTGTATATGCAAGTGCTAAATCCTCAGAGGTGGAAATGTTGCATTTGGAAACAACGTCTAGTTTTCCTTGCCATTCTTCGTGTATTTTTAGTGCTTTTTCATCGTTTGTCATGTTTACAACCTCCCAGTCTTTATTTATAATGATATCATACAATGAAAAAAAATAATACTACCATTTTGATGAAGTATGGTGTATAATGTACTAATCTAAAAGTCTTAAGTTCCTAAAAAAATCCAAAAACAAAGTAGAAAATCAATAGAAAAGGAAGTATATATGAGAGCGAAATTAGAAACCTTACCGATGTCAGAATTAAAAGAATTGGCTAAGACTCGAGAAGTTAAGAACATTGCAAGCTATCGTAAATCAGAATTAATTGACAAAATTCTTGAAACAGTAGAGGAAGAAAATAAAAAGAAGTCAGAAAATCAGGTTGCAAGCAAAGAAGATAATGGAGAAAAACATTCTGAGGATAAGGGGGAATCTTTAGACAGCGGAATTGTAGCAAATGGCATATTAGAAGTGCTCAGCGAAGGATATGGATTTATTCGTTGCGAAAACTATCTTCCAGGTGAAGGAGATGTATATGTTTCCCCTTCTCAAATAAGAAAATTCAATTTAAAAACAGGGGATATAATAGTAGGTAAGGTAAGAGTTAAAACACAGAATGAAAAATTTGGTGCCTTATTATATCTAACACATATAAATGGTATGATTCCATCAGAAGCAATGAAAAGGAAAAATTTTGAAGATTTGACACCTATTTTTCCTAATCAAAGACTTCATTTGGAGACAGATAGAAATAATACAGCTATGAGAGTTTTTGATATTGTTTCACCAATAGGTAAAGGACAAAGAGGTATGCTTGTCTCTCCACCTAAAGCTGGTAAAACTACTTTATTAAAAGGCGTTGCAAAGTCAATTCAAAAAAATCATCCAGATGTACATTTAATAATATTATTAATAGATGAAAGACCAGAAGAAGTTACAGATATTAAAGAAGCTATAGAAGGGAAAAATGTAGAAGTTATTTACTCTACATTTGATGAACTTCCTGATCACCATAAAAGAGTTTCAGAAATGGTTATTGAAAGAGCAAAAAGATTAGTTGAACATGGTAAGGATGTTATGATTTTGTTAGATAGTATAACAAGACTTGCAAGAGCTTATAATTTAACAATACCACCTAGTGGCAGAACTCTTTCAGGAGGACTTGATCCAGCTGCACTACATATGCCAAAAAGATTTTTTGGGGCAGCTAGAAATATGAGAGAGGGTGGAAGTCTAACGATTCTTGCTACTGCCTTAATTGAGACAGGAAGTAAAATGGACGATGTTGTGTATGAAGAATTCAAAGGTACTGGTAATATGGAACTGGTTCTTGATAGAAAACTACAAGAAAAGAGAATTTTCCCAGCTATTGACATTTTAAAATCAGGTACTAGAAGAGAGGATCTTCTACTTGATACAGAAGAAATGGAAGCTGTATATGTGATGAGAAAAGCAACAAATGGAATGAGATCAGATGAGTCAGTTGAAAGAATAATTGATATGTTTGTAAAAACAAAGAACAATTCAGACTTTGTTCAAATGATAAAAAAGGTTCTATAAAAAATGCTTGCATATAAAAAAACACTATGCTATAATAAACAGGCTATTCATTAGAAATAAGATTGAAATTGGTAAAGAGGTGATTTTAATGAGAGAAGGAATCCATCCAGAGTATTACCAAGCAAAAGTTACATGTAACTGTGGTAATGAATTTGTTACAGGATCAACAAAAGACGGTATTCACGTTGAGATTTGTTCTAAATGTCACTCGTTCTATACAGGACAGCAAAAAGCAGCAACTGCACGTGGAAGAATTGAGAAATTTAATCGTAAATATGGTGTTGGACAAGACAAATAAGTTAAAGATAGGGTTGAGAGTTTTTATTCCACAGTTTAAAACTGATGGAATTGATATTCTCAGCCTATTTTTTTTTAATTTATAGGAAAGTTCCTTGAACTCACCTATAAATTAAAAAACTCTACGCGAGAACGCAGAGTCGTATATAAGGTAATAATTGCTAGCAAGGAGCACCTCACGAGAGATTCGCGTTGGAACTCTTTGTTGGAATAGTGTATATAAGGTTGATTTGGAGGTATATTATGAAGTCATCAGGTATAGGTGGGCAGGCTGTTATTGAAGGTATTATGATGAAAAACAAGGATGAATATTCTGTTGCAGTCAGAAAACCTGACAATAATATCGAGGTTATGAAAAGGAGCTGTAAGAAAAAGAAAAGAAAAATTGTAAATGCACCATTTATTAGGGGTATATTTGCTTTTATAGATTCTTTAGTTTTAGGAATTAAAACATTAACTTATTCAGCTAGTTTTATTGAAGAAGATTTACATGAAGAAGAAAAAAGTGGCGATAAAGTTGCACGTTCTCTTTTTAAAGAGAAAGGTGAGGCGGTTCTTACATTTTTCACAATATTTTTATCAGTGGTTATTGCTGTTGCAGTTTTTATTGTATTACCATATTTTCTGTCTACAATTATTCTAAGATATTCAAATATAGCTTCAGAAACACTAAAAGTTATTTTAGAAGGTGTATTGAAAATAATTATATTTATATTTTATATTCTACTGATATCAAAGATGAAAGATATTCAAAGGACATTTATGTATCATGGTGCTGAACATAAGTGTATTAATTGTATAGAAACAGGTAATGAGTTAAATGTAGAAAATGTTATGAAAAGCTCAAAAGTACATAAAAGATGTGGAACAAGCTTTTTGTTTTTAGTTCTATTTATTAGTATAATATTTTTCATTTTTATTAGATTTGATGCAGTTTGGTTAAGATATGTAGTGAGAGTTGCATTGATTCCAGTTATTGCGGCAATTTCATATGAAATAATAAGAAAAGCAGGAAATAGCAATTCGAAATTTTTCAATATTATTAGTAAGCCAGGTCTTTGGATGCAAAAGCTAACAACTAAGGAACCTGATGAAGGTATGTGTGAAGTTGCTATTGCAGCGGTAGAAGAAGTATTTGACTGGAAAGAATATCTAAAAGAAGATGAAGATGAAATAGAAATTGTCTATGAAGACGAGGAAAAATAATGAAAAGCTTTAAAGATATTTTGGTTGAAGGCGAAAACTATCTTGGAAAAGCAGGTTTAGACAACGTAAAAGATGATGCCTGGTATCTTTTTGAAGAAACATTCAATATGAAAAGGGCAGAATATATATTAAATAAGGACCAAGAAGCTGATATAAATAAAGTTTCGAAGTTCTTTGAACAAATAAGAAAAAGAACATCAAACAAACCCTTGCAGTATATTACAGGACATCAGGAGTTTATGGGGTTAGATTTTGATGTAAATGAAAATGTTCTTATACCAAGGTTAGATACTGAAGTATTGGTTGAAACTGCTCTTAATATTATTAAAAAAATAAACAAAGAGAAAATAAGAATATTGGATTTGTGTACAGGATCTGGTTGTATAGCGATTAGCTTGAAAAAGCTTTCTGAGAAAAAAGTGGAAATAACAGCTTCAGACATATCAGCTAAAGGATTGGAAGTTGCAAAAATAAATGCGAAAAAGAATGATGAAAATATTGAATTTATTGAGAGCAACTTATTTGAAAATATAGAAGGAAAGTACGATATTATCATTTCTAACCCACCGTATATTAAATCAAAAGAAGTATTAGAGCTTATGGAAGAAGTTAGAAGCTATGAGCCAAATCTAGCTTTAGATGGTGGAGAAGGTGGACTTGATTTTTATAATAAGATTACAAAGGAGTCCGTTAAATTTTTAAATAATTACGGATTTTTATTATATGAGATTGGTTATGATCAGTCTGAGGATATAAAAAAAATATTTAAAGATAATAGTTTCAAAGAAATAGAAGTATTAAAAGACCTTGCGGGCTTAAATAGGGTTGCTAAAGGTATATACATGGAGGCTGAAAAAAATGTTTGATAAATTAGAAGATTTGGTAAAAAGATTTGAAGAAATCTTAGAAGAGTTAAATAACCCTTCAGTTGTAAATGATCAACAAAGGTTTAGAAAATTAATGAAAGAGCAAAACGATCTTACCCAAATAGTTGATGCTTATAAAAAGTATAAAGAAGCAAAGCAAACTGTAGAGGATAGTCTTTTCATATTGGAAGAAGAAAACGATGAAGATATGAGAGAAATGGCTAAAGAGGAATTGGCATCTGCAAAGGAAAGCATTGAAAATTTGGAAGAAGAGCTCAAAATACTTTTACTACCAAAAGATGAAAATGATGATAAAAACGTAGTTGTTGAAATCAGAGGTGGAGCAGGAGGAGATGAAGCAGCTCTTTTTGCAGCAGAATTATATAGAATGTACTGTAGATTTGCTGAGAGAAACCATTGGAAAACAGAAATGATTTCTTTAAATGAAAACGGACTTGGTGGATTTAAAGAAGTTATTTTTATGATAAATGGTCAAGGTGCATATTCAAAATTAAAATATGAAAGTGGTGTTCATCGAGTGCAGAGAATACCAGCAACTGAATCAGGTGGTAGAATACATACTTCAACTGCTACTGTAGCGATTATGCCAGAAGCAGAAGAAGTTGATGTTGAAATAGATATGAACGATTGCAAGTTTGATGTATTTCGTGCCTCAGGAAACGGTGGACAATGTGTAAATACAACAGATTCAGCGGTAAGATTAACACATATTCCAACAGGAATAGTAATATCCTGTCAGGATGAAAAATCACAGCTTAAAAATAAAGACAAAGCGATGAAAGTTTTAAGAACCAGACTTTATGAGTTAGAATTAGAGAAAAAACAAAGTCAGGAAGCAGCAGCAAGAAAAAGTCAGGTAGGAACAGGGGATCGTTCTGAAAAGATTAGAACCTACAACTTCCCTCAAGGAAGAGTTACAGATCATAGAATAAAGCTTACTTCACACAGGCTTGAAAACATTATGGACGGTGACATTTACGAATTAATAGACAGTTGTATAGCTGCAGATCAGGCAGCGAAATTAAGTATGGAACAAGAATAAAGGAGCAAAATCATGGTATCAGACAAAATGGGCAAATTTGTTGAAGGAAGTTCAGTAATAAGAAAAATGTTTGAGGAAGGTGACAGGCTGGCTAAATTATATGGTCCAGAAAATGTTTTTGATTTTAGTATAGGAAATCCAAATGTGCCAGCACCCAAAGAAGTAAATCAGGCAATTATTGATATAATTAATGAAGAGGACAGTGTTTCTGTACATGGTTATATGAGTAGTAATTGTGGTTTCCCAGAAGTTAGAGAGACTGTTGCGAATTTTTTAAATAAAACATATGGAACTAAGCTAGGATTAGAAAATATTGTTATGACTGTAGGTGCTGCAGGAGGAATTAATGTTTTATTTAAATGTATTATTAATCCAGGTGATGAAGTTATAACTTTTGCACCTTATTTTGTGGACTATAATTCATATATTTCAAACTACGATGGGAATATGGTGGTGGTATCACCTGAACCAAAAACTTTTCAGCCAGATTTGAAAGAATTTGAAGATAAAATTACAGCGAAAACAAAAGCAGTAATAATAAACAATCCAAATAACCCAACAGGAGTTATATATTCTGAGGAAACTATTAAAAAGCTTGCCAAAATCTTGAATAAAAAACAAGCTGAGTTTGGGACTGATATATATCTAGTTTCAGATGAACCATATAGAGATTTGGTATATGATGGAAAAGAGGTTCCATATATAACAAATTACTATGATAATGCAATAGTAGGATATTCTTATTCGAAATCTTTGTCTTTACCTGGAGAAAGAATAGGATATCTTGTTGTACCTGATACAATATCTGATTTTCAAAATATTTCAGTTGCTTTAAATATTGCAACAAGGATACTTGGCTTCATTAATGCACCATCTTTAATGCAAAAAGTAATAGCAAGATGTATAGATTGCAAAACAGATATTACTCCATACAATAAAAATAGAGAATTGTTATATAACTCTCTTTCAGATATGGGCTATGAATGTATCAAACCTGAGGGAGCATTTTATATGTTTATGAAATCACCAATAGAAGACGAAAAAGAATTTTGTAATGAAGCAAAAAAACAAAATATTTTATTAGTTCCAGGAAGTTCTTTTGCTTGTCCAGGATATGTTAGAATTGCATATTGTGTGGCTTATGATACTATAAAAAATTCCTTACCAGGATTTAAGAAACTAGCAGAAAATTATATTAAATAGATATATGGAGTGTTTATTATGAGTTATGCATGGGAAAAGAATATTAGAAAAGTTGAGCCTTATGTCCCGGGAGAACAACCCAAGGGAAAAGATATAATCAAATTAAACACAAATGAAAATCCATATCCTCCAGCTCCAGGAGTTAGGGAGTTGTTGGAAAAAATGGAGGTTGATAATTTTAGATTATATCCGGATCCTGATGCAAGTGTTCTTATCGATGAACTTGCGTCATACTACAATGTAAATAATGATCAGGTTTTTGTTGGAGTAGGTTCAGATGATGTATTGGCAGTAGCTTTTATGACCTTTTTCAACTCAAATAAACCAATTCTGTTTCCAGATATAACATATTCTTTTTATCCTGTTTGGGCAAATCTGTTTGGGATTCCTTTTGAAAGACCAAAGCTAGATGAAAACTTTAGGATAAAATCAGAAGACTACTATGTAGATAACGGTGGAGTTATAATTGCAAACCCAAATGCTCCAACAACAGTATGCGAAAATTTAGAGTTTATCGAAGACATTGTTAAAAATAATCAAGATGTTGTTGTTATCATTGATGAAGCATATATAGATTTCGGTGGAGAATCAGCATTGAGTCTTATTGATAAATATAAAAATCTTTTAATTGTTCAAACCTTCTCAAAATCTCGATCAATGGCTGGAATGAGAATAGGTTTCGCTATTGGAGATAAAGATTTAATAAAAGCAATGAATAATGTTAAGTTTTCATATAATTCATATACTATGAATCAACCTTCATTAAGTATTGGATGTGAAGCAATTAGAGATGATAAATATTTTAAAGAAACAATTGAAAAAATAATAAAAACAAGAGAGCAGTCAATAAAAGAGTTGAAGAATCTTGGTTTTGATTGTCTTGATTCAAAGGCTAATTTTATTTTTGCAAAGCACAAAAATTATATGGCAAAAGATATATTTGAGTTTTTAAAATCAAAAAATATATATGTTAGATATTTTTCACAAAATAGGATTAATAACTACTTGAGAATCACAGTGGGTACGGACTCACAGATGAAAAAGTTATTTGAAGCAATTAAAGAATATGTAGTGAATAAAAAGTGACCCAAACGAGGTTGCTTTTTTTACTTTATATTCTATAAAATAAAATTTATGTTATAATATATTTAGTTTAAAAAGGGAAATTAAAAGAGGAGCTAAAATGGGGCAAACTAGACAGCAAAGAAGAAGGGAAATTATTAGAAGAAGAGCTTTAAGAAGGCTTAGAATTTTATTATTTTCGATAATTATAATAGTTCTTTTATTCGCTTTTCTATCCAATAGGATTTGCACTGGAAAAACTGAAAAAAATGATACCGAGTTACTAAAAGAACATATAAAAACAACATATTTTGAAGGTGATGATTTTTCTTATATTAATATTGATGAATATTATGTTTATGGTACTCATCTAAATATTTTCGGAAGCTCAAATATAAAAGAAGGAAAAGAGATTAAAGACTTTGACATCTTTTATACTGATAAAGAAGGAAACGAAAATAATGTATCTATAAATTATGAAATAAATGATTCGAAAATAGAATTTTATATTTCGGAAGAAATAAATAATGGAATAAACCTTGAAAATATAGTAAATGGTACGTATGCTTTTGTTGTTAAAATCACATATTCCGATTACTTTATAGATTATTTCTTATTAGAAAATAATACTGAATATGACTTTTTGGAGTACTATACAATTACAAAAAATTCAAAAAACAATAAAATTATTATAGGAAATGATTCAAATCTCTTTTCTATTTCAGTTGTAGAAAGTTCACTTCCAGAAGATGTTTATGACATTGTAATTGATCCTGGGCATGGTGGCAAAGATGTAGGAGCTGTTTCTGGGAACTATTATGAATCAAAGGAAGTAATGGAAATATCTTTAAAAATCAAGGAACAATTAGAAGAATTAGGCTTAAAAGTTCTTTTAACCAGAGATGGAAGCGAAAGTGATTTAGAGGATACCGTTTACAATTCATATGATGAAGATGGAAGGGTTGATATTACTTGTTCATCAGGTGCTAAATATTGTTTTTCAATACATTTAAATAGCAATGAATACGAATTGAACAAAGGTGGGGTGGAGATATATTCCCCAGGTAATGCAGATTTAAGCCTTGCTACAAGTCTTGCAATGAACATAGTTAATGGGACAAATAGTGATTATTCATATATGGAAACTTATAAGGTTAAGTCAGGGGTTTATGTGAGGAACTTTTTAGAATCTGAAATAAGTTCTATGAGTAATTCAGCCATATCTTCTGGTTACGAACCATATTCCATCACAACTGATACACCATACCTATTTATGATTAGAGAAACAGGTGGAATCATTACAGGAGCTTTTGCTGATGGCAGAAATCCTTCATATGGTGCGAATAAATATATGAATAATAATAAAGGGGTAGAGACTTATGTTTTAGAATTAGGCTACTTAAGTGTAGAGTCTGATTTAATAAATATATTAAATAACAAGAATAAATATGCTTCTAGTATTACTAAATCAATTAAAGAATATTTGGGATTGTAAGGAGGAGGTTTATGGGCTTTATAGTTATTCATGGTGATATAACAAAATGTAACACAGATGCAATTGTTAACGCAGCAAATACTTCCCTTTTAGGAGGTGGAGGAGTCGATGGTGCAATACATAAAGCAGCTGGACCAAAACTGCTTGAAGAATGCAGAGGATTAAACGGCTGCATGACTGGTGGAGCGAAAATAACCAAAGCTTATAATTTACCATCAAAATATGTGATTCATACACCAGGTCCTGTATGGCATGGTGGCAAAAATAATGAAAAAGAATTACTTAAAAGCAGTTATTTAAATTCTTTAAAATTAGCAGAAAAAAATCACTGTAAAACTATAGCGTTTCCTTCAATAAGCACTGGGGTTTATTCATTTCCAATAGAAAAGGCAGCTAGTATTGCAGTTAAGACAATAAAAGATTTCTTAAAAACTTCAATAAATGTTAAAAAAGTTTATATGGTTTGTTTCGATTTAAAAACGAAAATGGAATACGACAAAGCTGACAGAAAGTAGAGATTTAATCATATGTTTATATGTTGATTAAAAATCTTAAAAATGTTAGAATATTCAAATAGCAAAAATAACAACAAGTGGAGATTTAAAGCATGAGATATATGCCTATTGATAAACTAGAGCCAGGAATGTGTCTGGGGAAAAATATTTACAACGAAATGGGGAAACTCATACTATCAAAAAATAAGATTTTTACAGAAAATATTATTTCCCTTTTTAAAAAGCAGGGGTATCAGGGTGTTTATATACAGGATAAAATATCTGAAGACATTGAAATAGAAGAGATTGTTTCTTTAGAGATAAGAAATAAGTCAAAGAATGCAATAAGAGATTTATTTTTAACTGATCAGAAAGACTCTGAAGAAATATATAAAAATATAGACCTTTGTATAAAAGACATTATAAAAAGTATACTGAATAATAAAGAAGTTGTTGTAAATATGGTAGACTTAAAAACCTATGACGACTACACCTATAGCCATAGTGTGAATGTTGGTATTTTAAGTGGAGTTATAGGAGCAGCCTTGGATTTTTCTGAAAGCTTTTTAAATCACCTTATTACAGCAGCAATGTTGCATGATATCGGAAAAAAATTTCTTTCAATTGATTTATTAAATAAAAGAGAAAAAATCACAGAAGAAGAGTATGATACTCTAAAAAAACACTCTGAACTAGGGTATAATTTTATTAAAGATAATAGAAATTTATCTGCACATGTAAAATCTGGGATTTTACAACATCATGAAAGATATGATGGAAGAGGTTATCCATTAGCTAGAAAAGAAAAAGATATTCCTTTGATAAGTAGAATTATTGGTGTAGCAGATGCGTATGATGCAATCACTTCTTCAAGACCTTATCATAAAGCATATCCACCAGGAGAGGGAATGGAGTATGTTATGGGGAACAGTGGGCTACATTTTGATCCTAAAGTAGTTGATATCTTTACCCAAAAAGTAGCAATATATCCTGTAGGAACAGAAGTTTTATTAAGTAATGGAGAAAAAGCATTAATAGTTAAAAATTATGAAAAATTTTGTTCAAGACCAATAGTAAAAATGTTATCAAATGGTCAGGTTTTAGATTTGAAAGAAGATACCACTTTAATGAATATAACTGTTGTAAAATAATAATATTTATGAACTCTTATGTCAATAACATGACATTCAGAGTTCATTTTTTACATTATAGGGAGTTTCGAAAAGCTAGGGTAAAATTTTTGTAGGATATTAATTAAAATAAATAATAGAGAACACCTTCTTTGTGTTAAGATTTAAATGCGAATAAAAATCAAATGCAAAGGATGGGTGTTCTCTATGATTAAAAGTATACAACAGTTTGAAGAAGTTGGGGTAAAAAATTTAGGTAAAGTGTTAGAAGATTTTATAAATAAACCTGAAAAGCAGGCGGAGTTTATTTATGGTGTTACAGATTCAGTTGTAAGGTTAGGTTTAGATATTATTAAAGAAACTTTAGAGAGCATGGATGAAGAACTACGTAAAAGTGGTCTGCGAAAGTCAGGATGGGTAATTAGCAGAAAAGATGAAACATCATTAATTACAAGCCTTGGAACAGTTAAGTATCATAAAACACTGTTTAAAAATAAAGAATCTGGAATCTGCGAGTATCTGCTAGATAAAGTCATGGGACTGGAAAGTCATACGAGAATGACAGAGGATGCAGAGGCGCAAATGCTTGAAGAAGCTGTAGATAGCAGTTACCGAAAAGGTGGAATAAATGTTAGTCTTTCAGATACAGTGAGTAAACAAACAGTTAAGAATAAGATTCATAGTCTGAAGTTTTATCAGGAAAATAATGAAGCCGTGCATAAGAAGCAAGTGGATTATCTATATATAGATGCGGATGAAGACCATGTTTCCTTACAATATTTGGAAAGTAAGGGAGACATTGAAAAACCAAGATCAAATACAAGTATGCCAAAACTAGCCTACGTATATGAAGGAATTGAACCTGATGCACCTAAAAGTCAAAGGATGAAGTTGATAAATCCTAAATATTTTGGTGGGATTTATGAAGGAAGTAAAGGAGTGGAACAGTTTTGGCGAGAAATATACGATTATATACAGTCGACTTATGATATAAGTAAAATCAAGCATATATATATTAATGGGGATGGTGCTAATTGGATTAAGACAGGAAGGAAGTGGATTTCAGGATCTATTTTTGTATTGGACAAATTTCATATGCAAAAATACATTATAAAAGCAACTTCACATCTTATGGATTCAGCTTTAGATGCTAGAAGTGAAATATATCGAGCAATCAATAAAAGAGTTAAATGGATGGCACAGGCAACATTTGAAAAAATTTTAAATGTAACAGAAACAGAAAGTCAGAGAAAAAAAGTTGAAACCTGTATGTTATATATTCTCGGTAATTGGAATGGTATAATAAGAGGTGGAATTAACAAAGATTCACAGGTGGGTTGTAGTGCAGAAGGTCATGTAAGTCATATTTATTCGGACAGAATGAGTTCTAGACCATTAGGGTGGAGCAGACACGGTGTTAATCAAATGTCGAAACTACGAATATATAAAGCAAACAAAGGAAATATGTTAGAGCTTGTAAGAATGCAAAAACAGGAATTACAATTGGCTGCAGGTGCAGAAGAAGAGATAATATGTATGAGTAGCGAAATGTTTAAAGCCGAAAGAACAAGATTAAAAGAAGAACAAAGATATTTAGAAAGAATGACCCACAGTATTCCTTTTCCAGAAGTTAAAAAAATAGCATATTTCAAACATCAAATTTGGGGATTGTAAAAATAGAGAAAAATAGTTATAGTGTGAACAGAAGCTAAGTCTGAAACACATCAAGGGGAATCTCTGTCCAATTAAATCCTACAGTTAATTTACGCTATCTTTCGAAAAAAAAGAATTGCAATTATTCCTGGCGTCTGTTATACTTGTACTATAACAGACAAAATACAAATAGAAAGGTTGTGGTTTTTATGAATATAAATAAATTTACACAAAAGTCAATTGAAGCAATAAACAATTGCGAAAAGCTTGTTTATGATAATGGTAATCAGGAAATTTCACAGGAACATTTTCTTTATAGCCTGTTAGTTCAGGATGAAGGATTAATAAAAAGCTTAGTCTCAAAAATGGGAATCCAACCTGAATTATTAATAAACAGAGTTGAAGAATTGATATCAAAGAAGCCAAAAGTACAAGGTGGTAAACCATATATCAGCAATGATTTAAATAGTGTTTTAATAAGCGGAGAAGATGAAGCGAAAAAAATGGGCGACGATTATGTATCAGTTGAACATTTATTTTTAGCGTTACTTAAAAATCTTAATAAGGACTTAAAAGTGGTTTTTAAAGAAATGGGAATAGACAGGGATGGATTTTTGCAGGCCCTACAGACAGTAAGAGGTAATCAGAGAGTTACCACTGATAATCCTGAAGCTACATATGATACACTTGGAAAATATGGAAGTGATTTGGTTGCTTTAGCAAGAGAGCAAAAGCTTGATCCTGTAATAGGAAGAGATGATGAAATAAGAAATGTTATCAGAATCTTATCAAGAAAAACAAAAAATAATCCAGTACTAATCGGAGAGCCTGGAGTTGGTAAAACTGCAGTAGCTGAAGGACTTGCTCAGAGAATTGTAAAAGGAGACGTACCTGAAGGGCTAAAAGATAAAACAGTATTTTCCCTTGATATGGGTGCTTTAGTAGCTGGCGCAAAATACAGAGGAGAGTTTGAAGAAAGATTAAAAGCGGTATTAGAAGATGTTAAAAATAGTGAAGGACAAATAATTTTGTTCATTGATGAATTACATACCATTGTTGGAGCTGGAAAAACTGATGGTGCTATGGATGCTGGAAATATGCTTAAACCAATGCTTGCTAGAGGTGAACTACACTGTATAGGAGCGACAACTTTGGATGAATATAGAAAATATATTGAGAAGGATCCAGCACTTGAAAGAAGATTCCAACCAGTTATGGTTGATGAACCTACAGTAGAAGATACAATTTCTATATTAAGAGGAATAAAAGAAAGATATGAAGTTTATCATGGAGTAAAAATAACTGATTCAGCCCTTGTAACGGCAGCAGTTTTGTCAAACAGATATATTACAGATAGATTTTTACCAGATAAGGCAATAGATCTGGTAGATGAAGCCTGTGCTTTAATAAAAACAGAACTAGACTCAATGCCTACAGAACTGGATGAATTAAGAAGAAGGGTGATGCAGCTTGAGGTTGAAGAGGCGGCTCTAAAAAAAGAAAAAGACAAACTAAGTAATGATCGTTTAACAAACTTAAGAAAAGAGTTAGCAGAGATAAAAGACGAATACAATGTAAAAAAAATAACTTGGGAAAACGAAAAAAAATCAGTTGAAAATTTAAGCAAGTTAAGAGAACAGATAGAAGAACTTAACAAGCAAATCGAGGTTGCTGAAAGAAATTACGAGTTGGAAAAGGTTGCAGAAATGAAATACGGAAAACTACCAGACCTACAAAAGCAACTTGATGCAGAGGAAGAACTTGTGAAAAATCAGGACTTTTCATTAGTGCGAGAAAGTGTTACAGACGATGAGATAGCAAGAATAATATCCAGATGGACAGGAATACCTGTAGCTAAGCTTACTGAAGGCGAAAGAAATAAAGTTTTAAATATGGATAAAATACTACATCAAAGGGTAGTTGGACAGGATGAAGCTGTTACAATGGTTTCAGAAGCAATACTTAGATCAAAAGCAGGTATAAAGGACCCAAATAAACCTATAGGAACATTTATGTTTTTAGGACCAACAGGTGTAGGTAAAACAGAGTTAGCAAAAGCTTTGGCTGAAACACTTTTTGATGACGAATCAAATATCGTTAGAATAGATATGAGTGAATACATGGAAAAACATTCGGTTTCCAGGCTTATAGGAGCTCCTCCAGGATATGTTGGATATGATGAAGGAGGACAGCTAACCGAAGCTGTTAGAAGAAAACATTATTCAGTAGTACTGTTTGATGAAATTGAAAAAGCCCACCCTGATGTATTTAATGTATTATTGCAAGTTTTAGATGATGGAAGAATTACAGATTCTCAAGGTAGAGTAGTAGATTTTAAAAATACGATAATAATAATGACATCAAATATAGGATCTTCATATCTTTTAGAGGGTACTGATGAAAAAGCACAAAACTTGGTTATGGGAGACTTAAGGGCTCACTTTAGGCCAGAATTTTTAAATAGAATTGATGAAATTATTATGTTTAAACCTCTTACAAAAGAAAATATTAGTGAAATAATCAATCTTTTACTTGAAGAATTGAATATCCGTTTAAAAGATAAAGAATTATCACTTCGTTTAACAGATAATGCTAAAGAGTATGTTGCGGATAATAGTTATGATCCGATTTATGGTGCAAGACCTTTAAAAAGATTTTTGCAAAAAAAGGTTGATACACTTGTTGCAAAGAAAATCTTAGAAGGAAATATTAATGCAGGAGATACAATAGTAATTGATGTTAATAGAGATACGGGCAACTTGGAATCTTTTATAGAATAGTATGAGAGGCATTACTGGTAGAACAGTAATGCCTCTTTATATTGAACCTATGCTTCTTTTCTGTTATTTGCTTTTGCAATGGCAATCGAAATTGCAAATAGTGCTAATGTGTAAACTGCTACAATTCCTATATAACTAAAAATCTTTAATAAGACTTCATTTGTAATAGCAGTTTGAGAGATTGTTTCATTTACCAGTACGAACCAGTATGTAGGTAAAAATCTTGAAACCTTTAAAAGCCCATCCCCCAAAAGAAACTGGGGTACTAATCCACCGCTCATAAATGCTAAACCAAGAGATAGAATATTTGAAAGGGCTATACTTGCTTCTTTTGGCAAAGTGAACTGAGAAATTAGGAAGGATATACTTGTGGCACACAATGCAAACACATATGCATTTATCCAAAATAGTATTATGCTTAAATTTATGATAAAACTTCCATTAATTATGAAACCTATAATAATTAAAATTGTTGTGGCAATCAATGCAAATATAATGTTTCCAAGAAAAAGCTGTAGTTGCATGGATTTTAAACTAATTGGAGAAGAAATATTTCTTCTTTTCATATCTAGATTTTGATATGAACTCATAATAATACATATTATGGATGTGAAAACAGCTAAAAGTATATATACAAAAAAGTTGTGATATGTTGTCATAAATGAATAAGTACCTGTTTCTTCCATGTCAGTACTTAAGCTTACATTAATGTCGGTTAATAGGCTATTATTTACAAGCTCAAGAATTTTTGTAGTATCATATTCAGGATACAAACTAAAAAATGTTCTGGCAGTGGAAAGGTAATTATTTATTATTATATTTCCAAAATCTGCATAGTTTGAGTCAGGAAAGGTCATTTCTTCTATTGAAACATCATCACCTTTAATAAAAGCATCTGTAAAACCTTCAGGAATAATAATTACATGTGTAATCTCATGGAAAAATAGAGAATCTTTTAAATCATCAATATTATTTTCCATTTCAACAAAAGTGTATCTTTCGTCTAAATATTCAAATAATCCCTGAACAAGTTCGGTATCTTTGTCATTGTTTATAAAAGTAAAATACAAATCTACATCTTCAAAGTTTTTTTCTGTATCACCTTTTCTTGCAAGCCCAAAAAAGATTATCATTAGTATAAATATTACAAGGTAAATCATCAAACTTAATTTATGGCTTTTTAAAATTTTGAAATAATTTTTAAATACTTGCATATTTTGACCTCCTTGTAAGCAGTATAGTTATAATACCTAAAATAAAGCTAAATAAACTAAGAATAGTGATATTTAAAATATATCTATTTAAATCTTCGTAATAGTATAAACTATATAAGGCGTCCACAATTAAATTTGCAGGGTTAATATATTTTAAAACAGGTACTGTATTAGCAACAATTATTTTCATATTTGGAACCATTAAACCAGCAAGAAAGCATCCTGATAAAGAAACAGCTGTAACTATTGAAGATTTTACATCCAGATCTTTTTTTGAAACAGCACCGATAAACCCTCCTAAAAAAAGACCAAAAAGACAACTTAATAAACATGTTACAATAACCAGTAACATTCTATCTCCAAAGTTTACCCCAAGTATAAATTTTAAAAATGCTAGGAATATAAAACAAATTATAACCTGCATTACATATGCAGCACTTAATGAAGCGATTACAAATTTATATTTAGGTACAGGTGAAAGATTTACTCTGGCAGCAGTAAATGAGAGATTCGCCTGTATAGAGGTTATTTCCTTTAAACCATAACTTGCAGCAAATAGGCAGGCCATAGCAATCAAAGAATAGTAATAATTTAAAATCATATCAGGAGGGTTAGAAACTTGATCGCTATAAGTTACAAAACTACCATTTGAATCAATAATATCAAAATCTATAGAGGTAATATCGTTACCACTTTCACTTATAATATTTGTAATAATATTTGATATTCTAGAGTAGGATTCAAGTACGGATTTTATTACAGATTGGTTAATGCCTGATTCCCTTACAATAAGGTCTAAAGACTCACCAAAAACTATATAACCTGATATTTCTCCTTGTTTCAGCATATCTTCGGAAGAATCCACATCACTAATGTTAACTTTAAACATTTTTTTTCCTTCAGAAATTTCTATTTCTTCTAGCGTTTGTGTGAAAGTTTCAAATTCTTCTATAGCTTGACCTTCATTTACTACAGATATTGAAATAGTTTCTAAGGGATCTGCCGAATAGGCATCAGTCAATGCTAAACCAAAAAACAGAGAAAGAAGAATAGGGAACAATAAGGCCCAAAAAATCATTATCTTTTGATTTAGAAGTATTTTAATTCTTGTAAAAAAAATATTTAACATTTTATAAATCCTCCTAATCCCTTAATTCTTTTCCTGTAATTTCTAAAAATACATCATTTAGTGTAGGTGGTTCTGCGATAATTTCCCCAAAGGGGATATCATTTTTATTTAAGTACTCAAGAATGTTTACAACGGTTTTTTTGCCTTTTGTTGACTTTATTGTCAAAACATCATTGATATGTTTTACAGAGTAAATATTAGATAATTCTTTTAATTCTTCAATTTGTTCCTGGCTAATATTTAAAACTTCTATTCTAATCTTTTCGCCCATTGAAATAAGATTTTTAAGTTCATCCTTGGTGCCCTCAGCTATTATTTTTCCTTTGTCCATTATTCCAATCATTGAACATATCTGTTCAACTTCTTCCATATAATGACTTGTGTAAATGACAGTGGCTCCAGCTTTATTCAAATCTTTTATTCCCTGAAGAATTTTATTTCTACTTTGCGGATCTACAGCAACTGTAGGTTCATCAAGAATAACAAGCTTTGGCTTGTGAGCTATTCCGCAGGCAATATTAAGTCTTCTAAGCAATCCGCCACTAAGTTTTTTTGGTTTGAAATTTTTATAGTCTTCTAATGAAACAAAGCTTATGGCCTCTTCAGTAAGGGCTTTAATTTCTTTTTTGTCTTTTTTATACAGACTACAGAAATAATATATATTTTCATAAACTGATAGTTCATCAAAAACAGCAATATTTTGAAAAATTACACCGATATCCTTTTTTATTTCATATGATGTTGGAGTCATTTCTTTTCCAAAAACAGTAACTTCTCCTTTGTCATATTTAAGCAATGATAAAATACAATTTATTGTGGTTGTTTTGCCAGATCCATTTGGTCCTAAAAGACCATAAATTTCCCCTTCTTCTATTTGGAGATCCAAATGATCAACGGCCACCAAAGATCCATATCTCTTAACAAGATTTTTAATATTTACTACCATATCTTCACACCTTTCTATTAATTATATTATTATTATATACTTATCAAATAAAATTAATAGTGATACAAAGCATAATCACACATGACAAATGTCACTTGTTTTAGTATAATGATTCTTGTGAAGGAGATAAAAAATGAGGTGGAGTGATAAAACAGTTATATTTTTAATTTGTTCAGGATTATTAATAATTTTTAACTTTTTTGATTATGCTCCAGTAATTTTATGTACAGCTATAATCCTCACTTGTGCACACTATATTTTTAAAAATATTGTAATTCATATTGTTTTAGTTTATTTATTTGCTGTTTTATGTTTTTTTATTCCGGAATTTATTTTCTTTTTACCACTTATAGTGTATGATAATTTCTTAAAGCCCTTAAAATATACCAATCTTGTTTTAATCCTACCGATGATATACCATTTTAGCTTAACTAAAGAATACTTACTTATAGTATTATTAATTATGGTGACTATGATACTAAAGTATAAGACTGAAAACCTTATTAGGACAAAAGAAAAACTTATTAGGACTATGGATGATTCAATCGAATATGGAAATTTATTAAAAGAAAAGAATGAAAGTCTAACAAAGAATCAGGACTATGAAATAAAAGTTGCTACATTGAATGAAAGATCAAGGATTTCTAAAGAACTACATGATTCAATAGGTCATATGCTATCAAGGTCATTGATACATGTGGGGGCGATTTCTACAATAAGTAGCGAAAATAATGTCAAACAAGAACTGGAAAATTTAAAAGAATATTTATCTGAAGGAATGGATACAGTAAGGGAAACCATTCATAACATGAGAGACGAGTCATTTGATTTATATTCAAAATTAAAAGAAATAATCGATGATTTCAAATTTTCTAAAATTGACTTTGAGTACGAAGTTAAAACTCAGCCGCCTATTGAAGTGAAGTACTTTATGCTTTCAACATTAAAAGAGACTTTGGCAAATATAATAAGGCATTCTGAAGCCAAAAATGTATATGTTACAGTTATAGAGCATCCAAGTTTATATCAATTCGTTGTTTTTGATAATGGAAAAGTTCCCTTCGAAACTAGGAAAAAAATAGAGAATTTTATGTTAAGGAATGAAGAGTTAGATGGCATGGGGCTTAGTGGAATAGTTGAGAGAGTAAATAAATTGAACGGGATAATAAATATTTCTGGTGATAATGGCTTTAAAATATTTGTATCTATAAAAAAGTAAAGTTGAGGAAGTTTGATGAAGGTTATTGTTGTTGATGATGATAAGATTGTGAGCTCATCCCTTAAAGTGATTTTAGAAACAGATCCTGAAATTGAAGTCATAGCTTTAGGAGAAAGTGGTGAAGAGGCAGTTAAACTTTATAAGAAATTTGTTCCTGATATAATAGTTATGGATATAAGAATGGAATTACTTTCAGGACTAGAAGCAGGAGAACGGATTATTAAAGAAGCGCCTAATGCAAAAATACTTTTCCTTACTACCTTTTTGGATGATGAGTATATAATAAAAGCTCTTTCAATAGGAGCAAAGGGCTACATGCTTAAACAAAATTTTGACAGCCTTATTACAGCAATAAAGGCAATTATTAATGGTCAGAATGTTTATGGAACTGAAATAATCACAAAACTCCCAGAACTTTTAAAAAATAATTCTTCAAAGGGTATGTTTGAAGACAAGGGGATAAGTGAAAAGGAATATAATATAATAGAAAAAATTTCTGATGGGATGTCCAATAAGGAGATTGCCGAAGTTTTATTTTTAGGAGAAGGAACGGTGAGAAATTATATTAGCCAGATCCTTGAAAAACTCGAACTTAGAGACAGGACCCAAATAGCAGTATATTATTATAAAAATATCTAATACTAGGAGAAACCTTATGAGAAAAATACTTTTTATACTTTTATTTACTTTTTTATTTTTAATGGGATGCTCAGCAAAAGATTCTGTCACAGATCAGACTACTGAGGTTGAAAAAAATTTGCAGTGGCCAGATAATGAATTTACCCAAACTGTATCGAAACCTGATTTCGGAGTTCTTAAGGGAGCGGTAGAGATTGACGAGGAGTTTTTTGTTTCAGTAACGGACTCGGATTTTGAAGATGTAAAGGATTATGTAGAGATACTTAAAAGTGAAGGATACAATATAGACCAAAAAGTTTTTGAGGAAGAAGCATTAGGTATAGAAGTATATAATTATACTGCCTCAAATGAAAATGGATATACTGTATATATAGAGTACTCCGTGAGAGTCTGTAGTATAACAATATATAAATAACAAGAAGCGATAACCATAAATGGAATAATGGATATCGCTTCATTTCTTTTATTTCTTTTTCTTTTTATCAATAATTTCTAAAGTATAATATGCACCTGCAACATAAAGTCCCATAATAGGAATATAGTCAGTAAAAATATTTAACAAGGAGTCATCAGTAGTATCTAAGGAGATTCTAATTGAACTTTCTGTAGAATCTTCGCTATAGATTTCACTTGAAGAAATTTCTGAATCGCTGTCAGAGCTGCTATCTTCAGAGGTAGCTTCAGTAGTGGTTTCGGTAGCCGCTTGGGTTGTTTCCTCTTCAGTGTCTACTTCAGCTGTATAGCTTTCAAAATATGCTTCAGCCTGACTTGCCTGCACAACGCCTTTATTACATTGAGGTCTTAATAATGAGCAATGTCTGTGACACGCGGTACAGTATAAATTTCCTAAAAAGTCATTTAAAGTATCTCCATCTTCAATAGTTACTCCGTTATAAGAACTTTCTGAGCTGTATGAAGTTGCAATTGTTGTGACTTCTGTTGTGGCTATATCGCTTGTAGAATATGTATCTTCAGTTACATCAGGAAGTATTGAAGTAGCTATATCTCTGTCAAAAGAAGCCTTTACGCCAAGAATAGCGAGAATTAAAGCCAAAGCTCTAAGTATAAAAGTTCTTACAGGATTTTTTCCCTTTATACCAAAAATTTTTCTAAAAACTCCAAGTATCATTTTCCAATGGAAACCAAGATGAACAGCAATCATTATGATTTCAAGGAATGCTGTTAATCTATGTATATATACCCAGCTTCCAAGTTCGATTATACCTAGGAAAATAAAGAGATGTTTTGAAATAATTAGAGAACTTATTAAAAGGAAAATACTATTTACAGTTAATAATAAATTGATTATTACTTTAAGTACATCTTTGTAGTTTTTATTTTTACTTTTAATAATAGATACAAACCATCTAATATTTAAAAGGTTATGAATAATAATCATTAGAAGTACAGCTGTTCCTAGTACTTCGTGCCAAAATGAACCACTTACCTCATACCCCATTAAAACTATCATTATTATTGTCATTGCTAAATCAAGCAACATTTTTATTTTGAATTTTGTAGTCATATAAATTTCTCTCCTTTAGTTATTAATAGGAGTTTATATGAGGAATGTGACAGTAATGTGACAATTTAATAATAATTTTGAAAATTAAAAAAATATGAATTGATTTCTTGAGTTCCATAAAGTTTTATAACCAAAATATAAAGAACCAAATGAAGCAAGACATACGACTGCACAGATGGATATTACTATTGCAATCTGGTATAAAATTGCAGTTAAAGGAAGAGTGCCTGATAGAATTTGACCAGTCATCATCCCTGGTAGAGAAACAACACCCATTCCAAGCATTGAGTTTAAGGTGGGTAATAGAGCAGTTTCAAAAGCCTGTCTGACAAAAGGTAATAGTATATCTTTTGGTCTTGCTCCAATATTTAGCAATGCCTCAATTTGAGATCTTTGTCCATATAAGCTTTCTCTAAATGTTTTAATTCCTAAAGTAACACCAGTCATAGTATTTCCCATTATCATACCTGCAATAGGAATGACATATTGTGGATTAAAAATACTTTCTCCAACAATAAAGAAAATAAAGAAGATGATTGTGAATAAACCTGAAAGCGTTATAGTTATTCCTATTATAATTTTAAAGTTTATGTTTAATGTTTTATTTTTTGAGATGACTCTGTATATTGTGAATATTGTCATTATTGCTACATATGCAATAGTAAATGAAGGGTGAGGATTTTTAAATATAAATGTCAATATAAGCCCTGCAAGTATTAATTGAACCGTCATTCTCATACTAGCCCAAACTAAAAGTTTTGACTGATCTATACGACATATTTTCATGACTATCATAACTAGTATTAAAAGCAAGTATACTAATAAAAACTGCCAGATTTGCAACTGTACAATTCCGCTCATTATAAGGTCTCCTTGTTTATATAAATTATATTATCAGCATATTTTTCGGTTAATGTTTTATTATGGCTGATAACAACTAAAGTAATGCTATTTTCCTTACAAAAATTTTTAATGTTGTTAAAAAAGTCATTGGCAGTTTTTTCATCCAAAGCACTTGTTGGTTCATCAAGCATTAAAACTTTAGGATTAAAAGATAAACAGATTGCAATAAAAGCCCTTTGTTTTTCTCCACCCGACATTTTTTCGCAAAGAAAGTCCGTTGGCATTTTAAGACAGCAGAGATTTAAATACTTCTTAATGGTATCTTCATTTGGAGGACTTTGGTTCCTATAGCTGTAAAATTCCTCAAAGTTCTTTTTTATTGAACCATCAAAAAGAAAAACACTTTGAGATACCAAAAGCATTTCTTTTCTTAATCTTATAGTGTCAATGTTATTTATATTTTCTCCATTAAAATAAATATAACCAGTTGCTCCATTAATTGTAGAGTTTAGTATTTTTAACAAAGTACTTTTTCCAGCACCGCTTTCCCCGCTGATAAATGTTGCTTTGTTTAAGGGTATAGAGATATCTGAATAGTGGATTAAATTTAAAAAATTTACATTGTCAATCCTTATTATATTTTCCAATGGTTCCTCCTAAAGTAAAATATATTCTATTATAGCATGAAAGATACAAAAAAATATTTTAATTGACACATTTTAAATTATAATATAGAATGAACATATGAACAAACATTCATATGTAGGAGGATTTAATGTATAATAAAATTGATTTGATTGAAAGTTGTGATTATATTCATGTGCATGAAGATACAATTACAAAAGTTAGAGAAGAGATGCCAAAGGAAGAGGTGTTATATAATTTGGCTGACTTTTTTAAAGTTTTTGGTGATTCAACAAGGATAAAAATTCTTTATGTATTACTACAATCTGAAATGTGTGTCTGTGATATTGGACAGTTATTAAATGTAAGTCAATCAGCAGTTTCACATCAGTTAAGACTTTTAAAACAAATGAAATTAGTTAAATTTAGGAGAGAAGGAAAAATAATATTTTATTCCTTATCTGATAGCCATATAAAGACAATATTAAGTCAAGGGCTTGAACATATTAGCGAACAGGAGATGGGTTTATGAAAAAGACTTATAAGATTAAGGATTTAGGATGTGCCAGTTGTGCAGCAAAAATGGAAAGAAGTGTCGGTAAGATCAATGGAGTAAATAATGTGAATATTAATTTCATTAGTGGCAAAATGGAAATTGATGGTGAAGATGAAAAGTTTGATGAAATAGTTGAACTTGCAAATAAGAAATGTAAAAAAATAGAAAGACAGGTAAAATTAGAAGAATGTTAAAAGATAGAAAGTTTATTTTCAGAATTATAAAGATTTTAATATCAGCTGGGATATTTATTTTTGCAGTTTTGTTTCCTTTTGAAAATAAAAATGCAGAAATGTTTGTGTTTCTGGTTGCTTATATTATAGTAGGATACACCATAGTGATTGAAGCATTTTTTAATATAATACATGGACAGATTTTTGACGAAAATCTGTTAATGCTTATAGCCAGCTTAGGAGCTTTCTTTATAGCTCAATATCCTGAGGCTGTTGCAGTAATACTGTTTTATCAGGTTGGGGAGTTGTTTCAAGATTATTCAGTTGATAAATCAAGAAAGTCAATATCTCAACTAATGGACATAAGACCTGATTATGCTGTGGTAAAAACAAAAGAAGGTAGTCAAAAAGTTGATCCAGGAACTGTAAATATTGGAGAAACAATAATTGTAAAACCAGGAGAAAAGGTGCCACTGGATGGTAAGGTTATTAAAGGAAATGGATCAATAGATGTAAAAGCACTTACTGGGGAAAGCCTTCCTAAAGAAGTAATAAAAGGAAATAGTATAATAAGTGGATCACTAAGCCTAGATGGAGTTTTTGAAATTCAGGTAGAAAAAACATTTGGTGAATCAACAGTTTCTAAAATTCTTGAACTCGTAGAAAATGCAAGTTCAAAAAAAGCCAAGTCAGAAAACTTTATTACAAAGTTTGCTAGATATTATACACCTGCAGTAGTATTGGCAGCAGCTTTAATAGCTTTTATACCAACACTCGTTTTGGGCTTTGATGTATGGAAGGACTGGCTTTATAGAGCGTTGACATTTTTAGTTGTTTCATGCCCATGTGCTCTTGTTATTTCGGTACCGCTTAGCTTTTTTGGTGGAATAGGAGGCGCTTCTAGAAAGGGTGTGTTGATAAAAGGAAGCAATTATTTAGAAACCCTTTCTGAGTGTGAAACCGCTGTCTTTGACAAGACAGGAACATTAACAAAAGGATTTTTTGTTGTTGAAAATATAGTATCCGAAAAAATATCAGACGAAGAACTTTTAAGAATAGCTGCATCAGCAGAAGAATTTTCTAACCACCCAATTTCTATGTCAATAAAAGAAGAGGCTTTAAAAAGAAATCTCAAATTATATAAGAATGTTTCAACTAAAGAAAATTCTGGATTTGGAGTACAGGCAAAGCTTGTTATAAACGATGATGAGAACAAGGTCCATATAGGAAATGAAAAACTTATGAATTCTCTAGGAATAAATCCAGGCGAAAATGATTATATAGGAAGCTGTGTATACTTAGAAATGGAAGGTTCTTATTTAGGTTTTATAGAACTTGAAGACGAGATAAAAGAAGATACCCATATCGCAATTAAAGAACTAAAGAAAAATGGTATAAAAAACACAGTTATGCTAAGTGGTGATACAGAAAAAATTGCAAGAAAAATCGGTGAGAAGCTAGGAATTGATAAAATATATTCAGGGCTTTTACCTGATCAAAAGGTTGAAAAGCTAGAGGACATGATTAGTGAAACATCAGGTAGATTTAAACTTGCATATGTTGGCGATGGAATAAATGATGCACCTGTTTTAGCTAGAGCAGATGTAGGAATTGCTATGGGTGGCTTAGGTTCTGATGCAGCAATTGAAGCGGCTGATATTGTAATAATGGATGACAAGATTTCAGGAATAAATACAGCAATAAAAGTTTCTAAAAAAACACTTAAACTAGTTAAGCAGAATATAATTTTTGCAATCGGAGTAAAACTTTTCGTACTTGTACTTGCAGCATTTGGTCTTGTTTCAATGTGGCCGGCAGTTTTTGCAGATGTAGGAGTTTCAGTAATTGCTATATTAAATGCGTTAAGAGCTTTAAAAATCAAATAGTTTTGTAGTATAATATAGTAAAACTTGTTACAGGAGGATATTTAATTGTATAGAGAAGCTGTTTTAGAACTAGAAGAATGGATAAACTCAAAAGCTAAAAAACCTCTTATGATTACAGGATGTAAAAAAGTGGGGAAAACATGGACAGCATTAGATTTAGGAGCGGCCTATTTTGAGTCAACAGTTTTGGTGGATTTACAAGTTGATAATGAAGTTAAAAAAATGCTAAACGATCAGCCAAATTTAAAACAAATTGTAAGATTTTTAGGTAAAAAAAGTAATGTCAATATAGATACCAAAAAAACATTTATTATATTTGATAATGTTAACTGTTTACGAAAACCATATGATTTTATTGAATTTTTAAATAATGAAATGTATGAATATAGTATTTGTTGTATATCAAGTGTTATCAATGATACAGAAAGGCTTAATCAAATCTCTTATATAAAAGAAATATATCCTTTTACATTTCAAGAGTTTCTTATTGTTAACAAGGAAAATGAACTGTGTTCAAAAGTTGCAAATCAAAAAGACGAAAAAATTGAAGACGAATTATTAAAAAAATTGGAAGAATATATTAAAATCTTTATGATTGTTGGAGGAATGCCAGAGTCTGTGAAATCATGGATTGAAAGTAAGGACTTTTATGATGTTGAAAGTACAAAAAATTCAATTTTAAAATCTTACTTTCAGGATTTTGAGAGTATTAAAAATATAGCTTTGAGAAAAAAAGTATATCAAATATGGGAAAGCATTCCAAAACAATTAGATAGAGATGTTAAGAAATTTCATTTCGATATTGTAAAACTTACTGCTAGGAAAAGAGAGTATATTGAAGCTTTAGAATGGCTTCTAGAAAGAAAATATATATATAAAATAAATATGCTTGAAAAAACAGATGCATTTGAAATTTTTTTACCAGATATTGGTTTTTTGTCAAAGGTATATGAACTTGAAAAAAAATCGGACAACGACACTTTAGAAATTTTGGAGTTTAAAAATGGTGCCTTAAAAGAGCAGTTTATATTTCAAGAATTACACTCAAATAGAAATATTGATGAAATATTTTATTGGAACTCAAAGGCAACAGCTAGGATAGAATTTGTTTTTAGAGACGGAAATAACTATGTTCCCATAAAAATCAATCTAAAATCAAATAATAAGATGCAGAGTATGAAGGTTTTTATAGATAAATATAAATCTCCATTTTCTGTATATATTAAGTATAATGAACTCAGTCAACATGAAAAAGTACTAAATATTCCATTGTATGGAGTTTGGAACTTATAAAAATACGACAGTAAAGAGGCGATCTTTACTGTCGTTCATTTTTACTTACGATCTTTTAAAGGAACATATTCTGTATGTGGAGCTACATTTTTATATGCAGGTCTTATGATTTTACCATCATTAATTAATTCTTCGATTCTGTGAGCACTCCAACCAGACATTCTAGCGATAGCAAAAAGTGGAGTGAATAATTCCTGTGGAAGACCTAACATTCTGTAAACAAATCCACTATAAAAATCAACATTTGAACTAATATGTCTATACATTTTTCGATGATTTTGAATAATTTCAGGACTTAATCTTTCAACTGTTTCATATAATTTGAATTCGTCTTCAAGACCTTTTTCTTTTGATAGCTTTTCAACAAATCCTCTAAAAACTGTTGCACGTGGATCAGATATTGTGTAAACGGCATGTCCGATACCATAAATAAGACCAGATTTATCAAAAGCTTCTTTATCTAATAATTTTGATAAATGATTTCTTATTTCATCTTCATCTTTCCAGTCTTTTATTTGTTTTTTCATATCTTCAAACATTTGAGTAACTTTTATATTTGCACCTCCGTGTCTTGGACCTTTTAATGAGCCAAGAGATGCAGCTACAGAGGAGTATGTATCAGTTCCAGATGAAGAAACAACATGTGTAGTGAAAGTTGAATTATTTCCACCACCGTGGTCAGCATGAAGAACCAGTGCAAGATCTAAAACTGTAGCTTCTAAAGGTGTATACTTGCTGTCAGCTCTTAATAAATGCAAGAAATTTTCAGCAGTAGAAAGGTTTAAATCTGGTGTATGTATGAAAAGACTTTGCCCATCATGATAATGTTTGTACGCTTGATAACCATAAACTGCAAGCATAGGAAAGATTGAAATAAGCTGCAAACTTTGACGTAAAACATTTGGCACAGAAATATCATCTGCATAATCATCATATGAATACATAGTTAGAACGCTTCTTGCAAGTGTGTTCATCATATCTTTACTTGGAGCCTTCATTATGATGTCTCTAACAAAACTTGTCGGTAGTGTTCTGTAGTGAGCAAGTAATCCTGAAAAATCTGTTAGTTCTTTTTCGTTTGGAAGTTTACCAAAAAGTAAAAGATATGTAATCTCTTCAAATCCAAGACGCTGTTCCTTAATAAAACCAGCAACGATATCTTCTATATCCATTCCACGATAAAAAAGCTTACCATCGCAAGGAACAATTTCACCATCATCAATTGTATAAGATTTTACTTCGGCTATCTCAGTAAGACCGGTTAAAACACCTTTTCCATTAATATCTCTAAGTCCTCTTTTGACTTCGTATTTTGTGTACAATTCTGGATTAATATAACTGTTTTCTTTACACAAAGTTGCCAAAGACATTATTTCAGGTGTGATTTTTGAAAACTCATTTTCGGCCATAAAAAAAAGCCCCCTTTACCATATAAATTTTTTGTAGAATAAGATTATATTACCATAATTCCACTAAATCAACAACAACTTTTAAAAAATAGATGTATTCTGAAAAATAATATGATACAATTATATAAATAAAATTTGCGAGGAAAAGGGCTATGGATTTATTCGAATATATGCATAAAACAAAGACTTTAAAAGAGTCCCCTCTTGCATCAAGATTGCGCCCGACTACTCTAAGTGAAATAGTAGGTCAAGAACACATTATAGCAGAAGATAAATTGCTTTATAGAGCAATAAAAGCTGATAAATTAAGTTCACTGATTTTGTATGGACCACCAGGGACAGGTAAAACTACAATAGCAAAAGTAATCGCAAACTCTACTAGTTCTGATTTCAAACAAATAAATGCCACCTCAGCAGGAAAAAAAGATATGGAAGCTGTTGTTGAGCAGGCAAAAACAAATCTAGGAATGCATGAGAAAAAGACAATCCTGTTTATTGATGAAATTCATAGATTTAATAAAGCACAGCAAGATTATCTGTTGCCATATGTTGAAGATGGAACAATAATTTTAATAGGAGCTACCACAGAAAATCCCTATTTTGAAGTTAATCAGGCTTTAATATCAAGGTCAATAATTTTCCAATTAAAACCATTAAGTATAAAAAATATAAAAGAATTAATTTATAGAGCTATTGATGATAAAGAAAAAGGTATGGGGTCTTATAATGCAGTAATCGAAGAAGATGCTGTTGATTTTCTTGCACAAATATCTTCAGGAGATGCAAGGCAGGCAATAAATGCAATAGAACTTGCGATTTTAACAACTAAGAGAAGTTCAGATGAGAAGATTCATATAACACTTAAAGAAGCCTCAGACTGTATACAAAAGAAGACTATTAAATATGACAAAACAGGAGACAATCACTACGATACAATCTCTGCATTTATAAAAAGTATGAGAGGTTCAGATCCTGATGCCACAACATATTATTTGGCAAAAATGATTTATGCAGGGGAAAGTGTTACTTTTATAGCCAGAAGAATTATGATATGTGCGTCCGAAGATGTGGGAAATGCAGACCCTAATGCGCTAACAGTTGCAGTCTCAGCTGCAAATGCTGTACACCAAATTGGATTGCCGGAAGCCAGAATCATATTAGCTCAGGCAGCCACATATGTGGCTCTTGCACCAAAAAGCAATTCAGCTATTAAAGCAATAGACAAAGCTTTAAATATAGTTGAAACAAAAAATGTTTCAGGAATACCAATGCACCTTAAAGATGCACATTATAAAGGGGCAAAAAAACTAGGAAATGGAAAAGGTTATAAATACGTTCATGACTTTGAAGGGAATTATACAAATCAACAATATCTCCCAGATGAATTAGTGGGAGAAAAATTTTATTTTCCTGGAAGTAATGGTTATGAAAAGGTTATGAAAAATTACTTGGATGATATAAGAAAGGGAAAGTAATATGGGAGGACCAAAGCATACGATAATTTTATCAATAGATTCATTAAGTTCGCCTGATATGGAACTAATTTCTTTGTTACCTAACTTCAGAGAGTTTATTAAAAATGCTTCTATATGTGATAATGTTACATCAGTATATCCATCACTTACATATCCAGCTCATGCTACTATAATGACCGGAAATTATCCTGTGAATCACGGGATTTTAAGTAATACCTTTTTTAAACCCAAGCAAATAAGAAAAAAATGGTATGGGCAAAGTAAGTATATTAAAGGCAAAACAATTTTTGGGGAAGCAATAAAAAGTAATATGAAAGTGGCATCAATATTATGGCCATTAACTGGGAAGTCTGGAATTCAATATTCTTTGCCGGAAATTTTCCCAGGACGATTTGAAAATCAAGTTATAGCGACATTAAGAAATGGATCAAAAAAATATATTTTTGATTTAAAAAGAAAATTTGGAAAGTTACTCAATGGAATAAAAGAACCTGAACTTGATAATTTTGTTCAAGCATCATTGTTGCATACTATAAAAAAATACAAACCAGATTTGACATTAGTTCATTTTTTAGATTTGGATGACAGCAGACATAAATATGGGTATGCTGCACCAGAGGCTTTCAGGGCAATGGAAAGAGTAGATGAAAGACTTGGTGAAATAATTAATACTCTCAAAGAAGAAAAAATATTTGATGAAACGGCATTAATTGTATTAGGGGATCACTCACAAATTGATGTTCATACACCAATATTTTTAAATGAAAGATTTGAAAAAGATGGTTTTATTTTAAAGAAAAATGGAAAGATAAAGAATTGGAGAATATATTCAAAATCATGTGATGGCTCCTGTTATATATATATAAACAAAAAAGAAAATGAATCATTTAAAGATGAAATATATGAATATCTATATACAATACAAGGTGAAAAAAAGAGTGGAATAAGTAAAATATATACAGGAGTTGAAGCACAAAAATTTGGAGCTTCAGACGAATGTGATTTTATGATTGAGGCTAGAATAGGTTATTATTTTGCAGATGATATAAAAAATGCAAATTATAAGGCAGCTCATGGTTATATGCCTACTATTCCTTCCTATCAGACAGTTTTTATTGCTGCAGGAAAAGGAATAAAAAGAAATATTCAGCTGAGTAATATTTCTTTAGTGGATGAGGCTCCTACAATTGCCAAACTGATGGGTCTTGATTTAGGTAAAACAAATGGAAGGTGTATTGAAGAGATATTAGATATCTAAAAGGCTTTTCGGAGGTATTTTCTTGAGAGAAATAATTGGTAAACTTGCCAGAGGAATTTATGAATATGAATTACCGGTTATAATGTCGTCGGTTTCTATTATTGAAGAAACAATAGAAACGGGCATTATTTATAATGGGAGTTTTGAACTTTATAGTGAAAATGAAGAAGAACTTAAAGGTATTGTTTATTCAACAAATGATAAATTCATTATTATAAACAATCAGTTTATCGGCAAAAGAAATAAAATTAATTTTAAAGTGCTTACTGAGTTCACAGAAATTAGGGATAATGTTTCTGGAAATATTAATATTGTGAGCAATGGTGGGGAAATAGTAATTCCATTCAAAATAAATATTGAACCTGCAGGTATTAAAACTACCAGTGGTATAATAAAAACATTAGATGAGTTTGTAGAATTAGTTATTAATAGTTATGATGAAGCACTGAAAATTTTTGAATCTAATAACTTTGAGAAATGTTTTTTAATGGAAACACCAAAATATAACTCGGTCTATAAAGGCTTGATTAGAGGGACTGACAAAAAAATTGCCTTAGAAGAGTTCCTTGTTTTTATTGGAAAGAAAAACAAAGTGTCCCTTTCTTTATCAGAGTATGGTAGAAATTATGAAAACCTTGATGATTCTTATGGTGATTCATTTATATTAAAAAAAGAGCACTGGGGATATGTTGAAATTGAAACTCAGGTAAAAGGAGATTTTATAAAAGTTGCTAACTATAATATAGATTCAGATATGTTTGCAGGAAACAGTTATGAGTTTGTTTATTTTATAAATTATAACAAATTATTTAATGGTCTTAACATTGGGGAAATCATATTTAAAACTCATAATCAAACTGTTAAATTTGACATAGTAGTTGACAATAAAAAAGAAGAAAAAACAAGTATTAATAAAAAAGAATTATACTTTTATAAACTATATAGAAATTATCTAGAATTTAAGTTGAATAAAATAAGTGTTGAAAAATGGGCAAATAATTCCCTAGAGATTTTGGAAAAGGAACTGTTTGAAGATTCTCAAAAACAACTAATTAAGGCATGGATTTTTTTACTTTCAGATAATAAAAACACAGCATCTGAAATTTTAGAAGATGTAGCCGCAGATGTTATTCAAGAAAAAGCGAATAATGTAGAAGACTACTGTTTTTTTATGTTCCTCAGGGCAATTGAAAAAAAAGATAATGCATATACTCATGAAACTATATTGAAAATCAAAGACTATTATGAAAACGGTTATGATTCAGATATGCTTTTATTGATGATGTTATATTTAAATGAGGATTATGAAAATAATCAAAGTCTAATATTTGCAAGGCTAAAAGAACGATTTATGAATGGAAATAGAAGTCCCTTTATATATTTTGAAGCTCTAAAAATACTAAATGAGCTTCCAGAACTGCTTCGAGTTTTAAATTCATTTGAACTTCAGGTTTTAAATTTTGGAGCAAAAAATAGGATTATAAACGAAGAATTAGCATTGCGATTATCTGAGCTTGCTTTAGAACAAAAAGATTGTAAGCCTATTCTTTTTAGATTATTAAATTATTTATTTGATATATATATGAATAATGTTGCTTTAGAGGCAATATGTACATTACTAATACGTGAAGAAAAAACTGAACAAAAATATTTTAAGTGGTATGAAGCAGGTGTTAAAGCAAACTTAAAGATAACAAAATTGTTTGAATATTATATGTTGTCTGTGAGTACAGATTATATGGGAGAATTGCCGCGCAGTGTACTTCTATATTTTCTTTATAATGCATCAGTATTAGCTGAAAAACAAAGCTTTTTATACTTTAATATAGTTATCAATAAAGAACAACATCCTAATATTTATAGAAGCTACATTAAAAGAATAGAAAAATATGCGGTAGAAAATTTAGCTCAAGGAAATATTGATGAATTTCTATCAGTTATTTATAAAAAAGTCCTAAATGAATCATTGATGAACACTGAAATAATAAAAAAACTTCCAGAAGTTATTCATACATATAAAATAGAATGTGATAATGAAAATGTAAGAAAGGTAATTGTATGCCATAAAGAACTGAATGAAGAGTTTGAAGTTAAAATAATAAACAATGAGGCATATATTAAGATTTTTTCATCAGATGTAGTAATTATTTTCGAAGATTTTTTTGGTAGAAGATATGTAGAAAGTGTTGATTACAGGCTTGACAAGCTATTTTATGACGAGGAATTCGTAAAGTTCTGTATTGAATATAGCCCATATAACAAATATATGCTTATGGCTTACACAAAAAATGTATTAAAACATATTAAAGATCATCATAAGATATTAAGGATTTTGAAAAGTGGAATAGATGAGGATGATTACAGATTATATTTTGCAAAAGCAATCATGCAAGATACAGTAGAGTATTATTATGAAAATTATGACAATGAAATAATCGATGAGTATCTTGTATTATTTAATAAGTCAAAGATGAATTCTTTTACTAGAAAAAAAGTTATAGAATTAATGATAATTAGAGGTATGTATGATGAAGCATTTTCACTATTCTTAAAATATGGTAATGAAAATGTAGATCCAGGAAAAATTGTAAAATTCTGTACTAGAAGTTTTGACAAAAATGGAATGGAATTTGATCCTATATATTTGGACTTATGTGCATACGCTTATAGAAATGGCAAATATAATGAATTGGTACTAAAATATTTAAGTATGCATTATTATGGCTTAACAAAAGAAATGATAAACTTATGGGAATCATCAATTGGCTTTGAGTATGAAAACAGAGAACTTGAAGAAAGGTTAGTAGTTCAGATACTTTTTGCAAAAACATACTTAAATTATCTAGTAAATATATATGACTCCTACCAAGAAAAAGGTGCAAATAGCGAAGTAAAACGAGCATATCTTTTTTTTAAATCATGTGAATATTATTTACATGATAGTGTGACGGATGAAAAGTTTTTTAATCATCTTGAAAGCCAAATTGGTGAAATGCAAAAAATGGAAGAAATGTGTAAAATTGCGTTCTTAAAGCATATATCGGGAAAAGAAATCTTAACAAACAACCAGGAAAATAAATGTAAAGATATTATACTCGAACTTTCTAATAAAAAAATAAGACTTCCGTTCTTTGGGATTTTTTCAAAATGGTTTGATTTACCATATTCTTTAAGGGATAAGTATATTGTAGAATACAAATCAAACCCATCAAACAAAGTATATATTAGTTATGTATTGGAAACTGGAAAACTTGATGAAAAGAAATATGAGAAAGAGTTAATGACTCAAATATGTCAGGGGATTTTTGTCAAAGAGTTTATAATTTTTTATGGAGAAAGTATTCAATATTACATTGTTGAAACAGACTCTTTTGAGGATGTTTTAACAGAAAGTGTAAACTTTAAATATCTTGATGAATTTGAAAATGATGAAAGTAGATATGGAAGTTTAAATAATATGATGCTGTCGTTGGAAATGAATGATGAAAAAACATTTAATATAATTGCAGAAAATTATAATTTGAATTTAGAGTTGGTAGATAGGCTTTTTACAAAGTAAAAGGGTAAAATATGGTAGTAGGAATTGATTATACAGAAGAATATACTCAAATTAGCTATGCTATACAGGGGATGAAAACACCAGAAACTGTTAGCATCTCTTTTGGTGAAAAAAAAATATCTAATTCCCTCAATGGTGTCAAAAGGGAAAGGTAATGATGAGTGGCTAATAGGAGAAGAAGCATTTCAAAGTGTGAAAAATGGTGAAACTTGTTTTTTTAAAAACTTACTAAGTAAGGCTGTTTGGGATGAAGTAGAGTTTATAGAAGATACAGAGTATAATTATGTTGAAATATTTAAAATATTTGCTGAAGAAATAATAAAAATCCTAAAAAGAGCAGTAAACAATGACCAAATAGAAAAAATAATTTTTACTATAGAAAAGGTTAATAAAGAAAATTCGGATTTTATTAAACAAATTTTTATTGATTTAGGATTTTCAGATATTCAGATTGAAATAGTGAGTCATTCAGAAAGCCTAGCATACTACATACTAAAGCAACCAAAAGACATTTGGACTTTTGATATAGTGTTATTTGATTTTGGATCATCTTATTTTATATATAGAAAATTGAAAGTGCAAGGATCAAAAAAACCAGTAATTGTAAAGATTGAGGAAGAAGATTTAAGCGAAATCATGAATGCTCAAACTGCTGAAGATGAGGTTTTCTTAAAATTACTAGAAGAGAGGTTATCAGAGGAAAGTATTTCAAGTGTATATCTAAACGGTATAGGTTTTTCAGGTGACTGGATGACAAAATCTATAGAATATATTTGTCAAGGAAGAAGAGCGTTTAAAGGTCAGAATATTTTTTCTAAAGGGGCCTGCTATGGTGCTATGACATCAAAACTTTTGGATAATAGTGAGTATAGTATTTTATGCAATGATAGAAATAAAATCAACATATCAATTTTAATTGATGAAGATGGAGTTAAAAAGCAGCTTTATTTAATGAAAGCTGGTGAAAACTGGTATGAAACGGGAGCAAAACTTGAAGGGTTTATAGATGAGGATAGAAAAATACAATTAATTATTAATAATCCATTTTTAAACGAACAACATCCCGTGGAGATAGACCTATCAGTTTTTCCTATTAGAGAGTTTAAGAAAAGCAGGATAGAAATAGTAATGATTGTTAAATCAGAAGATGAAATTATTTATTTAATAAAAGATTTAGGATTTGGAGATTTTTTTAAAGGTACAAACAAGATAGTTGAAAAAACAATTTATGCCAGTGATTATGCGTAGAAAGGATTATCTATGAGTGGGTTGATATTATGTAATTTAAGCTCTAAAGAGCCTTATTATATTACAGAATTAAATATAAAAGTTTTTTCAATCGAAGAGATAGGCTACTTCTTGTTTAATCATGCACATCTTGTGGGAAAAGATTTTTTTAATGAGAATCTTTTAAAATATTTAAAGGAAGATTTTAAAGCTTACTAAAGTATCTGAAAAGCTTAAAGAAAAATTAGAAAATGATTCTCCTCTAGGAGATTTAATATATTTACTTGTTTCAGAATCAGGCTATTTTAACAATGAAGATCTTAGAGAGTTTTCAGAATTACTTCCTCAAGTTTCTTTGAAAAGTACTCACGAAAGATTTAAAGCAAAAGCAGATGTTTTTTACGAGTATAATAAATATGAAAGTGCCATTCATGAATATTATAAAATATTAAACTTAAAAAGAGATTTTAACCTTTCATCAAGTTTTTATAGTGATATACTAAATAAAATTGGTACTATATATTCGAAGCTTTTTCTTTTTGAAGAAGCACTAGAGTATTTTAAAAAGGCATATGATTTATCAAGAGATGAGAGATATATAAGAAATATTTTAAACATTTGTTTCATATTGGATGATGAAAAAAAAATATTAGAACATACAGTTAAGTATGAACTAGAAGATATTTTTGTTGAGATATGCAAAGAAGAGTTTGAAGAAATAAAAAATGAAGTTGAAAAAGGTAAATCTCATGTATTATTAAAAGAAAAGTTAAGTTATGAGATGTTCAATGAAATAGGAAAAAGTAATATTGAATTTCAGGATTTAATAGATGAATGGAAAGAAGAATATAGAGACTTAATGGTGTAAAAGATGAAATTATTTAAAAATAAAAAACAAAAAAATAAAGAGAAATCAAAGGATAGCAACTTAAGTCTGGTAAAAGAAAGTTGCGAAACTATTTTAAATGCTTCTGAGATAATAGAAGAAGCCAAAATAGAAAAAAGCATTTTAAAAATATACTATGAAGATGTTTTATTGCTAGACGGTATACCTCAAAATAATAAAGAAGAGATCTTTTCTCTTGCCCGAAAAATTAGTTCTTTAAATGAAGAAAGAGAAGAAATTGAAAAATCTTCCGTAAAAATCGAAAAGGACAAATATGAGTATGTTAGAAAAAATGAAAAAGCAATTTCAAAGTCAATTGAAAGAATGACAGAAAGTGAAAAAAGGCTAAGTTTGGTTAAAAGTGACTTGAATAAACTTGAGGGAGAAAGAGAAGCCTTAAAGGTTGAAAAAAGGGAACTTAAAAATAAGTTAAACGTGTTGCAGAATACCTCAAAACTTGCTATTATTCTATTAATGATTGTCTTTGTTATCTGTATAATACTAGACTTCGTTTTTGAGTTTGATTCCCAAATTATTATTTTAGTCTCTATTGGTTTAGCTATTATTGCTGCCTTATTAATATTTATTTTTCATAGGAAAATATTATACAATATTAAACTAACAGATATTAAATTAAACAAAATAATTTCTTTGTTAAACAAGGTTAAAATAAAATATGTCAATGTAATGTCTACACTTGATTATGTTTATGAAAAAAATAAGGTTAACAGTTCATACGAATTGAGTAGCTTATGGGGAAATTATATAACATCTCAAAAAGATAAAGAAATTTATGACAAAGTATTAGATAGATTATATAATACTGGAGAAAAATTAATAGATTTATTATCAAGTTATAATTTAAAAGAACCAGAAATATGGATTTCAGGGGCAGGAAATATGACTGATGAATCTAGTTTTCAAAAGTATAAAGAAGAAATAAAAACTCAGATATTAGAAAAAGAATCTGAAATAATAAAAAACAATAAAGATATCGAAGATTCAAAAGAAAACATTAAAAAACTAATGCAAAATGATAATGTTGAACCAGAGGAAATAATTAGAATAGTTGAGCAATACGAAGACATTCTATAAAATATATATTTTTTAGACAGGAAGGGAAACATAAAATGAAAGAATTAAGTAAAAAGTATAATCCTTCAGAGATTGAAGGTAAACATTATGATAAATGGATGGAAAAGAAGTACTTTAAAGCTGAAGTGGATGAGAGCAAAAAGCCTTTTACTATTGTAATGCCACCACCAAATATAACAGGTCAGCTTCATATGGGACATGCTCTTGATAATACAATTCAAGATATTGTTATTAGATTTAAAAGAATGCAAGGATATAATGCTCTTTGGCAACCTGGAACAGATCATGCAAGTATTGCTACAGAGCTTAAAATTATTGAAAAATTAAAATCAGAAGGAACATCAAAAGAAGAGATTGGTAGAGAAAAATTTCTTGAGTATGCCTGGGATTGGCGCAAAGAATATGGTGGAAGAATTGTAAATCAATTAAAAAAACTTGGTTCCAGTGCTGACTGGGACAGAGAAAGATTTACTATGGATGAAGGCTGTTCAAAAGCAGTTGAAGAAGTTTTCTTAAGATTATATGAAAAAGGATATATATATAAAGGGTCAAAAATAATAAACTGGTGTCCTGTTTGTATGACATCAATTTCTGATGCGGAAGTAGAACATGAAGAAAGCTCAGGACATTTTTGGCACATTAAATATCCAGTAAAAGGTACTGAGGATGTTCTAGAAGTTGCTACAACAAGACCTGAAACAATGCTAGGTGATACTGCTGTTGCAGTTCATCCAGAAGATGAAAGATATAGCCATTTGATTGGAAAAACTGTAATTTTGCCTTTAGTTAATCGTGAAATACCAGTTGTTGCAGACAGTTATGTTGAAATGGAATTTGGAACAGGTGTTGTTAAAATAACTCCAGCTCATGATCCTAATGACTTTGAGGTAGGTAAAAGACATGACTTAGAAGAGTTAAATGTTATGAATGATGATGCTACTATAAATGAAGCTGGTGGCAAATACAAAGGAATGGACAGATATAAGGCTAGAAAAGCAATTGTTAAAGATTTAGAAGAACAAGGATTTCTTTCAAAAGTAGAAGATCATTCACATAATGTAGGACGACATGATAGATGTAATACAGTTGTAGAGCCGTTAATCAAACCTCAGTGGTTTGTTAAAATGGATGAAATGATAAAACCTGCTGTAGATTCCATAAAGAATGGAGAAATAAAGCTTTTACCAGAGCATATGGACAGATTATACTATAATTGGACAGATAACATCAGGGACTGGTGTATATCAAGACAATTATGGTGGGGTCATAGAATACCAGCTTATTACTGTAAAGAATGTAATGAAGTAGTGGTTTCAAAAATTAAACCAGATACCTGCCCTAAGTGTGAAAGCAGTAATATAATCCAGGATGAAGATACATTAGATACATGGTTTAGTTCAGCTTTATGGCCGTTTTCAACGCTAGGATGGCCTGAAAAGACTAAAGATTTAGATTATTTTTACCCAACAGACCTGTTGGTAACAGGTTATGATATAATTTTCTTCTGGGTAATTAGAATGATTTTCTCAGGTTACGAGCAAATGGATGTTAAACCTTTTAATACTGTATTATTTCATGGTCTTGTAAGGGATTCACAAGGCAGAAAGATGAGTAAATCTTTAGGAAACGGTATAGATCCTTTGCAAGTTATTGAGGAATATGGTGCTGATGCTTTAAGATTTACATTAATAACAGGTATTTCTCCTGGAAATGACACGAGATTTTATGACAAGAAAGTTGAAGCTAGTAGAAACTTCGCGAATAAAATTTGGAATGCATCAAGATTTATTATGATGAATATGCCAGAAGGCGGAATAAAAGAAGTAGAACAGTCAGAATTGACCGATGCTGACAAGTGGATTTTTGCAAAAACGTACAACTTAATTGAAGATGTTACAGAAAATATGGAAAAATATGAATTAGGTGTGGCAGCAGATAAGTTATATCAGTTTATATGGGAAGAATTCTGTGATTGGTATATTGAAATGGTTAAACCAAGGTTGTATGATGAAAATGATAAAACTAAAAATGCAGCTTTATATACATTGAAAAATGTACTTGAAACTCTATTAAAGCTTTTACACCCATATATGCCTTTTATTACAGAGGAAATTTATTGTAATATACAATCTGAAAATGAAAGTATAATGATATCAGAATGGCCTAGGAATCTTGTGAACGAAGATCTTGAACAGGCTAAAGAAAAAGTTGAATTAATAAAAGAAGCAGTAAGAGCTACCAGAGGAATCAGAACAGACATGAATGTACCTTTTAATAAAAAGGCAAAAATGTATGTGGTTTCAGAAGAAGAAGGAATACGTGAGATTTTTGAAAAATCTAAAGTGTTTTTTGCATCATTAAGTCATGCAAGTGAAGTAATCATTAAAGAAAATAGAGATGATATCGAAAAAGATGCAGTAAGTGTTGTTCTATCAAAAGCTGTAATTTATATGCCTTTTGATGAATTGGTTGACATTTCTAAAGAAATCGAACACTTAAAAGAAGAACAAGAAAAACTTAAAAAAGAAATTGCCAGAGTTGATGGTATGCTATCAAATAAGAACTTTATAGATAAAGCACCAGAAAAGAAAATTAATGAAGAAAAAGACAAAAAGATAAAATATCAAGGGATGCTTGAAAAGGTTGAAGAAAGACTTGAACAATTAGCCGAGAGATAAATTTATTGAATAGGTGAGGTGATTTAGGTGGAATCAAATTTTTCAAAATATGTGAGGTTTAGATTAAGTGCAGATGATATGTACGCATATCTTACTTTGATTTCCCCATTTAGTCCTCAAGAAGAAGATATTTTTTTACTAGATGATATTGTGGAATACATAGAAATGATGGGTGTTACAAAAGGTATTAAAAAAAATGTAATTCAAGATATTATTAGTTTAAAAAAGTATGACGAAGAATTTTGTGTAGCAAAAGGATTACCTTCAAAAGATGGTAGAGATGGATACTTTGAATTTAAAGTAAATCTAAACAAAAATAAGAATTTAGGTTTTTTAAAGGATGATTCTTTAGACTACTCAAATATTGATTTAACTCCAAGTATTAAAAAGGGAGAAGTTATAGCAACATATATTTCTAAAACAGATGGTGAAGATGGGTTTGATATAAAGGGGAATATTTTAAATGCTAAAAAAAGTAAAGATTTACCAAAGTTAACTGGAACAGGATTTCAAATCATTGACGATGGTAAAACATATATTGCTTCAAAAGATGGCAAGATAGAATTGCATGAAAATAAATTAGAAATATCTGATATGTATACAATAAAAGGTGATGTGGATGAATCCACAGGAAATATCTTTTATAATGGAGATTTAGAAATACTAGGAAATGTCAAGTCAGGTATGAAGGTTAAAGTGTCAGGAAATCTATTAGTAGTTGGTAAGGTTGAAGCATCTCACTTAGAATCCACCAAGGCTATTTTAATAAAAGGTGGGGTCATGGGTGGAGACAGAGCATTTATAAGCGCAGGTGGAAATGTGTTAGCAAGTTTTATCGAAAGGGCTCATGTGATTTCGGATCAAACTGTTCGTGCAGGCTCAATACTTTTATCTTATGTTTTTGCAAATAAAGGAATTATTGTTGATGGAAAAAAGGGAAGTATTGTTGGTGGTCAATTAAAGGCAACGAATATTATTTCAGCAACAAATATTGGATCTTTATCTGAAACAAAAACAGAAATCACAGTAGGTCTGGATAAATTTCTTTATGAGAGACAAGTTTACCTAGTGAATGAAACAAAAAGAATTAAAAAAGATATAGAAAAAATTGACGAAGTTATATTAATATTAGATACAGACTTATCTATAAGAAATGGACCAGAAATAAAGAGAAAGTTAACAAGGGCAAAATTAGAAAAATTATCAATGCTTAGTAGAAATAAATTAGAAATCGATGAAATTACAGAAAAGATTAGCACATCTCATGACGCAAAGGTTGAAGTTAAAAGTTATGTCTATCCAGGTGTAATTATAAGTGTTGATTCATACAAATTAGATGTTGAAAAAGAAGATAAAAGTGTTGATTTTATTAGACGAGGCGATAAAGTATTAAGCCAAACATTAGACTCAATGTAGAAAGGAATTTATTAAAATGATTGATTTTGATGAAGAAATTAAAAAATTTCAACCATGTCTTGAAGTAGATGAGGTAGAAGAAGCGATTTACAAAAATAATGTTACAGATATGACAGATGTTATGTTAGAGATGATGAAAGATTTAGCGAAAAATAAAGAGTAATTTTAGAGAGGATTATTATGAAATGTTATAATTGTGGAAGGATTCTTTCGGGGGGAGATCTCTGTGCAACATGTGGCGTAGATGTTACTGTTTTCAAAAAAATTGTTAAACTTTCAAATCAATATTACAATGAGGCTCTAAAAAAGGCTCACATTAGAGATTTGACAGGTGCGATAGATTATTTGAATAGAAGTTTGCATATGTACAAAGAAAATATTGCAGCAAGGAATCTTCTTGGTTTGATATATTTTGAAATTGGAGAAGTAGTTCCAGCTTTAACAGAGTGGGTAATAAGTAAGAATATTGATTCTCTTGATAATCCAGCAGATGAATATATTAATCAGGTTCAAAATGATCAGACAGGACTTGAACTAATTAATCAAACAATAAAGAAGTATAACCTTGCCCTTAACTATGCTAATCAGGATAGTGACGATTTAGCTATTATACAGTTGAAAAAGATATTAAATTCAAATTCAAGATTTATGCGAGGGCATCAGTTATTAGCTCTTTTATTTATAAAAAATAATGATTATTTAGGTGCGAAAAAGGCATTAAAAAAATCTTTAAAAATTGATAATACTAATACTCTTAGCTTGACCTACTTAAAAGAAGTTGAAGAAAAATTAAAAGATGAAGAACAAAACGCAAAAGGATTTTTTAAAAGAAGAAAATCAAAGAAAAAAGCAGAAGAAGAAAGAAAAAGTCTTAGTGGAAATGATGTGATTATACCCACTGGATATAAAGATACAAACCTTGGAGCAGCTACTGTCATATATATCCTAATAGGAATCATTATAGGAGCAGCCATGGTATTTTTCATAGTAACACCTGCAAAAAACAGAGCAGATAAGACAGAGTATGAAAATACAATACTTGAGCTTGAAGAGGAGGTTGCCAAAATAACAGCAAACAATTCGGAGCTTTCTTCTAGTATAGATGTTTTAACTGAAGAAAATGAAGAATACAAGGACAAGGTAGATTTAGATACCAGCATGAAAACTTATTATGACTCACTATTGGCAGCTCAAACATATTTTAGAGAAGGTAATTACCTTTCAGGAGCTGAAGAATTGTTGAAAATCAAATCAACAGATGGTATGACAAGTACATTTATGGGTATATACGATCAGATTTACAGTCCTATGACAGTATATGCATCAAATTATTATTACAATTCAGGAATGAATCAATACTATTCTAGAAATTATTCAAAAGCAATTGAGTATTTATCTATGTCATATGAATATAATAACGAAAATGCAAATGCTTTGGTGAATCTTGCTATTGCATATAATGATAATGATGATGTAGACAATGCAACAAAATATTTTAATCAGGTTATAGAGTTGTTCCCTGGAACCTCACAGGCATCAAAAGCTGAAACATATTTGAATTAATATAAAAAAAAGCCCTTGAAATTTTTTTCAAGGGCTCAAATTTTATTATTAAGGCGAAGGAGGTGCTTCCGTAGTAGTTTCTTCTTCTGTTGTAGTTTCCTCTTCACCTGTGTGTAGTTTACATACCGTATCTAAAAAGCCTTTAGGTATTTCAAATTCTGTATCAGCAGTTGTACCTTCAGAGCCTTCAGGTCTGATTCTGTATACTACAGTTTCAGTATCAGGACAGTAGCTTGTAGCTAAATCCCCACTATCCTCACATACAGTTAAAGCTATATGTGCATCACAGGTTTCTGTTGGAACAGTACCAGCTGCAAAGTATTCAGTGTATACTGTAGAACCACCAGGGTCTGCATTACAAAGACCATCTACTGCTAGTTTACCAGATTTTGAACATATTGAAGCTGTTACAATATTACCTGGCATTGGCATAATGGTTTTGTTTCCATAACCTTTTTCAGAGTGTACCTGACTCATTATTTTGCTCCAAATAACTTTATGATATACCCAGTCAGACATTTCTAGATTTTCATCATGTCCCATCCATACAGCCGCTGTTAAATATCCAGAGTATCCAACAAACCAAAGGTCATTTCTACTTGATGTTGTACCAGTTTTACCTGCTACAGTGAGTCCTGGAACTGCTGCTGGTGTACCAGTTCCTTTTGTAACAACGTCCTGCATAGCACTATTTAATAACCATGCGGTTGAGTCTTTCATAACTGTTTCAGTTTCTGGTTCATTGTCTATAATAACTCGTCCGTTTTTATCAAGGATTTTTGTATATAATATTGGTTCTGTATAAGTTCCACTATTTGCTATGGTAGCATATGCAGCACAAAGTTCAATATTTGTAACACCCTGACCTATACCACCAAGGGCAAGAGCCTGAACCACATCTTCAGTTGTAATAGTTGAAAAACCAAACTTTTGTAAATATTCATAACCTGTATATGTACCCACATCTGTTGAAGTCTTTACAGCAAGAATGTTCATTGAATGCCAAATACCTTTTCTTACTGTGTTCAGACCTTCATATCCTGAGTACCAGTTTTTGATATATGTTCCATTAGCATAGGCATATGGAGCATCGTCAATGGCGGTTCCTAGTGTATATCCTCCAATATCAAGGGCAGGAGCATAAGCTGCTAAAACCTTAAATGTTGAACCAGGTTGTCTAGTTGTGTCTGTGGCTCTGTTTAGTGTTAAACTTCCAGTTTTTTCTCCTCGTCCACCTACCAGAGCTTTTACTTCACCAGTGTGCTGATCCATAATGGAGAATGAAACCTGAGGTTGAATAGTATAAGTAATATCAGTTTCAGCAAGTGTTTCTCCACCCACTGTTGACAATTTGTATTCCTTAAATTCATCTATACATTCTACAATATCCTCTTTCGAATTAAAGTTCAAAGTGAAGTTTGAGTCACCTTTTACAGTTCTATAGTAGTTGTAAATATGACCTTTTGAGTAGTTGTGATTTACACCTTCTTCATCTGTTAAAGTCCATGCCCAGTCAAATGAATAGTAAATTTTATCAGGATAATTACTTTCGTCTGTAAGGACATCATCACATATTTGTTGAATCTCAGAATCTTGAGTAGAGTATATCTGCAAACCACCTTTGTATAATGCATCATATGCCTGACTTGCTGAATATCCTTTTTCTTCCTGTAAATCTTCAAGTACCTGTTCGATTAATGCATCTGTAAAATATGTATATATTGCTGTGTTTGATTTACCAGCAGTATTTGCCTGAATTCGTGAATAAATATCATCATTTATTGCTTCATCATATTCTTCTTGAGTAATATGACCGTTTTTAAGCATGTTACTTAAAACTTTAGCTCTTCTTTCCGCATTTTTTTCTGGATATGAAGAAGGGTTATAAGTAGGGTTTTGTGCAATTGCTGCCAAAACAGCACTTTCAGAAATAGTAAGCTCTGAAACCTCCTTACCAAAATAATACGAAGTAGCTGTAACAACACCATAGTTTCCAGCACCTAAATTTATTGTATTTAGATAATTCTCTAATATAATGGATTTATCCATTTCTTTTTCGATTTCTAGGGCTAAATATTGCTCTTGAATCTTTCTTTTTACAAGAGAACCCATATTTGTCTCGAATCCACCACTTTCAAAGACGTTATTTTTTATAAGCTGCTGTGTAATCGTACTTGCACCTTCAAAGCCTGAACCAGATAGAGTAACAAAAGCTGCTCTTAAAATACCTTGAAGGTCAATTCCTTTGTGTTCGTAGAAACGCTCATCTTCAATGTCTACAAAAGCATACTGAAGACATTCTGGCATTTCATCAATTGAAATATCGGTTCTGTTTGAACCGTCTGTAGAAATACTTGTTGCCAATTCTCCGTCAGAATAGTAAACTTTTGTCGCATAAGCAGAAGGAGAAACATTGACATCTTCCATATCTGGTGCAGAGTCTAAGATTCCTTTAATCATTCCGAAACCAGTAAAACCTCCTACTAATACTATTAAAAGTATTGTACAAAGAATTATTTTAATAAAAGACATTAAGGCTTTAGATTTATTTCTTCTTGAATTAGAAGCCAATTCTCTTCTCTTTTCTACAGTATTTTTATATCCAAAATTCATAACCTACCTCTTTTCTTTATAAAAACCATAAGCGTATTATATCAAATAACTTCTTTGAAATAAAGTTAAATATTTATTACATAGATATTATGGATTGCAAATTAAATAATTTTAATGGTAGAATTGTAAATAGAACAATAATGGAGAAAAGAATGAAAACTGTAAGAAAAGTATTATTTCGTGGAAGCGAAAGTGAAATAATTGAAAAGAAGTCAAGATTTATTGCCAATATAGAAGTAGTTGAAAGTGAAATACAGGCTAATGAATTTATTAATTCAATAAAAAAGAAATATTGGGAAGCTAGGCATAACTGTTTTGCTTATGTTGTTGATAAAGATTTGATGAGATTTTCAGATGATGGGGAACCTTCTGGTACTGCTGGTAAACCTATGCTAGATGTATTAATAGGCAATAATATTGAAAGAATATGTGTCGTAGTAACAAGGTATTTTGGAGGGGTTCTTTTAGGAACTGGAGGATTAGTCAGAGCTTATCAAAAGGCCGTATTAGAAGCTTTAGAAAAATGTGTTATCTTAGAAGCAGATAAAGGTGAAGTGATAAAAATTGTTTCAGATTATAATAGTGCTGGAAAAATAAGACATTTTATGGAGAATAATGATGTGTATTTAAATAATATAAAATATGAAGTGAAAGTTGAAATAGAAGCAATCATTAATATAGAAGATAAGGATAATTTCATCGAAAAAATAACAGAGACAACCGGAGGCCAGGCTCAGATTGTCTCGTTAGGCGAGGTTTTATATTCTGTTTATGAATCAAATCTCATTTTATTTTGAAGCTGATTTTGCAGCTCTTTTTCTAAGACTGTGATCAAGTATTTTCTTTCTTAAACGCAGATTTTCTGGAGTGATTTCAAGTAACTCATCTGTATCAATATAATCAAGTGCTTGCTCTAAACTTAAAACTCTTGGTGGTGATAGCTTAAGCGCTTCATCTGCTCCTGAAGACCTAGTATTTGTAAGCTGTTTTCTTTTACACACATTTAGTTCAATATCTTCAGCTTTTCCGTTTTGTCCGACAATCATTCCGCCATAGACTTTTTCCCCTGGTGAAATAAACAGAGTTCCTCTGTCTTGAGCACTAAATAGACCATAAGCTATAGCTTCACCTGATTCAAATGCTATTAGAGAACCTTGTTTTCTATACTGAATTTCACCTTTATATGGTCCGTATGTATCAAATATTGTATTTATTATACCATTTCCTCTAGTGTCTGTTAAAAATTCACCTCTGTAGCCAATTAATCCTCTTGCTGGTATTGAAAACTCAAGTCTAGTATAGCCACCATTAAAAGGAGCCATATTTTTCAGTTCGCCTTTTCTAGAGCTGAGCTTTTCTATAACTACTCCTGAAAATTCTTCTGGTACATCAATGTATGCTATTTCCATAGGTTCAAGTAAGTTATTATTTTCATCTTTTCTATACAAAACCTCTGCTTTACTTACAGCAAATTCGTATCCTTCACGACGCATATTTTCAATTAGAACAGAAAGATGAAGTTCACCTCTACCAGAAACCTTATAGCTTTCACTAGAATCAGTTTCTTCAACTCTTAAACTAACATCGGTATTTAATTCTTTAAACAGGCGGTCTCTGATATGTCTTGAAGTTACAAATTTTCCTTCTCTTCCAGCCAAAGGGCTGTCATTAACTATAAACTGCATAGAAATGGTAGGCTCTGAAATTTTTTGAAATTCAATAGCTACAGGATTTTCAGGTGAACAGATTGTATCTCCTATCTGAATGTCTGAAATACCTGATATTGCTACAATGTCACCTATAGTTGCGTTTTCAACAGAAACTCTTTCAAGACCTTCTATCTGATATAACTGGCTGATTTTTATTTTGTCACATTTTGTTGGTTGGTGTGCATTTAATAAAACAGCATCCTGATTTATTTTTAAGTTACCGTTATCTATTTTTCCTATTCCGATTCTTCCAACATATTCATTATAATCTATAGTACTAATTAATACTTGAGTCCCTGCATCTGGGTCACCTTGTGGAGATGGAATATAGTTTGCAATGGTTTCGAATAATGGAGCCATATTTTTTGGTTCATCATTAACATCATTTATTGCATAACCTGCTTTTGCTGAAGTAAAAATAAATGGACATTCAAGCTGTTCTTCTGATGCATCCAAGTCCATGAATAATTCGAGAATTTCGTCGATTACTTCATCAGGTCGAGCTTCTGGTCTGTCTATTTTATTTATGCAGGAGATAACTGGTAAATCTAATTCCAAAGCTTTTCTAAGAACAAATTTTGTTTGAGGCATAACACCTTCGAATGCATCTACTACAAGAACTACCCCGTTTACCATTTTAAGCACACGCTCAACTTCTCCACCAAAATCTGCATGACCAGGTGTGTCAATTATATTGATTTTTATATCTTTATAAAAAACAGATGTGTTTTTAGCAAGAATTGTGATTCCTCGTTCTTTTTCAAGATCATTAGAATCCATAATTCTTTCTGCAATTTCCTGATTTTCTCTAAAAACCCCACTTTGTTTTAATAGTTCATCTACTAAAGTTGTTTTTCCATGATCTACATGGGCTATTATCGCTATATTTCTTATGTTTTCTCTTTTTTCTATCATTTTTCTATTGACCTTTCTTTCTAAACAACACTGTAAAGTCTATCACAAAATCTGTAAAAGTCAAACAAAAACATTGCATTAGTGCAAGGTATTTATTATAATGTAGTAAAATTATATACAAAAATAGAGAAAGCAAGAGGTCATATCATGAGCAATGGATATACACAAGTTTTTTGTGGACATGGAGATGGAAAATCTTCAGCAGCAATTGGTAAGGGACTAGTAGGGGCTTGTTTAGGTAAAAAAGTTATTATTGTACAATTTTTAAAAGGCAAAATAGGAAATGAAATTCAGCTTTTTGCAAAATTAGAGCCAGAAGTTAAGTTATTCAGATTTGAAAAATCTGATGAAAGTTTTGATTCTTTGTCAGAAGGGGATCAGGCTGAAGAAATTAAAAATATAAAAAATGGAATAAATTTTGCCAAGAAGGTTCTAGCAACAAAAGAGTGTGATATTTTGATTTTGGATGAAGTTGTTGGACTAGCAGATGAAGGTATTATAACTGTAGAAGAGATAACTTCTGTTATAAATTCTAAATCGTCGGATGCAATACTAATTATGTCAGGACAGAATATGCCCGAAGAATTAGAAGAGCATGTAGATTATATATCAACAATTGAGTCAAAAAAATAAAATTTGACTTTATTAAATAAAGGTGTTAACATATTAAGAACAATTTAATAGATTGTAGAGGTCGCGTTTTTCATTAGTAATTTTTTGGATGTTTCAGAGGCAGGTGAAAATAAATGAAAGGGAAAAGCGCCGAAAGATATTATTTATCTGAAAAAAATATCTTGGGCATATGGCGAATAGCTATATGACTGTCATCTTAAATCACAAGATTTATAAGATGGAGGGCTACTTGAGGTTATGATAATATTTATTATTGTCATTCTTTGAGAGTTAGCCAATCGGTTAACTTTTTTTATTACAGCTCTTTGTTGAAAAAAGGAGGAATAATAGTGTCAATTTTTAAAGGAGCGGGAGTAGCGATTGTTACCCCAATGAAAGAAAATGGAGAAGTGAATTTTGAGAAGCTTGGAGAATTAATAGATTTCCAGATTGAAAATTCAACTGATAGTATAATAATTTGTGGAACTACAGGTGAATCTTCAACATTATCTCATGAGGAACATATAAAGTGTATTGAATATGCTGTGGAAAGGACAAATAAGAGGGTTCCTGTTGTTGCAGGTACTGGATCAAATTCTACAGATGAAGCAATTTTTTTATCTAAAGAAGCTGAAAAATGTGGAGCAGATGCATTGTTAGTTGTTACTCCGTATTATAACAAAGCAACACAAAAAGGTTTAATTGAACATTTTACTGATGTTGCAAATGCAGTAACTATTCCAATAGTATTATATAATGTACCAGGTAGAACAGGTTGTAACATTAAACCTGAAACTGCAGCACATCTTGCAAAAAATGTTGAAAATATAGTAGCTATTAAAGAAGCATCAGGAGACATTTCACAAGTTGCAAAACTTGCAAGTTTAACAAGAGGAATTCTTGATATTTATTCAGGTAATGATGATATGATTGTACCAATAATGTCTTTAGGAGGACTTGGGGTTATATCTGTATTTTCAAATATTGCACCAAAGCAGACTCATGATATAGTTGCAAAATATCTTGAGGGAGACATTAAAGAAAGTACGAAGCTTCAGCTTGATTCGTTACAGGTTATTAATGATTTATTCTTAGAAGTTAATCCTATACCTGTAAAGGCAGCTATGAACATGATGGGACTAGGAGCAGGACCGTTGAGAAAGCCTTTAACAGAAATGGAAGAAAGCAATAAAGAGATCCTTAAAAAATCAATGTCTGATTATGGATTATTATAAATAGAAGTAAGGAAGAGATAAATATGATAAGAGTGTTAATGCATGGTTGTAACGGCCGTATGGGAAAAGTTATATCTGATATATTAAAAAATGACGAGAACATGGATATTGTAGCAGGAGTTGATATGCATGATGATGGAAAAAATTCTTTTCCAGTATTTTCATCAGCATCAGAGTGCACAGTACAAACGGATGTAATAATAGACTTTTCTAATCCAAAGGCTGTAGATGGCCTATTAGAATATAGTAAGACAAATAATATACCTGTTGTTTTATGTACTACAGGTTTGACAGATGAGCAGATTAATGGAATAGTTGACGCATCAAAAGTTATTCCGATATTAAAATCAGCTAATATGTCTTTAGGAATAAATACTATGATTAAGTTATTAAAAACTGCAACTGAGATATTAGCAGGTGCTGGATTTGATATTGAAATCGTAGAAAAACATCATAATAAGAAACTGGATGCACCAAGTGGTACAGCTTTAATGTTAGCAGATGGTATTAATGAAGTTTTAGATAATGAGTATAAATATAATTATGACCGTTCTCAGGTAAGAAAACAAAGGGAAGAAAAAGAAATAGGAATTTCCGCTGTAAGAGGCGGCACTATTGTTGGAGAGCATGAAGCAATCTTTGCTGGAATTGATGAGGTTATAGAAATCAAACATACAGCATATTCAAGAGCTGTTTTTGCAAACGGAGCAATCCAGGCTGCCAAATTCTTGGCAGGTAAACCTGCAGGACTTTATGAAATGAGCGATGTTATAAAATAAATAATTAATCTGTAAAACCCAGAAAAGTTTCTGGGTTTTATTTAGCTCTTTTTTTGATTAATAGATATATCCCTATTAAAAATAGAATAATACTTATCCATTGAGATGAGGATAAGTACAAAAACACACCTCTTATTTCATCATCTCTTAAAAACTCCAAAACAAACCTAATAAAAGAATATGATACAAAATAAACTCCTAATATGCTAATTTTTCTTTTAGAAAGTATCAAAAGCAATATGAATAGAATAAAATTTAGGAAAGCCTCTAAAAGTTGTACAGGGAATCTCGGAAATAAATTTACTCCCTCTACTATTGCATTATCTGGAAATATTACACAAAAAACACCATCATACTCTACACCATAACAACATCCAGCAAGAAAACAACCTATTCTACCAAAGGCATGTGCTAATGGAAAAACAGGAATCAATAATGAAAGATAACTATTGAAATTTTGATTAAACTGAAAAGCAAACATTTTTAGAAAAATCAAAGCTCCTATTAAACCACCAAAAAAAACCCAGCCACTAAACATATACAATATAACTTCTCCTGGATAAGAAGATAAGATATCAAGATGCTTAATAATATCAGGTATAGTAGTTAAAGCAAAGAAAATTTTTGCTCCAATAATAAGTCCAACAATAATAAATATTAATGCGACTGTAAGGTTTGATTTTTTAATATTATAATTTTTTGCTCGGACTAATGAAATAATGAAACTTATTAGTATTCCAATCAATATTAAGGTAAAATATGAAGGCAATTTAAAACTGCCAAACTGTAAAAAAGGATGCATTTGATACCTCGCCACAAATATAATGGATAATTCTAGCATATTTTGTGTGAAAATGTAAACTTTTTTTCTTGATTGACATATAATAAATGTGTCAATATAATGTAGAAGATAGAAGTTATAGAAAATTAAAAATTAAATATTGCTAAATATGGAAGAATACGAGTTAGTATTAGAATTTTTCCTCTGAGAGTTATTTTTGTAATGCGGTGTAGCCACAATCAAACAAATTATTATTTGAAGGAAAGTGGAAACAAAAAAACAGAAGATAAATAGGAGACGAAAAAAATGAGTGATGTAAAGTATCTGGAATTACTAGCAAAGGATTTCCCTAATATAGGTGCTGTTGCTAACGAAATTATTAATCTAAAAGCAATTAGACGCCTCCCAAAAGGTACAGAATATTTTTTCAGCGATTTACATGGCGAGCATGAAGCATTCATTCATATGTTAAGAAGTGCGTCAGGAAATGTTAGAACAAAAATTGACGACATTTTTGAAGCATCATTGACACAGCAGGAATGTGAAAAGCTAGCGACTTTGATTTATTACCCAGAGTTAACATTATCAAATCTATCAAAAAAAGGTGAAGACAATGAAGAATGGAGAAGAGTTGCTATTTATAGACTAGTTGAAGTCTGTAAAGAAGTTTCAAAAAAATATACCCGTTCAAAAGTCAGAAAAAAAATACCAAAAGAATATGCTTATGTTATAGATGAGCTTTTACATTCTAATTACGATGATTTTGATAAAAAGAAATATTATAGTCAGTTTATTTATGCCATTACAGAGTTAGGAATATCAGATCAGTTTATAGTTGCTATTTGTGAACTAATCCAAAAGTTATGTGTAGATAGATTACACATAGTAGGTGATATTTTTGACAGAGGTCCAAGGGCAGATTTAATAATTAACGAACTAATGAAATACAACGATGTGGATATTCAGTACGGAAACCACGATATTGCGTGGATGGGTGCAGCTTGTGGAAACCTAGTGTGTTGTGCAAATATTCTTAGGGCAGCTATTAGCTATAACTCATTTGACTTATTGGAGGATGGATATGGCATTAACTTAAGAGCACTATCTACATTTGCAGAAAAATTCTATGGTAATGATCCGTGTGAATACTTTGCACCAAAAGTCCTAGATCAAAATACAACAGACCTAGTAGATGAAACTCTTGCGGCTAAAATGCATAAAGCAATAGCAATAATTATGTTTAAACTTGAAGGGCAGCTCATTAAAAAACATCCAGAATATAAAATGGATGATAGGGTGCTGTTGAAAAAAATTGATTTTAAAGCAGGTACAATTGAAGTAGAAGGGAAAGTTTATGAGCTAAGAGACAAGAATTTTCCTACTGTTGATCCAAAAGACCCTATCAAATTAACTACTGAGGAACAGGAACTTGTAAAAACAATTTCATGTTCTATAAAAAATAGCGAAAATTTCCATAATCAGGTTAAATTTATTTATACAAACGCATCAACTTATAAATGTGTAAATTCTAACCTTTTATTCCATGGTTGTGTACCGATGAATGATAAAGGTGAATTTATACCATTAAATATTGATGGAAAGAATTATAAAGGAAAAGCATTATTTGATAAAATCGATGAAAAAATCGATGATGCATACTTCCTTCCTAAAAACTCAAAAGAAAAACAGAGTGCATGTGATTTTATGTGGTACTTATGGTGTGGAGCAGTTTCACCAATGTTTGGAAAACATAAAATAGCTACCTTTGAAAATTATTTTATTGGATTGCCAGAAACAAGAAAAGAACATATGAATCCATATTACAAATTAAGTCATCAAAGTCCTGAGATTTGTAATAAAATTTTAAACGAATTTGGACTAGATCCTGAGCATAGCCATATTGTAACAGGTCATGTACCAGTAAAATACAGAGATGGAGAAGACCCAATTAAAGCAGGAGGTAAACTATTTGTAATAGATGGAGGAATAGCCAAAGCGTACCAGCCAAAGACAGGAATAGCAGGCTATACCCTTATATATAATTCCAGACACCTTGGAATAGCAGAGCATACACCTTTTAAAAATGATCTAAACAGTATATTACATGAGAATACTCCAAAGGTTAGGATTGCTGAAGTTACAGAAAAAAGGATGCTTGTAGCAGACACGGATATTGGTAAAAATTTACAGAATCAGATTGATGATCTCGCAGAGCTTTTGAAAGCTTATAGAGATGGAATAATTAAAGAAAAATTTTAGATAATAAAAAACCGTTATAAAATTTAAAATTCTATAGCGGTTTTATTATTGTATTCTTCATTCATATATTTTGAATTAATTAAAAAGTCGGCAGTTGCAACATTGTTTGCAATTGGGATATTATAAACCTGAGCAATTCTTAATAGAGCTTTTACATCAGGGTCATGTGGATGAGCAGAAAGTGGATCAGAAAAGAAAATTACAATATCAATATCACCTTCAACCAGCCTAGAACCGATTTGTTGATCTCCGCCAAGAGGACCGCTTTTGTATGAATAAACAGGTAGATTGGTTTGTTCGGAAATTAATTTAGATGTAGTTCCAGTTCCGCAAAGGAAATGTTTTTCCAAAGTCTTTTTATTTTCCAAACACCATTCTATTAATGTTGGCTTTAAATTGTCATGAGCAATTAGAGCTATTCTTTTTTGTTTGTTCATATTTATCTCCTTTCCTAGTTTTATATACCCATATTATCATAAATTAAAAAAATTTACTAGCAAATAGATACCTTTACATAAATTTTACATAAGTACTATGCTTTATAATACTTTAAATATATGATATTATAATTTTAGGAGGCATTATTATGGAAATCACAATGCTTGTTGATAATGAAAGCAAGAAAAGTAATCTAAATACCCAGCACGGGTTAAGTATACATGTACAAACAAAAGGTTTAAACATACTGTTTGATGTAGGTGAAGACGATTTGTTTTTAATAAATGCTAAAAAGTTAGGAATTGACATAAGTCAGGTTGATTATGTTTTTATTTCTCATGGACACTACGACCACGGAGGTGGGATTAGAAACTTTCTATCTAACAATAAAAAGGCAAAGGTTTACATAAAAGAAAATGCTTTTAAGAAAATGTATTCTCTTGAGAAAAATAATGAATATGAAGACATAGGAATAGATTTAAGCTTGAAAGATGATAAACGAGTCGTATTGGTTGATGATGATTTTCAAATAAGTGAAAATTTAAAACTAATAACTGGAATAAATAATATTAAGTTTCCATCGCCACTAAATAAAGCACTTTTCTATGAGGAAAATGGAAAATACATTGAAGATGATTTTGCTCATGAACAAAATTTACTAATAAATGAAAATGGGAAAAAAGTATTGATTACAGGATGCTCTCATTGTGGAATATATAATATTTTAGAGCAGGTAAAGAAAAAATCTGGAGAAAATATAGATTTTGTTGTAGGCGGATTTCACCTATTTGTAGAAGATTGTATTTATGAATTGGAAAGTGATTTTACATATAAATTAGGTGAAAAATTAACAGAATTCAATGCAGAATTCTATACATGTCATTGTTCAGGTATAGAAGAATATAATAAACTAAAACAGGTCATGAGAGAAAAAATAAAATATGTTTCAACAGGTGAAAGGATAACACTATGAATTATGGTTTCGTGAAAGTGGCTTCAGCTACTCCAAAAATAAAAGTTGCGGATTGTGAATATAATAAAAATGAAGTATGCAAAATATTAGATGAAGCAGTGGGGAAAAATACACAGATGATAGTTTTTCCAGAACTTTGTCTTACAGGATATACTTGTTCAGATTTGTTTTTACAAAAAGTAATGTTAAGAAAAGCTAAAGAAGAAGTCATGAATATAGCTAAATATATTAAAGAAAAAAATATTATAGCTATTGTTGGACTGCCTTTTGAATATAATGGCAAATTATATAATGTGGCAGCAGTTTTACATAAAGGTGAAGTGTTAGGCATAGTTCCAAAAACTTATATTCCTAATTATTCAGAGTTTTACGAAGCGAGACATTTTTCTAAAGGTATTGAAAAGCCAGTTAAAATAGAGTTTGAAGGCAAAGAAACATTATTTGGAACAAGAATTATCTTCAAGTGTAAAAATATTGAAAACTTTACATTTGCAATTGAGATATGTGAAGATGTTTGGAGTCCTTTGCCACCAAGTGTTAATCATGCCTTGGCAGGGGCTATTATTATTGCAAACCTGTCAGCAAGTAATGAAAGTACAGGAAAAGATTTATATAGAAGTTCATTAATTACAGGACAGTCTGCAAGACTGTATTGTGGATATATATATTCTGATTCAGGTGAAGGAGAATCCACCACAGATCTTGTATATTCAGCACATAATATGATAAGTGAAAATGGAACAATGTTAGCAGAGTCTGAAAGGTTTAAAAATCAGACAATATATGCGGATATGGACTTAGACAGATTAACAAGTGAAAGAAGAAAAACCACTACATTTTATGATATGAGAGAAGCTTCTGATTATGAAAATGTTTATTTTGAAATTGATGAAAAAATAATTAAAAAATATATTATAGAAAGAAAGTTTGATCCTACTCCATTTGTGCCTGCTTCTCAAACAGATAGAAATAAGCGATGTGAAGAGATTCTTTCGATTCAGGCATTAGGTTTAAAGAAAAGACTAGAACACACAAATGCAAAATGTTGTGTGGTAGGTATTTCAGGTGGACTAGATTCTACTTTGGCATTAATAGTAACCGTCAGAGCCTTTGATTTATTAGGCTTAGACAGGAAAAACATTTTGGCGGTGACAATGCCAGGATTTGGAACAACAGACAGAACTTACTCTAATGCCCTTGAACTAATCAAGTCTTTAGGTGCCACACTTAAAGAGATAAATATTAGTGAAGCAGTTAATCTTCACTTTAAAGAAATAGAACAGGATTCAGATATACACGATGCAACATACGAAAATTCTCAGGCAAGACAAAGAACAATGCTATTGATGAACTTAGCTAACAAAAATGGAGGTTTGGTAGTAGGGACAGGAGATATGTCTGAACTTGCATTAGGCTGGGCGACTTATAATGGTGACCATATGTCGATGTATGGTGTAAACGCATCTGTTCCAAAAACTCTTGTAAGACATCTTGTGAAATATTATGCAGATATTTGTGGAGAAGAAACTTTAAATAAAATATTACTAGATGTTCTTGATACACCTGTTAGTCCTGAGCTGCTACCACCAAAAGATGGATTAATATCTCAGAAAACAGAGGATTTAGTTGGACCTTATGAGTTACATGATTTTTTCCTGTATTATGTTTTAAGATTTGGTTATGAACCTAAAAAAATACTTAAACTAGCTGTAATAGCTTTTGAAAATATTTATGATTTAGATACAATAAATAAGTGGTTGAAAACTTTTTATTCAAGATTTTTTTCACAGCAGTTTAAAAGATCTTGTCTTCCAGACGGACCAAAAGTTGGTTCAGTGGCAGTATCACCTAGGGGAGATTTAAGAATGCCAAGTGATGCCTGTGTAAAAGCGTGGATTGAAGAATTACAATAATTACTTTTTAGGTAATTGCGAAACGAGTTCGCAATCTTGATTTAAAGGAAAGTAGAATTGCTGCAATGCAGAAATTCGAGTATGAAGATGTTTTTTACAAAAAATAGGCGCACTAAATAAATCTGCAAGATTTTATGAAGTTGGTAAGTCCTATGCGATGAGTGGTTTTAGGCTTCTTATATATTTGTGCTTATGAATCTTATCAGCGAGAAGTACAGTGATAAGCTGTGTAATTCCTGAAAGTATTAAGTCGGCGTGAAGAGTTTTTTCGTTCTGCGTTTTTCGTCCCGCTAATCCAAAGCAGTCTTTGCAGTGATTAATGGAACGTTCAACTATTGCTCTTACTTTATATGTTGAATCCCATTCTTCAGTTCCACGAATCGTGCCAGGATATGCACGAAGATTCTGCTCAGGGTATATATGAATCATCCTACCGCATTTTGAATTTGTGCAGGGATCTTCACAAAAACATTTTCGATGATATTTACCAGTTTCATCCTTGACGAACTTAGTTTTAGGACATTCAAACTTGTAACGAATAAGTCCATTTTTACGACGAGACTTACCACCATATTTCATAAGAAGACTAGAGTTATTTGGACAACAAGGAATACCATTAGAATCAATGGTATAGGAATCAATTGAATTGATGCTTGAACGAGCATTTAAAGGTATAAAAGCTTTATCAAAGTGTTTACCAGCCCCAAAAGTATCATCAGATAATAACTGACGGTATAGCAACATTGAATCGAATGCTGAATCACCCAAAAAGCTTTTAGGAGTGATTGATGGATGAGCCGAAAAGAAATCTTGAAGTGATGGAATTAGCAGTTTTGCATCGTGGACAGATTTATCTTCATCAGGAGCTTTTGACTTTTTTTCGACAATGATTTCTGGGTGTTTATTAAAGAATTCTTTATTATAAAAGTCAATGTGGCGAATAATGCCTAATCCGTTTGTTACAACTCCTATTTTATAGACGTAACAAAAGTGACCATTTATATAAAGCTGTTTGATTTCAGGATTTGAAGCAGCATGAGATGGCATAGAGCCATAAGCAACTTTGTAAGGATCATAGGAATCAGAAATTTTTTTAGCTTTAGCATAAGATTTTAATTGCTTAATGATTTTATTTGAATATTTAGGGTTGTTTTCAGTAACCCAAGCTTCAATGCCGGATGTATCAAAAATGGTCATCGAAGCTTTTGCAGAATCTATGTTTTGACATATAGGTTCAGTGAAATCAACAAGCTTTTCAAAGACAACTTGTAGATCATCAATAAAGTCTTGTTTAAAACGAGTTATTTTAGAAGCGTCTGGAACTTTGTCAAAACCGCAGAATTCACGAAGATGCCTTGAATAATTCAAAAAAACAAGAAGCAAGGAATCAGTAGGGATTGAAAAGATTCGTTGAATGATAAGTGCCCATAAAAAGGCATGTAAATGGTATTTGCGGGATCTTCCCGTTGATGCATAGAAGTGATTCCTGAAGGAATCGGGAATAATTTCATCAAGATCAATGTTAGATTGAAGTAGAGATAAGAACTCGGGTTTGTCAGATTCATAAATGTCTTGGCAATCAGAAAAAACATCTGCCAATGAAAGCTGATTACATGGTATAATAGCCATAGATAACTCCTTTCTGGTATGTGTTATGGTTGTTACTCAACAATTCAATTATAACATATCCGTGAGGGGTTATTCTATTTTTAACAGTAAAAAAGCCAGTAAAATCAAGGCTTGTGGCGTTTTGCAAACGCCTATAATTACTTTTTTTAAGGGAGAAAAAAATGCCTCTTAGATTGATTTTAGGATCTTCGGGTTCGGGGAAGTCATACAAAGCATGTAAAGAGATTATAGAAAAATCCATTCAAAATCCTTTGCTGGATTTTTTTATAGTTGTGCCTGAACAGTTTACATTGCAGACACAAAAGGAAATTGTAAAAATGCACCCTAATCATGGAACTATGAATATTGACATAGTTAGTTTTGAAAGGCTTGCATTTAGAATCTCTGAAGAATTAGGTATAAAAACACCAGAAATACTTGATGATACTGGTAAGAGTCTTGTTTTAAGAAAGATAGTTGAAGAAAACAAGCTTAGTCTTAATGCTTTTAAAAGCAAGATAAAAATGCCAGGTTTTGTAGAAGAAATGAAATCTATGATTGCAGAACTATATCAATATGGAATAGGTGAAGATACTGTTAATAGGATAATAGATGTAAGTGAAAAAAAACCTTTATTAAAAGCAAAAATTGATGATGTTTCAGTTATTTATAAGGCTTTTAAAAAATATCTTGAAGACAAATTTGTAACATCTGAGGAAATTCTAGAAATATTATATAAGATAATTCCTAAATCGAATTTAATTAAGAACAGTGAAATATATTTAGATGGTTTCACAGGATTTACTCCAATACAATATAAAGTTATTGAAGTGCTATTAAAGTATTCTAAAAAAGTAAATGTATGTATAACAATAAATCCAGAAAACTTAAATTTGAATATAATTAAAGAATATGAATTATTCAACTTAAGTAAACATACAATAAAGAACCTTGTAGGAATATGTGAAAATAATGATATATCGATTCTTGAAGACGAAATAATATCAGAAAATCCACCCTATAGGTTTAAAACATCTAAATCTATAGCCTATATAGAAAAAAATATTTTCAGAGAAAAACCTGGAATGGAAAAAGAAAATCCAGAAGGTATAAAAATATCTTCATTTAGAAACCCAACATATGAAATAGAGTATGTTGCAAGAATGATTTGTAAGCTGGTTAGAGAAGAAGGATATAGATACAAAGACATTGCAGTTATTACGGGTAGTATGGAAGAAATTCATCATAGAATAGAAAGAGCGTTTAAAGTTAATAAAATACCAACCTTTATCGATTATAAGAAGGACATATTATCAAATCCTTTTATTGAATCTATTAGTAGTGTTCTTGAGATAATTGAAAAGGATTTTTCCTATGAGAGTGTTTTTAGATATTTAAGAAGTGGAATGAGTGGTATTGAAAAGGAAAGCATTGATAGAATAGAAAACTATGTACTGGAAAATGGTATTAGGGGTAAAAAACTATGGGGTGAATCATGGAATGAAGAACTTGATAGTTTAAAAGAAGATTTTTATATTTCCGTGAAAAATCTTTCTGATAGATTAAATGCTGAAAATCTAAGAATTAAAGATTTTTGTACTTCATTGTTTGAGTTTATAAGAATAAATAAAATGGAAGATAAGCTTAATAATTATGCTTATGATTTTTATGAAGAAGAAAGCTTTGAGCTTTCAGACGAGTACTTAAGAATTTATAAATTAACAATGGATTTATTAGACGAGATAGTTTTCCTCCTTGGAGATGAAAAAGCCTCTTTATCTGAATTTGTTAAAATAATTGAATCAGGATTTGTGGAAATTAAAGTAGGTCTAATTCCTCAAACTTCAGATAGTGTGGTTGTAGGAGATATTGAAAGAACTAGGCTAAAAGATATAAAAGTTCTTTTTATCCTAAATATTAATGAAGGAACAATACCGTCTCTTGGAAAAGGAAGAGGCTTGATTTCTGATAAGGAAAGGGAATTCTTGAAGAAAGAAAATATTGAGCTTTCACCAACGTTCAGAGAAAAACTTTTCATTCAAAAGTTTTATTTATACCTAAATCTTACGAAGCCCAGTGAAAAATTATTTTTATCATACAGCAAAGGAAATGCAGAAGGTAAGTCTTTAAGACCTTCATATTTGATTTATACAATTAAAAATATGTTTAAAGATATAGAAATTGAAGATGAGGGTGAAGAATATACAATAGATTATATTACTTCATATCAAACTGCATTAAATTTTATTGCTAATGGAATCGCAAAAGGCGAAAAATATATAAATGAAGACCAATTTAAAGAAGCATATTCTCTTATAATTAATGATGAAGAAAGTAAAGAAAAAATAAATAATTTGATAAGTTTGGCATTTCCAGAAAAAGAAAATTCATATATAGATAAAGCGATAGCTCAAGTTATATATGGAGATGAAACAAATGTAAGTGTAAGTAGACTTGAAAACTTTGTTCGGTGTGCATATAGCCATTTTTTAAATTATGGATTGAAACTGTTAGAAAGAAAAGAATATAAAATTGAAGCTGTTGATCTAGGTAACTTATATCATTCGTCTCTTGAAACATTTAATAAAAAACTAATTGAAAAAGATTATACCTTGAAAAATCTTCCAGAAAACATTAGAAAAGAATTAGTAGGTGAGTGTGTTGAAGCTGTAGCAGAAGAGTATGGGAATAATGTATTGAAAAGTAACGCTAGAAACAATTATATTATCAACAGGTTAAAAAGGATAACTGATAAAACCATATGGGCTCTTACAGAACATCAAAAAAGAGAAAAGTTTGAACCTAAGCATTTCGAAAAGAGTTTTTTTGATGATTTAAAAGGAAGAATTGACAGAATAGACACATATGAAGATGGCGATGATGTATATGTTAAGGTTATAGACTATAAAAGTGGAAATAATGTTTATAGTATAGTAGATACATATTATAATCTGCAAATGCAGCTTGTAGTATATATGGATGAAGCTATAAATATAATAAAGAAAGAGCATCCTAAAAAAAATGTTTTGCCAGGAGGAATCTTTTATTACAATATTAAAGATCCGTTTTTTGCTAGAGATGAAAATGTTATGGATGAATTTAGAATGACAGGTGCTTTAAATGCTGGCTTGGCAAAAAGAGAAGTTGTTGAAAAAGAAATATATAAAAAAGGTAAAAAATATCCTGAATTAACAACGGAAGAATTTACAGGATTGATAGAATATGTTAAAAATTCAGCAAAAAAAATAAGTGAAAATATGGAATCAGGAGATATATCAGTAAATCCATGTAGTACTTCAGAAAAGCTACCATGTGAATACTGTTCTTTTGGAGCGATATGTAATTTTGATTCAAATTTAAATGATTATGAGGAAGTTCTTTTAGATAAAATAAGCCCTGAAGAAGTTTTGGAAAAAATTAAGGAGGGTATAAATAATAATGAGCGTTAAATTTACATATGATCAGCAAAAGGCCATTAATTTAAGAAATAAAAATATTTTAGTTTCAGCAGCAGCAGGTTCAGGAAAAACAGCTGTTTTGGTTGAACGAATTATTGATATTATTTCAAACCCTGAAAAACCTGTGGATGTGGACAGATTATTGGTAGTTACTTTTACAAATGCTGCTGCAGAAGAAATGAAAGAAAGAATTTTAGCAGCAATTGAAAAGAAGTGCTTAGAGAATCCAGAAAATGAACATTTAATCAGACAAAAAACCTATATACATTCTGCCCAGATCACAACGATTCATAGTTTTTGTATGGACTTAATCAAAGAAAATTTTAATGAACTTGATATAGATCCAGGGTTTAGATTAGGTGATGAAGCAGAGCTAAAGCTTATAAAAACAGATGTTATGAATGAATTACTAAATGATTATTATGAAGAAGCAAGTGAGGGATTTTTAGACTTTATTGAGGCGTATTCTGGAAATAAAAGTGATGGTAATATAGATGAGTTGATTTTGAAAATATATGATTTTTCAAGAAGTCATCCTTGGCCGGAGGAGTGGCTTGAAAGTTGTGTTGATAATTATTTGGTGAATCAAAATGATTTTGAAAAAACTGAATGGATGAAACAGTTACATATATTCATTAAAGAAATGCTCAATTCTTATTTTGAAGAAATTATAAAAGCCCTTAAGATAACTGAGGAGCCAGACGGACCTTATATGTATGGGGATATCATAGAAGGTGAAAAAGAGCAGTTAGAAAAACTAATAAACATAAAATCATATACTGATATTTATGAAATCATATCTGGGTTTGAATTTAAAAGACTTCCTAATAAGAAAGATGATTCAGTGAATCCAGATAAACGAAAAGAGGTTAAGAATAAAAGAGATACTATAAAAGATGGTATAAAAAGCATTGCTAAAAACTATTTTTCTCAATCATTAGATGGTTATTTAAAAGATATAAACGATTCATATAAACAAGTAGAAGTAATAATTAAACTTGCTAAAGAATTTTCTGAAAGGTATAAAAATAAAAAGAAAACAAGTAACATTCTTGATTTCAATGACTTAGAGCATTTTGCTTTGAAACTTCTTATCAAAAAGGAAAATCAAGACATTGTATATACAAATGTAGCTGATGAACTGAGTGAGTATTATGAAGAAGTTATTATTGATGAGTATCAAGATAGTAATAACTTGCAAGAAGTAATATTAAAGAGCGTGTCTGGAGAAAGGGTAACTAATCCCAATTTGATTTGCGTTGGTGATGTCAAACAAAGTATTTATAAATTTAGGATGGCTAGGCCTGAATTATTTATGGATAAATATGAAATATACCCAGAAGAAGATGTGGATAAAAACCAGAAAATAATTTTGGGAAAGAATTTTAGAAGTAGAAAAGAAATAATCGAATCGGTAAACATTATTTTTGAAAAAATAATGACGAAAAATATTGGAGGCATTAAATATGATTCTGGAAATGCTTTGTATTATGGTGCCGATTACCCGGAAATAAAAGATGGGCAAGAAAATAAGACAGAGATTTTGTTGGTTGAGGACATAGATAAAAACGGGAAAGAACTTGAGGCAATAGTTGTCGCAAAAAGGATAAAAGAGCTCATAAATACAGGGTTTGAGGTTAATGATAAAGAAAGTGGCGAAATGCGTCAAATTAAATATAGTGATATAGTTATATTGTTGCGTGGAGTTAAGGGTTGGTCAGAAATATACGAAGAAGCTTTTAATGAAGAAGCAATTCCTTGTTACAGTGAGACTAGGGAAGGTTATTTTGATGCTTTGGAAATTAGAACGACACTTAACTTTTTGAATATTATTGATAATCCTAGACAAGACATACCTTTTGTTAGTGTATTAAAATCTAATATTGTGAATATCAGCTCGAATGAGCTGGCTATTATAAAAGCTGAAACATTTGGAGAAGATTTTTATGAAAACGTTTGTGAATATATAGAGAGTGGAAAAAATCATGAATTAAAATGTAAATTAAAAAGCTTCATTGAAAAATTAAAAGAATACAGAAGAAAATCAGAATATTTATCAGTATATGAAATGCTTCTTATATATTAG
>CAXXOZ010000008.1:0-13484 GCA_963676435.2 uncultured Parasporobacterium sp.
CCGCTTCTTTGAATGACATTCCGCGCCCCAGCAGCGTACCGAGTTTGCGTGTGCGTCCGCCGAAAATGGTGACATACAGATCCCCTGTGCCATAGACGATGTTTTCCGCGCCGCCGCCAAAGTATGCAAGCAGTGCTGTCATCTCCCGTACACTTTGCCCGAACAGGGCAGCCTGCGGATTATACGCCGGGGTGCAGCCGGTATCTTGTTCCTTTTCCTGCATGCCTACAGCCAGGGTGACACCCAGAGCGTAGGCGTTTTTCATCGCCACCGCACATTCCACACCCTGTACATCTGTGGACAGGCTGATGTGGTAATAGTCGGTTGTAAGCAATTCTCTGAACCGTATGAGAACCGACGGATCCTCTCCGCAGAATGCTACGGCGCTGTGGCAGCGGTCCGCCAGCTCGTAGCTGGTACAAGGCCCGCCGATGGCGTTGAAGGAAAGCCGTCCGTTCGTCTTTTGTTTATAATATGTAGGAAAGGGCAGCAGTGTACCGTCTTTCCGATCCAGCATACCTTTGGTAACAGAGAGCACCGGCACGCCATCGGGGATCAACGGGATGACGGTTTTAAGGAACCAGTCCACGCCGAAACTCGATACGCCGCAGATCACCGCATCCGTTTCCTTAAGCGCGCTGCGCAGGTTTTCAATCTGATAGTAATGGATACCCTCCGGCAGCTTTCGCTTCATGCGGATATGTTCGCCATGAGCCTTCGCATGGGAGACGATCTCCCTGTCCAGATGCGTACCTACGATGCGGACATGGTGTCCGTTATCGCTAGCGGGGATACTCATGGCCGAACCCATCATGCCGGCGCCGACGATGGTGATAATGCTCAAAAAAATCAGCCTCTCTGCATGTTCATTCAGGGCGGTTCCCTTCCTTATCATACTGCATGCTGAAAAATTATCAAAGGGGATACAGAATAAAACCTTCATCCCGCTTGCATTGAGAGCAGGTTTTGAGTACAATAGATTGGGTTGACACCCAATTAACAATCACCAGGATAGAGGAGGAGAATATTCATGGTTAAAGTAGCAATCAACGGTTTCGGCCGTATCGGCCGCCTTGCTTTCCGCCAGATGTTTGACGCGGATGGGTATGAAGTTGTTGCAATTAACGATCTCACCAGCCCGCGATGCTGGCACATCTGCTGAAATATGATACTGCACAGGGCCCTTTCTGCGGCAGAATCGGCGAAAACCTGCACACGGTGGAAGCAACCGATGATTCCATCATTGTAGACGGCAAAGAGATCAAGATTTATGCCATCAAGGATGCAGCTCAGGCACCCTGGGGCGAACTGGATATCGATGTTGTGCTGGAGTGCACCGGTTTTTACACCAGCGAAGAAAAGAGCCAGGCACATATCGATGCCGGCGCGAAAAGGTTATCATTTCCGCGCCTGCCGGAAAGATCAAGACGGTTGTGTTCTCGGTAAACGAAGATACGCTGACTAAAGAAGATACAATCATCTCGGCAGCATCCTGCACCACCAACTGCCTGGCGCCTATGGCGAATGAGCTTAACAAGCTCTATCCCATCCAGTCTGGCATCATGAACACCATTCACGCCTATACCGGCGACCAGATGATTCTGGACGGCCCGCACCGCAAAGGCGACCTGCGCCGTGCCCGTGCCGGTGCTCAGAACATCGTGCCCAGCTCCACCGGTGCTGCGAAGGCCATCGGCCTGGTCATCCCGGAACTGAACGGCAAGCTGATCGGCGCAGCCCAGCGCGTGCCCGTATGCACCGGCTCGACCACCATTCTGGTGTCTGTGGTCAAGGGTAAGGATGTAACGGTTGAGAAGATCAACGCCGCTATGAAAGCTGCCGCTTCCGACAGCTATTGCTACAACGAAGAGCCGATCGTTTCGTCCGATGTTATCGGCACGAAGTACGGCTCCATCTTCGATGCGACGCAGACCATGGTCACCAAAATCGACGAGGATACCTACGAAGTACAGACCGTTGCCTGGTATGACAATGAAAACAGCTATACCTCGCAGATGGTACGCACCATCAAGTACTTTGCAGAACTGGCCTAACGTATAGTCCGAAGCATTTTCAAACCGTCTGCCGTTTCAATGCGGCAGACGGTTTTCATATGTCTGTATTTAACAATCTCCCGGGCTGTATATGCTCCGGGAGATTGTTCTTGCTATTGTTTTTTCGCACGCCGCCTGCGGGTTTTCTTGGCCGGCTCGGGTTCTTCGGGCTGCGGCTGATAGGCGCTGCGGTCACCTGCGCGGATATGGCTGCAAATCAATGAACCGATATCACTGACGACCTGACGCAGGTTTTCATTCTGTATCAAATCCTGCTTCTGCCGCAGCCTTGCGGTTATAGAGGATACCAGTGAGGGGGAACCGACCAGCGATTGCTCCAGCACCGTAAACAGTCCCGCGTCCATTGCGTCGGTGAAGAACTTCGCATCGCGTATCATGCCGTCTTCCACCAGAAGATTGACATGAATGCCACCCCAGGGGAAACGCTCTTTAACGGTAAACGTATAGGGTACTTCCTTGGGAAACAGCCAGCTGGCGCTGCGGTATTCCTCGGACAGCTTCAAAATAGTCGGCTGATCCATCATCTTTTCATCAAGGATGGCTGGATTGAAGCCGTATGTTTTGGAGAACGCATTGAACAATGCGTTTTGTAAGCCGCCAATGGTGATATCCGGCGCGATGGATTTTAAATTTACCACACGTGACGGTACGCTTTTCACGCCGCGGTTCTGCAGTTTTTGCTGATCGGCAATCAAATAGCGGGCCATGACCTCCATATCAGCGTTGACCAAAATGGTGCCGTGATGATAGGCATTCTGTCCCGAATTATAAAACGCATTGCCGGAAAACTTCCGGTCGCCGATTTGCAGATCGTTGCGCCCGGAGTGTGCGGCCTGCAGCCCGTAGGCTGCTACGGCTGCCTGGATCACCGACAGTTGCTTGGGAATGTTGAAGTCCACTCTTGGCAATAGAAATGTGAAGTTCAGATTTCCCAAATCATGATATACCGCCCCGCCGCCGCTTAAGCGCTTGGCAATTCTGCCGCCGTCGCTGATGAACTCTTTGACGCGGCATTCGTACCAGGGATTTTGGTTGCGGCCGCAAACGATGGTATGCTCATTTTGCCACAGGTACAGGATGGCTGTCTCTTCCGGCAGCGTGTCCAGCAGCTGTTTTTCAATGGCCAGGTTGCGGTATGGATCGGTACTGCGGGCGATGATGCAGGCTGTTCGTCTGATCATGTGATATCTACCTCGGTCTATTGATTGGTGTCTGTCCAGCGGAGTACGGGGCTGCGGGCGGCCTGCACTTCATCGGGTCTGCCGATAACGGCAGATCGCGGTGCGGCATGCAGTGCGTCCGGAGTTTCCCTGCACTCCTTAAGGATATTGGCTAGTACATTGGCGGCGTGGTCGAGGGTTTGCTTGCTTTCGGTTTCCGTCGGCTCAAACATCAGCGCTTCTTCGATGATTAACGGGAAGTACATCGTTGGCGGGTGGATGCCGTAGTCGATCAGGCGTTTGGCAACATCCAGTGCGCGTACACCGTATTCGTCCTTCACGGATTTAAGCGTTAAAACAAACTCGTGCATGCATTGCCTGTCCGCTGCTTGAGTATATCCCGCGTCCGTCAGCCGCTTTCTCAGGTAATTCGCGTTGAGCACCGCGTGCCGGGATACGCTCTTGAGTCCCGCGTCTCCCAGAAACCAGATGTAAGCAAGCGCCCGTACCAGTACGCCGAAATTGCCGTGGAAGGCTTTCAGGCGAAGGTGAGCATCCGGCATCTCCGGCAGGAAAGGCTGCAGGCAGAATTTCACACCCACCGGGCCTGCGCCGGGGCCGCCGCCGCCATGCGGGGTGGAAAAAGTTTTATGCAGGTTTAAGTGTACCACATCAAAGCCCATATCGCCAGGCCGTGCGGTGCCGAGAATCGCATTCAGGTTGGCACCGTCGTAATACATCAGCCCGCCTGTCTTGTGGACCATCTCTGTGATTTGGAGAATATCGGTTTCAAACAGCCCCAGTGTATTGGGGTTGGTCATCATCATACCGGCGATATCATCTGCCAGCAGCGTTTGTAAATCATCAATATCCACACAGCCGTCTGCGCGGCTTTTCACGCTGATAACTTCAAAGCCTGCCATTACTGCACTGGCCGGGTTGGTGCCGTGTGCACTGTCGGGTACGATGATCTTTCTGCGCCGGGTTTCGCTGCGTGTTTCAAAATATTTTTTGATGAATAAAAGTCCCGCAAATTCTCCATGTGCACCTGCGGCAGGCTGCAGGGTAAATGCATCCATGCCCGCGATGCGGCAAAGACTGTCTTTTAGCTCTGCAATAAGCTGCTGTGCGCCCTCTGTGGCATAGGACGGTGCCAGCGGATGCACATTTGCAAATCCCGTCAGTGCGGCTGCGGCCTCGTTGATGGTGGGGTTGTATTTCATGGTGCAACTGCCCAATGGATAGAAGCCGCAGTTGACACCGAATGTTTTTTGTGCGAGCCGGGTATAATGGCGGTCTACATCGCATTCGGCAAGTTCCGGCAGCACCGGCGGATTTTTACGCTGCAAAGGCAGGGTGCAGGCCGGTACATCCGGGGCGGGAATCACGGCAGTGCCGCGCCCCGCACGGCTTTTTTCAAAGCTTAACATACTATCCTTATTCACCGTCGCACACCTCCTGTACAATACCGACCACTGCATCCAGCTGTGCCTTGCTTGCCTTTTCGGTCACGCACCACAGCATGCCGCCTTCGAGGGGAAGACCGCTTAATATACCTTGTGTATGCAATGCCGCTTCCACGGCTTGCGGATCCGGCAGATCGGTAACGAATTCGTGGAAGAATTCACCCGTGTACCGCAGTGATACACCGTTGATTTTGCAGAGCTCTTTTGCAAAATAGTGTGCTTTGCTGATACAGTTTTCTGCCACGGCGGTGATACCTTTAAGTCCCATATAGGTCAGGTAGATGGAAGCAGTCAATGTGCTGTGGGCATGATTGGTACAGATGTTGGAAGATGCTTTCTCCCGACGGATGTGCTGCTCACGTGCCTGCAGGGTGAGTACGAAGGCACGGTTGCCATCTGCATCGTTTGTTTGTCCGGCGATACGCCCCGGCAGCCTGCGTGTAAGCGCCTTGGTGCAGGCCATAAATCCGGCATGCGGCCCTCCGTACATCATCGGGAGGCCAAAGGGCTGCAGGTCGCCGCATACGATATCCGCGCCCAGTTCATCACCGCCCGGCAGCAGTGCAAGCGACAGCGGATTCACGCTGAGGATACACTTTACGCGCGCTTCCTTTGCGGCATTAAACAAAGCGGATACATCTTCCAGCAGTCCGAAGTGATTCGGCTGTTGAATGTACAGGCTGGCAACATCGTCTGTCAGCATAGTTTTCAGCGCTTCCGGGTCGGTATGCCCGTTTTTTTGCGGCACGATGCGTACTTGGGTATCTGTGCCGTAGCCATAGGTCTGCATCACGGCGAGGGTATCGGGGTGCGTGGCGGCCGATACCAGAGCCACGCTGCGCTTGCGGTCCCGGCACATCACAGCGGCTTCTGCAGCAGCGGTGGCAAAGTCATACACGCCTGCATTGGACGCATCCATGCCCGTCAGCTCGCAGATCAGTGTTTGATATTCGAAGATCGCCTGCAGCACGCCCTGGGAAAGCTCAGCCTGATAGGGTGTGTATGCAGACAGGAATTCCTTTTTGTTTGCCAGCTGCGGCACAATGGGCGGGATGAAATGATCATAACAGCCCGCGCCGCGCAGCGTGAGGCGGTACTTTGTGTTTTGCGCGGCTAAATCTTCTATCGCCTGCAGGGTTTCCATCTGGCTCAGACCCGGATGTTCCTCTCCGGGAATGGCCTGCTTTACGCTTTGGGGAATATCGGTGAATAAGTCATCCAGTGATTTCAGACCGAGAAACTGAAGCATTTCCGCCGTTTCTTCCGGCGTATGCGGATGATAATGATTCATGCTTTTCCTCATTTACAGCGTATCGCAGTAGGCGGTGTAAGCATCGGCATCCATCAGTTCGCCGCGCTCTGTGATGCTTTCGATCTTGATGAGCCATGCATCATAGGGTGTCTGGTTGATCTTTTCCGGCGCATCCAGCAGCTCTTCGTTGATTTCCGCGACGGTTCCCGTGACGGGTGCGTATACGTCACTGACGGCTTTGACGCTTTCCACATCGGCGATCATCTCACCGGCAGCTGCCGCGTCGCCTGCTTCCGGCAGGTTGACAAACACCAGGTCACCCAGCTCATGCTGCGCATAGTCGGACAGGCCAACCAGCGCCGTAGTATCATCAATGAATTCTACCCATTCGTGGCTTTTTGCATATAATACGCCCTGTTTGATTTCCATATCCATATCCTCCTATGCTTTCCGATAAAATGGCAGCGGTACAATTTCAGCATCCACAAGGCTGCCGCGTATTTCCACCTGTACTATAGTTCCGGTTTTCTGATATGTGCTGTCCACCAGCGCCATGGCAACCGCGCCTACGGTGGGGCAGTGCGTGCCGCTGGTGGTCTGGCCGATTTGCCTGCCGCCCGAAAACACCGGGTAGTGTTCCCGCGCAATGCCGCGCCCGATCATTTTCAAGCCGATGCGTGCACGTTTTGGTGTTCCGGCTTCCAGCAGTGCCCGGCGGCCGATGAAGCCGTCCTTGTCAAGCTTTACAAACCGGTCAAGCCCCGTCTCCAGCGGGGAAATTGTATCATCCATTTCATGCCCGTACAGGGGCATGGCGGCTTCCAGCCGCAGCGTGTCGCGGCAGCCCAGCCCGCAGAGCTGCAGGCCAAAATGCCTGCCGTGCTGTATCAGCAGGTCAAACAGCCTTTCACCGTCTTCGGCCTTGACGTACAGTTCAAAGCCGTCCTCGCCGGTATAGCCGGTGCGGCTTATATGGCAGCTGATGCCGTCCAGATTCACAGAATCGATAAAGCTGTAATACTTCTGCGGCAGCCTGTTTGTAATTGTCTGCATCATATGTTCTGCCTTGGGACCCTGCAGGGCGATCTGGCAGATGCTGTCGGAAATATCTTTGATTTCCACATCACCGAAGCGGTGGATCAGGATATGTGCCACATCCTTGTGGCGGTTTGCGGCGTTGACGACCATCAGATAGTCATTCTCCGCTTTGCGGTAGACCAGTACATCGTCGATCACGCCGCCCGATTCGTTGAGCATCGGGCTGTAGCGCACGCGCCCGTCCTGCAGCGATGCAAAATCATTGCACAAAAGCTGCTGGATGTTCGAAAGCGCATCCGGCCCTTTGAAGCTGACCTCGCCCATATGGCTTACATCGAATAAGCCCACGTCCTCGCGTACCGCGCGGTGCTCCCGCATCACGCCCGCCTCATACTGCACAGGCAGGGCGTATCCCGCAAACGGAACTATTTTCCCTCCGTTTTGCACATGCCGCTCATACAGTGGTGTCTTTTGCAGTCCGTCTTCCATTGATAACTCCTTTCAGGGAAAGATAAAGGCACAAAACCATATAGATTTTGCGCCTTAGTCTGCCTATAAAGCACCATTTTCTTTGTCACCTGCGTGATGTCGCGGGCATCACGTACGAAGGAGTACGCTCAAACCCGCTCCACACTGGGTTTCGCGAAACTGGTACTTTCTAGACAGACTGCCTGTGTGCCTGAAAACAAGTTTCTTGACACACAGAGGCACAAAGCCTATCGCTTTGCGCCTCTGTATCGGAACCTGAAAGTTTCTCCATAAAAACTATGGATTGCCTCTTCGGTGCGGGCTGTTTGCCTGCTTTCCAGAGCTTCGTCGGGCTTGGGTCCTTTTGCCTGAGAGCTTATGCGGGTTTGCACCTTCGGCGGCGGCTGTGCCGCTCTCTCCCCAAACCTTCAACCGAGTTTCCGTATGAAATTCACATGCTTAGTATAGTTCTGTAAATTTCGCTTGTCAATCGTAAATACAAGATGTGGACGGATTGTTAAAAGACCGCCTATGATGTTGTGTCAAACAGTACAAATTCCGGCGTTTTAAGCTGTGGGAAGACAACGAATCCGGATTTGCTCTATCGCTTGTAAATTAAGGCGATTCCAGCTATAATAGGGAGAAATCTGGGAAAGGAAGGCGATGGACATGGAAGCACCTGCTAATAAGACGAATTTCATCTGGGATTTCATCAATGAAGACTTGGAGAGTGGGCGCTACCAGCAAATCCAGACCCGTTTTCCACCCGAACCGAACGGATACCTGCACATTGGCCACTGTAAGGCGCTGGCAACCAATTTTACGACGGCTGAGCACTACGGCGGCAAGTGTAACCTGCGCTTTGACGACACCAACCCCGAAAAAGAAGAGACCGAGTATGTGGATGGTATTATGGAAGATATCCACTGGCTTGGTTTCCGGTGGAACGGGCCGGTGCGCTTTGCCAGCGAATATTATCAGGCCTGTTACGATATCGCGGTAGACTGGATCAAGCGAGGCCTGGCATATGTTGACGAATTGACCCCGGAGGAGGTGCGCGAGTACCGCGGCACGCTGACCAAACCGGGCAAAAACAGCCCCTACCGCGACCGCAGCGCAGACGAAAACCTGCGCCTGTTTGAAGAGATGAAGGCGGGCAAGCATAAAGAGGGCAGCATGATCCTCCGTATGAAAATCGACATGGCGAGCCCGAATATGAACATGCGTGACCCCGCGATGTACCGCATTTTATTCCGCGAGCATCACCGCACGGGCAAGCAGTGGTGCATTTATCCGATGTACGATTATTCACATCCCATCGGTGACGCGCTGGAAAGCGTGACCCACAGCCTGTGCTCGCTGGAATATGAAGACCACCGCGTACTGTATGACTGGGTAGTGGAGCATTCCAAGGATATGCTGCCCGGCAGACCGCGGCAGATAGAGTTCAGCCGGCTGAACATCACCCGTACCATTATGTCCAAGCGCTATCTGCGCATGATGGTGGAAAAAGGTATCGTGGCCGGATGGGACGATCCCCGCATGCCTACATTGTGCGCTATGCGGCGGCGCGGCTATACGCCCGAAGCTATCCGCGATTTCATTGACCGTATCGGGCTGGCAAAGGCCGATAGCGAGGTGGATTTTGCATTACTGGAGTTCTGCGTGCGCAATGCGTTAAGCGAAACCGCACCACGTGCCATGGCAGTGCTGCGTCCGCTGAAAATCGTGCTGGACAACTGGCCGGAAGACAAAACCGACGAGTTGACGGTGGAAAACCATCCAGGGCATCCCGAGATGGGCGAGCGTACCGTGACCTTTACCAAAGAGCTGTATATTGAGCAGGAAGACTTCATGGAAGTGCCTGCGAGGAAATATTTCCGTCTGTTCCTGGGCGGTGAGGTGCGGCTGAAAGGCGCGTACATCATCAAAGGCGAAAGCTGCGAGAAGGATGCGGACGGCAACGTGACCTGTGTGCACTGCACGGTAGACCTGTCAAGCCGCAACGGCAGCGAAGGCGCCAAACGCAAGGTGAAGGGTACGCTGCACTGGGTGAGCGCTACCGAAAGCCTGCCCATGGAAGCGCGTATCTACGAACCGCTGCTTGACGACCAGATCGTCGAGGGCGAGGAGCGCAAGGATTTCCTGGATATGCTCAACCCAAACAGTTTGGAAGTCTGCCACGGGTATATGGAGAAATCGCTTGCGGATACAAAGGTGGGAGATACCTACCAGTTCCTGCGCATGGGCTATTTCTGCAAGGACAAGGATTCCACAGACGAACTTCCGGTGTTCAATCACACCGTGGGCCTGCGGGATACATTTAAAAAAGTTGTGAAAGGATCAAAGAATGGCTGATATTCGCACGCGCTTTGCCCCAAGCCCTACGGGTTATATGCACCTTGGGGGGTTGCGCACGGCGCTGTATGCTTACCTGTTTGCCAAACAGCGCGGCGGTAAATTTATTTTGCGTATTGAGGATACCGATCAGGAGCGCGAAGTAGAAGGCGCTGTACAATTGATTTATGATGATATGCACAAGGCAGGGCTTGATTATGATGAAGGCCCCGATGTGGGCGGCGGTTTCGGCCCCTATATCCAGTCCCAGCGCAAAGATACATACTTGCCCTATGCCATGCAGCTTGTGGAAAGCGGCGCGGCATATCCCTGCTTTTGCACCAAAGAGGAGCTCCAGCAGCGGCGCGACGCGGTAACAGCCGCGGGCGGACAATTTAAATATGATAAGCATTGCCAACATATTCCCAAAGACGAGGCCAAGCGACGCATGGAAAGCGGCGAGCCTTTTGTGATCCGCCAAAACATCCCGCTTGAGGGCACGGCAAGCTTTGACGACCTTTTGTACGGGCATGTGGAGACCGAGTGCGAGATTCTGGACGACAATGTGCTTATCAAGCAGGACGGCCTGCCGACCTATAACTTTGCCAACGTGATCGACGATCACCTGATGCAGATTTCGCATGTCATCCGCGGCACGGAGTATTTGAGTTCCACGCCGAAATACAATCTGCTGTACGAAGCCTTTGGCTGGCAGCCGCCAACCTATATGCATCTGCCTGTGGTCATGAAGGATGCTTCGCGTAAGCTAAGTAAACGGCACGGCGATCCGGGTTTTGAAGATTTATTGAAGCAGGGATACGTGCGTGATGCGATCATCAATTTCATCGCGCTGCTCGGTTGGGCCCCCAAGGATGACCGCGAGTTCTTCACCCTGCCTGAGCTGGTGGAGAACTTCGATACGGACGGCCTTTCCAAATCACCTGCGATATTCAACATGGACAAGCTGACTTGGTTCAACTCCGAATATATCAAAAGGATGGATTTTGAAGACTATCTGCGAATGGTCACGCCCTGGTTTGACAAGGCGCTGCAAAACAAGCGGATAGATTACCGCCGCCTGGCGGAGCTGATGCATACCCGCACCGAGGTATTCAGCCAGGTGCCCGACAAGGTGGCATTCCTTGCCACGCTGCCGGATTACTCCCTTGACCTGTATTCCCATAAGAAGATGAAAACCAATCCGCTTTTAAGCCTGAAGGTACTCAAGCTCGCCCTTCCCGTGGCGGAGGCTTTGGATGATTTTTCCGAGGATGCCCTCAAGGAAAGCCTGATGAAGCTTGCCGCCGATCAGGGAATGAAAAACGGCCAGATCATGTGGCCGGTGCGCGTAGCGATTTCCGGCTTGCAGTCCACACCGGGCGGCGCTACGGAGATCGCCTATCTGCTGGGGAAAGAAGAGACACTGCATCGCATGGCGATCGGCATCAATATGCTGGAGCAATATTGCAGCATGATGAACCTTCACCCGGATGAGAATACACAGTCTTAAGAGGAGTTTTTGATATGCAAAATACAGAATTCAAGCCCTACGATCCGGCAGCCATTGAAGCTAAATGGCAGAAAAAATGGGCGGACGAGGGCACTTTTGAAGCGCAGTATCCGTCTGAAAAACCTAAATTCTACGGCCTGATCGAGTTTCCGTATCCTTCCGGTGCCGGCCTGCATGTGGGGCATCCGCGCAGTAATACCGCGATGGATATTATCTGCCGCAAGCGCCGCATGGAAGGCTATAATGTGCTTTATCCTATCGGCTATGATGCCTTTGGTCTGCCTACGGAAAACTATGCCATCGCAAACCATGTGCATCCTGCCAAGGTCACCAAAGACAATATTGCCCATTTCCGTACGCAGCTGCAGCGGCTCGGATTTTCGTTTGATTATTCACGTGAGGTGGATACTACCGATCCCGGCTACTATAAGTGGACACAGTGGATTTTCCTGAAGCTGCTGGAAAAGGGCCTGGCGTATAAGCATGAGATGCCCATCAACTGGTGCACGAGCTGCAAGGTCGGCCTGGCGAACGAAGAAGTGGTCGGCGGCGTGTGCGAGCGCTGCGGCGGCGAAGTAGTGCGTAAGGTGCGCAGCCAGTGGATGCTGCGTATTACCAGCTATGCCGAAAAGTTGCTCGATGGCCTGAATGATGTGGATTTTATCGACAAGGTCAAAGTACAGCAGCGCAACTGGATTGGTCGTTCGGAAGGCGCGGAAGTTGATTTCCGCATCGCGGACAAGGACGAAGTGCTCCGCGTGTTTACCACCCGGCCCGATACGCTGTTTGGCGCAACCTACATGGTGGTCAGCCCCGAGCATCCGCTGATTGAAACCTACAAAGCGGATATTAAAAACTATGCTGCCATTGCCGATTACCGCGAACAAGCAGCCAAAAAGAGCGACTTCGAGCGTACCGAGATGAACAAGGATAAAACCGGTGTGGCGCTTGATGGTGTCAGTGCAGTAAACCCGGCAACAGGGGAAAACATTCCCATCTGGGTCAGTGATTACGTGCTGATGAGCTATGGCACAGGCGCGATCATGGGTGTGCCTGCGCATGATACACGCGACTATGAGTTCGCCAAAACCTTTGGCCTGCCGATCATTGAGGTTATTGCGGGCGGCGATATCGAAAATGAAGCCTATACCGATGTGGAAGACGGCATTCTGGTCAACAGCGGATTCCTGAACGGCTTGAATGTAGCAGACGCCAAACAAAGAATAACCGACTGGCTGGTAGAAAAAAAGCTGGGTGAAAAGAAGATCAACTTTAAGCTGCGCGACTGGGTATTCAGCCGCCAGCGCTATTGGGGCGAACCGATCCCCGTGGTGCATTGCGAGCACTGCGGCACGGTGCCTGTGCCCGAAGCTGAGCTGCCGGTGCTATTGCCCGATGTGGAAAACTACCAGACCACCGATACGGGGGAAAGTCCGCTGTCTAAAATCGACAGCTGGGTGAATGTGCTCTGTCCCAAGTGCGGCGCACCAGCCAAGCGTGAGACCGATACGATGCCGCAATGGGCAGGTTCAAGCTGGTATTTCCTGCGCTATTGTGATCCGCACAATGATAAAGCACTGGCTGATTACGATGCCATGAAATACTGGATGAATGTGGACTGGTACAATGGCGGCATGGAACACACGACGCTGCACCTGTTGTACAGCCGGTTCTGGCATCTGTTCCTGTACGATATCGGTGTTGTGCCCTGCAAAGAGCCTTATCAGAAGCGTACCAGCCACGGTATGATTCTGGGCGAAGGCGGCGAAAAGATGTCCAAATCGCGCGGCAATGTGGTCAATCCCGATGACTGTATTGATGAGATCGGTGCCGATGCAACACGCATGTACGAGATGTTCATGGGTGCATTCGATCAGGCCATTCCGTGGAATACCAACGGCGCACGGGGATGCCGCCGCTTTCTGGACCGTGTCTGGCGTTTGATGGATATGCTCAAGGACGGCGAAGGCTATCAGAAAGCGCTCACGCCTGTGATGCACGAGACCATCAAAAAGGTCGGCGAAGATTACGAGGCCATGAAATATAACACCGCCATTGCCCAGATGATGACACTTGTCAACGAACTGTACGCCGCAGGCGGCTGCACAAAGGATGAGCTGAAAACATTGATTCTGCTGCTCTATCCCGTATCGCCGCATATCTGCGAGGAAATGTGGG
>CAXXOZ010000009.1:0-228865 GCA_963676435.2 uncultured Parasporobacterium sp.
ATCGAGAATGGTACAGGCAAGCTCAAATTAAGAGGGAAAGTTGTTCTTGAGGAAGGCAGAAGAAAGTCAGATAAAGACAAACTGGTAATTACTGAAATTCCATACACGATGGTAGGAGCAAATATTGGAAAATTTATAAGCGATGTTTGTGATCTTATTGAAAACAAAAAAACTAATGATATTACAGATATTTCAAATGAATCATCAAAAGAAGGAATAAGAATTGTTCTAGAGCTTAGAAAAAATGCGGATGTTGAAGTCTTGAAAAATATGCTTTATAAAAAAACAAGACTTGAAGATACTTTTGGTGTGAATATGTTATCAATAGTAGATGGTAAACAGAAGTTTTTGGTATTAAAAAAAATAATCGAGCATAATGTAAAGTTCCAATTTGAGCTGGCTACTAGGAAATATAGTACTCTACTTAAAAAAGATTTAGAGCAAAAAGAAATAAAAGAAGGTTTAATAAAAGCTTGTAATATAATTGACCTTATAATTGAAATATTAAGAGGAAGTACAAGTTTGAAACAGGCAAAAGAGTGCTTGATTTCAGGAAATACTGAGAACATTAAATTTAAAAGTGAAACTTCCAAAAAACAGGCTCAAAAGCTTAATTTTACTGAAAAACAGGCGGGTGCTATACTTGATTTAAGGTTATACAGATTAATAGGCTTGGAAATTTTAGCATTACAAAAAGATTATGATGAATTGCTTAAAAGAATTGCAGAGTATGAAGAAATACTTTCAAATAAAAAGGCAATGGCAAAAGTAATAATAAAAGATATTGAAAAAATAAAAAAAGAATATAGTATTCCAAGACGAACACACATTGAAGATGCCAAAGAAGCTGTTTATGAAGAAAACAAAATAATAGAGCAGGAAGTAGTATTCCTGATGGATAGATTTGGATATTCAAAAACGATTGATATAGCGTCGTACGAAAGAAATACAGAAGCTATAGAGGCTGAAAATAAAACAATATTTAGGTGTATGAATACAGAAAAAGTTTGTATATTTACAGATAATGGAAACCTGCATCAGGTTAAAATTATTGATGTTCCTTTTTTGAAATTTAGGGAAAAAGGAAAACCAATAGATAATCTTGGTAATTATAGTAGTAAGGATGAGGAAATGATATTAGTGTGTCCATCCTCTTACATTATTGGAAGTAAACTATTATTCTCAACACAAAAAGGAATGATGAAAATAGTAGACTATTCAGAGTTTGATGTGATAAAAAGAACAGTTGCGGCAACTAAATTATCTAATGAGGACAAGGTTGTAAGTATTAAAGCTATTAATGATTTTACACTAGAATACGATGATGATATAGCACCAGTAATGCTTTCAGGAGGCTCAGATGAAGGTATATATGAAGAAGGAGATTCACAGCTTTCATTTAATCTGGATTTAGAAAACATGCCTTTACCAGAAGCGAAAAATAATTTCGGAAAGAAAATGGTTGTTATTCAGACAAAAAATGGAGTGTTTTTAAGGTTTTCATTAGGAGAAGTGCCTGAAAAGAAAAAGGGTGCTGTAGGTGTTAGAGGTATTAAGCTTACAGATGGAGATTCTATAGAAAATGTATATGTTTTGGATGCAGGTGACAATGATACAGTTGAATTTAATGGCAAAAAGGTAGAATTAAGAAAAATAAAGGCTTCAAAAAGAGATACTAAAGGTACAAAAATAAGATGTTAAAATAGTATTGGAGGGTTTATGAAACTTGATTATCAATTAAAAAAATGGAGTAAAGACTTTATTAATGATATCGCTTTTCATGCAAACAACAAACAAATTGCTGTTAACTTAAGAGATGCTTTTCCTTATCCTTATACAAAAAAGGATGCAAAAGTATTTATATCAAGTTGTATGGCAAATGAAGGTAAGACCCAGTTAAGTAGAGCCATAATAGTTAATGATGAGGCGGTAGGAAGTATAGGTATAACTCTTGGTAAAGATGTGTTTTCTAAGAGTGCAGAAGTAGGCTACTGGCTATCTGAGCAATATTGGGATAGGGGAATCATGAGTTCAGCATTACAAAAAATATGCGAAGAAGCCTTCGAGATTTTTGATATTGTAAGAATATATTCTCAACCTTTTTATTTCAATTACCCATCCAGAAAAGTTCTTGATAATGCTGGATTTACTCTTGAAGGAATAATGAAAAATGGTATTTATAAAAATGGAGAAATTTCAGATTATTGTATGTATGCACTTGTAAGATAAAAAATAGGATGTAAATCGTTTTTGATTTACATCCTGAGTTTTTTAATTTACTATAGTATATCCTTGACTTATAAGTAAATTTTCTAACAATTGCTTTGTAAGACCAGAGTACTCTAATCTCATTTCTTCTCCATAGGATACAGTTAGAGTATTTCCATCTAGTGATACAAATTCATACATTTGGGCATATGCATTATAAAGTTCATATGCAAGCTGAGCTTCCTGTGAATTGTCAAAAACAATAATGTACTCAATACCTGTTAATTCATTATCATCGTTAAAATAATAAATAAATTGATGATTTGAATATTCATTTGCAGGATCCATTGCAATAAGGGTATTGTCATTTGATGTAATTATAGATTCTTCAGTAGTGGCTTCAGAAGTTTGTTCAGTAGTGGACTCTAGATTTGACTGAGTTTCACTGGTTTCAACTGGCGTTTTATTACCACAGCCGACAAAAATGGCCATAGCGAAAAAAATACTTAAAAACAAACAAATTAGTTTTTTCATTTTATCACTCTCCATATGTTTGAGAAACTATTAAATACACAATAATTATAACTGATATAATATTTTGTGTAAAGGCTTCAAAAAAGCGAAAAGTGATAAAGAAAATTTTGATTTTTTAATTGTATATTTTATGATATAAAAGTATAATGTTACTTATATTGAGAAAGGAGTAAATTTATGGACAAATATGTAGCATATGTCTCTTCCTATACCAGAGGATCTAGTAAAGGAATAACTATATATGATGTTGATGTTTCAAATGGAAAATTCATTAAAAGAAATGAAATTATTGCAATGAATCCTACATGTATGAAAGTTTCTAACTCAGGTAAGTATTTATATGTTGCTAACGATTATGGAATAACAACATATCAAATCAATCAGGATGGGGAATTGACATTTTTAAATACAACATCTATTAAAGGAATGCGAGCTTCACACATAAATTTGTCTAGTGATGACCAATATATTTTTGCTTCTGGATTTCACGACGGAAAACTTACTGTAGTAAGATTTCCAGAAGAAGGCAAAAGAGGTGTGATTACTGAAGAAATTTTTGATAAGGGAGTAGGTAAAGTTTTAGAACCCAATAGTACACCTCATGTTACATGTTCGGCTTTTACAGAAGATAAAAAATATGTAGCAGTGTGTGACTTAGGAATAGATCAGATAAAGATATTTAGATTTGATAAAATAACTGGAAAACTTACTCTTGTAGATATTATAAGAGGAGATTTACAGGCAGCTCCAAGAAGTATTACATTTACCGAAGATGGCAAATTTGCTTATGTTGCAAAAGAAAGAAAAAGTGAAGTTGCGGTATATTCTTATAAAGTAAAAAATGGAGAACCTGAATTTGAATTAATAGAAAATGCAGTGGCAGTAACAGAAAAAGATAATAACTCAGCAGCAACTTCAACAATTAGAATGTCAAAAGATGGAGAACATCTTTTATGTACTAACGCTGGTGATGAATCTATAACAATTTTTAGAAGAGATAAAAAATCAGGAACACTAAAAAGATTGTCGATTTTGCCAGTTAGTGGAGAATTCCCAAAAGATATAATTTTATTTCCTGACAATAAACATATTGCGTCGTTAAATCATACCTCAGGAGAAATTACTTTTTTTGCAACTGACTTCGCAAAAGGAATGTTTACAATGTCATCAAAGCCAATTAAAAATGATACCCCAAATTGTGGTATCATAATAAAACTTTAGTTTTTTAATTGAACACTTTAATGCAATAATATATAATTAAGGGGCAAAAAAATTATTTTAGTAAAGAAAGGAATTATGTTATGAAAAAGATTTTAACTTTATTATTGGCAGGTGTTATGATACTGTCATTAGCTTCATGTGGTAACACAGGTGAAGAACAAACAGGTAGTGATTTTAAAGTTGGAGTTATTCATATTGGTGACCCAGCTGATGGTTCTGGATACTCATTTGCACACGATCAGGGGATTGTAGCAATGCAGGAAAATTTAGGATTATCTGATGATCAAATTGTAAGAAAATTAAATGTTGATGATGGTGACAATTCAGCAATTAGAGAAGCTCTTGAAGCTTGTATTGGTGAAGGCTGTAACATTATTTTCGGAACAAGCTATGGTTACATGGAAACTATGTCAGACATGGCAGAAGAATACCCAGATGTTATATTCTCACATGGAACTGGATACATGAGCAATGATACAAATTTCAACAATTACTTTGGACGTATTTATCAGGCACGTTATCTTGCAGGTATTGCTGCTGGATTAAAAACTGAATCAGATATGATTGGTTTTGTATCAGCTTATGGTACAGAATTAGCTGAAACTTGTTCAGGAATTAACGCTTTTGCTTTAGGGGTACAATCAGTTAACCCAGATGCAGTTGTATATGTAAAAACATTAAATAGCTGGTATGATCCTGCTAATGAAACAGCATATGCAGAAGCTTTAATCGAACTAGGTTGTGATGTTATAGCACAGCACTGTGATACAGAAAATCCACAGATAGCTGCAGAGAATGCAGGAGTTTGGGGATGTGGATATAGCTCAGATATGACAGAGTCAGCACCTAATGCTCATCTAACAGCTCCAATCTGGAACTGGGGTGTATACTATACATTGGCAGTACAAACAGCTATGGATGGAACATGGGCTGATTTCGGTAACTACTATACAGGCATTAAAGATGGATTTGTAGACATATCACCTTTAACAGAAAATTGTGTTGAAGGAACAGCTGAAAAAATTGATGCGGTTAGAACATTGTTTAATGATGAATCATGGGATGTTTTCTCAGGTGTTAAATTAACATTTGATGAAAATAACGCAGTTGTTATGACTGATGCTGATTTATTACAAGATGATGATACTGTATTAGTTTCAGCAGGTGGAGCATCTGTTGAAGATAGTGTAATTACAGGAACTATGAATTACTATATCAAAGGTGTAGAATTAAAATAATTTTTAAAAACTAAACTCATAGAGGAGTACTAGTTTAGTACTCCTCTATGAGATTTTTTAGGAATAGGTGGAAGAAATTGGAAAAAGAACAATTGGTAATAGAACTTAAGAATATAACAAAAACTTTCGGGTCTGTTGTTGCCAATGATAATGTGAATTTATCTGTGAAAAAAGGTGAAATACTGGCACTACTGGGAGAAAATGGTTCTGGAAAAACAACCTTAATGAACATGCTTTCTGGTATTTACAAGCCAGATAGTGGAGAGATTCTGGTCAATGGGGTACTGGCTAAAATAAATTCTCCAGAAGACTCAAAAAAATATGGAATAGGTATGGTTCATCAACATTTTAAATTAGTTGATAATTTTTCAGCTACTGACAATATTTGGATTGGTGAAGAAGGAAGCAAAGAAATCTTTTTAAATTCTAAAAGATTTGAAGAAATAGAAAAAATAAGTGAAAAATTTGGATTTGAAATAGATACAAAAAAATCTGTTCATGATATGTCTGTTAGTGAAAAACAAACCGTTGAAATTTTAAAGGTTCTTTTTTATGGTGCAGATCTTCTTATTTTGGATGAACCCACAGCGGTTTTAACATTACAGGAAACAAGAAAATTATTTTCAATACTAAGAAAAATGAGTGCAGCTGGATGTTCAATTATTATAATAACTCATAAATTGAATGAAGTTTTAGAAATTAGTGATAGAGTAACTATTTTAAGAAAAGGACAATCAATAGGTACCGTTAATACAAGTGAAACAAATGCCTCTAAACTTACCAATATGATGGTGGGACGTCAGGTTGATTTACATATAGATCGACCAGAGCCCAAAGAAGGAGAAGAAGTATTAGAAATAAATAATCTAACAATTATTGATGAAGAGGGCATAAAAGCTATAGATGATATTTCTTTTAAACTTAGCTCAGGTGAAATTCTTGGAGTAGCAGGTGTTTCTGGTTGTGGACAAAAAGAGCTGTGTGAGGCAATTGCTGGTCTACAAAAGATTGAAAATGGTACTATTTTATATAAAGGGGAACATATCGAGGATATGAGCCCTAGAGAAATAATTAAACGTGGTATAACAATGAGTTTTATTCCTGAAGACAGATTGGGAATGGGACTTGCAGCATCCTTAAGTATTACAGATAATATGATGCTAAAAAAATATAATGAAGGAAACACTCCTTTTGTAGATAGAAAAAATGCTAGAGTGGTTGCAAATAAGGTAATTGATGATCTTGAGATTGCAACACCTTCTTCAGAAACCCCAGTTAGAAGACTATCTGGTGGTAATATTCAAAAAGTTCTTGTGGGAAGGGAGATAGATGCTGATCCTCATGTGATTGTGACAGCATATCCTGTTAGAGGGTTGGATATTAATTCTTCTTATGCCATTTATAATATTCTTAACAAACAAAAAGAACTAGGTGTAGGAGTATTGTTTGTTGGAGAAGATTTAGATGTAATGCTGGAACTTTGTGATAGGATTGTAGTATTATGTCATGGAAAAATAACAGGTATAGTTGATGCAAAACAGACAAACAAAGAAGAACTGGGTCTTTTGATGACGGATGCTTTATCAGAAGAAAGTAAAGAAGAAGTAGAAGAAATAATTCAGAAAGCAGAAATAGATATTGATTCTGAAATTAAATTTTCAGACAAAGAATACAAGCAAAAAGAAAACGTTAAAATAAGACAACCACTATTTAGAATTGTTAAAAGAGATAACCTTTCTAATGTTAAAATATTTTCCTATTATCTTTTAGCAATAATTGCCGCAATGGTAGCAGGTGGTTTATTGGTAGCATCCATGGGTGTTAACCCTATTCTTTATTATAAATCTGTTATAACAGGATGCTTTGAAAATGCGATTTACTTTAAAGGTTTTATAAGAATCGTAATACCTCTTACAATAACATCTTTAGGAATTGCTTTTGCTTTTAAGATGAAGTTTTGGAATATAGGTGCAAATGGCCAATTTGTGATGGGTGCGATAGCGGCAAATACAGTTGGTTTGCTTGTTGGAAATTCATTTCCTCAATGGCTGACTCTATTATTGATGTTAATAGGTGGAGCTATAGGTGGAGCTATTTGGGGTGCTATACCAGCATTTTTGAAGATAAAATGGAACACTAATGAAACGCTTTTAACTTTAATGTTAAATTATATAGCATATTATTTACTTACATATCTTAAAAATACAATGTTTTACAGAAAACTAACTGAAACAGGAGAAGTTTTAAGACCAGATTTTAGAAAACTTCCAGAAAATGCTTGGCTATATGAAATTAACTTATTTGGTGTGAATGTAGATATTTCATTAATAATTGCAATAATTCTGGTTGTATTAACTTTTGTATACTTTAAATATACAAAACAGGGATATGAAATCAGCGTAGTTGGAGAAAGTAAAAATACTGCCAGATACGCTGGAATGAATGTTAAAAAAGTCATTGTTAGAACAATGATAATTAGTTCTGCAATAGTTGGAATAGCTGGAATGTTTCAAGTTTCAGGAACTGCTACAAGTCATACATTAAGTGATGGTATTTCTAGTGATGTTGGTTGGACAGGTATTATAGTGGCTTGGTTAGCAAAGTTGAATGCGATAGGTATACTTTTAGGCTCTGTATTAATGGCTATTTTAGAAAAAGGTGCAGCAATAGCTGAAACAACATTTGATGTTTCATCAGCAACATCAGCTATTCTTGAAGGAGTAATTTTGTTTACAATATTAGCAGCGGACTTTTTTATAAGATATTCTGTAGTTAGAAAGAGAGGTAGCGAATAATGAATACGATTATTACATTTCTATATTATTCAATTAGAATGGGAACTCCTCTTTTATTTGGAACTACAGGAGAAGTAATTACTGAAAAGTCTGGAAGTTTGAACCTTGGAGTTGAAGGAATGATGGCAATGGGCTCAATAGGAGGTTTTATTATTGCCTGTTATACAGACTCTATTATTCTGGGAATATTAGGTGCATTTTTATTTGCAGGAGTTGGAGCATTGATTTTTGCATTTTTAACAATAACTATGCAGGCAAATCAAAATGTTGCTGGTCTTGCTTTGACAATATTTGGTAATGGTGTCTATCTATTTATTGGTAGAACTTTAAAAAATGCTGATGCATTTCCATCACTTAAAAACTCAGAACATTTATCTAAGATCGTCGCAGATAATGGAATTCCGATTTTAAGGGATATACCATACCTTGGTAAACTATTGTTCTCATACAATTTTTTTGTTTATTTCGGAGTGATTTTAGCGATTATATTATGGATTTATGTTTCAAAAACTAAAAGTGGATTAAGAATGAGGGCGACAGGAGAAAATCCAGGAGCAGCAGATGCAAGTGGTGTAAATGTTAAAAAGGTGAAATATTTTAATGTTATTTTAGGTGGAGGAATCACAGGAATTGGTGGACTCTATATGGCTATGATTACAAATGGTGGTGCATGGAATGAAAGTTGGATAAGTGGAATGGGATGGATATCGGTAGCCCTTGTTATTTTTGCAAACTGGAATCCACTAAAAGCTATATTTGGAGCATTTTTCTTTGGTATGTTTAATGCTTTAATGGCATGGAAAGGAAATCTTTCTGATACTTTCCCAACCCTATTTGGATGGTTAGGTAAAATTCCAGATGAGTTTTATCAAATGCTTCCTTTCCTTATAACAGCGCTGGTTCTATTTTTCTCTTCTATAAATAAAAAGAAGAAAAACAGAGAGCCTGCATCAATAGGACTTAATTACTATCGAGAAGAAAGATAGTATATAATAATAAGAGCAAGGCAAATCCCTAATAGAGTATAGACTTTATAGGGATTTGCTTTTATAATAATTGTTGGAGGAATTATTATGAAAAGCATAGAAAACATTAGAGAAAAGATAGATAGTATCGACAAACAACTTGTAGAGTTATTTGAAGAAAGATTTGCACTTAGCAGAGCTGTTGCAGAAAACAAAATAGGAACAGGTCAAAAAGTACTTGATAAACAAAGGGAAAAAGAGAAAATAGAAGGCATGGAAGTTTTAATTAAAGACATGCAGGATAAACCTTTAGTGGAAGAAATTTTTGGACAAATAATGGATTTGAGTAGAAAAGTTCAATATGGATTAATAATAGAAAAAATGCCAGAAGATACAGGGTTTATAGAATGTGAATATATTGAAAAAGATGGGAAAAAGGCAGTTTATCAGGGTGTGCCAGGAGCTTATTCACAAGAAGCTATGCTTTCATTTTTTGGTGAAGATATTGAAAACTTTGGAGTTAATCTTTGGCGTGAGGCAATGGAAGCATTAAATTGTGGAGATGCAGACTATGCCGTAGTTCCAATAGAAAATTCTTCGGCGGGAATTGTAAGTGAAATATTTGATTTGCTTGTAGAATTTGAATGTTGTATTGTTGAAGAAATAAATGTAAAAGTAGCACATTCATTAATGGGTATTAAAGGCACAAAAATATCAGATATCAAAACAGTATATACCCATCCCCAGGCTTTTGCTCAATGTGGAGAGTTTTTAAATAATCATAAGGAGTGGGAATGCATACCTTTAAACAATACAGCTTATAGTGCATTAAAAATAAGTAGGGAAAATGACAAAACTCAAGCTGCAATAGGAAGTCCACTTGCAGCACAAATTTATGATTTGGATATTCTAGAAGAAGGAATAAATGCCTCAGAAATAAATACAACAAGATTTTTTGTGGTAAGCAGAGAAAAGAAATTCAAAAAAAATGCTAAAAAGATAATGGTGTCTTTTGAATTGCCACATGAAAGTGGAAGTCTTTATAGAATGCTATCACATTTTATCTTTAACAGATTAAACATGACAAAAATTGAATCAAGACCAATACCTAGTAGGAAATGGGAATATAGATTTTTTGTTGAGTTTGAAGGTAATTTTAATGAACATGATTCATTGACAGCCTTAAAAGGTATTTCAGAGGAAGCTCTTTCTATAAAACTTATGGGGAATTATTAATTTCAATACGAATGGTGGTTTATTATGGTTAAAGGATTAATGTTTTATAAAAACTTTGAATACGATGAATTATTTTATGGAATGGCAGATCTGATAGATAAAAGTAAGCAGGGAGCTCAAAAAGGTAGTTCGAAAGAAGCAATTGATCTTGCTTATCAAATTGCTAACAGCTTTTTTGAATTAATTGGGAAATATGGATTTAAAGGCAACATTTGGCACAATTTCTTAGCATTTCTAATAGCTAATAATGAAAATGCTTTTAGTGTTTCTTGTGAAATATCTGGAAGTAGTGTTCAGGGGTTTAATAAAGCTGTTTTAAATGATTTTAATATACTAAAAGAGCTTTTTAACGAAGATCTTTTAAAAATTGATGAAACACTTGGAATAAAAGTATTTGAGCACTTGGTTGATTTTGAAAACGAAGAAAAAGAGTCGAAGGTTTATAATAAAAAAATAAGAGATAGAATAAATCAGTTAGGGGTAGAACTAGCAAAAAGTAGTACAGTAGAGGATTATTTTAAAATAATAACTGATTTTTATAAATCATATGGAGTAGGAGAAATAGGACTACATAAAGCCTTTAAAGTGAAATCAGATATAAATGATAATGTTAGTATAGTACCTATTTCAAATATTGAAAATATTTTTTTAGATGATCTAGTAGGTTATGAAATACAGAAGAAAAAATTAAATGATAATACCATTGCATTTTTAGAAGGAAGAAAAGCAAATAATGTTTTATTATTTGGAGACAGTGGTACAGGAAAATCATCATCGATAAAAGCTATTTTAAATGAATATTATGACAAAGGTCTAAGGATGATAGAGATTTATAAACATCAGTTTAAATACCTTTTGCCAACCATTGAGAGAATAAAAGATAGAAAATATAAGTTTATAATATATATGGATGATTTATCTTTTGAAGACTATGAAATAGAATATAAATACTTAAAGGCTATAATAGAAGGTGGATTGGCCGTAAAACCAGATAATGTTTTAATATATGCCACTTCAAACAGAAGGCATCTTGTTAGAGAAAAATGGAGTGACAAGGAAGATCGAAGAGAAGACTTACATGCTTCAGATACTGTTCAGGAAAAACTTTCTCTTTCAGCAAGATTTGGAGTATCTATATTTTATGATGCACCTAGTAAGAAGGAATTTATAAATATAGTCAAAGTACTTGCGAAGAAAAATAATATAGTACTTCCAGAAGATAAATTAATTGCCAAAGCTAATGAATGGGAGATTAGTCACGGCGGTCTTTCAGGAAGAACAGCAATGCAATTTATTAATCATATTGCTTTTTTTGAAAAAAATAATTATAATTAACTATTACTAATTTTTAGTGGAGCTGGTTTAATATGACAGAAAAGAATAAAGTAACAGAAGCCTCAAACGAAAAAAAAATAGGAGTATCTCAAGATTTTGAAGATCCGTTAGTACTTCGGGACAGGCTTTTAAAGTCTATAATGAAGTACCATCCTTCTGCTGATACTACAATGGTTGAGAAAGCTTATGAGTTAGCTAACGAAGCCCATAAAGATCAGGCAAGGAAATCAGGTGAACCTTATATAATTCACCCTCTTTCTGTTGCCATAATTTTGGCGGAATTAGAATTGGACAAAGAGACTATTATAGCTGGGATATTACATGATGTAGTTGAAGATACTTCTTATAGTATGGAAGAAGTTGAAGAAATCTTTGGAAAAGAAGTTTCTTTATTGGTTGATGGTGTTACAAAACTGAGTCAGATATCATATTCAGCCGATAAACTAGAAGTTCAGGCAGAAAACCTAAGAAAAATGTTTTTGGCAATGGCTAAAGATATTAGGGTGATTCTAATAAAATTGGCTGACAGACTTCATAATATGAGAACTCTTCAGTTTATGAGACCAGAAAAACAAAAAGAAAAAGCAAGAGAAACACTAGATATATATGCACCTATAGCTCAAAGGCTAGGTATTTCAAAAATCAAGATTGAACTTGATGATTTATCACTTAAATATTTAGAACCAGAGGTTTATTATGACCTGGTTGAAAAAATAGACCAAAGAAGAAGTTCAAGAGAAAGATTTGTTCAGGATATTGTAGATGATGTAAAAAAACACATTGTAAATGCTGGAATAAAAGCAGAAATAGATGGTAGAGTAAAACATTTCTTTAGTATTTATAGAAAAATGGTTAATCAGGATAAAACAATTGACCAAATCTATGATTTATTTGCTGTTAGAATTATTGTGGAAAATGTAAAAGACTGTTATGCTGCATTAGGCGTTATACATGAGATGTATAAGCCGATTCCAGGCCGATTTAAAGATTATATAGCTATGCCTAAGCCAAATATGTATCAGTCATTACATACAACTTTAATAGGTCCTACAGGACAACCTTTTGAAATTCAAATTCGAACAGAAGAAATGCATAAAACAGCTGAATATGGTATTGCAGCTCATTGGAAATACAAAGAAGACCCAACGGGCAAAAATACTGCAAAAACAGAAGAAGAAAAATTAAGCTGGTTGAGACAAATCTTAGAATGGCAGAGAGATATGTCAGATAACAAAGAATTTCTTCATCTGCTAAAGAGTGATTTAGATTTATTCTCAGAAAGCGTATATTGTTTTACCCCACAGGGAGATGTTAAAAATCTTCCAAATGGATCTACCCCTATAGATTTTGCATATTTAATTCATAGTGCAGTAGGAAATAAAATGGTAGGTGCCAGAGTAAATGGAAAAATTGTAAATATTGATTATGTTATTCAAAATGGTGACAGGGTTGAGATTATAACCTCACAAAATTCAAAAGGTCCAAGCAGGGACTGGTTAAATATTGTAAAAAGTACTCAGGCAAAAAGCAAAATTAATCAGTGGTTTAAATCAGAATTAAAAGACGATAATATTATTAAGGGTAAAGACCTTATTGATAAGTACTGTAAAGCAAAAAACATAAATTTAAAAGAAATAACAAAAAATGAATATGTTGAAAAAGTTCTTGCCAAATATGGCTTTAAAAATTGGGATGCAGTTTTAGCAGCTGTAGGACATGGTGGAGTTAAAGAAGGCCAGATAGTAAATAGACTGCAAGAAGAATTTTATAAAAAGAATAAAAAAGAAGTTACAGATGATCAAATACTTGAAAGTGTATTAGAATCTAAAGATAAGCAAATTAGTGAAAAATCTAAAAGTGGCATTGTTGTTAAAGGTGTAGATGATGTTGCAGTTAGGTTTTCAAAATGTTGTTCACCTGTTCCAGGTGATGAAATAGTAGGGTTTGTCACAAGAGGTAGAGGAATTTCAATACATAGGACAGATTGTGTTAATGTTATTGGTATGAGCGATTTTGATAGAGCTAGACTTATAGACGCTGAGTGGCAGCCTGGACAAGGTGAAAAGAGTGGTAAATATATTACTGAAATAAATATTTACGCAAACAACAGGATTGGTATTTTAGTAGATATTTCGAAAATAATGACAGAACAAGGTATAGATGTGCTTGTTATGAATTCAAGGATTAGTAAACAGGGAAGAGCAACTATTTCAATGAGTTTTAGAATTGGCAGCAGAGAGGAACTCAGCAGACTCATTGAAAAAATCAGACAGGTTGAAAGTATAATTGATATAGAAAGAACAGCAGGATAAGGAGAGAATAAGTATGCATATTAAATCATTAGTACTAAGTAGTTTTATGACAAATTGTTATTTGGTTTATAATGAGGAAACCAAGCAGGTAATAATAGTAGATCCAGCATCATCTACTGGAAGGATTTCTGAGAAAATACAGGAACTGGATTTAGAGCCTGTAGCTATTTTGTTAACACATGGACATGGAGATCACATTGGTGCAGTAAATGATTTGAAAGAGTTATATAAAATAAAAGTTTATGCTCATAAGGAAGAATTAGATGTTTTAGAAGATCCAGAAGTGAATTTGTCAATAATGCTTGGAGACTGTATTTCAGTATATCCGGATGTTTTATTTGAAGACTCACAGATTTTAAATATTGCAGGTTTTGATATAAAAGTTATTCATACTCCTGGTCATACAAAAGGAAGTAGCTGCTTTCTTTTTGAAAACGAAGGTGTTTTAATTAGTGGAGATACAATGTTTTACGGATCATATGGTAGAACAGATTTTCCTACAGGTAGCACATCTCAGCTAATGAGATCTATAAGAGAAAAATTATTAGTTTTAGATCCCAAAACAGTAGTTTATTCTGGACATGGTACAGAAACAACTATTGGTGATGAGAAAAAATGGTATTAGAAGAAAAATCTCCCTGGGGAATACATAAAGGAGTCAGACCCACAAATATTCCATTAAAAATGCTTTTTAAAGAAATAGATATTAATGAAATAAAAAGATACATGAAAGAAAAATATCAAATATCTGATGAAAAGTTGGAGTTATGCTTGAAAGTTGCTATAAATGAAAAAAAAATATTAGAAACTATTCAATATAAAGATGGATATAGTCTATACGTGGGAATACCTTTTTGTCCAAGTATTTGTGCATACTGTTCATTTTCTTCTACACCAATAAAAAAAGATCCAGATTTAGTAAACGGTTACCTTGAAAAATTGGAAGAAGAAATCGAATTTTCAGCAAATCTTCTAAATAATAAAATATTGAATACCGTCTATGTGGGTGGAGGAACACCTACATCTATAAGTGCGGATCAATTAGACAGATTCTTAAATAAATTATTTTTAGAGTTTGATATACAAGAAAAAACAGAGGTTACTGTAGAAGCAGGAAGACCTGACAGTATTACTCAAGAAAAATTAAAGGTTTTAAAAAAATATAATATATCAAGAATTTCTATTAATCCACAAAGTATGAAGCAAAAGACACTTGATATAATCGGAAGAAAACATAGTGTGGATGATATAAAAAAAGCATTTTATTTAGCAAGAGAAAATTATTTTGATAATATAAATATGGATATAATAGTAGGTTTACCTGAAGAAACAATTGATGATGTTAAAAACACACTTGAGATAATAAGTGGATTAAATCCAGAAGGTTTAACAGTACATTCCCTTGCAATTAAAAGAGCAGCTAAATTCAAGACAGAAAGTCAGGATTTTAATAAATTTAAGTTTAACAATTGTGAAAAAACAATGGAACTTACATATGAATTTGCCAAATCAAATAATATGGAACCGTATTATTTATATAGACAAAAGAATATGGTAGGCAATATGGAAAATATTGGTTATGCAAAGCAAGGAAAAGAAGCAAAATATAATATATTAATAATGGAAGAATTGCAGACTATTTTAGCTTTAGGAGCTGGAGCAATTACAAAACTAGTTGATAAAAATGGAAAAATAACTAGATCTGATAATGTTAAAGATATAGAAAATTATATAAATAGAATTGATGAGATGAAAAAGAGAAAGAGTGATTTGTTATGTTTGTAAAATCAAAGCTTAAGTCATTACTTGAATATAATATGCATGAAATAATAGGGCATAGTATTTTTGTTAGTTTAATCGCAGGCGCAATTGCAAAAGAAATGTCTCTTGGTGAATTTGAATGTCATGAACTTGCTAAGGCAGGTATCTATCATGATATTGGTAAATTAAAGTTATCAAGATATATAGATGGGAATTATTCTGACGCATTATCATCAGACGAAATTAAATATATGAGAATGCACTCAAAACTAAGTTATGATATTCTTAAAGGAAAAGGCTTTTCTGATTTTATGATTGATTCAGTTTTGTATCATCATGAAAATTATAATGGTACAGGTTATCCAGAAGGTTTAAAAGGGGAAAATATTCCTTTGGGTGCAAGAATACTAAGAGTTAGTGATGTTTTTTCAGCGTTGATTTCACATCGTACTTATAGAGAAGGATTTGACATAGATGCTGCGGTAGATTTAATGATTGATGAGATAGAAAATTATGATATGGAAGTTTTTATAACTTTTCAAAAAATAATAAATAATAATGATATAAGAAAAATGATTGAAGAAGAGAGGTTTTAATATGATTACTAGGGCACCAAGAGGTACTCAGGATTGGTATGGACTGGACATGCATAAAAGAACTGTTATTGAAAAAATATGTAGAGAACAAGCAGCTCTTTTTAATATAAAGGAAATAATCACCCCGGTTTTTGAACATACTGTTTTGTTTGAAAGAGGAGTTGGAGAAACAACAGATGTTGTTCAGAAAGAAATGTACACATTTTTGGATAAAGGTGACAGAAGTATAACCTTGAAGCCAGAAGGTACAGCTGGAGCAATAAGAGCATATCTAGAACATAGTATGTATGCAGAACCAGCTCCAACAAAACTTTTTTATGTAACACCAGCTTTTAGATATGAAAAGCCACAAAGTGGTAGATTAAGACAACATCATCAGTTTGGGATTGAGTTTGTAGGTTCAAAAAGTCCAATGGTTGAACTTGAGCTTATTGTGTTTATTACAAAATTAATAGATAAAATTGGATTGAAAGATGCTAAGCTGCATATAAACAGTATTGGCTGTGATAACTGTAGAGCAGACTATAACGAAGCACTTTTAGAGTATTTAAATAAACGAAGAGATGACCTTTGCCCATTATGCCAGGAAAGAATGGTTAAGAATCCATTAAGGGTTATAGATTGTAAAGTCTCTACATGTAAAGATATAATAAAGGATGCTCCAAGAACAATTGAGTATTTAGATGAAGATTGTAAAGAGCATTTTGAAGAACTTCAGTATCTTTTAAATGAATTAAATATACCTTTTGAAGTGGATACAGGTATAGTGAGAGGATTGGATTATTATACAAAAACGGTTTTTGAGTTTGTAAATAATGAAGGTTTCACTCTTTGTGGTGGAGGTAGATATGATAATCTGATTAAGGAAATAGATGAAAAGCAGGAAATACCTTCAGCTGGATTTGGAATAGGACTAGAGAGAATTTTATATTTTTTAGAAAAAGAAAAAATTGAATTAGAATCAGAAGCAAAAGTTCAACTTTATATAGGGATCCTAGGAAAAGAATCCAAAATAAAAGCTTATGAGATTGTGAATAGGCTAAGAAATCAAGGAATTATTGTTGAGACTGATTATATGGACAGAAGCGTAAAAGCTCAGATGAAGTATGCGAATAAGATAGGAGCTTTATACACTGTAATTATTGGTGAAGATGAAATAACTAAAAATCAAGCAAGTGTAAAAAACATGGAAACAGGGGAAAGTACCCAAGTTAATTTAGAAAAAATAAATGAATTATTTTAAGGAAAGAGGAAAGAATTAATGGCTGAAACAATGACAGGGCTAAAAAGAAGTCATAGATGTAGTGAAGTTTCAAATAAAAACATAGGTGAAAAAGTTACCCTAATGGGATGGGTTCAAAAGAGGAGAGATTTAGGAAGTCTTATTTTTATTGATTTAAGAGATCGTTCAGGACTTATTCAGTTGATTTTTGATGTCAAAGATGTTAAAGAAGAAGGTTTTAAAAAGGCAGAAACACTTAGAAGTGAGTTTGTTTTAGGAGTGGTAGGCGAGGTCTGCAAAAGAGAGGGAGCCGTTAATGAAAACCTAAAAACAGGAGATATTGAAATAAGAGTAACTGAACTTAGGATTTTATCTGAATCAGAAACACCTCCATTTCCAATTGAAGAAGGAAGTAATACAAAAGAAGAAATGAGACTTAAATATAGATATTTAGATTTAAGGAGACCTGATTTACAAAAAAATCTTATTATGAGAAGTCAGGCAGCAGTTTGTGTTAGAAACTTTTTATCTGAAGAAGGATTTTTAGAGATTGAAACACCTATATTAAATAAAAGTACACCAGAAGGAGCAAGAGATTACCTTGTTCCAAGTAGAGTACATCCAGGAAATTTCTATGCTTTACCACAATCACCACAGCTGTTTAAACAGTTGTTAATGTGTTCAGGTTATGACAGATATTATCAAATAGCCAAATGCTTTAGAGATGAAGACTTAAGAGCAGACAGACAACCAGAGTTTACGCAGATAGATATGGAACTTTCTTTTGTTGATGTAGATGATGTTATTGAAATAAATGAAAGACTTTTAGCTAAAATGTTTAAAGATATAATCGGAGTAGATGTAACACTTCCGATAGAAAAACTTACATATGCTCAGGCTATGGATAGATTTGGTTCAGATAAACCAGATATTCGTTTTGGTCTGGAATTAGTAAATGTAACAAAAACTGTTGAAAATTGTGGTTTTGGAGTTTTTACTTCAGCAATTCAGGCAGGAGGAAGCGTTAGAGGAATAAATGCTACAGGTATGGGAAGTATGCCTAGAAAGAAAATTGATGGGCTGGTAGACTTTGCAAAAGAATTTGGTGCAAAAGGATTGGCGTATCTTGTAATAAACGAAGACGGAACTTACAAGTCTTCATTTGCAAAATTTATGACTGAAGATGAACTAAAAGCTCTTTCAGAAGTTATGGAAGGAAAACCAGGAGACTTACTTTTATTTGCAGCTGATAAGGATGAGATAGTTTATAATGTGCTTGGCAATTTAAGACTTGAATTGGCAAAAAATATTGATTTATTAAATAAAAACGAGTTTAAATTTTTATGGGTAACTGACTTTCCACTTTTAGAGTATTCGCAGGAGCAGGGCAGATATGTGGCTATGCATCATCCATTTACAATGCCTTTAGATGAAGATATTCCTTTACTCGACACTGATCCAGGAAAAGTTAGAGCTAAAGCGTATGATATAGTTTTAAATGGAACAGAGATAGGTGGAGGAAGTGTAAGAATACATCAAAGAGAAGTTCAGGAAAAAATGTTTGAACTCTTAGGATTTTCAAAAGAAGAAGCTAATGAACGATTTGGTTTTCTGCTTGATGCGTTTAAATATGGAGTACCACCTCATGCAGGGCTCGCATATGGTCTTGATAGATTAATTATGCTGATGGCAAAAGAAGATAGCATAAGAGAAGTTATTGCTTTTCCAAAAATAAAAGATGCTTCTTGTCTAATGACTGAAGCACCAGGAGTGGTTGAAGAAAAACAGCTTGAAGAACTTGAATTGAAAATTAATATTAGTGAAGAATAAAATTATTTTTATTATAAGAAATAAGACCTTCATTTCTCATTTTAGACAGTTCGTTTGACATAGCGCTTCTTTCCACAGAAAGGTAGTCAGCAAGTTCCTGACGATTAAAAGGTATAGTAAATGAATTGCTTTCATATTTTATTGATTGTTCAGAAAGATATGAAAGCAATTTTTCTTTTGTAGTTCTTTTGGTTAGATGTTCCATTTTCCCAGTTAAAGTTACGTTCTTATTTGCAAGTATCTTTAGCATATTTCTTATTAATGTTGTATGAAATTCACAAGCACTGCTACATGTTGTAATGATTTTTCCATAATCTATAAATAAAACTTCTGTTTTTTCATTAGAAAGAACATCCATAGTTATTTTATTGTTACCTGAAAAAGAGAATGATTCTCCAAAGAGGTCACCAATACTTATATGAGAAATAATACTTCTGTTGCCCCAAAAGTCTTCTTTTATAATGTTTATACTTCCTGATAGAATTATTCCGATTTTTGAAACACGGTCTCCTGTTTGGTATATAAATTCATTTTTTTCAAAGGAGTTCTCAGAAGCAACTAAGCAAGATAGCATGGATTTTATTTGATTTTCATCAATAGTATCAAATAAAGAACATTTTTTTAATATGATATATTTATTTTCCATTTTCACCTCGTTTGTTGTAAAAACAACATACTTTCAAAATATATTAATGTATTATATAATCAAAGTCAAGGAGGGAATAAAAAATGATTAGAAGAATAATAAAAATTGATGAAGAAAAATGTAACGGTTGTGGAGCATGTGCAATAGCTTGTCATGAGGATGCGATTGGGATGATAGATGGAAAAGCAAAATTATTGAGAGATGATTATTGTGATGGCCTGGGCGACTGCCTGCCAACCTGCCCAACAGGAGCAATTACCTTTGAGGAAAGAGAAGCTCTTGAATATAATGAAGAAGAGGTTAAAGCAAATCAGGCTGCAAAAAAAGCAGCACAATCACAATGTGGATGCCCTGGTGAAAGCCCAAAAGCAATAACTAGAGACTCAGAAAAAAAAGAAGAGCAGTCACACTTAGTTGAAAGTCAGCTTAGACAATGGCCAGTACAAATAAAACTAGCACCAGTTAATGCCTCATATTTTAATGGAGCTAATTTATTAATAGCAGCTGATTGTACAGCATATGCTTATGGGGATTTTCATAATGAATTTATAAAAAATAAGGTTACATTGATCGGCTGTCCAAAGCTTGATGAAACAGACTACTCGGAAAAGCTTACTGAAATTATAAAAAATAATGAAATTAAAAGTGTTACTGTTGTAAGAATGGAAGTACCTTGTTGTGGAGGAATTGAATATGCAGTTAAGACTGCTCTTCAAAACAGTGGTAAATTCTTACCATGGCAAATAATTACAATTAGTACTGATGGTAAAATACTAGACTAATGATTATTAAAAAATTGCTCTATGTTCTTATAGAGTAGTTTTTTTGATTTATAGAATGTACAAATTTTTAAAAAATAAATTTATATATTCTAATATTTACTTTTATATGATATAATGTATCAAATTGTGATTAGGATTAAAGATTAGTTGGAGGAAAAAAGATGTATTCATTTGACAATGTAATGGCTTATGACCCTGAAGTAGCAAAAGCCATGCTAAACGAAATAGACAGACAGAACAGCCATATAGAGCTTATAGCGTCTGAGAACTTTGTGAGTAAAGAGGTTATGGCAACTATGGGTTCGCCGTTAACAAATAAATATGCAGAAGGTTATCCTGGAAAAAGATATTATGGTGGATGTGAATATGTAGATGTCGTGGAGACCCTTGCTATAGAAAGAGTGAAAGAACTTTTTGGATGTGAATATGCAAATGTTCAACCACACTCAGGTGCACAGGCAAATATGGCAGTATTTTTTGCAATGGTTAAACCAGGAGATACAGTTTTAGGTATGGATCTCGGACATGGAGGACATTTAAGTCATGGAAGTAAGGTTAACATGTCTGGAAAATATTTTAAATCTGAATTCTATGGAGTAAATGAAGAAGGATATATAGATTACGAAGCAGTTCTTGCGAAAGCAAAAGAATGTAAGCCGAAATTAATTATTGCAGGTGCAAGTGCATATGCAAGAAAAATAGATTTTAAAAAATTCAGAGAAATAGCTGATGAAGTAGGAGCATACTTAATGGTAGATATCGCTCATATTGCAGGTCTTATTGCAGGTGGTGAGCATGAAAGTCCAATTCCATATGCTCATGTTACTACATCTACAACACATAAAACATTAAGAGGTCCTAGAGGTGGAATGATTCTTTCTAGCAATGAAATGCAGGAAAAATTCAACTTTAATAAAGCTGTATTTCCAGGAATTCAAGGTGGACCATTGATGCATGTCATAGCTGCTAAAGCTGTATGCTTTAAAGAAGCTCTAGATCCAAGTTTTAAAACATATGCAAAAAATGTTGTAGCAAACGCTTCTGCACTTGCAAATGGTTTAATGAACAGAGGATTTCATATTTTCTCAGGTGGAACAGATAATCACCTTATGCTTGTGGATTTGAGAAATTTAGGAATATCAGGTAAAGATTGTGAAGAAATGCTAGATGTTGCTAATATAACATGCAATAAAAATTCTATTCCAAATGATCCTGCGTCAGCAAATGTTACAAGTGGAATTAGATTGGGTACTGCAGCAGTAACCTCAAGAGGAATGAATGCTGAGGATATGGATGTGATAGCAGAAGCAATATCAATCCTTGTAAAAGATAATGCAAACAAAGATAAAGCAATGGCTTTGGTAAAATCGTTAACAGATAAGTATCCATTATATAGATAGATAAAGATAATGAAAAGCACTGGCTCATAAGAATCAGTGCTTTTTTTAATCATTTATTTAATTATAATATACTTTTATTAAGTTATCTAATTTTGAACTCATTCCAATAAGCATCATGTCCAGTAGCGTTATTGCAACCATCGACTCTACAACGACTATTGCTCTAGGTACTATTATAGGGTCATGTCTTCCTTTTATAGTTAGTTCAATATTTTCTCCAGATTTATTAACACTGCTCTGTGGTTTATAAATTGAAGGAGTTGGTTTAAAATGTGCTCTTAATATTATATCTGAATTATCTGATATACCACCAAGTACACCTCCAGAATGATTTGTTACTTTACCGATTTTGCCATCTGAAACTTGAAACGCATCATTGTTTTTTGAACCTATACTTGATGAAGACATAATTCCATCACCTATTTCAAAAGCTTTTACTGCACCTATTGACATGATAGCTTTAGATAAATTAGCATCAAGTTTATCAAAAACTGGTTCACCTACTCCAGCTGGAAGTCCTTTGACTACGCACTCGATAATTCCGCCTACTGAGTCGCCTTCATTTCTTTTTGAATCCAGCATACCTTTAACAGCATCGTTTAAATTTCCATCAGAAAGAGGAATACCACCAATTTCTTTAGCATAAGTAAAAATATTTATATCAAGTTGCTTTAATATCTTTGAAGCGATAGCTCCTGCAGCAACTCTTCCTATAGTTTCTCGTCCAGAAGAACGTCCACCACCCCTATAGTCTCTAAATCCATATTTCATATCAAAAGAAAAATCTGCATGACCTGGTCTGTACGAATCAGCAATATTTCCATAGTCAGTAGAGTGATGATCTTTATTATGAACCATCAATGAAATAGGAGTACCAGTAGTCATACCTTTGAAGACTCCGGAGAGAATATTGACTTTATCATCTTCATTTCTAGTTGTTGAATATTCTGATGAACCAGGTTTTCTTCTATCTAAGTATTCCTGTATATCATTTTCATCTAGTAAAAGTCCTGCGGGACATCCGTCAATTACTACTCCAACAGCTTTCCCATGAGATTCTCCCCATGTGGTTATTTTAAATATTGTTCCCAAATTTGAACCAGCCATATTATTATCAACTCCATAAAGTTTTTTATATTATAACATATTATTTAGCGTTTGCGGGCTCAATATTAATTGATTTACCTCTGATTTTAACATTTTTCATGGCCTTTAAAACATTTGGTGCGAATTCTACAGGTACTTCGACAAAAGTATATTTATCATGAACATCAATTGCACCAACTAAGTTACCAGGCATTCCGCTTTCTCCAGCTATTGCTCCTAAAATATTTCCTGGTGTGATTTTTTGATTCTTTCCTATATTAATAAATAGTCTTACCATACCAGTTTCAGCTCCAGTATTGTCAAAAGAAAATTCAGATGCATTATCTACTTCTTTTTCATTTTGAGAGGTATTCATCTTTAAGAAAGCAGCTGCAATGTCTAGAGTAGTGTAGTCACAGTCATTTGCTTTCTTTTCAACTATATTAATCATTTCTGTTAAATCATTTTCGGATATAATTTCAGAAACTACTTCAAAAAGTTTATCTATTCTTGTGTTTTTAATATCGTCAATTGTAGGTATAGGTCTTGCAATTATTTTGGTTTTGCAATACCTTTGAATATCTTTTAGTTTGTATACTTCTTTACCTATTACAAAAGAAAACGCAACACCTGATTTTCCAGCACGACCAGTTCGGCCTATTCTATGCACATAATACTCATCATCCTGTGGTAAATCATAATTGAAAACAGCATCAACATTATCCACATCTATACCTCTTGCAGCAACATCTGTAGCAACAAGGATTTCAGTAGTTCCTCTTCTAAAACCATTCATTACCCTGTCTCTTTGAGACTGTTTTAAGTCACCATGAAGACCTTCTGCAAAATATCCTCTTCCTTTTAGAGATTCTACAAGTTCATCAACACGTTTTTTTGTGTTACAAAATATTACAGAAAGCTTTGGATTATGAATATCTAATAAGCGTGTTAGAACTTCTTCTTTATTTTTAGGTCTTACTTCATAATAATACTGTTCAATATTTTTAACTGTAAGCTCTTTTTTTACAACCTTTATTGTTTTTGCATTCTTTTGATATGTTCTTGCGATTTGTAATATAGCTTTAGGCATTGTTGCAGAGAATAAAATTGTTTGTCTTTCTTCTGGTGTTTCTTTTAAAACTGTTTCTATGTCTTCTCTAAATCCCATGTTTAACATTTCATCTGCTTCATCAAGAATAATATTTTTTAAGTTGTCAAGTTTTAGTGTTTTTCTCCTCATATGGTCCATAACTCGCCCTGGTGTCCCTATGACTATCTGTGTTCCACTTTTTAAAGACTTTATCTGTTTAACAATTTCTTGACCACCGTATATAGGTAGTATTTTTATTCCTGGCATGAATCTTGCCAATTTTCTAAATTCTTCAGCTACCTGTATTGCAAGTTCCCTAGTAGGGCAAAGTATAAGCGACTGAAGGTTTTTATCTTTAGGATCAAGCTTTTCTAAAACAGGTATTCCAAAAGCAGCAGTTTTTCCAGTTCCTGTTTGAGCTTGACCTATTATATCAATTCCACTTAATATTTCAGGTATAGCTTCTGTTTGGATGGGTGAAGCTTCTTCAAACCCCATTTCTTCTATACCTTTAAGCAGTTTTTCGTTTATTTCTAGTTCCTCAAATCTCATTAATTAATTCCTTTCTTGAGCATAAAAAAAGCTCCAACTATAGTTAAAGCATACAAACTGATTTATATAAATTTAACTTGATTTATTCACAACTTTCGAATTATAACATAAAACAAATTAATTTGCAAATATAATAAAATGTGTTAGAATGCTTCATATATAAATAAAACCAATAGATAAGCAGGGAAAATTAATGTATAAAATATTAAATACAGATGGAAATGCAAAAAGAGGTGAACTTACTACAGTTCATGGTAAGATACAAACACCGGTTTTCATGAATGTAGGAACAGCAGCGGCTATAAAAGGCGGGGTATCTACTCAGGATTTAAATGGTATAAAAACTCAGGTACAACTTTCAAACACATATCATTTACATTTAAGACCGGGTGATCAGGTTGTAAAAAAAATGGGTGGATTACAAAAATTTATGGTATGGGACAAACCTATATTAACAGATTCAGGTGGCTTTCAGGTGTTTTCCTTATCCAGTTTAAGGAAGATAAAAGAAGAGGGAGTTTATTTTAGTTCCCATATAGATGGAAGAAAGATTTTTATGGGGCCGGAAGAAAGTATGCAGATTCAATCTAATCTTGCATCAACAATAGCAATGGCATTTGATGAATGTCCTTCAAGTAAAGCTGATGAAAAATATGTACAGGATTCTGTAGATAGAACCACTAGATGGCTTAAAAGGTGTCAGGATGAAATGAAAAGACTAAATTCATTAGAAGACACTATTAATAAGGAACAAATACTTTTTGGAATTAATCAAGGAGCAATATTTGAAAATATTAGAATAGAACATGCTAAACAAATAGCAGAACTTGACCTGGCAGGCTATGCCATAGGTGGTCTGGCTGTTGGAGAAACACATGATGAAATGTATAGGATATTAGATGCAGTTATACCACACTTACCAAAGGATAAACCTACTTATTTAATGGGCGTTGGTACACCAGCAAATATCCTAGAAGGAATTGAAAGAGGAGTAGACTTTTTTGACTGCGTATATCCTACGAGAAATGGTAGGCATGGACACCTATATACAAATCAAGGAAAGATAAATCTATTTAATGCAAAATATGAGTTAGATGAAAGACCGATTGAAGAAGGATGTGATTGTCCAACTTGTAAATTCTATAGTCGTTCTTATATAAGGCACCTGTTAAAAGCAAAAGAAATGCTAGGAATGAGATTATGTGTATTGCATAATTTGTATTTCTATAATACAATGATGGAAGAGGCGAGAGAAGCAATAGAAAATAATTCTTTCGCGAAATATAAAAAGCAAAAGCTTGAAGCATATATATAATTAATTAGGAGGAAAGACAAAGATGGATTTATCTTTATTATTGGCAACTAGTGGTGGCTCAAGTTGGGTTATGATTGTTATTTATGTGGTGGTATTTGGAGGATTTATGTACTTCATTTTAATTAGACCACAGAAAAAACAACAAAACAAAATAAAAGAACTTATTGCTTCCATGGAAGTGGGGGACACTGTATTAACATCTAGCGGATTTTTTGGAGTACTTATTGATATTACAGATGATACTGTAACAGTTGAATTTGGAAACAATAAAAATTGTAGAATACCAATGCAAAAGTCAGCTATCGTTCAGGTTGAAAAAGCATCTGAAGGAATGGAATAAGAATTTAATATTAACATTTAGAAACAGCACTGCATAGCAGTGTTGTTTTTTCATAGAATTATCTATTGAAATAAGTGAAAAAATAAGCTATTATAGTATCTGATAACTTTTTTTACATAATTAATGTAATATATAAAATTAATATATCAAATAAACAAAGCAAAGGATGGAGATAATATGAGAAGTGATTCAGTAACAAAAGGAGTGCAGCAGGCGCCCCATCGTTCATTATTTAATGCACTAGGATACACAAAAGAAGAATTAGAGAGACCTTTAATAGGTGTCGTCAGCTCTCAGAACGAAATAGTGCCGGGTCACATTAATTTAGATAAAATTGTTGAAGCTGTTAAAAAGGGAGTAATTATGGCTGGAGGAACACCTATTGAGTTCCCAGCAATTGCTGTTTGTGATGGTATTGCAATGGGTCATACAGGAATGAAATATTCTCTTGTAACAAGAGAACTTATTGCAGACTCAACAGAAGCAATGGCTCTTGCACATCAGTTCGATGCATTGGTTATGGTTCCAAACTGTGATAAAAATGTACCTGGACTTCTTATGGCAGCAGCAAGAATAAATGTACCAACAATATTTGTTAGTGGTGGACCAATGCTTGCAGGTAGAATGCCAAACGGAGACAGAACATGTCTTTCAGATTTATTTGAAGCAGTTGGTGCTTATAATTCAGGAAAAATAGATATTGGAACACTTGAAGAATATGAAGAACGTTCATGTCCTACATGTGGATCATGTTCAGGAATGTATACAGCTAATAGCATGAACTGTTTAACAGAAGCTTTAGGAATGGGTCTTAAAGGAAATGGAACTATTCCAGCTGTTATGGGAGAAAGAATCAGACTTGCTAAACATGCAGGAATGAAAATTATGGAATTATTAGAAAAAGATATTAAACCTTTAGATATAATGACAGAAAAATCATTTACAAATGCTTTAACAATTGATATGGCATTAGGATGTAGTACAAACAGTATGCTTCATCTTCCAGCCATTGCACATGAAGCAGGAGTTGATTTAAACCTTGAAATTGCTAATGATATTAGTGCGAAAACACCAAACCTATGTCATCTTGCGCCAGCAGGAAAAGCTTTTATGGAAGACCTTGATTTAGCAGGTGGTGTATATGCGGTAATGAACGAACTTGACAAAAAAGGACTTTTATATACAGATTTAATGACTTGTACAGGGAAAACAATTAAAGAAAATATTGATGGATGTACAAATTTAGATCATAACATTATAAGACCTGTAGAAAATCCATATAGTGAAACAGGTGGAATTGCAGTTCTAACAGGTAACCTTGCACCAAACGGATGTGTAGTTAAACGTTCAGCGGTAGCAGAGGAGATGCTTATACATCAAGGACCAGCAAGAGTATTTGACCAGGAAGAAGATGCTATAGATGCAATAAATGCTGGAAAAATAGTAGCTGGAGATGTAGTAGTTATAAGATACGAAGGACCAAAAGGTGGACCAGGTATGAGAGAAATGCTTAATCCAACATCAGCAATTGCTGGAATGGGTCTTGATAAGGAAGTTGCTCTTATAACAGATGGACGCTTTAGTGGTGCCACAAGAGGAGCGTCAATAGGACATGTTTCTCCAGAAGCAGCAGTAGGTGGACCAATTGCCTTTGTTGAAGAAGGAGACATTATTAAAATCGATATAAATAAAAATACTATAGATTTTGTAGTAAGCGACGAAGAATTTGAAGCAAGAAAAGAAAAATGGCAGCCAAGAGAACCAAAAATTAAAAAAGGATACTTACAGCGTTATGCAGCATTGGTTACATCTGCTGACAAAGGTGCCATTCTTCAGTTACCAGAATAAATAATCAAATAGAAAGAAGTGATAATATGTTATTAACAGGTGCAGAAATTGTAATAGAATGTTTAAAAGAACAGAAAGTTGATACGATTTTCGGTTATCCAGGTGGAACAATATTAAATATATATGATGCTTTATATAAACATTCAGATGAAATAAATCATTATTTAACATCCCATGAACAGGGAGCAGCTCATGCAGCTGACGGTTATGCAAGAGCAACAGGAAAAGTAGGAGTATGTTTTGCTACTTCAGGACCAGGTAGTACTAACCTAATAACAGGTATTGCCACAGCCCATATGGATTCAGTTCCAATGGTGGCAATTACAGTTAATGTTGCAAAATCAATGCTTGGAACAGATGGATTTCAAGAGGTAGATATTGTTGGAGCAACTATGCCTTTAACAAAACATAACTATATTGTAAAAGATGTAAGCAAATTAGCTGAAACAATTAGAAAAGCATTTTATGTTGCGGCCTCAGGTAGAAAAGGGCCAGTACTTATTGATATTACAAAAGATGTTACAGCTGAAAAAGCAGAATATAAATATGAAGAGCCTAAGTCTATCGAAAATTGTACAAACAAAATAAAAGAGCATGACCTTAAAAAGGTAGCAGAACTTATAAAGAAAGCAAAAAAACCTTTTATATTAGCAGGTGCTGGTGTAGTAGCTTCAGATGCAGCAGCTGAATTAAAGGAATTTGCATCTTTAGTTAATGCCCCTGTTTGCGATACACTTTTAGGAAAAGGTGCATTTGACGGAAGAGATGAACTTTATACTGGAATGCTCGGTATGCATGGTACAAAAACAGCAAACCTAGGTGTTACAAAATGTGATCTTCTTATCTCTGTTGGAAGTAGATTTTCAGATAGGGTAACAGGAAATGCAGCTACATTTGCAAGAAAAGCAAAAGTAATACATTTTGATGTGGATGAAGCAGAAATAAACAAAAATGTAAAGACAGCAGCAAGTATTGTAGGAGATATAAAAGAAATACTTCAAAAATTAAACCCAATGCTTGAAAGAGTTGAAAGAGAAGAGTGGATTGACACAATCAAAGACTTAAAGAAACAATTTCCACTAACTTATGATAAATCAACACTTACAGGACCATATATTATCGAAAAACTTTATGAGTTAACAAATGGAGAAGCTGTTATAACAACAGATGTTGGGCAGCATCAAATGTGGAGTGCACAATTTTATAAATATAGTGAACCAAAAACATTTATCTCATCAGGTGGTTTAGGAACTATGGGTTACGGACTTGGTGCTTGCATAGGTGCTAAAGTAGGTAAGCCAGATAAAAAAGTAATAAACATTGCAGGTGATGGTTGTTTTAGAATGAACATGAACGAACTTGCAACAGCTACAAGATATGATATTCCTATAGTAGAAGTGGTTTTAAATAATCATGCTCTAGGTATGGTTAGACAGTGGCAGACACTTTTCTATGATAAAAGATATTCAAGTACAACATTAGTAGACAAAGTTGATTTTGTTAAATTAGCAGAAGCAATGGGAGCAAAAGCATATAGAATAACTAAACTTGAAGAAGCAGAATCAATTTTAAAAGAAGCTTTATCACAAACAGTTCCTGTTTTAATAGAATGTGTTATTGATACAGATGATAAAGTATTCCCTATGGTTGCTCCAAATACACCTATAAGTGAAGTTTTTGCAGCTGAGGATTTAAAAGATAGAGGACTTGTTTAATAATAGGATTTAGTAGGAGGAAAAGAAATGAGTAGAATATACAATTTTTCCGCAGGTCCAGCAGTTTTGCCTGAAGAAGTCTTAAAAGAAGTTTCAGACGAAATGCTTGATTATAAAGGTTGTGGCATGTCTGTTATGGAAATGAGTCATCGCTCTAAAGTGTATGAGGAAATCATTACTGATGCGGAAAATGATTTAAGGGAATTAATGAAAATTCCAGATAATTATAAAGTGCTTTTTCTACAGGGAGGAGCATCTTTACAGTTTGCTATGTTGCCAATGAATTTAATGAAAAATGGAGTAGCAGACTATATAGTAACTGGCCAGTGGGCTAAAAAAGCATATGAAGAAGCTTGTATTTATGGTAAAGCAAATGTTATAGCTTCATCAAAAGATAAAACTTTTTCATACATTCCAGATTGTTCTGATCTTCAAATTAGTGAAGATGCAGATTATGTATATATTTGTGAAAACAATACAATCTATGGAACGAAATTTAAAGAGTTACCAAACACTAAAGGCAAGACATTAGTAGCTGATGTTTCATCATGCTTTTTATCTGAGCCAATAGATGTCACAAAGTATGGAGTTATTTACGGTGGAGTTCAAAAAAATATTGGACCAGCTGGTGTTGTAATCGTGATAATTCGTGAAGACCTTATTACAGAAGATACATTACCAGGTACACCGACAATGATGAAATATAAAGTACATGATGATGCAAAATCTCTATATAATACACCTCCAGCATATGGAATTTATGTATGTGGAAAAGTTTTTAAATGGCTTAAAAAAATGGGTGGTCTTGAAAAAATGAAAGCTCATAACGAGAAAAAAAGCAGGAATTTTATACGATTTCCTTGATTCAAGTGAAATGTTTAAAGGAACAGTTGAAAAAGATTCTCGTTCATTAATGAATGTACCATTTGTTACTGGAAATGATGATTTAGATGCAAAATTTATAAAAGCAGCTAAAGAAAAAGGATTTGAAAATCTTAAAGGGCATAGAACAGTAGGTGGTATGAGAGCAAGTATTTACAATGCAATGCCAATTGAAGGTGTTGAAAAGCTAGTTGAATTCATGAAAGAATTTGAACAGGAAAACAAATAAAGAAAGAAGATGAACCGATGTATAAGTATTATTGCCTGAATGCCATTTCAGAAGAGGGGACAAATCTTTTTGATCAGGGATATGAGCAAACAGATAAAATTGAAGAAGCAGATGTGATTTTAGTTAGAAGTGCATCTATGCATGAAATGGAAGTTTCAGATAACTTAAAAGGCTATAGCTAGAGCCGGAGCGGGAGTAAATAATATACCAGTTGATGAACTTGCAAAAAAAGGGATTGTTGTTTTTAACACACCTGGAGCAAATGCGAACAGTGTTAAAGAATTAGTTATAGCATCTCTATTTTTGGGTGCTAGAGGTATAGTAGAAGGAATTGACTGGGTTAAAGCAAATAAGGGTGATGAAAATATTGCTAAAAACAGCTGAAAAAACAGAAAAGTTGTTTTGCAGGAAATGAAATTAAAGGTAAAAAAACTTGGAGTTATAGGTTTAGGAGCAATAGGTGTTAGGGTTGCTAATTCAGTCTGTAGATTTAGACATGACAGTTTATGGTTACGACCCATATATTTCCATCGATGGAGCTTGGCAGCTTTCTAGATCAGTTATTCGTTCAAAATCAATACAGGAAATTTGTGCTGAATGTGATTATATAACTTTACATCTTCCTGCAGTTGAAGATACAAAAGGAATGATTTGTGAAGAAACATTTGAATTAATGAAAGATGGTGTAACTATTTTAAACTTCTCCTAGAGACACCCTTGTTAGATGATGATGATATGGCAAAAGCTTTGGAAAGTGGTAAAGTTAAAAAAATATATAACTGATTTTGCAAACCCTAAGACTGTGAAAATGGAAAATGCAGTTGTGATTCCACATCTTGGAGCGTCTACTGTTGAATCAGAAGATTAATTGTGCTATTATGGCAGTTAGACAGCTCACAGACTTTATTGAAAATGGAAATATTAAAAAATTCAGTAAATTATCCTAATTGTGATATGGGATTTTGCACCAAGGAAGCTAGAGCATTGGTTCAGCATAAAAATATTCCAAATATGATTAGTCAGTTTACAACAGCATTTGCAAAAGAAAATATAAATATTTCTGATATGATTAATAAAAGTAAGGGAGACTATGCATATACAGTGCTTGATTTAGATGGTAAGGCATCTGATAGCTTAGTGGAAAGAATAAAAAAATATTGAAGGCGTAATAGGAGTGAGGGTGGTAAATTAATGGCGATTATTAAACCATTTAAGTGTATAAGACCAAATAATAATGTGGTTTCAAAAGTGGCAGCACTACCTTATGATGTTTACAACAGAAAAGAAGCTGTAGAGGTTGTCCGAAAGGAGAACCTCTCGTTTTTGAAAATTGACAGAGCAGAAACATCATTTGATGATAGTGTTGATATGTATGATGATAGAGTTTATAAAAAGGCGAAAGAAATCCTAGAAGATAGAATAAAAGATGAGACATTTATTGAAGATCCTGATGAGTGTTATTACTATATATGAGCTTACCATGAATGAAAGATCTCAAACAGGTTTGGTTGCATGTGTATCAATTGATGACTATGAAAACGAAGTTTGTAAAAAAAAACATGAAAATTACAATGGCAGCCAAAGAAACGGACAGAATAAAACATGTTGACATCTGTTCAGCCCAGACAGGACCAATTTTTTTTAGCTTATAGAGCAAAGAAAAAATATTGATGATATTGTCGAAGAGGTGAAACAAAAAGAACCAACATATGATTTTGTCTCAGATGATGATATTAGACACAGAGTCTGGAAAGTTGAAGATAATAATAAAATATATATTATTAGGTCAAAGAATTCGAAAAAATGGATAGCCTATATATTGCGGATGGACATCATCGTGCAGCTTCAGCTGTAAAAGCTGGCTTAAAAAGAAGAAAAGAAAAATCCGAATTTTGATGGAAGTGAAGAATTTAATTATTTTTTATCAGTTATTTTTTCCAGGAAATCAATTGAATATAATGGATTATAATAGAGTAGTTGCGGATTTAAAATGGATATGAAGAAAACAAATTCATAAAAGCGATAAAAGAAAATTTTGAAATTAAAAAAAAGTGGCAAAAAATCCTTATAAACCTGAACATAAAGGTGAAATGGGAATGTTTCTAAGTGATAATTGGTACAAACTTACTACCAAGAACAAGCCTGCGTGTAATAATGTTGTAGATCAACTTGATGTAGCGATTTTACAAAAATGATATTCTTGAACCGATTTTAGGCATAGAAAATCCAAGGAATGATAAAAGAATAGGATTTGTCGGTGGGGATACGAGGTCTTGGAGAATTAGAAAAAAGATGTAAAGAGGATATGAAAGTAGCATTTGCTATGTATCCTACAGATATAGAAGAATTATTTAATGTAGCAGATGCTGGATTATTAATGCCACCAAAATCTACTTGGTTTGAGCCTAAATTAAGAAGTGGTATATTTATTCACAGAATATAAAGATGAGGAGGTGTTTGTATGTTTAATGCTGAAAAGATAACAGAATTGCTAAATTCATATATGCCAGATGTTCTAGCTTTTGGTGTAAAGGTTTTAATAGGAATTGCAGTTTTAATACTTGGTAAATTCGTAATTAAAATAATAACGAAGATTATTGATAAGATTTTAAGAAAACTTGAAGTAGAAATTAGCGTAATAAAATTCTTTAAATCTTTGATTAGAACTGTTTTTTATGTGGTTTTAATTATACTAATACTCACTCAACTTGGTGTTCCAATTGCCTCTTTTATAGCCGTTTTAGGATCAGCAGGTCTAGCTATTGGTTTGGCACTTCAGGGAAGTCTTGCAAACTTTGCAGGAGGAGTTTTGATTTTAATACTCCATCCTTTTAGAGTAGGAGATTACATTATAGATGGAAGTTCAGGTCAAGAGGGAACAGTAGATAAAATAGATTTATTTTATACTACAATAATTACAATAGATAATAAATGTATAACAATTCCTAACGGAACTCTTGCTAATAGCGATATTACTAATGCAACAGCAATGGAAACAAGAAGACTTGATATACCAGTAGGGATTTCTTATAATTCTGATATAAAGCTGGCAAAAGATACTTTGTTTGACATAATTAACGCTCAAGAAAAAATTCATAAAGATAAAGACATTAAAGTTTTTGTAAAGGAATTAGCAGATAGTGCGGTTATATTAGAATTACGTGTTTGGGTAAATACAGATGATTACTGGGATTTAAAATTTCTATTAAATGAAATTATAAAACTTGAATATGATAAAATAGGTGTTGAGATACCTTATAATCAATTAGAAGTTTATATAAATAATAGAGAGGCGTAAAAATGAAAACAGGAATTGTTTTTGAGGGAGGAGCAAACCGTACCATTTTTTCAATGGGGGTTGCTGATGCTTTGTTAGAAGAAGACATTAAAACAGATTTTTTAATTGGTTCTTCTGCAGGAATTGCATACGGAGTTAATTTTGCTTCAAGGCAAAAAGGCAGAACCTTGCAAATTATGACTAACTATTTGAATGATAAAAGATATATGGGTGTAAAGCATCTTATAGATAGAAAAAACAAGAGCTACTTTAATCTTGATTTCACTTATAGAGAGATACCGGAAAACTTAATACCTTTTAACTATGAAGAATACAAAAGATATCCTCAGACACCTGAAGCAGCTGTCACTAATATGTTAACTGGAAAAACAGACTATATTCCAGTTGATGATGAAAAAGAGGATTTTAAATCTTTACAGGCATCCTGTGCATTACCTTTATTATTTCCTATAATAAAAGTTAATGATACTCCTTATATGGATGGTGGGCTAAGTGACCCTATACCTTATAAAAGAGCTTTTGAAGCAGGCTGTGAAAAACTTATTGTAGTTCTTACCAGAGAAAGAAATTATAAAAAGGGTCCAGAAAGCCTAAAATGGTTGTTGAAATTAAAGTATTCTGATTATCCAAAATTTTTAGAAGTAATGAACAACAGACCAGATGTATACAACACTCAAAAAAGAGAACTTTTTGATTTGGAAAAGAAAGGAAAGGTTTTCTTGATTATGCCAGAAACCACAAAAGATTTCTCAAGACTTGAAAAGAATATAGATAACATAAATAATATGTATAAAGATGGTTACTTGAAAATGAAAAATAGATCAGAAGAACTGAAAGAATTTTTAAAATAAAAAAACCTGCAGATTTTGATATGTCTGCAGGTTAAATTTTATCCTAAATACTTTTTGTATTCTTTTATTACTTTTTCCATTGATGTAATTCCTGGAGCACCAAGGGTGGTTCTTTTTTCAACACATGTCTTTATGCTTATTGCTTCATAAATATCCTCTTCAAAAACAGGAGAAATATTTTTATACTCATCTAAAGACATTTCATCTAAAGAGATTTTCTTATCTATACAGAATAAAACCAGCTCTCCGATTATACTATGAGCATCTCTGAAAGGAACACCTTTATTAACAAGATAATCTGCAGCATCTGTAGCATTTGTAAAGCCTTCTTTAGTGCTTCTAAGCATTTTGTCTTCGTTAAACTTCATAGTAGCAAGCATGCCATTAAATAAAGCAATACAGCCTTTTGTAGTATCAATTGCATCAAAAGTTAGCTCTTTATCTTCCTGCATGTCTTTGTTATAAGCTAGTGGAAGAGATTTCATAGTTGTTAGTAAAGACATTAATGAGCCGTAAACCCTACCTGTTTTACCTCTGACTAATTCAGCAATATCGGGATTTTTTTTCTGTGGCATTATACTGCTTCCTGTACTGTAAGCATCATCTATGTCTATGAAACCATATTCATTAGAATTCCAAATGATTATTTCCTCAGAAAATCTACTAAGATGCATCATGATTGTCGACATAGAACTTAGTAATTCTATTAAATAGTCTCTATCAGAGACAGAATCCATACTATTTAATGTAGGGGCATTAAAATCCAGCAAGCTAGAAGTTAACTCCCTGTCAATTGGATAAGTTGTTCCAGCCAGGGCACCTGAGCCAAGAGGCGAGTAATTCATTCTTTCAAATATATCTGATAATCTTCCTCTATCTCTCCTAAACATTTCAAAATACGCACCCATGTGATGAGCTAAGGTTATTGGTTGAGCCTTTTGTAAATGTGTGAATCCAGGCATATAGGTCTCGACATTTGATTCCATTATCTTAAGAAGAGTATTTAACATTTCTTTTAATAAAGAGTCAAGTTCCAGTATTTCGGATTTTGTATATAGTTTCATATCAAGGGCTACCTGATCATTTCGGCTTCTTCCTGTATGAAGCTTTTTCCCAGCATCTCCAATTCTTTCGATAAGAGTTGCTTCTACAAAACTATGTATATCTTCATGTGAATCTGAGATTTCTAGAGATCCATTTTCAATATCTGTTAAAATACCTTCAAGACCGCTTATAATACTATCTTTTTCTGAACTGTTTATTATACCAGCTTTTTCTAATCCTTTAACATGAGCGATACTGCCTGTTATATCCTGCTTATAAAATCTTTGATCAAAAGATATTGATGCGTTGAAGTTATGTACCAAAAGATCAGTTTCTTTTGTGAAACGTCCTCCCCATAATTTCATATGTGTTCCTCATTTCCTATTTGATTTATTGTACCATTATAACTGTAAATTACTTTGTAAGCAACATCATAATTTCATTACTTCTGGCAATAAATGCTGTCATATCTTCTGGAGACAATTGTTTGTAGCTAATCATGGCTAAATCATAAATCTGGTTACAGAATAAATCGGTGTTTTCTGACTCTTTATTATCAAGAACATATTTAACCAAGTCATTATTAGCATTTAAGATTAGTGTTTCACCAGGTCCAGCACCAAACATATTCATATCCATTCCAGGCATTGAATACATTTTCATCATATCCTGCATACGTCTACCTTCTTCAGAAGAGGTGATCATCGAAGAAATATTTTTATTTTTTAGTTTTTCAAGTTTGATTTCAAGATTCTCTTTATTTAATGCTTTTTTGAAAATTTCTGATAAGTCTTTTAATTCGTCTTCGCTAACTTCTCCTTCTTCTTTAAGGTTTCCTGTAACATCTGAATCGATTCGTAAAAATTTTACACCTTCATTTTTTTGCTCTAAATGAGTTATAAAAGCAGAATCTATATTATGGGTTAGCATTACTGCATCTATACCTTCTTCTTTGAAAAGGTTTATATACTGACTTTGTAAGACTTCATCGGTAACATAAAATACTTTGTCTTTATTATCTTCATTAGCATTTTCTGAGTATTCAGGCAGAGTAATAAATTTATTATCAAGGTTTTTAAATAAAATATAATCGGTCATTTTTTCACAGAATTTTTCATCTTTTAAGCATCCGAACTTTATAAATGGGCTTAAATCATCCCAGTATGTTTCATAAGCTTCTTTATCTGTTTTACACATTCCTGATAATTTATCTGCTACTTTTTTTGATATATATTCAGAAATTTTGTTTACAAATCCATCATTTTGTAATGCACTTCTTGAAACATTTAAAGGAAGATCTGGACAATCTATTACTCCTTTTAAAAGCATTAAGAATTCAGGAATCACTTCTTTTATATTATCAGCAATAAACACCTGATTATTATATAGTTTAATGGTTCCTTCTAATGTATCGTATTGTGTATTTAATTTTGGAAAATATAAAATTCCCTTTAGGTTAAATGGATAATCCATATTTAAATGTATCCAGAAAAGTGGTTCTTTAAAGTCCATAAAAACTTCACGATAAAATGCCTTATAATCTTCATCTGAACATTCATTAGGATGTTTTGTCCATAATGGAGCAGGATTGCTTAAAGAAACTGGTCTTTTTACAATTTTTGTTTTTTTAGTTTCAGGTTTAGTTTCAACGGTTTCCTTTTCACCATTTTCATTTTCAATCTCTTGGGTTTCAGCAGGATATACAACCTCTTCGATAACTGTATCTTTTTCAGTTACTTCATCAGGCTCTATTTCTTCATATTCTTCTTCTGAATTTGCTACTTCTAGATAAACATTTACAGGAACAAAAGAGCAGTACTTTTTAAGAACTTCTTTTGCTCTATATTCGTTTGCAAACTCAAGACTATTTTCATTTAAATATAAAGTTATTTCAGTTCCTACTTCTGTTTTTTCGCTGTCACTCATTTCATACTCGGTTCCGCCGTCACATTCCCAGTAAACTGCACTAGAGCCTTCTTTGTATGATAGTGAGTCTATTGTAACTTTATCGGCTACCATGAAAGCAGAGTAAAAACCAAGACCAAAATGACCAATTATTTGATCATCATTTGTTTTATCTTTATAATGCTCTAAGAAAGCTTCAGCGCCAGAAAAAGCAATTTGTGTAATATATTCAATTACTTCATCAGCTGTCATACCGATTCCATTATCAATAAATTTTAATGTTTTATTGGTAGAGTCGGCAACTACTCTTATTTTAAATTCGTTATCATCAGGAATTGAATATTCACCCATCATATCTAATTTTTTCAATTTTGTTATTGCATCACTTCCGTTAGACACAAGTTCTCTAAAGAAAATATCATGGTCTGAATATAACCACTTCTTTATTATAGGAAAAATATTTTCACTATTAATTGAAAGACTTCCCTGTTGTTTTGTCATAATAAACACTCCTTTTGTATTTTTTTCGTATAGAAAATATTTTATTATGTAACACTGTAAAAGTCAAGAAAAAATTAGCACTCAAGATAGTAGAGTGCTAATCAAATTAATTTTAATATTTTTTTAAGTGGCTTTCAACTTGTTCATCCCATTCATTTTCAAAAGTTTTATCCATAGAAAAAGATTTCATTGATGAACCAGTTATGCAGGTTAATACATTGTTTTCAAACTTAACATTTATAAATAAACCATCTATTTGTTCATTATCTTCAATTCTCTTCATGAATACAATTTTAAACTTCCAAGGTGTTTTTTTTCCTTTAATTAATTCGTAACATACAGGCTTTATTTCACTCCAGAAAGATAGTTCTTTATCTTTTCTTTCCTCTAGTTCTTCGGGTGAAAAAAAGTTTTTATTTATGTGACCATCAATTGTAAATGTATTTGTGGTGGTTATAGACACCTCACTTACAAGAAAGTTATCAAATTCGTTTCCGACAAGTAAATCTGACATAAATTTTTTAATATCTTCAATTATAATAGAACGCATTAATTCCTCCATCTTTTTATTTACACATATACTATTTATGCAACATATTGTTATAAAAGTCAATAAAAAATTACGACTTATAAGATTGCAAACAAATATTATATAATGTATAATCGAATGGAATATTCAGAATATTTTTGAAAGGTATTTAAAATGTTTAATTTAAATGAAATGTTAAAACATATTAATTCAGATGATGTGATTATTAGGTTGCATAATTTTCCAGACCCAGATGCTATAGCAAGTGCATATGGGCTACAAAGCTTGCTTTATAATATGAATAATATAAAACCAAGGATAATTTATTCAGGCAAGATAGACAGAGAAAGTACAAATAAAATGATAGCACTTCTTGATATTGAAGTTTTTGAGGTTGATTCAAATCCTGAAATTCATGAAAATACTACAATTATTCTAGTTGACTCTCAAAGAGGGAATGCTAATACTGTAGATGTGGATAGTGAGAATGTAATATGTATAGATCATCATCCTGTGTATGGAGAAAATGGCTATGCATATAGGGATATAAGACCAGATGTAGGTTCCTGTGCGTCTATAATAGCTGAATATTATTTGGAAAGTGGCTTGAAGATAGATGGAAAGGTTGCGACAGCACTTTTATATGGTATAAAAATTGATACAGCTAACCTTACAAGAGGTGTTTCAGAATTGGATTTAGATATGTTTTATATGTTATATAAAAAGGCTGATCCACATAAACTATCACTCTTAGAATCTAGCAATCTTCAGTTTTCTGATTTGAAAGAATATATGACAACTATTAAAAATATAAAATTACATGGTTCATTAATTTTTGCAAATACAGGTGATGACTGTCATGAAGCATTAATAGCTATAATTTCAGACTTCACTTTATCAATTAGTGAAGTAGAGTTTTCAATTATATATTCTATAAAAGAGGACGGTATAAAAATTTCTACTAGAAGTAAAAATGAAAAGTATGATGCAGGTAAAATAACTAAAGCAGCTTTAGAAGGAATTGGAAGCGGAGGCGGACATCCTTTTATGGCTGGTGGTTTTGTGCCATTTAACGGTAGCAAAGGTAGTCATAAAGCGTTAATCCATAAAATAGAAAAAGGTTTTTTGAAGTTTGTGAAACAAGAAATAGTGTAATCAGCTTCCATAGCTCAGCTGGTAGAGCACTTCACTCGTAATGAAGGGGCCGTCGGTTCAAATCCGATTGGGAGCTTTATGAAAATATAATAAATATTCAAATATTATAACAATTTTTTGATACTTATTTTTTTTTCTTGATTAAATACTATAAATAAGATACTATATACTTGATTTTAGCTTTTTATAATAGTACGTACGGAGGTACATAATGGACCATGATAAAATAGTCTCAGGGGTAAAGCTCATTATCGAAGGAATTGGCGAAGATGTAAACAGAGAAGGGCTACTTGAGACGCCTGAAAGAATTGCCAAAATGTATCAAGAAGTTTTCAGTAGCATTGGAAAAGATGCTAAAGAAATTTTATCAAAAACTTTTACAGCAGAAGATAATGAAATGGTAATTGAAAAAGACATTGTATTCTATTCAATGTGCGAACATCATTTTCTACCTTTTTATGGTAAAGCACATATCGCATATATACCTGATGGTAAAGTAGTGGGATTGTCAAAACTTGCCAGAACAGTAGAACTTTATAGTAAAAAGCCACAACTACAGGAAAGACTTACTCATGAAATTGCAGATGCTATAATGGAATTTTTAGACACCAAAGGTGTTATGGTTATGATTGAAGCAGAACATATGTGTATGACAATGAGAGGCGTTAAAAAACCTGGAACTCAGACAATAACTACAGTTTGTAAAGGTGAATTTAAAGAAGATTTCACATTAAGAAGAGAAGTATTAGACCTATTTAAAAGATAATGCAGGTGATATATGGAACGTTTAATGTGTGTTTTTGGTGAAGATAAATATACACAGTTTTTGAAAACAATTGAAGAAAAAGAAGTAAATAGAATATTTTGCAGACATGGTCTGCAGCACAGTTTAGATGTTGCAAGGATTTCTTATATTATAAATCTTGAAGAAGATTTAGGATATTCAAAGGAACTTATTTATGTAACATCTTTTTTGCATGATATTGGAAGAGGAAGTCCAAACGAAGATGGAGATCACGAACAAGAGTCATGGGAACTTGCTAAAGAATTAATAGAAAAACTAGACTTTTCTAAGCAGGAAAAAGAGCTGATAAAACAGGCAATACTAGGACATAGAAAAGAAAATACAGAAAGCTTTTCATCTTTAATATATAGAGGAGATAAACTCTCTAGAAGTTGCTTTGATTGTGAAGCTGAGCCAGAATGTTACTGGCCGAAGGATAAAAAAAATATGAAAATTAAGTATTAGGGGAATAAAATGGTTATTAATAATAGAGAATTTGATTTAAAAAATAATACATATATCATGGGGATATTAAATGTAACTCCAGATTCTTTTTCAGACGGTGGGAAATTTAATTCATTAGAAAGTGCAAAAAGACAAACAGAGGAAATGCTTGAAAATGGAGCAGATTTAATAGATGTAGGTGGAGAATCTACAAGACCAGGGCACGTTCAAATTTCCGATGGAGAGGAAATTGAACGAGTTGTGAAGATGATAGAAATGATTAGAAAAGAGTTTGATGCACCTGTTTCAGTAGATACATATAAAAGTGAAGTTGCAAAGGCAGCAATTGATGCAGGAGCGGGGCTTATTAACGACATCTGGGGATGTAAGTACGATAAAAAAATAGCAAAAGTTATTAGTGAAAACAATGTTGCATGTTGCCTTATGCATAATAGTGAAAGCAAAGAATATAACAATTTCTTAGAGGATGTTATTAAAGGGTTGAGTGAATCAATAGAAATTGCCATAAAAGCAGGTGTTGATAAAAGCCAAATCATGATAGATCCAGGTATAGGATTTGCAAAAACATACGAACAAAACCTTGTTATGATAAAAGAATTATCAAAATTAAATCAGCTTGGTTTTCCAATGTTACTAGGAACATCTAGAAAATCTTGTATAGGTTTAACTCTTGATACTGATGTAAACAATAGAGTAGAAGGAACCCTTGCAACTACTGCATATGGAATGTTGATGGCAAACGCTTGTTTTTACAGAGTCCACGATGTTAAAGAAAATGCCAGACTTATTAAAATGATTCAGGCTATTAAAAACGCGGAGGTTTAGTGATTATGGATAAAATGTATATTAGAAATTTACAGCTGTTTGCAAATCATGGAGTTTTTAAAGCGGAAAAAGAATTGGGACAGCTTTTTGAAATATCGCTTGAAATAGATATAGACTTAAAAACAGCAGGTAAATCTGATGATTTAGATGCTTCAGTAAATTATGGATTAGTTTGTCAGAAAACTAGAGAAATATTTACTGAAAATACATATGATTTAATTGAAAAAGCTACATTGAACATAGCAGATAAATTATTAGAAGAGTATTCCCTTTTTAAAGGAGTGAAAGTGTTTCTTAAGAAACCTTGGGCTCCAATAAAAATGCACCTTGAGACAGCAGAAATAATGATAGAAAGAAAATGGAACAGAAGCTTTTTGGGAATCGGTTCTAATATGGGGAATAAAAAACAAAATATTGAAAAAGCTATAGAATTACTTGAAGATGTAAAAGGTATATGTATTGAAAAAGTATCTAATATGATTGAAACAAAACCTTGGGGCAATGAAGAACAGGATACATTTTTAAACGGAGCTATTGAAGTGGTTACTTTTCTAGAACCAAAAGAATTATTAGAAGTAATAGGCGGAATTGAATCCAAATTAAATAGAGTGAGAGAAGAAAAATGGGGACCTAGAACAATGGATATTGATATTCTTTTATACAATGATATTGTTATGTATGAAGATGATTTGATTATTCCACATCCATATATGCATATTAGAGACTTTGTATTAGAGCCCTTATCAGAAATAGCTCCATTTTTCATACATCCTGTTTTATCAAAAAACATAAAGGAATTGTCAGAAAAAAAATAGTTGCAATTTTCTAAAAATATGGTATAGTATTTATACGAAAAAGACAAATGTGCGTCAAGCAAATACACTTGGCGACATTTTTTATTCTATTAATAAAAGGAGATGTAAGAATGAGCGAAAAATTAAAAGTAGGTATTTTGGGAGCAACAGGAATGGTAGGTCAAAGGTTTATTTCATTATTAGATGGACATCCATGGTTTGATGTAACATTAGTTGCTGCAAGCGCACGTTCAGCAGGAAAAAGATATGAAGATGCTGTTGGAGCTAGATGGAAAATGACTAATCCTATGCCAGAATCAGTAAAAGATCTTATGGTTATGAATATAAATGAAGTAGAAGAAATTTCAAATCAGATTGATTTTGTTTTTAGTGCGGTGGATATGACAAAAGATGAAATAAAAGCAATCGAAGATGAATATGCAAAAGCAGAAACTCCTGTAGTTTCAAATAATAGTGCTCATAGATGGACTCCAGATGTTCCTATGGTAGTTCCAGAAATAAATCCAGAGCATTTTGAAGTTATTAAATTTCAAAAAGAAAGACTTGGAACAAAAAGAGGATTTGTCGCTGTTAAACCAAACTGCTCAATACAAAGTTATGCTCCGGCATTACATGCATTAAAAGAGTTTGGTCCAAAGGTGGTTATAGCAACAACTTATCAGGCTATTTCAGGTGCTGGTAAAACTTTTGAAGATTGGCCAGAAATGTTAGATAATATTATTCCATACATTGGTGGAGAGGAAGAAAAAAGTGAGCAGGAACCATTAAGACTTTGGGGTAAAATTGAAGACGGAGTTATTAAAAAGGCTCAGGAACCAATAATAACAACTCAGTGTATAAGAGTTCCAGTTGAAAATGGTCATACGGCAGCAGTTTTTGTAAGCTTTGATAAAAAGCCGACTAAAGAAGAAATTATTTCAAAATGGGTAAACTATAAAGGCTTGCCACAAGAATTAGAACTTCCTAGTGCGCCAAAACAATTTATACAGTATTTAGAAGAAGATAATAGACCTCAGGCACGCTTAGACCGAGATTATGAAAATGGTATGGGTGTTTCTATGGGAAGACTAAGAGAAGATACAGTTTATGATTATAAATTTGTTGGACTTTCACATAATACAGTCAGAGGGGCAGCTGGTGGTGCGGTTTTATGTGCTGAATTATTAAAAGCCCAGGGCTATATTACAAAAAAAGACTGATTATGAAAAAACAGTGAAATATTTAAATTTTCTTTACAATTTCTTTACAAACCAATGTTTTGTGCTATAATGAATGTTGATTTATTTATAGGAGGAATATTTTGTGAGTAAAGAAAATAATAAATCAAATTCAGAGCTTGATAGAATAATAGAAAAACTAGGTCTTGAAGAAATGGAAAAAGATCAATTGCTTTCAGAGATTGATGATGTAGAAAGTGAAAGTTTAATAGATTTAAGCGTTGTAGAAGAAGAACTTAAAAAAAATAAAAAGAGTCGTAATAAGTTAAAGAAATTAAATATATCAATAATAACAGGTGGAGCTTTAATTGTTATACTTGTAGTCGTTATATTGTTTTTGAAAAACTGTTCAAGTGAAGAGACGGCAAGTACACCGACTGAAAAAGGAACTACTGTTTTTGATGGTCAGGGTACAACTGCTGGAGATATAGATAGACCTGAAAATGCTTCAAAGTCAATCATAGAAACAACAACGCAAGAAGAAACCACAACGCAAGAAGAAACCACAACGCAAGAAGAAACCACAACACAAGAAGAACCAACAACGCAAGAAGAAACCACTACACAAAAAGAAACTACAACAAAAGAAGAAACGACTACAGGTTAACTAGCAGAATAATAAAAAATCAAAGCGACTTTTTAAGTCGCTTTATTTGAACTCTATATGCTAGAAATAGTTGAATTTTCACAAAATAAATGATACCTTTAAATAAGATTTCAAGATAGGGGAAAAGATGAGTGATTTTTTCGAGCTTTCTTTAAAAAGAGAAAGCTGTAGAAATTTTAATAAAGAAAAAAATGTTGAGGACTCATTGATTGAAAAATGTTTAATGACAGCAATGAATTCTGCTTCAGCATGTAATTCTCAACCATGGAGTTTTGTGGTTGAAAATAATTCTGAAAAACACCAAAAAGTCATTGAATGTATTCAAGCAAAAGGGATGAATAAATTTGCTAGAAAATGTCCAGCATTTATTGTAGTTGTAGAGGAAGTGGCAAAGATCATTTCAGGTGAACAGTGGGAACTACAACCTGATCAAAAATATGCCAAATTTGATATTGGATTTGCTGTTTCCCATATATGTTTTTCAGCTGTGGAACTTGGCTTATCTACTTGCGTTTTAGGAGCAGTTGATTCAGAAGGAATAAAAGAAACTTTAGAAATAGATAAAAATAAAGAAGTAGTTGTAGTTGTTGCTATAGGATATCCAGCTAAAGATAAAGTAAGAAAGAAAATACGAAAAGAACCTGAAGAAACTTATAGATTTTTTAAATAGGAGAAAAATATGTCAGGATCAATAATAATTATTATAATAGCTATTGGAATAATTTTTGCTAATTTGAATAAGCAAAAAAAGATGCAGGAACAAAAAAGAAGAGAAGAAAATCCTGAAAAACAAAAAGAGGCTAGTTACTTTAGTAGAAATAGTGAGCCAGGGCTTACAAAAACATTGAATAAGGCTATGGAAAATTCACGAACTGAAATGGATATTGTAAAAGGATATACAGTAAATAGAGAATATGTAGGGAAAAATGGAGATGTTGATCCTGAATGTTCTAGTGGTCAGATACTAAAAAAATGTGGATATTGCGGAGCTTTAAATAAAATTCCTGCTAAAATAAATCATCCTTATACATGTTATTTTTGCAGAGAAATATTGTAATTGAGAGGTAGAAAGTGGCACAGATAAATCAAAAAAACATAAGAAATTTTTGTATCATTGCTCACATTGATCATGGAAAATCAACGTTAGCAGATAGAATAATTGAAAAAACAGGTCTATTGACAAATAGAGAAATGCAGGCCCAGGTTCTTGACAATATGGATCTTGAAAGAGAACGAGGTATAACTATCAAAGCTCAAGCTGTTCGAATTGTTTATAAAGCAAATGACGGTGAAGAGTATATTTTTAATCTTATAGATACACCAGGACATGTAGATTTTAATTATGAAGTATCAAGGAGTTTAGCTGCATGTGATGGTGCGATTTTAGTTGTTGATGCAGCTCAGGGAATAGAGGCTCAAACATTAGCTAATGTTTATTTGGCTCTAGACCATGATTTGGATGTAATACCAGTAATAAATAAAATAGATCTTCCAAGTGCAGAACCGCAAAGAGTAATTGATGAAATAGAAGATGTTATTGGGATAGAAGCTCAGGATGCTCCTCTTATTTCAGCAAAAAATGGCATTGGAATAGAAGATGTTCTTGAGCAGGTTGTAGCCAAAGTTCCTTCACCTCAAGGTGATAAGGATAAGCCTTTACAGGCTCTTATTTTTGACAGTATTTATGATCAATATAAAGGTGTAATAGTTTTCTTTAGAATAAAAGAAGGAACTATGAAAATAGGTACACAGATTAAAATGATGGCTACAGGGGCAAAGGCGACTGTGCTTGAGCTTGGTTATTTTGGAGCAGGGCAATTCATACCTTGTGATGAACTATCAGCAGGAATGGTTGGTTACCTTACAGCCAGTATAAAAAATGTAAAAGATACCACAGTTGGTGATACTATAACAGAATTAAATAATCCATGTGAAGAACCTTTGCCAGGGTATAAAAAAGTTAATTCAATGGTTTATTGTGGAATGTATCCAGCTGATGGAGCTAAGTACCCAGATCTTAGAGATGCCCTAGAAAAACTTCAGCTTAATGATGCTTCATTAAAATATGAGCCAGAGACTTCGGTTGCTCTAGGTTTTGGTTTTAGATGTGGCTTTTTAGGATTGTTGCATCTTGAGATAATACAGGAAAGACTTGAAAGAGAGTATAATTTAGACTTGGTAACTACAGCTCCGAGTGTTATATATAAAGTTCATAAAACAGATGGAACAGTTATAGAACTTACAAACCCATCAAACTTACCTGAGCCAACTGAAATATTATATATGGAAGAACCAATTGTAAGTGCAGAAATTATGGTTACGACAAACTTTATTGGATCTATTATGGAGTTGTGTCAAGAAAGAAGAGGCGAATACATAGGGATGGAGTATATTGAAACTACAAGAGCTCTTCTTAAGTATAACCTGCCTTTAAATGAAATTATTTATGATTTCTTTGATGCTTTAAAGTCCAGATCAAAAGGTTATGCGTCTTTTGACTATGATATGAAAGGTTATGAAAGATCAAATCTAGTTAAACTGGATATAATAATAAACAAAGAAGAAGTTGATGCACTTTCGTTTATAGTTCATAATGATACTGCTTATGAAAGAGGCAGGAAAATGTGTGAAAAGTTAAAGGATGAAATTCCTAGACATCTTTTTGAAATACCAGTTCAGGCAGCAATTGGAAGCAAGGTTATTGCCAGAGAAACAGTTAAGGCCATGAGAAAAGATGTATTAGCAAAATGCTATGGTGGAGATATAACTAGAAAGAAAAAGCTTCTTGAAAAACAAAAAGAAGGAAAGAAAAGAATGAGACAAATAGGGAATGTAGAGATTCCTCAAAAGGCATTTATGAGTGTTCTTAAACTGAATGATGATTAAAAACAAAGAACTTATGCTCTATATACATATACCTTTTTGTGTGAAAAAATGTAATTATTGTGATTTTCTTTCATTTGAATCATCTATTGAAAAACAAAATCAATACATTGAAGCTTTATTAAAAGAAATAAAGATTATTGGAAAACAGTATAAGAATTATATTATAAAGTCTATATTTATTGGAGGAGGAACACCTTCGATATTGAGTACAAAACAGATAAGACCTGTTTTAAAGGCTATAAATAAAGCTTTTAATGTTTCGGAACTGAAAGAGTACACGATTGAATGTAATCCTGGAACACTTGATAAAAATAAAGTTAAAACTTATAAGAAGCAAGGTATAAACAGGTTGAGCATAGGGTTGCAGTCTTCAAATAATGAAGAACTTGAAAATTTAGGAAGAATACATACATATGAAGAGTTTTTAGAAACATATGAAATGATTAGGAAACAAAACATTAAAAATGTGAATATTGACCTGATATCAGGGTTACCTAATCAGAAATTAAAAGATTGGGAGAAAACCTTATACACAGTTATGGCTTTATCTCCAGAACACATTTCAGCATACTCATTGATAATAGAAGAAGGAACAAATTTTCATGATACCTTGAATCAGAAAGAACTTCCGGATGAAGATGAAGATAGAGAAATGTATTATAAGACAAAAGAAATCTTGGATAGTACAGGATATAAAAGATATGAAATTTCTAATTATTCAAAAAAGGACAAAGAATGCATTCATAACATTGGATATTGGACAGGTAAAGAATATATAGGGATTGGGTTAGGAGCTTCTTCTTATATAAACAACACAAGATATTCAAATACAAGAGATTTAAGTGAGTATGTCAAAAAATCAGGAGATTTAGAATCCTTAAAAAGAGATGTTTTGATTTTGACTAAACAAGAAATGATGGAAGAGTTTATGTTTCTGGGATTAAGACTTATTGATGGTGTTAAAACCAGTGACTTTGAAAAAAAGTTTGATGTGAGCTATAAGGAGATATTTGGTGACACAACGGATAAACTTATCGACCGTGGGTTGATCTCCAGAGATGGAGAAAGGATATACCTTACGGATAAGGGTATAGATTTAAGTAATGTCGTATTTTCGGAATTTATTGAGATGCGTCAAAAATAAAGGAGGAAGAAAGAATGTTATTATTTGTAGTAGGAATACTGGTTGTGATTTTAGGATTTGCAGTCGGTGGCTTTGTTAAAGACAATAAAGCTGAAGTTATTGGAGGACCAAAAGGGGCGAACCTTAAATGGCAGAAAAACCCAAAACAGTTAGTTGCACTTGTAGGAGTTATAATAGCAGCGGCTAGTTGCTTTGCACAGGTACCAACAGGTCATACAGGAATCGTTACAACATTTGGTAAAGTTGAAGATTATACTTTTGAAGCAGGGATACACTTTAAAGCACCATGGAATGAAATTATTAAAATGGATAACAGAAATCAAAAAGGTGTTCAGGAATTATCATGTTTTAGCTCTGATATTCAAGAAGTAACAATGATTTATACAATTAACTATCAAATTGATAAACAAAACGCCCAAAATATTTATAAAACAATTGGAATCAATTATTATGATACTGTAATAGTTCCTAGGGTACAGGAAGCAGTTAAAGCAATGACAGCAAAATATGATGCTGAAAATCTTGTTTCTTCACGAGAAGAACTTGCAATAGCAATAGAAGATAAATTGGCTGAAACACTAGCTGAATACAATATTCAATTAATAAACACAGCTATAGAAAACATCGATTTTACAGATGCATTTACAACAGCAGTAGAAGAAAAACAGGTTGCTGTACAGCAAAAACTTAAAGCTGAATCAGAAGCAGCAGCTAAAATAATTGCTGCTCAGGCAACAGCTGATGCAAATAAACTTTTAGAAGAATCAATAACTGAAAAAATTCTTACTCAACAGTTACTTGAAAAATGGGATGGAAAATATCCAACTGTAATGGGTGATTCAAATATGATGTTTGATCTAAGTACATTAATTTCTGAATAATAATTTTTTAAAACTGCAGAGAAATCTGCAGTTTTATATTCTTGACAAATTGTATAATTAAACTTAACATAATATTGTATAGTTTGTTTTAAGAAAGGAAAGCGATGGATAAAGACAAGTACCTTGATAAGTTGAGTTCTAAACTGGATGCACTTCCTTTGAGTGAACTTGGAAAAGTTCTTATGAAGTATGAAAGATATTTTGAAGATGCTAAAGAAGGTGAAGAAGAGTTGATTGAAAAACTGGGTCCGCCTAAAATCTTAGCAGCAAATATAATTGAAGAATATTTTTCTAAAAATGAAATTGTTACAGATGCCAGTAGAAAAGGTGTAAATAAAAAAATACTATTTTTAATCTTGACTTTTTATATATGGATACCTTTAGTTGCAATTGTTTATATAATTGAGAGTGTTATCATATTGTTAGGAGTTGCATCAGCTTTAACAGGACTTTTTTTTCTTATAATAGGTTTTATAGTTTTGTTTTCTCAAGCTTCAACAGGACTATTTTTTGCAGGAAGTGGTTTGATATTAATTGCGTTAGGTATTATGGTGTTTTTAGCTGGTGAAGTTCTTTTGAATATTACATCAAAAGCAATTTCTAATGTTCTTAGAAAGAAAAACAAAGAGGTGGATTATGAATAAACTTGTAAAAAGAACCTTAATTACCTCCCTAGTAATTACGATTATAGGTATTGTTTTTGTAGGCATAGGAGTTTTAAATAAAAATAATTTCAGATTAAATATAAGAAAAACAGGAATTGAGATTATAAATCAAGAAAAAAACAGCACTCCAGTTACAGTTACAGAGGAGTTTGAGAAAATTGATATTAACCTTGGGTATGCAAATGTTGCGATTGAACAAGGGATTGAGTATAAAATAGAAGTTATATGCTATACGGATTCCTATGTCCCGGAATATTACATAGAAGAAAATATAATGAAGGTGTCTGACTATAGTGAAGAAGAAGGAGTGTTTAATTATTTAAACCCAGATCTTTCTTTTGAGTTTGAAATGAATCAGGTAATAGTAACTGTACCAGAAGATATAAATATGGAAGAAGTAAATGTAAATATCGTATGTGGGAAAATAGAAGTTGATGAAGATGTTTCTGATAATATTGTTTTAAATAATAAAATAGGAAAAATAGTTTTGCACTCAGATAAAGATAATTCAAACTTAGATGTTAATATTGGACTTGGTTATTTAGATTTGTTTGGGGAAAGGCGCTATAAAGATCAAGAAATATTTGATAGTCAATTAGAAAAAAGTATTTCGGCTAATATTGGATTTGGAAATATAGTTATTAAAGATTAAAGAGTCTACTGTTTTTAGGCTCTTATTTATTGGAAATTTTTTTTGAAAGCTGTTGACAAAAATGTTTCAGGATGTTATCTTATTAATATGAATTAGCACTCTAATGAGTTGAGTGCTAACAAACTAAAAGAAGGGGAGCTGTGGATTTGGACGAAAGAAAATTAAAAATCTTACAGGCTATTATTAGAAACTATCTTGAAACAGGTGAACCTGTAGGATCAAGAACAATATCAAAATACACAGACTTGAATTTGAGTTCAGCTACTATTAGAAACGAAATGTCCGATCTTGAAGAGATGGGATATATTGTTCAGCCACATACATCAGCAGGCAGGATTCCTTCGGATAAAGGATACAGACTATATGTTGATAATATGATGAGTGAAAGAGAGAAAGAACTCGACAAAAAAGAAAAAGAAGTCATGGAAATGAAAGACTTTCTTTTAGAAAAAGTAGACAGAGTTGAAGAAGTTCTTCAGAATATGGCGAAAATGCTTGCAACTGATACCAATTATGCTACAATGATTTCTGCTCCCAAAAGTAAAAAACACCGTATTAAATTCATTCAATTAACTCAGGTAGAATCGAAAAAACTTCTTTGCGTAATTGTTATGGAAGGAAATACTATAAAAAATAGAATTATAAATCTTGAGTCGGATTTAGATAATGAAACAGTTTTGAAATTAAATCTGCTATTTAATAATAATTTGAGTGGATTATCAATGGAAGAAATAAATCTTGGTACAATATCCACAATGGCAGGCCAGGCAGGAAAAAATACTGAACTTGTAAAAAAAATACTAGAAGAAGTTGCGAAAGTTATTACATCAGATGAAGAATTAGAAATTTTTACAAGTGGCGCAACAAATATTTTTAAATACCCTGAACTTAGTGATAAAGAAAAGGCGAGTGAGTTTATTTGTACTTTTGAGGAAAAGCAAATGCTTGCAAATCTAATTGTAGATTCTTTTGATGATGAAAAGGAAGCAGGTACAGGTATCCAGGTTTATATAGGGGATGAAACGCCTATTAAGTCAATGAAAGATTGTAGTGTAGTTACCGCTACTTATGAAATAGAATCAGGGCTATACGGAACAATAGGGATTATAGGACCAAAAAGAATGGACTATGAAAAGGTTGTGTCCTCGTTAAAAACCGTAAAAAGCCAACTAGATATAGTATTTAAAAAGAATGAAGAGGATGGATAACATGGAAGAAAACAAGGAAAAAATACAGGAAGAAGTAGCTGAAGAATTGACTGAAGAAGTGAAAGAAGAAGCAAAAGAAGAGATTACTGAAGAAAATTCTGAAGATAAAGCTAAACCTGAAAAAAAAGAGAAAAAGCATAAAAAAGATAAAAAAGATGACATGATTGCAGAATTAAATGATAAATACAAAAGAAGCATGGCGGAATTTGAGAATTTTAGAAGACGTAATGAAAAAGAAAAAGTATTAATGTATGGAATGGGAGCAAAAGATATAATTGAAAAAATACTCCCAGTAGTTGACAATTTTGAAAGAGGTCTGCAAACCATATCCGATGAAGAAAAGGATAAGCCTTTTGCTGAAGGGATGGATAAAATATATAAGCAGCTTATAACAACTCTTGAAGATTTAGGAGTTAAACCAATACCAGCTGTAGGGGAAGAATTTAACCCTGATTTTCATAATGCAGTTATGCATGTTGAAGATGAAAGCTTTGGTGAAAATGAAGTCGTTGAAGAATTGCAAAAAGGCTATACTTATAAGGAGTCTGTAGTTAGACATAGTATGGTTAAAGTAGCAAATTAATTATTTAGAAAACAGGAGGACACTAAAATGGGTAAAATAATAGGAATTGACTTAGGAACAACAAATTCATGTTTAGCAGTTATGGAAGGCGGTAAGCCTGTAGTTATAGCAAATGCAGAAGGTGTGAGAACAACTCCATCAGTAGTTGCATTTACAAAAACTGGAGAAAGACTTGTTGGAGAACCAGCAAAGCGTCAGGCAGTAACAAATGCAGATAGAACTATTTCTTCTATCAAAAGAGATATGGGAAATGATAAAAAAGTTACAGTAGATGATAAAAAGTTTTCACCACAGGAAATTTCAGCGATGATTTTGCAGAAATTAAAAGCAGATGCTGAAAGCCACTTAGGAGAAAAAGTTACAGAAGCAGTTATTACTGTTCCAGCGTACTTTAATGATGCACAAAGACAGGCAACAAAAGATGCAGGAAAAATAGCTGGTTTAGAAGTTAAGAGAATTATCAATGAGCCAACAGCAGCAGCTCTTGCATATGGTTTAGATAATGAACATGAACAAAAAATTATGGTATATGACTTAGGTGGAGGAACTTTCGACGTATCTATAATAGAAATTGGTGAAGGTGTTATAGAGGTTTTATCAACATCAGGAGATAATAGACTTGGTGGAGATGACTTTGATCAAAGAGTTACAGACTACATGTTAGAAGAATTCAAAAAAGCTGAAGGTGTAGATTTATCAAGTGATAAGATGGCACTTCAAAGACTTAAAGAGGCAGCTGAAAAAGCTAAAAAAGAACTTTCTTCTTCAACAAAAACAAATGTAAACCTACCATTTATTACAGCTACAGCAGAAGGACCAAAACATTTTGATATGGATATTACTAGAGCGAAATTTGATGAACTAACTCATGATCTTGTAGAAAGAACAACAACACCAGTTCAGACAGCTCTTAAAGATGCAGGTATTCAAGCTAGTGAACTTGGAAAAGTACTTTTAGTAGGTGGATCAACTCGTATACCAGCGGTTCAGGATAAAGTTAAACAGCTTACTGGACAAGAGCCATCAAAAACTTTAAATCCTGATGAATGTGTAGCCATTGGAGCTTCTATACAGGGAGGAAAACTTGCAGGAGATGCAGGCGCAGGAGAAATCTTACTTCTTGATGTAACACCACTTTCACTTAGTATTGAAACTATGGGTGGAGTTGCTACAAGACTTATTGAAAGAAATACAACAATACCTACAAAGAAAAGTCAGGTTTTCTCAACAGCTGAAGACAATCAAAGTGCAGTTGATATAAATGTAGTTCAAGGTGAAAGACAGTTTGCAAAAGACAATAAATCTCTAGGACAGTTTAGACTTGATGGTATCCCACCAGCAAGAAGAGGTGTTCCACAGATAGAAGTTACATTTGATATCGATGCAAATGGTATTGTAAATGTTAAGGCGAAAGATTTAGGAACAGGTAAAGAGCAGCACATTACTATCACAGCAGGTTCACATATGTCAGATGATGATATAGATAAAGCAGTAAGAGAAGCAGCTGAATTTGAAGCACAGGATAAAAAACGTAAAGAATCAGTTGATGCGAAAAACGAAGCAGACTCAATGGTATTCCAGACAGAAAAAGCCATTGAAGAAGCAGGAGACAAATTAGACGCATCAGAAAAAGAAACTGTGGAAGCTGACTTAAAAGCATTAAAAGAGCTTGTAGAAAAAGCAGATCCAGAGACTATGACAGAAGCAGATGTTGCAGAACTTAACGCAGCAAAAGAAAAAGTTATGACTAGTGCACAAGGAGTATTTTCAAAAATGTATGAACAAACTCAAGGTGCAGAGCAGGAAGCCCCTGATATGGGAACACAAGAACAGGCTTCAAGTGATGACGAAGGCGATGTAGTAGATGGAGACTATAAAGAAATATAATAATAAATAATTAATAGGTATTAATTATTAAATGAAAGTGAAGAGTGAAGACTTGGTAAGATATATTAAGCCAAGATTCACTATTCACTATTCATTATTTTGAAAGGTGATAATAATGGCAGATAAGAGAGATTACTATGAAGTCCTTGGAGTGGACAAAAACGCCGACGACGCGGCGATAAAAAAAGCATATAGAGCATTAGCGAAAAAATATCATCCAGACCATAACCCAGATGATAAGGATGCAGAAAAGAAATTTAAAGAGGCTTCAGAAGCATATGCTGTACTTAGTGACTCTGAAAAAAGAAAGCAGTATGATCAATTTGGACACTCTGCTTTTGAAGGAGGAGCAAACGGCGCCGGTGGATTTGATTTCAATATGGGTGACATGGGAGATATCTTCGGAGACATATTTGGAGACCTTTTTGGAGGCGGCAGAAGAAGAAGCGGTCGTTCAAGCAATGGACCTATGAAAGGTGCTAACTTAAGAACAAGTATTAGAATAACTTTTGAGGAAGCTGTTTTTGGATGTGAAAAAGAAATAGAATTAACTTTAAAAGATGAGTGTAAAACATGTAAAGGATCTGGAGCAAAACCAGGAACAAGCCCTGAAACTTGTAGCAAGTGTGGTGGACAGGGACAGGTTGTGTATACTTCCAACTCGTTTTTTGGTCAAATTAGAAATGTTCAAACTTGTCCTGACTGTAATGGAACAGGTAAGGTTGTTAAAGATAAATGTCCAGACTGTAAAGGTTCTGGATATAAGAGTGCTAAAAAGAAAATACAGGTATCAGTACCAGCAGGTATAGATAATGGACAAAGTATTAGAATTAAAGACAAAGGTGAACCAGGAATGAATGGTGGACCAAGAGGAGACTTATTAGTTGAAGTAGTTGTTTCAAGACATCCAATTTTCCAAAGAAGAGACCATAATCTATATTCAACATCTTCAATCTCATTTGCTCAAGCAGCACTTGGTGGAGATATAAAAATTAAAACAATTGACGGGGATGTCCTTTTTAACATAAAACCAGGAACACAAACTGATACAAAAATCAGACTTAAGGAAAAAGGAGTTCCAAGTTTAAGAAATAAAAACTTAAGAGGCGACCACTATGTAACTTTAGTTGTTCATGTACCAGAAAAACTAACGAAAGAGCAGAAAAAGGCATTGATGGCTTTTGATGAAGCTATGACGGGTGAGAAAAAAGTTGAAGTGGATTAAGTACAAAATTAAAACCACAACTCAGGCAGCAGATTTAATAAGTGGAATGCTATTCGAGCTGGGAATAAATGGCATTGAAGTTGAAGATAAAATTCAGCTATCTGAGGCAGATAAGGAAAAGTTGTTTATAAACATCCTTCCAGAAATGGAAGACGATGGAATTTCTTATGTTAGTTTTTATGTTGAAGATCAAGAAAGCTTTGATTTAAAAAAAGTAGAAAAAGGAATTAAAGAAATTGGAGCCTTTGCAAATATTGGTGAAGGCTCTATAGTTATGTCCACTACTGAAGATGCTGATTGGGTAAATAACTGGAAAGAATTTTTCAAACCATTTATGGTGGATGAAATACTAATTAAACCTACCTGGGAAAAGGTGAAAAATGATGGGAAAATCATAATAAACATAGACCCAGGAACTTCTTTTGGAACAGGTATGCATGAAACTACACAACTTTGTATAAAGCAATTGATTAAATATACCAGAAAAGATACGAAAATTCTTGATTTAGGTTGTGGAAGTGGTATTTTATCAATAGCAGGTATAAAATTAGGGGCGCCAAATGCGTTATGTGTAGATATAGATCAAAATGTAGAAGGGTTTGTAAAGGAAAATATGCTTGCAAATTCTATTAATAATGATAAATTTAGTATTCTTATTGGAAATGTACTTGAAAATAATTTATTAAGAGATAAAATAGGTTATGAAACTTACGATATAGTAGTTGCTAATATTCTTGCTGATGTTATAGTGCCTTTGACTGGATTGGTTCATGAACATATGAAAGAAAACTCAATCCTAATTACTTCAGGAATTATAAACACAAAAGAGAAGGAAGTTAAAAATGCTATAGAAGAAAATCCTCACTTAGAAATAATTGAAACTACATATCAAGGTGAGTGGGTATCAATAACTGCGAAGAAGGTATGATTTATGCACCATTTTTTTGTATCACCAGAACAAATAGATAATTACTTTATTAATATTCAGGGATCAGATGTAAATCACATTAAGAATGTATTAAGGATGAAAGCCGGTGAAAAAATACTTATAAGTGATGGCTTTGGGAAAGATTATGTATGTGAGATTTCTGAAATAACACAAGATAGTATCAAAAATAAAATTATTGAATCAGATATAGAAGGCACAGAGTTGAATTGTAAGCTATATCTTTTTCAGGGGCTACCAAAATCTGATAAGATGGAAACTATAATTCAAAAATCAGTAGAATTAGGTGTTTATGAGATTATTCCTGTGCAAACCAAGAGAAGTATAGTTAAATTTGACGAAAAGAAAAAGATTTCAAAAATAAATAGATTTAATGGGATATCAGAAAGTGCTGCAAAACAGTCAAAAAGAGGGCTGATACCAAAAGTTAAAAATATTATGAGTTTTGAAGAAGCTGTTGAGTATTCAAAAAAACTTGATATTGTATTAATACCATATGAAAATTTCAAAGATTTTAATTCAACAAAAGAAATTTTAAAGAAAATTGAAAAAAACATGAAAATTGGAATTTTTATTGGACCTGAAGGTGGGTTTGATGAATCAGAGATTAAATTAGCTCAAGAAAAAGGAATCAAACAAATTTCTTTAGGAAAAAGAATTTTAAGAACAGAAACAGCAGGACTGGCTATAATTTCTGTTTTAATGTTTCAAATCGAGGAGTAAAAGATGGAAGTGTATTTAGATAATTCTGCAACGACAAAAGCGTATAAAAAGGTTGCTGATGTTGTGAATGAAATAATGATCAAAGAATATGGAAATCCTTCCTCGGCTCATACAAAAGGGTTTGAGGCTGAAAAGTATATAAAAAATTCAAAAAAAATAATTTCTAATATTTTAAAAGTGTCGGAAAAAGAAGTTTACTTTACATCTGGTGGAACAGAGTCAAATAATTTAGCTATAATAGGAGCGGCTTTAGCAAATAAAAGGTCAGGCAATCACATTATAACCACTGAAATTGAACATCCTTCAGTATATAATTCAATGAAATATCTTGAAGAGATAGGATTTGAAGTTACATATTTACCTGTTAATGAAAACGGTGTTGTAGAACTTGATGAATTGATAAAAGAGATTAAGAGAGAAACTATTTTAGTTTCTATAATGTATGTGAACAATGAAATTGGTTCAGTTCAACTAATAGAAGAAATTGGTTCAGCTATAAAAATAAAAAATAAAAATATAATATTTCATACAGATGCTGTACAGGCATTTGGGAAGTATAAAATTTATCCTAAAAAAATCAAGGCAGACCTGATTTCAGTTAGTGGGCACAAGATACATGGCCCCAAAGGAATTGGATTTTTGTATAAAAAAGAAAGTATTAAAATAAAGCCTTTGTTTTATGGAGGCGGACAACAAAACGATATTAGACCAGGTACTGAAAATGTATCAGGAATAGCAGGGTTAGGAGTAGCCTGTGAGGAAATATATAAAGAGATTGAAAATGAGGCTGAGAAATTAAAAAAACTAAAAGAATTTTTTGTTTTTCAGATTAATGAAATAGAAGATATTATAATTAATTCAAAGTTAAATGAAACTTTTGCACCACATATTATAAGCATTAGCTTTAAGGGGATTAAGAGTGAAGTTTTGCTTCATGCTCTTGAAGAGAAGCAAATATTTGTTTCGTCAGGATCAGCGTGCAGTACAAATAAAAAAGAATTAAGTAAAACATTAAAAGCTTTAGGCATTGATAAAGAATATATAGATGGGACAATTAGGTTTAGTTTATCTGAATTTACCACAAAAGAAGAATTGGAAATTTGTTTAGATTCACTAAAAGAAATCGTACCAAAATTAAGACTATATAAACGTCATTAGGAGAAATTATGTATAAATCATTTTTAATAAAATATGCAGAAATAGGAATAAAAGGAAAAAATAGATATATATTTGAAGATGCTTTGGTTGCAAACATCAGAAATTCTCTAAAAAACGCAGAAGGAGTATTTAAAGTTAGAAAAGTATCTGGACGCATTTATGTAGAAGCTGAATCAGAATTTGATTATGATGAAGCAATAGAGAGATTGAAAAGTGTTTTTGGTATTTCTGGAATATGCCCTTTGTTTCAAATAGAAGATAAAGGCTATGAAGACTTAGCTGCTAAAGTTCTAGATTATTTAGACAGAGTTTATAAGGATAAAAATAAAACATTTAAAGTATCAGCGAGAAGAGCCAGAAAAAATTATCCTATGGATTCTCAAGAGTTGAACATAGAATTAGGGGGAGCAATTTTAGAAGCATATCCCGAAATGAAAGTTGATGTTCATAAACCTGATATAATGCTGCATGTTGAAATTCGAGAAAGTATAAATATTTATTCTGAAATTATTCCTGGTCCAGGAGGTATGCCTGTAGGAACAGCTGGTTCGGCAATGCTTCTACTTTCAGGAGGTATAGATAGTCCTGTAGCAGGATATATGATTTCAAAAAGAGGGGTGAAACTAAATGCAACATATTTTCACGCACCTCCTTACACGAGTGAAAGAGCGAAACAAAAAGTAATTGATTTAGCTAAAGAAGTCTCAAAATATTCAGGACCTATTAAATTAAATATTGTAAACTTTACTGATATTCAGTTGTATATTTATGATAAATGTCCTCATGATGAGCTAACAATAATAATGAGAAGATATATGATGAAAATAGCTGAAAAGTTTGCTAGAGATGAAGATTGCTTAGGGCTTATAACAGGAGAAAGTATTGGACAGGTAGCGAGTCAAACCATGAAAAGTCTTATGGTTACAAACGAAGTATGTGAGTTACCAGTTTATAGACCTTTAATTGCTTTTGATAAACAGGATATCGTAGATATAGCTTTGAAAATTGGCACATATGAAACATCGATTTTACCTTACGAAGACTGTTGTACCATTTTTGTTGCAAAACACCCTGTCACCAAACCGAATCTAAAAATAATAAAAAAGTCAGAAATGAGATTACAAGAAAATATAGACACTTTATTAGAGGAAGCTATAGAAAGTGTTGAAGTGGTTATTTGTGAATAGTTAAAAAGAGGAAATAAAATGAAGAAAGCAGCTTTGCATAACCTTGGTTGTAAAGTAAACTCGTATGAAACAGAGGCAATGAGAGAGCAATTAGAAGAGGCGGGATATGAAATAGTTTCTTTTAACGAAAAAGCTGATGTATATATAATTAATACTTGTACTGTGACCAACATTGCAGACAGAAAATCAAGACAGATGCTTCATAAGGCAAAGAAAAAAAATCCAGAGAGCATAGTTGTTGCTGTTGGGTGTTATGTTCAGGCAGCCGAAGAAGAACTTAAAAAAGATATTAGTGTGGATATAATTATTGGTAATAATAGAAAAAGTGATATTATCAAAATAATTGAGCAGGGAACAATAAAATCAGATGTTATCGATATAAATAAAACCTGTGAATATGAAGAAGTGAAAGTTAAAAAAATATCTGGTTTGAATCGTGCAAACATAAAAGTACAGGATGGGTGTAACCAGTTTTGTTCTTATTGTATAATTCCATATACAAGAGGAAGAGTAAGAAGCAGGGACTCTCAGGAAATAATATCAGAGATTTCAAATTTATCAAAAAAAGGATGTAAGGAAGTTGTACTGACTGGAATACACACAGCATCATACGGTGTTGATTTTGATCAAGATGAAAATCTTTTATCATTAATAAAAAAAATACATTTGATTGAAGGAATTGAAAGAATAAGATTAAGTTCCTTGGAGCAAGGCATAGTTACTGAGCTATTTGCAAAAGAATTATCTGGGTTAAAAAAGGTATGTCCTCATTTTCACTTATCACTTCAAAGTGGATCAGATGGTGTTTTAAGTAGAATGAATAGAAAATATAATTCAGACGATTATTATCAAAAATGCTTGATTTTAAGGAAGTATTTTGAAAATCCAGCAATAACAACTGATATAATTGTTGGTTTTCCAGGAGAAACCCAGGAAGAATTTAATGAAACATATGACTTTATTAAAAAAGTTAGTTTTGCTGATGTTCATATTTTTAAATATTCAAAAAGAAAAGGTACAAAAGCAGCAGAAATGAAAAATCAAGTTCCTGAAAATATAAAAAATGAAAGAAGCGAAAAGTTAATAAATGTTGGACAGGAAATGAGAAAAGAGTATTTAGAATATTTCATCGGAAAGGAAAGAGAAGTACTTTTTGAGGATACGGTAGTTGTTGGCGAACATAGGTATCAGGTTGGGCATACAATGGAACATATTAAAATTGCTATTCCATTTATGAAAGATGTTTCTAATGAGATTTTTAAACTCACTCCATATAAGCTTTTAACGGGGGAAATATTGCTTGCCGAATTATAATATATATATTAGAATAGAGTTATAAAAGATAAGGAATGAGCATTATGAAAGATTTTACAAACACACAATATTTTAAAATCAAGCAAGAAACAGACTTAGAAGTGGCAGAAATTATTTCTTTGGTATATGAAGCACTTGCTGAAAAAGGATATAATCCAGTAAATCAAATGGTGGGTTATATTATGTCGGGCGATCCTACATATATCACAAGTCATAATAATGCTAGAAGCCTTATCATGAAAGTTGAGCGTGACGAATTAATTGAGGAGGCATTAACTTATTATATTAAGAGCAAATTGAATTAGACAGGAGGTGCCACCTTGCGCGTTATTGGTTTAGACTATGGTTCGAAAACAGTTGGGGTTGCTATTTCTGATGCAATTTATCTTACTGCTCAAAGTTTTGAAATAATCAGGCGTGATTCCGAAAACAAATTAAGAAAAACACTTGCAAGAATTGAAGAGATAATTTCGGAATATCAAGTTGAAAAAATCGTTTTAGGTTTCCCGAAAAATATGAATAATACTATTGGTCCGAGGGCTGAAAAAACTCTTGAGTTTAAAGAAATGCTTGAGAGAAGAACAGGTCTTGAGGTTATTTTATGGGATGAAAGACTAAGCACAGCATTTGCCCATAGAGCTATGGGTGAAGCTCAGATAGATGGTAAAGAAAGAAAAAAATATGTAGATAGTGTAGCTGCAGCTTATATTTTGCAGGCATACATGGATTGGAGTAAAAATGGAGAACAAAATTAAATTTACAGATTCTCAGACAGGTGAAGAACTTGAATTTTTTATTATAGAAGAAACAAGAATTAATAACATGAATTATATTCTTGTAACAGAATCAGAGAACGAAGATGATTCAGAAGCTTATATACTTAAAGACCTTTCAGAAGAAGGTAGCGAAGATGCTATTTATGAATTTGTTGATGATGACTCAGAAATAGAATTTGTAGGTAATATTTTTGCAGAACTTTTAGAAGATATAGATATTGAAAAGTAGGAGAAAAATGATTCAGGAAAATTTTAGAGAAATACTGAAAGAAAAAGGACTCAAAGTAACCAACCAGAGGGTGTTGGTTCTTAAAGTACTTTCATCAGAACCTGAACTTCATTTGTCAACCGAAGAAATTTACGATCTGGTTAAAGAAGAATATCCGGAAATTGGTCTAGCGACTGTGTATAGGACTATTCAGCTTTTATTAGATTTGAATTTAATAAATAAAATTAATTTAAATGATGGATTTGTGCGATATGAACTGGCAAAAGATAAGGATTTATCTGGACACCATCATCATCATTTAATATGCATGGATTGTGGAAACGTTTATTCTTTTGAGGATGACTTGCTTGAGAATCTTGAGGAGCACATTGCAAAGACAATGGGATTCGAAGTGGCTGATCATGAAGTTAAACTTTATGGTTACTGTCAGAATTGTAAGAAGGCACGTTAAACATTTCATGAACTAATAAAGAAAATGGAGGTGCTGTTTTGCAGACAGACAAAAAATCAGAATTGCGTATCATTCCTTTAGGTGGATTAGAACAGATAGGGATGAACATGACTGTCATCGAATATGAGGACAGTATTATTGTTGTGGATTGTGGTTTAGCTTTTCCTGACGATGAAATGTTAGGGATTGATTTGGTTATACCAGATACAACATACTTAAAAGAAAATATAAATAAAGTAAAAGGTTTTATTATTACACATGGACATGAAGACCATATAGGTGCTTTACCATATGTTTTAAAGGAAATAAATGCTCCTATATATACTACAAATCTAACTATGGGTTTGATTGATAACAAATTAAGAGAACATAACCTAATAAATAATGTTAAAAGAAAAGTAGTTAAATATTCACAGTCAATTAATTTAGGTTGTTTTAGAATTGAATTTATAAAAACAAATCATAGCATTGCAGATGCTGCAGCTTTAGCGATTTTTACACCTGAAGGAATAGTTTTACATACAGGTGATTTTAAAGTGGATTATACACCATTATTTGGAGATGCAATAGACTTAACAAGATTTGGAGAACTTGGTAAAAAAGGTGTTTTAGCTTTTTTAGGAGATAGTACTAATGCTGGAAGACCGGGATTTACTATGTCTGAAAGAGTTGTTAGAAAGACATTTGAATCGATTTTTAGCGAATATATTAATAATAGAATAATCATAGCAACTTTTGCATCAAATGTGGACAGAGTACATCAAATATTAAACACTGCACATCAATTTGGAAGAAAAGTTGTAATTGAAGGCAGAAGTATGGTGAATATAATTCATACGGCTTCAGAACTTGGATATATAAAAGTTCCTGAAAATACACTTATAGAAGTTGAAAAAATGAAATTCTATAAAGATGAAAAGATTGTAATTATTACTACTGGAAGTCAGGGAGAATCAATGGCTGCACTTTCAAGAATGGCTGCATCTATTCATAAAAAAGTAAGTATAAAACCTGGTGATGCTGTAATTTTTAGTTCTAATCCAATACCAGGAAACGAAAAAGCAGTTTCAAAGGTTATAAATGAATTATCAATGCAGGGTGCTAATGTGATATTTCAAGATGCCCATGTTTCAGGTCACGCATGTCAGGAAGAAATAAAACTTTTGTACTCACTTGTTAAGCCTAAATATTCAATACCGGTACACGGTGAATACAGACATTTAAAAGAACATGCAAAAATTGCATTAGAAATGGGTGTTGAACCAGGGAATGTTTTTGTTCTTTCTTCAGGAGATGTTCTTAGTTTTAGTGATGAGGGTGCAGAGGTTAAAGAAAAAGTATCTGCAGGTGGTGTTTTTGTTGATGGATTAGGAGTAGGGGATGTAGGTAACATCGTTTTAAGAGACAGACAAAACCTTGCAGAAAATGGAATACTTATTGTGGTTATGACTTTGGACAAAGGAAGTAATCAGATAGTTTCTGGACCAGATATAATTACAAGAGGTTTTGTTTATGTAAGAGAATCTGAAAATCTTATAGAAGAAGCAAGAAGTGTTATTGAAGATTCCCTTCAAAGATGTTTGTCAAAAAACATAAAAGATTGGGGTAAGATAAAAATGGTTGTTAAAGATACCTTAAGTGGTTTTTTATGGAAAAAAATGAAAAGAAATCCTGTTATTTTACCTATAATAATGGAGATTGAATAAAGGTTGACTATTTGGTATAATAATTAGCGATTATAAAACTAGACTTAGAGAGGTTGATTATGAAGAAAAATAAAATTATAAAAACAATTATTGTTATAGTTTTTTTGGCAGTTGTAGCACTGCTTTCATACATTGGTTATAATTTTGGGCAGAGATTATTTTCTGAAGCGGGGACCCAAGAATTTCCAGGAACTGACATTGGAGTAGTGATTGAAGAAAACATGAGTAGAAGTGAAGTCGCTGAAGTATTATACGATAAAGGTTTGATAAGAGACGAAGGCATATTTGCATACCAGTGTATTATATTTGAATCAGAATTTTATACTGGTGAGTATGTTTTAAACACTTCAGATTCACCAGAAGATATAATTGAAAAGCTAAAAGTAGAGCCAGAAGAATAAGAGGGTATAAAAGTGATTGTTAATGAACGGATAGTTACATATATGCACTCCCTTGAAAAAGAAAATAGTGAGGTTTGTAAAAGCATTGAAAAATTTGCGAAGCAAACAAATGTACCAATAATAAGAAAAGAAATGGAAAGCTTTTTAAAGGTAATGTTAATGATTAAAAAGCCGTTAAAAATTCTTGAAATAGGTGCAGGAATAGGATATTCAGCAATACTTATGAGTGAAAGTATTAGTGAAGAAGCTAAAATAGTAACAATCGAAAACTATGAAAAAAGAATACCTATTGCTATAGAAAATATAAAAAAAGCCAGAAAAGAATCGGTAATTGAACTTATATCAAAAGATGCAACTGAAGTATTACCCAAATTAAATGAGGGCTATGATTTTATATTTATGGATGCAGCAAAAGGACAATATATAAACTTTCTGCCAGAATTAGTAAGACTATTGAATCCTGGTGGAATTTTAATTTCAGACAATGTTCTTCAAGAAGGAGAATTGATAGAGTCGAGATACGCAATAGAAAGAAGAAATAGAACAATACACTCACGTATGAGAGAGTACATGTATCAAGTGAAAAATCATCCGTTGCTTGAGACGTCAATTGTACCTATTGGAGATGGAATAACTCTAAGTGTGAAGAAATAAAAGATTTAATTTGGAGAGTGTTGATGAAAAAACCAGAATTGTTAATACCAGCAAGTAGTTTAGAAGTTTTAAAAGTAGCGGTTAAATATGGCGCAGATGCTGTATATATAGGTGGTGAAGCTTTTGGTTTAAGAGCAAAAGCTAAAAATTTTTCTATGGACCAAATTAAAGAAGGTATTGAGTTTGCCCATAGTCATGGAGTCAGGGTTTTTATAACAGCCAATATACTTGCACATAATAGTGATTTGATGGGTGTTAGAAAATATTTTGAAGAACTTAGGGAAATAAAACCAGATGCTCTGATAATATCGGATCCAGGAATTTTTGAAATAGCAAAAGAAGTTTTACCAGAGATGGAAATACATATAAGTACCCAGGCTAATAATACAAACTATGCAACATATAATTTTTGGTACAATATGGGTGCGAAAAGAGTCGTATCTGCAAGAGAATTATCATTAGGTGAGATAAAGGAAATAAGAGAAAATATACCAGATGATATGGAGATAGAAACATTTATACATGGTGCGATGTGCATATCTTATTCAGGGAGATGTTTACTTTCCAGCTTTATGGCAGGTAGAGATGCTAATAGAGGAGAGTGTACACATCCATGCCGCTGGAAATATGCAGTAGTTGAAGAATCTAGACCAGGTGAATATATGCCTGTTGAAGAAAATGAAAGAGGCACATATATATTTAATTCAAAAGACTTGTGTATGGTTGAATATATTCCGGAACTTATAAATTCAGGAATAGACAGTCTTAAAATCGAAGGAAGAATGAAAACTGCTTTATATGTTGCCAGTGTTGCTAGAACATATAGAATGGCTATTGATGATTATTTAAAAGATCCAGAATACTATAAAAGTCGAATACCTTTTTATAAAGATGAAATATCAAAGTGTACATATAGGCAGTATACTACTGGATTTTTCTTTTCCAAACCAAATGAGGAAACTCAAATATACGATAGTAATACTTATATCAGGAAATTTGTATATTTAGGTCTTATTGGGGAAAAGAATGCTAAAGGATTATATAGAGTTGAACAAAGAAATAAATTTTCGATTGGCGAACAAATTGAAGTTATGAAACCAGATGGAACAAACTTGGAAGTTATAGTTAAAAAAATAGTTGACGAAGAAGGAAATGAACAAGAGAGTGCACCACATCCAAAGCAGGTGATTTTTGTTGAAATTTCAGAAGAGCTTTCGGAATTTGATATTTTAAGAAGAGAAAACACTAAAAACTGATTACAGCCTATTGTAATCAGTTTTTATATTTGTATAAACTAACACTTCTTACTTCGTGAGGTTCGAGTTCTACAGTCAATGTGAAGGTGTTTTCGGTTATATTCACTTTTCTTTTAGTTGTTTTTGGAACTGAAAAAGCCTTTAGATTTTCAACATCCTCTTCGTTTTCTAATTCTAGTCCACCATTTTCTATCCAAATGTCAAAAGCGCTACCGAATTTTCGGTTTATTATGGTTTCTTTAATTATATATGTACTATTTTCCAGACCATTTAAAGGCATTTCTATTAACATTGTTGTTGTGTTGCTAAAAGGAGTATATCTGTTTTTGAAAGTCATATCAAAAAGTTCTCCTTTTGAATAGATTTCTGAAAAGTGTTGATAGTTATAAAAAATCATTTCTATACTTCTATCAGATTTTGTTAAAAAATAGCCATCTCCTTTTCCGATTAAAGTATTACCTAAATTAGACAGCATTTTAAAGGCATAGTAATGGGATTTTTTGATTCCGTTATATGTAAAAAGACCTAAACCACCATGAAAAACCTCATCAGGAATTTTCAGCTCTTCCATAAGGTCGGAAACAGTCCAGTATGTAAAGCTTCTAAGTTGATCGTAGTTTTCTAAAATGTTTTTTACTATATATGCAGATTTAAAAACAGTATCATTAAGCCAGTCTCGATGAGAGATTGTTGAATTCCATTCTGTCATAAATATTCTTTCTTTAATATTCCAGTTATTTTCCTGTATTATTCTTTTTATGTTTGTAATGCTTGTGTTTAATGCATTTTCTGACTGATCAAGAATTAAATTTGATTTAAAAGGAGCATTTCTATCTTGGCCGCTTGTAATACTAATAGGATAGAAATGAAAATTTAAAAATTCTGGAATGCAATTATTTTCATAGCAGAAATACATGAAATCCATCATCCAGCTAGATGATTCTATTGAAGAATGTAAAACAGAAGGAGAACCAAAAAGCAGATTTTTATCTACTGATTTAACAGCTTCATAAGTTGATTTATAAAAATTATAAAAAGCGGTTTTGTCATTAAAACCAAATAACTCTTCGATGGAATCGGGCTCGTTCCAGAGAAAAAACGGCCATTTTTTGATTTCTTTTATTCCGTACCTGTCTCTCAAATGGTTTACTAAAGAAGATATTAGTAATTTCCATTTATTGATATCTTTTGGAAGGCTTATTACAGAGTTGGAATAAAACATAGTTCTCTCAGGATTTTTTGCTAAAGCTTGTGGCATAAAGGACAGCTGCATTATAGGTTTTAAATTGATTGATAAAAGAAAATCTAAAATCATATCTATATATGTAAAAGATATACTTGCATTACCTTTACTATCTTCAGAATAAACCATCATATCATCATCCAATAATCCATGAAATTTTATATATTTAAAACCAATATTTTTTTGAATATCTTTTAATATTTCCTGGTTTTTAGCGAACAATATATGTTTTGCTTTTCCTATTGAAGTTGTGTTTTTGAAACTGTGGCGTAAAAAAGCTATTTTGTTATTTATGTTGTGAGCTTGGATAATATTCTTTTTAAAGATACCTGCTTCATTTTTAGAACTAGTTTCTGTTTCCAGAAATCTTGCCAGATGACCGAGAAAATTGTTGTGTTCAAAATTCAGTATACTTGCTTGTTCTGATTTGTAGTTTGATTTATCTTTATCCTTATAGCTATCTAATTGTTTTCTAAATGCTCCTGGAAGCTTAGCGTGTTCCTTTTTAAAGACCATACTAAAAGCTCTTGGATTTGGAAAACCACATCTATCGGATATGATTTCTATGGAATCATTTGTTGTTAGCAACTCGTTAGTAGCTTGAGAAAGTCGTATGCTTGATAGATATTCGCTAAAATTTATTCCTAAGTTTTGCTTGAATAATCTTGAAATATATGGTTCAGACAGGAAGGTTTCATTTGCAATAGATTTTAAAGAGATTTTTTCATGATAATGCTTGTTGATATATTCAAGTATTTTTTCCATCCTAATATAATTTTCTGTAGAGTATGAGTCGTTTTTGTTTAGCTCAATAGAAAATTTTGAAGTTAATTCATATAAAATGGCATAAGAATATGACTTGCTTAAGAGTTGAGTGCTAAAGTCGTTGTTTAGACTAACTTTTATAAATTTGGCCATTAGTTTTTTAATCTCATAAAATTTAGATTTATCTTTTAATAGAGATGAATTGCAGTCGAATTTTAAGTTTAGTGAGTTTATAATGTATCTATCGAATAAAGCAGGGTATATTTGGAAGAAAGCAATCATGCATCCTTCAGATTGGAAAGAGTGCATTTCGAAAGGATTTATTAAAAGTAGATCATCCCCAGATAAGTTGTATTTCCTGTCAGTGAATGATACTTCTAGACTTCCGGATAATACATATATTAATTCTATATATGAGTGCCAATGTACGGACTTATTGTTTTGAACATCTATTTTTAGTTTTATTGGTGCTGTTTCACCAAGGTTTATCTTTGTTATTAATGAAGAGTTATTTTCTGTCAAAATATACCTCCTTTAAGGGCTTAATTTTATTTATTATAGCATACGCGAAGTGATAAAAAAAGAAAAATACTGTAAACACTGTATAAAATTATCTTTTTAACTGCAAAATATTATCTAGTAAGTGTTTGAGTATAAAAGAGTGCTTTATTTTCATTAAATTAGAGCATGATATTGTGCAAAAATATATCTTATTAAGGCGTAAGAAAAATGCTATTATATATCTAACATAAACATATTGTGATTTGATATTCATAATTAATGAGAAGTGTTTGTTTTTTAACAGGGGGATATTCAAATATATATTGATTGCTTATTAATATTTGCAGCAATAGAATTACTGGATTCGTTTCACACTATGTTGATGGACTCCGAAAATATATGAATTAACATAAGGTTGCAAAATAATTTGCAACCTTATGTGTTTGTATAGACAAATTTAAATTAGGATGCTTTGCAATATTATTATGAAATTGATATAATAATATATGTGGAGTTCATTTGACTTTTTATTGATTCGGCAAAAAAATTATTATTAATAAGATTGATAGTGGAGAAAAAAGTATGAGCGTAAACTTAAGAGAAAAGCCATTTTATTTGAATGAAGAAGATATAAAATGGGTAGAAGAAGAAATTAAAAAAATGACAATTGATGAAAAAATCTGGCAGCTTTTTTGCCCGATAGTTTTTTCTAATGATGAAGACTACTTAAAGGAATTTATTACTACTAAAAAAGTAGGAGGCATTCTATATAGAGAAGGAGTAGGTGGTGAAATACAAAATAGCCACAGAGTTTTACAGGAAAACTCAAAGATTCCACTACTTACCACCTCGAATTTAGAACATGGGGGTACAGGATCTGCAGTTGAAGGTACTTTTTATAGTAAGCAGATGGGAGTAGCTGCTACAGGAAATTCTCAAAGAGCATATGAGCTTGGCTTAATTTCAGGTAGAGAAGGAGTAGCCGTGGGTGTGAATCTTGCTTTTGCTCCAGTTATAGATATAGATTATAATTATCGAAATCCAATAACTAACATAAGAACTTACGGTAATGATCCTGAAAAAGTATATGAATTTGCAAATAAATACGTTGAAGGTTCAAAAGAAGCAGGAATGGCTGTTACTATAAAACATTTTCCTGGAGATGGAATCGATGAAAGAGATCAGCATCTTGTAACATCTGTTAACGATTTAAGTTGTGAAGAATGGGATCGAACTTTTGGAAAACTATATAAAAAGTTTATTGACCAGGGTGTAAGGTGCATAATGGCGGGTCATATAGCGTTGCCTGCTTATGAAGAAAAGTTTGATGGCGAAAATATTAAGGAAATAAAACCAGCTACAATATCAAAAAATATTTTAGATAATCTACTTCGTAAACAAATGGGATATAATGGTCTTATTATTACTGACGCTACACCTATGGTTGGTTTTTGCGCTGCAATGAATAGGGAGAAAGCAGTTCCTATGTCTATTGAAAATGGATGTGATATGTTTTTGTTTAATAGAGATTTAGACGAAGACTTTATATATATGAAAAAAGGATATGAAGAAGGTATTTTATCAGAAGAAAGACTTCATGAGTCATTGCTTAGAATATTAGGCTTTAAGGCTTCTATAGGTCTTCATAATAAGCAAAAAAATGGAGAATTGGTTCCGAAATCAAGTGCTCTTGAGGTTTTAAAGTGTAAGGAACATGATGAAATGGCAAAGGGTTGTGCTCTAGAATCAGTTACCCTTGTAAAAGACACACAGCAATTATTACCTATAAGTGTTGAAAAAAATAAAAGAATACTTTTAGAAATACTTGGTGATTTTCCTACAAATGAAAGAGTATATACACAGTTTGAAAGTTTGTTGAAAAAAGAAGGATTTGAAGTTGTAAAATATATTCCGGAAAACTTCGGTGATCATTTAGATAATGTAGAAGAAACTAAAGGAAAATATGATTTGATTATTTACGTTGGAAATATAGATAATGCGAGTAACAAAACTGTATCGAGAATAAACTGGCACACGATGTTTGGTTTAGGAAATAATATGCCTTGGTTTGTAGATGAGATACCAACATTGTTTGTTAGTGTAGGTAATCCGTATCATTTAATAGATGTTCCTATGGTGAAAACCTTTATAAATTGTTACTGCAACACACCATACGTGATTGATTCAGTTATAGAAAAAATCATGGGAAGAAGTGAATTTGTAGGTGTAAGTCCTATTGATCCATTTTGCGGAAAAATTGATACTAAATTCTAACAAAGGAGTATGGATGGAAGAATACTATAAGTTTGAAGAAGTTCAAAAAGGTTTTTATAGAATAAGTAGTCAAGAAGGTGTTTTTATGGATCTTTTTGTTGGCAAGGAAAAGGCTTTGCTTTTTGACACTGGATACGGTTATACTGACTTGAAAGAAAGTATCAGGAAAATTACAAACCTTCCTTTGGAAATTGTTAATAGCCATGGGCATTTAGATCATATAAATGGAAACTGCTTTTTTGATGAAGATGTTTATATATCAAAAAAGGATATTGAACTTTTTAAAAGCCATTCTTCAAAAGAAACAAGAATAGGATTGGTAGAAAGAGGAAAAGCTGTAAAAGATATTTTTTCGGAAGAAGTTATAAATGTCTTGCCAGAAAATTTTGATGAAAAAGCCTATATCAATAAAAAAACTATGGAACCTAAGACGATTGAGGAGGGGGATGTTTTTGATTTAGGAGGCATATCAGCTAAAGTGATAGAACTTCCAGGGCATACGAAAGGCTCTGTTGGGTTATATTTTGAAAATGAAAAAATGTTATATGTGTCTGATGCTATGAATCCTTTTGTCTGGCTATTTTTTTCAGAATCTGAAAAGTTGAATGTTTATATAAAAACTTTATATAAAGTTAAAAAAATGGATTTTGAACAGATTTATTTTGGACATGCGAAATACCCAGGAAATAAAAAGTCTATAGATGACTTCATAGATTGTGCTGAAAATATAAACGCAAAAGAAGGTGTTTTATTTCAACCTTTTGGCATGAAAGATTCGGGTACTTTGTATACCAGAAAGGGTTATAAGCCTTTTGAATTTGAAAAACCAGGTTTTGCAAGCATCGTTGTTGATGAAAAGCATTTATAGTAAAGTTTACTAGGAGAATTTTATGAGAATAATTGATTTGAAAATAAACGGAATTAAAGAACCAATAGGATTCGAATTTGATGAATTGATGTGTTCCTTCAAGGTTGTTGATACTAACTCTAAAACAATGAAAAATTGCAAAATAGAAGTTAGTATGGATGATGTAAAGAATGTTGTATATAAAAAAGAAAATAAAGATTTAAGGATGTCAGGGGAGAGTTTAGATATTAAATTAAAACCTATGACAACTTATTTTTATAAAGTTACTGTTGAAGGTGACTTAGGAGACGAAGCAACTAGTGAATACTCTTTTTTTGAAACGGGGAAAATGGATGAGTCTTGGGAAGGTGAATGGATAGGCCCAAAGGAAAAAGATAAATTTCATCCATTGATTTTTAAAAGCTTTAATGTGGATAAGGAAGTTAAAAAAGCTAGGTTGTATATTAGTGGTCTAGGATTATACAATGCCTGTATGAATGGAGAAAAGATTGGTGAGGATGTTTTAGCACCATTTTTTGATGATTACAATACAGGGATTCAGTACCAAACGTATTCTCTTGATAATATAAAAGAAGGGGAAAATTCTATCGAAGTAAAGCTAGGTAATGGTTGGTATAAAGGTAGACTTGGTTTTAATGGAGAAAAAGAAAATTTTGGAAATAGATTTGCTTTGATAGCAGAAATACATATTGAATATAGTGATGATACATATGATGTCATTGTCACAGATGAATCTTGGGAATATATCGGATCAGATATTGAAGCTAGTGATATATATGATGGTGAAATATATAATAAACTTTTATGGGTAGATAAAGATAATTCGAAAAAAACTGTAGAAATTATTGATATATCAAAAAATTTACTAATTGAAAGAATAAGTATACCAGTAATTGAAAAAGAGGATATGAAAGTTGTTGAAGTAATAAAATCTCCAAAAGGAGAAGTTATTCTTGATATGGGCCAAAATTTCACTGGATATTTATCTTTTGAATCGGGACTACCAAAAGGAACAAAGATAGTATTAGATCACGGTGAGATTCTACAAAAAGGAAGTTTCTATAATGATAATTATAGAAGTGCAAAAACTCAATATACATATGTATCAAATGGTGAAAAAGAAACCGTAAAACCTTTATTTACTTTTTTTGGATTTAGATATGTAAGGGTTACGGGATGGCCTGGAGAATTAAAAAAAGAGGACTTTATTGGTAAAGCTGTATATTCAGATTTAGAGAGAACTGGATACATTAAAACTTCTAATCAGAAAGTAAACAAATTGTATAGCAATTGTTTATGGGGGCAGAAATCAAACTTTTTAGATATTCCAACTGACTGTCCTCAAAGAGATGAAAGACTAGGATGGACAGGTGATGCTGCTGTTTTTGCGCCAACTGCAAGTTATAATATGGACACAAGAGCATTTTTTAAAAAGTTCTTGAACAATATTGGAAGAGAACAGAGAAATCTTGATGGAGCTGTGCCTATATTTGTGCCATCTTTTGGTGCTCATATGGTTAGTAATGTATGGAGTGATATCGCCGCTTTTTTACCAGCTCTTTTATATGACTATTATGGTGATAAAAAGTTATTGAAAATACATTACCCAATTATGAGAGATTGGGTTGAATATTTAAAAAGAGAATCAATGAAATTAGATGGTGAAAATCTAATTAAAACAGGTCTTCAATTTGGTGACTGGCTTGCTCTTGATGGTGTATCAGAACAGAGCGTTAAGGGAAGGACTGATGATTACTTTATTGCTTCTGTATATTACTATGCATCTGTTAAAAAAGTCTATGAAGCGGCAAAGAAACTTGGGGAGCTAGAAGAAGCTGCTATGTATAAAGAGCTTTATAAAAAAATAAGAGAAGACATTTTGAAAGAGTACTTTTCCCCAAATGGAAGACTTACAATCGATACCCAAACAGGTTATATTGTGGCATTAAAATTTGGTGTTTATATTGACAAGGAAAGACTTATTGACGATTTTGAAGCAAGGATAAAAAAAGATTGTTATAGAATTACAGGTGGTTTTGTTGGTGCTACACTTATTTGTCAGGTGCTTGCCGAAAATAAATTAACAGATATTGCTTTTAAGTATCTTTTAAATGAAAAATATCCAGGTTGGATTCACTGTGTGAACCTTGGTGCAACAACTATATGGGAGAGGTGGAATTCGGTTTTGGATGATGGAAGCATCAGTGGAACAGGAATGAATTCATTAAATCACTATGCATATGGTTCGGTGGTAGAATTTTTATATAAAAATGTAGCGGGTATAAAAGCTGATAAAAAAGGCTTTAGAAAAGTTATTTTTGAACCATGTATTGATGGGCGATTAAAATCTATGGAGTGTGAATATGATTCAATTAGTGGAAAATACTCCTCGGAATGGAAAGTGAATAACGATGGCAGTGTTACAGTGCGTTTTAAAGTTCCGTTTAATTGTAAAGCCGTTGTGAGATTACCTGATTGTGGGGGAGAAGAATTTGAAATATATGCAGGAGTATATGAAAAAAGCTACTTTCCAAATAAAGACTATAGATATGTTTATGACGGAAGTTCAAGACTTGAGGATTTGGCAGACAATGATGAGGCTTTGAAAATAATTAAAGAGAAATTACCAAATGCGTATGATATAATTATAGGAGGAACCCTAGAAGATAAAAATACAACATTGGATGAGCTTAAATTTCAAGGGTTTAGAGGATTTGAATACAATAAAGTCGAAGAAGTTATTGATGATGTTAAAAAAGTTATATTGAAAGAATTCAAATAGGAGGAAAAGTTTATATGAATATTAAAGGAATAATTTTTGATCTTGATGGTGTTTTAGTTTTTACAGATAAATATCATTATAAAGCTTGGAAAAAAATAGCTGATAAACTAGGAGTTTATTTTGACGAAGTAATAAATGACAGGCTAAGAGGCGTGAGCCGAATGGAAAGTCTTGATATAATTCTTGAAAAATATGATGGGGAATTGTCGGAAGAAGAAAAAATTAAGTGTGCAGAAGAAAAAAATGAATATTACAAAGAATATTTAGAAGAGTTAACACCTGAAGATGTATCAGATGATGTGAGAGAGACTCTTAAGAAGCTTAAGAAAGATGGGTATTTAATTTCTATAGGTTCTTCTAGTAAAAATGCGAAGTACATTCTTGAAAAAGTCGACCTTATTAATGAATTTGATGCAATTTCAGATGGTACCAATATAGTAAAGACTAAACCAGATCCAGAAGTTTTTATAAAAGGCGCTGAATTTTTAGGATTGAAAAATGAAGAGTGTGCAGTGGTCGAAGATGCACAGGCAGGAATAGATGCGGCTATATCAGCTGGTATGCTAGCATTTGGAATTGGAAGTGCTGCTCTTTATGAAAAATGCGATTATAAAATTGAAAAACTAGCCGATTTATATATTGGTTTGAAAGAGCATATTTAATGTGCTCTTTTATAAAAAAAGATTGACTTTAGCACTTTAAAGTGCTATGATACTCCCAATACTTTTGCTTAGAAACAGGAGGCGATATATAATGATATCTAAAAAAATGCAAAAATCTATTGAAGACGGAATATCGATTAGAGATATTTTCGAAGAAGGTAAAAAACTTATTGAGCAACATGGTAAAGAAAATGTTTATGACTTTAGTATTGGTAATCCAAGTGCTCAAACACCAGCAATAGTCAATGAGTCTATGATTGAAATCTTGAAAAACGAACCAGGATTATCCTTACATGGGTATCCGAGTAATGTAGGTTATCCGGAAGTTAGAGAATGTGTTGCAAAACACCTAAATGAAACATATTCGATGGATTATAAACTTGAAGATATAATCATGACAAGTGGAGCGGCATCTGCTATAGCAGTTATATCTAAAGCTTTGCTTGATATGGATGATGAGGTAGTTACTTTTGCTCCTTATTTTTGGGAGTATTCAAATTATGTAGGAACTTATTATGCAAAACTAATACCGGCTTTATGTAATCAGGAAACGCTCCAACCAGATCCAGAAACATTTAGAGCGACTTTTTCTGAAAAAACGAAGATGGTGATTATAAATTCACCTAATAATCCAACAGGAGCTGTGTATACTGAAGAGTCTATAAAAATGGTTTGTGACATAATGAAAGAAAAAGAGCAGGAATATGGACACCCTATATATCTTGTTTCTGATGAGCCTTACAGATTATTAGCATATGGAGATGTTGAAGTTCCGTGGATTCCAAAATATTATAAAAACACCTTGGTTGTATATTCTTATAGTAAAGCCCTTTCTATTCCAGGTGAAAGAATTGGATACATAGCTATGACACCAGGTATTGAGGATGCGGGATCTTTGATAGCCGGATTTACTCTCGGGTTAAGATTTTTAGGATACGTTAATGCTCCAACATTACAGCAAAAAATGCTTTTGAAATGCGTGGATCAATCAGTTGATAAAAGCTTATATGAAAAAAATAGAGATTTATTATATAACAGTCTTACTGAAATTGGCTATGAATGTATAAAACCAGATGGTGCGTTTTATTTATTTGTTAGATCGCTAGAAGAAGATGATGTTGCTTTTTGTAAAAAAGCAAAAGAAGAAATGATACTTGTTGCACCTGGATCAGCTTTTTATGGACCGGGATTTGTCAGAGTTTCATATTGTGTTGGGCATGAAGTTGTTCAAAAATCAATACCTGCATTTAAAAAATTATTTGATAAATATAATCAATAATCATACAAAACCTTATAAAAGCAAAAAGACCGTATATTTAATATAACGGTTTTTTTGTTTTTAGGATTTCTTGTGCTTGAGCTTGAGAATTGCTTTTTTGAACTGTATCTGTTAAAATGTTTATGGTAAAAAGAAACGGCGGTGGTAGTTGATGAGTAAACTTGTAGGCAAGTGGAATGTGTTAACGACGACACCTTTTGGGGAAGCAAAGTCGATTTGGTTTATTGAAAAAAATAATGACAAATATACTGGAACCCTTACAAACGATGGGATTATTACTCCTTGGGAAGAAATAGTAATCGAAAACGACCATTTTGAAATGAAAGTATCTTTGCAATTACCTTTTGGATTGATAGACTTTGTCATGGTTGGAGAATATGACGAAGAAAACGACCTTTTTGAAGGAATTGCAAATATGAAAATGGGAAAATCGAGATTTAAGGGAAAAAGGGCTTTGTGAAATAAAAAGAAACAAAAAAATGGGAATATAAATGAATAATTCAAAAAAATATGGCGGGAAAAGTTGGTTTTTTTTAGCTGTTTTTTTAGTTTGGTTTTATAAACAAAACATTCTGCCAAAATGATAAAATATTGTTCGCAAAACCAATGATTTTTTTGTGTTTTATTGTTAAATTAATAGTACTGAGGTTAAAATTTGCACATATAAAATAACGGAGAAAAATGTGCTTATTACCAAATAAATTCTAATTAATAATAGAAAGGAGAAGAAGTAAGATGATTAAAAAAACTATTACAGAAGCAACTGCTTACGAAGCGCCAGGACACAATAAGTGTGTTTGCATGCGTTACCACGGAAAAGAGGAAACAGGAGCATCAAAATTTTGGGTAGGAGTTACTACATTTTTACCAGGTGGTGGAGCAGATTATGCTTACAATGATAACCCACTTGAAAAAGTATACTACGTTTTAGAGGGTGAAATGACAATAACAGATGATGCTGGAAAAGAATATGTTGTTCATGCAGATGAAACAATTTCTTTCCCACCAAATGAAGGAAGATATTTAGAAAATAAGAGTAAATATCCTGCTAGGATGTTGGTTGTTATAAATTATCCGGAAGCTTAATTATGTAATCAAATTTAAGGAGGAATAGAAGGAAATGTCAATGGATAAAAATTTTGTAAATAACTTGTTTGACGTTAAAGGGAAAGTTGCCCTTATAACTGGAGGAACAGGAGCATTAGGAAAAGCTGTTGCAAAAGGATACGGACTTGCAGGAATGAAAGTTATGATTACAGGCCGTAGCGAAGATAAAAACAAAGCAACTTGTGAAGAATTAGCTAAAGAAGGAATTGACTGTGGTTATACTACAGGAGATCCTGCGGTTGAAGCAGATGTAGTGAGAAACGTAAAAGAAACTTTAGAAAAGTATGGTGAAATAAATGTTCTTGTAACTGCAGCTGGATTTAACAAAGCTCAGCCGATTCTTGAACAGGATTTAGCAACATGGAAAAAAATAATGGACTCAGATGTTCAGGGTACATGGTTATTCTGTAAATACGTTGGAGAAGAAATGGTAAAACAAGGAAAAGGCGGAAAAGTAATTCTTGTTTCATCAGCACGTTCAAAAATGGGTATGGTTGGTTATACAGGTTATTCAACAGCTAAAGCTGGTATTGACCTTATGGCTCAGTCACTTGCTTGTGAATGGACAGCAAAATATGGTATTAATGTTAATACAATTAACCCAACAGTATTCCGTTCAGACTTAACTGAATGGATGTTTGATCCAGAAAGTGAAGTTTACAAAAACTTCCTAAGACGTTTACCAATAGGTCGTCTTGGTGAACCAGAAGATTTTGTTGGACCATGTTTATTCCTTGCTTCTAGCGCAAGTGATTTCATGACAGGTGCTAACGTAGCTACAGAAGGTGGATACTGGGCTAACTAATTTGTTGTTAGTAAATGATTAAATTATTTAACAATAAAATCAATTGGAGAATATTAATATGAATGAGATAAAAAATGTCGTTATCTGCGGAGCAGGTATGATGGGAAAAGGACTTGCACAGATTTTTTCAGGATGCGAAGGCATACATGTAACAGTTCAAAACAGACGTGATCGTCAAGTTCATGAGTCAGTAAAAGAAAATCTTGAACAGTTAAGAGATAAAGGTGTTATTACTGATGAAGAAATCGAAGCAAGACTTTCAAGAATTACATTTACACTTGATAAATTCGGTGAAGAAATGAAAAATGCTGACCTTGTAATTGAATGTGTGGCAGAAGAAATGGCAACAAAACAGGACTTATTTGCTGAACTTGAAGATGTTGTTCGCCCAGATTGTATTTTTGCAACAAATACATCAGTTATGAGTGTTACAGAAATCGCTTCTAAATGTAAAAAAAGAGACAGAGTAGTTGGAGCACACTTCTGGAATCCAGCATTCCTTATACCTTTAGTAGAGGTTGTTAAAACAGAAGAAACTTCAGATGAAGCTATTCAGATGACTATGGATGTTTTAACAAAAGTTGGTAAAAAACCTGTTCTTTGTAAAAAAGACGTTCCAGGATTTATTGCTAATAGAATGCAGCATGCTTTATGGCGTGAAGCAATTTCTATAGTGGAAAACGGAATAGCTGATGCTAAAACTGTTGATGATGCTGTAAAATACAGTTTTGGTTTAAGACTTCCTCAGTTAGCACCTATGGAAAACTCTGACATGGTTGGATTACAGTTGACTTATAATATTCACGAGTATGTTTTAAAACATCTTGAAGATTCACATGAGCCTTCACCTTTATTGAAAGAATATATGGCACAAGGTAAAATGGGATTTTCTTCAGGAGAAGGATTCCAGAAATGGTCTGAAGAAGACATTGCGAATTCTAAAAAAGGATTAAACGAATACCTTATCAAAATGATATATGGTGTTTAATTATAAAATTGAATAGAAACAAAAAACAAAATTATTATTTTATTTTTACGGAGGACTTTAAAAATGGGAAAAAAAGTATTTGTAGACCTATCACATCCATTCAGCGCGGAGATTCCACGTTGGCCATATTTTGACAAACCAGTTATTGATGCTAAGCACTCAATGGCAAAAGGAGGAGTATTAACACAGTACATCGGATGTACAATGCATACAGGAACTCACTGTGATGCTCCACGTCACGTTATGGAAAAAGAATTTGATGGAAAAAGAGCTCGTTACACTCATGAAATGGCAGTAGACGCTTACACAGGTGATGCTATCTGTCTTGAAATCGAATGTGAAGACTGGGAACTTATCACTGATAAACATCTTGATGCTGCTTGTGAAAAAGCTGGAATCAAACAGGAAGAATTAGAAGGAATGATTGTTTGTCTTAACACAGGAATGCACCGTAAATTCGATGATTCAAGAGACTACTATCACTATTCATGTGGAACAGGTGTAGAAGCTGGAAAATGGTTTGTTAAAAACAAAATTAAATGTGTAGCTATGGACAGCCAGGCTCTTGATCACCCACTTCATACAGCTATGGGTAACAATGGTATGACACGTATGAACTTACTTGGAAATTCTGGAAGACCTATTACAGAAGAATTCATCGAAAAATTTGGTGAAGAAGCATATGCTGAATTTGACAAAGAATTATACATCAAACTTCATGGACAGGCTGCTTACGATGAAAAATTCGGAGAATTAGAAGCAATCGGATGTTGGGGAACTTGGGAACCTTGTCACAAAACTATGTTAGGAAATGGAATCGTAGGTGTTGAAAACCTTGGTGGAAATTTAGACATGGTATCAGGAAAACGTTTCAGATTCTACTGCTTCCCAATCAGATGGTACATGGGAGATGGATCTATGGCTCGTTGTGTAGCTGAAATTGATGAAGACGATATGAATGATGTTCCAGAAAGAACTTACCTTTATGGTGGAACAGGTTGCGAAACTAGATAAGTTGAACACATAAAAATTAATAATTGATAGAATTAAATAAACGATAGATTGTACCTTGTACACTCTATCGTTTATACTAAGAAGGAAATTTTGAAAATGATGTCGGTAATTCCGATACCTATATATAAAAATTAACAACGTATTATCGAAAGGAGATAATTATGAGTGATTTAAAAAACAAAACTATATTAACAGTTGCATGTACAGGTGCATGGCCTAAAAAAGAGGATACACCATATATTCCAATAACACCAGAAGAAGAAGCAGAAGAAATTATCAAATGTTGTGAAGCTGGTGCTTCTATAGCGCATATTCATGTTAGAGATCCAGAAACATTTGGAGCATCTATGGACTTTGATCAGTTTGCAAAAACTGTAGAAATTGTTCGTGCTAATTGTGATATTGTTATAAACCTTACAACATCAGGTGGACTTGGATGGCCAGATGATTTAAGAATGAAACCTTTCATGGAATTAAGACCAGAAATTTCATCATATGACTGTGGTACAATGAACTGGCAGGATAATGCTATTTTTGAAAATAGCCCACAGTTCCTTGAAAAACTAGGATTTAAAATGCAGGAATGCAATGTAAAACCTGAAATTGAAATATTTGATATGGGTATGGTTGAAAATGCTGCTCGTTTAGTAAAAAAAGGTGCTTTAGTTGGAAAACAGCACTTCCAGTTCGTTCTTGGTGTATTAGGTGGAATGGCAGCTACTCCAGAAAACTTATATAAATTAGTTGATTATGCTGAACAACTTCACCCAGGATGTACATGGGGAGCTTTAGGATGTGGTAAAGGACATCTTCCAGTTATGATGGCAGCTATGGCTAGAGATGGACATTTAAGAGTTGGTATGGAAGATAACATCATGTACAGAAAAGGACAGCTTGCAAAATCTAATGTTGAATTTGTTGAAAGAACAAAGAGAATGTTAGCAGAAGTAGATAAAGAAATTGCTACACCAGATGAAGCAAGAGAAATCTTAGATTTAAAAAATTGTAACACAAAAAAATAGTATTCACTAAAAAGTTATATTAGAAATAACTTTTGACAGGAGGACAAAATGAAAGAAGTAGTAATAGTAAGTGCTTGCAGAACAGCTTTAGGAAGTTATGGTGGTTCGTTGAAAGATGTTCCAGCTTCAGAATTGGGAGCGATTGTTGTAAAAGAAGCTGTTAATAGAGCAGGAATTAAACCAGAACAGGTTGATGAAGTGGTTTTTGGAAATGTTCTTCAGGCTGGATTAGGACAAAATATAGCGCGCCAGGTATCTATCAAAGCAGGACTTCCAATAGAGACTACAGCATATACAATTAACATTGTTTGTGCGTCAGGTCTTAAGTCTGTTGCGTTAGCCGCTTCTACAATAAAATCAGGGGATGCGGATATTATTGTATGTGGTGGTACTGAAAACATGAGTGCAGCGCCTTACGCTGTTCCTACTGCTCGTTGGGGAGCAAGAATGAATAATGTTCAAATGATTGACGTAGCTGTAAATGATGGACTTTGGGATGCTTTTAATAATATCCACATGGGTATGACAGCGGAAAATATTGCTGAACAGTATAATTTAACTAGAGAAATGCAAGATGAATTTGCTGTTAGAAGTCAAAACAGAGCAGAAGCTGCAGTTACATCAGGAAGATTTAAAGATGAAATAGTTCCAGTTGAAATTCCACAAAGAAAAGGTGATCCTGTAATCTTTGATACAGATGAATTCCCTAAATTTGGATCAACTATGGAAAAAGTATCAAAATTAAAGCCTGCATTTAAGAGAGATGGTGGTACTGTTACAGCAGCAAACGCATCAGGAATAAATGATGGGGCAGCAGCATTTGTTGTTATGTCTAAAGAAAAAGCAGACGAATTAGGAATTAAGCCAATGGCTAAAATAGTTTCTTATGCAACAGGTGGTGTAGATCCTAAAGTTATGGGACTTGGTCCGATACCTGCAACTCAAAAAGCTTTAGCAAAAGCAGATATGGAAGTTAAGGATTTAGATTTAGTTGAATCAAATGAAGCTTTTGCAGCTCAGTCATTAGCTGTTGCTCAGGATTTAGGTTTTGATATGGACAAAACTAATGTAAATGGTGGCGCAATAGCAATTGGGCACCCAATCGGATCATCAGGAGGCAGAATCCTTGTAACTTTACTTCACGAAATGGAAAAAAGAGATGCAAAAACTGGTTTAGCTACTCTTTGTATCGGTGGAGGACAGGGTCAGGCGTTAATAGTTGAAAGATAATCTGATTAATTGGAAAGGCTTGGTTATAAAATGAAAAATAAAATTATAACTGCTGAAGTTGCAGCAGATATGGTTAAAGACGGATCCAGCGTTATGATAGGAGGATTTATGTCAGTAGGAACCCCTGAGAACATTATGGATGCATTAGTGAAAAAAGGAGTTAAAGATTTAACCATAATTGCAAACGATGCAGGAACGGGTGGAGAAAATCCAACAGGTATCGGTAAACTTGTAAGTAATGGACAGGTTAAAAAATTAATTGTTTCACATATAGGTTTGAATAAAGATGTTGCAGCATTAATGCATGACAAACGTATTGAAGTTCAGTTAGTACCTCAGGGAACATTGGCTGAACAGATAAGAGCAGGTGGGGCAGGACTAGGAGGAGTTTTGACTCCTACAGGTGTTGGTACAGAAGTTGCTGAAGGAAAACAAGTGTTAAACTTAAATGGTAAGGATTATATTCTTGAAATGCCTTTGAAAGCAGACGTTGCATTAATAAGAGGAAGTATTGTTGATAAAGCGGGTAATGTTTATTATCATGAAACAACAAGAAACTTTAATACAGTAATGGCTACAGCTGCAGAACTTGTTATAGTCGGTGCGGAAAAAGTTGTTGAACTTGATGAACTTGATCCAAACTGTGTAATGACTCCAAAAGTTTTTGTAGATTATATTTCAGGAGGTGAGTATTAATATGGCATCTGAAAAAGAAATTATAGCTCATAGAATTGCACAGGAATTAAAAGATGGAGATATTGTTAATCTTGGGATAGGACTTCCTACATTAGTTGCAAATTATCTTCCAGATGATGTACATATTATTCTTCAGTCAGAAAATGGTATAATCGGAATGGGAGCATTAGCTGAAAAAGGGAAAGAAGATAAAGACTTAATAAATGCTGGTAATCAGCATGTTACTGTTCTGCCAGGAGCAGCATATTTTGATAGTGCTACTTCGTTTGGAATAATACGTGGAGGACATGTTGATGCAACGGTTCTTGGAGCATTACAGGTTGATGAAGAAGGAACTTTGGCAAGCCACATAGTACCAGGTAAAATGGTATCTGGTATGGGCGGAGCAATGGACTTAGTAGCAGGAGCTAAAAAAGTAATTATTGGTACACTTCATACACAGAAGGGTACACCGAAAATTCTTAAAAAAATCACACTTCCTGCAACTGCAGTTAAAAGAGTAAGCTTAATTGTTACAGAACTTGCGGTTATAGAAGTTACACCAAAAGGATTGGTATTAAGAGAAATTGCACCAACTACTACAATCGAAGAAGTGAAAAAACTTACAGAAGCTGATTTGATTATTGAAGGTGATGTAAAAACAATGCCTTATTTAGATTAATTATAAATTAATGAAAAAGAACAGGACCTTGCGTCCTGTTCTTCCAGAGTGTAGACAAAGTCCAGAGCTTTTGCTCTGGATTTTTCACGTAGAAGAGCCGAAAAAGTCAGTGTTTTAGGGACTTATAGGCTCTTTTATGTTATAATTAATATATCAAATATAAGGGTGGAAATGCTTATGATGACGCAGAATGCTGATAAAAAAAGGGAACAGGTGCAGATGTTCTGCATGGACGACATGGTTCCGAAGGAACATCTTCTAAGGCTAATAGATATGGCGATAGACTGGAACTTCATATATTCTCTCGTTGAAGATAAGTACTCATCAGACAAAGGAAGGCCAAGCATGGATCCAGTAATGCTCATCAAGCTCCCTTTCATCCAGTACCTCTACGGAATAAAAAGCATGAGACAGACGATAAAAGAAATAGAGGTAAATGTAGCATATAGATGGTTTTTGGGTTTGGAAATGATGGATAAGGTACCGCATTTTTCAACTTTCGGAAAAAACTATACAAGACGTTTCAAAGATACAGATCTCTTTGAACAGATATTCAGTTATATACTTGAACAGTGTTACAAGTTTAAGTTTGTTGATCCCACTGAAGTTTTTGTGGACAGCACTCATGTTAAAGCTTGTGCCAACAATAAAAAGATGCAGAAAAGAATTGCAAAAGAAGAAGCACTTTTTTATGAGGAGCTTTTAAAGAAAGAAGTAAACAAGGATCGTGAGGAACACGGTAAAAAACCTTTAAAAGATAAAAAAGATGATGATACTCCTTCTTCAGGAGGAAGCGGCAAAGAGAATGAAACAAAAGAAATGAAAGAGACTAAGGAAAGCACTACCGATCCAGAAAGCGGATGGTTCAGGAAAGGCGAACACAAAAATGTTTTTGCTTATGGTGTACAGACAGCATGTGACAAGCACGGATGGATTCTTGGCTACACTGTCAACAAAGGAAATCTTCACGACAGCCGTACATTTAAAGGTCTCTATGAAAAGATAAAAAATATAGGAATTAAAACTCTTGTTATGGATTCAGGATACAGAAGTCCCGCAATTGCAAAGCTTGTGATTGATGATGAGATAAATCCTTTATTACCTTATAAAAGACCTATGACCAAAGATGGATTTTTTAAAAAAGACGAGTATGTTTATGATGAATATTATGATTGCTATATATGCCCGGAGAATCAAATTCTAAAATACAGTACGACGAACAGAGACGGTTACAGGGAATATAAAAGCTGTGGAACCATTTGTAGCAACTGCGAACACTTGGAAAAATGTACACATAGTGCCAACCATGTAAAACTTGTAACAAGACATATATGGAAACCATATATTGATATATGTGAAGATATAAGAGCGACACTGGGTATGAAGGAACTTTACTCCAAGAGAAAAGAAACAATAGAAAGAATATTTGGAACGGCAAAAGAAAATCACGGCTTTAGGTATACGCAGATGAAAGGCAGAGCGGCTATGGAAATGAAGGTCGGGCTTACCTTTGCATCTATGAATCTAAAAAAACTGGCAATGATGAAGCAAAGATTGGGGTATTTCAGACACAAAAATCTTGTTTCTTTTTCAAAAATCAAACTTTTGTTCAATATAAAGAGAAAAATGGCACTAGGACTCGCATCCTAGTGCCGCTTTGTCTACAGTCTGAAAGAACAGGACCTTGCGTCCTGTTCTTCTTTTGGGCTCTATGTTTATTTTGCTTCGTAAATCACAGTCCCCATATCAGATGATGCAGTTATTTTTCCATCACCTATAGTTATATTAAAAACTAAATCTCCGATATTACTATCTACTGATAGAACATCGTCTTCGTAGGTATAGCTTCCTTCTATTACAAAGTCGCTAACTGTACCGTCTTCTGAATAGAAATTTGCTATAAAACTACCGTCTTCCTTAACTTCCCAAACTTCAGTTACAGGTTCCCCTGGATCAAACTCCTGAACTTCTGTTGCTTCCCATTTTCCGACTATATCGTTTTTACTACCACAGCCTATAGTGAGAGTTAAAACTACTAGTAAAAGAATCATAGAAAATAAAACCTTAAATTTTTTCATATTCCCTCCCGATTTATAAAAAAATATTAAATGGTTACGAGTAAAAGTTTAGCGAAATATCTTGTATAAGTCAACTCGGAATATACCACAAAACATATTGTTATTATGCACGAAAAACAACGTTTGAAATAGTATGAATTAGGAAATATACACAAAGCGAATTGTTAAAAAAAAGACTATTTGACATATATTTATAGGAATAGTATTATAGTAATGTATGTTTTTTGTAGCATATAACAGAGAGGAAATACGATTATGAAAGGAAATATATTATGGCAGTAATAACAATAGACGGCATAAAATTAGAAGTACCAGATAATAAAAATGTATTGGATGCCGCACTTGAAAATGGAATATATATTCCACATTTATGTCATCATCCAAATTTAAGCGAATTAGGTTCATGTCGCTTATGTATAGTAGAGTTAGAAGGGGAAGAAGAGGTAACAACTTCATGTACCCTAAGAGCAAAAGATGGAATGGTTATTAAAACAAAGAGTGATAAAATTGATAATCTTCGATTGTTATCTATGGAACTTTTATTAGGAGGCCATCCAGAGGATTGTTCAACCTGTCCTAAGTATGGAAATTGTGAGCTACAAACTTTAATGCAGTACTTAGGAGCTAGTGCTTCTAGAGTAAGAATGAGAACAAAGGGATTTAAAGTTGAAGATAGAAATCCATTGATTGATCATGACATGAATCGTTGTGTTCTTTGTGGAAGATGTGTTCGTGCATGTAATGAACTTAGAGGAGCAAAAATTTTACAATATAATAAAAATGAAACAGAAATCTATGTTGGTACATTACATGATAAATTATTAAAAGATGTAGATTGTCGTTTCTGTGGGGCATGTGCAGAAGTTTGTCCAACAGGTACTATAAGAGATAAAATAGATCAGGCAGCTGCAAACACAAAACGAGAAGATGTTATTGTACCTTGTAAAGCAGCTTGTCCAGCAGGAATAGATGTACCGAGATATGTAAGGCTTGCAAAAGAAGGAAAATATTCAGAGTCAGCGGGAGTTGTAAGGGAAAATGCACCTCTTCCAATGTGTCTTGGATATATATGTACACATGTTTGTGAAAACGATTGTAAGAGAGGCCAGGTAAATTCACCTATCTCTATAAGAAATATAAAAAGATATGCAGCTGAAAATGATAAAGAACAAGTATGGAAAGCAAATTTAAAACAACTTCCTTCAACTGGTAAAAAAGTTGTAGTTGTAGGTGCTGGACCAGCGGGTCTTATTGCGGCATACTACCTTAAAAAACAAGGACATGATGTTGTTATCAAAGAAGCTCTTCCGAAAGCTGGAGGTATGCTTCAATATGGAATACCTTCATATCGTATGCCAAGAGAAATAGTTGATGAAGAAGTAGCTATATTACAGGAATCAGGTTTTGAAATTGAATACAATACAAAAGTTGAAAGACCAGAAGAACTTATAAAAGAAGGTTTTGATGCGGTACTGGTTGCTATAGGAGCTCACGAAGGAGCATTATTACCGATTGAAGGACATACTTTAAATAATGTTTTACTAAATATTGACTTTTTAAGAAAAGCAAGTATGGGCGAAGACACTGGAATGGGTGAAAGAGTATTCGTTTACGGTGGAGGAAATGTTGCTTTTGACTGTGCTAGAACAGCTAAAAGACTAGGAGCTAAAGAAGTTTATATGTCTTGTTTAGAGGCCGAAGAAGCTATACCAGGAGATAAACTTGAATTAGATGAAGCTAGAGAAGAGGGGATTAATGTATACCCAGCTAACTCACTTGAAAGAATTATAGGAGATGATAAAGTTACAGGCGTTGAGCTTAAAAAAGTAACATCATTTACATTTGATGAAAATAGAAGAGCTATGATTGTTAAAGAAGAAGGCTCAGAAAATATTATAGATGTTGACACAGTTATTTTCTCTACTGGACAGCGTCCAACAATATGTGATGGAAATACTTGTATACCACTTGTTAGAGGATCATATATAGTTACTAAAGAAGGAAGTCTTGCTACTGATGTAGAAGGCGTATTTGGTGCAGGAGATGTTGTGTATGGAACAAGCTCAGTAATTAAGGCGATTGCATCAGGTAGAGATGCAGCTAAAGAAATAGATATGTACCTTGGTGGAGATGGTGACATTTCTGAAGTTTTAGTTCCTAGAGAAACTGCAGATCCTTGTATTGGTTCGATTGAAAACTTTGGCTATCTTGAAAGAAAAGAACCCGAAGTTCTCTCAGCTGATTCTAGAAAAGATAACTTTAATCTTGTAGATCAAGGAATATGTGATGCTGAAATCTGTGATGAAACTACACGTTGTTTACAATGTGATTTAAGACTACAGATAGAGCGTCCTAGACTATGGGGAGATTATTCTTCCGTCGACAAGGAGGGAAAATAATATGAGCATAGAGATTAAAGATTATGGTTTTAATGCAGGAGTAAAGGTATCTGAAATATTTGAAGCAGCTAAAGAAGAAGCAGCTATTCAGGGTAAAAAACTTAGAGTTGCTGCAGCTATAAATAATAATGATTATGAAGAGTTGTTATCTTCTTTAATAAAAAACGATACTAATACAGTTGTTAAAGGTATGGCTATTGCTGGAAAAGAATATAACGCTGAAGCAGGAATTGTTTATCTAAGAGCTGAGGATCAAGAATTAGAAAAACAAATCATTGAAGCTGGAAAGTCTGAAGGACTTGAAGTAACTGTTGAAGTTATTGATATAGTTGACTTGCATGTAAAATCAACAGACGAGTATGTGAACGCAGTTTGCCATTTTGAAACATATAATGCTATTGCTACAGGTAAAAATACTGTTTTAATATCAACAAATGTTAACGGTACAAAAAGTGACTTAAAAGAATATTCATTTGGAACTAAAGTTTCTGAGATTTTAAGTGATGTAGATCCAGACGAAGTAAAGATGATATATATAGGAACGAAATTATACGATAAAAGTGGAATGGATTTAGAAATTACTGAAGACTTCCAACCTTCAAATGGTGTAATTAGGGTTTTAGGAAAAGCTGTTTGCTCAGTAGATGAAGCGGTTAAAGATTTAGCTGACCTTAGAAGCCATAGTTGTGGTAAATGTATGTTTTGTAGAGAAGGTGGAATTCAGATGCATTCCATCATGAAAGATTTTACTGCAGGAAAAGGAAAAGAAGCTGATTTTAATATTCTAAAAGAGATTAGTGAAGCTGAATCATATAGTACCCTTTGTAGCGTGGGTAAATCAGGTGGAGATAGTGTTCTTGGAATATTTGAATATTTTGGAGACGAAATTGAAGATCATGTTACTAAGAAAAAATGTAGTGCAGATGTATGTCAATCATTTATGAATATTTATATTGATCCAAATAAATGTACAGGCTGTGAAGAGTGTGTGGAAGTATGTCCAGTTGATTGTATAGAAGGTGATGATGGATACATTCATATGATAGATGAAATGGATTGTACAAAATGTGGAAAATGTATAGAAGTTTGTGAAGATGATGCTATTAAAAAAGCAACAGGTAGATTACCTAAGCTTCCAAAGAAACTTACAAAAGTAGGAAAATTTAAAAGATAAATCAAAATTATAAAAACCCGCTTATGCGGGTTTTTGCTTTTATACATATTCTTTAAAAGTTTGAAATATTCCAACTCTCATATTGTAGTCCATAAGTTTGGTGAAGTCGTTTATAGTAATATTGTGTTGATGGTCAAACCACCATTTAACACTCATCATAAGGTTCGTAGGAAAGATTCTTGAAAATAATGTTGCATACATTTCTTTCTCGGGATTATCTGAAATTTTTTCCTGCATTTGAGTTAAAATATTTTCTTGAATAATATCGATCATTTCTACATAAATATTTCTGTCCATATCTGCGTTCCAAAGAGTCATATATTTATCTTTATTGGTTGTAAGAAACGTAATGATCTGTTGGAAATTATTACTATATTTCTTTTCGTTTATAGTTTCAGGTGATGCCTTAACAAAAGATGCATCCATACAATTTTTAAATTCGTTAAGTACATCTTCAGTATACTTATTCAGAAGATCATATTTGTCGGAATAGTATTTATAAAAAGTAGATCTATTAATTCTAGCCTCTTTACAGAGTGTGTCTACTGTTATTTTTGAAAGGGAATATTCTTTTAAGTTCTTTAATAGAGAATATTCGATTGCTTCTAATGTTTTAATTACTCTTAAATCATCTTTGCTCATTATTTCCCCCGAAATAGGTAAAATTAAATTTGTTAAAGTCTCTTAAAAACTCTAACAGAGTCATTATAACATATCTTGCATTTACTTTAAATACAAAATTAATCTTGAGTTTCCGTGTTTTTATCCACAGAGCTCCGATTCCATCATATTCGTTATAAACAACTTTATGAAAATGTCCAAAACATAAGGAATCTCATTCCTTTTTGATGTAAAATTAAGCTACCAAACAAAAAAGTTACTAAACAAAAAGAAAGGGATCCCTTATGGCTAATTTTACATCAAATACTTATACTTTGAAACGAAAAATTTTAACTTTTACAAACAAAATTTCAAAACAGCTTCCTAAACCTGATAAAAAGTTTACTGCCGATATCACTTATGGCATGTTGGCTTCAGGCAGTTGTCTTTTAACAGATGTTTCTGACCAACTTCATGAATCAACAAAAAAGATTAACACGGTGGATCGTCTATCTCATCATCTTGAAAATGGAACGCCTCTTAAATCGGCTGCTTCTTACTTGCGGACAATTAAAAAATGGGTGCCTGATGAACCTGTTATCTACATTGATGATAGTGATGTTATTAAACCTAGTGGTCACAAATTCGAAGCTCTTGGTATTGTTAGAGATGGTTCTGCAAGTACATCAACTAAAAACATTTATAAAAAAGGCTATCATGTAACCGAGGCCTGTGTCCTTACTACCAGCAATCATCCAGTTAGCATATTTTCTCGTATTCATTCTTCTTCCGAAAAAAATTACAAATCAGCAAACACTATAACTTTTCATGCAATGGAACAAGGTGCTTCCATTTTTGGCAAAGCCACATTTGCTATGGATCGTGGCTATGACGACAACAAGATGTTTCTTAAATTAGATGAACTAAAACAAGATTATGTTATTCGTCTCAAGTCTAACAGAAAACTTCTTTATCACAATAAATGGACAACAGCAACAGAACTTAGAAATCGTCGTAAAGGCAAGGTGAAAACTAATGTTTTCTATAAAGGCAAAGACCATGAAGCTTATCTTTCGCATATTAAAGTACAAATCACTGCTTCCAGAAAAGATATATATCTTATTCTGGTGTATGGTATTACTGAACATCCAATGATGCTTGCTACTAACAAAGAAATAAAGTCTAAAGATGATGTGATAAAAGTAGCAAGAACTTATTTTTCACGCTGGAAAATCGAAGAATATTTCCGCTGTAAAAAGCAAATGTTCCAGTTTGAAAACTTTCGTGTGCGTAAGCTGAAAGCCATTAACGCACTTAACTTTTATATCTCCTTATGTATGGCATTTCTTGCAATGATTTCTATGGAATCAGAAACAAATGCTCTTAAGGTACAGATTATAAAAACAGCAGATCCAATCAAGCAAAAAGTGTTTTTCTGCTATTATCGATTAGCAAAAGGAATCACTGGCATACTTTCATATGCAAAAATAGGTGTCCGGCTTTGGTTTCGAACGAAACGTCCGAAGTACTATCAACTTAGCCTAAAGTTAGTTGCATAAACATACTTGTGCCCTTTGGGTATAAAGAATATTTCTTTAAAAAGTCCGGTTAATAATGGGGCTTATTCAATTACTTCTACTCGGTTGTGCTGTCATTCGATATCTTCAAAAATCAGCTGGATTGACACTTTGAGAAGATATATTCATTCTAGAATTACATTTCACGGAAACTCAAGAAAATTAATTTATGTAGTTTTTGAAAAAAATCTTGCATAATATTTTTTGATATGACAAAATATAAAATAGCCGTAAATAAAATATAAAAAGGAAGTTTGCTATGAAAAAATATAACATTTTAATTAAACCAATGGATATTAACGTTGAAGTAGAGAAGGGAACGACTCTTTTAGATGCTCAAATTATGGCTGGTTTAAAGCCAGATGCACCATGCGGTGGTAATGGGACTTGTGGTAAATGTCTTGTTGAAATCATTACAGAGGATGGGATAAAAGTCGAAAAAGCATGCCAGATTGAAGTTGAAGAAGATATGGTTATTAGAGCTAAAGTAAAAGGTGGCGAACATCAATTATTGATGCAAGGTTCAGAAAGAGAAATAGTTTTAGAACCGCCTATTACAAGACAAATTGTAAATGTAGACAATCCAACCATTGATAATATAACATCTGAATGGGATAGGATTAGATTGGCTCTTGGAGATAAATTAGGTATAGATGAAAAAAATGTTGTTACTGAATTATCATTATTTGATTCAATATATGACAATTTAAATGAAAATGATTATGTACTAAGATGTATCATGTTTGATAATGAGATTATTGATGTTTTTGAAGATGAGGGAGAAGCATATTCTGTGGCTGTTGATATAGGGACCACTTCAGTAGTTTGTTATCTCTTAGAAGCAGAAACAGGTAAAGAGATAGCAGTAAAAAGCACGCTAAATCCTCAATCACAATATGGTGCTGATGTTATTCAAAGACTTAATTATGCTATTGAAAATGGTGTTGAGGCATTGAGTAGTTCAATAAGAAGAGCTCTAAATGAACTAATTAGTGAAGCTGCAAAGCAGGCAGGAATAAATAAAGAAAAAATATATTTAGTTTCAATTGTTGGAAACACATGTATGCATCATTTGTTTTTGGGAATAACACCTAAACCCCTAGGGAAAGCGCCATATAATCCTATGTTGGATGAAGAGGTTGTTATTAAAGCGAAAGAATATGATATAGACATCAATAAAAGAGGGAAGATTTTAGTGCTTCCTAATATAGCGGGATTTGTAGGTGCTGATACAATGGGAGTTGTTTTGGCAACTGAATTTGAAAAATTGGAACAACTAACATTGGCTATTGATATAGGTACAAATGGTGAAATGGTTATGGGGAATAAGGATAAAATGATTTCTTGTTCAACTGCAGCTGGGCCAGCATTTGAAGGTGCAAAAATAACCTGCGGTATGAGAGGTAAAGAGGGTGCTATAGAGAGAGCTAAGTTTGTCGATGGGATTTTAAAATATGAAGTCATTGGAAATGTGGAAGCAGTTGGAATCTGTGGTTCAGGTCTTTTAGATATTATTGCGGCTTTTGTTGAGGAAGGTGTAGTTGATGAAACTGGAAGATTTGATTTAGAAAATTCCTCATGTGAAAATTGTATAATAGAAATAGAAGGTAAAAAAGCGTTTAGAATAAGTGAAAAAGTTTTTGTGACACAAGGAGACATAAGAGAAGTTCAGCTTGCGAAGTCAGCAATTGCAGCAGGAATTGGCCTTATGGCAGAAAAAATAGGAATCGAGATTGATGATATTGAAAAAGTTATGATAGCGGGAGCTTTTGGGAACTATATGTCTCCTCATAGTGCGTGTGTTTTAGGAATGATCCCACCTCAACTTGAGAAAAAAGTTGTTCCGATTGGAAATGCAGCAGGTGAAGGAGCGAAAATCGCAGCACTAAATTTAAAGGAATTTTATAAAGCTGGTAGGGTTGCAGAGAAGATAGAATTCCTTGAATTAGCTGTAAATCCAAAATTCCAAGAGTATTTCGTGGACAATTTGGGTTTCTAACACAATCAAAGTTCGTATATTTTTTATAATAATCGAAAGGATTTTATAGATGAAAAAAGAAATTGAATGTATTATGAGAGAGGCTGAGGAGTTTGGATTTTCAGCAGTAGGAGAATTAGATTTCTCTACAATTAAGTTAATGCCTGAAGTTAGAGACATGTGTGCGGCTAACACATGTGGGATGTATGGCAAAAATTGGTCATGTCCACCTGGGTGTGGAGACTTAGATGAATGTAAAGAAGAAGTAGATAAATATAAATATGGAATCATAGTTCAAACAGTTGGTGATGTAGAGGATTCACTAGATTTTGAAGGTATGATGGAAGTTCAGGAAGAGCACAACAAAAAGTTCGAGGAGTTTGCAGAAATATTAAGAAAAAAATATAAAAGTATTTTGTGTCTGGGAACAGGCACATGTACAATCTGTAAGGAATGTACTTATCCTGATACTCCTTGCAGATTTCCCGAAAAGCAGATTTCATCAATGGAATCTTATGGAATGCTAGTTAGCGAAGTCTGTAAGGATAACAAAATGAATTATTATTATGGGAATGATAAAATTTGTTATACGGCTTGTTACCTTATAGAGTTCTAATATACTAAGTAAAATTTATTCATATGTTTAGTTAGGAGGACTTTTCAAAATGATTATTATTGCTGAAAAAATTAATGGTTCAATACCATCAGTAGCAAAAGCAATCGAAGAGAGAAATGCAGATTGGATACGCGATCTTGCAAAAAGACAAACTGAGGCAGGTGCTACATATATAGATGTTTGTGCATCTGTAGATGAAGATGTTGAAGTAGAAACTTTAAAATGGTTGATTGAACTTGTACAGGAAGTGACAGATCTTCCTATAGCTATTGACAGCCCAAGTGTTGATTCAATTATTGGTGCTATGCCATTTTGTAACAAACCAGGTATAGTTAACTCAGTATCAATGGAGGGTGATAAAGTAGATAAAGTATTCCCTTTAATTGCTGACACTGAGTGGGAATGTGTTGCTTTGTGTTGTGACGACACAGGAATTCCAAAATCTGCTGAAGACAGATTAAGAGTATTCTATAACCTTATGGAAAAAGCAAAAGAGTATAATATTGATCCAAGTCGTTTACATATCGACCCATTAGTTGAAATGCTTTGTACAACAGACGATGCAATGGAAAACCTTGCAACAGTTATGAAAGAAATCAAAACAAAGTATCCAACTATTCATGTAACAGGAGCGGTAAGTAATATTTCATTTAATTTACCATATCGTAAAATAGTAAATCTTGCATTTTTAGTTCTTTCAATGAATGCAGGTTTAGATAGTGCAATTTTTGATCCATTAAATAGAGACTTAATGGGTGCAGTATATGCTACAGAAGCTTTACTTGGAATGGATGATTACTGCATGGAATATATAACAGCATATAGAGAAGGGTTATTCGGACCACAAAAGTAATACAAATTAAAATGTTTGTAGAGGTTGCCGGAGGGGTAAACTTTGCGATATAAATGTTTAGGAGGAAGAAAAAATGTCTAAAATTAATGAAGTAGCAGCAGCGGTTGAAAGCGGAAAAGCTAAAATTGTTGCAGGGTTAGTTGAAGAAGCAATCGCGGAAGGTTGTGACGCAACAGAAATTCTTAACGTAGGTATGATCGGAGCAATGGGAGTTGTTGGAGAAAAATTCAAAAACAATGAAATATTTGTTCCAGAAATGCTTGTAGCAGCTAGAGCTATGAAAAAAGGTGTTGAAGCTTTAAAACCTCATTTAGCAGGTGATACTTCAACAACAATTGGAAAAATGATCATGGGTACTGTAGCAGGAGATTTACATGATATCGGTAAAAATCTTGTTATCATGATGATTGAAAGTTCAGGATATGAAGTAGTTGATTTGGGAGTAGATGTTCCAATCGAAAAATTTGTAGAAGCAGTTTCAGATCCAGATGTAACTTTAGTAGGAGCATCAGCTTTGTTAACAACAACAATGCCTGCTCTTAAAGAAACAGTTGCAGCTTTAAACAAAGTTTCAAACAGAAGCCAGTTTAAAGTTATGGTTGGTGGAGCTCCTGTTACTCAGGAATTCGCTGATGAAATTGGAGCTGACGCTTATACAACAGATGCAGCTTCAGCTGCAGAAAAAGCAAAAAGCTTTGCTGGTTAATAACTAAGCTTCTTATGGAGCAGATATTTTAATATTTGCTCCATATTTTTTTCAGTTTTTCCATTTAAACATTAAGGGAGTTTGCCAAATTTTCCTAAGGGTTAAGGAAAAGTTTGGCATTAATTAAATAATAAGCATAAGGAGGTTGTATTGAATGAGAATTTTTGACGATTAAATTTAATATAAATTTTCTTAAACAAAATGTTTATTAAAAAAATAGTAATAAGAAAACATAAAACAGCGAAATTACATTTGCTGATTTTCTTAAATTTAAGGGTAAAAGATGAATTATACAGAAACTATAGAATATATTAATAGCATTACCTGGCTTGGAGCAAAGCTTGGTTTGGACAGAATAAAAGAACTTTTAAAACAAATAGGAAATCCACAAAAAAAACTTAAATTTATACACATTGGAGGAACTAATGGAAAAGGGTCAGTTTCAGCGATGCTTTCCTCTGTTTTAGAAGAATCAGGATATAAAGTAGGACTGTTTACATCTCCATATGTTAATTTTTTTAATGAACGCATGCAAATTAACAATACACCAATTAAAGATGAAGAACTTGCTAAAATTGCTACATATATCAAACCGTTTGCGGACAATCTTTTTGATCCACCAACGGAATTTGAGTTAAATACAGCAATTGCAATGAAATATTTTTCGGATAATAATTGTGATATTGTTATTTTAGAAGTAGGTATGGGTGGAGAATTAGATTCAACTAATGTAATTGACACACCTGAACTTGCAGTTATAACCATGATAGGCCTAGATCATATTAAAGAGCTAGGTGGAACAATTCAAGCAATAGCCAAAACAAAATCAGGTATAATTAAAGAAGATACAGATGTTTTGCTTTACAAACAGAGCCAGGAAGTTGAAGACATAATTAAAGATGTTTGTAAGAGTAAAAAATCAAGATGTTATTCGCCAGATTTTGAAAAAATAAAACCTGTAGACCTAGACATATTTAAACAAACATTTGAGTATGATGGTGAAGAATATGCCATACCTTTAGTAGGGACTTATCAGTTATTTAATGCTGGGGTAGTTTTGAAAGCTGTAGAGATATTGCAAAGCAAAGGATGGAAAATCACTAAAGAAATAGTCAAAACAGGTTTGATGAAAACTAATTGGCCGGGAAGATTTGAAGTATTAAAAAATGAACCAGTTTTTATTGTGGACGGTGCACATAATCATCAAGGTATAAAAGCTACTGCAAAAAGTATCAAAGATCACTTTGAGGATAAAAAAGTAGTTTTTCTTCTTGGGGTAATGGAGGATAAAGATATTTCTAGCATGTTAAAGGAAATAATACCTTTGGCAAGTGAATTCATTACAGTGTCACCAAACAACGAAAGAGCCATGCCCGCGGAGGAACTTGCAAAAAAAATTCATCAATATGGAGGGGTAGCAACACCCTCATCTAATATTGAAAAAGGAATTTATGATGCAATAGATAAATCTGGAAAAGATGGCGTTGTATGCGCAATAGGTTCACTTTATATGGTAGGAGACGTAAGAAAATATTTAGTTTAAAAAGGAGATAATAATAATGAGTTTTAAATCTGATATCGAAATCGCTCAAGAAGCACAACCACTTCCAATTATGGAAATTGCAAAAAAAGTAGGTATTTCTGATGACTACGTTGAGCAGTACGGAAAGTACAAAGCTAAAATTGACTACAATGTATTAAACGAAATGAAAAATGATGATGGAAAATTAATACTTGTAACAGCTATCACTCCTACACCAGCAGGTGAAGGAAAAACAACAACAACAGTTGGTGTATCTGACGGTTTAACAAAAATTGGTAAAAGAGTTATGGTTGCATTAAGAGAACCATCATTAGGGCCAGTTTTTGGTGTTAAAGGTGGAGCAGCAGGTGGAGGATACGCACAGATAGTTCCTATGGAAGATATTAATCTTCACTTTACAGGAGACATGCATGCTATTGGTGCAGCAAACAACTTACTTGCAGCGATGCTTGACAATCATATTTATCAAGGAAATAAACTTAATATTGACCCAAGAAGAATAACATGGAAAAGAGCGGTTGACATGAATGATCGTCAGCTTCGTTTCATCGCTGATGGTTTAGGCGGAAGAGTTAATGGAATGCCAAGAGAAGATGGTTTTGAAATTACTGTTGCATCAGAAGTTATGGCTATTCTTTGTCTATCATCTGATATTCTTGACTTAAAAGAACGTCTTGGAAAAATTGTAGTAGCATATACATTTGATGAAAAACCTGTAACAGCAGCAGATATTAATGCTCAGGGAGCTATGGCAGCATTACTTAAAGATGCATTAAAACCAAACTTAGTTCAAACATTAGAAGGAACACCAGCATTCGTACATGGTGGACCATTTGCTAACATTGCTCATGGATGTAACTCAATAATGGCTACAAAAATGGCATTAAAATTTGGTGATTATGTTGTAACAGAAGGTGGTTTCGGTGCTGACCTTGGTGCAGAAAAATTCTTAGACATCAAATGTCGTATGGCAGGATTAAAACCTTCAGCAGTAGTACTTGTAGCTACAGTACGTGCATTAAAACATCACGGTGGATGTGCAAAAGCTGATTTAAATAATGAAAACCTTGAAGCATTAGAAAAAGGACTTCCAAACTTATTAAGACATGTTGAAAACGTAACAAAAGTATATGGTCTTCCATGTGTAGTTGCAATAAATGCATTCCCTACTGATACAAAAGCAGAACTAGACCTTGTAGAAGCAAAATGTAATGAGTTAGGTGTTAATGTTGCACTTTCTGAAGTTTGGGCTAAAGGTGGAGAAGGTGGAGTTGCTTTAGCAGAAGAAGTAGTAAGACTTTGCGAAGAGCCAAACAACTTTGATCAGGTTTACCCAACAGAAGGTACAACAATTGAAGAAAAAATAGAAGCAATTGTTAAAAAAGTATACCGTGGAGACGGAATCATGCTTACAGCAAATGCTAAAAAACAGGGCAAAACAGCTTACAGAACTAGGATTTGACAATCTTCCAATCTGTATGGCGAAAACACAGTATTCTCTTTCAGATGATCCTTCATTACTAGGAGCTCCAGAAGGATTTACTGTTACTGTTAGAAACTTGAAAGTTTCAGCTGGTGCAGGATTTATCGTTGCATTAACAGGTGATGTTATGACAATGCCAGGTCTTCCTCCAGTACCATCAGCAGAAAAAATTGATGTTGATTTAACAGGAAAAATTTCAGGATTATTCTAAGGAGTAAATATGTCAATGGAAAAATTATCATGTCAGGACTTTGTTGAAGTCCTGGCATCAAAAGAACCGACTCCGGGTGGTGGCGGTGCGGCAGCTTTAGTAGGAGCTGTAGGGATGGCATTAGGAAACATGGTGGGATCCTTAACAGTTGGAAAAGCTAAATATGCCGATGTTGAAGAGGATATAATTAGACTTAAGAAAAAATCAGATGAATTACAAGATAAGTTTTTAAAACTTATTGATGAAGACGCTGAAATGTTTAAACCTCTTGCAGCAGCTTATGGTTTACCAAAAGACACTCCGGAAAAGGCGGCATACAAAAAAGAAGTTATTCAGCAGGCATCTAAAGATGCATGTAAAGTACCAGTTGAAATAATGGAAAAATGCTGTGAAGCTATAGATGTGATAGAAGAATTTGCTAACAAGGGTTCAGCACTTGCGATTTCAGATGCAGGATGTGGAGTTATTTGTTGCAAATCAGCCTTACAGGCAGCAAGCTTGAACGTATACATAAATACAGGAAGTATCGACGATAAAGTGTTTGTAGATGATATTAATTCTAAAGTTGAAAACATGATTAATGTATATGGGAAAAAAGCTGATGAGATATATGAGAGAGTTAAAATAAAATTAACATGTAGTGTGTAATAAAAAGAGTTGTCGATTTTTCGGCAACTCTTTGTTCATATCACGTAACTATTTTTGATGGAGTTATAATCATATCAACTTTTTCATCATGTTCTTCTACTTCTAAATTATCTAATAACTGAAAATCAAAGCATAAAGCAACTTTATGGAAGTTAACATCTTTATGTTCAGCTAAATACTTATCATAGAAACCTCCACCATAGCCTACACGGTTTTTATTTAGATCAAAAGCTAACCCTGGCATTATAATTAGTACATCTTTTTCTTTTGAAATATTTGTAGTTACAGGTTCTGGTATATTACAATAACCTGCTTCAATCTCATCAAACCCCTTGATAAAACAAAAATGCATATAAGACTTATCAAATGTTTTAGGTATTGCAACTTGTTTACCTGAAATCAAGGCTGCCTCAATAAGTCCTTTTGTAAGAACTTCCTGATTATAAGACATATATACATATAGAGTTTTTGTATTATTCCAGAAGTCAGTAGTTACTAACCTATCTGCAATCATTTTAGAGTATAAGGCAATTTCTTCCTTTGTAAGCTTTTCTTTATTTGTTGTTACGTAATCACGCGCTTCTTTTTTAGTCATGATATTTTACCTCCCAAAAACCTTCTTGAAAATCATTATAATTCATATATTTACAGAAAGAAAGCTTTAAAAAACAATAAAAAATACTTTTGAATATATTTACAAAAATTAAAAAATTGTTATATCTTTAAAAAAGTGCCTATGTTAATTTATACTATAGATACATATATTCGAGGAGGAAATTAAATGAACGTAGTTAAAGGTGCTGATGTAGCAGCCGTATTAAAAGAACAAATGATTAAAGATATTGAAGAAAATGGAGTAAAGCCAGTTCTTGGTATCGTAAGAGTAGGGGCAAATCCTAGTGATTTATCATATGAAAAAGGTGTTGTAAAAACAGCTGAATCAGTAGGAATTGAAGTTAGAGTTTTCGAAATGGATGCTGAGATTCAGCAAGCAGATTTTGAAGCTGAATTCAAAAAAATAAATGAGAATCCAGAAGTTCATGGAATTTTAGTTTTCCGTCCATTGCCAGCTCATTTAGATGTAGAACCAATTAATGATATGATTAATCCAGAAAAAGATATGGATTGTATGAGTCCAATCAATATGGCTAAGTTAGCTATGGGTGATACATCAGGATACTTCCCATGTACACCAGAAGCTGTAGTTAAAATAATTGACCATATTGGAATAGAGTGTCAGGGAAAAAATGTTGTTATCGTAGGACACAGCCTTGTAGTTGGTAGACCTTTAGGTTATATGCTTATTGCTCGTGATGCAAGTGTTCAATGGTGTCATGTATTTACAAAAGACACAGTAAAAAGATGTGAAGACGTTGATATATTAGTTTCAGCTGCTGGAGTTCCAGGACTAATTAAAAAAGCACATGTTGAAAAAGCATCTAAAGATTGTACTGTAATCGATGTAGGAATTAACTTTGTAGATGGAAAAATGTGTGGAGATGTAGCTTTTGATGAAGTTTCTCCTTTAGTAGAAAATATTACTCCGGTACCAGGTGGTGTAGGTGGAGTTACAAACGTTGTATTAGCAACTCATGTTGTAAAAGCAGCGATAAAAGCAAAAAAATAAATTAATTTTAGATATTTTTTTAGAAAGGGTTTCTTTTATGAGACCCTTTTTTAATTTACGAGGAAAGTGCGTAAACGAACTCTTTGTTTATTTATAGATGAGTTGACATTTCTAAAATGAGTTGATAATATTATTTTGTGAGAGGTAATAATATGAACATAACACAAGAGCTAACAACTGAACAAATTCAAACTTTAAAGCATTGGTTGTTTAAGGAAAATGCTAGAATAGAGAATGAAAAACAAAAGCTTATTGACGAAAGAAGAGAATTTGAAAATGATAAAAATGAATTCTCAAGGCAAAAAGAAGCTCATTTTAACATGCATGATATTATGAAAAATCAGCTAGTCAGAGAAAAACAAATATTTGATCAAAAATGGAAAATACTTGAAAGAGAACTTAAGAATTTGGCTTTTGATAAAGAACAATTAAAGAAATCAAAGGCTGAAGTAGTTATGAAAAATAATTACATAGGAACAGAAGTTTTTTTTATTGGTGTAAATAATGAAAAGGATTTAAGGAAGAGATTTAAAGACCTTTCGAAAATATTTCATCCTGATACAGGCCAGGGTGATCAGAATATAATGAGCGAAATAATAGCGGAATATGAAAAGTTGAAATTTGATTTTCGCACATAGCAACTGGAGGTAAACATGGTAACAATTGAAGAGTTGATGATAATAGCTAATAAAAGTAAAGCATCAGATGTACATATAACTGTAGGAGTTCCGCCGAAAATGAGAGTCAATGGCGAACTTATAAATATGAATTTTCCTACTTTGTTGCCAGACGATACTAAAAATATTATTTCCAAAATATTAGAACAAAGACATAAAGAAAAATATGATAAAAATGGAGAAGTGGATTTTTCCTTTTCCATACCAAACATAGGAAGATGCAGAGTAAATGTTTTTAAACAAAGGGGTTCGATGGCTGCTGCATTAAGGTTGGTTGGAACCATAATACCTACTCCTGAAGATTTAACCTTGCCTCAGTCAGTAATAGATTTATACAAAAAGAAAAGAGGGCTTGTATTAGTTACGGGGCCAACAGGTAGTGGAAAATCAACTACATTGGCTTCAATAATTAATTTAATAAACGAAAATACTTCTTCTCATGTTATTACTATAGAAGACCCTATTGAATATCTGCACCAACATAAAAATTCAATGGTTAATCAAAGAGAGATAGGACTGGACACACATTCTTATGGTAATGCATTGCGAGAAGCTCTTAGAGAAGATCCTGATGTTATTTTAGTTGGAGAGATGAGAGATATGGAAACTATTTCAATTGCAATTACTGCCGCAGAGACAGGGAATTTAGTTTTATCTACATTGCATACAACTGGGGCTTCAAATACAATTGACAGAGTTATTGATGTTTTTCCACCACACCAACAACAACAAATCAGAGTCCAATTATCAAATGTTATTGAATCTGTAATAACTCAACAATTATTACCAAATAAAGATAACACAAAAAGGGTAGCAGCATTTGAAGTTATGCAAAGTACAAAAGAGATTAAGAAGTTTATTCGCGAAGGTGAAACATATAAGATTGATGAGATTCTTGAATCAAATAGTTATGATGAAATGCAGACAATGGATGATGCTATATATAAGCTTTTTAAAGAAAAAGTTATTAGTTTTGAAATTGCATTAAACTATTCAAAAGATTCTCTTTCGATGTCTAAAAGATTGAATAATAATTAAAAAATATACTTGAAAATCAAAAGATTGTCTGATACAATAAGTTGCATAAGATAGTCTTTTTTCTTTGACATTTCGTCATTTTTTTCAAATTTAATTTAGGGGTGATATTTATATTTAGCAGAGTTTTTAGTGCTGGTTTAAAAGGTGTATCAAGTTATATGGTGTCCATTGAAGCAGATGTGAGTAATGGATTACCATGTTTTAATATGGTGGGATTATTGTCATCAGAAGTAAGGGAAGCAAAAGAAAGAGTTAGATCAGCGATTAAAAACTCAGGCTTTTTTATACCTTCAAAAAGAATTACATTAAGTTTATCTCCTGCATACACAAAAAAAGAAGGTTCAGGTTTTGATTTACCTATTGCTATTTCGTTATTAGCAGCTGTAGGTGAAATAGAAACAAAAAAAATAGCAAACTGTATGTTTGTTGGAGAACTGAGTTTGAATGGAAACTTAAAGAAAACAAAAGGAATACTTTTGATTTCTAAACTTGCTATAAAAAATAAAGTTAAGAAAATTTTTATTCCAAAAGTTAATTTAAATGAAGTTAAACTAATAAATGGTATAGAAATAATTGGAGTAGATTCTTTGAATGAAGTTGTTTTGATTTTAAAGGATAAAATTAAGACTCCTATAAAAAAGAATTTAGAAGAAGATATTTTTAATGATGAAAATATTTTATTTGATTTTAAGGATATTTATGGACAAGATCTTGTGAAAAGGGCGACACAGATAGCTGTAGCAGGAATGCATAACATATTATATATAGGTGGTCCAGGGTCGGGTAAAACAATGATATCAAAAGCAATATCTGGAATTCTTCCTAAGATGTCAACAGAAGAAATGCTGGAGGTTACTGGAATTTATAGTGCTATGGGAAGTTTGTCATCAAGTGGAGTAATATCTAAAAGACCTTATAGAACTGTTCATCACACTACAACTACCATTGCTTTAATAGGTGGAGGTAAAAACCCCAAACCAGGAGAAATAACTTTAGCTCATAAAGGAGTTTTATTTTTAGATGAATTACCAGAATTTAAAAGAGAAGCTGTTGAGTCTTTAAGAGAGCCTATGGAAGATAAGAAAATAATAATTAACAGGAAAGAAGGTTCGTTTGAGTTTCCTTCAGACTTTATGTTTGTAGGAGCGATGAATCCTTGTCCTTGTGGATATTATCCTGACAAAAGTAAATGTGACTGCAGTCCTTATGAAATAAACAGATACCTTAATAAGGTTAAAGGGGCGTTGCTTGACAGGATTGATATATGTGTGGAAACGCCAAAATTAAAGATTGAGGATTTACAAAGTGAAAATAAAAATGAAAGTTCTAAAGAAATAAGAAAAAAGATTGAAAGAGTGCACGATATTCAAAAAAACAGATATTGTAAAGAAAAAGTTGAATTTAATAGTTCTCTTTCCGAAGGCAATATAAAAAAATATTGTCCTCTTGGGAAAAAAGAATTAAAAACTATGGAGAAGATTTTTAACAAAATGAATATTAGTGGTAGAGGATACCATAAAATAATAAAAGTAGCGAGGACTATAGCAGATTTTGAAGGAGAAGAGGATATAAAAGAAGAACATTTGCTTGAGGCTTTTGCGTATAGAAGTTTTGTTCAGTAAGGAGAAAAATGATAGAAGAAGAATACTGGTATTGGCTTACAAATATAAAAAATATTGGCAATAAAAAGATTTCAATATTACTAAAAAAATTTGAAAACCCAGCAGAAGTATATTTTGCGGGAGAAAAGAAGTTGGAAAATATTTTTGGGATAAAGAAAGAGGATATATGTAATATTCTTACTAGCAAGGATGAATATAAAATAAAAAAGGAAGTTGAATTCCTTAAAGAAAAAAATATTAAGTTTATTTATTATGGAAGCTTAGATTATCCAGAAAAATTATTTAACATATATGATCCACCGTATTCCTTCTATATAAAAGGGAGTTTGCCTAAACCTGAAATAGAAACGATTGCTATAATAGGAGCAAGAAACTGCACGGAATACGGAAAAATAGTGGCAAAAGAAATAGCATTTAAACTTTCTGGTATGGGTGTACAAATTATTAGTGGCATGGCAAGAGGTGTTGACTCTTCTGCTCAATGGGGAGCTATAAATAATAATGGAAAATGCTTTGCAGTTTTAGGTTCAGGAATAGATGTTTGTTATCCAAAAGAAAATAAAGATTTGTATTTAGAAACTATGAATTCAGGAGGAGTAATTTCTGAATATTCTTTAGGTAGTAAACCAGATTCATGGAGGTTTCCTCATAGAAATAGAATAATAAGTGGATTGGCAGATAAATTAATTGTTGTTGAAGCAAAAGAGAAAAGTGGGACATGTATTACAGTGGAATACGCACTTGAACAGGGAAAAGATGTTTACGCAGTTCCAGGAAGGGTAAATGATCCTTTAAGTCAAGGATGTAACAGATTAATAAAACAAGGTGCTAATATATTGACGGATATAAAAGATGTGCTTTATGAATATGGAGATATAGTGGAAGAAGGGCCAGATTTTAGTGTAAATAGAAAATACCCTATTGCAAAAGATTTAGAAGTGTTGTATAGTTGTGTATATTTATTACCTAAAAGTCTTCATGATATAATAGAAGAATCTGGAATGGAGACAAAGGATGTAATTAATGGTTTGATGAGATTAGAATTTATGGATTTGATTCATGAACCTATAAAAAACTATTATTCTTTAAAAGAATAGAAAGAAGGAAATTATGCCCAAATATTTGGTGATTGTGGAATCGCCTGCAAAGGTGAAAACAATTAAAAAATTTTTAGGCTCTAACTATGAGGTGGCGGCTTCTAACGGACATGTCAGAGATTTGCCAAAGAGCACACTTGGAATAGATATTGAAGACGACTATGAGCCAAAATATATAACCATTAGAGGTAAGGGAGATATTCTTGCAACCTTAAGAAGAGAAGCTAAAAAAGCAGATAAAGTATATCTGGCAACTGACCCCGACCGTGAAGGAGAAGCCATATCCTGGCATTTAGCCCAAGCGTTGAAGTTAGATGATAAGAAAATGCGAAGGATTACATTTAATGAAATAACAAAAACAGCAGTTTCATCATCATTAAAAGATTCTAGAGAAATAGATATGAACTTAGTAGATTCTCAGCAAACTAGAAGAATTCTTGATAGAATGGTGGGTTATACTATAAGTCCATTGTTGTGGGAAAAAGTAAAAAGAGGTCTTAGTGCAGGAAGGGTTCAGTCTGTTGCATTAAGAATGATATGTGATAGAGAAGAGGAGATAAATGCCTTTATACCAGAAGAATATTGGAGTCTTGGGGCATTTTTAAAGCTTAAAGGTGAAAAGAAGCTTATAGAAGCTAAGTTCCATGGGACCCAAAAAGGTAAGATGGAAATAAAAAATAAAGAACAGTTAGATGAGATTTTAAGTAAAATATCTGATGAAGAATTTAAAGTTTCTGATATTAAAAATGGTGAAAGAGTTAAAAAACAACCTCAACCATTTATAACAAGTACCTTGCAACAAGAGGCTTCAAAAGCATTAAATTTTTCAACTATAAAAACAATGAGAACTGCACAGCAATTATATGAAGGTATTGACATAAAGGGTAGAGGAACCATTGGTATAATTACATATTTACGTACTGATTCTACGAGGATTTCAGACGAAGCAATTTTGTCTGCTAATGAGTTTATAAAAGAAAATTACGGAGAAGAGTACTTATTAGGTGCCCAGACTTCTAAAAAAACAGATAAAAAAATACAGGATGCCCATGAAGCTATAAGACCTACGGATATATCATTGACACCTACAAAAGTTAAAGAAAATCTAACAAGAGATCAATTTAGACTTTATCAACTTATTTGGAAAAGGTTTGTTGCAAGTAGAATGGCTCCTGCAAAATATAAAACTATTTCAGTTAAATTTGGGATTGATGAATATATTTTTACATCATCTGCATCAAAAATTGAATTTAATGGCTACATGTCAGTCTATATGTCTACAGATGAGGATAAAGAAGAAAATAATGCGGTTATTAGTAAAGTGACAAAAGAAAGCACTTTGGAAGTTGAAAATATTGAAAGTAAACAGCATTTTACTCAGCCTCCAGCTCATTTTACAGAAGCTGCGTTAGTTAAGGCTATGGAAGAAGAAGGAATAGGAAGACCTAGTACATATGCACCGACTATTACAACTATCCTTGCAAGAAGATATATAGTAAAAGAAAATAAAAATTTATATGTTACAGAAATAGGGGAAATTGTTAATAAAATTATGAAACAGGCATTCCCGGTTATTATAGATTCTAGTTTTACTGCTAATGTTGAATCTCTTTTAGACAAAATTGAAGAGGGAAAGGTGCAGTGGAAAACTGTTATTAGAAACTTTTATCCAGACCTAGACGAAGCAGTTAAAAATGCTGAAAAAGAATTATCAAAAATCAAAATAGAAGATGAGGTAACAGAAGAAATTTGTGAAAACTGTGGGAAAAACATGGTTATAAAATATGGTCCTCATGGAAAGTTTTTAGCTTGTCCGGGATTTCCAGAATGTAGGACAACAAAACCATATTTTGAAAAAACAGGTATACCTTGTCCGAAATGTGAAAAAGAAGTTGTTATAAAGAAGACTAAAAAAGGTAGAAAATATTTTGGATGTGAAAATAATCCAGAGTGTGATTTCATGTCATGGCAAAAACCATTAAAAGAAAAATGCCCGGAATGTGGTGAATATTTGTTACAAAAGGGTAGTAAAGCAGTCTGTAGTAATGAAAATTGTGGATATTTAGAGAATATTAAAGAAAAATAAAACAAATTGTGAACTTTTCTATCAAATGCTTGTAAATAGGTTACTAATGTGCTATCTTTACTTTGGATGTTTTTGCTAGGAGGTTTTAATATGAGTATTGAGTTATTGGACAAAACCAGAAAAATAAACAGGCTTTTACATACAAACAGCAATACAAAAGTTGTGTTTAATGATATCTGTGGAGTTCTAAGTGAAATTCTTGAATCAAATATATTGATTACAAGTAAAAAAGGAAAGGTTCTAGGTATTGGAATTTCTTCAAGTGTTGAAGAAATCAAAGAACTAATTGAAGACAAAGTTGGTGACCATGTAGAAAAGTTATTTAACGAAAGATTATTAGCTATTTTATCTACAAAAGAAAATGTTAATATGCTTACATTGGGTTTTAGTGATGAATATTCAAAAACATGTCAGGCACTTATTACTCCAATAGAAATTTCAGGAGAAAGATTAGGAACATTGTTTGTATATAGACACGATCCTGAGTATAAGATAAGTGATATTATCCTTGCAGAGTATGGGGCGACAGTTGTCGGACTTGAAATGTTAAGATCAGTAAATGAAGAAAGTGCAGAAGAAGTAAGGAAAATCCAAATAGTTAAGTCGGCTATTAGCACATTATCTTTTTCAGAGCTTGAAGCTATTTCTCATATATTTGATGAGTTAGGTGGAAACGAAGGGATTTTAGTTGCTAGTAAAATTGCTGACAGAGTTGGAATAACCAGATCTGTAATAGTAAATGCGCTAAGAAAATTTGAAAGTGCAGGAGTTATTGAGTCTAGATCTTCAGGAATGAAAGGAACTTATATAAAAGTTGTTAATGATCTTGTGTTTGAAGAACTAAAGAAATTGAAAAAATAAGTCGATAAATTATATATGTGAATAATGATTTATGGATTTAAAAGGAATTAAAGACTATCCTAAAAAGCAAAAGGAATTTGCTTGAATGGGTAGTCTCTTTTTTAGATTATAGGAATTTTCTCCGAAACTCCCTATAATGCAGAACTCTTTGTTCATTTACATATAATTTGTAGAATGCTTATAAAATCGCTGTAATGCCCACTGTTGAGGGCATAACACAAGATGGTGTTATTGTTTTGATGTATTTATACAAAAAACCACAAAATATGCTTGCCATTTTATAACAATCCCACTATAATGAATATTATACAGGGTGTAAAAGAAAGGAGTTTTTTATGATAAGTTCTAATGCTTACAATTTTATCAATGTTCTGGATAGAGCGGCGGATGCAAGCTGGGCAAGAAATGAAGTTATATCTAACAATATTGCAAATGTTTCAACCCCCAATTATAAAAGAAAAGACATTGATTTTGAGTCTTTTTTATCAAATGAACTTAAAGCAAAAGCTTCAAGCAGTTCTCTTAGAGAAGCTGTAGATGACCTAGATGTAAATAATTTAAGAATAAGGACTAGAACAGACAATTCAAGTCTTTCTTATAGATTAGACGGAAACAATGTGGATATTGATACCGAAAATGTTGAACTTGCTTCAAATCAAATCAAATATGAAGCTTTATTAGATAGTATTTCTCATGAGTTTAATATGTTAAAAACAGCAATGAGTAAATAAATGGAGGAATAAAGTATGGGAATATTTAATTCATTTAACATAAGTGCTTCAGGAATGTCAGCACAGAGATTAAGAACAGACACTATTTCTCAAAATCTTGCCAATGTAAATACAACAAGTACTTCTGATGGCGGACCATATAGAAGGCAAACAGTAGTGTTTGCAGAAAAAGAAATGGCTTCATTTGAAGATATACTTACAAGAAGAGGATCTGTTGGCAATGGTGTAAAGGTGACATCTATTGTAGAGGATACATGGACTGACATGATAGAGGTATATGACCCTTCACATCCTGATTCTGATGAAAATGGTTATGTTACATATCCGAATGTAAATACAGTAACAGAAATGACAAATTTAATTGATGCTACCAGAGCATATGAAGCCAATGTAACAGCGTTTAATGCAAGTAAAACAATGGCAATGAAAGGGCTGGAAATAAATAAATAGTCAGCCATAAGGAGGGAAATTGATGGATATTAGTTCTATAGCTTCGGCAGCCTTAAATAGTTCAAGTGCTTCAGGGGTTTCAAAAACTAATGTAACAGGAGAGTTTGATTCATTACTGTCTTCTGCTATCGATTTGATAGAAGAGACGAATACACTTGCCGCAAACGCAGAAGCAGAGGAGATAAAATTTGCCTTGGGAGAATCTGATAATACACATGATTTAAGCATTGCCATGCAAAAAGCCCAGGTTTCTTTGCAATATACTGTTGCAATCAAAAATGCATTACTTGACGCGTACAAGGAAATTATGAATATGCAAGTCTAATTCTTAAATAGGAGAAGGTTTTTATGAATGAAAGGTTAAAGAACTTACAGCAAAGGCTAATTGACTTTTGGAACAAATACGACAGAAAACAAAAAACTATAATGGTAAGTGTAACCTTAATGGTTTTGGTTTTTGTCATTATTTTAGCAACCGTTCTTACAAGACCAAACTATCAAGTGCTTGTAACCACAAGTTCAACCACAGAAGCAGCAAATGTAAGAGATGTTCTTAACAGTGCAGGTATAAATTTTGAAGTTTCTAACGATGGTTTAGAGTTTTCAGTTCGAGACAGTGATATATCAGCAGCAAATATCGAACTAGGCGCTAACGATATACCAGCTACAGGTTATTCGTTACAGGATGCCTTAAGTGGTGGCTTTACTTCTACAGAAGCTGATAAAGAAAAAATGTATAAAGCGTACTTAGAGGGTAGGATTAAAGAAATACTTGATCAGCTTGACTATGTAAATTCTTCAACAGTAACACTTGAAAAGCCAAGTGAGATATATAGTGTTCTTGAATCAGAAGAAGAAACTTCAGTTAGTGTTACTTTAGACTTGAAATATGAACCTGGAGAAGACAAAATTGATGGACTTGCGAATTATCTGGCTACAGCCGTAGGAAATTCCACAACAAGTAAAATTACAATTGTTGATACACAAACAAACCTTCTGTTTTTAGGAGAAGAATCTGATGGAGAAGGTGGGACTAGTATTAGAACACAAAATGACTTGCTTGAACTAAGAACAGAGCAGGTTGTTTCGAATATAGCAAAACTATTTAATTCAGAATATGATGATGTGAATGTATCACCATTTCTGGATATGAATTTTGATGTAACAAATACAGTTAGTACAGAATACAACACTGGTGATGAAGATAACGGACCAGTGACTAGTGAATATATAGTAAATGAAGAAGGGTCTTCTGGATATGGAGGAGTACCAGGAACAGATTCAAATGATGAAGATGTTACTACTTATGAGATCACAGATTCTACTGGTTCTACCAGTACATATACATTAGAACAAAGAGAATATGCAGTAAATGAAACAGTTACAACCACTCAGGGAGCTATAGGAGCTATAGACTATGACAACTCGAGAGTGGCAATTGTATTAAATAAAACAGTTACATATAGTGAAGAAGAAGAACAGTTAAGAGGAAGTCTTGATGATATGACGTGGGAAGAATTCCAGCTTGCAAATTCTGATCCAGTTCAAATTACTATAGATGATCAGATTACAGAAATGGTTTCTTTTGCTACAGGTTTTGATGAAGCCAATATTACAATACAGGCTTATGAAGTACCTAAATTCCAGGATGTTGTGGTAGATCAAGATGGATTTATAAACTACTTAGCAATCATATTGGCTGTTTTGATTTTTGGTCTATTAGGATTTGTAGTTTGGAGAAGTTTACGACCAGTAGAAGTTACAGAAACAGAACCAGAGCTTTCTGTTGAAGCTCTACTATCAAGCACTAAAGAAGCACAGAATGTTGAAGAAATTGATATGAATGATAAATCAGAAATCAGAGTAGCGATAGAGAAATTTGTGGATGAAAATCCTGAAGCGGTAGCTTTATTGCTTAGAAATTGGTTAAATGAGGATTGGGGGTAATTAATATGTCTAGATATTCCGGAGATGAAATTGCTGGAATTCAAAAGGCAGCTATGCTTTTAATTGCCTTAGGACCTGAAAAGTCCGCTACGGTATTTAAACATTTAAAAGACGATGAGATTGAATTATTAACTCTAGAAATAGCTAACACAAGAAGTGTATCGCCTCAAAGTAAAGAAGAAATATTAGAAGAGTTTTATCAAGTCTGCCTTGCTCAGCAATACATTGCTGAAGGAGGTGTAGGATATGCAAAAGAGTTGCTTGAAAAAGCTCTCGGTTCAGATAAAGCACAGGAAGTTATGGGAAGACTTACCGCATCATTGCAGGTAAGGCCTTTTGAGTTCATAAGGAAGTCAGACCCTTCCCAGATACTGAACTTTATACAAGATGAGCATCCACAAACCATAGCTTTAATACTTTCTTATCTACCAGCAGCTCAGGCATCTGTTATTGTATCAGCATTACCTCTTGATAAACAGGCAGATGTTGCAAAAAGAATAGCACTGATGGATAGAACTTCTCCTGATGTAATAAAAGAAGTTGAGACTATTTTGGAAAGAAAAATATCTTCGCTTGTTAATCAGGATTACACAATAGTTGGAGGGGTTGATGCAATAGTTGAAATCCTGAATACTGTTGATAGAGGGACAGAAAAGCACATACTTGAAAATCTTGAAATTGAAGAACCTGAACTTACAGATGAAATCAGAAGAAAAATGTTTGTGTTTGAAGACATTCTTTCACTTGATGACAAAACCATACAAAGAATTCTTAGAGATGTTGACAATAATGACCTTGAGATTGCTCTTAAAGGTTCGAATGAAGAAGTTCAGAATGTTATATTTAATAATGTGTCAAAGCGTCTTGCATCAATGATACAAGAAGATATGGAATTCATGGGGCCTGTTCGTATGCGTGATGTTGAGGAAGCACAGCAGAAAATCGTGTCAATTATTCGTAAATTAGAAGACTCAGGAGAAATTATCATTGCGCGTGGCGGAGGTGATGAGTTAATTGTCTAATTTATTTAAATCAGGATATATAAAATGCGAAAAAGAAGATGCCAGGATAATAGACAATAATGAACTTATTTCAGAAAAGCTTGAGCAAATAAAAGAGATATTGAAGCAAACAATAGATAGTGAAGAAGAGGAAAGTGAAGAAGTTGAATTTAATGGATTCACTGAAGGATTAAATCCTCAAACTGTTAATATGCTGGTTTCTGAAAATGAAGATATCGATATTGAGAAAAGAGCTGAAGAGTTACTTTTAAAGGCAAAGGAAGATGCCGCTACAATTATCGAAGAAGCTAAAAAACAGGCTGAAATAATTATGACTGAGACTATTGAAAAAGCTAAAAAAGAAGCTTATGAAGTAGCTATAAAACAGGCTCAAGAAGAAACACAGAAAATGAAAAATGAAGTCATGAAAATCAAAGAAAAACAAGAGCTTGAGTATCAAAAAAAGATGGAAGAAATGGAACCTTTACTGGTAGATGCTATTTTGAAAGTTTTTAATAAAGTAACAAATGTTTTAGCTGAAGATAAAAAGGATATGATTTTACATCTTGTAAATAGCGTTATGACTAAAACAGAGTTGAGCAGAAACTTTATAATAAGAGTTTCAAAAGATGATTATAATTTCCTTATAGACAGCAGAGAAAAAATATATGGTGCACTTTTAAAAGATGCCAATATTGAAATCATTGAAGACGTAACAATGAAAAGAAATCAATGCATTATTGAAACAGACGGAGGTATTTATGACTGTAGTTTAGACATACAGTTAGAAAACCTTACTAAAGATATAAAAACATTAGCATGCATGTTGGATTAGAGGTTAAAGATTTGATAGAAAAATATTTGGCTCTAGGAGAAAAAATATTTGTAAAAAAGCTGGGTAAGGTGGAGAAAATAGTTGGGCTTACTATTGAGTCAACAGGACCTGATGCAGCATTGAATGATATATGTATTATTTATCCTAAAGAACAAGGGATGAAAGCAATAATGGCAGAAGTTGTTGGGTTTAGGGAAAGAAAAGTATTATTGATGCCATTAGAAAAAGTTGAAGGTGTTTCAGTGGGGTGCATGGTTGAAAATACAACAATCCCGCAAAAAGTTAAAGTTGGAGATGCATTATTAGGTCGAGTTGTTGATGGCTTAGGAAATCCAATAGATGATTTCAAACTAGAAAATATGACTGAATATTCAGTTGAAGCAGATCCACCAGATCCATTAACAAGAGATATGATAGATGAAATACTACCAATGGGTGTTAAGGCAGTTGATGGATTGATTACTATTGGAAAAGGACAAAGAATAGGTATATTCGCAGGTAGTGGTGTCGGGAAAAGTACTTTGCTTGGGATGTTTGCGAGAAACACAAAAGCTGATATCAATGTTATTGCACTTATTGGAGAAAGAGGAAGAGAAGTTAGAGAATTCATAGAGCGGGACTTAGGTGAAGAAGGAATGAAAAGAAGTGTAGTAGTAGTAGCAACTTCGGATAAGCCTGCCTTAGTAAGAAAAAAGGCTGCCAAGACAGCAACCGCTATTGCAGAATATTTTAGAGACAGAGGAAACGATGTTCTTTTAATGATGGATTCATTAACGAGATTTTCAATGGCTCAAAGAGAGATAGGCCTTGCATCAGGTGAACCCCCGGTTACAAGAGGATATCCACCCAGTGTTTATAGTGAGATGCCTAAATTGTTAGAACGAGCAGGTAATTCGGATAAAGGAAGTATTACTGGTTTATATACAGTGTTAGTAGATAGTGATGATTTTAATGAACCAATTACTGATACAGCAAGAAGTATTTTAGATGGACATATAATGTTATCAAGAGCTTTGACTCATAAAAATCATTATCCAGCAATAGATGTTCTCCAAAGCATTTCTAGGGTAATGAATCAAATAACATCAAGAGAGCATAAAAGATATGCAATGGAGTTAAAGAATGTTTTAGCAACTTACAATGAAGCAGAAGACCTGATTAATATAGGTGCATATAAATCAGGTTCAAATAAAAACATAGATTTTGCTATTTCAAAAATTTCTGAAGTAAATAAATTTCTTCAACAGGAAGTAGAAGAAAAATTCACTATGGAAGAAGAACTGGAAATGATGAAGGGGATTTTTGGAGAAAAGTAAAGGTGAAAATAAATGGCTAAATTTTCATATAAAATGCAAAACATACTAGATATAAAAGAAAAACTTGAAGCACAGGCCAAGATACAGTTTTCTATGGCAAGCGAAAAATTAAAAGCAGAAGAGGTCAAGCTAAGTAGATTATATGACGATATAAAATTATATGAAGCTGAAATAGTCAGATTAAATGACGGAAAATTAAACATTTCTGAATTGAAAAGATGTATAAATTCAATAGAAGTTAAAAAAGAATATATAAAAGAACAAATTAAAGAAGTTAACAAAGCAAAAAAAAATCTTGAACTTGCAAGACATAAACTTAATGAAGTTATGGTTGAAAGAAAGACTCATGAAAAGTTAAAAGAAAAATCTATGGAAAAATTTATGGAAGCTGAAAAGTTAAAAGAAATAAAAGAAATAGATGAATTAGTAAGTTACTCATATTCGATAAATGAAAAACAGGGGAATAGTAATGGCTAAAAAAGATAAAAAAGCAGAAATAGATGAGCAAACAGGAGAAGAAAAGAAAAAAAGCAAATTTGTTTCGATAGCCATAACCATATTAATAGTAGTTATTTGGTTAGGTATTTTTATGGTTTTAATAAAATTAGATGTTGGTGGTTTTGGAAGTTCAGTTTTAAGACCTATACTAAAAGATGTGCCAGTTTTAAGCAGTATTTTACCTGATGCAACAGACGAAGAGCTTGCTAGTGAATACCCATATAAGAGTTTGGGTGAAGCTATATCCTATATAAAAGAGTTAGAACTTCAGCTACAACAATATCAGGAAAATGAAACCACAAACAGCGATACTATTGAAGAACTTCAGGCAGAAGTGGACAGGCTAAGTGTTTTTGAGCAGGAACAACTAGCATTTGAAGAAGAGAGAGCAGAATATTATGATGAAGTGGTTTTTGGAACTTCAGCAATAGATTATGAAAATTACAAGACATATTATGAAGGAATAGATCCAGAGACAGCAGAAATTCTCTATAAACAGGTGGTTGAACAGCTTCAAGTAGATGCATTATACGAAGATTTTGCAAAAACTTATAGCTCAATGAAACCAGCTCAGGCAGCAGCCATATTTGCTGAAATGACTGGAAATCTTGAAACTGTTGTAGGGATATTAAATGCAATGAGTGCCACGAATCGTGGAGATATTATGGGACAGCTTGGAACCATTGATGCTGTATTTGCTGCTAAGGTTACGAAATTATTAGAGCCTTAGCTTCAGATAAATACTTTAGGAAAGGAGGAGAATAATGCTAAGCGAAAGTATTACAAAAATGGATTTTGTTTTTGTCAATACTGCTGCAGAAAAAAAGGTAAGTAATTCAGAAACTGAAGATGTAAGAAGAGATTTTAAATCCTATTTGAAAGATACTAATCAAGAAACCACTGAAACACAAAACAAATCTGATAAAAATCAAGCTGTTGAAGATTCGAAAACAGATGAAAGTGTTGAAGTGAATAAGAAAGATGAATATCTAAAAATTAAAACAGATTCAAAAGTTGATTCAGGGGAACAGGATTTAAATGAAATTGATGAAAATCAAATAATGTATGAAATGGTTTTAGAAAGTGTTAATGATATTATAGAGATTATTCAATCAGTTTTTAATATAACAGATGATGAGATTGAAACAGCCCTTAACCAACTTAATATCTCAGAAGTTGAAATATTAAATGTAAATAATTTAAATAATCTTCTTACAAAATTGTCACCTAATGGTGAACTGGCAAATCTTCTTGTGGATGATAAAATGACTACAGCGATTAAAGAAATATATACAGTTGTTGAAAATTTAGAAAACACTTTAAAAACTGAATTTGGTTTAACGGATAATCAAATAAATGACTTATATGAGTCAATCAAAGAATTTTCAATGTATAGTGAAGAAGTTGAAGTTGAAGCTGAACCAATGAGAGAAATTCAACCCAAACAAAATCAACAAAACATAGAAAATACCAACACATTATCCACCAACGAAAATACTTATCAAACCGGAAAAACTGAATCATCTGAAACACAAAACAACACAGGAAATAATAACGAAAAGCCAACAGACGAATTTTCACAAGGTGTAATGAATAAAATTACAGAAATACTTGAAAATAACCAGAATGATGATGTTGATGCGGTTAAAATCATCAAGCAAATTGTTGATGAAATCAAATTGTCTGTAAAGCAGGATATGACCAAACTAGAAATGCAACTTTACCCTGAACATTTAGGGAAATTGAGCCTGGAGATTATGTCAAAAGAAGGTGCAGTTACAGCACAAATTACGGCGCAGACTATAGCGGCAAAAGAAGCTATTGAAAGTCAACTGGTTGTATTGAAACAAAACATGGAAGAACAGGGAATTAAAATAGAGTCAATAGAAGTTACACTAGCAAGCCATGGTTTTGAACAAAACAACGAAGGAAATAATGAAGATATAAGTCAGAAGTCTTCTAAAAAAACAGGATTACTAAAAAAAGCTGATTTAGAGGAAGAGATTGACTCTGAAACAGAAGAAATAGTAAGAAATGAAGGCTCAACAGTAAGTTATACGGCTTAAGAAAGGAGAACTATTATGTCTATTAGTTCTACAACAGCTTCAGTTGTTGATGGGCAAGTAACAGCAGGAAGCACTCCTACAAACTCGACAAAGAGTACAGTGGGAACAGACGAATTAGGAAAAGATGCATTTTTACAGCTCTTAACAACACAGATGCAATATCAAGACCCTTTAAACCCTTCTACGGATACAGAATTCATAGGACAGCTTGCACAGTTTTCAGCTTTAGAAGAAATGCAGAATTTAAACAGTACTATGGTTAATTCTTCAGCATATGGATTAGTTGGGAAAAATGTAATTATGGCAGTAGGTTCATCAACAGGAACAGATACGCCAGAATATGTAGCAGGATATGTGCAGTACGTTGAAATGGTTGACGGAAAAGCATACTTAGGAATTGAAGAAGAATTATACTCAATTGATGATTTGGATTCAGTAATCGATTCTACGTACTTATCCCAGGTTATTGAAACAAATTCATAAACATCCTTAAAAAGGGTAAAAGGAATTACGAAAGAGGAATTGCTTATGAAAATTAATAATAATTTCACTTCGATAGAGCAAATAACGGGGCAGTACCTAAATAATAATTCAACAAGTAAGGTTTCTGAAACAAACAATAAAGGTACTTCATTCGAAGAACTTTTAAAACAGAAGCAAGAACTTAAAAGTAATGAATTAAAGTTTTCTAAACACGCATCAGAAAGATTAAGTGACAGGAATATTGAACTTACTAATGAGCAGGTTCAAAGACTAAATGATGCCACTGCTAAAGCAAGTGAAAAAGGAATTAAAGAAACATTGGTATTAGTGGACAATATGGCTTTTATAGTAAACATAAAAAATAATTTAGTAGTAACTGCCATGGATTCAGAAAAAACCAATGGAAATGTATTTACAAATATTGACGGAGCCGTTATTAATTAGCTGGACCTTTATGGAAGCTAAAGTCTCGGAATGACAGAAGAGACAAAACGGACTTGTAAGGAGGTCATTTAATATGATGAGATCATTGTATTCTGGTGTATCGGGATTAAAGATACATCAGACTAAAATGGATGTTATTGGTAATAATATTTCTAATGTTAATACCGTAGGTTTTAAAGCATCCAGAGTAACTTTTAGCGAAATTTTTTACCAAACCACACAAACAGCATCTGGTCCAAATGCAGAAACCAGTTCAGGTGGACAGAATGCTAAACAGATAGGTCTTGGTGCATCACTTGGTTCTATATCTATAGATATAGAAGGTGAAGGTGGTTCCCAGACAACAGGAAAGCCATTTGATTTAAAAATAAATGGGGATTCATTTTTTGTAATAAATAATGGTGGAACGAATTATTTCACAAAAGCAGGTAATTTTACATCCGACCAGGCAGGTAACCTAGTCTCTCAATCAGGTGATTATGTCATGGGTTATGTTGCTGATTCACCAGGAGGAGATTTACAAACAGACCAGGTAAGACCTTTAAAGGTATATAGTCCTGAGTTTACTTATACAGCACCAGCAGCTACTACTGATATTACTTATTCAGGAAATATTAATGCAGAAGATTCGAAATTTGCTTCAGGAACAGGAGAACTCTCAACATTTCTCTATGTGTATGACAATCTTGGATATAAATATGGAGTACAAGTGAATGTGACTAAGGGAGCAACTAATGATGAATATAATGTTGAAGCTACAGGAGTATATTCAGGTAATGAATTATTAACAGGTTATACAGCTGACTTTACAGGAGCGGGAGTAACAGCGGGTGTAGGAACACTTACATTTGACCTAACAACAGGATTGCTTGACACTACTGCAGGAACAGGAATATTTACAATGCAGCTTACAGGAACTGATGCTTTTACTACAGACGTTACAGTTGATTTTTCAGATTTAACCGTATACGGAAGTGAATCGACAATAGACTCTTCTATGGGTGATCCTGATGGAGATGGAGCAGGTAAAGCAGTTGGTGTTATGACCAGTGTTGGTATTCAAAATGATGGTAAAATAGTTGCGGCATATAGTAATGGTGATAATTATGTAATTGGACAGATAGCAACAGCGAATTTTGACAACCCAGCAGGGCTTGAAAAGGTTGGAGATAATCTTTTTGCAGCAACATTAAACTCTGGAGAATTTAATGGAATTGGTGAGGATGTTACGGTTTCAGGTGGAAGCATTTCTTCGGGAGTTTTAGAAATGTCAAACGTAGACCTTGCAACTGAGTTCACAGACATGATAGTAACCCAAAGAGGATTTCAAGCGAACTCTAGAATAATAACAACTTCAGATACTATGATTGAAGAACTACTAAATCTAAAGAGATAATTTAATTTAAACAGGGTGGCATGAGCTGCCACCCTGATATAAATGAGGTGTTGCTATGATTGATGTGACAAGATTAAATGGTAAACCAATAACTATAAATTCTGACCAGATCCAATTTATTGAAGAAACTCCTGATACGGTTATTACATTTTTAGACGGTAAAAAGATTCTTGTAAAAGAGACAAAAGATGAGTTGGTTAATCTAGTTGTAAGATTCAAGCAAAAAATAGAAAAAATTTCATGAATTATGTTGGCTAACATAATAAAAATATGGTAGAATAAAACGATAAATATTTCTGATTTAATAAATATTGGAAGGGAAAAATCAATGGATTTATCTACAATTATAGGCATAATAGCATGTTTTGGTTGCGTTATATTGGGAATTGTTACAGGATCTAGTGGGGTAGCAGGACTTTCTAATTTTTATGATTCAACTTCATTATTCATTACAATGGGAGGTACATTTTCTTGTTTGCTCCTTATGCATAGACTTCCTGATTTTTTAGGAGGTTTAAAATCTTTTAAAATAGCACTAAAAAAACATGTTTTTAAAGAGTCAGATACAATAAAAGCTATTCTTCAACTTGCAAATATTGCAAGAAAAGAAGGGCTTTTAGCTTTGGAAGAAGCTGCAAGTGATTTAGAAGACGAGTTCATGAAAAAAGGTGTTTTATTAATAGTAGATGGTACGGATCCAGAACTTGTTAGGGCTATAATGGAAACCGAATTGGTATGTATTGAAGGCAGACATAAAAAATCGATTTCATTTTGGGATAAGATGGCTGAATATGCACCAGCATGGGGGATGATAGGAACCCTTATCGGACTTGTAAATATGTTAAAAACCATGAGTGATGTTTCCACAGTTGGACCCAATATGGCGGTTGCGATATTAACAACTCTTTACGGTTCTTTGTTAGCAAACTGGATTGCATCACCTGTTGCAAATAAATTAAAAGCAAATAGTGAAGTGGAAGTTACTTTAAAAGAAGTAATGATAGAAGGATTATTATCAATTCAGGCAGGAGAAAATCCAAGAGTAATCGAAGAAAAATTAAAATCATTCTTATCACCTAGTCAACGAAAAATAATGGAAAGTAATAGCGAAGACGGAGGTGAATAGCATTGGCAAAAAGAAAAACAGATGAGCCTAAAGCACCAGCGCGTTGGATAACAACGTTTAGTGATTTAATGAACCTGTTATTGTGTTTTTTTATAATGCTTTTCGCAATGTCTACAATTGATCAAGAAAAATTTCAGGAACTGGTTACATCAATGTCAGCAAGTTTTGGAGTTTTTGAAGGAAGTGCGACATCCGTTATAGAGGGGACTTTGGTTTCAAGCGGGGTTGCTGAATTGAATGACTTGGGTGAAAAATATCAGGATATGGGGTTGAACTTTGAAGGTTCATCAGAAGTTATTGCAGATAATTATGAAGAATATAAAGATCAACAAATTATAGAAATGTATAGTCAATCCGAACAAATGCAAGAAGAAATAGAACAGAAATTGCAGGACGGTGAGATTGGTGAGCAGGTAGAAGTTACTGTTACTGCACAGTATGTACAGCTCACTCTTAGTGGTTCTTTATTATTTGAATCAGCTAGTGCAGATGTTAGACCAGAATCAATACCTTATGTTGAAAAAATAGGTGGTATACTTTCTGGTTATGATGGAAATATAATTGAGATAATAGGTCATACTGACAGCGTACCAATGACGGGCAGCCTTAAGTATGAAGATAACATAGATTTGTCGATGGGAAGAGCAAAGACAATAGCTCTATATGCAGTTGAAAATAATGGCTTAAATATAAAAGACATTTTATTTTCAGGAAAAGGTGAATATGACCCTCTTGTATCAAATGCAACGGCAGAGGGTAGAGCACAAAATAGAAGAGTTGAAATTAGAATTTATAATGATATATCAACAGAGCAGTCAGGAGAATAAAGTTTATGAAAAAAGGAATATTAAGTTTAGTAATTTTGGTATTATTACTAATAAACCTAGTAATGACAGTGATTTTGACATTTTCAATAGTTCCAGCTATGAACAATTCAAATAAATTAGTAACTAAAATTGCATCAATCATTGATTTAGAGATAGGTGATGATTCAACCACAGAAGATGACGGCAATATTCCAGCAAGTCAAAAAGAAGTTTTTACAATTGAAGAAAAGCTAACAAATAAATTGGCTGAAGGTGCTGATGGAGGAACTCATTATTCTACAGGTTATGCTGCCATATATCTTGATAAAGAACACAGTGATTATGAGTCCTTATCAGGCATTATGGGTGATCAGGATACTGCTATAAGCTCTCAAATCAAAAAAGTTATGGCAGAATTCACTATGGAAGAGTTTGATAGTGATATTTCAGCAGTTGAAGAAAAAGTTTTAATTGCTCTACAGGAGTATTTTGATTCTACCTGTATAGTCGAAGTAGCACTTGATATGGTTGCTAATTAAAATAATCAATTAATTTATATAAAGGAGGTGAAGATGCGTGGGCGAAGTTTTATCGCAAAATGAGATAGACAATTTGCTCAGAGCCTTAAGTACAGGTGAACTTGATGCTGAAGATTATAAAGAGAGCGAAGTTGTTCAGGTTAAGGATTATGATTTTACAAGACCTGCAAAATTTTCAAAAGAGCATCTTCGAACCCTGGAAATAATTTTTGAACATTATGGAAGATTACTATATACAACATTACCTGCATATTTAAGAAAAAGCATTCAGGTTTCAGTAATAAACTCTGAAGCAGTTGCATATTCTGAGTTTTCAAATGCTTTAATAAATCCTGTTTTGTTAGGTTTAGTAGCATTTGCACCACTAAAAGGTAATATAATAATGGATTTATCACCAAATTTAGGTTATGCAATAATTGATAGACTTTTAGGCGGTGAAGGTTTTCCTCTAGAAAAGAAAAGAGATTTTTCAGAAATTGAAATTACTATTTTAGAAAGAATCTTTGGGATTTGTATTGATCTTTTAAGAGAACCTTGGAAAAATGTTGTTGCTATAAATCCTCGGTTAGAAAAAATTGAGACTAATGCCCAATTTGCTCAAATCATATCTCCTTCAGAAATGGTTGCAATTGTAACACTAAGCTTAAAAATCGGAGATGTTGAAGGCTTAATGAATATTTGTTTACCTTATATATGCTTAGAGACAGTAATGGATAAATTAAATACTAAGTACTGGTACTCTACAATGCAGGATAAGGATGAAAAAACATATGAAGAAGCAATCGAAACATTAATTGCCAGAGCAAAAATACCTATTAGGGCGATTTTAGGAAACAGTTCTATATCAGTAAACGATTTTGTTAATCTACAAAAAGGTGATATAATAAAACTGGATACGAATATTAATGACGAGTTATTAGTACATGTTGGAAATATAGATAAATTTAAGGCGTTACCTGGCTCTGCAAGTGAAAATTATGCCATACGTATAACGTCAATAATAAGAGAGGAGTAAGAAATATGGATGGAATGCTATCGCAGGAAGAAATAAATGCTCTTTTAAGCGGTGTTGAAATGCCTGATGAAAATGCCACCCAGGGGTCAGAAACTACAGAAAATGATAGTGAATCACTCACTGATATGGAAAAAGATACTGTAGGTGAGATTTCAAATATAAGTATGGGTACAGCTGCTACTACTTTATCTTCTCTGCTAAATCAAAAAGTTAATATTTCTACACCTGTTGTCTCTTATGCAGAGTGGGATGATATGCTACATGATTATGATAAACCATGTGTATTTCTACAGTTATCTTACAAAGAGGGTCTGCATGGTAATAATATCCTAGTTTTAAATCAATCCGATGTAAAAGTTATTACAGATCTCATGATGGGTGGGGATGGAACAAATCTTGATGAAGAACTGGGAGAATTACATTTAAGTGCCATTGGTGAAGCAATGAATCAAATGATGGGTTCAGCATCTACATCATTATCAGCGATGCTTGAAATGAAAATCGATATTTATCCACCAAAAGCAAGTATTGTAGACTTAAATGATACTTTAGATAAAGAGCATATGGAAGAGTTTATTTCAGAAAGATTTTTAAAAATTTCTTTCAGGCTTACAATTGGTGACTTAGTTGATAGTCAGATTATGCAACTATATCCAATAGAATTTGCAAAAAGACTTTGTAAAAGCTTTGATAAGGGCGAACCTGATAAGCAGGAGGAAACAAAGCAAGTAGATGAACCACCTAAAGAAACACAAGCTCCAGTTCAACCAGAGCAAGTAGTTCAGGCAAATCAGAATCAGCAGCAGGTTAACCCTATGATGGGACAGCAAATGAATCCTATGATGGGTCAACAAATGAATCAAATGATGGGACAAAACATGAACCCTATGATGGGTCAACAAATGAATCAAATGATGGGACAAAATATGAACCAGATGATGGGGCAGGATGTAAATGTTCAATCAGCTCAATTCCAACCATTTGCAAGCGATATTATGGCTGTGTCCCAAAAAGAAAATATCAATCTTATAATGGATGTTCCATTAGAAGTTACTGCAGAACTAGGAAGAACAAGTAAATCAATTCAGGATATTTTAGAGTTTACACCAGGAACAATTATTGAGCTGGATAAAATCGCAGGTGAGCCAATTGATGTTTTAGTTAATGGTAAATTTGTAGCCAAAGGTGAAGTTGTGGTAATAGAAGAAAGTTTTGGAGTTAGAATAACAGAAATTGTAGAATAAACTAAAAATATATTATATGGATAGGAGATTAGAAAGATGGCAAAAAGCATACTAATATGTGACGATGCGGCATTTATGCGAATGATGATTAAAGATATTTTAACAAAGGATGGTTATGATATTGCTGGAGAAGCTGAAAATGGTAAAGTAGCAATTGACAAATTTCTTGAAACAAAACCAGATTTAGTTTTAATGGACATTACTATGCCGGAGATGGATGGTATTCAGGCACTTAAAAAAATAAAAGAAGCGGACCCTGATGCTAATGTTATTATGTGTTCAGCTATGGGACAGCAAGCTATGGTTATTGAATCTATTCAGTCTGGTGCTAAAGATTTTATTGTTAAACCATTTCAGTCAGATAGAGTTATTGAGGCAGTAAAAAAAGCGGTAGGATAATATGGGTGACAATGTAATTGAATTCATTACAGTTTTAATTATTTTTATTTTTGTGTTGGCAGTTACATATTTTACCACTAAATGGGTAGCAAACTTTCAGAAAACACAAGGTAAGGGTAAGAATATCGAGGTTATTGAAGTTTTTAAAATAACAAATAATAAGCACATACAAATTGTAAAAATCGGCAAGGAGTATGTTTCTATTGCTGTTTGTAAAGATTCAGTAACGTTGTTAAATAAAATGAGTGAGGAGGATTTAAATCTCACAAAAGAAACATCAGTTGGATATACAGAGTCATTCCAACAGGTTTTCGAAAAATTTAAGAGTAATAAGAAAAAGAATAAGTAAGGATGATAAATAAATGGTGATGATGAGGAAGCATAATAAATTATTTAACACTTTTTCAAAAGTGTTTATACTGATACTTCTTGTTCTAGCCATTTCTTTCATTGCTAAAACATCAGTAAGTGCAAATAGTTTTAATAGTAAAGATCAAGTTATCATAAATACTACTGATGTAAATATTGGTACAGATGGCAATTCGATATTGAATATAGGAATCGATTCAGAAGATGGAAGTAATGGCCTTTCAAGTACATTACAAATTGTATTGGTTCTTACAATTATTGCTTTATGTCCGTCAATATTAATAATGCTTACATCTTTTACAAGAATAGTTATTGTTCTTCATTTTACAAGATCAGCATTAAACACCCAAACAGCACCACCGAATCAGGTTATTGTAGGTCTGGCATTATTTCTTACTTTCTTTGTAATGGCACCAGTTTTTGGAGAAGTATACACAGGGGCAGTAGTACCTTTAACTGACGGACAGATAACATTAGAAGAAGCATATGATACAGGGATTGAACCTGTTCGAGAATTTATGTTTAATCAGGTAGATGATAAAGATTTAGATGCAATTTCAGCAATTGCAGGATTTGATTCAATTTCTTCAAGAGAAGAAGTACCTACTTATGTTTTGATTCCAGCCTTTATATTAACAGAATTAAGAATTGCATTTTGGATAGGGTTTTTAATTTATATACCATTTATTGTTATAGATATGGTTGTAGCCTCAACTCTTATGTCTATGGGGATGATGATGTTACCACCGACTACTATTTCGATGCCTTTTAAAATATTATTATTTGTTTTGGCCGATGGATGGAATTTAATTATAGTGAATTTGATGTCAACAATTATTGTTTAGTAAGTTTAGTGAAGGGAAGGTGAGGATAATGACACAGGAAGCAATTTTAAATATTGCAAATGAAACATTGTGGTCAATAATCATTACTGCAGCACCTCTTTTGCTTTTATCTCTTTTAGTGGGTCTGATAATCAGTATTTTTCAAACAGTAACATCTATTCAGGAACAAACACTTACATTTATACCAAAAATTCTTTCTGTTTTTTTTGGCTTGATGATATTTGGTTCTTTTATGATGAATAATATTGTTACACTTATGGAAAGCTTGTGGAATAATTTCGGAGATTATATCGGATGATTGAGGCAGCTTTTACACAGGAAAATTTAGAGTATTTTTTATTAATTTTAGTTAGATTTGCCTCATTTATATATATAGCACCTTTTTTCGGGAATAGTAATACGCCTGTGAGAATGAAATTAGGTTTAGCAATTTTTTTAAGCATTATACTTTATAGTGTACTGCCAAGAGAAACTTTAGAATACAGCTCTGTTGCAGAGTATTCTATTTTAATAATAAAAGAAAGTTTGGCGGGATTATTAATTGGATTTTCAGCGTTTATATGCAATACAATTATTAATTTAACAGGTAAAATAATCGATTTGGAAATTGGGATGTCAATGGCTCAAATTTTTGATCCAATAACAAATCAACAGGTTAGTATAACAGGAAATCTTTATTCGTATTTTTTGTTAATGATTATGATAGCAACAGACATGCATCTATTTATTCTTAAAGCTCTAGTAGACTCTTTTCAGGTCATAAATCTAGGGGGAGCAATAATGGGTGAAAGTCTTTATGATACAGTTGTTGGTTTTATATCAACATTTATGATAATTGGTTTTAGAATATCACTACCAATATTTGTAAGCAGTTTGATTTTGAATTGCGTATTAGGTATTTTAGCAAAAGTAGCACCGCAAATGAATATGTTTGCAGTTGGGATACAGCTAAAAATACTTTTTGGATTATTGATTTTATTTTTAACAATTGTTTTACTCCCTTCAATAGCGAACTTTATATTTGAAAATATGAAGATTATGGTTGTTTCCGTAATAGGAGGGCTACGTTGATTAAGTATAATATTCAGTTTTTTGCAAAAGATGGTCCAGGTGGAGAAAAAACAGAGCCTGCAACCCAAAAAAAATTGACGGATGCAAGAAAAGAAGGGCAGGTAGCAAAAAGTAAAGAAATTGTAACTGCCATATCTCTAATTGCATTATTTGCTCTTTTAAGAATTATGATAGGAACTATAGGTACCCAGTTCTTAGACTTTTTTTCAAGTACATATAACAAAATTCCTACGATTGCAAGTTCTGGAATTAATGAGATAAATATTATTACAGCTGGAGCAGTAATGAAAGATGCTATACTGGCTATGATGATAATAACAGCTCCCTTGTTTGCAGTAGGGTTTATTATAGCTTTGATTGGTGATTTGTATCAGGTGAAATGGCAACCAACAGGGAAACCACTACAACCAAAGTTGAGCAAACTAAATCCTTTAAAAGGATTTAAAAAGATTTTTTCAATGCAGTCGCTAATGAATCTTTTAAAATCTATTGCGATTATCGCAATAATTATATACATAGTATGGAATGACCTTTCAAATAATGCAGAAATTTTATTTGGTTTATATGATATAACTTTAAAGGAAGCCATTTTTAATATTGGCAGACTTGTTATAAATTTAGGATTAAAAATTAGTGCAGTTTACTTGATAATAGGAGTTATAGATCTTGTTTTTCAAAGACATAAATTTAAAGAAGATATGAAAATGACAAAACAGGAAGTTAAAGAAGAAATGAAAAACACCGAAGGTGATCCTAAAATCAAGCAACAAATTAGAAGAAGAATGCTTCAAGTTTCTCAGAGAAGAATGATGAAATCACTTCCAGAAGCAGATGTAGTAATTACAAATCCAACTCATTTTGCAGTAGCAATAAAATATGATTTGGAAATAGCAAAAGCACCAATAGTTTTAGCAAAAGGTGAAGATTTTTTAGCTCAAAAAATTAAAGAAGTAGCTAAAGATAGTAAAATTGAGATTGTAGAAAACAAACCTTTAGCAAGAATGATATATTACAGTGTTGAAATCGGTGAAGAAATTCCAGAAGATTTATATCAAGCTGTAGCAGAAGTGCTTGCGTTTGTTTATTCGCTTAAGAAATAGTAATAATTTTAGGAGGTATGGATATGTTAAAAAAGGCAGATCTTGGTGTTGGCCTATATTTAGTAGCATCAGTTGTTTTTCTTATTATATCGATACCTTCAGCTCTTTTAGATGTGTTTTTAGCATTTAATATCTCTGTTGCTTTAGTTGTTTTATTCAATGCACTTTTTTCACAGGAAGCATTGGAAATGTCTTCATTTCCAACAATTATATTATTGACTACAGTTTTTAGAATATCAATGAATGTATCATCAACAAAGCTTATATTAAGGGATGGTGATGCAGGAAAAGTCATACAAACATTTGGTGAATTTGTGGGTGGCAATAGTATAATAATAGGTGTTATCGTTTTTATTATACTTATTATTGTTCAATTTTTAGTAATAAATAAAGGTTCTGAGAGGGTTGCAGAAGTAACCGCTAGATTTACTCTTGATGCTATGCCAGGTAAACAAATGGCAATAGATGCAGACTTAAATACAGGTGCAATAAGTGATGTAGAAGCGAAAGAACGAAGAGAAAAACTACAATCAGAATCATCCTTTTTTGGTTCAATGGATGGTGCTGTTAAATATGTTAAAGGAGATGCAATAGCAGGTCTTATAATCACATTAATAAACATGGTAGGTGGTATTATCATGGGTGTTGTTATAAGAGGTCTAGAGTTAAATGATGCATTTTCTACTTATACTATTCTTACCATGGGTGACGGTCTTGTTAGTGCGATACCATCATTAATGATATCACTTTCAACAGGTATTATTGTTACAAAAGCATCTAGAGAAGCTGATATTGGAAGCATTGTATTTGAACAACTTTTCTCGATTCCAAAAGTTCTTTTAGCTGTGGGTGGAGCGGTATCATTTTTAGGAATATTTACTCCTTTACCAGTTTATATTTTTGTTCCAATGGGACTTTTTACAATATTCTTAGGATTTGTAATGAGAAATAGAGAGGGAATTGAAGGGATTGAAGAAGAAGTTTCAGCAGATGAAATGCAGGCAGAAGAAATTAGAAAACCCGAAAATGTCGTTTCGTTGTTGCAGGTTGATCCTATTGAATTGGAATTTGGTTACGGAATTATACCTCTAGCTGATGTTAACCAAGGTGGAGATTTATTAGATAGAGTAGTAATGATTAGAAGGCAGATAGCTTTAGAACTAGGTACGGTTGTTCCTATTATTAGATTGAGAGATAACATACAGTTAAATCCAAATCAGTATATTATAAAAATTAAAGGCATACAAGTTAGTGAAGGAGAAATTCTTTTTGATCATTATATGGCAATGAATCCAGGGTTTGTTGAAGAGGAAATCACTGGAATTCCAACTTTTGAACCGTCATTTCACCTACCTGCGATTTGGATTACAGAATCACAGAGAGAAAGAGCTGAATCTTTAGGTTATACAGTGGTAGATCCACCATCGATTATAGCTACACATTTAACAGAAATAATTAGAAATCATATCGGAGAATTATTAACTAGACAGGATGTACAAAATCTTATTAATAATATAAAAGATGCTCACACAACTCTTATTGATGAATTGGTACCAAAACTTTTAGGTGTAGGAGAAATACAAAAAGTATTACAAAATCTTTTAATGGAAGGAATATCTATTAGAGATTTACTTACTATATTTGAAACTTTAGCAGATCATGCTACAGTTACAAGGGATACAGATGTTTTAACAGAATATGCAAGACAAAGCTTAAAAAGGGCAATATCAAGTAAATACTTTCCATCAAATGAAACTACTAGCGTGATTACCCTTGACCCACAAATAGAAAAAGAAATAATGAATTCTGTAAAACAAACAGAGCAAGGGGCATATTTGACTTTAGATCCAGAAGTATCTCAAAATATTATAAAAGCTGTTGAAATGGAAACAGAAAAAATGGAAAACATGGGCAAGACTCCTATCGTTATAACTTCTCCTATAGTTAGAGCATACTTTAAAAAACTTACTCAGGATTACTTTAAGGATTTAATAGTTATATCGTATAATGAGGTTGAATCGAATGTTGAATTACAATCAGTAGGGATGGTGAGTGCATAGTGGTTATCAAAAAATTTCAAGCTTTCACGGAAAAAGATGCAGTTATGATGGCGAAGGAAGAAATGGGGAAAGATGCAATAGTTCTTAATATTAAAACTACTAAACCAAAAGGTCTAGGTCGTTTTTTTAAAAAGGACTTTGTAGAGGTTACAGCTGCATTAGAAGAAAAGCCGATTCTTCATGAAACTCCAAAAAAGACATATGATTCTGCTATTACAGAAGATATATCGGGGAATCTTTTTGAAGAAAACAAAAAAGAAAAATCTGATGCTATTGAAGAAAAGTTAAATAATCTTCAAAGCATGTTGGAAAATCAGATGAAGAAAGAATCAAATGAAAAATTTGACACAGACAAAGCAAAAGAAAATAATTCTAATTTTGCATTTATGCAATTAATTTATAATAAAATGTTAGATAATGAAGTGGATGAAAAATATGCCAATCAAATAATTGGTGATGTTGAATCCTCCATAAAAAAAGAATCAAACTTAGATTCTATTTTATCGGGTGTATATCAGAAGATTATTTTGAAATTAGGACAACCATTTACAATTGATTATTCAAGTAAAACAAAACTAATATTTTTTGTTGGACCTACAGGAGTAGGTAAAACTACTACAATAGCTAAATTAGCATCTAATTTTAAATTGAATAAAAAGGCAAAAGTTGCTATGATTACTTCAGACACTTTTAGAATTGCAGCTGTAGAACAACTAAGAACTTACGCGAACATCCTAGATATACCGTTATCGGTTGTATACACAATTGAAGAAATGAATTTGGCTATTAAAGATTTTGAAGATTATGATTTGATTTTTGTGGATACCGCTGGTAGGTCACATAAAAATTGCGAGCAGTGTGAAGAGATTTTTCATTTCATAAAAGATATTGAAGTGGATGAAGAAAAGATTGACAAAGAAATCTTTTTAGTTCTAAGTGCGGCTACAAAATATAAAGACCTTCAAAAAATAACTCAGGTTTATGAAGAAATAAGAGGCTATAATTTATTGTTTACTAAATTAGATGAAACGACATGCTTAGGAAATATACTAAATATAAAGTTAAACACAAATTCTTCACTGTCCTATATTACAAGTGGACAGGTCGTACCTGATGACATAAGTAAAGTTGATGCTCAGATGATTGCAAAACATCTGCTTGGAGGCGGTGAATAATATGGATCAGGCGGAAAGATTGAGGAATATTATAAAACTACAAAATGTATCAGGAAAAGGTCAGGCTAGAATAATCACCGTAACTAGTGGTAAGGGTGGTGTTGGAAAATCTAGTACATCAATTAATCTTGCTATGCAGTTTAAAAAGCAAGGTAAAAGAGTGATAATTTTTGATGCTGACTTTGGGCTTGCTAATATCGAGGTAATGTTTGGTGCAATACCAAAATATAATCTTGCTGATTTGATTTATAAAGGAAAAGATTTTAAAGACATTATTATAAAGGGACCTATGGATATAGGATTCATTTCAGGTGGATCTGGAATAACAGGTCTTGATAATATGACAAAAGATCAGGTTAGCTTCTTGATATATAAATTGCAGGAACTAGAAAACCTAGCAGATATCATAATTATTGACACAGGAGCGGGTATTTCTGACAGTGTTTTAGAATTCGTTGCTTCAAGTGGAGAGGTTTTGCTTGTAACAACACCAGAACCTACATCAATAACTGATTCATACGCTTTGTTAAAGGCATTAAATATTAGAAACGGTTATGAAAAAGATAATACAGTTGTTAAGGTAGTAGCAAATAGAGTTACCAGTTATGAAGAAGGGAAAAATCTTTTTAATAAATTAAGTGTAGTAGTAAATAAATTTTTAAATATAAATTTAGAATTTTTAGGTATTGTACCTTTGGATAATAATATATCAAAATCAGTAATGCAGCAAAATCCTGTAACATCAGCGTATCCCAATTCAATAGGTGCAAGGGCATATGAGAGGCTGGCAGAAAGTTTACTAACTACTGAAATAGTAAATGTTAACGAAGAAAAAATTAAGGGTGTAGCAGGAGTGTTTGCAAAAATATTTAAAAATAGCGATAAAAAATAGAGGGAGGGAGAATATGCTTTCAAAAATTGTTTCAGTTGGAGACAGAATTGAACTGAAAAAATTCAAAGGTAATATGTCTTCTACAAATAATGAAATAGATGAGGAAAGAACTTATATAAGTCAGGTGTATGATGTTATAAGCGAGACTAGACTGAGTATAGCAATGCCAATTGTTGAAAGTAGAGTAATACCTCTAGAAACAAACACAAAATATGAGGTTTACTTTATAACTCAATATGGATTATATCAATGTGAAGCTACAATAATAAATAGGTATAAAGAAGAAGGCCTATTTGTCATGATAATTGAATTATTATCAGATTTAAGTAAGCGACAGAGAAGGCAATACTATAGACTTGACTGTAATTTGACTTTTAGATACAGAGTTCTTTTAGATGAAGAAGCAGAGTTTTATAGTCAGAATCCAGATATGATAGAAGAAGAAGGTTTTTTTATAAATGCCACAGCACTTGATATTAGTGGAGGTGGAATGAGGTTTGTATCTTCTGAAAGACTTATGGAAAATGACAAAATACTAATGGTTTTAGAACTTGAATTTATTGATAAAAAATTCGAAGTAAATCTATTAGGGATTATAAGACTTGCTGATGTTGTTAAGAATAAAATAGGTGTATATGAATCAAGGGTTGAATTTGAAGATTTAAAAATGAATATTAGAGAAACGCTTATTAAATATATATTTGAACAGGAAAGAATCAAAAGAAAACGTATAAAGGACTGATAATATGCCGAAAAAAATATTAGTTATTGATGACTCTGCACTCATGAGAAGGGTGATATCTGATATAATATCATCAGATGATAGGTTTGTTGTTCAGAATGAAGCAAAAAACGGTTTAGAAGCGTTAGATCTTGTTGTTAGGAATCCAAAATTATACGATGCTATGGTTTTGGATGTGAATATGCCTAAAATGGATGGACTAGAGTTTCTAGATGAATTGCAAAAACTTAATATACCAAATAAAAGGGTTATAATGAATTCAACTGTAACCACTGAAGGTGCTAGAGAAACAATTTTAGCATTAGAAAAAGGTGCTCTTGATTTTGTTACAAAACCTGGAAGTTTTTCTGGAGTTAAAAGTGATGACTATAAAGATCAGCTGTTAAAAATATTATTAGTTGCTACAGGTTTAGATACTGAAGGTTTCACATTTGCAAAAAAGGAAAAACCTAAAAGTACAGAGGTTATTAAAGAAAAGTCGATTGACAAAAAAACCGTTGAAAATAATTTAAAATTTAGTAAAAATCTTGATTTTTCTCCTCATAAAAGATATTCAGGAGATAAAAAAGGAATTTCAAAGTTAGTTGCTATTGCTTGTTCAACTGGCGGACCTAAATCATTAAAATCCGTAATACCGTTTTTACCAGAAAAACTAGATGCACCTGTACTTCTTGTGCAGCATATGCCTAAAGGATTTACAGAAACCCTTGCAAATAGACTAAATGAGACTAGTAAAGTTCAGGTTAAAGAAGCAAGAGATGGAGAAACCTTACAAAAGGGCTGTGTTTATATTGCACCTGGTGGTACGCACATGAAAATATCTGAATCAAAGGATAGGAGATATTCAATTGAAATATCTGATGAACCACCTGTTTTAGGATTGAAACCATGTGCAAATATAATGTTTGATTCTTTATTAAACACTAAATTTGATGAAATTACTTGTGTAGTATTAACAGGAATGGGATCAGACGGAACCGCAGGAATAGGAAAACTAGGTGAAAAAAATAATATACATGTTATTGCACAGGACGAGAAAACATGTATAGTTTACGGAATGCCAAATGCTGTCGCAAAAGCCAAATTAACAGACGAAGTTCTGCCTTTAGACAAGGTGGCTGATGCAATAATAAAGAATGTGGGGGTGTTAACGAATGGACGTTAGTCAATATCTCGAAATATTTATCGATGAAACAAAGGAACATGTTCAAAGCCTTAATGAACAATTACTTACTTTAGAAAAAGAACCTGAAAACTCTGAAACTATAAATGAAATTTTTAGAGCAGCTCATTCATTAAAAGGAATGGCTGGTACTATGGGATTTAAAAGAATGCAAAAATTGACCCATAATATGGAAAATGTTCTCTCTGAAATTAGAAATGGGAAAATGAAAGTTTCAGCATTTTTAATTGATGTTTTATTTAAATGTCTTGATGCCCTTGAAGAGTACCTAGCAAGTGTTCAGGAAACAGGAAATGAAGGCGAAAATGATAATGATTTAATAGTTGAGCAATTAGACTCAATATTAAAAAGTGGTGGAAAAGAAGAGGAAAAACCTGCAGAGAAGAAAACAAATAAAAAAGAAAAAACTCAACCTACAGAGCACAATATGAAATTTGCAGAGTTTGAGGCTCATGCTATTGATGAAGCAGTTGCCAAAGGATTAAATATTTTTTGCCTTTTAGTTAAAATTGAAGAAAACTGTATTTTAAAATCAGCAAGAGCATTTTTGGTTTTTAAACACCTTGAAGAGCATGGAGAGATTATAAAATCAGAACCTAGCGTTCAAGAAATTGAAGATGAGAATTTTGATTTTGAATTTTCTATCTGTATAATTACAAAAGAAAGCTACGAACAAATTGAAAAAATAGTAAAAAATGTATCTGAAATAGAAGAAGTTACAGGCTGTCCGATTACATCAGTAAACCAAAAAGATATTATTGAGGAAACTGTTGAGAAAAAAGAAACCGCTGTTGTTTCAAAGGAAAAGAAAAAATCTCCTACTGAAAACAAACAACAAACAAGCAGTAAAGCAGTTGTAAGCAGAACAGTAAGAATAGATATTGATAAATTGGATGTTTTAATGAACTTGGTTAGTGAACTTATCATAGCTAAAAATGGTCTTGTATCAGTGAATAACAATTCTGATGGTGATACTGGAGATAGTCAGTTATTTAATGAACAGGTTGAATATCTTGAAAGGGTAACAACAAACCTTCATGAATCAGTTATGAAAGTAAGAATGATGCCAATTGAAACTGTGACAAATAAATTCCCTCGAATGATAAGAGATTTATCAAAAAGTCTTGATAAACAAATTGATTTAGTGATTTCTGGAGAGGAAACAGAATTAGACAGAACAGTTATTGACGAAATTGGTGATCCATTAATGCATTTATTAAGAAACTCAGCCGATCATGGATTAGAAACAACTGATGTAAGAAGAAGCAGAGGTAAAAATGAAGTTGGTACTATTGTACTTGATGCTTACCAAGATGGAAATAATGTTGTAATAGAAGTACGAGATGATGGAAATGGTATAGATGTAGATGTTGTGAAAAATAAAGCAATTGAAAAGGGAACAATATCAGAAGAACAGGCAAACGCTATGTCAGAAAAAGAAGTTCTTGAATTATTATTTAGACCAAGTTTTTCAACTGCAGCACAAATTTCTGATGTTTCAGGTAGAGGAGTAGGACTAGATGTTGTAAAAACAAAAATTGAAGCTTTAGGTGGAGATGTTTCAGTGAAAACAAAATTATCTGAAGGAACAACTTTTTTTGTTAGACTTCCACTAACCCTTGCAATTATTCAAGCATTGATGGTTGAAATCGGAGATGAGAAATATGCAATTTCACTTGGTGCCATACAGACCATTGAAGATATCGAGTTAAGTGAAATAAAATATGTACAAACAAAAGAAGTAATTCATTTAAGAGGAAATGTAATACCTTTGGTAAGATTAAATGAAATACTTGACATAGAACCAGTTGAAAAAGAAGAGAGCTTAACAGTTGTTATTGTGAAAAAAGGTACTGAACTTGCAGGTCTTGTAGTTGATAATTTAATTGGTCAGCAAGAAATAGTTATTAAGTCACTTGGTAAATATATTAATAACCAAAATAAAATAATTGGTGGTGCAACAATACTTGGAAATGGTGATGTAGCATTGATATTAGATGTAAATACACTGGTATAATGGAGGTGTCGTGAAATGGATGAAAGCAGAAGTTTAACAACAGCATCTTCATCAGATGCTAAACAATACATAGTAATAAATGTAGGGATTGAACAATTTGGTATAGATATACAATATGTTGATAATATTGTTAGGATGCAAAAAATAACAAGAGTCCCAAAAGCACAGAGTTATTTTAGAGGAGTCATTAACTTGAGAGGAGAAATAATTCCTGTTATGAGTATCAGAAGGAAATTTGGTCTTGAAGAAGATGAAATAACTGATAAAACAAGAATTGTAATATTAAAACCAGAAGGAGAAGACTCAATTGGAATATTAATTGATTCTGTAAAAGAAGTAATAACTCTAGATAGTGACAATATTGAAAAACGAAAATATGATTCAAAAGATGAAAAAACAAAATTTATTAATGGTATAGGAAAGCATGACAACAATCTGATTTCATTGTTAAACATTAATGGAGTGGTTTCCGAGTCATAGTTAAGAATGGAGAAGTATAATGTCTAAAATTGATTTAGATGGATTAAGTTCAATGCAGTTTGATGTATTGAAAGAACTTGGAAATATTGGGGCAGGTAATGCAACAACTGCGTTGTCAAAGCTTATAAATGCAAAAATAGATATGAAAGTTCCTAAAGTTGACTTGATTGATATAAATGAAATAGCTACGATGATGGGAGACGAAGAGTCTGTTATGGTGGCAATCTTGGTTATGTTATCAGGTGATGTAAAAGGTTTTATGATGTTCCTTATGAGTCAAGAGGTTGCCAGGGAGCTGGTTAATGCTCTTATGCAATCAGATTCAGATGAATATAATTTTACAGAAATGGAAATGTCTGCTATACAGGAAATAGGCAATATAATTTCAGGGGCATACTTAGCATCATTATCTGACTTAACCAAACTTTCAATAATCGAATCAATACCATATTTACAAATTGATATGGTTGGAGCAATATTAAGTGTACCCGCAATTGAATTTGGAAAATTAGGGGACAAAGTTTTATTAATTGAAACAGAATTTGAGTATGATATTTCAATTAATGGTTATTATATTTTAGTTCCAGAATTAGAATCATACGATAAAATATTAGAAGCATTGGGAGTATAATAAAAAGTAATGAGTGAAACTCTAAAAGTTGGAATGGCAGATTTAAAAACATGTAGACCACCAAATAAACTTACAACTCTTGGTCTGGGATCGTGTGTGGGTATTATTTTGTATGATCCAGGTACGAAGATAAGTGGAATGGTTCATGTAATGCTGCCAGATAGTACAAAGATTAAGAATAATTCAAATATTGCTAAGTTTGCCGATACAGGTATTCAGGCAACTTATGAAGATATGCTAAAACAAGGAGCAACACCTGCAAAAATTATTTCTAAAATTGCAGGTGGTGCTGCTATGTTTGCTGTATCAGCAGGTGCAGGTGATATAATGAAAGTTGGAGAAAGAAATGTAGAGGCTACGAAAAAGAAATTGTCTCAGATGAAGATTCCAATTGTTGCTGAAGATACTGGTTTGAATTACGGTAGAACAATAATATTTGATTCTACAAATGGAGAACTTACAATTAAAGCGGTGGGAAAAGAAGTAAAAGTTATTTAACCTTGGGAGATATTATGAGAACAAAGTATATTCCTACGATAGTTATGCTTTTGGCAGGTTTTGTTTCCTGTCTACTGACTATTTTATATAAGTATGATGTTTCAGATTCCTTGTTAATTATTTTATTAACATTAATTGTTTTTTTTATAATTGGATTAGTAGCTAGAAAGGTTTTAGAAAAATTTTTAATTTTGAAAAAAACTGAATCTGAAGAAGAGCTAAAAGAAGAAATAAAAGAAGAAAATGATGAAGTGAATGAAAAAATAGATTAGCACAAAAGTTAGGGCGAAAGAACATGAATTTTTCAGACCGGAGGTGCGAAAATGGAGGATTTAATTTCTAATAAGTTGTGGGAAGAATATGGAAAAAAAAATAGCCCTGAATTAAGAGAAAAAATCATAATAAATTATGCGCCTCTAGTAAAAGTTGTTGCAGGAAGACTTAGTATGTATCTAGGTTATAATGTAGAATATGAGGATCTAGTGAGTTATGGTATTTTTGGACTTATAGATGCAATAGACAAATTTGATTATGAAAAGGGTATCAAATTTGAAACATATGCAAGCTTAAGAATAAGAGGAGCGATTCTTGATCAAATAAGAAAAATGGACTGGATTCCTCGAACATTGAGGCAAAAGCAAAAGAAAATAGATGCTGCGGTTTCGAAAATTGAAATACAAAGTGGCAAAACAGCAACAGAAGAAGAACTTGCAAATGAAATTGGAATTTCCCAAGAAGAACTTCTTGTATGGAAAGGGCAGACAAATATAACCAATGTTATTTCTTTAGATGAATTTGTTGAAAATGGTGGTGAAAAAGAAGCTATACATGAAAAAACATCAAGTTTTGATATGCCTGAAGATGTTGTCGAAAAAAATGAATTAAAACAGCTAATTAAGGATTCTTTAGAAACTCTTACAGAAAAAGAAAGAAAAGTTATATTATTATACTATTATGAAGAACTTACATTAAAAGAAATTAGTAATGTCATGGAAGTTTCTGAATCTAGAATTTCACAGTTACACACAAAAGCATTACAAAAAATGAAGGCTAAATTAGGGAGTCAAACAGGCTATATATTTGGATCGTAAAGTTAATTAATGGTATAGGAGTGTTTAGGGATGGCGGATAAGAATGCATATTTTCAATTTATAATTGAAAATGGGGAAACAAAATTAAAAATTTATCCAAGTGAGGAACATGGTAGCTTCTTAGAAATTGAAGAAGTTATTAAGTATCTGGAAAAAAATGGCATAAAGGATTATGACCTTAAAAAAGTTAAGAATGTTGTTAATTTTACAGAAGAGAATAATGTTATAACAGTTTTTGATAATGAAATATATAAAGTGGATGAACAAGTAGATATAAAAATCTCAAATGATAAAAAAGAAGCAGAAATACGATTTTATTCTCCAAGTAATTTAGGAGAAAAACTTTCAAAAGAAGAAATTTTAAAAAAATTAAATGAAGCAAAAGTTACTTATGGTATAGACGAAAGTGTGATTCAAAAGCATTTATTAAACCCACAGTACTGTTATACTTATAAAATAGCAAGTGCAAAGGAACCTATAGAAGGTGCAGATGCTTATATTACTTATCTATTTGATACAGAAATAGTCGCAAAACCAAAACTAAATGATGATGGAACAGTTGATTTTCACAAGCTAGAAAATATTAATCACGTAAAAGTAGGACAGGAATTAGCAAGGCTTACTCCAGAAGATACAGGAGAACCAGGGATAGACGTTTTTGGAAATGAAATAAGACCTAAAAAAGTAATAAGGACAATTTTAAGGTTTGGAAAAAATATAGAATTGTCTGAAGATTCATGTACTATTACATCAATGATAGACGGACATGTTACATTAGAAGGCGATAGGGTTTTTGTAAATAATTTATACGAAGTACCTTCGGATGTGAATAATTCTACAGGTGATATAGAATATGAAGGGAATATTCTTATTAGAGGAACGGTTAGAACAGGTTTTAAGGTAAAGGCTTCTGGCAGTATTGAAGTGGCAGGTGTAGTTGAAGCAGCTGAGTTACAGGCGGGTGGAGATATTATTTTAAGACGAGGTATGCAAGGAATGGGCAAAGGGATGCTCATAGCAAAGGGTGACATTGTAGCCAAGTTTTTAGAAAACTCTATAGCTGTTGCAGAGGGGAATATTAGTGCAGATTCCATTCTTCACAGCAGAATTTCAGCCAAGGGAGAAGTTAAAGTCACAGGTAAAAATGGAAATATTATTGGAGGTCATACTAGATCGGCTGCGGTTATTGAAGCAAAAACAATAGGAACTTCAATGGGCACAAATACAGTAGTAGAGGTTGGTATAGATCCACATATTAAAGATAGAATGAATCAATTAAACAAACTTATTTCAACAAAACAGGTAGAACTTGAAAAACTTTGTCAGCTTAAAAAACTCCTAGAGTTTAAAAAGGAAAATGGAACATTAGATAGACTAAAACAAGATGTTCTTTTTAAAACAATTAACAACATAGCTTTATTTAAAGAAGAGTTAGAAACTTATAGAGAAGAAAATGACGAGTTAATAAATAGGATGAAGGTAAACTCTAACGCAATGATAAAGGTAAATGGAGAAATTTATCCAGGTGTAAAAGTAAGTATTTCTGATGACTTTCTGCTGATTCAAGATATACAGCATTATTGCGTGTTTAGAAAAGTAAATGAAGTGATTAAGATTATGCCCCTATAGTTTTTTAGTTGGAAAGGGAGGTGTATTATGATAAAACCAGTTGAAATGCAAGGTGTTATTCAAAGAGTACAGGATATTTCCCAAATAAAACAAAATGAAGATTCAAAACCACAAATCGATCAGACTAATATTCAAAATCAATTTTCAAAAGAAATAAAACATAACCAGGAACAGGTCGTAGAGCAAGATGATACAAAAAATGCAGATGACAACCATGACGCAAAAGAAAAGAGTAGAAGTGAATATTATAGGACAAAAAAGAAAATTGTAAAGAAGAAAAAACAAGAATCAGATGGGGAAGTAAAGAAAAAAACATCTAGAGGATTTGATGTAAAAATATAAATTGATAATTCTGGAGGTAACATGACTGCATTAGAAATTTTTATGATAATTATAGGCTTAGTCATTGTGGTGTTAAGTTTTATATTTTCAGAACAACTACAAGAAAAAAAGCAAAATACAGATATTGATTCTGAAAGTTTAGAAAACAAATTTGATATAAATTCTATTTCAAGAGAGTCAATTAAAGAAAAAATTGAAGAAGAAGTTGAAAATTATTCTGAAGAGGCTATTGAAAAAACTGAATCACAAATCGATAAAGTTATGAACCAGAAAATATCTGCAATAGATGATTTTTCTAAAGAAGTATTAGTGGAAATTAAAAAAAATCATGATGAAGTTATTTTTTTATATAACATGTTAACAGAAAAAGAAAAAGTTGTTAAAAATACTGTGAAAGATGTTGAAGCAGTTAAGGAAAGTTTGAAAAAAATTGAAGAACCAAAAGTAGAAAAAAGTGAAGTAGTAATTAAAAGTGATGAAAAAATAATTAAAGAAAATCAAGCAAAAAAAATCGAAAAAGTATCTCCTATGAAGGCTTCAGAAGTGAATGAATTAACAAATAATAATGAAATGATTTTAAGTCTTTATGAGAAGGGTATACCTAACATTCAGATAGCAAAAGAGTTAGGTCTTGGTATAGGAGAGGTAAGGCTCGTAATCGATCTATTTAAAACAAGAAACCAAAAGAAATAACTTAGGAGGCAAAATTGAAAGTTAAATATTATTTAAGAGGCCTTGGTACAGGAATATTGTTTGCTACAGTTATTTTGACAATTTCATTTGCTGTCAGAGAAAATAATGTTCAAGGAAATGAACAAGACATTACCCAAAAGACGACTATTCAAGAAACAACAGAAGAAACGAAAATTATTGAAACAACTACTCAGGAAATAGAAACCACTCAAAATAGTTTAAATGATTATAGTGTTTCAGTTACTGTAGAATCAGGAATGTCTTCGGAAGGTGTGGCCGCAATGTTAGAAAGAGCTGGCGTTATAGAAAATGCTAGCGAATTTGATGAATACTTAAGACAAAATGATTATTCAAAAATAATTTCGGTGGGAACATATAATATAGAACCAAACTCAAGCTATGAAGAAATAGCAAAAATTATTACAAAAACAAATTAGGTGGGAAAACACATGAATATTTTAATACCTGCATATAAACCAAACCATAGATTAATAGATTTGTCAGAAACCTTAATAAATCAAGGATACACTGTTATTGTTGTTGATGATGGTAGTGGTGAAAATTATAAAGAAATATTTTCTAAGTTAAATGAAAAAGTTGATATTATTACCCATGATATAAATAGAGGTAAAGGTAGAGCTATGAAAACTGGATTTGAGTATATAATTGAAAAATATCCAGAATCAGAAGGAGTTATTACAGTTGATGCTGACGGTCAACATTTGCCTGAAGATATTTTGAAAATAAAAGAAAAGATGTTGGAAAAAAACAAAAAAATTGTAATTGGTTCAAGACTATTTAAAGGTGAGGTTCCAATAAGAAGTATGTTTGGGAATATAGTGACAAAATTTGTTTTTGCTGTAATAAGTGGATTAAGACTTGAAGATACACAAACAGGATTAAGAGGGATACCAAAATCTTACTTAAAAGAAATGATTTATCTTGAGGGTGAAAGATACGAATATGAAATGAATATGCTTATGTATATAGCTAGAAAAAAAATACCCCTTGTAGAAGTTCCCATAGAGACAGTTTATATTGAAGATAATGCTTCTTCACATTTTAATACTATTAAAGATTCAATAAAAATATATAAAGTGATTTTTAAATATATGTTTAAAAGATAAAAGAGTAGGCTTTGTAAATTCGATTTACAAAGCCTATTACTATATTAATTATCTTTTTTCATTGCACGAACTTTCATTGATAAACCGAAAAGATTGATAAATCCTTCAGCATCATGATGGTCATATAATTCGCCAGTTGTAAAGCTTGCCAAAGATTCACTATATAATGAATTTGGTGATGTTGTTCCTGCTTTAATAATATTTCCTTTATAAAGCTTCATTTTAACTTCTCCAGTAATGTCTTGTTGAGTTGACTCTATAAAAGCCTGTAATGCTTCTCTTAGAGGAGTGTACCATTTGCCTTCATATACAAGATTTGCGAATTTATTTGCAATTTCTTTTTTTGTACTAAATGTATCTCTATCAAGAATTAGTTCCTCAAGTTGTGAATGAGCCTCCATTAAAATAGTTCCGCCAGGAGTTTCATATACTCCTCGTGACTTCATACCAACAACTCTGTTTTCAACAATGTCAATAATGCCAATTCCATGTTTACCACCGATTTCATTTAATTCTGTGATTATTTCTGAAACTTTCATTTTATTACCATTTAAAGCTGTAGGTATACCTTTTTCAAATGTCATATTTATATATTCACCTTCATCAGGTGCATTTTCAGGAGAAACACCTAGAACTAAAAGATGATCATAATTAGGTTCGATAGCAGGATCTTCAAGCTCTAATCCTTCATGACTTATATGCCATAAGTTTCTATCTCTTGAATAACTTGAGTCAGCTGAAAATGGCAAATCAATTCCATGAGCTTTACAATAATCGATTTCATCCTCTCTAGAATCCATTTTCCATGTATCGTTACATCTCCATGGTGCTATTATTTTTAGTTCAGGAGCTAATGCTTTTATAGTCAATTCAAACCTTACCTGATCGTTTCCTTTTCCTGTTGCTCCGTGACATATTGCAACAGCGCCTTCTTTTTTTGCTATATCAACCAGACATTTACCTATTATAGGTCTTGCCATAGAAGTTCCTAATAAGTATTTATTTTCATAAATTGCATTAGCTTGAACACAAGGTACAACAAAATCATCGCAGAATTCGTCTGTTAAATCTTCAATATATAGTTTTGTTGCTCCAGATAGTTTGGCTCTTTCTTCAAGGCCGTCTAATTCATTTCCCTGTCCAACATCGACACAAACACAAACAACATCGTAATCATAATTTTCTTTAAGCCATGGTATAATAGCAGTGGTATCTAGGCCACCGGAATATGCTAAAATAACTTTTTCTTTCATTATTAAACCTCCAGTTATATTTTGTTAGTGTAAAGTTTTACACTTTTTATATATCAAATTCCTTGTATTTTGAGGGTTTTTTGCTTCTTTTTTTAATAAAAAAACAATGACCCCCTAGTTTCGGTTATAATTGAAGTTACCACACCACAATTCAATCGAAAAGAAAGGTCATTGTCATGGAACTCATTATAACTTATTTAATTAACATTATTCAACAGCAATATAAACAAATTTGCTGGTTAACACTTTTTATCTGTAAATATATCCCTTTAAAGCAGTGGGCCTTTGATGACTCAAAGTCTCCAGAATACCAGAAATTTAAGGTTGATTCTCCTCCTGTAATTGTTAAACATGAACTTTTTGATTACAGCCAGCTCATTGAGTACTTTCACAAAAGATATGGAAAACTTATAAAACCTGTAACTGTACGTAATAAGTCAAAACGAAATGTTGCTGAAGATGTCTTTTGTCCACGATGTGGTGCTCCGCATAATTATATTTATGATAATAATGGTGGTAATGGACAATTTAAGTGTGCTGTTTGTTCAATGTCTTTTTCTACTGGTGAACAATACAAAAAACCTGTTAGTATTAAATGCCCTCATTGTGGTAATACACTTTCTTTAGTTAAAACCAGAAAAGTTTTTAATATTCACAAATGTATCAATAAAAAATGTCCTTACTACCTTAATCGCAAAAACGTCCTTCCAGATAATCTTTCATCTGAGGAAAAGTATTTATATAAGCTTCATTATATTTATCGTGAGTTCACAGTAGATTTTTTCAAAATGAATCTTCGTTCACTACCTGATCGGGCAACTTCACTAAGGTTTAAAAAATTCAATCCACATATACTCGGTCTTGTTCTTACATATCATGTAAATCTACAGTTATCTACAAGAAAGACTGCACATGCACTTTTTGAAATACATGGTATTAAGATATCTCACACAACTGTAGCTTCTTATGCTATGACTGCTGCAGCTATTATAAAACCTTTTGTTGATTCTTATGATTATAAGCCTTCAAATATTTTATCTGCTGATGAGACCTACATCAAAAAACTAGGTGTTAAACATTATGTCTGGTTCATAATGGATGCCTGTAAAAAAAGTATTGTCGGTTACCAGGTGTCTGACAATCGCTCTACTGGTCCATGTATACTAGCCATGAGAATGGCCTTTAATAAATTTATAGAATTTCCTGGTAAAGCTTTAAAATTTGTTGCTGACGGATACAGCGCTTATCCTCTTGCTGCCCAACAGTTTAGGATTAAAGAAAACAAAGATGTTAATCTGATACAAGTAATTGGTCTAACAAATGATGATGCTGTTTCCACTGAACATCGTTGGATAAAACAAGTCGTTGAAAGGATGAATCGTACTTTCAAATCTACATATCGTAACACTAATGGTTACAAGAGTGATAATGGAGCCCTTTACGGTGTTTCATTATGGGTTGCTTATTACAACTTTCTAAGACCACATCCTTATAATTACTGGCGACCACTTAATCAACCTGATGCGTTTAATAAATCTCAAAATATGCCTGCTAAATGGCAGATACTCATAAAACTCGGTCAGGAAAAGATATATCAGATGCAGATGGAAAATATCAGCTAACATATGTCTGTTTCAAGATTATAAAGCCAGAGGTAATATAAAGCCACCAAAAGTCTCGACTTTTGGCTTTGACCTTGAATGCTTGAAAATAAATGCTAAAATGCTGTGATGCGATGGAAAATAATGTCTGTTTCTGAGTTATTTCGCCATCGGTATAATTATCAGAGCATTTATTTTCATGCACTCAAGGTTGGCGTACTCTGCCAGTCATCCTAAAATTGAGGATATATTTACTTGTCAATGTTCAAAAAAATTTGATTACTTTAGAACTATGGTTTTTCATAGCTCACCTTACACTATCTATATTTTGTTAATTAATATTAATAAATATACATCAAAACAGTTTAAAATGCAACATCTTTTACAAAATACTGTATAATCTTAAAAAAATGTTGAATATTATGCATTGGTAATGTATAATTATAAATCATCTTGAATATAATGGGATTTCATTATAAGATAGTAGAAGAAAAGAAGGGTAGGTGCAAAAAATGATAAAAGCAGGAATTATTGGATCAACAGGATATGCAGGAGCAGAATTAGTAAGAATTTTAACTACTCACCCAAATGTTGAAATAGTTTGGTATGGATCAAAGAGTTATATAGGTAAGAAATATTATGAAGTTTTTGCTAATATGTTTGAAATTATAGATGATAGTTGCCTTGATGATAATATAGGAGAGCTAGCAAATCAGGTAGATGTTATTTTTACAGCAACACCACATGGATATTTATCTTCTTTATTAAATGAAGAAGTTTTGGAAAAAGTAAAAGTGGTTGATTTAAGTGCAGATTATAGAATAAAAGATTTAGAGGTTTTTAATGAATGGTATGGCATGAAACATCAAACTTCAAATCTTGTAGAAGAAGCTGTTTATGGATTGTGTGAAGTAAACAGAGAGAAGATTAAAAATAAAAGATTAATAGCAAATCCAGGATGTTATCCTACATGCTCAGTTTTAACAGTTTATCCTTTGTTAAAAGAAGGGTTGATAGATAAGAATACTATAATAATAGATGCTAAATCAGGAACTTCAGGAGCTGGAAGAGGAGCAAAAAGAGATAATTTATATTGTGAAGTAAATGAAAATATAAAAGCATATGGGGTAGCAACCCATAGACACACACCTGAAATCGAAGAACAATTGTCAAATGTTGCAGACGATAAAGTAGTAATAAATTTCACCCCTCATTTGATACCGATGAATAGAGGAATTCTTGTAACAGCATATTCTAATCTTATGGAAAAAGTATCATATGAAGAGGTTAAAGCTATTTATGACAAATATTATAAAGAAGAATTCTTTATTCGAGTTTTAGAAAAAAACGTTTTACCTGAAACGAAGTGGGTTGAAGGAAGCAACTATGTGGATATAAACTTTAAAATAGATGAAAGAACAAACAGAATAATAATGATAGGAGCTATTGATAATCTTATCAAAGGAGCAGCAGGTCAAGCTGTACAAAATATGAATATTCTATTTGGACTAAATGAAAATACAGGATTACAACATATACCGATGTATCCATAAGAAGGAGATAACAAATGAACATAATAGATGGAGGGATAACCGCAGCTAAGGGTTTTTTTGCAGCGGGTATTCAGGCAGGAATTAAAAATGCAAAAAAAGATATGGCAGTGATTTATTCAGAAAAGTCATGTAAAACAGCAGGGGTTTTCACAAAGAATATTGTAAAAGCAGCACCAGTAAAATGGGATATGCATATACTTAAGGAATGTGAATTTTCAAGAGCAGTAATTATAAATAGCGGTGTTGCAAATGCGTGTACAGGTAATCAGGGATATGAATACTGTGAGGAGATGGCAAGAAAGACTTCAGAAGAATTCAAAATTAAAAAAGAAGAAGTTCATGTGGCGTCTACAGGAGTTATAGGTAAACAGCTTCCAATGGATAAAATAAATAAAGGTATAGAAGTTTTATCAAAATCTATAAAATCTAGTCTTGAAGCAGGAAGTGATGCAGCTACAGCTATAATGACAACAGATACAGTTTCAAAAGAAATTGCAGTTAATATTGAAATAGATGGAAAAAAAGTAGTAGTTGGTGGTATGTGTAAAGGATCAGGTATGATACATCCAGATATGTGCACGATGCTTGGGTTTGTGACAACAGATATAAATATATCAAAGGAAATGCTACAGTTAGCCTTATCAGAAGACGTTGAAGATACATACAATATGATTTCAGTAGATGGAGATACTTCTACTAATGATACTGTTTTATTAATGGCTAATGGAGAGGCCGGAAATAGTGAAATAGTATGTAAGGACGAAAACTATAATAAGTTTTTACAAGCTCTAAATTTTGTAAATGAATATTTGTCAAAAAAAATTGCTGGTGATGGAGAAGGTGCAACTGCATTGTTTGAAGTAAAAGTTCTTAATGCTATTGATAAAGAGCAAGCTGTAGGTTTAAGCAAAGCAATTGTAACATCAAGTCTAACAAAAGCAGCAATTTTTGGACATGATGCTAATTGGGGAAGAATTCTTTGTGCTATGGGTTATTCAGGTAAAGAATTTGATCCAGAAATAGTGGATATATATTTTGAAAGTGTATCTGGCAAGTTAAAGATTGTTGAAAATGGAATGGCTACAGATTATGATGAAAAAGAAGCTACAGAAATACTTTCACAACCAGAAGTTACGGCCATAGCTGATCTTAAACAGGGTAAAGAGTCAGCTACAGCATGGGGTTGTGACTTAACTTATGATTATATAAAAATTAATGCGGACTACCGTTCATAGAAAGAGAGTGATTATGGAGATGGAAAAATTTTTAGAAAAAGCGAATGTTCTTATAGAAGCACTACCATATATTCAAAGATTTAATCGAAAAATCATTGTGGTAAAATACGGTGGAAGTGCAATGTTAGACGATGAATTAAAGAAGAATGTTATTCAGGATGTTACACTTTTAAAACTAGTTGGGTTTAAACCAATCATAGTTCATGGTGGTGGTAATGAAATTAGTTCATGGGTGAATAAAGTAGGAATGAAACCTAGCTTTATAAATGGACTTAGAGTTACAGATGAGCCAACGATGGAAATTGCAGAAATGGTTTTAAATAAAGTTAATAAAAGCCTGGTTCAAATGGTACAGGAATTAGGTGTAAAAGCTATTGGTATCAGTGGTAAAGATGGTGGATTGTTAACAGTTGATAAGAAATTGTCTGATGGTAGAGATATAGGATATGTTGGTGATGTTAAAAAAGTTGATATATCAGTGTTAACAGATCTTCTAGAAAATGATTTTTTACCTATAATATGTCCAGTAGGAATGGACGATGAATTTAAAACTTACAATATTAATGCTGATGATGCTGCTTGTGCTATTGCAAAAGAAATTAATGCTGAAAAACTGGCATTTTTAACTGATATTGAAGGTGTGTATGAAGATCCAGAGAATAAGGATAGCTTGATTTCAGAATTGTCAATTTCAGAAGCAAAAGATCTTATGAAAACAGGAAATGTAGGTGGTGGTATGTTGCCAAAACTTAACAACTGTATAAATGCTATAGAAAATGGTGTGTCAAGAGTTCATATTTTAGATGGTAGAATTCCACACTGTCTTTTATTAGAAATATTTACAAATAAAGGAATTGGCACTGCTATGTTAAAAGATAAAGATGTAAGGTATTATAACGGATAGGAAGTGAAACTATGAATAAGAATGAATATATTGAAACAGGCAAACAGTATTTTATGAATACATATAACCGCTTTCCAGTAGTTTTTGAAAAAGGGGAAGGTGTATATTTATATGATGTTGAAGGCAAAGAATATTTAGATTTTGCATCAGGAATTGCCGTGTTTGCACTTGGATATAATGATGAAAAATATAATAATGCTCTTAAAAACCAAATTGATAAATTAATTCATACATCAAATTTATTTTATAGTCCATCAAGTGTAGAAGCTTCAAAAAAACTATGTGATGTTTCTGGCATGGAAAAAGTTTTTTTTACAAATAGTGGAGCAGAGGCTATAGAAGGTGCGCTGAAAATTGCAAAAAAATATGCATATAATAAAACTAAAAAACATGATAGTGAAATAATTGCTATGAATAAGTCTTTTCATGGAAGAAGTTTAGGTGCTTTATCAGTTACAGGTAATCCAGGATATCAAGAGGCATTTAAACCACTTATTCCTGGAATAAAATTCGCAGAATATAATGATTTAGACTCGGTTTTAAGTTTAGTTAATAGTAATACTTGTGCTATTATACTTGAACCTGTTCAGGGCGAAGGAGGTATTTACCCAGCTGAAAAAGGATTTATAGAAGGAATTAAAAAAATATGTGATGAAAAAGACATTCTTTTAATATTTGATGAAATTCAATGTGGAATGGGTAGAACGGGTAACATGTTTGCTTATGAAGGATTTGATGTAAAACCTGATGTGTTGGTTACTGCAAAAGCTTTAGGATGTGGTGTGCCAGTGGGAGCATTTTTAACCCAGGGAAAAGCAAATAATGTACTAGTTCCAGGTGATCACGGTACCACCTACGGTGGAAATCCCTTTGTTTGTGCTGCAATCTCAATAGTACTTGATTTGTTTGGGCACTATGATATACTAGGAAATGTGAAAAAGATTGAAGAATATTTTGAGAAAAAATTAGAAAATCTTAAGAATAAATATTCCTGTATAAAAGAATATCGTGGAAAGGGATTGATGTGGGGGCTTGAGTTCAATATTCCAGTATCAGATATTATCTTAGAGGCGTTAGAAGAAGGACTAGTAATAATAAGTGCGGGTGCTAATGTTATAAGGTTTGTTCCACCTTTGATAATTAATGAAAAACACATAGATGATATGTTGAATATTCTTGACAGGCTGATTGGTAAGGAGAAAAAATGTTTAGGAGAATAATTGATATCGCAGTTATGCTTGTGTGTACATCTGTATTTCTTTGGAGTGCCCATGGCTATATCACTACCGAAAGAAATAAAGAAAGTAGTAAAGATATAGAAGAACTTACAGATATTGTAACAGATACAGCATCAGACATAATTGCCTGGTATATCGGGGATGAGTATGGGGATTATTTTGAACAAGTAAGTGCAACATATAGAAGTGGAGTTGACATTGATTTTCAACAGAAATCAAGCTTGGAATTTTTTGAAAATATTGATAAGTTAAATCGTTCTGATGAGCGAGCACCAGATATATATATAATTGATAGTGAGCTTCTTGAAAAAGCCTGTTATGCAGGTTTAGCAAAAGAAAACTCGTATTTGGATTTATATACAACAGAGAATTATTCAGATATAGCATTAGCTTCTTCAATATACAACAATATTTTATATGCTTATCCATTATTTTTTAGAACATCATTTTTAGTTATAAATACAGACTATGTTACAGATGTACCTGCAACTTTTGAAGATATAACAACATATGCAGAAGAGTTTGATACTTCAGAATTTGAAGCCTTTGAAAATGTTTTAAAGTGGGATACAAATAACCTCTTATATAACTATGGTTTTGTAGGATCATATATAGATATTGGAGGAATATATGGTGATGATGAAACTATAGTAGATATTGATAGAGACAATCTTTTGTTATCCCTTGAATATTATCAGTCACTATCACAGTATTTTTCAATAAATATTGATAAGGTTAATGATGATTCTGTGGTTGATGAATTTATTGAAGGAAAGACAGCGTTTATATTAACGGGAATAGAAGGTCTGAAAAAAATTGAGGACAGTGAAATAAACTATGCTGTATCAGAATATCCTGAAATATCAGAAGAACTATCAACAACAACTATGTCAGCAACTAAAATAATAGTTGTTAATCCTTATTCAGATAATATAGAATCAGCAGAACAAATCGCAAAATATATGAGCTATGATTTTTCAAACATGATTTATGAGTATACGGGTTCTGTAATGGGTACTAGAGAATATCTTGAATATGAAAGTGAAACAATAGCAGAAGTTATGAAACAATATGCAAATTCGAAAAGTCTTCCTAAATTGATGGATAGACTAGATTTATATATTCATCTCGGGAATACATTGAACAATATTTGGTCAGGGGATGATGTTGAAACTTCTTTAGAGGCTTTAGAAGAGTCTATATATTAAAAAAGCGTTGTAAACTTTTCGCAAATTAGGTAGAATGATTATGTACTCTTAGAAATTCCAAATCTTTTAAAAGAGGTGGAATTTGAAAATAAATAGATTTAAATATATTATATTTGCTATATTTTTTATTTTGTCAGGACTAATTTATAGTTTTTTCAGATTCGAAAAAGATGATGATGAAACTATAATAAGTTCTGATGAAAAAATTTCCATAGAAAATGAAGCTCAAAAAATAGAAGAAATATTTGTATATATTTGTGGAAATATTAAACAACCTGGAGTATATGGTTTTGAATCAGGTGAAAGAATCAATGATGCTATAGAAAAAGCAGGAGGAGTTACAAAAGAGGCAAATTTAAGTAATCTCAATCTTGCAGAGATTTTAAAAGATGGTCAAATGATTTATATAAAGTCAATTCATGAAAATTCAGAAGAAGAAAGCGATGGATTGATAAATATAAATACTGCTTCAGAAGAAATGCTTATGTCCTTACCGGGAATTGGAAATGTTAAGGCCCAAGGGATAATATCATATAGAGAAAATTCAGGTCTTTTTAATTCCATTGAAGATATTATGAAGGTGGAAGGAATTAAGGAGGCTTTATTTTCAAAAATAAAAGATTTTATTAAGGTATAGGAAAAGAGGTAGAGATGAGTAGGGTTTTAGTGGTTGATGATGAAAAATTAATTGTTAAAGGAATACGCTTCAGCCTAGAACAAGAGAATATGGAAGTGGATTGTGCATATGATGGGGAAGAAGCAATTGAAATGGCAAAAAAGACAGAATATGATGTTGTTTTACTTGATATTATGCTACCAAAGTTTGATGGGTTTGAAGTATGTAGACAGATAAGAGAGTTTTCAAACATGCCTATAATAATGCTCACAGCAAAAGGGGATGATATGGACAAAATCCTTGGCCTAGAGTATGGAGCTGATGACTATGTGACAAAACCTTTTAATATATTAGAGGTAAAAGCAAGAATTAAAGCTATTATCAGAAGGAATACTAGAAAATCTTTTAGCGAAGAAGATGTAAAAGTTTTAATTAAAGGAGACTTAAAGTTAGAGTTAGAAGGCCGGAGAGTTTTTATATCTGACCAGGAAATTAATCTTACAGCTAAAGAATTTGATTTATTAGAGTTATTAACGATGAATCCAAATAAGGTTTATAGTAGAGAGAAGCTTTTAAATATTGTTTGGGGATATGAGTACCCAGGAGATGTAAGAACTGTGGATGTTCATATTAGAAGACTACGTGAGAAGATTGAACCAAATGCAAAAGAACCCAAATATGTCCATACTAAATGGGGGGTAGGCTATTTCTTTAAAGAATAGGGAGGACTGGTTGACATTTTAGGACTTAGAATAAAAAATAAATTTCTACGCAGTATGAAATTTAAAATAATATTGTATACATTACTGATTGGTATTATACCTGTTTTGATTTTGGATTTTATTTTAGTTAGAGTAAGTGAAAATCAAATGGTTAGCCAAAGAACTGCAAATATTGAAAGTCAGGCAGAAGTTATGGCTGATTATTTGCAGGAAAGTTACTTTTCAAATAATGAGGTTGAAAGCTTAGGGGAAGGTGTTGCTAACCTAACAAGTATACATTATAAACGCATAGTACTAATCGATAAAAATTTTAAAATCATTGAAGACACATACGCTATAGAAGAAGGAAGAATTGACATTTCAGAAGAAGTTCTCAATTGCTTCGAAGGAGAAAACACTTCATATTATGACGAGGATAATAAGCTGATAAAAGTTATAACAGGTATTTATCCTGAGGAAGGTAATGATATTCAAGGAGTGCTTATCTTAACTTATTCCACAGAAGACATATCAAAAATAATAAATATATTAAGTGGTATATCATCATTAGTAAAAATGTTATTAACACTTATTGTCTTTTTGTATGCAATTTCAATGGCGATAAGGTTGATAAAACCATTTAAAAAGGTAGAAGATTCTATAGAAATGATTTCAGGAGGATATTTTGATCATGAAATGTCTATAGAAGGATATACAGAAACCGAACAGATTTCAGAAGCATTCAATCAAATGCTTGACAAGATAAGTAAGCTTGAAGATTCTAGACAGGAATTTGTTTCAAATGTATCTCATGAATTGAAAACACCGATTACATCTATAAAAGTTTTAGCTGACTCCTTGATAATGCAGGAAAATGTTTCTCCTGAATTATATAGAGAATTTTTAGGAGACATTGTTGAAGAAATAGATAGAGAAAATAATATAATTACGGATTTACTTAATCTTGTTAAAATGGATAAGACGAAAGCAGATCTTAATATTCAGCCTATAAATATTAATGAATTATTAGAAGTGGTTTTAAAAAGATTGAGACCATTGGCGGCAAAGAGAAATATAGAATTAGTTTTTGAAAGTTTTAGACCCGTTATAGCTGAGGTTGATGAAACTAAACTTATGCTTGCAGCGTCAAATCTTGTAGAGAATGCAATAAAATATAATGTTTTAGATGGTTGGGTACATCTTTCGTTAAATGCTGATCATAAATATTTCTATATAAAAGTTGCTGATGGTGGAATTGGTATGTCAGAAGAAGAACATGAAAAAGTTTTTGATAGATTTTATCGAGTTGATAAAACCAGAGCTAGAGAAACAGGTGGAACGGGTCTTGGCCTTGCAATAACTAAAAGCGTTATACTTATGCATAAAGGTGCGATAAAGGTGTATAGTAAAGAGGGTGAGGGTACAACTTTCACAGTTAGAATCCCACTGAATTATGTGAAGTAGAGGTGGTGTTTATATGAATAAAAAAATTTTTGTTATATTATTGAGCATAGTTTTAACACTTTCTGCTTGTACCTTTAGTAATAGTGATGATAGTGGAAGTGAGTATGTTTATTATCTAAATGAAACAAATACAGAATTAGTCAAAGTTGATTATGATATTGAATATACAAACGTTATAAATATTGTAAGTGAATTGATGGAAAAGATGGCTACTCCACCAGAAGAGGTACATTATCATTCGGCTATCCCAGAGAGCATAGAAAAACCCGAATATGAAATTGAAGAAGATGTAATTATATTTCATTTTGGACAAAATTATTTTGATCTAAGTAAAACAGAAGAAATTCTGTATAGAGCAGCGTTAGTTTTAACAGTTACTCAATTATCGGAAATTAAATATGTAAATATTTATGTTGGAGATCAACCATTAGTTGACTCAAATGATGTACCAATAGTTAACTTGACTTCAGAAAGTTTTGTTGATTTGTCAGGTGATACCTTGGAGCTTAAAAGAGAGGTAACTTTTTATTTATACTTACCTACTTCTAATGGTGAAATGCTTAGGGAAGAAACTTATCAAGGGACAATAGATAGTGATAAATCATTTGAAGAAGAAGTTCTTGCTCAATTATCAGGGATTGCATTTCCAGAAGATGTAGAGATATATAGTGTAATGACAAGAAATAAGATATGTTACATAGACTTCAGCAAAGAGTATATAATGAGTTATTTAGATATTGAAGATGAAGTTGCGATTTATTCAATAGTTAATTCATTATGTGAGTTGCCGTATATTTCAAAAGTTAAAATAAATGTAGATGGTAATTCATCGGCAAGGTTTCATGACAATATAATTTTAGATCAGAAATTTTTAAGTAACCTTAATTATGTTCAATATTAGGAGGAAGATATAAAGAGGCCATTATTTATTTGTTTTTTGGCTTTTGTACTTGGAGAGGTACTAATTAAATTTAACGTTTCTTTCCAGATGATATTTTTTTTAATATCTTTAATATTAGTTATAAATATTTTAATCATCAGAAAGTTTAATATTAAACTGCTGATGATTATTTTATTTACGCTATTATGTGGGTCTATTTATTTAGAAACTAATACAGTTGAAGGTGAATTCATAGAAAAAGAAGAAATTTTTTCAGGTGTCGTAAGAGATAAATATTTAAAAAATGATAAATATTATTATGAGCTTGATGATGTACTTTTAATAGCAAAGAATAATATGAATCTCAAAATTGGTAACTCTATAGAAATTCAAGGAGTAATTAATAATTTTAACAGGGCGTCAAATCCAGGTGTATTTGATGAAAGAAATTACTATAATTCTCTAGGCTTTAAATATAAAATATACATTGATGAAGTGAAAATAATAGATCATAGGTATAATTATTTAAAAGAAAACCTTTATATTGTAAAAGAAAACTTAAAAAATACTTTATATAAAATATCAGATGATAAAGAAGCATCGATATTTTCTGGAATAGTACTCGGTGAAAAAAGTAATATTGATAAAAATATTAAGGAATTATATAGAGCTAATGGTATTGCTCACATACTTGCAATATCAGGACTACATATAGCTATTGTTGGTATATCGATTTATAAAATTTTAAGAAAAAAGTTAATGATTGAATCGTCAGTGGCGATTTCAGTTTTTGTGGTTTTTATGTATGTTGCAATGACTGGATTTTCTCCTTCAGCAATACGAGCATTTATAATGTTTGGAATGAAAATGTTAGCCGATATATTTGGCAGAACATATGATATTCTTACGGCGATTTCTGTTGCAGGTATATGCATGGTTGTATCTAATCCGGATATTATTATTAATACAGGTTTTCAGCTGTCTTTTGTTGCTGTATTGTCAATAGGTGTATTTTTACCTGTTATAAAAAAAGAAGAGTTTATTAAAAACAAATTTTTAGAATCAATTCTTGTTAGTTTTTGTATAAACCTGGGAACATTACCAATTCTTTCCTACTCTTTCTTTGAAATATCTACCTATAGTACTTTGATAAATATATTTGTTTTACCTTTAATTGGAACTGTTGTATATGCAGGTTTATTTGCTGGGATTTTAGGGACGATAACCCTAAAAGCGGGTATTTTTGTTATAGGAATAGGTACATATATTTTAAAATTTTATGAATATTTCTGTGTTCTATTTTCAAAACTGCCATATTCACTAGTTGTGGTAGGAAGACCTGTAATATCCAGTGTAGCATTTTATTACATCACTCTTTTTTTGAGCCCTCTTTTTTTGAAAATGAAAGACAAAAGGAAAAAGCTAATATCTTTAATTCTTATTTTATCTTTTTTATTTTCACTTTTTTATTTAAAACTATCAACAAATTTAACAATAACAATATTGGATGTTGGACAGGGAGATGGTATAATTATTGAGCTACCAGGAAATATAAACTATTTAATAGATGGTGGCAGTTTAGATAATAAAAATATTGGAGAATATGTATTAAAGCCTGTGATTAAGTCAAAAGGTATTAAAAAAATAGATTCATGGTTTATTACACATTCAGATGAAGACCACATAAACGGTTTGATAGAGTTTCTTGAAAATTATAAAAACTTTAATATAGAAATTGAAAATATTATTTTTTCAAATATTTTACTACAGGATAACGATATTAACAAAGTAATAGAAATTGCAAATTTAGAAAATATCAAAATATACTTTCTAAATAGAGGAGACAAAATAATTAAAAATAAAGTAGAGATTGAGTGTATATATCCAAATGATAATACGGAATTTGATGATGAAGACAAAAATAATTCGTCTATGGTATTAACGCTAAAATATCATGATTTTGATATATTTTTTGCCGCTGATATTGATGAAAATGCAGAGCAAAAAATTTTAGAAAATAATATACTTAAGAAATATGACATATTAAAAGTGGCGCATCATGGTTCAAAAAACTCAACAGGAATAGATTTTATAAATGCTATAAATCCAGAAATTAGTATTGTTTCATGTGGTGAAAATAATATATTTGGACATCCGCATGATGAACTAATAAATAGACTGCAGGATTATGGTGTGATAAATTATATAACAATGAATTCAGGTGCTATTGAAATAAAAACAAATGGTGAAAAAATAAACATTAATGAATACATAAAAACGGAGAAAAAATAAATTGGACAAAAAAACATTCTATAGATCAGTAATATTACTAGTTATACCCATAGCAATACAGAATTTAATAAATGTAGGTGTACAGGCAGCTGATGTTTTTATGCTAGGTATGATTGGAGAAATAGTTGTTTCGGGTGCTTCCCTTGCAGCGCAGACAGGATATATTTTAACGTTAATTATATTTGGTCTGACTTCTGGAGCAGCAGTTTTATCCTCACAATATTGGGGGAAAGGTGATGTGGACTCTATTGAAAAGATTTTAGGAATTTCACTTAGAGTTTCGTTTTATATTAGCTTTATATTTTTATTAATATCTTTTTTATTTCCTGAAATGATAATGAAATTATTTACATCTGAAAGGGAAGTGATAATTGAAGGTTCGAAATATTTAAAAATAATATGTTTTTCATATGTATTGATTTCCTTTACCATGGTTTATTTGAATGTTATGAGAAGTGTCGAAAAGGTGATTATAGCTACATGTATATATACCACATCATTAATAATTAATATTATTTTAAATAGTATTTTAATTTTTGGACTTTTAGGTTTTGAAAGAATGGGTGTACAAGGTGCTGCAGTGGGTACGCTAATATCCCGTGTATTAGAAGTGTTAATGGTTATTATTTATGATAGAAAACTAAATAAAATATTAAAAATTAAAATTAAATATGTTTTTTCAAAACAAAAACAACTTTTAAAAGACTTTTTAAAATATTCTTTACCTGTAGTTTTAAATGAATTGCTTTGGGGTGGAGCTATGGCGGTAAGTGCAGGAATACTAGGACATATGGGGAGTGAAGCTGCAGCGGCCTCTTCAGTGATACAAGTTATTAGACAATTAGCAATGATTGTATCATTCGGTATTGCAACTGTAGCGGCAGTAATGATAGGTAAGGTTATCGGCGAAAACAAGATAGAAATGGCTAAAATATATTCCAAAGAATTTATTAAAATAGCAATGGTTTCTGGAGTTTTAGGGGCAATAATTGTTTTGGTAATAGGACCAGTTTCTATTGACATTATAAATCTTGGTGAGACATCAGAAAGCTATTTAAAATATATGATTATAGAAATGGTTTACTATGTGTTTGTCCAAGCGGTAACCTGTACAATAATTGTAGGCATTTTTAGAGCAGGAGGAGATACAAAAATGGGGCTTGTTGCAGATGTTACCACAATGTGGTTTGGTTCGATAATTTTAGGTTTAATTGGAGCCTTTGTTTTGAAGTTAAGTGTGCCTGTTGTTTTTATACTATTGCTTTCAGATGAAATATTAAAAGTACCTATTGTCTTTTGGCGATTTAAATCATATAAATGGTTAAATAACATAACAAGATAATTGTTTTATGATATAATATTTTTTGAAAGGAAAATTCATGAAAAAACTTAAAGAAGATATTAAAACAGGAAATTTTCAAAAAGTATATCTATTATATGGGGAAGAAGATTATTTGATAAAAGCCTATAAAAAAAGCTTGAAGCAAGGAATTATTGGAACTGATGATACAATGAACTATACTTATTTTGAAGGAAAAGGAACAGATTTTATAGAAGTTAAAGATGTTTGTGAAACCCTTCCTTTTTTTGCTGAAAAAAGACTAGTAATTGTAGAAAATTCTGGATGTTTTAAATCAAGTAATGAAACTATATTAAATTATATAGAAAAAATTCCTGAGACCACATATATGGTTTTTGTTGAAAAAGAAGTTGATAAAAGAAGTAAGATGTTTAAGCAAGTTAAAAATTTAGGCTATGCTTGCGAACTTCAGCCACAAAGTGTATCAGAACTATCGGACTGGATACTTAAGATTTTAAAAAGAGACGATAAAGCTATAACAAAAGATACTATGTCATACTTGCTTTCTGTGATTGGTAATGATATGGAAAACATTTCAAAAGAAATAGAAAAGCTTATTTGCTATACAATGGAAAAAAAAGAAATAGAAAAAAAAGATATTGATAAAATTTGCGTACATGAAATCAATGGAAAAATATTTGAAATGATAGATGCTATGAGTAATAAAAATCAAAAAAAATTGTTGAAATTATATTATGATTTGATCGAAACAAAAGAACCACCAATGAGAATTCTATTTATGATTGCAAGACAGTTTAAAATAATGTTGCAGGTTGAACAGTTGAGAGTTAAGGGTTATGGAGGAAGTGCTATAGCCGATACCTTAAAATTAAGAAGCTTCATTGTTACGAAAATCATTAAACAATTAGATAATTTTAAAAACAAAGATATGAAATTGATTTTGGAATCTTGTGCTGATATAGAAGAAAAAATAAAAACTGGAAAGATAGAGGAAAAAATTGGGGTAGAGGTATTACTTGTGAAATTTAGTAGCTAAGAACAAAGAGTACGTTTACGAACTTTAGCGAGTAAATGAACAAAGAGTGCGTTTACGCACTCTCCGCGAGGCGCGATTGCGAAGCAATGATTACAATATCCGCGACTCTGCGCTCCCTCGGATAGTTTTTGCTTTATAGGGAGTTTCGAAGAAAATTCCTATAAAGTAAAAAAGCACATATACATTATGTATATGTGCTTGATTAAACTAGTTTTAAATTAATTCATAGCATTAACTGCTTTAGTAAGACGTGAAATTTTTCTTGATGAAGTATTCTTGTGATAAACGCCTTTTGAAGTTGCTTTATCGATTTCGATAGTTGCAGCTTTTAAAGCTTCTGCGGCAGCGTTTTGATCACCATCTAATATTGCAGCATCTAACTTTTTAATAGTAGTTTTTACTTTTGATTTGATTGCTTTGTTTTTTTCATGTCTTTTACTATTAACAAGTATTCTTTTTTTCGCTGATTTGATGTTAGCCAATTTCCTAAACCTCCAAATATTTTCTATTTTTTTTCGTGATACCTTTGAGAGAGTAAGGTATCAACCTTTAAAAAATATTTACATAAGGACGCGGACTCATCCAATGTAAAATCATTAATAAGTTTAAAGCAAATAGTATGATATGTCAAGGGGAAACAACATAAAACATAAATATTTATTTTTTACCAGTTGATCCAAAACCACCTTTACCTCTTGAAGTATCGTCTATTTCATCAACTATGTCAAACTCCGCTTTTAAATAAGGAACGATGACCATCTGTGCTACACGTTCACCGACCTCAAGGCAAGCGGGTGATTTTGAATGATTTAAAAGAGGAACAAGAATTTCACCTCTATAATCAGAATCAATAACACCTACTTTATTTGCTGGTGCAAGCCCGCTTTTAGTTGCAAGCCCACTTCTGGCATAAATAAGTCCAACATATCCAGTAGGGATTTCGACTGCTATACCAGTTTTAATCATTACTGTTTCTCCTGGTACAACTATTAAAGGCGAATTAGTACAGGCATATAAATCAGCTCCTGCTGAAAATTTTGTTCCATATGTAGGGATGATAGCCTGTGGGGATAATTTTTTAATCCTTATTTTTTCAGTTTTAATCATTTTTAGTACTCCTCTTTATTAAATAGTATTACATTCTATATAAATATACGATATTTATTATTTACTTTCAATAAAATATTGTATTTTTAAAAATACCTATAGACTGTACATGCAAATTATGAGAAAATGATAGATATGAATTTTGAAAGGAGAACCGAAATGATATATTCACATGAAGTGGAACATATGTGTCCGGTAGCGCAAGGTGTAAATCACGGTGCGGCTCCAGTACCGCAAGAAGGGAAATGGACAAAAGTTAAAGATGTATCAGATATCTCTGGGTTAACTCACGGAGTAGGTTGGTGTGCACCACAGCAGGGAGCATGTAAATTAACATTAAATATTAAAGAGGGAATTATTCAGGAAGCGTTAATTGAAACTGTTGGATGTTCAGGAATGACACATTCTGCCGCTATGGCATCAGAAATATTGCCTGGCAGAACTGTTTTAGAAGCATTAAATACAGACCTTGTATGTGATGCAATAAATACAGCAATGAGAGAATTATTTTTACAGATTGCATACGGAAGAAGCCAGTCAGCTTTTTCAGAAGATGGTCTTCCTGTAGGAGCAGGTCTTGAAGATTTAGGAAAAGGTCTTCGTTCACAGGTTGGAACAATGTATGGAACTCTTAAAAAAGGACCTCGTTACTTAGAAATGGCAGAGGGTTATGTAACAGGTATTGCTCTTGATGAAGATGATGAAATCATCGGATATCAGTTTGTAAGTTTGGGTAAAATGACAGACTTTATTAAAAAAGGTGATGATCCAAATACAGCATGGGAAAAAGCCAAAGGCGAATACGGCAGAATTTCTGATGCAGCTAGGATTATTGATCCGAGAACGGAATAGGAGGATGAAAAATGCCGTTATTTGAATCGTATGAAAGAAGAATAGACAATATAAATGCTGTATTGAATGAATATGGTATTTCATCTATAGAAGAAGCAGAAAAAATAACAAAAGATGCTGGATTAGAGGTATATGATCAGGTTAAAACTATTCAGCCTATCTGTTTTGAAAATGCATGCTGGGCATATGTGGTCGGTGCAGCAATTGCAATTAAAAAGGGAAATAAAAAGGCTGCTGATGCTGCATCATCAATAGGAATCGGATTACAGGCTTTCTGTATCAAAGGTTCAGTTGCAGATCAGAGAAAAGTTGGTATAGGTCACGGAAATCTTGGCAAAATGCTTCTTGAAGAAGAAACAGAATGTTTTGCTTTCCTTGCAGGACATGAATCTTTTGCAGCTGCTGAAGGAGCTATAGGTATAGCTGATAAAGCCAACAAGGTTAGAAAAAAACCTTTAAGGGTAATTCTTAACGGACTTGGAAAAGATGCAGCACAAGTTATTTCAAGAATAAATGGATTCACATACGTTGAAACTAAAATGGACTATAGTACTGGAAAATTAGATGAGGTTTTTAAAAAAGCTTATTCAAAAGGTTTAAGAGGACAGGTTAACTGTTATGGTGCAGATGATGTTGTAGAAGGTGTAGCGATTATGCACAAAGAGGGAGTTGATGTTTCGATAACAGGAAACTCAACAAACCCAACAAGATTCCAGCATCCTGTAGCAGGTACATATAAAAAAGAATGTAACGAGCAGGGTAAAAAATACTTCTCAGTTGCATCAGGTGGTGGTACAGGTCGTACACTTCACCCAGATAATATGGCAGCTGGTCCTGCGTCATATGGTATGACAGATACTATGGGACGTATGCACTCAGATGCACAGTTTGCAGGCTCATCATCTGTTCCTGCCCACGTAGAAATGATGGGACTTATCGGAATGGGTAACAACCCAATGGTAGGAGCTACTGTTGCAGTTGCGGTTTCGATTGAAGAAGCAGCTAAAGCAGGAAAACTGTAAGAGATAAATTAAATATTAAGACATGGTATGATTTTCATATCGTGTCTTTTTTAGTTTGAAAAAACATATTGACATAAGAAAGGCTCATTGTATTATTGTAATATAGGTATATAGTAGTTTTCAAAGAAAAAGGAGTAGATATGAAAAAGCTATTAATAGGTATGCTGTTAGTTGTTGTGAATATTCTTCTGGTAAGCTGTAGTGAAGAAAAAGTAAAGAACCAAAAAGAAAGTACTGAACTAGATGTACAAACAAATAAACCAGAAGAAGACTACGGAGTATTTTTAAGTCTTGATAATTCAGACCTGAGTATTTTTTTAAATTATAAGCTTGTGGTAATTGATGCTCAGTACTTTGATAAATCAGACATTGACTTTTTGCACGAGAATGGTATTGAAGTTTACAGCTATTTAAATATTGGATCCTTAGAAAATTTTAGGGATTATTATAATACCTATGAAGAATACACCTTGGAAGTGTATGAAAACTGGGAAGAAGAAAAGTGGGTGGATGTTTCAGTAAAAGTCTGGCAGGATTTTATTACAGATGAACTTGCAAATCAGCTTTTTGAAAAAGGTATAGATGGATTTTTTATAGATAATTGTGATGTCTATTACATATATAATGAAACGAAGATTTATAATGGTCTGGAAACCATATTAAGAAAACTTAAAAACTTTAATGTTGATGTTGTTATTAATGGTGGTGATGAGTTTGTTAATGCTTATTATGAAAACAATAATAGTATAGAAGAAATTATTACAGGAATAAATCAGGAAGATGTTTTTTCAAGCTATGATTTTGATAATGAAAAGTTTGAAACTTCAAACTCTGAAGATAGTTTATATTATAAAGAATACATAGAAAAATTTGGTGCAATGGGAACAGAAATTTACTTACTTGAGTATACAGAGGATTTAGAAGTTGTAAATCAAATAGAAAATTACTGTAAAAAGAATGACTTTATGTTTTATGTATCAGATTCTATTGAACTTGATTAAGCTAGGGTAAAAATTTTGTAGGATATTAATTGAAAAAAACAATAGAGAACACCTTCTTTGTGTTAAGATTTAAATGCGAATAAAAATAAAACGCAAAGGATGGGTGTTCTCTATGATTAAAAGTATACAACAGTTTGAAGAAGTTGGGGTAAAAAAATTAGGTAAAGTGTTAGAAGATTTTATAAATAAACCTGAAAAGCAGGCTGAGTTTATTTATGGTGTTACAGATTCAGTTGTAAGGTTAGGTTTAGATATTATTAAAGAAACTTTAGAGAGCATGGATGAAGAACTACGTAAAAGTGGTCTGCGAAAGTCAGGATGGGTAATTAGCAGAAAAGATGAAACATCATTAATTACAAGCCTTGGAACAGTTAAGTATCATAAAACACTGTTTAAAAATAAAGAATCTGGAATCTGCGAGTATCTGCTAGATAAAGTCATGGGACTGGAAAGTCATACGAGAATGACTGAGGATGCAGAGGCGCAAATGCTTGAAGAAGCTGTAGATAGCAGTTACCGAAAAGGTGGAATAAATGTTAGTCTTTCAGATACTGTAAGTAAACAAACAGTTAAGAATAAGATTCATAGTCTGAAGTTTTATCAGGAAAATAATGAAGCCGTGCATAAGAAGCAAGTGGATTATCTATATATAGATGCGGATGAAGACCACGTTTCCCTACAATATTTGGAAAGTAAGGGAGACATTGAAAAACCAAGATCAAATACAAGTATGCCAAAACTAGCCTACGTATATGAAGGAATTGAACCTGATGCACCTAAAAGTCAAAGGATGAAGTTGATAAATCCTAAATATTTTGGTGGGATTTATGAAGGAAGTAAAGGAGTGGAACAGTTTTGGAGAGAAATATACGATTATATACAGTCGACTTATGATATAAGTAAAATCAAGCATATATATATTAATGGGGATGGTGCTAATTGGATTAAGACAGGAAGGAAGTGGATTTCAGGATCTATTTTTGTATTGGACAAATTTCATATGCAAAAATACATTATAAAAGCAACTTCACATCTTATGGATTCAGCTTTAGATGCTAGAAGTGAAATATATCGAGCAATCAATAAAAGAGTTAAATGGATGGCACAGGCAACATTTGAAAAAATTTTAAATGTAACAGAAACAGAAAGTCAGAGAAAAAAAGTTGAAACCTGTATGTTATATATTCTCGGTAATTGGAATGGTATAATAAGAGGTGGAATTAACAAAGATTCACAGGTGGGTTGTAGTGCAGAAGGTCATGTAAGTCATATTTATTCGGACAGAATGAGTTCTAGACCATTAGGGTGGAGCAGACACGGTGTTAATCAAATGTCGAAACTACGAATATATAAAGCAAACAAAGGAAATATGTTAGAGCTTGTAAGAATGCAAAAACAGGAATTACAATTGGCTGCAGGTGCAGAAGAAGAGATAATATGTATGAGTAGCGAAATGTTTAAAGCCGAAAGAACAAGATTAAAAGAAGAACAAAGATATTTAGAAAGAATGACCCACAGTATTCCTTTTCCAGAAGTTAAAAAGATAGCATATTTCAAACATCACATTTGGGGATTGTAAAAAGTAAGAAATATATGTATAGTGTGAACAGAAGCTAATATAAATGTTAATCTAAAAGTACCCAAAAGTGTGCACGTAAAAATCCCCAATTATGTGCACAAGAAAAGGTACTTTTTTTGTTATAATCCATCAAGAGGTGATGATTATGACAGAAATTGTATTAGCTATGATTAATGAAGTATCAGATTTAAGTATGTTTAAAAATGTATATATGAATGGAGAAATTAAATTGAACATTTCAAAAATTTCAAGAGAACTAGGAAAGGACAGAAAAACTATAAAAAAGTATTTAAAAGGTGAGGTTTCTAATAAAACCAGAAATCGTAAAAAGTATTTAGATGATTATAAAGATATAATTACAAATCTTCTTAAAGATACATTACGAAGTTTTGATTACATCGACCATTTATATTTTTACTTAAAAAGAGAACATAATATCACATGTTCAAGGTCTACTCTAAACAGATACATTAGAAATGATGAATATCTAAACAAGCTGTTCTCTAAAAAGAAGGAACAGATATTTACTGAACGTTTTGAAACACAACCAGGTGTACAAGCTCAATTCGACTTAAAAGAAAAAATAAAAATCATATACGAAAATGGAGAGGAACAAAAAGTTAACATCGCGACATTAACACTTGGTTTTTCAAGATATAACTTTAGAAAGGTTGTTTTAGACACCAAGTATGAGACTATAGTATCTTTCCTAGCCGAATCATTTGAAGAACTAGGAGGAGTTGTTAAAGAACTGGTAATAGATAATATAAAGTGTTTGGTTGACAAACCTAGAACGGCTAATGGAAAAGATGCTGTATTAAATACTAAGTTCATAGAGTTTTTAAAGGATTATAACATCACATGTAAACCTTGCATGCCCTACAGACCACAAACTAAAGGAAAAACAGAAACACAAAACAAAAAGCCTGCACAGTTAGAAAACTATAATGGTACATATTTAGATTTATATGAAGTCCATGAAAAACTGGAAATAATTAATAAAGAAGATAATGAAAGCATATCTCAGGCAACTTTATTACCAAGAAATTTTTTATATAAAAAGGAAAAAGATGAACTTTCCCATCTCCCTGCAAGAAGAATTCGAGAAAAGTATCATCTTTTAGTCCGTGAAGTTGATGTATCAAATGAGTCATTAGTATCCTACAAATCAAAGAAGTATTCTGTACCAAAAAGATTTATAGGTTCAAAAATGAATCTAATTATCAATGATAAACAACTGCAAATGTATTATAACAATAAAATCGTCGCTGTGCACATGATTTCTAATAAAGTACTGAATATTTTACCTGAGCACCAGCTAAATTATCCTAAATATTTATTTAAAAAGACATATGAAGAAAAGGAAATAATTCTAAAAGAAATGGAGAACATTAGATATGACAATGATTAATGATGTTTTAGATCAACTAGTTTACTTAAAACTTAAGTCAGCACACTCGTATTTGAAAGACCTACATATAAATGATGATATATCAAATACTGAATTAAAAGGTCTTTATAAGGTATTAAATAAAGAAGTAGAAGCAAAAGAAGAAAATAATAAACTCTATAATGTGAAAGTAGCTGCTTTTCCTTTTGTTAGAAAGCTAGACGACTATGACTTTAGTTTTCAGCCTTCTATTAAGGAAGAAAAAATAAGAGATATTGTTAAAACTTCATTTTATGAAAATGCAACAAATGTTGTTTTTATAGGAAATCCAGGTGTAGGAAAAACACATTTAGCTATTGCTATTGGATATGAAGTGGCTATAAAAAGAAATAGTGTATATTTCATTAAGTTTTCTAAATTGATAATGAATTTAAAAAAAGCGTATGATGAAAACGCTTTAGAAAAGAAGCTTAAATTATATTTTAAATACAAGCTATTAATAATAGACGAAGTTGGCTTTAATGAGATTTCACCACTTGAAGCGAAGTTGTTTTTTCAATTGATAGATTTAAGATATTCAAAGAGATCAACTATATTCACAAGCAATATTTCATTTGAAAAATGGCCAAGTATATTAGGTCATGATGAAATGATTACAAAAGCTATACTAGATAGAATTCTTCACTTTTCATATTTGTTTAATATAACAGGAAATTCATACAGAATAAAAGATAAAGTGAAAATGTTGTTGCCAAAAAGTGGGGAATCTTAAATGCACACTTTTGGGGAAATTTAGGTTGACATTTATAGCTAAGTCTGAAACACATCAAGGGGAATCTCTGTCCAATTAAATCCTACAGTAAATTTACACTATCCTTGATTAAATTTTAATTGAATTTTATTTTTTAAAAATATATAATTAAATTAGCATTAGAAATCTTTATCCAACACAATAATTCAAATTGAAAGGAGAAGGTTATACATGTTAACTAAAAAACAAAATTTATTAGAAACAATAAGAGGAGGTAACCCAGATAGGTTTGTTAATCAATATGAAGCTTTTCATGTAATGTTTATGAATCCTTATATGGCGAAAAATGGATATCCTGGACCAGGGCAACAGGTAGTTAATGGTTGGGGTGTGACGATTAAATGGCCAGAAGGAACGCCTGGTGCTTTTCCAGTACATGATGAAGAACATATTGTTTGCAAAGATATTACAAAATGGAGAGATTATGTAAAAGCTCCAAATATTGTTTTTTCTGAAGAAGAATGGGCACCTTTTATTAAAGAGGCAGAATCTATTGATAGAAATGAACAATATGTTATGCCTATGGTAGCACCAGGATTGTTTGAACAATGCCACTTTTTACTTGAAATACAAAGGGCTTTGATAGCTTTTTATGAAGAACCAGAAGCTATGCATGAGTTGATTGAGTATTTAACAGAATGGGAATTGGCATATGCAAAAGAGATATGTAAATGGCTAAAACCAGATGGACTTTTCCATCATGATGATTGGGGCAGTCAAATTTCAACGTTTATTTCACCACAAATGTTTGAAGAATTCTTTTTAGAAAGTTATAAAAAAATTTATGCTTATTATAGATCTCAGGGAGTTGAAATGATTGTTCATCACTCTGATTCCTATGCAGCAACATTAGTACCTTATATGATAGATATGGGAATAGATATCTGGCAAGGGGTTATGACCTCCAATGATATACCTACTTTGATTGAAAAATATGGTGGAAAAATTTCTTTTATGGGCGGAATAGATAGTGCGGCTGTTGATAGACCTGACTGGAACAGAGAAATGATTGCAAAAGAAGCAAAAAGAGCCTGTGAAGAATATGGTAAAATGTATTTTATACCTAATGCAACTCAGGGATTAGCAATAAGTACTTTCCCAGGAGTATATGAAACTCTATCAGAGGAAATAGATAAAGTAAGTAAAATAATGTTTTAATAATATTTAAGTGATAAGCCTTAATTCCATAGCTTATCACTTTTTTTGTAAATAAAAAGTGGGTCTGTCTTAGACAGCCCACTTGGGGGGAGAGTTATGAAAAAGTTCAAAGCTATATTGAGCTTTTACAATATTGATTCTAGCAATTCTTTGTGTAGCTAATTTGTTAGAATTATGAAAAAAATGTGAAAAAACAATTTTAATCAAAAAAAATAAGAGCCTCCTTATGGTGAGACTCTTACGTTGGGGATTTATGAAAAATGTACAAAGCGCATCGCTTTCACATTTATGATAATAACAAGAGTTTGTGAAACAAATTTGTAAAAAGTTTGAAAAAAGTGTGAAATCTTAATCATCATTTAAAAGATATAAAAATTCGGAAAGGGTATCTCTGTCCCAAAGTAAAACATCAGTAACTTCAGCCAACTCTGAAGCGGGAGAAGAAAAGTAGTTATTTGTAACAGCGACTGCTACATCACACTTGTAATAAGCTTTAGCTGCGTATACCTCCTGAACCGCTGAAAGACCAACAGTATCAGAATATAGTTTGCATTGAAATGCATATTTAATTTGATCTTTATATGCAATAATATCAGCACCAAAATCTCTAGAGGGATTTGTGATTTCAATATCTTCAAAATTTATATCTTCTAACAGTCCAGCTATATATTCTTCAAAATCAATCCCTGATTCAAACTCGTCTACTTCTGAAATTTCTTTATAGCAAAAATAGTAAACGCTATTTTTTAATCTTATAAGCTTTACAAGGTTTATTATTGTATCAAAAATCCAACCGATTCCAAAAATTCCAAGGGTTATTAAATAAAAGAAGCCAAGTTCTTTTTTTCCATTTCTAAATTTATGAATACCAAATACACCAAAAAACAGGCATAAGTAAAAATCTTTTCTAGCTTCACTTAACATAATATTATACCTCTAGATTAATTTATCATTTTTTCTATGATTATTCAAGGTTAATGATTGCGAAAAAAAATCTAAAATGCTAATATATTTTTATAGTACGGAGGTGTTATATGAAGAGAGCAATTGCTTTAGCTGGTGGTGGTTCTAAAGGTTCATATCAGCTAGGCGTATGGAAAGCTTTAAAAGAATTGAAAACAGATTATGATATAGTCACAGGCAATTCAATTGGAGCATTTAATGCTGCTTTGATGGTTCAAGGGGATTATGAAGCGGCATGTGAGTTATGGAATAACATAAGTTTTGAAATGGAAATGGATAATAACTTCAAGGAGACAGAAGACTTAGAATATTATTCTGAACACAGAGATCAAATTTTACCATTTTTAAAAAAGTATGTTACAAATAAAGGAGCAGATATTTCACCATACTTAAGCATTTTAAATAAGTATATTGATGAAGAAAAATTTTTTAAGTCGAAAATTGATTATGGCATTATGACAGTGAAATTTCCAAGTATGGTACCAAAGGAAATAACAAAATCTCAAATTAATAGAGGTTACTTGAAAAAATGGATACAAGCATCAACGGCAGTTTTTCCAGCTCTGCCTATGTGTAAAGTGGATGATGAAAACTATATTGATGGTTTGTATTATGATAATCTTCCAATAAGTACGGCTTTTAGGCTTGGTGCAGAAGAGGTTATTGCAGTAGCGCTAAGACCAGGTATTTCAAAAAAGAAATTTGGAGGAAATCCATTAGTTAAATTTATTGAACCCTCAGAATCACTAGGACCAATGTTTGCTTTTGATAATAAAGGAATCAGAAAAAATATTACCAGAGGATATAACGATGCAATGAGAATCGTGGGTGATTTTGCAGGTATAGATTATACTTTTAAAAATGTGGACATGATTTTATGTGAAAAGATAGCTAAAAGAATGCTTTTGAAAATCATGCGACTAGAGTTACGAAACGAGATATCTAGAAATAAACTTATTAATAGAATAACACCAACACCTTTTATAGATAAAATTTTTAAACTTAATGACAAGTGTAATTATGATTTATTTAATTCATTTTTAAATTCTATTGAAACTTATATGAGATTGGATGGATACGATTATTATAAAGTATATGACATGAAGTCTGTTCTTAAGGAAGCAAAGGGAACTTTAAATCCAGAAATAATAAAGGTGATAAAACTATTAAAAACAGACAAATTTACTATAGAAAAACTTCAAGGATATAATAACGATGTATTAATATCGGGATTACTTGTTTTTTCATTGATTTCTAAGTAGTATACCGATTGACATTGATATTATTTGTTGCTATTATATAAAGAACGCATTTAAGAAGAGAGGAGTACATTTTATGAAGAAAATGGTCTTATCAGTATTAGTGGACAATACAGCTGGTGTACTTTCCAGAGTGTCCGGTCTCTTCAGTAGAAGAGGTTACAACATCGATAGTCTTACAGTTGGAGAAACGGAAAATAAAGATTTTTCCAAAATGACCATTGTCGTCATGGGTGATGATGAGATATTAGAGCAAATTGTTAAACAGGTTGCAAAACTTGAAGATGTTATAGAAATTGTAGAATTAAAACCAGGCTTGTCAGTTTGTAGAGAACTTATATTATGCAAAGTAGAAGTTTCGTCTAAAGATAGACAGCAGGTTATGTCTGTGGTGGATATATTTAGAGCTAAGATTGTTGATATTTCAGAGGATTCACTTATGATAGAGTTGACTGGAAATCAAGAAAAGTTAGATGCTTTTATAGAATTACTTGGAGATTTCAGAATTAAAGAGATCGTTAGAACAGGTATTACAGGTCTTACAAGAGGGAAGGCTGATATGTTAGCTGGGGAATACGAATAATTTTTAGCAAAATAATAAAAAATATTTAAATATTAATTGGAAAGAAAGGTGTAACGATGGCAAAAATTTATTATCAGGAAGATTGTAATTTATCTTTATTGGAAGGCAAAACTATAGCGGTTATAGGTTATGGAAGCCAAGGTCATGCTCATGCTTTAAACGCAAAAGAATCAGGAATGAATGTAATTATTGGTTTATATGAGGGCAGCAAATCTTGGGATAGAGCGGTTAAACAGGGATTTGAAGTTTATACTGCTGCAGAAGCTGCGAAAAAAGCTGATGTAATCATGATTTTAATTAATGACGAAAAACAAGGACAGTTATACAAAGAATGTATCGAGCCAAATCTTGAAGAAGGAAACATGCTTATGTTTGCTCACGGATTTGCAATTCATTTTGGACAGATAGTTGCTCCTAAAGGTGTTGATGTTACTATGATAGCACCAAAAGGACCTGGACATACTGTTAGGGGTCAGTACATGGAAGGAAAAGGTGTTCCTTGTCTTGTAGCGGTTCATCAGGATGAAACAGGAAAAGCTCACGAAAAAGCTTTGGCATATGCTTTAGCAATTGGAGGAGCTAGAGCAGGGGTTCTTCAGACAACATTTAGAGAAGAAACAGAAACAGACCTTTTTGGAGAGCAGGCAGTACTTTGTGGTGGTGTAACAGCTCTTATGCAGGCAGGATTCGAAACTCTAGTAGAAGCAGGATATGAGCCTGAAAGTGCATACTTTGAATGTATTCATGAAATGAAATTAATCGTAGACCTTATATTTGAAAGTGGTTTTGCTGGAATGAGATATTCAGTATCAAATACTGCTGAATATGGTGACTATATTACAGGACCTAAAATCATAACAGAAGAATCAAAGAAAGCTATGAAACAGGTTTTAACAGATATTCAAGATGGAACATTTGCAAAAGACTGGTTAACAGAAAATTCAGTAAATGCACCTCATTTCAAAGCTATGAGAAGACGTTGTGCAGAACATGAACTTGAAAAAGTTGGTTCAGAACTTCGTAAATTATATAGCTGGAACGATAAAGAAAAATTAATTGATAACTAAAATATACATATTAAAAGTGCTTGTAATAACAAGCACTTTTTTTTATTATAGAACTATGCAACAAAACTTTCGATTTTTGACACTGTATATATAGGAGGTGAAAATTTAATGGAATATTCCGGTAATATTAATGACTTTGCAAAGTTATACCAAGAAATATATAAAGACTTATATAGAACAGCATATTATATGCTGGGAAATAAACAGGATGCAGAAGATGCGGTAAGTGATACAGTACTGGCAGCTTATAAGGGGATTGGCAAATTAAGAGACAATTCATTGTTTAGAAACTGGATTTTTAAGATATTATGTAACACTTGTAAAAGAAAAATGAGAGAATATGTAAGAAAGACAGTGCCTCTTGAAGAAAATTCAAAAGTTGTTTATACACAGGATGATGAACTTGAGGATGTAAGGAGAGCTTTTATGAGCTTGGAAAAAGAGGAAAGGATGATTGTTTCCTTGAAAATTTTTGGGGGTTACAAAAGCCATGAAACCGGTAAGCTATTAAAGATAAAACCTAATACAGTGAGATCTAAATATAGCAGAGCTATAGAAAAGATGAGAAATAAATTGGAGGTATGGTGATGAATGAAGAATTTGAAAAAGAAATAAGAAAAAGAACCGAAAAATTAAAAATACCTGAATCTCTAAATGAAGAAAATATAATTAATAAGATTGTAGATGATAAAGGAAGGAGAAAACCTCAAATGAAAAAAGTTGTGAAAATTGCTTCGACAATTGCAGCAGGAATTGTATTAATGGTAGGTTTGAGTATAGCTTCAAATATTGAAAAGTTCCATACAGTAAAAAGTGTTTTGGAAAATGTTCAAACAGCTTCTAGCTATGAAGAAATATATTCTTATTTTGATAGAAGCATATTTGAAGACTTTTTCACCACAAAGGATGGAACGGATAATTCGATTTATGAAATAGCCGAAGATGAATCTACATATGATTTGGCAGGATATGATTATTCTGATACCAATATTCAGGTAGAGGGAGTCGACGAAGGTGATATCGTTAAAACAAATGGTAGATATATATTTATTGCAGATAATAATATTAATTCGGTTAGAATCTTTGATACCGAAAAAGAAGAAGTTGTTACAAGTGTATCGACATTACAGGATAATATATATGAAATGTATTTACTTGAAGATAAATTAGTCATAATAAGTGGAAACTATATGTATGCTGATAATGCAGAAACTTTTATTTATACTTATGATATATCAGATATAGATGATATTACCAGTGAAGGCACTGTAAAACAAGATGGATACTACACTAGCTCAAGGATGAAAGATGATTATCTTTATCTATTTACAGATTATTATATGTATCAAGTTTATAAAGATGAATGTGTTCCGACGGTTAATGAGGAGCAAATGGAAGCAACTGATGTATACCTTACATGCGATATAGCAAGTCCGAACTTTCAGGTAATTACTTCATTAGATGTAAACAATCCAGAAGAATTCATAAATACAAAAAGCATACTAGGATACTACTCGCAATTTTATGTAAGTAGGAACAATATTTATGTAGCGACAGGAAATGGTACAGAAACTCAAATAATCAAGCTTTCATATAAAGATGGAATAATAAAAGGAGAAGCAACAGGTTCAGTGGATGGGTATTTAAACAATTCATTTTCACTTGATGAATATGAAGGCAATCTTAGAGTGGTATCAACATTAAATGATGGAACATTTTGGATTGAGGATGATGTTGTTTTTGATGGTATTCCTGAAACGGTAAATCAGATAGAAGAAGGTAATTCATTGTATGTGTTGAATCAAGACTTGGAATTGATAGGAAGTGTTGAAAATCTTGCTCCTGGTGAAGTTATTTATTCAGCAAGATTTATAGAAGATATTGCATATTTTGTCACATATGAAAGAATGGATCCATTATTTGCGGTTGATCTTTCTGATCCAGAAAATCCAGAGGTTTTAAGTGAATTAAAAATAACTGGTTTTTCTGATTATCTTCATCCGTGGTCAGAAGATATATTGCTTGGTATTGGTCAGGAAACGGATCCAGACACAGGGGAAAATAAAGGTATAAAAATCTCAATGTTTGATATTAGTAATCCTGAAAATGTTTTTGAAAAAGATAAAGTTGTTAATGTGGATTACGGATATACAAATATAGGTTATAATCATAAAGCAATCTTAGTTAATGCTCAGAATAATATTATAGGTTTTTATGGTGAAGGAACTAATGAATATTACAATCCAGTTGCATCTTACCTTGTATATACATATAGTGAGGAAGAGGGGTACGAACTTGTAATAGAGCATAAGTATGCAGATGAAGATAATTTATATGATTATTACTTTGACTACGATATAAGAGGTATATATATAGATGATAAAATATATATAGTAAGCCCACTAGAAGGTATTGTGATTTATAGCCTTGAAGACTATTCACAATTAAAACAAATTGATTGGGAGTAAATAAAATAAGAAGTCTGGATTAAAAATTCAGGCTTCTTATTTTATTAGAAACTTTCACTTTATTATACCTTGAAGCGTATTCTATAGGAGCTATTTCTTCTATATAATTGTGGTTAAAATTTTTTGTGAAACCTTTATCTTTTAAAATGTTTATTGTTTTATTATAAGCTATAGCAGCATCAAATTCATTGTAGTATCTTCCTATTATATAGTCACCGTTAATATGTATTTTTGAAGTATAGACATACCGTCCATTTTTTAATTCTCTTGAAACGCCATTAAATCTATTAATTACCTGTATATTCTTATATCTAAAATCCAAAAAATCTCCATTTACAAAAATATAGTCTCTTCCTGGAACGCTATAAGGCTTTAATCCGTATCTATCTAGAATGTTAACTTGCATTCCATAATCAGAAACGAATAAATGTCCATTTCTTTTCATTATTTTATGATTTGAATAATAGAATAAATCATCTACATCAAATTTTAATATTGTTTTTCGATCGTAATAGTATTCAAAAAATGAGGGTCTTATATATATTGGGTTGCTTATATAAAAATTGTTATCCCTAAAATTCAAAATAGAAATAATTTTATCAAAATGTAGTGAATAATTTTCAGTTTTATTTAGTGTTTCTTCTATATTGATATTAATATCTGTTGAAAACAATAAAGCATCTAAGTAGGCTTGGTGTGCTGTTGCTTCATCTGAGTAACTGCCTAGGCTTATATGTTTATTTTTATAAGTGAAAGAAGCCCTGTAATACAAGGTATTATCCTTTTTTTTAGCTAAAAAAACTCCTTTTTTCATAAAAAATCTCCTTTAAAAAATAGTATAACATAAATAAATAAAAGCTAAAAGTATGTAAAAAAAGTGAAAATAGTTTACATAAGTGCACAAATTAATAAATTGTACTAATATAGAAACAAAAAACTTAATAGTCACATAAAGTATGTGAAAAAACACTAGAAGTAAAAGTGCACAATAAATAAATACGCTAAGCTCATTCTTTTGTAATATATTACAGTTGAAAAAAATCATCCATCATTAGGAGCTAACTAATGCAAACAAATTTTTTCTAACCTGGTTGACACCTTTATTCAGGCTAAATATAATGTGGCTGTGCTTGTGGGGAATGAAGGAAGTATATATCGCTTTTCATAGCACATGGTTTTAGAAAGAGGTAATTATGACAAAAATTAAAAAAAGTATGAAGGCTATTTTTACTGCAACTAGGAAAAAACACATTTTAGCTGGAATATGTGGGGCTTTAAGTGTAACAATTATGATTACAGTTATCAGCCTAGGTGTCTCAGGCAATACAACAGAAGATGAGATATCAAAAACAAACATTATTGAAGAAGAAACAGAGTTAACACTAGCAGTAACGGAAAAAGACACAGAAGCAGCGACAGAAGAAACAACAGAAGAAACAACTGAGGAAATAACAGAAGAAAAAGTACTTAGTAGTATTGAAGCAGCGGAAACAAACACAGTTACATCTGTGCAAAACAATTCATATACAATAAGCGAAAGCGATTATGACTCATTGCTTAAGATAGTACAAGCAGAGGCAGGAGGAGAAGACGAAACTGGCAAGATACTAGTTGCTAATGTAATCTTTAATCGTGTAAATAGTTCTAGATTTCCTAATACAGTAGGAGATGTTATTTATGCAAAAGGACAGTTTTCGCCAGTTGCATACAGTAGTTTTAGTAATACAAAGGTTTCAGAATCTACAAAAATCGCAGTAGATAAAGCGTTAAGCGGAATAGATTATTCACAAGGAGCATTGTTCTTTTGTGCAAATTCTTCTAGCGGATTATTTGGTGGATATACATATATTATGACTCATGGTGGTCATACCTTCTTCAAATAGTAAAAAACTGAATATTAAAAAGCCGTTTTTATAATGAAAATTTATAAAACGGCTTTTTTACTTTATATGAAAATTCTCTGAACTCATCTATAAAGTAAAAAGTGTTGTACAAGATAATAAGGTGTGTTATAATCCATTGAGTAATAATATGAAAGAAAGGTGGAAAATTACCTTGATGAAAGAAATGATATATGTTAGTACTCGAGGAGACAAAGAAGAAGTTAGTGCTTCAAAGGCTATTCTAAAGGGGCTTGCCTCAGATGGAGGATTGTTTGTTCCTAAAGAAATCCCTAGTATTGATATTGACATTGATGAATTAAGTAAAATGACATATAAAGAAGTTGCATATTTTGTAATGCATAAATTCTTTACTGATTTTTCAGAAGAAGAATTGAAATATTGTATAGATAATGCTTATGATTCTAAGTTTGATGATTCTGAAATCACACCATTAAAAGAAGCGGATGGGGCATATTATTTAGAGTTGTTTCATGGCTCAACTATAGCATTTAAGGATATGGCACTTTCGATACTTCCATACCTTATGACAGTGTCTGCTAAGAAAAATAAAGTGACAAATGATATTGTTATTCTTACAGCTACATCAGGAGATACTGGTAAGGCAGCTTTGGCTGGATTTGCAGAGGTAAAAGGCACTAAGATTATAGTATTCTATCCAAAAGGTGGAGTTAGCCCTATACAGGAAAAACAGATGGTTACACAAAAAGGGGACAATACTTTTGTAATTGGAATTAATGGAAATTTTGATCAAGCTCAAAGTGGAGTTAAGTCGATTTTTGGTAACGTAGAGTTTGGGGAAGAAATGCTTGAGAAAGGCTTTCAATTTTCATCTGCAAATTCTATAAATATAGGAAGACTTGTTCCGCAGATTGTATATTATGTATATTCATACGCTAAACTATATAAAGATGGTGTTATAAAAAATGGAGATAAAATAAACTTTGTAGTTCCAACAGGGAATTTTGGGAATATCCTAGCAGGATATTATGCTAAGGAAATGGGGCTGCCAGTTAATAAACTTGTTTGTGCATCAAATCAGAATAAGGTCTTATTTGACTTTTTTAAAACAGGTGAATACGATAAAAATAGAGAGTTCATTTTGACATCATCACCTTCTATGGATATTCTTATATCAAGTAATTTAGAAAGACTTATATATAAAATAGCAGATAATGATTCTGTTAAGAATAAAAAATTTATGGAAGCTCTTATTAATGAGGGTAAATATGAAATTACAGACTCTATGAGAGAGAAGCTTATAGATTTTTATGGGAATTATTCAGATGAAGAAGAAACAAGTTTGGCTATAAAGGAACTATTTGAAAAAACTGGATATGTAATAGATACTCATACAGCTGTTGCGTCATCTGTTTTTAATAAGTATTCGAAAGAATCTAAAGATAAGACAAAAACAGTTATAGTATCAACGGCAAGTCCTTATAAGTTTGTTAGAAGTGTTATGGATGCTATTGATCCAAGATATGACGATCTTGATGATTTTGGACTTGTGGATAAGTTAGAGGAAATAAGTAAAGTTAAGATTCCAAATGCAGTTGAAGAAATTCGAGATGCAAAAGTTCTTCATGATACAGTTTGTGAAGTTTCTGAAATGGAAGAGCAGGTTAGAAATAAAATAAATGAATGGCATAATTCTTTATAGGATTAATGTAAAAAAAGGTATCTCTCTTGAGATACCTTCAGACTGTAGACAAAGCGGCACTAGGATATCCATCCTAGTGCCATTTTTCTCTCCGTATTTGATAAAAACCTTGGTTTTGTAAAAAGAGTCGATAATACATCTCTAAAATGTCCCATTCTCTGTCTCATCATTGCCAGTTTCTTTAGATTCATGGACGCAAAGGTAAGACCGACCTTCATTTCCATTGCAGTCTTGCCTTTCATCTGTGTGTATCTGAATCCGTGGTTTTCCTTTGCAGTTCCAAAGATTCTCTCTATTGTTTCTTTTCTCTGGGAATAAAGTTCTTTCATTCCCAGTGTATGCCGGATGTCCTCACATATCTCAATGTACGGTTCCCATATATGCTTTGTTACAACTTTTACATGGTCTACACTCAGTGTACATTGTTTAAGGTATTCGCAGCTGGCACATAATCTTCCACAGCTTTTATATTCCCTGTATCCGTCCCTGTTTGTTGTGCTGTACTTAAGCATCTGGTCACCAGGGCATATGTAGCAGTCATAATACTCGTCATAAACATAATCGAACTTTTTAAAAAAACCATCTTTTGTCATTGGCCTTTTGTATGGAAGCAGAGGATTAATGCCGTCATCTATCAGCATCTTTGCAATTGCTGGGGTTTTATATCCTGCATCCATAACCAATGTTTCAATTCCTATATCTTTTATCTTATCGTAAAGACCTTTGAAGGTACGGCTGTCATGAAGGTTACCTTTATTAACTGTGTATCCCAGAATCCAACCATGTTTATCGCATGCTGTCTGAATTCCATAAGCAAAAACATTTTTATGTTCCCCTTTTCTGAACCATCCACTTTCAGGATCAGATGTACTTTCTTTTGTTTCTTTTTCCTTGCCACTTCCTCCTTCAGAAGGTGGAAGGTTATCATCGTCTTTATCCTTTAACGGTTTTTTACCATGTTCTTCACGGTCTTTGTTTATTTCTTTCTTTAACAATTCCTCATAAAACAGTGCTTCCTCTTTTGCTATCCTTTTCTGCATCTTTTTATTATTGGCACATGCTTTGACATGTGTTCCGTCAACAAACACTTCCGTAGGATCTACCAGTTTAAACTTATAGCACTGCTCAAGGATGTGACTGAATATCTGTTCAAAAAGTTTTGTTTCTTTAAAGCGTCTTGTATAGTTTTTTCCAAAAGTTGAAAAGTGTGGTACCTTATCCATCATCTCCAGGCCCAGAAACCATCGGTAGGCTACATTCACTTCTATTTCCCTGATTGTCTGTCTCATACTTTTTATTCCATAGAGGTACTGAATGAATGGGATTTTAATTAGCATTACTGGATCCATGCTTGGTCTTCCAGTGTCTGATGAATATTTATCTTCCACGAGATTGTATATGAAGTTCCAGTCTATTGCCATATCTATTAATCTTAGAAGATGTTCCTTCGGAACCATGTCATCCATGCAGAACATCTGCACCTGTTCCCTTTTTTTATCAGCATTCTGTGTCATCATAAGTATTCACACCCCTATATTTGATATAATAATTATACCATAAAAGAGGCTTAAAGTCCGTGAAATACTGAGGTTTTTGGCTCTTAGACGAGAAAAATCCAGAGCAAAAGCTCTGGACTTTGTCTACAGTCTGAAGGTATCTCTCTTGAGATACCTTTTATGATTTTTATAAAGTTATTAGAAAGTTCACTGTTCCGAAAGTGAAAAATACAGGTAAAACCAAAACTTCTTTTCCTTCATTTTCAACTCTGTTATTAAAGAAGAATGGTGGTGTTAATTTTAGTTCTAATCCTCTATTATTTGAAACATTTACTGTGAAAAGTCCGTTGTGCAAATTTAAAAAGTCGCAAACAGCTGCTTCTGTATATTCGTTTATACCTACAAGAGGTTCTTTGATAAATCTGCTTGCGAACTCAATAATAACTGGTTTGGAGGCGAAAACAGAAGTGTTTACATTCAAACCCGTTCCTTCTATATCCTGAGTCACCTTAAATAATTCGTTACTTGAATCTTCGAAATCTACAGGATCAAGGAGAGTAAAGTCATCTCCGATAAATCTAACCAGATTTTTAATCAATAGTTCTATGTAGTCGCAGTATAGAGTTTTATTGTCATCTGGAATTGGGAAAAAAACATTAATCATTTCCATGATTTTTTCCGTTCTAGAGAGTTCTATATCCTCATCTGTCAAAGTATATTTATCTTTATAAAATCGTATTGCTTTTTCAAAATCATAGTTTGAAATATAGTTTTTATCAACTAATGCCTGGCCTAACAACAAATAACCGATTTGTTGGGATTTTAGCAATTCTTCAACCTGTTCTGCGGTTATATATCCTAATTCTGTAGCTATGTCCCCAAAACGCTTATCCATTCTTGTCTGCATTTCATGAACTCTTTCTACCTGACTTGAAGTCATATAGCCTGAATTGATAGCTAGAATACCAAGTTTTAGCCTTGTATCAGCTTTTTGCTGTAGCCCGTCTACTAACTGCTCAGGAGAAACAAGCTTTTCATTAAGTAAGTAATTTCCAAAAAATTGAGTAAACATTTAATTACCTCCTTCGGCTAAACTTGTTATTATTTTTTTAACCTGTTCTGTATCCAAAGGCTTTTGTAAGAAATCATATGCACCAGCTTTAATAGCATCCCTTAAAGAGGCCATAGTGCCAACAGAAGAAGCCATAACGACTTTTGCTTCAGGATAACACTCTACGATTTCTCGTACTGATTCTATTCCGTCTTTTTTAGGCATTACAATATCCATAAATACTAAGTCGGGTTTTGAAGAGTTATATAATGTGATAGCTTCTTCCCCATTAGAAGCTTCGATGACTTCTTGACAACCAAGAGTCATAATATAGTCTTTTAGTTTCTTTCTAGAAACTATTGAATCATCGCAAACCAAAATTTTCATATCTTTTATGTTCATAAACTAAAACTCCTTCCAATACATAGTTCACCCTAAAAATCCTATGGTTACATAATAACTTATTGAGTAGAAAAATTCAATATAAATCCTATAATTAAAATATTATTTGTGCTATTATATAATAAAATTTAGACAATAAATAAAACCATAAACAATCATTTTAACAACACATTATCATCACAAACATTATTTATTATATACCGTGTAAGGAGGTACTCTAGATGTACAATATTCTTGTTGTCGACGACGAAGATAAAATTAGGGAACTAATAAGGAAATATGCTGAATTTGAAGGCTATGCAATTACAGAAGCATCTGATGGAATAGAAGCTATTGATATTTGTAAAATGAAAGATTTTGACTTAATAATACTAGACATTATGATGCCAGGACTTGATGGTTTTTCTACTTGTAAGGAAATTTTTAAGTTAAAAAAAATACCTATTATCATGCTTTCGGCTAGAGGTGAAGAGTATGACAGGATTCACGGATTTGAACTGGGAATAGATGACTATGTAGTGAAACCTTTCTCCCCGAAAGAACTTATGATGAGGGCGAATGTAGTAATATCAAGAAATAAAAAAACAAATTTTGATGAAGAAGGACATGAGATTTTTACTACTGAAGGTTTGAGTGTTGATTTCACAGGCAGAATAGTAACTATCGATGGTGAAAAAGTTGATATGACTCCAAAAGAGTATGATTTGCTGTTCTATATGGTTAGAAACAGAGGAATTGCACTTACTAGAGAAAAGTTGATTTCGGATGTTTGGGGATATGATTATTACGGAGATGACAGAACCCTTGATACTCATATTAAGTTGTTAAGAAGCAGCCTTGGTGATTATAGAAAACAGGTTGTGACACTTAGAGGAGTGGGGTATAGATTTGAAGTATAACAAAAAGATTAGTATTAAATGGAAAATTTTTTCATACTTATTCGTATTTGTAGTTTTATTGCTTTTGATTTTATGGTTATTTCAAACAGTTTATCTTGATTATTTTTATAAAGTAATTAAAGAACATGAGATAAAGGATGCAATGGAAGATATAGAAAGCCTTATTAGTGAAGAAGATTTAGATGAGGTTGTACAAAGTATCTCGGAAAAATATGATGTATGCATTTTGATTACAGATGAAAATTCAAATCAGCTTTACTCAAATCATCTGTCAGGAGATTGTATAATTCATAAAATGTCACCTTTTACACTTGAAGAATATTATTTAACCGCAATAGCAGCTGGAGGAAAGTTAGAAATAAGACTGGAAGAATCATTTATAAATGGTTTTGATGATGACAAACCATCACATTATGAGAAGTTTGAAACTTTTCCGAATTTGGCAGTGAATAATACAAAGAGCGTACTTTTAGTTAATATTCAAACAAGTTATACAGGTGAAGAGTATGTAATATATTTAAATTCAACAATAACACCAGTTGATGCGACAGTTAAAACATTAAGGATTCAATTGATATATATTTCAGTAATACTAATAGCTTTATCAATGATAATAGCTTTGTTGATTTCAAAAAGGGTTTCAAAATCTATAATTAGAATTAATAAATCTGCTAAAGAATTGGCAAAAGGAAATTTTGATATAAATTTTGATGGAAGAGACTACAAAGAAATTTCTGAACTTTCAGACACCTTGAATTATACGGCCTTAGAGTTGGGAAAAACAGAAAAACTTCAAAAAGAGCTTATAGCGAATATATCTCACGATTTAAGGACGCCGCTAACAATGATAACGGGTTATGCAGAGGTTATGCGAGATTTGCCTAATGAAAGTACTCCGGAAAACATACAGGTTATAATAGATGAAGCAAAAAGACTTTCAATTCTGGTTAATGATTTACTTGATATTTCGAAACTTCAATCTGGAGTCAGTGATTTGAGAATTACGAAATATGATTTGACGGAAAGTATAAAATCTGTAATTGCTAGATACAAAAAATTAATTAGCCAGGAAAAATATAAGGTAGAGTTTGAGTATGATGAAAATATTTTTGTGAGAGCAGATGAATACAAAATATATCAAGTGATATATAACTTCATAAATAATGCGATAAACTACTCAGGCGAAGATAAGACGGTAAAGGTAAGGCAAAGAGTTATTGGAGATATAGTAAGGGTAGAAGTTATTGATTATGGCGAAGGGATTTGTGAAAAAGACCTTGAAAATGTATGGGATAGGTATTACAAATCAAATAAAGAACATAAAAGAGGAGTAATTGGAACTGGTTTAGGCCTTTCTATAGTAAAGAATATTATGGAGCTTCATGGATTTAAGTATGGAGTAGAAAGTGAACAAGGAAAAGGCTCAACATTCTGGTTTGAAATTGAATTAAGTAAGGAGTGATATTATGGCAGTAGAAGTCTTTAAAAGGTATGAAAAAAAATATTTACTTTCTAAGAGTGTATATTATAAACTGCTTGAAAGAATCGAAAATAAATTAGTGAGTGATGTCCACAGCGAAGGTGAGGATTTTTATGAAATATGTAATCTTTACTACGATACTTTAACAAATGAGCTTATCAGGAAATCCATAGAAAAGCCAGTTTATAAAGAAAAGCTTCGCTTAAGAAGTTATGGAGCGCCTGGGAAAAAAGATAAAGTTTTTTTAGAAATAAAAAAGAAATATAAAGGTGTAGTATACAAAAGAAGAGTTTCGCTGTCTTTACAAGAAGCATATGATTTTGTAAAAAACAAAAAGGCACCAGAAAATGAAAAGATTAATAGACAAATTGCTAAAGAGATAGAATATTTTTTGTATCAGCATAATGTTGAACCTGTTTTATATCTATCCTATAAAAGGAAAGCATTATCTGGCATAGAAGACAAAGATTTAAGAATTACTTTTGATAAAGAAATTACAACCAGAAGATATGATCTTTGTTTGGCAAAAGGCAGTTACGGAGAAAGTTTAATTGACGATGATTTAATGCTTATGGAAATAAAAGCACCAGGATCAGTACCGTTATGGCTTTGTGATGCTCTAGCAGAATTTAATATTTTGCCAATATCTTTTTCAAAATATGGTACAGAATATAAGAATAAAATAATTAAAGAAGGTGATGGAAAATGTTTGAGTCAATACTCGCCAGCAGTACAGATGCTGAATTGTCAATTGGGACAGCAATCATTAGTATCTTAGCTGCGGCAATATTAGGAATGATAATAAGTATAATATATATATTAGCTGATAAGAATAAAAAATACTCGACTAACTTTGCTATAACATTAGTTATACTACCAGCTGTTGTGACTATAGTGATTATGTTGGTAGGAAGCAATATTGCAAGAGCTTTTTCTTTAGCAGGGGCATTTGCCTTGGTTAGATTTAGAAGTGTTCCAGGAGATTCAAAAGATATAGCTAGTGTGTTTTATGCAATGTCTATAGGGCTTGCTACAGGAATGGGTTATTTAGGATTTGCTTTGGCGGCCACGGTTATTATAGGTGGAGTTTATCTTTTGCTTATGAGAAGTGGTTATGCTGTTAGAAAGAAAGTGGAAAAAGAGTTAAAAATAACGATTCCTGAAGATATGAATTACAATGGTGCGTTTAATGACTTGTTTGAAAGGTTTACAAAAAAAGCAAGTTTAGACAAAATAAAAACCACGAATCTAGGTACATTGTACGAGTTGACATATCATATAACAATGAATGATGATCAAGATGAAAAGGAATTTATAGATGAAATAAGGTGCAGGAATGGTAATCTAAATATTGTGTTATGCAATATTTCCAATAACAATATAGTGTTGTAAAGAAACTAGTACTAGAGTGTCATATCACTCTAGTATTTTTAGTCTATATTGTTGCACAGTTCACATAAAAATGTTATAATAAACCATATTTAATGGTTATTAAAAGACAAAAAATGGAGAAAAAAATGAAATCTAAGGGAGATAGTAATTTCTTTGCTATGCTTTCCAGGATGAAGTATATTAATCGCTGGGGATTGATGAGAAATACCATAAAGGAAAATATTGCAGAACACAGCTTGGATGTTAGTGTAATAGCACATTCTTTAGCTGTTATTAACAATGTATACTTTAATGGCGATATTAACCCTGAAAGGGTCGCGTTGCTTGGAATGTATCATGATGCAACAGAGATAATTACAGGTGATTTGCCAACCCCAATAAAATATTTTGCTCCTGAAATAAAGGAAGCTTATAAATCTGTAGAATCTTATGCAGGCAAAGAAATGGTTAATTCCCTTCCGAAGGAAATGCAGTCATATTATACAAATCTATTTAATGTTAAAGAAGAAGAAAAAGAACTTTGGAAATTTGTCAAAGCCGCAGATAAACTATCGGCTTTGATTAAATGTGTAGAAGAAAAAAGAATGGGTAACAAAGATTTTGAACAGGCTCATAAATCAACTTTGAAACTTATAAAAGAATTGAATATGAAGGAAGCAAATTATTTTATCGAACATTTTCTTCCTGCTTATAGTTTGACCTTAGACGAGCAGGCGTAATAAGATTTTTCATTCTGTTTAAAGGGGAAGGTAAATATGTTAAGTGAAACACAGGATTTATTCATGAATATTATCAATAAGTCCTTAGGTGCATATATTTGCCTAAGGAAAGCTGATAATGGTAGTAATGAGTTTTATCCAGTATATGTTAATGAAGAGTTTGAAAAAAGTTTTGAACTTACCTTTAATCAACTTAGAGGAACTCCATTTACATATTTTTTAGCGAGTATGTCGTTTGATCATAAGGGAATACTTCACTTAATGAATGAAGTAGATGATACTGGGAAAAGCAAAGTTGAATTAGTTTATAGTAAAAAGAACAGAAAACACTATAAAACCTCTATATTTAAAGCAACGGATTGTTGTATAAGTTGCTTGTTTTTTGATGTTTCAGAATATGAAGAAAAGGAAGAAGAAGAAATATATAAATATATTTCAGATAGCTCTTCTGATGGTTTTCAATATCTTAATAATAAGACAGGATATATACTAACATCTAAAAAATGGCATGATTTGTTTGGTTTAACAAAAGATCAACTAGAAAAAAAGCTATTTGTAGAAAGAATACATCAAGATAATAGAGAAGCTTTTATAAGAAATATTGTAAAAGCGAAAAGAAATTTAAAAGATAAATTTAAAATGGAATATAGGCTTTGTGATGGAAAAACATGGATAGATCATTCGGCGAATTTTAAATATGAAGATAACGACAAATGCATAGAAGAGGTGCACTATTTTAAAGATATTACAGAATTGAAAGAAAAACAACTGGAGCTTGAATACATGGCATATTTTGACACAAAAACAAGGACATACAATAGAAAGTACTTTGTAGATTTTTTATCTGCAGCAGTAAAAAAAGCTAAAAGAAAAGATAAGAAAATCGATATCATGTATATAGATATTGATGATTTTAAAAAAGTGAACGATAGTATTGGTTTTACATTAGGAGATGAGCTAATAACAAAATTTTCAAGAATGCTACTTAAAAATGAATCAAGAACAATTAAAGTGGGAAGAATTTGTAATGATGAATTTGTTATAGCTATATATGACACAGATGAAAATTCTTGTGCTGAAAATATTTATGCAAAAATAGTTAGATGCTTAGAAAGACCTATTAAACTCAGCAATGGATTTGAAATATATTTAAAAATAAGTGTGGGGATTTCTAAATTTCCAGAATCGGCACAAACTGCAGACGACTTGATAAAAGCTGCTGATATAGCAATGTATAATATAAAAGATAGAGAGAAAAATTCCGTTACTTTATTTGAAAATTGGATGTTAGAAGAATTTATGGAAAATGTCAACCTAGAACAGCGACTTAAAGAAGCGGTAGCAAAGGGAGATTTCTATCTATGTTTTCAACCTCAATACGATTCTAATAAGGGTAAAATAAGAGGTGTTGAAGCTCTTATAAGATGGCAGGATGGAGATAAAGGAGTTATATCTCCTGCAAAATTTATACCAATGGCAGAAAAATCAGGTTATATAATAGATATAGGTAAGTGGGTAATAAAAGAAGCTTTATCGTCATATGCGACATGGAAACATGAATATAACTTTAAAGGAATTATTTCCATAAATATATCTCCTATACAGTTAAAAGATATTAATTTTACTGATATACTTGTGTACTATACTGAGATAAACAATTTAAAGCCATCGGATATAGAAATAGAAATAACAGAGAGTGTGTTTATTGGTGACACTAAAATAACTGCAGAAATACTAAAAGATATTAAATTTAAGGGTTATAGAATATCTTTAGATGATTTTGGTACGGGTTATTCTTCACTTTCTTACTTAAAAGATGTACCGATAAATACTTTGAAAATTGATAAAACATTTGTAGACAGTGTTGTAAAAGATGAATCTACAAATATTATTACAAAAGCAGTTATTGACATGGTTAAAAAACTTGGATTAGAAACAATTGCAGAGGGTGTTGAGACAAAGGAACAATATGAACACTTACAAAAAATGAACTGTGACAATATTCAAGGTTTTTTACTAGGAAAGCCAATGAAAAAAGTTGATTTACTTGAAGTGATAATGGAAGAAAGAGCAGCACATATATAAATAAAATGGCAGGCAAATACCCTGCCATTTTTATTGAAAAAAAAACAAAAAGATGGTAAACTAAGCAATAGTGTAACATAAGGGAGGCATATGATATGTGTGGAATCGTAGGATATATTGGAAAAAATGACTGCACTTCTATTTTATTAGAGGCACTTTCAAAACTTGAGTACAGAGGTTATGACTCAGCGGGTATAGCAGTTTTTGAAAATGGAAAGATTATAACTGAAAAATCAAAAGGCGAACTAGAGTCTTTAAGAAAAAAATTATCAAAAAAAGGTACACCTGTAGGTAAGTGTGGAATCGGTCATACTAGATGGGCGACTCATGGAGAACCATCAGATATTAATTCACATCCACATGGAAATAAAAGAGTTACAATCGTTCACAACGGTATAATTGAAAACTATAAACAATTAAAAGAATTTTTAGAAGAAAATGGTTATGAATTTGAAAGTGAAACTGATACTGAAACAGTTGCAAAACTGTTAGACTTTTATTATGAAGGAGACCCTGTAGAAACAATTATCAAGGTTATTTCTGAAATAAAAGGATCATATGCTTTAGGTATTATATTTAAAGATTTTCCTGAAACGATTTTTGCTGTAAGAAAAGACAGCCCTTTAATAATTGGTTTAGGAAAAGAAGAAAACTTTATTGCTTCAGATGTTCCAGCAATTCTTAAATTTACAAGAGATTATTATTTAATAGAGCAGGATGAAATAGCAGTAATAAACAATGATAAAGTAGAAATAGTAGATATACATAAAAATACAGTAAATAAAGAAGTTCAAACGGCAACATGGGACGAGGATGCGGCTGAAAAAGGTGGATTTGAGCATTTTATGCTTAAAGAAATAAATGAACAACCAGAAGCTATTAGAAAAACAATAAAAGGAAGAATCTTAGAAGGTATGCCTAACTTTTTAGAGTCAGGTGTTACTCCAGAAAAACTTAATTCATATAAAAAGATATTCATAGTAGGCTGTGGTACAGCAATGCATGCTGGAATGGTAGGAAAGTATGTTATTGAAAAATTAGCGGGTATAGAGGTTGTAGTTGATATAGCTTCTGAATTTAGATACAGAAATCCGATAATTGGGGAAGAAGATCTTGTTATATTAATTTCCCAATCAGGTGAAACAGCAGATACCCTAGCTGCACTTAAAATGGCCAAATCAAAAGGAGCAGACACTATATCGGTAGTTAATGTCGTAGGTTCATCTATAGCCAGAGAATCAGATTATGTGATTTATACCTATGCAGGACCAGAAATATCTGTTGCATCAACTAAAGCATATTCTGTTCAATTGTCAATTATGTATTTGATTGCTTTTGAACTTGCCTTTGTAAAAGGAAAAATTGACGAAAAGAAATGTAAGTACTATGTAGAAAAGCTTCAGGAAGTACCAGGAAAAATCGAAAAGATTCTTGAAGATGTTGAAAACGTTCAGTTTATAGCATCGAAGCTTATGAATGCTGAAAGTCTTTTGTATATAGGAAGAGGCTTAGATTATGCAATGAGTATGGAAGGCTCTCTTAAGTTGAAAGAAATTACATACATACACTCTGAGGCTTATCCAGCAGGAGAATTAAAGCATGGAACAATTTCTTTAATAACTGAACATGTACCTGTAGTTGCAGTTGCTACTCAGGATGAGCTTGTTGAAAAAACAATAAGTAATGTTGAGGAAGTAAAAGCAAGAGGAGCAAAAGTAGTATTCATATGTCAAAAAGGGACAAGCGTAGGAAAGAAAGCGATAGACTATAAGGTGGAAGTACCGAAAGGTGATGAAATATTAATGCCTATAATTACATCGGTTCCTCTACAGTTAATAGCGTATTATACATCGGTTTATAGAGGTTGTAATGTAGACAAACCAAGAAATCTAGCTAAGTCAGTAACGGTTGAATAGGAGAGTATTTATAAATGATTGGTTTAGAAAATTTATTTGATTTTGATCAAACAATCGCAAAGGATATTTTTATAGATTGCGAATACCCATGGGATGTATTACCAAAAATCGGAAATTTTATTATTGAACTTGGAAAAAGTCTTTCTGAAGATGAATACGATTTATTTGATGAGAATATATGGATATCAAAATCTGCAAAGGTTGCTAAAACTGCTTCTATAACAGGCCCTGCTATTATTTCTTCAAATGCAGAAATAAGACATTGTGCATTTATTAGAGGAAAGGTAATCGTAGGAAGTGATACAGTTGTTGGGAATTCAACAGAACTAAAAAATTCAATTTTATTTAATGGAGTTCAGGTACCGCATTATAATTATGTAGGTGATTCTATTTTAGGATATAAGGCTCATATGGGTGCAGGTTCGATAACATCTAATGTAAAATCTGATAAGACTTTGGTTGAGTTTAAATATAATAGAGAAAAATTTAACACAGGTTTAAAAAAGTTTGGAGCGCTTATTGGGGATGGAGTAGAGATCGGGTGCAATAGTGTATTAAACCCTGGTACAATAATAGGCCAAAATACAAATGTGTATCCTTTATCTATGGTTAGAGGATTTGTTCCTGAAAGTTCTATTTTTAAAAATGAAAAAGAGGTTATTAAGAAGATATTTTAGAAATGGACAATACTTGAAAAAATCCATTTTTTATGGTATAATTTGAGCATAGGAAAAGGTTATAAAACTTCCTGAGATGCACGATAACCCTGTAATTTTGAACCTACATTTTTTTAAAGGGATTCCTATATTTTTGATAGGATGTCAAGCCTCCTTAGTTTGTGGAAGACAAAATATCAATTGCGGTTGCCCACCTAGGCTTTGTCTAGGAGTCAAAATAACAGGACCGGCACCTTGGGCAATGTTAAAAAATATAAAGCAGCTTAAAAAGCTGCTTTTTTTCAATTACTATAAACCAAAACCTAATAATAAATCGTTAGCTTTTTCAATATTTATATCAAAAGCAATAGATAACTCGGTTGTGAGAAAAGTTTTTATTTTTCTAAAATTCTTTTCATCAGTCATGTTTAACTTTGAATTGTTTTCTCTTCGCCTTTTTTGTTCATTATTCAATCCTTTTAAAGCACTGATCAAGTCAAAGCAATCACAAGAACTTATAATATTTGAATATTCTTTTTCTCTTGCATTATCATTTTGATTATATAGAGGTGAAATATTTGGAATTTCTTTAAGAATATTATCTGCCTCGTCTTTTGATATAATTTTTCGCATTGTTTTATGCAAATTATTAGTCTGAACATATATTATTGACTTTTCATCTAAAATAGATTGCAGAAAATAATATTTCTCATCGGTTTTTATAAAATCAGGTGTTTTTATTTCCTTGATTAAATAAATTTCACTATTTCCATATACAACAATATCATTAATTTTAAACATAATATACACTTCTCTTTCTAAACAAAAAAACTTTTCCAATAACTGTTTAACGTTATCGAAAAAGCGGCTACTTGGTTATTATAGCATAGATTTGTAAAAATTACCAATAAAGCAAAATTAAAGAGTTAAAGGGCTTGCTATTTCTGATTATTTTTTGAAATTTTATTTTTGAATCTAATTCTTAAATTCTTAATCTGTATTCTGAAAAATACATTTATTTCAGCTCCAAGTAAAAGAATATACATTCCGACATACATCCATAACATAAACACAATAAATGCTGTAAGGCTGCCATATATATAAGAAAAAGAAGGTGAAAAGCTTATATAGAATGAAAAAGCCGAGGAGGCTATTAACCAACCAAGTGCTGTAAAAATCGCGCCAGGTAAATGGGTTAAGATTGAATATTTTTTTCCTGGCATAACTCTATACATAAGTAAAAAAAACAAAGAAAGTAAACTTAAGGAAATAAGCCATTTTTGTTCCATGAAAGCATGTAATAACATATATATAATAGTAGCTTCGTTTTCTAATCGTAAATATATTGTTTGACCAAATACAAGTAAACCCAAGGTTAGGATAATGCCTATTAAAAAAATAAATGTATATAAACATGAAAGTAATCTTACAATAAAAAAGTTTCTTTTATCCTCAACCTGAAACACAGCGTTTAGTCCTCGCATAATTGAGAGGATTCCCCTTGAGGCAGACCAAAGTGCTACTATGGCAGTAATAGATATTATAGCTCCACCACCTGCATATGCATATAATTCATTTGAAATTGTTTTCATTAGGGGATCGATAACATCAGGAGTTATTCTAGTAGTCCATGAAACAAGAAATTGTTTTTCGATAGGAGTGTATTGTATTATAGTTAAAAGAAGCATTAAAAAAGGGAAAAATGACAATATAATAAAAAATGATGCCTGAGCAGCATAAGCATTTACATGATCTTTTGAAATTTTTCTAAAAAAATCAATAAGGGTAAAATATAGTTTTTTTGGCATAATCACTCCTATATAATAAAAAAATTCGAAATAATTATACCATAAATATATAATGTTGACACTAAAAATTTTATATGCTAAAATACATTCAGTTTTATAGAAAAAGCTATGAAAGTGCATAGTAGAATTATTTATTCTTTCAGAGAGGGATAATCTAGGCTGTAAGTTATCCTAAGTTCATAAGTAATTTGAAATTCACACTGGAGCTGCGTTTTTGAATTTATAGTAAAAAGCGACGTTACTGTACGTTACACAGACTAAGAGCCTGTATAGACAGGAATTTGGGTGGTACCGCGGAATATGACTTCGTCCCTTTTAGGGGGTGAAGTTTTTTTACTTTATCTGCAAATAAAACAACGGTAGAAAGGAGTAGTTTAAATGAAAGACATATTAAACTCCATTAAGGAAGAAGCTTTAGATAAAATTGAGCAGGCACAAGGGCTAGAAAGCCTTAATGATATCAGGGTTTCATATCTTGGGAAAAAAGGAAAACTAACGCAATTATTAAAAAACATGAAGGATGTAGATCCTTCTGAGAGACCTGTGATTGGTCAAATGGTAAATGACGCAAGAAATATTATTGAGGAAAATCTAGAGAAAATAAAAGCTGAATTTGCTAAAAAAGCTTTAGAAAAAAAATTATCAAAAGAAAAAATAGATGTTACTTTGCCAGGTGAAAAACAGGTGATTGGACATAAACATCCTAATACAATAGCATTAGAAGAAGTTGAAAGAATATTTGTAGGTATGGGATATGAGGTAGTTGAAGGTCCAGAAGTAGAATTTGATTATTATAATTTTGAGGCTTTAAATATACCTGCAAATCATCCTGCAAAGGATGAACAGGATACATTCTATATAAATGATGAAATAGTATTAAGGACACAAACATCACCAGTACAGGTAAGAGAAATGGAAAAAGGTGATTTACCTATAAGAATGATTGCACCAGGTAGGGTATTTAGATCTGATGAAGTAGATGCAACTCATTCACCTTCATTTCATCAAATTGAAGGTCTTGTAATAGATAAAAATATAACCTTTTCTGATTTGAAAGGAACTTTGGCAGTATTTGCGAAAGAATTATTTGGGGAACAAACAAAAGTTAAATTCAGACCTCATCATTTTCCTTTCACTGAACCAAGTGCAGAAGTAGATGTTACATGCTTTAAATGTGGTGGAAAAGGCTGCAGAATGTGTAAGGGTTCTGGATGGATAGAAATTTTAGGATGTGGAATGGTACACCCTAAAGTTCTAAAAATGAGTGGAATTGACCCAGAAGAATACTCTGGATTTGCTTTCGGTCTGGGCTTAGAAAGAATAGCATTGTTAAAATATGAAATAGATGATATGAGATTATTGTATGAAAATGACATCAGATTTTTAAAACAATTTTAGTAAAGGAGATAATAATTATGAATACACCATTATCATGGATAAAAGCATATGTTCCAGACCTTAATGTAAGTGATCAGGAATATACAGATGCAATGACATTATCTGGTACTAAAGTGGAAGGTTTTAAAGCTTTAGATGCCGAATTAAATAAAATCGTAATAGGTAAAATTGAAAAAATAGAAAAGCACCCTGATGCAGATAAATTAACTGTTTGTAGCGTGAATATTGATACTGAAACAATTCAAATTGTAACTAATGCCAAAAACATAAAAGAGGGTGACAAAGTACCTGTTGTTCTAGATCAGGGAACAGTATCAGATGGGACTAAAATCAAAAAGGGCAAGCTAAGAGGTGTTGAATCTTTTGGTATGTTTTGTTCAATAGAAGAGTTTGGATCAAATACAGATATGTATCCAGAAGCACCTGAAGATGGAGTGTATGTATTTAAAGAAGAAGCGCCAACAGGTGCAGATGCTATAGAGTATTTAGGGTTTAGAGATAGTGTTTTTGAATATGAAGTTACTTCTAACAGACCTGATTGTTTTAGTGTAATAGGTATAGCAAGGGAAGCAGCAGCAACTTTTTCATTGGATTTTAAACCACCTGTAGTAAATGTAAATGAAAATAGTGAAAATGTTAATGATTATGCAAGCGTTGAAGTGATCGATAAAGACTTATGTACTAGATACTGTGGAAGGGTTGTGAAAAATGTAAAAATCGGACCTTCACCAGAATGGATGCAAAGACGTTTGGCAAAATGTGGAATAAGACCTATTAATAATCTTGTGGACATAACAAACTATGTTATGGAAGAGTATGGTCAACCAATGCATGCATTTGATTTAAATACAATTAAAGATAGAAAAATTATTGTTAAAAGAGCAAAAGATGGAGAAGAATTTGTGACTTTAGATGGACAGACTAGAAATCTTGATTCAGAAATTTTAATGATATGTGATTCAGAAAAATACATAGGCATTGGTGGAATCATGGGTGGAGAAAACTCAATGATTACTGATGATGTTAAAGATGTTTTATTTGAAGCGGCATGCTTTGACGGTACTAACATTAGATTGTCAAGTAAAAGAATTGGACTTAGAACAGATTCATCTAGCAAGTTTGAAAAGGGTCTTGATTCTAATAATGCAATTGAAGCAGTTAATAGAGCTTGTCAGCTAATCGAAGAATTAGGTGCTGGAGAAGTAGTAGGTGGTACAATTGATATCAATAATAGTGAGAAAAAAGAGCTTAGAATAGCATTTGATGATAATAGAATAAATAATATTTTAGGGACAAAAATAAGTAAAGATGAAATGATATCATATCTTGCAAGATTAGAATTAATTTACGATTCAAATACAAATGAAATCATAGTTCCTTCATTTAGGCCTGATATTGAACATATAGCAGATGTTTCAGAAGAAGTTGCCAGACTATATGGCTATGATAAGATTCCAACAACACTTCCGAAAGGTGAGGCTACGACTGGAAAACTTTCTTATAAATTAAGAGTTGAAGATATAGCTAAACAGGCAGCAAAAATGTGTGGTTTTAGCCAAGGTATGAGTTATTCTTTTGAAAGCCCAAAGGTGTTTGATAAATTATTGATACCTTCAGAATCAGAAATACGAAAAGCGGTTACAATAAGTAATCCTCTTGGTGAAGATTATAGTATAATGAGAACGATATCATTGAATGGAATACTGTCTTCGCTTAGTACAAACTATAACAGAAGAAATAAAGATGTAAGACTTTATGAGTTGGCAAATATATATATACCAAAGGAAATTCCAGTAAAACAACTTCCAGAAGAAAGAATACAATTTACGCTAGGTATGTATGGGGAAGGTGATTTCTTTACAATGAAAGGAGTTGTTGAAGAATTCTTTTCGCAGGCAGGAATGGATAAAAAAGTTTCATATGACAACTCAGATATTAAACCGTTTTTACACCCAGGAAGACAAGCAGATATAAAATATAATGGAAAAATAGTTGGTTATCTAGGTGAGGTTCATCCTTTAGTATTGGAAAATTATGAAATAGGGCAAAGAGCTTATATAGCAGTTATTGATATGCCAGAAATTTACGAACATGTTTCTTTCGAAAGAAAGTATGTGGGGGTTCCGAAATATCCTGCGATTACTAGAGATATAAGCATGGTTATGCCAAAATCAATTATGGTCAGTCAGATCGAGGATATTATAGAAAAGAAGGGTACTTCAATTCTTGAAAGTGTTTCTCTGTTTGATATATACGAAGGAGAGCAGATAAAAGAAAATTGTAAATCGGTTGCATATAAAATTGTCTTTAGGGCAAAAGATAGAACTTTAGAAGACAAAGATGTTACACCTATTATGGACAAGATAATAAAAGCTTTAGGGGAAATGGATATTGAACTTAGAAGTTAGAATAAAAAAATTCCGGAATTTAATTTCCGGAATTTTTTATTTAAAGTTATTATTTTTTATAAACTCGATAAAATCTGTTTTGGATAAGGGGATACAAAAGAAGTACCCTTGTATTAGATTACAACCCATTTTTTCTAGCATTTCTAACTGCTCTGTATTTTCTACACCTTCTGCAATGATATTAAATTCAAGCTGGCTAAGCATTGTTATAGTGTTTTTTATTATTTTTTCGCTTCTTGGATTTTCCTGAGCATCCCAAATTATCGATTTGTCAATTTTAATTGTATCAAAAGGAAGTTTTGTTAGGTAGCTTAATGTAGAGTAACCACTTCCGTAATCGTCTAAGTATAATAAAAAACCATGCTTATTCATTTGCCTTAAAAAAGTATCGAAATGTCCCATTGAATCAGTTTTATAGGTTTCTGTTACTTCAAATCTTATCATATTTTTACTTACGTTATGACGACTCATAATTTCTTCAAGAGAATCTATAAAACCTTTTTGTAAAGATTGAATAACAGAAAGGTTTATTGAAATTGTTTCTAAACCATATTGTTGTGGATTGAACTTATCGAGAAATTCACAAACCCTTTCGATTATCATTTTACCCAAATTGTTTATTGTACCATTTGCTTCTGCTACACTAATAAACTCATCAGGAGAAATATATCCAAGTTCGTCATCGTATAATCTTGCTAAGGCTTCAGCACTAACAAAACGTTTTTCTTTTATGGAAAAAATTGGTTGGAAATAAAGTTCAAAAGAGTTATTTTTAAAACCTCTGACAATAGCAAGTTCTATTTGCTTTAATCTATGCATTTTATTTTTCATGGTTTCATCACAATAAAAAACCTGACCCTTTTCAGAGCTTTTTGCCTCATGAAGAGTAAAGTCAATTAAAAGAGCAGCTTCGTCAAGGGTTGTCGCTAATCGTGGGCAATTTACAATAGTTGTAGTTGCTGAAAGAGTAGTTACAATATCATTTACTCCCCAGACTTCATTGAAGCGCTGGGTGATTTTTTCAATGATTTTTTCTGAGTTTTCACTGCCAGAAATTATTATTGAAAAAGAGTCAGCATAAAAGCGAAAAGCCTTATATTTTGGTACAAGTGTATTCATAAATAAAGCAACTTCTTTTAAAAGAAGAGTACCATTATCTATTCCAAATGATTGATTAATAAGTTTGAAATTATCTAATGCAACAGTAACTATATATATATCTTGTTTTTTCTTAAGTTGTTCTTTCAGTGTTATTTCAAAAGCTTTTCTATTAAAGCAACCTGTATTCTCGTCATTTAGTAATATAGGGTTCTGAATAGAAAAGAAGAGAATCATAAGACCTATTGAAGAGGTTATACCTGTGAACAAATAGTCACCTAAAATAGTTAAGTGTAAAACTATTAATAAAATAGAACCTAATGTAAATGCTGAAATAGCAAAATAAGTGTTTAGTTTCATATTTCTGATAAAAATAATAGTATATAAAAAACAGGCTAGGAGGTAAAAAATACTTGTTAAATGTGAAATTATAATACCTCCTCCTTCGATAATGCCAAATTCGTTAATTTTGTATAGGAAACCAGAATAATAGTTAATTAATAAAACTATTAGATATATATAATAAACCGATTGTATGATTAGGATTTTCTTTATTGTGATTTTATAGCGACCTGAAACTTCAACTAGATATATTAAAAACAAACTCGCTAAAAAGCCTCTCAAGAAAAAAATAAGAGTAGTAGAAATTTTGATTATTAATGCGGGTGCAAATTGTGAATGAGAAAAAGAAACTGAGCTTAAAATTGTAAAGAAACTTACAAAAGTAGCAGCTATTAGTATAAGTCCGAAAAGTTTGTTTTGCATACTTGGTATATTTTGTCTACTAAAAAAATAAATCAACAAAATCACCATCAGCAAAAAAGCAACTAATTCTATATCTATGTCCCACGGCATTTTCATAACCTCCCGTATGATATGAAGCAAGTAGTTATGTAAATGATAACTTATTTTATAGAATTATGCAATATGATATTGGTAATAGTGATTGCAAACTTTTGAAAATTCTGATATTTTATATATAAATATTATAAAGGGGCATAATTAGTGGAAAATTCAAAAAAATTAAGTTTCGGTCTTTCTGAAATAGAAGTACAGGAACGAATTGATGCAGGTTTGATTAATGGTGAAGTAGACGTTAAGACAAAGTCCGTAAAAAGAATTTTAATTGATAATGTATTTACTTTATTTAATTTAATAAACACAGTATTAGTGGTAAGTGTTTTTTTGGTAGGATCATATAAAAATATGTTATTTTACCTTATAGTAGTGTTTAACACTCTTATAGGGATTATTCAAGAATTAAGAGCAAAACGTGTAATAGATAAACTATCAATACTTTCAGCACCTAAAACTAAGGTTTTAAGACAGGGTGAGATAAAAAGTGTGGAACTTGAAAATATTGTCATGGATGAGTTGATGATATTAAAAAGTGGTAATCAAGTTTGTGCAGATTCAATAATTGTTGAAGGGGAGTGTGAAGTAGACGAAAGCCTTTTATCTGGTGAGAGCAATCCTATATTCAAAAAAACTGGAGATGAGATTCTTTCAGGTAGTTTTGTGGTATCAGGAAGTATAAAGGCTGTCGTAAAGCACTTAGGGCATGATAATTATGTTAACAAAATTACTGCTGGTGCTAAGTATCTAAAAAAACCAAATTCTGAAATTTTAAAGTCTACAAAATTCATAATAAAAGTAAATACAATATGTATTATCCCTATTTCGATGATTCTTTTTATGAAACAGTTGTTTTTTGTGGGACAGGGATTAGACAGAGCAGTGGTTAGTACTGTTGCTGCTATTTCAAGTATGATTCCAGGAGGATTGATGCTATTAACTAGTGTTGCTTTAGCGGTAAGTGTTATTAAACTTTCTCTAAATAAAACATTAGCTCAAGATCTTTATTGTACTGAGGCTTTAGCCAGAGTAGATGTTCTTTGTTTGGATAAAACAGGAACAATCACAGATGGAACTATGGAAATTGAAACAATTCATACTTTAAACGGTTATGATATAGAATATGTAAATAAAGCAATTGGAATGTATGCTGATGCTTTAGATGATGAAAATCCTACTTTTATATCAATAAAAGAAAAATATAAAAAAGGAATTTATCCAAATGCAGATATAACTATACCTTTTTCATCTCATAATAAGTGGAGTTTAGCGTTTTATAAAAATGAGGGCTCGTTTATATTAGGAGCTTCAGAATTTATATTAAAAGAGAAGGTAGAAGAATACAGAGAAGTTATTGAGGGTTATGCAAAGGCTGGTCATAGGGTATTAATGTTTGCAAAGTCCGAAAATCAACCTGAGGGAAGGGGTTTACCAAAAGAAATTAAACCAATTGCATTTATACTAATAAATGAAAAAATAAGAGAAACAGCATATGAAACACTTGAGTATTTTTATAAACAAGGAGTAGAGGTGAAAATAATATCAGGTGATAATTCAATATCAGTTTCCAATATAGCCAAGCGTTCAGGAGTGATAGGTTCAGAAAAATATATAGACATGTCAAGTGCTGATATGAATGATATAGATGAAATAGCAGAAAGCAACCTTATATTTGGTCGAGTTACTCCATATCAAAAGTTAGAATTGATAAAAGCTATGAAAAGAAATGGGCATACTGTTGCTATGACTGGAGACGGAGTGAATGATGTATTGGCTTTAAAAGAATCTGATTGTAGTATTGCAATGCAATCAGGTAGCGATGCAGCTAGAAACACATCTCAACTTGTGTTAATGGATTCTAATTTTTCTTCAATGCCAAAAATAGTTGAAGAGGGAAGAAGAACCATTAATAACCTTCAAAGATCGGCAGCCCTATACTTAGTAAAGACAGTTTATGCTTCTTTGATGGCATTAATATTTGTTTTTGTTGCATTCAGGTATCCATTTGTGCCTATACAGGTTACTTTGATTGGGGCTTTTTCAATAGGAATGCCTTCATTTCTATTGGCATTTGAACCAAATAAAGAGAGGATAAAAGAACATTTTTTAAGAAATGTATTTAGAATGTCGATTCCAGGAGGATTACTAATAGTTACAAATATTTTAATAGTTGTTATTGTTGCTGATTTACTTAGCGCTTCAAATATTTGGATTTCAACCATAGCAGTTTATTCAACTGAAATTGCATCTTTGATTGTCTTGTTTACCATATGCAGTCCCATGAATTGGATTAAGGGTGTTTTTGCAGCAATAATAAGTGGGGGATATCTGTTTACTGCTATTGTATTTAACAGCTTTTTTGATATTGCAAGACCAAATCCAACCATGGTAGCATTGTTGGTAGTTTTAGGATTTTTAAGCTTTTTAATATATTATCTATATAGAAAAGCTACAATAAAACTAATGGATAAAATATATGATAAGACTAAACATTAAATCTGAATAGTATTACATCTCCATCTTTAACTACATAATCTTTACCTTCAAGGGCCACTAGGCCTTTTTCTTTTGCGGCATTATATGAACCGCAGGCAACTAAATTATCAAAGTTTACTACTTCGGCTCTAATGAATCCGCGTTCAAAATCTGTATGGATTTTTCCGGCAGCTCCAGGAGCCTTTGTTCCATCGGTTATGGTCCATGCTCTGGTTTCTTGTGGACCGGCAGTTAAATAACTAATAAGACCCAATATCTTATAGCTTGCTCTTATTAATTTATCTAAACCTGATTCGGAAAGACCCAGATCTTCCAGAAACATTATTTTTTCATCGTCATCAAGCTCTGCAAGTTCCTGTTCTATTTCTGCACATATAACAAAAACTTCGCTGGAATTAGTAGCAGCATATTCTCTTACAGAAGCAACATATTTGTTATCGACGCCGTCATTTGCCAAGTCACTTTCAGATACATTTGAAGCAAATATTACTGGTTTATATGTTAGAAGATTTAAAGAAGAGAGGAGTGTTTCATCATCGTCATTTTCGATGGGATAACTTTTTGCAAGGTTGCCGTCTTCTAAATGTGCTTTTATTTTTTGAAGCAGATCAACTTCTTTTGCCAAGGTTTTATCATTTTTCGCGCCTTTTGATGATTTGGCAATTCTTCTTTCCACAACTTCTACGTCAGAAAAGATAAGCTCGAAATTTATTGTTTCAATATCTCGTAAAGGATTGACATCACCATCGACATGTACGATATTTGTATTTTCAAAACATCTTACAACATGTACGATAGCATCGACCTCTCTAATGTTTGATAAAAACTGATTACCAAGACCTTCTCCTTTTGAAGCGCCCTTTACCAGACCAGCTATATCAACAAATTCGATTGCAGCTGGTATTATTTTTTGTGAATTGTATAATTTTGCTAAAGTATTTAACCTCTCATCGGGAACAGTTACAACACCTATATTGGGATTGATTGTGCAAAAAGGGTAGTTTGCAGATTCTGCTCCAGCTTTTGTTAAAGAATTAAATAAAGTACTTTTTCCTACATTTGGTAATCCTACGATTCCTAATTTCATTTTTTGATTCCTCATTTCCATTCTAATGTAAAGAATAGTTTAGCATAATGAAGAAAAATATGAAAGATTTATTTGATTTTTATAGAATCAAAGTGTAGAATAACACTAGATATTTAAAGAGGTGAAAGAAATGTTAAATGAAGTAAGCATAAATTTTGTTAATCTAGGGATAAAATTTAGTGATTTAAAAAGCTCAGTAACAATATTCGGCTTTGAAATTGCTTTTTACGGAATCATAATTGCGCTGGGAATGATTATAGGTATTGCCCTTGCTCTTGAGGAAGCAAAAAGAACCCATCAAAATCCAGGACTATATGTTGATTTTGCATTATATGTAATAATTACTTCTATAATAGGAGCAAGGCTATTTTATGTTATTATGGAGTGGGATAATTATAAAGGTGATTTTCTTAAGATTATAAATATTAGAAATGGTGGGTTGGCAATTTATGGTGGTATAATAGCAGCGGTTATTACACTTATAATTTTCACCAAACTTAAAAAAGTTTCATTTTGGAAAATGGCAGATACGGCAGCTATAGGTTTAGTTGCAGGTCAGATAATCGGAAGATGGGGCAATTTTTTTAATAGAGAAGCATTTGGAGACTATACTGACGGACTTTTTGCAATGCAAATCAAGTTGGATGAAGTTGGAGGGGTTGTTACAGATAAAATAATGAACAATCTTGTCGTCGTAGATGGTATTTCTTATATTCAGGTACATCCAACATTTTTATATGAATCCTTGTGGAATTTAGGGGTTTTAATATTACTTTTAATATTTAGGAAAAAGAAGACTTTTGAAGGAGAAATATTCCTATGGTATATTTGGGGATATGCTTTAGGCAGGATATGGATAGAAGGATTGAGAACGGACCAGTTAATAATAAACTTTTTAAACATACCAGTATCGCAGCTTATTTCAGGATTAGTAATAGTTTTAGCATTTGCTTATTGGTTATATAGAAGACTCAAAAATAGAAAAATCAAATCAGAAATAAAGTAAAATATTAAATAAAACTATATATAGTGTTCTAATGGAACAAACCACAATATGTGCTACTCGCACAAAAATGGTTTGTTTTTTTTATGCAATTTTATAAAAAATGCTTGTAAAACTAGTACTTTTGGTTTAAAATTACCTTATAAGTGGTACAAAGTGGATATAAGTGGTGAGAAGTGGTGGATTAAAGGTGATTTTATGAGTTTGAACGGGACATACAACCACACAATTGATGTGAAGGGAAGATTAATAGTACCTTCAAAATTCAGAGAAGAACTGGGTGAGAATTTTGTAATAACAAAAGGATTAGACGGTTGTTTGTTTGTGTTTCCTATGGATGAATGGAAAGAATTTGAAGAAAAACTTAGAAACCTACCAGTTGCCAATAAAGATGCTAGAAAATTTGCGAGATTTTTTCTAGCTGGAGCCAGTCAAATGGAGATAGATAAGCAAGGAAGAATATTGGTTCCGCCAAATTTAAGAGAATTTGCCGCTTTGGAAAAAGATATTTCATTTGTAGGAGTTTCCAGTAGAGCTGAAATTTGGGATAAATCCAGATGGGAAGACAACAGTGAGTTCAATGATATGGATGAAATAGCTGAGCACATGGGAGAATGGGGATTCGGAATATAATGGAATTCAAACACAAGTCTGTATTATTTGAAGAATGCATAGAAAATTTAAAAATTAAAGAAGACGGAATATATGTTGATGGCACTTTAGGTGGCGGTGGTCATTCCTATGGAATCTGTGAAAAACTGGGTAAAAATGGAAGATTAATAGGAATAGATCAAGATGAATCAGCTATAAATGCTGCCACAAAAAGGCTTGAAAAGTTTAAAGATAAAGTAACTATTGTTAGAGACAACTACTCTAATATGAAAAAAGTGCTAGATGACTTAAATATTAAAAAGGTTGATGGAATACTACTGGATATTGGGGTTTCATCCCATCAGCTTGACACACCTGAGAGAGGTTTCTCCTATATGGAAGATGCACCACTAGACATGAGGATGGATACAAGAAGCTCATTCGATGCTGCAAAACTTGTAAATACATATTCAGTAGAAGATCTTTCAAGAGTGATAAGAAATTATGGTGAAGAAAAATTTGCATGGAACATAGCAAAAAACATAGTCAGAAAAAGAGAAGAAGAACCAATCTTAACTACAAAAGATTTGATTAATATTATTGATGTCTCAATACCTGCTAAAGCCAAGGCAGGTAAGGGGCATCCCTCCAAAAAAACATTTCAGGCAATAAGAATAGAAGTAAATAGAGAACTGGATGTTTTAAGCGATTCAATAGATGAAATGATAGAAATGTTAAATACAAATGGAAGATTATGTATTATTACATTTCATTCTCTAGAAGATAGAATAGTTAAAAATAAATTCAAGGAAAATGAAGATCCATGCACATGTCCTAAAAACTTCCCTCAATGTGTATGTGGTAAAGAATCAAAGGGGAAAGTTATAAGCAAAAAACCAATTATACCATCAGAGGAAGAAATACAAGACAACAAGAGATCGAAAAGTTCTAAACTACGAGTTTTTGAAAAAAAATAAAAATTTGAAAAGAAGGATGCTTAGATGGCAGGATACAAGGATGTAAAATTGACAGGATTCATTGACGGAAATACAGCAAGACAACTAAATAGTGCACCTGTAAGAAAACCAGAACCTATAAAGGTACCGGTTAGACAGCCTGGAAAAAGAAAGAAAAAGTCAAACGCGACTGGTTTCGTTAGCTTTTTTGTTATGGCGGTAGCGATAACTTTATTCGCTTGTATTGGATATTTAAGCTGTCAGGCAAATAATAGAAGTCTTGCATCTGATATAAAATCATTAGAAAAGGAAATTGGGACCGTTACATCAATGAATGATGCAACTGAATATGCAATATATAATAATATGGAGTTAAATTATATAATAGAGGTTGCAACTACAGAGTTAGGAATGGTAAAATTGACAGAGAGTAATATAGAATATTATGGAAGTACCCCTAATGAATATATTAATCAGTATAAAAACATACCAGACTAATGAAGGAAAACCATGAACAGAAAAGTAAAAAAACGAAAACTAAAGCCAATAAAGAAGATAACAAGAAAGATGAAAAGGAAGTTAATAATCGTCGTTATTATCTTCTTTCTTTTATTACTTGGATTAGTAGCACGCTTGATATATATTAATACTGAGAAAGGTGATGTTTATACTTTAGAGGTTTTAGAGCAAAGAGATTATATAAACAGCTCGCTACCTTTTAAAAGAGGAGATATATTAGATAGAAACTACAATGTACTTGCAACAAGTATAAAGGAATATTACCTAATATTAGATGCTAAGATGATGTTGGCAGACGATGAAAAATATCTTGAGCCAACACTAGAATTATTAGATGAATGTTTTGAAATAGACATAGACAAAATAGAAGATATTATTAGAGAAAAATCAACTAATCAAAATATAATATTAGAAGAATTTGAAGGTCTTGAGTATTCTCAGGTTTCTGAATTGCTTGATAAACAGTCGGATACTAGTAACTATCCAAATATCAGAGGGATATTTGTAAGAGAAAATTATACAAGGAGTTATCCAAATTCCTACCTTGCAAGTGATGTAGTAGGATTTGCAGGAGAAGAATCAGGTACTACAGGGCTTGAACTTTTTTATAATCAGTATTTAGTAGGTGAAGATGGCAGAGAGTATGGATATGTAAATGATGATAATATATATCAGACAATAATAAGGGAAGCAAGTGATGGGGATACAATTGTTACAACAATAGATTATAATGTTCAAAACATTGTAGAAAATCACATAGCTGAATATATGGAGACTACAAAGCCAAAAAATATAGGAGTTATAATAGCAGATCCAAATACTGGAGAAATAATAGCAATGGCTTCAGATAAAACATATGATTTAAACAATCCAAGAGACTTAAGCTTATATTATTCAGAAAAAGAAATTGAAGCAATGAATGATTCTGAAACGGTAGATGCTTTAAACTCTATGTGGAGTAATTATTGTATATCATACACATATGAGCCAGGATCAACCTACAAACCATTTACCATTTCAGGAGCCTTAGAAGAAGCTAAAGTTTCAGCGGAAAATACTTATACTTGTGATGGAAAAGAGTTAGTAGGTGGCTGGACAATCAACTGTAATAAATTAAGTGGTCACGGCGAGCTTACTTTAGAGGAAGCTTTGACGTATTCTTGTAATGATGCATTGATACAAATTGCACAACAGGAAGGAAAATCAAATTTCGTAAAATATCAAAGTGCATTTGGGTTTGGAAAATCAACAGGAATAGATTTACCTAGTGAAGAAAGCGCTCAGGGGCTGTTATTTACAGAAGAAAATATGTCAGATACCGACTTAGCAACCAATTCATTTGGACAGAATTTCAATGTTACGATGATACAAATGGTTGCGGGTTTTTCATCATTAATTAATGGAGGTGACTATTATCAGCCCCATTTATTAAAACAGGTAATTAATTCAGAAGGAATGGTAGAAGAAAACATTGAAAAGATTTTAGTTAAAAAAACTGTAAGCGCAGAAACTTCTGAATATATAAAAGAATCATTATTGACAGTAGTAGAAGAAGGTACAGGAACCCTTGCTTCCATAGAAGGATATCAAATTGCTGGAAAAACAGGGACTGCTGAAAAACAGCCAAAAGATGAGCACAGATATTTACTGAGCTTTATCGGCTTTGCACCTTATGATAATCCAGAACTTGTCTGCTATGTGGTTATAGATGATGCAGGAATTTCAGATAATGGAAATAGTGGGTATGCAGCCCAATTATTTAGCGATATAATGACAGATGTTTTACCGTATATGGGTATATATCCTGAATAATATAGATTGATAAATAATTATAAAAATACTATACTAGTAAAAGTGAAAATTTTATTATCAGGAGAGTTAAAATGGAAAAGAATCTTATCATTGCATTTTTAGTATCATTTGCAATAAGCGCAATATTATGTCCGGTTTTTATACCGTTATTAAAGAAATTAAAATTTGGTCAAAATATAAGACAAGAAGGGCCGCAGGCACATTTATCAAAGGCAGGGACTCCAACAATGGGAGGAATTGTAATTCTTATAAGTATAGCAATTACAACATTGCTTTTTGTGAACGATTACAGAGAAATTTTACCAGTTCTATTTGTTTCTTTAGCTTTTGGAATCATTGGATTTTTAGATGATTATATAAAGGTGGTTAAAAAAAGAAATTTAGGATTGCGAGCATATCAAAAATTTGGATTACAATTAATTGTTACTATAATTTTTTTCTTATATATTTTATTTTTTACAGATTTAGGAACTCAAGTTATATTACCTTTGACAATGGGAAGAGTTATTGATATTTCATGGTTATATTATCCTATGTTTTTTATATTTGTTCTTGGTACAGTTAATGCAGTGAATTTGACTGATGGTATAGATGGACTGGCATCTGGTGTTACAATTGCTGTTGCAATTTTCTTTACAGCGGCATCTATAAAGTTTGGAAGTAACATGGAGGGTGTTTCTGTAGCGGTAATAGGAAGTCTACTTGGATTCTTAATATTTAATGTTTTTCCAGCCAGGATATTCATGGGAGATACAGGTTCTCTTGGATTAGGTGGTTTTGTTGTGGGGATTGCAGTAATGATGAAGATGCCTATATTTATTATAATAATAGGATTTATATATTTAATTGAAGTAGTATCTGTTATAATACAGGTTTTATATTTCAAGAAAACAAAGGGTAAAAGATTCTTTAAAATGGCTCCAATTCATCATCATTTTGAGCATAGCAGTTGGCATGAAAATAGAGTTACTGTAGTTTTTACTACTGTAACAATAATTCTTTGTTTTATTGCTTATATTACTCTATAAATGGAGGGAAAAATGAGCTTAAAAGGTAAAAAAGTAATAGTTGCTGGATTAGGAATAAGTGGAAAAGGTGCAATAAAGCTATTAAAGAAGCTTGAGGCAGACATATATTTATATGATGAAAATGTAAAGTCATCTATAAATTTTGATATAAAAAATGAAAATATCTTTTTGGGAGCATTTCCATATGAAATTCTTTCGAAAATGGATTATATAGTATTAAGCCCTGGAATATCTGTAAATGTTGATTATTCTATAAAAGCCAAACAACAGGGAGTTAAAGTTATAGGAGAATTAGAATTAGCATATATGTGTTCGAAGGGTAGAATAGCAGCTCTAACAGGAACAAATGGTAAAACTACTACAACTGCTTTGGTTGGAGAAATACTTAGTGATTTCTATAATCAGGTTTATGTGGTTGGTAATATAGGCAATTCATTTGCAGGAGTAGCCTTAGAGACAAAAGAAAACAGTATTATAGTAGCAGAAGTAAGTTCTTTTCAACTAGAAACTGTTGATAAATTCAAACCAGAAGTAAGTGCAGTATTAAATATTACTCCAGATCATTTAGATAGACATGGAAATATGGAAAACTATTTGTATACAAAAATGGAAATCGCAAAAAATCAGTTGCAAAAGGAAACCTGTGTAATAAATTATGATGATGTACTACTAAGAGAAGCTTCAAAAAATTTAAAGTGTAGGGTTTTATACTTTAGTTGTAATGAAAAAATTCAAAATGGTTTATATTTAAATCAAGATAAAATTATATATAATAATCAGGGAAAAGATGAGTTGGTTTGTAAAACAGGAGAACTTAAAATTCTAGGAAAGCATAATTATGAAAATGTTATGGCAGCTACTGGGATATGCCTAAAAATGGGTGTACCTATGGAAAAAATTAGAAACACAGTAAAAAAATTTAATGCAATTGAGCATAGAATAGAATATGTAGATAACAAGAATGGTGTTATTTTTTATAATGATTCAAAGGGAACAAACCCAGATGCTTCAAAAAAAGCAGTAGAAGCTATGGAAAGACCAACAGTATTGATTGCTGGGGGGTATGATAAAAAGGCTGATTTTAAAGATTGGGCAAATTCATTTGATGAAAAAATAAAATGTCTTATCTTGTTAGGGGAAACAAAATACAAGATAGAAGAGGCTGTTAGAAAAACAGGATTTTCAAATATCATTTTAGTTGAAACATTTGAAGAAGCATTTTTTGAAGCTCATAAAAATGCTGAAGATGGAGATGCCGTTTTATTGTCACCAGCCTGTGCAAGCTGGGGAATGTTTAAGAATTTTGAAGAAAGAGGCAATGTTTTTAAAGAAATGGTAAATAAACTATAGGAAGGCAGGAGTAAGCTTTGAAAAAGCAAATGGATTACAGCCTTTTTGTGGCAATAATTTTTTTGTTAACATTTGGTCTGATTATGTTATATAGTGCTAGTTATTATGAAGCACAAATGAAAAATTTACCTTCATATTATTACCTTTTAAGGCAGTTTGTTTTTGTTGTATTTGGATTTGTTGTTATGATGATTATTTCGAAAATTAATCATAGAATATGGTCAAAACTTGCTTTTATTGGTTATCTACTGTCAATAATTTTACTTATAATTGTCGTATCGCCACTGGGACATGCTGAAGGTGGGGCGCAAAGATGGATAAGAATTGCTGGAGGAGTCAGTTTTCAGCCTGTTGAATTTGTAAAAATAGCAGTTATTGTTTATTTGGCAAATATAATAAGCAAAATGAAAAGACCTATTGAAAAATTTTCTACTTTAATAAGTATTGGATTAAGACTTTTACCAATATTGTTAATAGTAGTTTTTGGTACAAATAATTTAAGTTCAGCAATAATAATATTTGCGATAGCCATAGTTATGTTATTTGTTGCCAGTCCAAAATATATGCAGTTTGTTTTAATTGTTATAGTAGGAATTGTAAGTGTGGGGGCAGTTATTTTATATTCATTTAGAACTGCAAGGATTGAAGCTTGGTTAAGTCCAGAGTCTTCTGAATCAGGATATCAAGTTATCCAGGCATTATATGCAATTGGATCAGGAGGGATTTTTGGTAAAGGACTTGGGAATAGTGCCCAAAAGCTTGGCTTTGTTCCTGAAGTACAAAATGACATGATTTTTTCTATAATTTGTGAAGAGTTAGGATTGTTCGGAGCTATAGGTCTAATACTATTATTCATATTTATGATTTGGAGATTTTCAATTATTGCAAATAATTCTCAAGATGTTTTTGGATCATTTTTGGTGATAGGAATTATGGCTCATGTTGCTTTTCAGGTTATTTTAAACATAGCAGTTGTAACTAATTCTATACCAAATACTGGAGTAACGTTACCTTTTATAAGTTCAGGTGGCACAGCGGCAGTGTTTCTCCTAATAGAAATGGGATTAGCGCTGGCAGTCTCAAGAGGAATGGTGCAAAATAATTAACAGGTGATGATATGAGAAGAAAAAACAAAAAGAAATATGTGCTATTTTTTATAATAATTCTAATTATTGCAGGTGTTGCAGGTTTTTTATATTATTATTCAATTAATAAAGACAATTGGGAAAAAGCTGTAAGAGATCCAATAGCCTATATGGAATATTTAGGCTCTTATATGGTATTTGATGAGGAGGGTTATGTAATAGAAAGTTTAAGTACACCTCCAAAAGATATTCCCTTAGTTATGGGATTGGATTTTGATTATGTAGTTGTAGCTGAAATGCTTCCGATTGAAGATAATAAACATTTTGAGTTATGTATAGATATTTCTAATGCATTATCAGATGCAGATGTAGATATTAATAGGATTGAACTTGATGGAAATGATGAAATAGTGCTATATATAGGTGGTGTTACAGTAGAGCTGGGTACTAGAAAAGACCTAGAAAATAAGCTGATTCACCTAAAGAGAGTGGCAGATAACTTGAAAAATTACTCAGCAGGCAATTTAGATATGAAAGAATATAATGAAAATGGTGAGTATATTTTCACAACAAAAAATTAAAAAAATACAAAATATTAGTTGATATTTTTCATGTTTAAAGATATTATATAAATAGTGTATCTTGTATTTTTATATACGATGAAGGAGGAACTACCATTGTTGGAGATAAAGACAAATGAAGCTGAAACAGCGGCAAAAATAGTAGTAGTCGGAGTAGGCGGGGCAGGAAATAATGCCGTTAATAGAATGATAGATGAAAATATTTTTGGTGTAGAGTTTTTTGGCGTAAATACAGATAAGCAGGCACTAAAACTATGCAAAGCTCCAACAATATTGCAGATTGGAGAAAAGCTTACTAAAGGATTAGGTGCAGGAGCTCAGCCTGAAATCGGTGAAAAGGCAGCTGAAGAAAATGTAGAAGAAATATCACAGATTTTAAAAGGCGCAGATATGGTCTTTGTAACATGTGGTATGGGAGGTGGCACAGGAACTGGTGCAGCCCCTGTTATTGCTAAGATTGCTAAGGATTTAGGTGTTCTTACTGTTGGAGTTGTGACTAAGCCATTTAGATTTGAAGCAAAAACAAGAATGAATAATGCGATGAGCGGTATTGACAAGTTAAAAGAAAGCGTTGATACTCTGATTGTTATACCAAATGATAAATTATTAGAAATTGTTGATAGAAGAACTACTATGCCTGAAGCACTTAAAAAAGCTGATGAGGTATTACAACAGGCAGTTCAGGGAATTACAGATTTAATTAATGTACCTGCATTAATTAACTTGGACTTTGCAGATGTTCAGACAGTTATGACAGATAAAGGTGTTGCTCATATAGGTATTGGAGCGGCAAAAGGTGATGAAAAGGCTAGTGAAGCAGTTCAGCATGCTGTTACAAGTCCGTTGTTAGAAACTAGTATTGAAGGCGCAACACATGTTATTATAAACATTTCAGGTGATATTGCTCTTATGGAGGCAAATGAGGCAGCAAGTTATGTTCAGGACTTAGCTGGTGATAAGGCAAATATTATATTTGGTGCTAGATATGATGATACCTATCCAGATGAATGTACTATCACAGTTATTGCGACTGGTTTAGAAGGACCTAAAGCTGGGATATCATTTAGTGGATTTAATACAGCACAACCTATACAAAGAATTAAAAAGACAGATGCTTCTATGAAATTGGGGCAGGGTACTTCAAAAGATTTAACTGGGCTAAAAAGCAAAGTAAATGTTGATTTAGGACCAATAAAAGAACCAAAAACTTCAGTTGAAGAAAAAGAAATTAAAATTCCAGAGTTTCTAAAAAGAGAAAGAAAGTAATTAATGAAAATATTTAAGGTACTGCTATTTAGCAGTACCTCAGAGTGTAGACAAAGTCCAGAGCTTTTGCTCTGGATTTTTCACGTAGAAGAGCCGAAAAAGTCAGTGTTTTAGGGACTTATAGGCTCTTTTATGTTATAATTAATATATCAAATATAAGGGTGGAAATGCTTATGATGACGCAGAATGCTGATAAAAAAAGGGAACAGGTGCAGATGTTCTGCATGGACGACATGGTTCCGAAGGAACATCTTCTAAGGCTAATAGATATGGCGATAGACTGGAACTTCATATATTCTCTCGTTGAAGATAAGTACTCATCAGACAAAGGAAGGCCAAGCATGGATCCAGTAATGCTCATCAAGCTCCCTTTCATCCAGTACCTCTACGGAATAAAAAGCATGAGACAGACGATAAAAGAAATAGAGGTAAATGTAGCATATAGATGGTTTTTGGGTTTGGAAATGATGGATAAGGTACCGCATTTTTCAACTTTCGGAAAAAACTATACAAGACGTTTCAAAGATACAGATCTCTTTGAACAGATATTCAGTTATATACTTGAACAGTGTTACAAGTTTAAGTTTGTTGATCCCACTGAAGTTTTTGTGGACAGCACTCATGTTAAAGCTTGTGCCAACAATAAAAAGATGCAGAAAAGAATTGCAAAAGAAGAAGCACTTTTTTATGAGGAGCTTTTAAAGAAAGAAGTAAACAAAGATCGAGAGGAACACGGTAAAAAACCTTTAAAAGATAAAAAAGATGATGACACTCCTTCTTCAGGAGGAAGCGGCAAAGAGAATGAAACAAAAGAAATGAAAGAGACTAAGGAAAGCACTACCGATCCAGAAAGCGGATGGTTCAGGAAAGGCGAACACAAAAATGTTTTTGCTTATGGTGTACAGACAGCATGTGACAAGCACGGATGGATTCTTGGCTACACTGTCAACAAAGGAAATCTTCACGACAGCCGTACATTTAAAGGTCTCTATGAAAAGATAAAAAATATAGGAATTAAAACTCTTGTTATGGATTCAGGATACAGAAGTCCCGCAATTGCAAAGCTTGTGATTGATGATGAGATAAATCCTTTATTACCTTATAAAAGACCTATGACCAAAGATGGATTTTTTAAAAAAGACGAGTATGTTTATGATGAATATTATGATTGCTATATATGCCCGGAGAATCAAATTCTAAAATACAGTACGACGAACAGAGACGGTTACAGGGAATATAAAAGCTGTGGAACCATTTGTAGCAACTGCGAACACTTGGAAAAATGTACACATAGTGCCAACCATGTAAAACTTGTAACAAGACATATATGGAAACCATATATTGATATATGTGAAGATATAAGAGCGACACTGGGTATGAAGGAACTTTACTCCAAGAGAAAAGAAACAATAGAAAGAATATTTGGAACGGCAAAAGAAAATCACGGCTTTAGGTATACGCAGATGAAAGGCAGAGCGGCTATGGAAATGAAGGTCGGGCTTACCTTTGCATCTATGAATCTAAAAAAACTGGCAATGATGAAGCAAAGATTGGGGTATTTCAGACACAAAAATCTTGTTTCTTTTTCAAAAATCAAACTTTTGTTCAATATAAAGAGAAAAATGGCACTAGGACTCGCATCCTAGTGCCGCTTTGTCTACAGTCTGAGGTACTGCTATTTAGCAGTACCTTTGTTTTTTTTATAAAAATATAAAATTGGTTTTTCTAAAATTCGTTTTAAAACAATTTGGATTTCTTCTTTTGGATGAATGTACTTAACAAGAATTGCATGAATTCCAACTCTTTTTGCTCCAAGAATATCCGTAAATAACTGATCTCCAATAAAAACAGTATTATTTATATTTGTATTCATATCATAAATACACTTTATATAAGCTTCTTTTGAAGGTTTATGAGCATCATCCAAGTAAACAGAATCAACTTTATTTGCAAATGGTTTAACGCGTTTTTCTTTATTATTTGAAATAAGGCATGTCTTAAAGCCTAGTTCTCGCAATTTTTTAAAAAGTTCGACTGCTTGTTTAGTAGCCGGTGCCCCATGAGGTACAAGAGTATTATCTATATCAAAAATCAGACCTCTGTAACCAATATTATACAATTTTTTAAAATCAATATTGTAGGTACTGTCTATATATTCATCGGGATATAAAAATTTAAACATATTCACGTCCTTATTTATTTAACATTTTTTTAAGCTCATCCATAAAAGTATTAACATCCTTAAATTCACGGTATACAGAGGCGAATCTTACATAAGCAACAGCATCTGTTTCTTTTAATCTGTCCATTACGATTTCCCCTATTTCAGAACTTGGTATTTCCTTCTTTTCCTTACTGAAAATATCATTTTCAATTTGATTAATTAGCTCAGTAATTTTATCTGCAGAAACAGGTCTTTTATGACAAGATTTAATAATTCCTTTTTCAATTTTTGAACGGTCATAAGGTTCTCTAATATTTCCTTTTTTAACAACAATCAAAGGTATAGTCTCTACTTTTTCATAGGTTGTAAAACGTTTTCCACATTCATCACATTCCCTGCGTCGCCTAATAGAATTATTGTCATCTGCAGGTCTTGAATCAATAACTTTTGTGTTGTCTTGATTGCAAAATGGACATTTCATGCTAAGATACCTCCCAATATCTGAATTTTATACTCTATCTTGTATTATAGTTAAAAAAATTATCAAGGTCAAGTATACCTTGCTATAATAAGCCCTAAAAATCCTAGTATTTTCGTATTTTTTAAATAAAATCTTCAAAAAAAGATGATTTAATTTAAAAAGCATAAAAATTTATCTTTTATTTCATTAACAGGCATTTTTTCACCTGTCCATATTTCAAAAGCTTTGGCTCCTTGATATAAAAGCATGAAAGCACCATTAAATGTTTTAGCACCTTTTTCATTTGCTAGTTTTAATAGCTTTGTTTGTTTGGGATTATATATAATATCAGAGACTATAAGTTTATTAGTTATTACATCGAAGTCTTTTATTAAGCATTGTGATTCGTTTGGAGACATACCAACAGGAGAGGTATTTACTAGGATGGTACTTTCAGTAATACTTGAGTTAAGAGTTTTTTCATCCTCTATATCATAAACATTAACCATACAATTAGTATTGTTATTTATTTTCTCAGATAGTTTTTTTGAGCTATCAAGACTTGCACTTTTTCTGCTGAAAATATCTATTGACTTTAAACCGTCTTTTGCTGCTTGAACACAAATAGCAGCTGAAGCACCACCAGCTCCTAATACAGTCATTTTGCCACCGATTATATCATGACCTGCGTCTTTTACAGATTCCATATATCCATATCCATCTGTATTGTGGCCGATTAATTTGCCATTATCATTATATACAGTATTTACCGCTCCAATCATTTCTGCTTCTTCAGATAGTTCATCTAAATAATCAATAATAGCTATTTTATCTGGCATTGTTAAATTAAAGCCTGTTACATTCATTTCTCTAAAACCCTTAATTGTATTTTTAAGTTTTGATTCATTTACATCAAAGCATAAATAAACGTAATCAAGATTTAATAATTTAAAAGCTTCATTATGTATTAAAGGTGAAATACTGTGTGAAACGGGACTGCCTAAGAGTGCTGTTAGTTTTGTTTTTCCAGTAATAGAATTATTCATAAGTTCTCCTTAAAATAGTAAAATATATTATACAATCAATATCATATTTATATGTTGATTGTCAAGCTAAAGCATATTTGTTATAATGCTTTTAATAGAATTTGGAGGATGGTTATGTTTAGCACATTGAAGTTGAAAAATCTAGTTTTAAAAAAAGGCAGACCAGTAGTTTGTGTACCAGTTACAGGCTCAAGTGATGATGAAATTCTTTCGGAAATACAGCTTATAAAACAAACTAGTGCACAAATGGTTGAATGGAGAGCTGATTTTTATGAAAAACTATCCGATTCAAAAAGTCTTAACAAAATTATAAAAAAGATATTCAAAGAACTAGAAGGGTTACCTTTTATATTCACAATAAGAACCAAAGAAGAAGGCGGAAACGCTAATATTACAAAAAAAGAATATTTAGAAGCTAATAAGCTAGTTTGTGAGAGTAATTATGCCGATATTATTGATGTAGAGCTTAATTTGGGAGATGAGCTTGTATTAGAGTTGATTAATAAGGCAAAAGACGAAAATGTTAAAGTTATTGTTTCAAAGCATGATTTTAAAAAAACACCTACTCAAACTGAGATGGTGGCAAGTTTGATAAAAATGCAAAAATTGGGAGCAGATATAGCAAAACTTGCAGTAATGCCAAATACTAAAAAAGACCTATTAACACTACTTGCAGCAACAGATGAAATGTATTCAGATCATGCCAAAATCCCTATAGTTACAATGTCAATGGGTAAAATAGGTATATCAAGTAGAATTTTAGGAGAAGTTTTTGGATCAGCCATAACCTTTGGAAGCGTTAAAAGAGCTTCAGCACCTGGACAAATTCCAGCAGATGAATTATCAGAAGTATTAGATATAATAAATAAAAACATCAAAGAAGAGGCAAATAATATAATACTTATTGGTTTTATGGGTACAGGAAAAACAACGGTTTCTAAAGAGCTGGCAAAGATGTACGGTATGAAAATAGTTGATTCAGATCAGTACATTGAAGAAAAAGAAGGCATGAAAATACATGATATGTTTGAAAAGTATGGAGAGCAGTATTTTAGAGATTTAGAATCAGAAGCAATAAAAGAAATTCTAAATAATAAAAATCAAATCATATCATGTGGGGGTGGCATTATTCTTAGAGATGAGAATGTTGAGAACATGAAGAAAAATGGGAATATAGTTTTACTTACAGCATCTCCATCAACAATTTTAGAAAGAGTTAAAAAAGATAATAATAGACCTCTTTTGAGTAGTAATGTAACCAAAGAAGATATTATTAAACTCTTGGAGAAAAGAAAAAGCAGATATTATGGGGCAACAGATATTTATGTTGATACAGATGACAAAAGTGTCGGGGAAATATGTGAAGAAATAGTAAATAAAATTTTGTAGTTTAATTGTAAAAACTTGCAAAGCCTTAGGGGATCATTTAATAATGAAAGGAATGTAGGGTTACAAAATAAGAGTCCTATAAGAAATTTATATGAAAAAAAGAATACTTGTTGTAGATGATAACAAAATGAATTTGTTAATGCTAACAGACATACTTGAAGAAGAAGGTTACGAGGTCTTTACTCTTTTGGATAGTCAAAAAGTCGAAGAAACAGCAATTCTTGTAAAACCAGATGCAATACTGCTTGATATCGTTATGCCTAAAAAAGATGGGTTTGAAATATGCTCATCTTTAAAGAAGATGGAAGAGACTAATAAAATTCCTGTAATCATGGTCACTGCGATGACAGAAGCTAAGCTTTTAAGAAAAGCTTTTGATTTAGGTGCTTTTGATTATATTAAAAAACCGTTTGATCAAATAGAAGTAGTCGCTAGGCTTAAATCGGCAATAAGGTATCATGAACAGCAAAAAAAATTAGAATCTCTTGCTATGAGGGATGGCTTAACAAATCTATATAACCATAGAATGGTGATCGAGCTTTTAGAAAAAGAGTATGCAAAATCAAATAGAAAGCAAACACCTATAGCATTTTTAATGTTTGATATTGATCACTTTAAAAAAGTAAATGATACCTATGGACATAAGGGTGGGGATGCAGTTATAAGAGGTATTGGAGAGTTGCTTTTAGAATCAGTCAGAGAATCAGATATAGTTGGAAGATATGGCGGAGAAGAGTTTTGTTTAACGCTTTCTGAGTTGTCTTTTGATAATGTTTTACTACTAGCCAAAAGGTTAAGAGAAGCAATAGAAATGCATGAATTTGTTGAAGGAAATAAAGTTATGAAAATCACAACAAGTATTGGTATAGCATATAAAAATCCTAGTTCAAATATAGGATACAACGATCTTATTTTAATTGCAGATAAAAAATTGTATGAAGCGAAAAGAAATGGAAGAAATCAGGTAGTTTATGAAATATTAGATTAAAAAAACAGTTGAAAATTATTATATAGTAGTATAAACTGTATTAAGTGATTTTATGCAAGGAGGAAACCTTTATGGTACAAGCAGGAGATTTTAAAAACGGTCTAACAGTAGAAATAGACAATAATATATATCAGATTATTGAATTCCAGCACGTAAAACCTGGAAAAGGTGCGGCTTTTGTTAGAACAAAGTTGAAAAATATTAAAAATGGTGGAGTTGTGGAGAGATCTTTCAGACCAAATGAAAAATTCCCACAAGCTAGAATAGAAAGAAGTGATATGCAGTATTTGTATAATGATGGAGAATTGTATCATTTTATGAATAATGAAACATATGATCAGATTGCATTAAATGAAGATACAATCGGAGATGCACTTAAATTTGTTAAAGAAAATGAAGTTGTTAAAATGTGTTCTCATAATGGAGCGGTTTATGCAGTAGAACCTCCTCTTTCTGTAGAATTAGAAATTACTCACACTGAACCAGGTATAAAAGGTGATACAGCCACTGGTGCAACAAAACCGGCAACTGTAGAAACAGGTGCCACAGTATATGTACCTTTGTTTGTTGAACAGGGTGAAAAGATAAAAATTGACACAAGATCAGGTGAGTATTTATCAAGAGCTTAATATAATGATTAATGAAAAGTGCGACTTTTGTTCGCACTTTCTTTAGTTTTTAAACTAACTATTGACACCACAAACAATATGTTGTATATTTAATTAGAATTCTTGTTCATTATTAGATGGTAATTAACAAGGATTTCTCTCTGAAATATGTGCTAAGCACAAAGTCTGAAGTTCAGACATTATAAAATCTGAAAGTTCGAATTTTCAAAATCTATATCACAAAATCCAAAATTAAAATTAAATAAGGAGAATTAATATGAATTATGGGGAGTTTTTAGATTATGTCCAAGATGGCATATCAAAAATACTTGGTCCTGAGGCATGTGTTAAAGTGCATAAAGTTCTAAAAAATAATAATATAGAACTCGATGCTTTAGCAGTGACCCAGCCAGAAAGTAATATTTCACCAACAATATATCTTAATGATTATTTTTGTGAATATGAAAAGGGTAAAAAGTTAGGGGAAATAGTTAATGAAATATATGAACTTTATGAGGAACATAGGGGTAAAATGGAGTTTGATATTGAACTATTTAAAGATTTTGAAAAAATCAAAAAGAGAATTGCTTTTAAAGTTATAAATGCAGGTTCAAACCAAAAACTTTTAAATGATGTACCTAATATACCTATACTAGATTTAGCTATAGTTTTTTATTTTCTAATTGATAGCGATTTTATAGGAAGTGCAACAGCATTAATACATAATGTACATTTAGATATGTGGAATATAAATGAAAAGCAACTTTATAAAATTGCTATGGAAAATACGCCTAAAATTCTTAATTATGAACTTAGAAATATGAATGAAATTATTAAAGAAATGCTTTCGGTAGAATTAAAATCAAATGATGAAGAAGTATTTAGAGAAGTAGATTATAATTCTGGTAAAATTAAAATGTTTGTTTTGACAAATTCACAAAAAGTAAATGGTGCTGCCTGTATACTATACGATGGTATACTTGAAGACTTTGCCACTAAACATGGAAAAGACTTATATATTTTACCATCTAGTGTCCACGAGGTAATAATAGTTATTGATGAAGAAGACATTAAAAAAGAAGATTTAGACAGCATGGTTAGAGAAGTAAACAGGGTTGAAGTTGAAGACGGAGATATATTATCGGATCATGCATACATATATAGAAAAGATATTAATCAGATTTGCATGTAATCTATTAAGATAAGTTGACATATGCATTAATAAGTGTTAGATTTTCATTTAGAGAATTACTAAATGTGAGGAAAACAATGGACATGAAAAAAATAATAAACCAAATTAATGATTCAGATAAAAAATCAATTGAGGAAGCAAAACAAAGATGGAATAGTATAGCACATCCACTTCATAGCTTAGGAAAACTTGAAGATGTAGTTGTTAAAATGTCGGGTATATTTGAAACATCCAATGCTCTTGATATAGAAAAAAAAGCACATGTAGTAATGTGTGGAGATAATGGAATCGTGGAAGAAGGAGTATCTCAAAGCGGTAGCGAAGTTACAGCTCTTGTTGCAAATAATTTTGTAGATGTTAAATCTAGTGTAAGTATTATGTGCAAAAAGTTAGGAGTTACTCTTTTTCCATTAGATTTAGGTATGGTACATGATTCGAAAATACCAGATTTGAAGATTGCTAGAGGAACAAAAAACATGACTAAAGAACCTGCAATGAGCAGGGAAGAAGCTATTAAAGCTATAACAATCGGAATTGAAACTGTTGAAAAATTAAAAAAAGATGGATACAAAATAATTGGAACAGGTGAAATGGGGATTGGCAATACAACAACAAGTAGCGCTATAGCCTCAGTTCTCCTTGGAAAGTCAGTAGAAAGTGTTACAGGAAAAGGGGCAGGACTTTCTGATGAAGGATTAATCAGGAAAATAAATGCAATAAAAAAAGCAATAGAAGTAAATAAACCAGATAAAGAAGACCCGCTAGATGTTTTAGCGAAATTAGGTGGTTTTGATATAGCAGGTTTAACAGGTGTATTCTTAGGTGGGGCAATTTATAAAATACCTATAGTTATTGATGGTTTTATATCATCTGTTGCAGCTTTAGTGGCAGTTAAAATGGCACCAAAAAGTATTTCATATATATTACCATCTCATATGTCAAAAGAACCAGCGTGTGGGATGCTGCTAAATGAGTTGAATTTAGAAGCATTTTTAAACTGTGATATGAGATTAGGTGAGGGTACAGGTGCTGTTGCATTGTTTCCATTGTTAGACTTAGCGGTTGAAATTTACAACAAAATGAGTACATTTGAGCAAATAGACTTAGAAGCATACGAGGAGTTATAAAATGGTTACATTAGTTTATGGTGGAGCAGGTAGTGGGAAATCAGAATATGCTGAAGGCTTGGCTGTTTCAAATGGTTCAAAATGTTTATATTATATTGCAACAATGATTCCAGTTGATAGTGAAAATGAGAAAAAAATTGATAGACATAGAAGGCTAAGGGCTAATAAAAATTTTGAAACTATTGAATGTTATACAGATATAGAAAGTGTTTCTCTGACAAAGGATAGCACAGTGTTACTTGAGTGTGTTTCAAATTGGGTTGCAAATGAAATGTTTAGTGAAAATGGGGCTAAAGACGAAGCAGTATCAGCCATTAAAAAGGGAATTGACAAATTAATCAGTGAATCAGATAATGTTATTTTCGTTTCTAATAACATCTTTGAAGATGGGAAAAGATATGATGATTTTACTGTTAAATATATGAAAAATCTAAGTGAAGTTAATAAATATATAGCAAAAAAGTCAGATCAAGCAATAGAAATTAATTGTGGGATTCCTTTTTTTATTAAAAAAATAGACTAGGAGAAATATATGCTTTCAGTATTAAAAGGAATAATTATAGCTTTTTCGATGTATTCAAGGATACCAGTTCCTAGAGTGAACTGGGAAGAAAAAAGTATGAAATATGCCATGTGTTTTTTTCCATTAGTTGGAGGGGTTGTAGGAGCCTTGGTTTATTTCTGGTTTCAGTTATGCATTTTATTAGATATAAATATTATTATAAGAACAACTATATTAGTTGCCATTCCTGTTTTGATTTCAGGAGGGCTTCATCTTGATGGTTTGTTAGACACAATAGATGCTCTAAGTTCCAATAAATCTAAACAAGAAAAAGTTGAAATTTTAAGTGATACTCATGCAGGCGCATTTGCAATAATATTTGGAATTTTATATTTTATATTAGCTATAGGTTTTACTTCTCAATTATCAGAGATTTCAATAGTTATAGTAGCTATTGGATATGTTCTATCAAGGTCAATGAGTGCATATTCTATTGTGAGTTTTAAAATGGCAAAAGATACTGGACTAGCAAGAACTTTTTCTGATATGTCAGCAAAAATAATTGTAGGTATTACTTCTAGTGTATATATGATAGCTTGTTTTATTCTAATGATTTGTTATAATGTATACATAGGCATAAGCGGTGTAATGGCTGCAATATTAGTTTTTATTTATTTTAGATATAAGTCATATAAAAGTTTTGGTGGAATAACAGGTGATTTGTGTGGTTATTTCCTTCAGCTTTGTGAACTCTTTATTATAATATTTGTAGTAGGAGGAGAAATTATATGGTTTTAATTACAGGCGGAGCGTATCAAGGCAAGTTGAACTATGCATTTGACATTACAGGTTACACAGAAAGTGAAGTAGTGGATGGTGAATATTGTGATTATGAAGAAATTTACAGAGGCAAGATAATTTATCGTTTTCATGAAATTATCAGAAGGTGTATACTAGAAAATGAAGAAACAGAACCTATGCTAGAAAGATTATTTGAAGAAAACCCTGATGCAATAATTATTGTAGACGAGGTTGGCGCAGGAGTCATACCTATAGAGCCATTTGAAAGGCAGTATAGAGAGGTTGTAGGAAGGACATCATCTATTATTGCAAAAAACTCTACAGAGGTACATAGGGTATTGTTTGGACTTGGAGTGAAGTTGAAAAATGCTTAAATTAAGGCTGATTAGACATGGAAAAACATTAGGCAATACATATAAAAGATATATTGGGAAAACAGATGAAAACCTACTAGAAGAGGGATTAAAATTATTTGAATTTATAACACCTCCTGAAGTAGACATAGTTATTTCCAGCCCATTAAAGAGGTGTGTTCAAACAGCCTCTTTGCTTTTTCCTAATAAAGAAATTATTATTAGAGAAAATTTCAAAGAATGTGATTTTGGAGATTTTGAAAACAAAAATTATAAGGAATTGTGTGGAAATGCAGACTATCAAAAATGGATAGACAGTAATGCAAAATTACCTTTTCCAAACGGAGAAAGCATAAAAGAATTTAAAAATAGAACATTAAAAGAATTTGAGTTCACAGTAAAAGAATTGATTAATAAAAATATTACAAGTGGTGCAATTGTAACTCATGGTGGTACCATAATGAGTATAATGGAAACACTCTCACCAGATAAAAAACCGTACTACGAATGGAGTACGGATAATTTAGAAGGGTATGAATTTTTTGTAGATGATAAAATGCATCTGACCGGAATCGAACCGACACCTTTGGCTCCGGAGGCCAAAGCTCTATCCATTGAGCTACAGATGCTCACAACAGATTAATTGTAACTTAGAATTATTTTTTTATCAATAATAAAAAAATGGTTGACGAAAATGACTTATAATGATACACTTTCTTCCGTAATAAAAATTAAAAGCTAGGGGAGCCTAAAAAAGGCTGAGATTATGTTATATGACATTTACCCTTATTACTTGATTCGGTTAATACCGACGTAAGGAAGCATATTATATTGTTTTAATTAGTATGATACTACGAAAGTAATCCTCTGGCATAAAAAAAGGAGGATTTTTTTATGTCTGAAAAGAAGTTTTCACCACTAAGGCTTGTATTTTGTGCGGTAGCAATTGCAATAGCCTTTGTACTGTCAAATGTTAAACTACCATTACCTTTATGGTTATTTGGAGGTTCAGTGACACTTTGCAGTATGTTATTTATCACACTTGTAGGGATTTGGTATGGTCCAGTATATGGAATCATAACAGGTATAGCCTATGGATTTTTGCAATTAATAATTGATCCATATGTTGTTCATCCAATACAGTTACTTTTTGACTACCCATTAGCATTTGGTGCTCTTGGACTTTCAGGATTCTTAAAGAATGCAAAATTTAAAGTTAACATTGGTAAGGTATTTTCATTTAATAACTTACATATTGGGTTTCTTTTAGGTGTATTTGGAAGATTTGTATTTTCAACAGCATCAGGATATATTTTCTTTGCATCATATGCACCAGAAAGTATGCACCCACTGATTTATTCAATAGCTTATAATGGAAGTTATATGTTGATTGAAGCGATTATTACTTTAATTATTTTAAGTATTGCCCCTGTAAATAAGGCGATAAAATATGTAAGCTCAATAGCATAAAAATTTGATGTAAAATATTGAGTTTTATAGTAAAATATCTTTATGAATGAGATAAGTAATCAAATACGGTTAAATAAATATTTATCTGACTGCGGAATTTGCTCCCGTCGTCAGGCCGATAGCCTTATAGAAGCAGGCAAAGTCACTGTAGATGGAAAAGTGGCTCCACTCGGTATGAAAATTTTACCATCACAGAAAATAATCTGTGATGGTATTTTAGTGAAAAAAAGACAAGAAACGGTTATAATAGCGTTAAATAAACCAGTAGGAATAGAATGTACAACAAGTAAAGATATAAAAAACAACATTGTAGATTTTGTAAATTACCCTACTAGAATATATCCGATAGGAAGACTTGATAAAAATTCCGAAGGACTTATACTACTTACTAACGATGGTTCACTTGTTAATAATATTTTGAAAGCTTCAAATTATCATGAAAAAGAATATCAGGTAAGAGTAAATAAAAAAATAGATAGTGAATTTATAAAAAATATGAGTAAGGGAGTACCAATATTAGATACAATAACAAGACCGTGCAAGGTGAAAAAGATTGATGATTATACTTTTAATATTATCTTAACCCAAGGGCTAAATAGACAAATTAGAAGAATGTGTGATTACTTGGGTTTTAAGGTTGTTAGTTTAAAAAGAATTCGAATTATGGATTTAAGGCTTGGGAATTTAAAAACAGGTAAATATAGAGAATTATCTAAAAAAGAAGCAGAAGAATTAAGGGTGAAGTAATGGAAAGAATAAATGAATTAGTAAAAATATTAAATGAGGCAAGAAAGACATATGAACAGGATGACAAGGAAATAATGTCAAACTTTGAATATGATAGACTATATGATGAACTACTTGAGCTGGAAAAACAAACAGGTATAGTTTTGTCTGATAGTCCGACTATAAATGTAGGCTATGAGGTCTTAAGTGAACTGCCAAAAGAAGCACATGAAAACCCTATGTTATCTTTAGATAAAACAAAAGAAGCTTCAGATTTGGCGGATTTTCTTGGTGAAAAAGAAGGTTTACTCTCATGGAAATTAGACGGCCTTACTATAGTTCTAACCTATGAAGAAGGCAAACTTTCAAAAGCTGTTACAAGAGGAAATGGAAACATTGGTGAAGTAATAACTAATAATGCAAAAACATTTAAAAATTTACCAATGCAGATACCATATAAGGGAAAGCTTGTTTTAAGAGGTGAAGCTATTATAAAATATTCTGACTTTAATAAAATAAATGAAAAAATTATAGAGGTAGAGTCAAAGTATAAAAATCCAAGAAATCTATGTTCTGGCTCAGTGAGGCAACTAAATAATGAAGTTACAGCCAGCAGGAATGTAAATTTCTATGCATTTTCTTTAGTCACTGCGACTGATGTAGATTTTAGTAATTCTAGAAAAAAAACAACTTGAATGGCTTAAAGAGCAGGGATTTGTTATCGTTGATTATAAGGCTGTAAATAAAGATACGGTTGAAGATATAGTAGAATATTTTGCAGAAGCGATATTAGATAATGATATACCTTCAGATGGTCTTGTAATGTTGTTAGATGACATCGCGTATGGAGAGTCCTTAGGGGCAACATCAAAATTCCCCAAAAATTCAATTGCATTTAAATGGGCTGATGAATTAGCTCAGACAAAATTAATTCAAATAGAATGGAGTGCATCAAGAACGGGGCTTATAAATCCTATTGCTATATTTGAACCGGTTCAACTTGAAGGAACTACTGTAAGCAGGGCAAGCCTTCACAACATAAGTATACTTGAAGCTCTCGCGTTGGGTGAAGGTGATACCATTACGGTATATAAGGCAAATATGATAATACCACAGATAGCAGATAATTTAACAAGAAGTGGAGTGAAATTCATACCAGAAAAGTGCCCAGTGTGTCAAACTCCAACGAATAAGAAGGACATTAATGGAATAAAAACATTACATTGTCCAAATCCAGAATGTGCTGCAAAGAAAATAAAATTGTTTACACATTTCGTAAGTAGAAATGCAATGAATATAGATGGACTTTCAGAAGAAACTCTAGAAAAGTTTATTTCAAAAGGCTATATTAATGAATTTGCTGATATATATCATCTGGATAAATATGAAGAAGAAATAGTTAATACTAAAGGTTTTGGTAGAAAATCTTATGATAATATAATAGAGTCTGTGAATATTTCAAGAAAAACAGATTCAGCAAGACTTTTATTCTCATTAGGGATATTAAATATTGGCTTATCTACAGCAAAACTAATATGCAAAGAATATAATTATGAATTAGCAGAAATTAGAAAAGCTGATAAAGAAAGATTAATAAGTATAGATGGTATCGGTGAAGTAATAGCAGATGTTTTCATCCAATATTTTTCTAATAATGACAATAATAAAAGATTTGATAATTTATTAAAAGAACTAAAAATAGAAATGCCAAAGCAAAATATAAATGCTGATAAACTAGAGGGCTTAGTTTTTGTTATAACAGGTAGCCTTGAAAAATTCACAAATAGAGATGAAGCAAAAGAAAAGATAGAAAGCCTAGGAGGTAAAGTCACAGGTAGTGTAACCTCAAAGACTAACTATCTTGTAAATAATGATTTTACTTCATCTTCTTCTAAAAATAAAAAAGCAAAAGAATTAGGCGTAAGTATTATTAATGAAGAAGATTTAATTAAATTGATTGAAGGTTAAATGATAGTTAAAAGCTCTGAAACTTCCTTGCGTTTTGGAGCTTCAGGTTTTGTATCTGGGTAGCCTAAAGGAATTAAAGCGGCTACTTTTTTATTTTCAGGAAGACACATAACTTCAGAAACTTTATCTTCATCAAATATTCCTAAAATAACTGTTCCAAGTCCTAAAGAATGTGCAGCCAAACAAAGTGTTTGAGTGGCAATACCTGAATCAAACATTTCCCATCTGTCTTCTTTAGAAGTAGTATAAGTACCGTCCTTGTTAAAACCACAAATACCAGTATCATATGCAATTACAACTAGAGCGGGTGCGCCATTTATATTATCCGCATTTTTAGTAAAGCCTGAAACACATTCAGTGGCAATCTTATTTTTTAATTCTTGGCTTGTAACAACATAATATTTTGGGAGTCTGAGAATTTTTCCATGAA
>CAXXOZ010000010.1:0-35175 GCA_963676435.2 uncultured Parasporobacterium sp.
TACTTTACCATCAACTTTAGAAACGACTGTTGTTTCCATTTTCATGGCTTCTACTGTCATAAGAGGCATGTTTGCTGTAACTTCATCACCTTCTTTAACAAGTATTTTTCCAACAGTTCCAGGAATTGTTGAACCTAGATGTTTAGGGTTGTTTTTCTCAGCTTTTAATTTATGGTCTGATTTAACTTCTAACTGGCTATCTTGAATTCTTACCTGTCTCATGGAACCATTCACTTCGAAAGTTACACTTCTCATACCGTTTTCGTTAGGATCAGAAATATCTATCAATTTAATAATTAGATCTTTTCCTTCTTCAAGGTGTAGAACTGTTTCTTCTCCTTTTCTTAGTCCATGGAAAAATACATGACTTTCTAGAAGAGTTACATCATTAAATGATTCTAAGTGATCACAGTAGTCTTCATAAACTTTTGGATACAATGAATAACTAATTGTTTTTTGTTTAAACTCATCATCAGAAAGGTTGTTGAATTCAAATTTCTCTGTTAAGTGTTCTTTTATTTTATCAAAATCTTCATCAGGAAGAAGTGAACCAGGTCTTTCAGTTATTGGCTCAATTCCTTTAAGAACTATTTTTTGAAGATCTATAGGGAATCCTCCTTCTGGTTGTCCCATCATTCCTTTAAAGTATTCAACTACAGATTCAGGATATGAAAGGTCTTTTCCTTCAGTAAGGATATTGTCCATATTCAAACCATTTTGGAACATGAAAATAGCTAAATCTCCAACTGCTTTTGATGAAGGTGTAACTTTTACAATGTTTCCTAAAAGATCATTTGCTTCTTTATATAAAGCTTTAATTTCTTCAAAACTGTCTCCAGAGCCCATTGATTTAACCTGAGCGAGTAAGTTTGAATACTGTCCTCCAGGAATTTCGTATTTATAAATTTCTGTGTTTGGTGCATTCATTTCGCTTTCGAAATCTTTGTAAATTTTTCTAACGCCTGCATAGTATCTGCTTAATTCATTTAGTTCGTCTGTGTCAAGTCCTGTGTCTCTATCTGTATTTTTAACAGCTTCAACAATAGCATTTAATGAAGGCTGACTTGTAAGTGAACTCATTGATTCGATTGCAAGATCAGCTATATCTACACCTGCTTCTGCAGCCATAAGTATTGTACTTACTCCGTTACCTGTTGAATCATGTGTATGTAAGTTTACAGGTATTTTTAACTCTGATTTAAGTGTTGAAATAAGAGTTTTTGCAGCAAGAGGTTTAAGTAATCCAGCCATATCTTTTATGGTAAATATATGACATCCTAAGGATTCAAGCTCTTTTGCTTTTTTAATATAATAATCCAAAGTGTATTTCATTTCACTTGGACTTGAAATGTCACCTGTATAACAAATTGAACCTTCAACAATTTTTCCAGTTTTTAAAGCTTCATCGATAGGCATTTTCATATTTTCAACCCAGTTTAAACTGTCGAAAATTCTAAATACATCTATTCCTTCTTTTGCAGAAAGTTTAATAAATTCTTTAACAACGTTATCTGGATAGTTACTATAACCTACAGCATTTGAAGCTCTTAATAGCATTTGGATTAATGTATTTGGCATTAACTCGCGTAAGTAAGATAGCCTTTTCCATGGTGATTCTTTTAAGAATCTATATGTTGTATCATATGTAGCACCACCCCATGCTTCAACTGAAAATGCATTTTGCATAATTGAGTTTGTAGCAGCGGCTGATTCTAATAAGTCTTTTGTTCTTAGTCTTGTAGCCATGAGGGATTGCTGAGCATCTCTCATAGTTGTGTCTGTTACATATAACTTTTTCTCGGTAAGTATTTTTTGTGTAAAGTCTTTTGCTCCAAGTTTTAAGAATTCATCTCTTGCACCATAAACTTTTTTGTCTTTATCAAACTTTGGCGCACTAGGCAATTCATAAACTGGTTTTTCACCAAGACTAAAATTAACTACTTTGTTTCCGATAAATTCGATAATTTTTGTAGCTCTATCCTGACTTTTTTCGATATCGAAAAGTTCTGGAGTTTCTTCTATAAAAGTTGTATAACAGCTACCTGATCTAAATATGTCATGGTTAAGAACATTAATCAAGAAAGGTATGTTTGTTTTAATACCTCTAATTCTCATTTCTTTTAATACACGAAGTGATTTTCTGATTGCGCCCTCAAAGGTTCTGTCAAAAGATACTGTTTTAACTAAAAGGCTGTCATAGAAAGGAGTTATTTCTGCTCCAGAATATGCATTACCACCATCAAGACGAATACCTGCACCAGATCCTGAACGATAAACTTCAATTCTTCCTGTATCTGGTAAGAAATTGTTAGTTGGATCTTCGGTTGTTATTCTAGTCTGAATTGAAAAGCCTGAACATTTTAGTGAATCCTGTGAAGGTATATTTATTTCTTCAGAATCTAGAGTATAACCTTCAGCTATTAATATCTGGCATTGAACAATATCAAGACCAGTTACCATTTCACTTACAGTATGTTCTACCTGTATACGAGGATTCATTTCAATGAAGTATGGTTTGTTATCTGCATCAACAAGGAATTCTAATGTTCCTGCGTTACGGTAACCTACTTTTTTAGCAAGTCTTATAGAACTATCGAAAATGATGTTTCTTGTTTCTTCTGGGATTGAAAATGCCGGTGCGTATTCAATAACTTTTTGATGACGTCTTTGTACAGAACAGTCACGGTCAAAAATATGAACAATATTACCGTAATTATCTCCAAGAATTTGTACTTCTATATGTTTTGGACTTTTTAAGTATTTTTCAATAAATATTTTGTCATCGCCAAAGGCTTTTTTTGATTCGTTTTTAGCTTCTTCAAATTCTTTGGCTAAGTTTTCTTTTGAATAAACGATACGCATTCCACGTCCGCCACCACCATTTGAAGCTTTTAACATAATAGGATAACCAATTTCATCTGCTATTTTTGTTAAAGTATCAATATCTTTTATAGCATGGTCAATACCTGGAATAATAGGTACTTCAGCTGCGATAGCCATTTGTTTGGATGAGATTTTATCACCCATAGCATTCATGATATCTTTACTTGGTCCTATAAAAACAATATTATTTTTTTCACAAGCTTCAACAAATTGTGGATTTTCTGATAAAAATCCATACCCTGGATGAATTGCATCTACTCCTGCTGAAAGGGCAATCTTGATTATAGTTTCAATATCAAGGTAAGCATCTATTGGGCCTTTTTCAGGATTTAGTGGGTATGATTCATCTGCTTTAGTACGGAAAAGGGAATATTTATCTTCTTTTGAATATATACTTACAGTAGTTATATCTAACTCTGCCAGTGCTCTGAAAACTCTTATTGCAATTTCGCCACGATTTGCAACAAGCACTTTTTTAAATTTTCTGATTTCCTGCTTTTTCATCACAGTCCTCCTATTTTATTTTATTGCTATTACTATAGCATGACAAACTTATATTTTCAATCAATAAAAGTTATGGTATTTATACTATATAACAACTAATATTTAGTAAAAACTATTAAAAATGTATTTATTTTAGTACAAAATCTAAAATTGGAGATGTATCCTAGCTACTTAGTGTTAAAGCATTTTTAAATATTTCATTATTTTATAGGATAGCCCCATAGTCATAAATTCATCACCTGACTCAAGCTTACAGTCCATAATATTTCGTATTTTTTCCATTCTATATAAAAGTGTATTTTTGTGAATAAACAACCTTTTGGATATCTGTGTTGGCTGACCTGGTGATTCTAAAAACTCATGTAGTGTGTTTAATAGGTCTGTTCCGTGCTCTTTATCATAATATAGAAGTTTCATCATTGAAGGGTGGATGAAATAACTAAGTCCTTCATCTTCATTACACATCTCTAGGATATGGTAGATATAAAAATCTGAGTAATTGAAAATTACTTTACTTGATTGTAATTTTTCTCCCATTTCTATTGATTTAAGTGCCTGGTTATAAAATCTTTTGGTTTCTTTTAAATCAGTAAAGAAATTGCTTAGTCCTGCAACTAGTTTATTTGATGAAAGGAAATCTTTAAGCTTTTCCATTTCATATTCATTCATACCAGTTTCTCTATTTCTACTTATTAATATAACTATTGAGTTATCATATATTGCATAGATACTTCCTTCTAATATATGGTGTAGTTGGTTTACTATTACTTCAAGTTTTGCCTCTGAATTGTGATAGCTGCGAGAAGGTATAGTTAAAATATAGTGTTCATCCTTTATTTTATAGCCCATTACAGTAAGGCGTTCTTTTACAGATGCATAGTTTATGTTTGGTTTATCTAATAAATCTACTAGAAAATAAGAATACATTAATCCCTTGTTGGCAGTAAAAAAACTATTCTTTTGAAGCTCCATTGAGACAAGACGACTCATACGGTGAAGCATGATGCTGTCGTAGTCATTAAAAGGTCTATCTAGTTCGTAAATCATTATATGACCTACTTCTATGTTATTAATTTTAATGTCATCGGCTATCATTCCTCTTCCGTGTAGAGGGTTTTTAAAATATACTGGTGAATTTTGAGTTCTGATTTTTTCATCTAAACGAGATTCTCTGATAAATTCCACACCTTCATCAGAAATATAACCTGTACGAGTTTCTTTAGATATAAAAAGATTATCTGGTATCATTCCAGTAGATACGGCTAAATACTTATAACTGCTATCTATAACAAAAAGTGGATTACCAAACACCTCATAAGCAGTGTCAATCAAATACTGCAATCCCTTCTCAGCAAAAAAAGCATCTACCAGTATATGAAGGCCAATGTTTATTTGTTGAGTTTCGGTTAGAGTATCTTGTATTGTGTTGAAGATTTCATTAATATTAGGTTCTTCAGTAATATTAAGAAGTCTGAAAGAACTATCTTTATATATAGACTTATCCTTGAGTTCCCCATAGCATAGAATAGTAAAACTGCCAGAAAGATTATCCTCTGGCAGATCATCGGCACTACCTAAATATATAATGTGATTGTGAAATCGTTTTTGATCTTTTTCCAAAAGTTTTATCATTCTTATATCTACATTAAGGTCAGGATTTCCTAATGATTTAATTTTATACTCTTTTAGTTTTTCCTTTATTGCAAAAAGTTCCATGAATGTCTCCTGTTTATTGATTGTGTGTTTACACAAAAATGTAATTATAAAATAATTAAAGTTGTGTGCAAACATGATGATTTTATTGGTTTTATTATATATACTATTACTACAAATTGCAATAAATTATTTAGGAGGAAATGTAATGGAAACAAGAGAGGAAATTTTGGAACTATTGGCAGAACGTCTGACAGCTATTAAAGGAGAAGGCGATTACAGTGAAGGAGTTACTTTTGAAAGTCTTGATATGAAGTCAGTAAACTACTCACAATTAACAACATCATGTGAAGACGAACTTGATGTTGAAATACCATTTATGGATTTCAGAAGAAAGAAAACTATTGGTGAAGCAGCAGATTACTTACTTGAATTAATCGAGGAATAAGAAAAACTTCTTCTTGAAAAAAGGAGAAAAATATGGAAGATATCATGGGGACACCCGAATATTTTACTAAGACGGAAACTTTTAACGGGCAGGAAATCGAAACAATCTACAGAAAGGCTAGAGTTCCGGTTGATCCGGACGAGGATCTGGATTTGTCAAAATTAGAGGGTATTGCCTCAACTGCTCATGGATTTTGTGCAAAATTCAACCCACGTACTTATGAGACAGAAGACGGCTTAATTTGCGAGCAGGATGTTCCAGTTGTAATGCGCGATGGAACAACTATATATACCGATATTTACAGACCAAAGGGTGCCGAAAACATCCCTTGCTTAGTTTCTTGGAGTTACTACGGTAAACGTCCAGGAGATGGTATGAGTGAGTGGCAGGTTATGGGTGTTCCACCGGGCACAATATCAACAATGTCAAAATTCGAGTCTCCAGATCCAGGATACTGGTGTCATCAGGGTTATGCAGTAGCAAATGTTGACCCTAGAGGAACAGGACATTCAGAAGGTGATATTAACCTTTTTGGAACACAGGATGGAAGAGATGGATATGACTTTATAGAATGGGTAGCTGAACAACCTTGGTGTAATGGTAAAGTCGGAATGAGTGGTAACTCATGTGTGGCGATGACACAGTATAGAATAGCAGCACAGCAGCCACCACATTTAGCATGTATAGCACCTTGGGAAGCGACTACAGATATATTCCGCGAATCTATTTATGAAGGCGGAATCCCAGCATTAAGCTTTAATGAATTCATTGTAGCATCTTTGACAGGACCAAATGGTGTTGATGATCAGGTTGCTATGGCGAAAAAATACCCGTTAATGAATGAATATTGGGAAGATAAGGTGCCGGATTACAAAAAAATAAATATTCCGGTATATGCATGTGCTGCATGGCAGCATTTCCACTTGAGAGGTTCTTTTAATGCATTTAGAAGAATTAAATCAAGAAGAAAATGGATGAGAGCTCATAGAGAGCAGGAATGGCCAGATTTATACGATCCAAAGAACATTCAGGATCTTAAGCTGTTCTTTGATAGATACTTAAAAGACATTCATAATGGATGGGAAATGACACCACGTTACAGAATTGAAGTAATGGATGCGTTTGACTGTGATTACCAGACAAACAGACCAGAAAAAGAATTCCCATTAGCTAGAACAGAATACAAGAAGCTTTACATTGATGCAAAAAATGTATCTTTATGTGAAGAAGAAATATCAGAAGAATCAAGTTGCAGTTACGATTCAGAAGACGGATTATTAAACTTTGACTTTACATTTGAGGAAGAGACAGAATTAACAGGTTTTATGATGCTTCGTCTTTGGGTAGAATCGGACTGTCATGATGAAATGGATTTATTTGTTAATATCCAGAAAGCAGATGAGAACGGAGAATGGCTACCTACATATATTTTAAATGAGCCACATCCGGGAACATGGGGCAAAATGAGAGTTTCTCAAAGAGCGCTTGATAAAAAGCTTTCTACAAAATATGAGCCAGTACAGGCTCATACAAAAGAAGAGAAACTATCACCAGGAGAAATTGTTCCTGTAGACATTAGAATCGTGCCATCAAGTAAAATATGGCATAAAGGACAGAAGTTAAGGATTCAATTATCTGGACGTTATATTCGTGAAGGTTGGTTTGAACCACTTTCATGGGAAACAGACAATAAAGGGAAGCATATTGTACATGCAGGAGGAAAGTATGACTCTTATCTACAGGTTCCTGTCATACCGCCAAAGTATAAGGCAGGAGATTATACCTATAGATAATCACAATATACAACCATTATATATGCCTCGAGAGGATGCCGCGTAAGCGGCATCCTCTCTTTGCGTAAGAAGAATTATTATTATAAAATAAATTCGTTGCTTTTTTTTAATCGTGAAGCTAAAATATATTTGAAAGAGGTGTGATATGAAAAAGACATTAGTTATTTTAGCAGGAGGCAAAAGTAAAAGAATGGGGACAAATAAGTCCTTGCTAAAAATAGGGGATAAAACACTTATTGAACATATGGTGAATATTTTTAAAGAACACTTTGATGAAATCTTACTCTCTGTAAATGAAAAAGGACATTTTGATGACCTGAACTTGGGTGTAGAAGAAATTGAGGACATATATAAAGGGATTGGTCCTATGGGTGGATTTTATTCGGTTTTTAAAAATACTGACATAGAGAAGTTTTTCGTATGTGCTGTTGATACTCCTTTTGTGATGCCTAGTGCAGCTATTGAAATGATGGAAAAGAGTGAAGGGGTAGACATTTGTGCTTTGTTAAAAGAGGATGGCAAGACAGAACCTCTATTTGCAGTTTATAATAGAAGCTGTTTAGAAAACATTGAAAGTTTAATTGAAAAGAAGGATTACAAGATTAAAGAACTATTTGAAAAATCAAATGTTAAATATATTCCTAAATATGACTTAAATAAATCTTTTGCAAACCTTAATACTAGAGAAGATTATGAAGAAGCGTTGAAAGAACTATAGGTAATAAAAATGCCGGAGGCTATAAACCTCCGGCATAAAATTTTTATATTATTATTTAAGTACTAAATCAATTAAACCTCTAACATCAAGTACTTCTGAAACCTTTAAGAAAGCAGGTACGAATACAAGTGAAACAATTGTCATAAGTTTAATTAAGATGTTGATTGAAGGACCAGAAGTATCTTTAAATGGATCTCCTACTGTATCTCCAACAACTGCAGCTTTATGGGCTTCACTTCCTTTACCGCCGTGTGAACCACCTTCGATAAATTTCTTAGCATTATCCCATGCACCACCTGCATTAGCCATGAATATAGCCATTAAAACACCACTTACTAATGCTCCAGCAAGTAATCCGCCTAGTGCTTCAACACCAAGTCCGAAACCTACAACTAATGGGCTAAGTACAGCAATGATTCCAGGAATCATCATTTCTTTAAGAGCAGCACCTGTTGAAATAGATACACATGATTTGTAATCAGGTTTTCCTTTTCCTTCTAAAATCCCAGGGATTTCTTTGAACTGTCTTCTAACTTCTTCAATCATTTTATTAGCAGCTTTTGAAACACTTTCCATTGTTAGAGCTGAGAATAAGAAAGTTAACATACCACCAATTAAGATACCAATAACAACTCTTGCGTTTAAGATGTCTATTGCTAGCTCTGAAACAGTTCCTGCATTAACCTTATCAGCATATGATGAGAATAAAGCCAAAGCAGTTAGAGCAGCAGAACCGATAGCAAAACCTTTACCGATAGCAGCAGTTGTGTTACCAACAGCATCTAACTGGTCAGTGATTTTACGAACACCTTCATCCATTTCAGCCATTTCAGCAATACCACCTGCGTTGTCCGCGATTGGGCCATAAGCATCAACAGCAAGTGTAATACCGATTGTTGAAAGCATACCTACAGCTGCAAGAGCGATACCATAAATACCACAAAGTGAATATGCTGTAAAGATACCTACACAGATTAGTAAGATAGGAAATACTGTAGATTTCATACCTACTGCCAGTCCGCTGATGATTGTAGTAGCAGCACCTGTTTTAGACTGATCAGCGATACCTTTAACTGATTTATAATGTTCGGAAGTATATACTTCTGTAATTTTTCCTATTAGTAGACCAACTATTAACCCTGCTATGATTGCTATTGCTGGCTTAAATGAATGATCTAACATGAAGTAGCTTAAAACTATTGCAGCAATAACCAAAAGGATTGCAGCGATATATGTTCCAAGGTCTAATGCCTTTTGAGGATTTCTACCTTCTTTACCTCTTACAAAGAAAGTTCCTAATATAGAAACAAGTAAACCTACAGAAGCTAGTACAAGTGGGAACAATGCATATGGTGCAGTGTCAAATCCACCTTTTGTAGCATAAACAATACCAAGAGCAATAGCTGAAATTATAGAACCAACATAACTTTCAAATAAGTCTGCTCCCATACCAGCAATATCACCAACATTGTCACCAACATTATCAGCGATAACGGCTGGGTTTCTAGGATCATCTTCAGGTATTCCAGCTTCAACTTTTCCAACAAGGTCAGCACCAACATCAGCAGCTTTTGTATAAATACCACCACCAACACGGGCAAACAATGCTATTGAAGAAGCACCTAAACTGAATCCGAAAAGTACGTCAGGATTTTGCCCTGTTAAGAAATAAATAAGAGTAACTCCTAATAGTCCTAAACCAGCAACGCACATACCCATAACAGCTCCACCTGAGAATGCTACAGATAATGCTCCGTTCATACCTTTTTTAGCAGCAGCAGCAGCAGTTCTTACGTTTGCTTTTGTAGCAACGCTCATTCCAAAATAACCTGCAAGAATTGAGAATACAGCACCAATGATGAAACAAAGTGCAGTTACCCAACCAATTGCAAAGCCAAGAATCAAGAATAGTATTATTATAAAGAACACTAAGATCTTGTACTCTGCAAACAAGAATGCCTTTGCTCCCTCGCTTATAGCGTGAGCAATTTCTTTCATTTTATCTGTGCCGGCATCTTGTTTAGAAACCTTTACAGCCAAAATTAGTGCATATAGCAATCCAATAACGCCTGCACCTATGGCACAATAAATTAAATATTCCATTTTTTTTCTCCTTTTTTAAACTAGTTTTCCTATGCACAAGCATGCTATTATATATAATAAGCTATTATTTGCAAATGTCAACAACAAATCTAAAAAAGTGTTTATTTGTTTTCATACAATTTTTTGAAAATTTCATCTATATTCTTTTCTTTTACTTCTATATAATCGTTTGACTCGTTTATTTCAGTTAAATAATGTGCATCAGAGTTGTGTAGTATAGTACACTGTTTTAAGTAGGGAAACTTTTCTAATAGTAAGGGCATATTTTTTTTGTTTTTGATTTCAACACACTTAAATTTACTATCATTAGGAATTGTTCCAAGAATTGACAGTATACTATAAGAGTCCCGATCTATGTGTGCAGGAATCATCAAACCTGAAAAGTTTTCACATATTTCATACATATCTTCTATGGATATGTCAGTGGCATTTATTAGAAGGTATTTTTCTTTTCCGGTTATTTCGTTTTTATAGTTACAAAATAATTGTTCCCCAAAGACCTTTTCTTTATTAGTTACTTTCGCTAGGTGTTCATAAATATATGTGTTAAACTTATTCGCATCCTCAAGAGTTTTAAATAAAACAACAACATGGATATCTTCAGATGTTGTCACTTCGATTCCAGGTATCACAATAATACCGAAGTCTTTCCCACGGTTATAAACAGCCTCACAGTTCTTAGTGGTATTATGATCAGTTATCGCTATTACATCTAAGTTATTCATATAAGCCATACCGATAATATTATCTGGTATCATTTGTCTATCGCCACAAGGTGAAAGACATGTATGAATATGCAAATCATAAGAAAGTCTAATCATTTATCATCTCCGCAATTATTGTTGCAGTTTCAAAAATTGGCTTTGTAGTTCTTAAAACAGTTATTCCTTCCGATACGGCCTTTAACTTTGCAGTTTCGTCTAAATCGGCTCCTTCGGCTAAAATTAAGCATGCTGTATCAGTTAATGAAACGATGGCTATAGTATTTACATTACCCATAACAGTTACCCATGCACAACCCTCAGAGGCTCTACTCATAGCAATACTTAATAAATCACAGCAAAAAGGCTTTGAGATTTTCCTGTTTAGGTTTATTCCTTTATTTATTAATTGAAAATCACTTTTCTCTATCAGCTGATTTATCGTCATTAGTAACCTCCTTATAGAGCTTTCTTAGTACATCAAAACAATATCTTTCGCTTGCAACTCCTCGCACTACATCCTCAGCAAGTGCTCTACATGTTGGAGCGCCACAAGATCCACAATCAAGACCAGGAAATTTTTTAAGTATTTCTTCGGATTGTTCCATTTTTTCCATGCTTTCTAGCATATTATTTCCAAGGTTAAAAACTGGTTGGAATTCAATTTCCTTTTCCCAATAAGCGCTTTTAATTGCTTCTTCATCATTTTCATCTAAAAAAGTTTTTATATTTGGCATCCCGCGGCGTACTTTTTTTAGTTTAACTCTTGCTATATAGGGGTTTTCTATATTTAATACTCCACCTAAACATCCCCCGCTACATGCGTTTAATTCAACATATTTTAAGTTGCTAAATCTTTCATCTTCTAATTCTTCAAGTATGTGGATGACATTTTCTATTCCATCAGCTGCCAGGTAGTTTTCTGTATCTTGGAAATAAGATTCACCGGCTACTGCTCCCCATCTGATTCCGGCTCTGCCAGAAATAGAAAGGTTTTCAATATTTTCTACAGCCTTATCCATATATTTTAATAGTATTCCGTAAATATCTTTGATGGCAAAAACAGCATCTATATCGCTTTTAGACTTTCCGACAGGTGTTTTTATACTGGTAACTTTTGCTGGACATGGAGATATTGTTATTATTCCGATTTTTTCAGAAGGAAGTCCTGTTTTTTCCATTGCCCTTTTTCTGGCAAACTCAGCAGCTAATTCAGAGGGCTCTTTAATAGGAAGTAAATGGTCAATTAAGCTTGGAAATTTAGCTTGAATCAGCCTTACCATTGCTGGGCAGGCAGAACTGATTATAGGCCACTTGTCTCTGTTTTCGGAAACATATTTTGTAGTAAGCTGAGAGATATATTCACAAGCAGCACTTATCTCATATACATCATCAAAACCCATTAATTTTAAAGCTGTAAGGATTATGTTTATATCTTTTAAATTGTTATATTGCCCATAAAATGCAGGATCAGGAAGTGCAACGGTATATTCATAGTTATCCATAACATCAATGTTGCTATAAGTAGAATATTTTGCATGATAAGGACATACTCTTATACATTCCCCGCAATCTATACAAAACTTGCTTGTGATAACAGCCTTTCCGTTTCTCACTCTTATAGCTTGAGTAGGACACCTTTTTATACAGTTGATACATCCGTTACAGGCATCTTTATTAAGCCTTACTGAGGTGTAAAATTTGTTCATGTTTATTATTCTCCTTGCTTCAAGTAGACAACCATTGTGACCTGGGTTCCCTTTCCGGCTTCGGTTTTTATTTCCATTTCGTCTGTATGAGTTTTCATATTAGGCAAACCCATTCCTGCTCCAAAACCCATACTTCTTATTTTATCAGTGGCAGTTGAAAAACCTTCTTCCATTGCTTTTTCAACGTCTTGTATTCCTTGGCCGGTATCTTTTAATATCATTTCGATTTTTTCTAGAGAAATTATAACCTCTATTGTTCCGCCATTTGCATGTATAACCATGTTTATTTCACCTTCATACATTGCGATAGCTACTTTTCTAATGATATTTGGATCTACTCCTAGCTTTTTTAGTTTGTTCTTTACTGCGCTTGATGCCTCTCCAGCTCTTGAAAAGTCATTTGGGATAATGTCAAATTTTAAGACTAATGAATCCATTATTCAATGCCTCCGCCTCTAAGTCCATTTTCATATAAAATACCACATGAAGTAAACATCGTGTGATTTGTTTCTAATAAAACAATTCCTTTTTCTTTAGCCAGCAAAATCATATCCTGAGTAGGTTTTTTTGTTCTTACAAAAACAAGACAGACGATATCCATCATTTCTGCGGTTCTAATAACCTGCGAATTGCTCAGACCAGTCAGTAATACAGCTTGATGTTTTCCAAAAGCAAGTACATCGCTCATCATGTCAGAACCACATGCTGTGGCAACGTCGCTTTCTAACATATCCTCTCCAGAAGCAACCTTTGCATCTAATAGTTCTACAATTTTTCTAACGGTCATTAATGAAATCTCCTTTATATATAGTAATAATATGTTGATTATATCAGTATAGTTATAAATTTTCAATTTTAGAATAAATTTTATTGTGAAATATTTATCACTATTGTGAAAAACATAACTAAAAAACAGAATATAGATACTTTGAATTTCAAAATAACTATAAATAATTGTTAAATTTTTAATTAATCTGAAAACTATTGACTTTATATTTTATTTGTACTACTATCAACAGGCAAAATGAAATATTTGTTTAGAAAGGGGAAAATAATATGACACACAAAAAGTATAGTCTTACAACTTCTCCTACATCATTAGTTAAAGTTGCAGAAATAGCATCAAGGTATAAAGGACAGCAAGATAAATTGATGGAAGTCATCATAGCCGTTCAAAAAGTAGTGCCTTCTCTTTCTGAAGATGTAGCAGCAGTTATAGCAAGAGAAATGGGTTTAAAACAAAATCATGTTTATAGTTTTGTAACATTTTACGAGTATCTATCAGTAGAACCTAGAGGTAAATATGTAATTAGGATGTGTAACTCAGCGCCATGTCATGTTACAGGTGCAAAAGATGTTATTGATGCAATTACGGATTTATTAGAAATTGAGGTTGGAGAAACAACCCCAGACGACAGATTTACAGTTGAATTATGTCCATGTTTAGGAATCTGCGATATATCACCGGCTATTATGATAAATGATAAAGTTTATGGAAATTTAAATCCTGATAAAGTAAGGGAGATTATAAAAAGATATATTAGAGAGGATGTGTAAGGGATGAAAGAAATGCGAGTTTTACTCAGAAATAAAGACGTAGACAATATGACTGATGCAAATGTAAGCATGAGTGTTGGTGTTTATGATGGATTGCGTAAGGCAGTTAAACTTGAAGGTTCACAAGTTATTGAAACATTAAAAGAATCAGGACTTCGTGGAAGAGGCGGTGCTGGATTCCCTACATGGCAAAAAATAAAGTTTGCTTTCGATGCTGAAGGTGAAGAAAAAGTTGTTGTATGTAATGCAGACGAAGGAGAACCTGGGACAAATAAAGATAGGGTTTTATTAAGCTCTGATCCACACAGTATAATTGAAGGAATGGCAATAGTTGCTAAAGCAATTGGAGCAAAAAGAGGATTTATATATCTTAGAGCTGAATATTCATACTTATTTCCACTTTTAGAATTGGCTCTAGATAGTGCAAGAAAAGCAAATGCCCTTGGGGAAAATATATTTGGAACTGATTTTTCGTTTGATATTGAAATGCGTTCTGGAGCAGGAGCATATGTATGCGGAGAAGAAACTGCTTTATTTGAATCTATAGAAGGAAAAAGAGGAGAGCCTAGAACACGTCCTCCTTATCCTGGTACACATGGTTTGTTTGGTTTGCCTACAGTATTAAATAATGTAGAAACACTAGCAAATATTGGACCTATATTTGCAAACGGACCGGAATGGTTTAGAGGTATTGGCGCTAAGAACAGTCCAGGTACAAAACTTTTTACTATTATAGGTAATGTTTCAGAAAGAGGTGTTTATGAATTTCCAATGGGAATAAACCTTAAAGAAATAATCTATGATGTATGTGGTGGAGTTCCTGATGGCAAAAAGCTTCTAGCTGTTCAAACAGGTGGTAGTTCAGGTGCTATTATAAATGCTGATCAGATAGATATACCTCTTGACATTGACCATATCGAAGAGTCGGGAGGAAGACTTGGTTGTGGAACTATATTTGTGATTGATGAAAGCAATTGCATATTAGATATAGTTAAAAATGTACTTGAATTTTTCTCTAAAGAATCATGTGGAAAATGTACACCTTGTCGTGAGGGAAGTGTACAGATGGTAAAATTAATAACTAAAATAATAGAAGGAAAAGGCAGCGTTATTGATATCAATACAATGAATGAACTTGCGGATACAATGAGAGAAACAGCTCTTTGTGGTTTAGGACATTCAGTTGCAGTCCCTGTTCTTTCTAGTATAAGAAATTTCCCAGAAGAATATGACAGACATTTGGATAGAGACTTTTGTCCTGTTTGCACACCAGAAAGGGGGCAGTAATAATGATAAATATTAATATTGATGGTATAGATGTTAAAGCAGATGAGGGAATGACAGTTTTAGAAGCAGCAAAACTTATAAACATAAATATTCCTACTCTTTGCTATCATGAAGACTTACCTGCAAAGTCTGTTTGTAGAGTATGTGCCGTAGAAATAGATGGAAAAAAACTTTTACAACCAGCATGTAGTTATCCTGTAAGTGAAGGAATGGTGGTAAAAACAAATACACCTAGAGTTTTAAAGGCAAGAAAGAATATTCTTGAACTTATGCTTGCTCATCACCCTCAGGAATGTTTGACTTGTTCAAGAAATGGCACTTGCGAACTTCAGTCAACAGCAGAAGAGCTTAACATGAACGAGCCTTTAAGATATGATGTAGAGGAAAGAGGAAGAGATGTTGATTTTTCTTCACCTTCAATAGTACATGATTCTGATAAATGTATATTATGTGGTCGTTGTGTAGATGTTTGTAATGAAATTCAGACAGTTGGTGTATTGGCAAAAGAAGATAGAGGTTATGAAACTGTTGTAGTACCGCCTTATGGAAAAAGCATGGCAGACTCAGCATGTGTAAACTGTGGTCAATGTGTGCAGGTTTGTCCAGTAGGTGCTCTTACAATCAGGGATGAATCAAATAAAATATATCAGGCTAAATCCGAAGGTAAGGTATTGATAGGACAGATTGCGCCTTCATCTAGAACTACTATTGCAGAAGCTCTAGGGGAAGAACCTGGTATAGTAAGTACTGGCAGGATTGTAACTGCGATGAAAATGATTGGATTTGATTATGTATTTGATACAGACTTCACAGCAGACCTTACAATTATGGAAGAAGGAAATGAATTACTTCACAGAATAAATAATGGGGGCGTTCTTCCAATGATGACATCATGTTGTCCAGCATGGGTAAAATTCTGTGAGACATTTTATCCTTCATATACTAACCATTTGTCATCAGCAAAATCGCCACAGCAGATGTTTGGACCGGTTATAAAAACCTATTTTGCTGAAAAATCTGGTATAGATCCAGAAAACATGCTTTGTTGTTCTGTTATGCCTTGTACAGCAAAGAAGTTTGAATGTCAAAGGCCAGAAATGAATGATAGTGGATATCAGGATGTAGACTATGCTCTCACAGTTCAAGAGCTTGCAAGAATGATAAAGTCAGCTGGAGTTGATTTTTCAAAAATTGAAGATTCACCTTTTGATGATCCGTTTGGTCTTGGTACAGGTGCTGGTGAAATTTTTGCAGCCACAGGTGGAGTTATGGAAGCTGCTCTTCGTACGGTATATGAAGTACTTACAGGAGAAACATTAGAAAATATTGAGTTTGAGCAGGTTCGTGGTTTAGATGGTTTAAAAGAAGCTACTATAGATATAAAAGGAACACCAGTAAAAGTTGCAGTAGTACATACCCTTGGAGAAGCTAGAAAAATGATGGATAAAGTCGCTGCGGGTGAAGCAGATTATCATTTTATTGAAGTAATGGCATGCCCAGGTGGTTGTATTGGTGGAGGTGGAAATCCAATAAGAAACTGGAAAAAGGTTAAAGAGCGTACTGCGAATGTATATAAACACGACAGAGAGCTACCTATAAGAAAGTCTCATGAATCTCCTGCAATCAAGAAAATATATGAAGAATTCTTAGGAGAACCATTAAGTGAGAAATCTCATCACCTATTGCATACAAAATACGTAAACAGACAAGATATCTTGAGATAATTAATAAAAAGTATTGATATTTTTTACACCTTATGTAACACTTACATAAGGTGTAATTTTTGTTAAATAAATAACGCTTCAACTGAGTATAATTTAATGATATCATTAAAAATCATTTTATATATGATAATAATACAAAATAAGGAGGCAAAAATGATAACCAAAGAAAAAACAGTTCCGTTTTTTGGAACTAAAGAGCAGGAAAAAGAATTAGTTAACTCTATTGATGAACTAAAGCATGAAAAAGGATCTTTGATTCCTATTTTACAAAAGGCTCAAGACATCTATGGATATTTACCTATAGAAGTACAAACTATAGTTTCTGATGAACTTAATATACCGTTAGAAAAAATATATGGAGTTGTTACTTTTTATTCATTTTTCTCATTATATCCAAAAGGTAAGAATTCAATATCAGTTTGTCTTGGAACAGCTTGTTATGTTAAAGGATCTGGTGAAATTTACAACTCTCTTTCGGAAATGTTAGGGATTTCAAGTGGTGAATGTACATCAGATGGTAACTTTTCACTTGACGCCTGTAGATGTGTTGGCGCTTGTGGTTTGGCACCAGTAATGATTATCAATGATGATGTTTATGGAAATGTCATTAAAGAAGATCTTTACGATATTTTAAATAAGTACAGATAATATTATGATGAAAGAAATCTCACTAAACATACTTGATATTGTAACTAACTCAATAAAAGCAAATGCTACACTTATAGAAATAACTGTCTGCATAAGTCATAAGGAAAACATACTAAAATTTATGGTAAAAGACAATGGAGATGGTATGTCTAAAGAGAGTGTCAAAAAAGTTGAAGATCCCTTTTATACAACCAGTAAAATAAAAAATGTTGGTTTTGGAGTTCCTTTTGTTAAAATGGCGGCTCAACTTACAGGTGGAAACTTGAAAATTGATTCCGAAGAAGGAGTAGGAACATCTATAGAAGCGGTCTTTGTACTTGATAACATAGATAGAATGCCTTTGGGAAATATCAGTAGCACTATGCATTCTCTTATTATAGGAAACGCAAAAACTGATTTTTTATATAAATATATTTTTGATGAAAAAGAATTCACTCTTGATACAAGAGAGTTTAGAAAGATTTTAGATGATATACCTTTTTATCATCCAGAAGTTTCTTCTTTTATAAGGCAGTACTTAGAGGAAAACAAACAAGAAGTAGATGACGGAACATATATATAAGGAAATTAAACATAGATTTTAAATTTGGTAGGAGGAAAAATTTATGAAATCTCTAGAAGAACTGAGTGCAATCAGAGAGAGAATGAGAAATCAAGCAGGCCTTGGTGACAGTAATTCAAAGGTAACGAGAGTACTAGTAGGAATGGCTACCTGTGGTATAGCAAGTGGCGCAAGATCGCTATTTGATGCCCTTACAGGATTGGTTGAAGAAAATAAAATTGAAAATGTTAATATATCACAAACAGGATGTATTGGTTTATGTCAGTATGAGCCTATGTTTGAAATAATAACTCCAGGGAAAAATAAAGTAACTTATGTAAAAATGAATGAGGAAAAGACCAGAGAAGTTTTTGAAAGTCACATTCTTCATGGAGTAGTACTAAAAGAATATACCATTGATTCAGATACCCAAGAAGCGGGATCTTTGGATCATAATAATTTTTACAAGGATCAAAGTAGGGTTGCATTAAGAAACTGTGGTGTAATCGACCCAGAAAAAATAGATGAATATATAGCGTTACAGGGGTATGAAGGTTTGAAAAAAGCTGTAACCACTATGTCTCCAAAAGATGTGATTAAAACAATATCTGATGCTGGATTAAGAGGCAGAGGTGGAGCTGGTTTTCCAACAGGGACAAAATGGAAATTTGCAGCTGACAAAGATGCAGATCAAAAGTATGTCTGCTGTAATGCTGATGAGGGAGATCCTGGAGCATTTATGGACAGATCTGTTCTTGAAGGCGACCCTCATGTGATTTTAGAAGCGATGGCGATTGCTGGTTATGCAATTGGTGCAAGTGAAGGTTACATTTATGTTAGAGCTGAATATCCTATAGCTATTGCGAGGCTTGAAATAGCTATAAATCAGGCAAAAAAATATGGACTTTTAGGAAAGAACATTTTTGATACAGACTTTTCCTTTAATATCACACTAAGATTAGGAGCAGGAGCATTTGTCTGTGGAGAAGAAACAGCATTGATGACTTCTATAGAAGGAAATCGTGGAGAGCCTAGACCAAGACCTCCATTCCCAGCAGATAAAGGCTTGTTCAATAAACCTACGATTTTAAATAATGTTGAAACACTAGCTAATGTACCTCAGATAATTTTAAATGGCTCTGAGTGGTTTTCATCAATTGGGACAGAAAAATCTAAAGGCACAAAAGTTTTTGCATTAGGTGGAAAAATCAATCATACAGGCCTTGTTGAGATACCAATGGGTACGACCCTTAGAGAAATAGTTGAAGATATCGGTGGTGGTATCCCAAATGATAAGGAATTTAAAGCTGCTCAAACAGGTGGTCCTTCAGGGGGTTGCATACCTAAAGAGCATTTCGATATAAAAATAGATTATGAAAATCTTCTTGCAATTGGTTCGATGATGGGGTCTGGTGGACTTATCGTTATGGATGAAGACAATTGTATGGTAGATATAGCAAAATTCTTTCTTGAATTCACTGTTGATGAATCTTGTGGTAAATGTGTACCTTGTAGAGTTGGTACGAAAAGAATGTGGGAAATATTAGATAAAATAACAAAAGGTGAAGGTTCTATAGAAGATATTGAAAAATTAGAAGACCTTTGTTATTACATAAAAGATAATGCATTATGTGGACTTGGACAAACAGCTCCAAATCCAGTACTATCTACTTTAAGATACTTTAGGGATGAATACATATCTCATGTTGTAGACAAACAATGTCCAGCAAAAGTATGTAAAAACTTGTTGAGGATGACTATTAATCCTTCAAAATGTATCGGATGTACTCTTTGTGCTAAAAACTGTCCTGTAGAAGCTATTACAGGAAATGTTAGAGAAGTACACTACATTGATCCAGAAAAATGTATTATGTGTGAAGCATGTAGTGAAATTTGTAAAAAAGGAGCTATTATAAAGAGTTAATAGTAGAAAGGAGAGAAGAATATTATGGCAAATATAAATATTAAAATAAATGACTTAAAAATTTCCGTGCCAGAAGGTATTACAATATTAGAAGCATCAAAAATTGCAAATGTTGATATTCCTACCCTTTGCTACTTAAAGGAAATAAACGAAATTGGTGCATGCCGTATGTGTGTGGTGGAAGTAAAAGGAGCAAGAACTTTAGTTACAGCATGTGTTTATCCAGTTAGTGAAGGAATGGAAGTTTATACAAATACTCCTAGAGTTATTTCTTCAAGAAGAAAAACTTTGCAGTTGATATTATCAACACATGACAGAAAATGTTTATCTTGTATAAGAAGTAAAAACTGTGAGCTTCAAAACCTTTGTAAAGAATTAAATATTGAGGATGAAAGTTTCTATGATGGTGATAAACCGGAATATGAATTGGATTATTCAGCTGCTCATATGTATAGAGATAATAATAAATGCATACTCTGTAGAAGATGTATAGCAGCATGTGAGGTGGTTCAAAGCATTGGTGTTATCGGAGCTAATTCCAGAGGTTTTGATACATATATTGGAAGTCCTTTTGATATGGGGCTTGGTGAAACAAGTTGCGTTTCATGTGGACAGTGTATAGCTGTTTGTCCAACAGGAGCAATAAGCGAAATAGATAATACAAACGAAGTCTTTGCAGCACTTGCCGATCCTAATAAACATGTAGTAGTTCAAACGGCTCCGGCTGTAAGAGCTGCTCTTGGTGAAGAGTTTGGTCTTCCTATTGGAACACCGGTAGAAGGGAAAATGGTAGCTTCCTTAAAAAGATTAGGTTTTGACAGTGTGTTTGATACAAACTTCTCAGCAGACTTAACTATACTTGAAGAAGGAACTGAGCTATTAGATAGAATAAACAATGGTGGAACTCTTCCTCTTATAACTTCATGTTCACCAGGATGGATAAAATTTTGTGAACACTATTATCCAGAGATGATACCAAATTTATCTACATGTAAATCTCCTCAGCAAATGATGGGTGCAATCATAAAAACATATTATGCAAAACAAAAAGGGCTAGATCCAAAAGATATAGTTTCAGTAAGTGTTATGCCTTGTACTGCAAAGAAATTCGAAATAGGAAGAGATAATCAAGAAGGTTCTGGATTCCCAGATGTAGACATCGCAATAACTACAAGGGAACTAGGAAGAATGATAAAAGCTGCTGGAATTAAATTTACTGAGCTTGAAGATGAAAAAGCAGATGACCCACTTGGAAGGTCTACAGGAGCTGCGGTTATATTCGGTGCTACAGGTGGTGTTATGGAAGCGGCTCTTCGTACAGTTGTAGAAATAATGACTGGAGAAGAACTTCAAAAGCTTGATTTTGTGGATGCTAGAGGGCTAGCAGGGATTAAGGAAGCATCATATAATGTAAATGGTCTTGAAGTGAAAGTAGCTGTTGCTTCAGGTTTAGCAAACGCCAGAGAATTGATGGAAAAAATCAAATTGGGTGAAGCCCAGTATCATTTTGTAGAAATAATGGCATGCCCAGGTGGATGTATAAATGGTGGAGGACAACCTCAGGTATCAGCTGATGTTCGAAACAATGTAGATTACAGAGCACTTCGAGCCAAAGCCCTTTATGGTTATGACGAAGCATATGAACTTAGAAAATCTCATGAAAATCCAAATATAAAGAAGCTTTATGATGATTTTCTTGAAAAACCCAATAGTCATATTGCTCACAAAATTTTACACACATCATATGAACATAGAACAATCAATTAATATAAATGCCATAACTCTTAAGGGGTTATGGCATTCTTATTCGGCTATTATTTTAGCATATTTTTCTATTTCAGGGTTTTTCCAGGCTATAGCTAGGTCGACTTTTTTATAACCTTTTATATCAGTAAGGGGAAAGAATTTTAATGAGTCGTGTTTGTTTCTAAAAATCGCATCATAAGCAACGGTAATTCCTTCTGACATATTAAGAGCTATTTCCATTTCATTAATACTGTTAAAGCCTTTAATGTTTTTTGGATGAAAACCTTCATCTTTGAAATGTGAAAGAATTCTTTTAGCAGCTTCTCTAGAATAGCTTTCGTTAAAAAGAAAAATAGGTTCATTTTTTAAATCTTTTAAAGTTAAAGTTTCTCTATTTGCAAGAGGATGGTGTTTTGAAAGTATGATAGCTAAATTAATATGCATAGTGTTTATTACAAAAAAATTTATATTAGGATATGGAACGAGTTCAGAGGAAAAAGTTACGATTAAATCTAAACTATTATCTTCGATTTTTTCTCCAAGTGATACAGCGTAACCTAATTCATAGTCGATATTTATATTAGGATTTTTTTCTCCTAAAAGTTTTAATTTAGGCATCATAAAATCTATTATGCTGGGAACTTCATTTATACCTATTTTTAAAGTAATTTTATTCTGTGCAGCGATATTTTTTGCAGCGGTTATTGCTTCTGATGTTTCGGCTAGCATTTTATCCCACACAGAAAACAAGAGCTCCCCTGATTTTGTTAAGTCTACATTTTTTTTATTTCGCTCAAAAAGTTTTAAGTTTAATTCTTTTTCTAAAGCTAGTATTTGCTTGCTTACAACCTGTTGAGAAATAAATAAATTTTTAGAAGCTTTTGTAAAGTTTTTGCATTTTGCTACTTCAATAAAGTATTCTATTTGTGTAAAAGTCATCATAGGCCTCCGATTAATAGGTTAATTGTAACAATAAATCCATCAAAAAACTATTATAATTAACTATACTACACCCATTTGGATGTTAAAAGCAAATGTTTTTTTTGTTATACAGCAAAAATTGAGTATGTTATAATTATAACAATCGATTATTTATTATTTTTAGGAGGAAAAAAATATGAAAGTTATGGGTATTGTTGCCGGAAGAAAAAATGGTAACAGCGAGATAGCAGTTAAAGAAGCTTTATTGGCATGTCAGGAAGCAGGAGCAGAATGTACTTTGATTAATCTTTTTGATTATAATATTTTGCCTTGTACAGGATGTGAAAGCTGTACTATGAGTATGGGCGATGTAGCTCAAGGAAAAGGTCCATATAGAGGTTGTGTTCTAAAAGAAAAAGATGATGTAGATATGCTTATTAAAGAAATGCAGCAGCAGGATGCTATAATAGTAGGATGTCCTACATATGACCTAATGCCAAGTTCAGTTTATACTAGATTTGCTCAAAGATTTTTAGCATATGAATTAGCATTCTTATTAAAAATTGGAGAACTTAAAAAAGATCCACATCTTGTTGCAGGAATTATTGCAGTTGGTGGTTCTTGTCATGACTGGCAGGGGTTATCTCTTGAAACACTTGCGGCTACAATGTTTACACAGTCAGTACAGGTAGTTGATCAATATATGGTTACAAGAGTTGGTAGACCTGGAAATATCTTATTAAGACCTGAACAGATTGAAAGATGTCATAAAATGGGTGAAAACATCGTTGAGGCTATTCAGACAAAAGTTGAAGAAAGAAAATGGCTTGGTGATGAAGATCAGGGACTTTGCCCGAACTGTCACGGAGGGTTAATCTTTAAAGGTGAAGAACACTGGGACGGACTTAAATTCCCATTTGAATGTGCGGTTTGTGGAGCAGGTGGAGACTTAGTAAAAGATGAAGAAGGAAACTGTAAATTTGTTTTAGTAGAAAATGGATTATGCAGAGACAGAAATGTTAATGAATGTAGAGAACTTCATCTTGAAGAAATTATTGCTACAAAAATTGATTTCTTCCAAAATATGCCTCTTGTAAAAGAAAAGGCTCAAAAATACAAAGATTTGCAATTTAAGTCAATATAATGATAAAAAGCGCTGGGGAAATTATTCCCCAGCGTTTAGTTTAGTAAAGTTTTTAAGTTTTTTATCAAGATATATTACAGATGCCATATTTAGAATTGCTTCGATTAAAAGAGAAACACCTATAAAAATAATCAAAACAGATTCGGAATTAAATAAATTGATAAATATCAACAAAGATAAAATCAATGATATAAGAGAGCCGAAAACAGGTGTGAACCAGCCAGCACTTTTCAATTTTTTCAAGTCGAATGCCATTTGTGTTTTATACAAAGCTCCGAAAAGCAACATACATGCAAATATAATTGGCATTACCTCTCCGATTTTAACTGCAAAAATCATAATAACGATTCCAAGTACTATTAGTCCTGTTCCTAAAGAAAAAGACTGAGTAAGCATACCAGTTTCAACATCTTCTTTAAAATATACAATCACTTTAATAATTCCCCAAATACAAAGACCGCAACCTAAAATCGTGAAAATTATGCTTTTTGACTGATCAGGCCAGATTATTAATAAAATCCCAAGTACGACATATACAATTACCTGTACCCATTGAACCATGCCTAGATTATTCTTTTTATTTTTTTCTTCCATTCTATGACCTCCGCATTTTTTTAACTACTTTATATGTTAAGCCCTACATTAAGTATAGTCAATAAATTGTTTTGACATTAAGTATAAATTGGAATATAATTCATAAAAATAGAAAATACTATCAAAATTTGTTTATTAGGGGGAAGAAAATGGGGTTAAGAATTGCTTCTATGTATTTGCTGGAATATTCTAAGAGGGTTTATAATATGGATTTTTCAAATACGATAAGCTTAGGAAGACAGTTTGCAGCTTTTACAAAAAAAGAGTACAGGAAATTTCAAAGTTCGAGAAACATAAAAACTTATGATGAAGAAAAAAGTTTTGAATCACCTTTTGCAGAAGAGATATTTAAAGATGTATTTGGAAAAGAAATTAAATCTGTAGATGCATATGATTATGAGGGTGCAGACATTATTCATGATTTTAATAAACCAGTAGATGAAAGCATGAAAAATAAATACACCTGTATTATTGATGGGGGAACTACTGAACATGTGTTTAATTATCCTCAAGCAATAAAAAACTGTATAGATATGCTCTGTGTAGGTGGTCATTTTATATCTATGGTTCCTACAAATAATTTTAACGGTCATGGTCTTTATCAATTTTCCCCAGAATTATTTTATAGTCTTTTTGTCGAAAAAAACGGTATGCAAATCGAAGATATTTTTATCGTTAAATTTTCAGCTACATGTAAAACTTGGAGAATTAAAAACAACCCTGAAGAGTTTGGAGAACGACTCCAATTTAATATAAATGTTCCAACAGAAATATTTGTAGTAGCTAAGAAGATTTCTGAACCAGAAGGAGAAATCAAGGCGCATCAAATAGATTATGAAAAAGACTGGTATAAAGAAGGAGAAAACAATAAAAAAAGTTCCAAAGATTCTTTGACAGGAAAGATACCTAGGAAACTTTTATTTACTGTTGGACAATTTTTATATCATCCGTTAAATAAGAATAAATATATTGAAAAAATTAATCTTTATAAACTTTTAAAAAAATGATTTTATAAATGCCCATATAAAAGGGATTATAAGAGCGGGAATCATATTCCCTACTTTGATTTTTTTGCCAAATGTCAGGTTTATTCCAATTGCAAAAATTAAAACTGAGCCCACATATGAAAACTGATTTAATAGTGTATCACTTATTGCAGGAGCTATTAATCCAGCTAAAAGTGTTAGCAGTCCCTGATAAACGAAAAGAGGGATAGCAGAAAACATACATCCAATACCCATTGTTGAAGAAAGAACAATTAGTATTATAAAGTCAAGAATTGATTTTATAAAAAGTGTACTAGGATCATGTAGTAATGCATCGTTAAAAGCTCCTAGTATAGTCATTGCACCTACACAAGTTATTAAAAAAGAATCAACAAATCCTTCGATAAATCTATCGTTTTCTTTGGCGTTAACTTTCTTTTTTAGAAAAGCTCCTAAAGTTTCAAGCCATTTTTCAATATTTATAAGTTCGCCAATAACAGCACCAATAACAAGAGATCCAATTAAAAGCATTGCTCCTTGTGTTTTTAATGTTCCGTTATCTATATAAAGAATCCCTATAAAAACACTTGCTGCACCAATAAACATGACACAAAGTCCAAGAGCCTGAGTAATTATATCTTGAAGTCTTTTATTTATACCCTTTTTAAGTAGTAATCCAATTATTCCGCCCAGAATTACAGCGGCTGTATTTACGATGGTTCCGATTCCTGCAAACATTATATACTCCTCCTTATTACTAATGTAGGTATTATACTTTACATAAAAAAAGAATGCAATTAAAAAAGTATATAAAAACTTGAAAATAATGGATAGTTTAGCTAAAATATATTAATTTTTTATAGATAATATTTTGATATTGAAGTATAATAGTGAAGGTGAGGGTTGTTTTTTACCTTTGAAGCATTAGGGTGAGAAAAATAAGGTTTGAAGGAAGTGGAATTATGGGAAAAGTTCGAATTTTTGCAGATAGTACTTGTGATTTGAGTAAAGAGTTAATTGAAAAATATAATGTTGAAATACTCCCTCTTTATATAACAATAGGAGATAAGACTGGAAAAGACGGAGTCGAAATCACTAGCGAAGATATTTTTAAATGGGCAGATGAAAATCAGGATACACCTAAGACATCAGCTCTTACTCCAGAAGATGCTATAAATGCAATTTCTGGATGTAAAGAAAGAAATGAAGAAGCGGTTTTTATTGGTATTTCAGAGGATATGTCATGTACATGTAATGTGCTTAGAATTGAAGCAGAAGAGCTTGAATATAGTGACAAGTTTCACATTATTAATTCGATGAATTTATCTACTGGAATAGGGCATTTAGTTGTTCACGCTGGTATAATGGCTGAGCAGGGGAAAAGCGCTACTGAAATAGTGAAAGAAATAGAAAGTTTAAGAGAAAAAGTAAGAGCGAGTTTCGTGATAGATACTTTAACTTATCTTTATAGAGGAGGAAGATGTTCAGCAGTAACAGCACTTCTTGCCAACACATTGAAAATAAAACCTAAAATCGTCGTTAAAGATGGGAAGATGGATGTAGGTGGAAAGTATAGAGGAAATATTAAAATTGTTTTAAAAAAATATGTTGTAGAGATGGAAGAAGCATTAAAAAATGCCAGACCAGAAAGAGTGTTTATAACTCATTCAGATATTGATGAAGAAATTGTGGAATTGGTTAGAGGATATATTAAGGGACTTAACCATTTTGAAGAAATTATTGAAACAAAGGCAGGTGGAGTTATTTCAAGCCATTGTGGACCAGGTACACTAGGTGTACTATATGTAGAAAAGTAGAAATTTGATAAAAAGGTTAATTAAGGATAGGCATATGCCGATATAATTGAAAGGAGATACAAATGGTAGCAACAGACATTGGAATTGATTTAGGAACAGCGAGTATATTAATATATATAAAAGGCAAGGGAGTGGTTTTAAAAGAACCTTCTGTAGTTGCTTTTGATAGAGATACAAATAAAATAAAAGCTATTGGAGAGGATGCAAGAGTGATGATAGGCAGGACGCCCGGAAATATTGTAGCGGTAAGACCACTACGACAGGGCGTTATTTCTGATTATACAGTTACTGAAAAAATGTTAAAACATTTTATTCAGAAAGCTATGGGGAAAAGAAGTTTTAAAAAGCCTAGAATTAGCGTTTGCGTACCAAGTGGTGTGACTGAAGTTGAGAAAAAAGCAGTTGAAGATGCAACTTATCAAGCAGGTGCAAGAGAAGTTTCAATTATTGAAGAGCCGATAGCAGCAGCAATAGGTGCAGGTATAGATATTTCAAAACCATGTGGAAATATGATTGTAGATATAGGTGGAGGAACTACTGATATTGCAGTTATTTCTCTTGGAGGTACGGTAGTTAGTAGCTCAATAAAGATTGCAGGTGACGATTTTGATGAAGCTATTATTAGATATATGAGAAAAAGACATAACCTTTTAATAGGAGAAAGAACAGCAGAAGAGCTAAAAGTTAAAATTGGTAGTGCATTCAAAGGATCACCGACTCTCACAATGGATGTAAGAGGTAGAAATTTAGTTTCAGGACTTCCTAGAACGATTACAGTTACATCAGAAGAAACAGAAGAAGCATTAAGAGAGGCTGTATCACAAATTGTAGAAGCAGTTCACGGAGTTTTAGAAAAAACACCACCTGAATTAGCAGCGGATATAGCAGACAGAGGGATAGTTCTCACTGGTGGAGGCTGTTTATTAAAAGGAATTGAAGAATTAATAGAAGAAAAGATTGGAATAAATACAATAACTGCTGACGACCCTATGACTTGTGTTGCAGTAGGAACAGGAAAATATGTTGAATTTTTAAGTGGTAAAAGTGAAGATTAAACACAGGAAGGAGTATAAATGGTTAGAGGACTGTATACGGCTTATACTGGCATGTTAAACCAGCAGTACAGGCTTGATACCATCACAAACAATCTTGCTAATGCTTCAACTACAGGATATAAAAGTGAAGGAGTAACTTCTAGATCTTTTGATGATGTGCTTGGAATAAAGATTAAAGATGGGTCTGAAAATTATGTTAACCGACAAATAGGACAATTAAACTTAGGTGTGAAAATCGGAGAAAACTATACTGACTATGATCAGGGAGCGTTTAAAAATACCGAAAACACATATGATTTAGCTTTGGAGGGAAACGGATTTTTCTCTATATCATTTACTAACAAAAGTGGAGTTACATCTACTCTTTATACCAGAGATGGAGAATTTAGTGTTGATTCACAGGGTGCACTTAGGACAAAAGAAGGAGATTATGTCCTAGGAGAAGGAGGAGAAATATATATTCCGACTGAGGCAGTATCTATAAACATAGATTCTCAAGGCAATATAACAGCAGACGGAGAGTTTGTAGATAAATTATTAATTACAGATTTTGAAGATTATGATTACTTAAAGAAATATGGAGAAAATCTATATATCGCACTTGAAGAAGCAGTAGAAACTGAGACTGACGCTTTGATACATCAAGGTTACCTAGAGACATCTAATGTAAATGTAGTTGAGCAAATGGTTGATATGATAAATATTTCAAGAGCGTATGAAAGCAATCAAAAAGTAATACAGGCAATAGATGATACTTTAGATAAAGCAGTGAATCAAGTTGGACGAGTTTAGTGGAAAGGGTGGTTAAAAATGGTTAGAGCATTATGGACAGCGGCTTCAGGTATGACAGCTCAACAGACAAATGTTGATGTAATTGCAAATAATCTTGCAAATGTAAATACGGTTGGATTTAAATCTGAATCAGCTCAATTTAAGACACTTTTATACCAAACAATACAAAATAAAACAACTAGCGCAAATGGTGAAACTAAACCTGTTGGAGCACAAGTTGGTTTAGGTACTAGGACGGCTTCTATAACTACTTCTTTTGAACAGGGTGCATTAAATCCTACTCAAAGTAATACAGACTTTGCTATTGAAGGAAAAGGTTTATTTGCTGTTCAAAGTGAAGGTGGGGAACTGTATTACACAAGAAACGGTTCATTTAACTGGTCTTTAGCAAGTGGTGGAGGAGTAATGCTTTCTACAACTGAAGGATTGCCAGTAGTAGATACAACTGGAGCTCCAATTATTTTGGGACCAGAATATGATACAGCAAATATTACCGTTGATACAGATGGTAATGTGTGTTATCCAGATGAATTTAACAACCCTGCGAAAATAGGTATTCAGATAGGTATAGTTCAATTTTCAAATCCAGCAGGACTTGAGAAGGTTTCTGGAAGCATGTTTAAAGAAACCGAGGCATCAGGCGCTCCTGAATACGAGGTGGATAATGAAACACTTCCAGAAAGTACAATTAGACAAAGCGTTCTTGAAGCTTCGAATGCAAGTGTTGTTGACGAAATGGTGAATTTAATTGTTGCTCAAAGAGCTTATGAAATGAATTCAAAAGCAATTCAAGCAGCAGATGATATGATGGGTCAGGCTAATCAGCTTAAGAGATAGGAGATAGCTTATGAATAGTATATCAAGTGATAGTTTATTAACTTCATACGAGGATGTTTATTCAAATAATTCTACACAAACATCTTCTTTGCAAGGAAAACTTTCAGAAGATTTTTCAAATGCAACAGATGAAGAACTTTTAGAGGTTTGTAAAGAATTTGAAGCATATTTTGTTGAACAAACTTTTAAGGCTATGCAAAAAATGATTCCAGAATCAGAAGATGAATCAAGTAGCAGTGCTTCTACTCTGGATATGTTTGAAGATAATCTTGTTCAAGAATATGCATCGATGGCAACTGAGGGTGAGGATCTTGGTTTGGCTCAAACATTATACGAACAAATGAAACGGAATTATAGTATATAAATATGGAAAGTATCAAAGGATATGTAGAAAAAATTGTATTCAGAAATAGTGATAACGGCTATACGGTGTTGAGCGTTGTTGTGGACGACGACGAAGTGACATGTGTAGGCGTTTTTCATTATGTAAACGAAGGTGAGTTTGTTGAACTTTTTGGAAATTATAAAAGTCACAATTTATATGGTGAGCAGTTTTCTGTAGATAAATACGAAATAAAAGCCCCTGACAATATAATTTCTATAGAACGATATCTGTCATCAGGTGCCATAAAAGGTATTGGAGAAGCTTTAGCTAAAAGAATAGTAAAAAAATTTGGTGAAGAAACATTTAGAATAATTGAAGAAGAAACTGAAAGGCTTTCAGAAGTAAAAGGTATAAGTCCCAGAAAAGCAATGGAAATCGCAAATCATACACAGGAAAAATCTGATATGAGAGAAGCAATGATATTTCTTCAGTCATATGGAATTTCAATAAATCTAGCGGTTAAAATATATAATTTTTATGGAGATAAGATTTACGAAATCGTAAGAAAAAATCCTTATAAACTAGCAGACGATATTATGGGCATTGGTTTTAAAGCAGCCGATGAAATAGCCATAGAAGCGGGTATAAATATGGGTTCAGAATTCAGGATAAAAAGTGGGATTTTGTATACTCTTATGAAGGCTGGAAGTAATGGGCATGTATATTTGCCAATGGAAGAATTAAGTGCTCAAACCAAAGAACTTTTAGAGATTGAAAATATAGATTTTGAAAAAAATATAACAGATTTAATAATGGAAAAGAGAGTTATTGTTAAAGATGAGGACAAGTGTGTTTATAGTGCAAATTTTTACTTTAACGAACTTAATATTGCAAAAATGCTCCATGACTTGAATATACAAGAAAACAGCGTTGAAGAAAAAATAGAAGAAAAAATTTTTGATATAGAAAAGAATACAAATATTTCATTGGATGACCTACAAAAGTCGGCAGTTAAGTCAGCTATTACGAATGGATTTATAGTAATTACAGGTGGCCCTGGAACAGGAAAAACTACAACAATTAATACAATCATAAAATATTTTGAAAATGAAGGTCTGGATATATTTTTAGCAGCTCCAACAGGAAGGGCAGCTAAAAGAATGACAGAAGCAACAGGATATGAGGCTCAGACCATACATAGAATGTTGGAGCTTAATGGAGAGCTGGGAGATTCTGTTTCTGGTGCTAGGTTTGAAAGGAATGAGGAAAACCCTTTAGAAGCAGATGTTATTATTATTGATGAAACATCAATGGTGGACATGTTTTTAATGCACTCATTATTAAAAGCTATATGTGTAGGAACAAGGCTTATTTTGGTAGGGGATGTAGATCAGCTGCCTAGTGTAGGTCCGGGAAATGTATTAAAGGATATTATAGATTCAGATGTATTTAAGGTTGTAAAACTTACAAAAATATTTAGACAGGCAAGCGAAAGCGATATTATTGTAAATGCACATAAAATAAATAAAGGTGAGCATATTTCATTAGTAAATAATAGCAAAAACTTTTTATACTTAGCCAGAGAAGACGCAAATAAAATTGTGAATGCAACTATTACCCTAATTAAAGATAAACTTCCAGAATATGTAAACGCAGATTTTATGGAAATACAGGTTTTAACTCCCATGAGAAAAGGGCTTTTAGGGGTTGAAAGATTAAATGAAATACTGCAAATGTATTTAAATCCTAAAGATGAAACGAAAAGAGAAAAGGAACATAGAGGCGGTATATTTAGGGTTGGAGATAAAGTTATGCAGATAAAAAACAACTATCAGACTGAGTGGGAAGTAAGGGGCAGTTTTGGGGTTGTTTATGATAGAGGAATGGGTATATTCAATGGTGATATAGGTATTATAAAAAATATTAATACATATGCTGAATATTTAGAAATAGTTTTCGATGAAAACAAGTATGTTAATTATTCATTTAATCAGCTAGATGAATTGGAACTGGCATATGCAGTTACGATTCACAAATCACAAGGAAGTGAATATCCTGCAGTTATTCTGCCTTTGTTAAATGGACCTTTAATGCTTATGAACCGAAATATTCTTTATACAGCAGTTACAAGGGCAAAAGCCTGCGTATGTATAGTGGGTGATAAACAGTTAGTTCAGGACATGATAGATCATCCTATAACAAATAAAAGATATTCCAAATTAGGAGAAAGGATTAGGGATTGCTATTAGATTTACTGTTTCCAAGAAGATGTCCAATATGTGAAGAAATAATTAAAAAGAAGAATAAATATATATGTGATAAATGTAAAGATAAAATAACATATAATGTAGAACCAGTTTGTAAAAAATGTGGTAAGTCAATTACTACTTTTGAAAAAGAGTATTGTAGAGCCTGCTGTACAAAGAACTATTATTTTGACATGGGAGTTTCAGTCTTTATACATAAAGCTGATATAAAAAAATCAATTTACAGATTTAAATATTCAAACAAGAGAGAGTATAAAGATTTTTATATTAATGAATTATTAAAAAAACATATAAGAACAATTAAATACTGGGATGCTGATGTAATAATCCCAGTACCACTTCATAAAAATAAAAAGATAAAAAGAGGTTTTAATCAGGCAGAAATACTAGCTAAAGAACTTGGTAAAAGGTTAAACATAGAGGTGAACAAGGAACTTTTAGTTAGAGATATAAATACATCTCCACAAAAAGAGTTAAGCCTTGATAAACGTAAGAAAAATCTAGAAAAAGCTTTTAAATTAACATACGGTATAGTACAATATAAGAAAATAATTTTAGTTGATGACATATATACTACTGGGAATACCATGAATTTTTGTGCAAAGGAATTAAAAAAGGCTGGTGTTAAAAAAGTATATTTTGTTACATTAAGTAGTGGAGACAGTATTTAGGAGGTTAGGATTAATGGAAGTGAAAAACTGTAAGCTTTGTGGAAGGCTTTTTAATTATATCGGGGGAATGCCAGTTTGCCCTTCATGTAAAGAGGAGCTTGAAAAAAAATATATCAAAGTAAAAGAATATGTTCGAGACAATAGAAGAGCTACCATGCATGAAATATCAGAAGAGAATGAGGTTTCAATCCAACAGATAAATCAGTGGGTAAGAGATGAAAGACTTGTATTTACAGATGATTCTCCAATAGGAATAGATTGTGAGTCTTGTGGTAAATCAATAAAGACTGGAAGATTTTGTGAAACATGTAAAGCCAGTATGACAAACGAATTAGGAAATGCATTTAAAAGTCAAAACAGCTCAGAAAGCGAAGCTATTAAAGCGGCAAAAGCAAGAGCTAGAATGAGATTTCTTGACAATCAACATGATAAATTTTAATAAAAGTTAGCAGGGATTAGAAAATTCCTGCTTTTTTTTTGTTTAAGTATAATAAATTTCCTATAAAGAACCGATAAATTTAATAAGAGAGTAGCATAAAAGGATTTATGCAGATAAGGAGGAAGATACCATGCGTATAGATGCATATAATCAGATTAGTCAGATTTATAAAACAAGTAGCAAAATGAAATCTAAGCCTGCAGGCGGAACAGTTGTAAGCGATAAGGTTGAAATATCCAGCATGGGTAAAGACATACAGGTCGCAAAACAGGCTGTTGGCAGTGCATCTGATATCAGGGAAGATAAGGTTGCTGAGCTTAAAAAAAGTATAAATAATGGAACTTATAATGTTTCTAATGATGACTTTGCAGAAAAGTTAATCACTAGTTATGAAAAGGCCATTAAATAAGTGAGGGAATCATATTGGCAAGTCTAATAGAAAGTCTTATTACGGTTTTAAACGATCAAAATGAAGAATACAAAGAGCTTTTAAAATTATCAAAAAATAAAACAGATATTATTATTAAGGGAGACATGGATGGTCTTCGCGAAATTATTTCTAGTGAGCAACAATACATTGATAAAGTAGCAAACTATGAAAAAAAGCGTATAGAAATAGTAAACGATATTGCCATTGTTTTAAACAAGGACGTCGAATATCTTACTGTAAAGGAAATTGTTAAATTATTAAGTGGTCAGAAAAAGGAACAGCAAAAACTTTCTCAGGCTAGAGATGATTTAAGAAGAACTTTAAAAGATATGGTAAAAATCAATGACATGAATAAGAAATTAATTGAAGATTCATTAGAAATGGTTAATTTCAATATAAACCTTATCAACAGCATGAAGCAATTTCCAGAGGTGGCTAATTATTCTAAAGATGCGAATAATGTAGCAGCAATGCCAAAAAGAGGGGCCTTCGATGCAAAACAGTAAATATTCAGAGGTGTTTGTATGTCAGGATTTAGCAGTTTAAATATTGGTGTGTTGGGCTTACAATCAGCACAAAACGCTATTAATACAACGGCACATAACTTAGCAAATATATATACAGAAGGATATGTAAAACAGACCGCATCATTCAGCGATTATGGTTACAAAGATATGGGTGACTATGTAAACGGTGATATGTTAAGTGGTCTTGGTGTGTTTGTAAATTCTACAAGCAGAATTAGGGATATTCTTTTGGATAGAGCATATAGAGAAGAAAATGGTAGGCAGGGATATTATAATTCTCAATACAATGTAGTTGAGGAGATAGAATCAATTCTTGGTGAATTAGAAGGTGCTACATTTCAGGAAGAAGTAGATAATTTATGGAATGCTACTAATGAACTTGCAAAAGATCCAGGCAACAATGTTGCAAGGGCTGAGTTTGTTATGGCATC
>CAXXOZ010000011.1:0-9159 GCA_963676435.2 uncultured Parasporobacterium sp.
GAAAGGACAGTCCTTTGAAGGAACGTCTATTGGAGCAGTAAAAGAAGTAGTTAGTGAGATAGTATTTAATACTTCGATGACTGGATATTTAGAGGTTTTGACCGATCCATCTTACGCCGGACAGGCAGTTGTGATGACATATCCTCTAATTGGGAATTATGGAATTTGCATGGAAGATATGGAATCCATAAAACCTTGGCCCGATGCTTTTATAGTTAGAGAAATATCGCGAATGCCAAGTAATTTTAGGAGTGAAAAAACAATACAGGAATTTCTTCTTGAAAACGATATACCTGGAATACAAGGAATCGATACAAGAGCATTAACAAAGATTTTACGAGAAAAGGGAACCATGAATGGTATGGTTACCACAGATGCAAATTACGATATTGATGAAGTCATTAAAAAACTTAAAAACTATTCTACAGATGGTGTAATTGAAAAAGTCACCTGTTCTGAGATCTCACATCTAGACGGAGAAAAATATAATATTGCATTGCTCGATTTTGGAGCTAAAAAGAACATTGCAAAATCATTAAATGTTAGAGGTTGTAAAGTTACTATTTATCCAGCGTTTACTAGCGCTAGTGAAATTATTAAATCTAACCCGGATGGCATTATGTTGTCAAACGGTCCTGGAGACCCCAAAGATTGTAAAACAATAATAAACGAATTAAAAGAATTATATAAGACAGATATTCCGATATTTGCTATTTGTTTAGGGCACCAATTAATGGCCCTTGCTACTGGAGCAGATACACATAAAATGAAATACGGACACAGAGGATCAAACCACCCTGTAAAAGATGTTAATACAGGTAAGGTTTATATTTCTACGCAAAACCATGGATATGTGGTTGATGCAGAAACGATAAAACCTGATGTAGCAGAGGTTGGTTTTATAAATGTAAATGATGGAACAGTGGAAGGGTTGAACTATAAAGATAAAGATATATTTACTGTTCAATTCCATCCAGAAGCTTGTGCGGGTCCACAGGACACAGAAGCTTTATTTGACAAATTTATAGAAATAATGGAGGGAAAAAAATATGCCTAAGAATCCGAATATAAAAAAAGTAATGGTTATAGGTTCGGGTCCTATAGTAATAGGTCAGGCTGCAGAGTTTGATTATGCTGGTACACAGGCTTGTCGTTCTTTAAAAGAAGAAGGTGTAGAAGTAGTATTGGTGAATTCAAACCCAGCAACAATAATGACTGACAAGGATATTGCTGATAAGGTATATATTGAACCTCTTACGGTTCCAGTATTAGAAAAAATAATTCAGCTTGAAAAACCTGATAGTGTTTTACCAACTCTGGGAGGTCAAGCTGCATTAAACCTGGCTATGGAATTAGAAGAATCAGGTTTTTTAAGTGAGAATGGAGTTGTATTAATTGGAACGACTTCAGAAACTATTAAAAAGGCTGAAGATAGACTTGAATTTAAAACCACAATGGAAAAAATCAATGAGCCATGTGCCCCATCTTTAGTTGTTGAAAATGTTGAGGATGGTGTTGAATTCGCAAAACAAATTGGTTATCCAGTAGTTTTAAGACCAGCTTATACACTTGGTGGAAGTGGCGGAGGAATAGCTGATAACTATAAGGAATTAGTTGAGATACTTTCTAACGGTTTAAGACTAAGCCGAGTTGGACAGGTTTTAGTAGAAAGATGTATAGCTGGATGGAAAGAAATTGAATATGAAGTAATGAGAGATGCTAATGGTACATGTATTACAGTTTGTAACATGGAAAATATAGATCCTGTAGGTGTTCATACAGGAGACAGTATAGTTGTTGCGCCTTCTCAGACACTTGCCGATAAAGAGCATCAAATGCTTAGAACTTCAGCTTTAAATATAATTAACGAGTTGAAAATTGCTGGAGGATGTAATGTACAATATGCACTTCATCCTACAAGTTTTGAATATTGTGTTATAGAGGTAAACCCAAGGGTTAGTCGTTCTTCAGCACTTGCGTCAAAAGCTACAGGCTATCCTATAGCAAAGGTTGCAGCTAAAATCGCTATGGGTTATAACTTAGATGAAATTAAAAATGCAATAACTGGAAAAACCTATGCTAGTTTTGAACCAACACTTGATTACTGTGTTGTTAAAATACCTAGATTACCATTTGATAAATTTATTAGCGCAAAAAGAACTCTTTCAACACAGATGAAAGCAACTGGTGAAGTTATGAGCATCTGTACAAATTTTGAAGGTGGTTTAATGAAAGCTATTAGGTCACTAGAGCAAAATGTTGAAAGTCTTATGGATTATAATTATAAAGAACTTTCATACGATGAATTAGTTGAAGAGCTTAAACTGGTTGATGACAGAAGGATTTTTGTAGTGGCAGAGGCCGTAAGAAGAGGAATGTCTTATGACTCTATACATGATTTAACAAAAATAGACCCATGGTTTATAGATAAAATAGCAATTCTTGTTGAAATGGAACAAGCCTTAAAAAGTCAGCCGTTAACTAAAGAGTTATTAGCGGAAGCTAAAAGAATTGAATTCCCTGATACGGTTATTGCAAAACTTTCAGGAAAGAATGTTAAAGAGGTTAAAGAGCTAAGAAGAGCAAATAACATTTCAGCTGCCTTTAAAATGGTTGATACATGTGCTGCTGAATTTGAAGCCACAACACCTTACTACTATTCTTGCTTCGGAAGTGAAAATGAATTAATTGAAACAAAACCTGAAAAGAAAGTTCTAGTATTAGGTTCTGGCCCGATAAGAATTGGGCAGGGGATTGAGTTTGATTATTGCTCAGTTCATTGTACTTGGGATTTTTCTGAGGCTGGTTATGAAACAATTATAGTTAATAATAATCCTGAAACCGTTAGTACTGATTTTGATATAGCAGATAAACTATATTTTGAACCTTTGACTCCAGAAGATGTTGAAAACATAGTTGAACTTGAAAAGCCAGATGGAGCAGTAGTTCAATTTGGTGGTCAGACTGCGATTAAACTTACAAAAGCATTAATGGAAATGGGAGTACCTATACTAGGAACAAAAGCAGAAGATGTTGACGCAGCAGAAGATAGAGAGTTGTTTGATAAGATATTGGAAGAGTGCGAAATTCCTAGACCAACAGGAGGAACTGTATTTACTGCAGAGGAAGCTATTAAAGTTGCAAATAGACTTGGATATCCAGTTCTTGTAAGACCTTCATATGTACTAGGTGGACAGGGAATGCAAATAGCATTTTCAGATAGTGATATCGTAGAGTTTATGGAAGTTATTAATAGAATCACTCAAGATCATCCGATTTTAGTAGATAAATACCTTGTTGGTAAGGAAATAGAGGTGGATGCTGTTTGTGATGGAGAAGACATACTAATACCAGGTATTATGGAGCATATAGAAAGAGCTGGTGTACATTCAGGAGATAGTATATCAGTATATCCAACCCAAACTATATCTAAAAATGTTATTGATACAATTGTTGAATATACAAAAAGACTAGCAAAAGGATTGAATGTTAAAGGCTTGATAAATATTCAGTTTATTGTATGTGAAGAAGAAGTTTTTGTTATCGAAGTTAATCCTAGATCTAGTAGAACGGTTCCATATATAAGTAAAGTAACAGGTATACCTATTGTTAAACTAGCTACACAAGCTATAATTGGAAACAAAATTAGAGATTTAGGATATGAACCTGGATTGCAAAAAGAGGCAGGATATGTAGCAGTTAAAATGCCAGTATTCTCATTTGAAAAATTGCAGGATGCAGATATCAGCCTTGGACCAGAAATGAAGTCAACTGGAGAATGTCTTGGAATTGCAAAGACTTTCCATGAAGCTCTATATAAAGCATTTTTAGGAGCGGGAGTAAATCTTCCAAAACATAAAAAAATGATCATTACTGTAAATGATGCTGACAAGCCAGATGCAGTTTTGGTAGGTAAAAGGTTCGAAGCTCTTGGTTACGAAATATATGCAACTAGAAGTACAGCTAAATACTTACAGGAGCATGGAGTAAATGCGATTAAAGTAAATAAGCTTTCACAGGAATCTCCAACAGTAATTGATCTAATATTAGAACATAAAATAGATATTGTTATTGATACTCCTACTCAGGGAAGAGATAAGACTAGGGATGGTTTCATAATAAGAAGAACTTCTATTGAAACAGGTGTTAACTGTATGACATCTTTAGATACTGCAAATGCACTACTTACAAGCCTTGAAAGTAATGCGAAAGAAAATATGACTATGGTCGATATAGCCACAGTATCTTGTGTTGAATAAAATAAAAACAATAGATATTGATATTTATAAATTATTATGTTAATATGAATTCGTAAAGTTTTGTTTTGCAGAAAGGCAAGCTTATGAATTTGAAAAAACATATAATTGACAAAACTATAAAAAAAATTAAAAATAAAAAGTTTTCAAAAAAATTCGCTATTTTATATTTGTTCGTTGGAATTTTAGGAGCAAATATTGCTGGATTTTTTGAAACTTCATTTAGAATCGTATGTAACAGAAAAAAAACATTTGCTACATTACTTGGTTTAGTAGTGCTTGTTTTTGGATTTGTTACATACTTTTTTTATCTACAAAATTTTGAATTTAATGATGGGTATGTTTATGAAAATATAGTTAATGATAGTTATGAAGAGCCAACAATAGAAATTGTAAAAGATACAAGAAATGAGAGTTCTATAAATGTAGAAAATTTTGTCTATCTTCCAAAGCAAAGTCAATTTAAAATCGAAGTTAATAGGCAAATGAATTGTGTAACTATCTACACCTATGATGAAAATGGTTATTATAACAAGCCAGTCAAAGCTATGGTTTGCTCTACGGGTAAAGCAGGAGACGAAACACCTTTAGGAGAATATACACTTGGAGATAAGTCGGTTTGGTGCTTGCTTGTAAATTCTACCTGGGGTCAGTATGCATTTAGGATAAATGGTCCTATAATGTTTCATTCAGTTCCTTACTATGAATTGAGCAAAGATACATTGGAAGTTGAAGAATATAATAAGCTTGGAGAACCTGCATCATTGGGATGCATAAGGTTGTCTGTCGAAGATGCAAAATGGCTTTATGATAATTGCGATGATAGAACCCAAGTTTTAATTTATGATAGCAATGATCCAGGGCCTTTAGGAAAACCTGTTAGTGAAGAGATTATAAATGATATTGGGTGGGATCCAACAGACCCAGATGATAATAATCCATATAATTAAATATTGAGAACAATGGGGCACATTTTATGTGCTTCTTTGCTTTTTTATACAGCATATTTATCTTGAAAATAATCAATATTAAGTATACAATATAGTGTATATGGAAAAAATATAATTTTGTTATAAATTGGAGGAATATAATGATAGACGGAAAGAAAACCCTGTTTAGTGGAATGCAGGCAACAGGAACACTTACATTAGGAAACTACCTTGGAGCCCTTAAAAACTGGGTAACTCTCTGTGATGAATATGAATGTTTTTATTGTGTTGTAGATATGCATTCGATTACAGTTCGACAAAAAGCATCGGAATTAAGAAAAAGATCAAGAGATTTATTAACACTATATATAGCGTCTGGTTTAGATCCAGAAAAAAACTGTCTTTATTACCAATCTCATGTTTCAGGTCATGCTGAATTGGCATGGATATTAAATTGTTTTACATATATGGGTGAGTTGAATCGTATGACTCAGTTTAAAGACAAATCAGAGAAACAGGCAGATAATATTAATGCAGGTTTGTATACATATCCAGTTTTAATGGCCGCTGATATTTTATTATTTCAAGCAGATGTTGTTCCTGTAGGAAGTGATCAAAAACAGCATCTAGAAATAACTAGAGATGTAGCAAATAGATTTAATAGTATTTATGGGGATGTTTTTACAGTACCAGATCCCTACATTGGTGAGGTAGGAGCCAGAATAATGAGCCTTCAAGATCCTACAAAGAAAATGTCAAAGTCAGATGAGAATCCAAATGCCAGCATCCTTCTAATGGATGATAAAGATACAATAATTAGAAAATTCAAGCGAGCAGTAACTGATTCAGACAATAGTATTATTTATTCAGAAGACAAACCAGGGATTAGAAATTTAATAGACATTTATACATCAGTCACAGACATGAGTGTTAAAGAGGTTGAAAAAGAGTTTGACGGCAGGGGATATGGCGACTTTAAAATTGCTGTAGGTGAAGCGGTTGCTGAAAAATTAAGACCTATTCAGGAAAAATTTAATGACCTTTCATCGAATAAAGATTATATAGACGGAATTATTAAAAACAATGCAGAAAAGGCAAACTATTATTCTTTAAAGACATTAAGAAAAGTTCAAAGAAAAGTAGGCTTTCCTGATAGAATTAGATAGAAAGGGATATGGTAATGTCAAAAGGTGAGGTAAAAAATTATGATGCTGACAGTATTTCTATACTTGAGGGGTTAGAGGCTGTTAGAAAAAGACCGGGGATGTACATTGGAAGTGTCTCAACAAAAGGTTTAAACCATCTTATATATGAGATTGTGGATAATTCAGTAGATGAGCATTTAGCAGGACATTGTACAGAAATAAAGGTGACACTTGAAAAAGACGGAAATGCAACAATAAAAGACAATGGTAGAGGAATCCCTATTGGAACAAATAAAAAAACAGGTTTACCTGCAGTAGAAGTTGTTTTTACAATGCTTCACGCTGGAGGTAAATTTGGTGATGGTGGATATAAAATTTCTGGAGGTTTACATGGAGTTGGAGCATCGGTTGTTAATGCTCTTTCAGAATGGTTAGAAGTTACAATAAAAAGAGATGGTAAAGTTTATAAACAAAGATATGAAAGAGGAAAGTCAATGTACCCTCTTGAAGAGGTAGGTACATGTAGGAAATCTGATACTGGTACAAGTGTAACATTCTTACCAGACTCTGAAATTTTTGAAAAAACTTATTTTAAAGCAGAATCGATAACTAGTAGATTACATGAGACATCTTATCTTAATCCTGAGCTTTCAATTACTTTTGAAAATAAAAGATTTTCAGAGGAAGAAGAAATTATTTTTAATGAACCAGAAGGAATAGCAGCCTATGTAAAAGATTTAAATCATGGAAAAGAGACTGTTCATGATGTAGTTTATTTTAAAAGAAGTGTGGATGGAATAGAAGTTGAAGGTGCATTTCAGTTTGTTAATGAGTTTCAGGAAAATATTCTTGGATTTTGTAATAATATATATACTCAAGAAGGTGGAACACATATAACAGGATTCAAAACTAAGTTTACGACAGTAATTAATCAGTATGCAAGAGAGTTAGGTATTTTAAAAGATAAAGATTCTAATTTTACAGGTGCAGATGTAAGAAATGGTATGACAGCAGTTATAGCAGTTAAACATCCAGAACCAAGATTTGAAGGACAGACTAAGACTAAGCTGGATAATCCAGATGCAGGAAAAGTTACTTCTGAGGTTGCTGGTGAAGAAATACAAAGGTACTTTGATAAGGATTTAGAGACCTTGAAAAGTGTAATTAGTTGTGCTGAACGCTCAGCAAAAATTAGAAAAGCAGAAGAAAAATCCAGAACAAATCTTCTTATAAAGCAAAAGTTTGTAATCGACAGTAATGGAAAACTAGCAACCTGTGAGAGTAGAAAACCAGAAGATTGTGAAGTTTTCATAGTCGAGGGGGACTCAGCTGGTGGTTCAGCTAAAACGGCCAGAGATAGAAAAATTCAGGCTATTCTACCAATAAGAGGTAAGATATTAAATGTGGAAAAAGCAACTATTGATAAAGTCCTTGGTAATAGCGAAATTAAAACAATGATAAATGCTTTTGGATGTGGTTTTTCAGAGGGCTTTGGAAATGATTTTGATATATCAAAGCTAAGATACCATAAAATAATAATTATGACAGATGCAGATGTTGATGGTTCTCATATTTCTACATTATTATTAACTTTTTTCTATAGGTTTATGCCAGATTTAATAAAAGCAGGGCATGTATATCTTGCTATGCCACCACTTTACAAAGTAATACCAAAAAAAGGTGAAGAAGAATATTTATATGATGATAAAGCTTTAGAAAAGTATAAAAAAACTCATACAGAGAAGTTTTCACTTCAAAGATATAAAGGTTTAGGTGAAATGGATGCGGACCAACTTTGGGAAACGACATTAAATCCAGAAACAAGAATTTTAAGACAGATAGAAATAGAAGACGCAAAAATGGCTTCAGATGTAACATCAATGCTTATGGGAAGTGATGTTTCTATAAGACGAGAATTCATATATGAACATGCTAATGATGCGGATATAGACATTTAGAAAGGAGGAGTTATATGCAGGAACAAATTAAAGATCAGATTTTACGAACTGAATACTCTGAAATAATGCAAAAATCTTATATTGATTATGCTATGAGTGTTATATGTGCAAGGGCTCTTCCAGACATAAGGGATGGTTTGAAACCAGTACAAAGAAGAGTATTGTATGCTATGGATCAGTTAGGTTTGAACCATGATAAGCCCCATAGAAAGTCAGCTCGTATTGTAGGGGATACAATGGGTAAATATCACCCTCATGGTGATAGTTCTATTTATGAGGCTTTAGTTGTTTTAGAACAAGATTTTAAAAAAGGAATGGCGCTTGTAGACGGTCATGGGAACTTTGGTTCTATTGAGGGTGACGGCGCTGCTGCCATGCGTTATACAGAAGCAAAACTGAAAAAATTCACACAAGAAGTGTATCTTTCAGATTTGGATAAAGATGTAGTTGATTTTATTTCGAATTTTGATGAAACCGAAAAAGAACCAGAAGTATTGCCGGTAAGGGTTCCGAATATTCTTATAAACGGAGCAGAAGGTATAGCCGTTGGTATGACTACAAGTGTACCAACTCACAATCTTGGCGAAGTTTTAGATGCTGTTATTGCCTACATGAAAAATAATAACATTACTACAGAAGAATTGATGGAACATGTAATAGGTCCAGATTTTCCTACAGGAGGACTTGTTGTCAATAAAAGTGACCTAAAAGATATATATGAGAATGGTACAGGCAAGCTCAAATTAAGAGGGAAAGTTGTTCTTGAGGAAGGCAGAAGAAAGTCAGATAAAGACAAACTGGTAATTACTGAAATTCCATACACGATGGTAGGAGCAAATATTGGAAAATTTATAAGCGATGTTTGTGATCT
>CAXXOZ010000012.1:0-42203 GCA_963676435.2 uncultured Parasporobacterium sp.
GTTGAAACAATAGTTAAAGAAAACATTCCACATAAACATCCAATAACTGTTATGGTTTGGACAAACGAAGAAGGTGCTAGATTTGAACCAGCGATGATGTCTTCAGGAGTAATATGTAACAAATTTGACAAAGAGCAAATGCTTGCTTCAGAAGCAAAAGATATACCTGGCTATACTTTTAAAGAAGCTTTAGAAAAAAGTGGATTTGTAGGATCAGAAGCAAACAGACTTTCACCTGAAAAATATCGCGCTATGGTTGAGTTGCATATAGAGCAGGGACCTGTTCTTGAAGGTGAAGGAATAGAAATAGGCGTTGTTGAAGGCGTTTGTGGAATGATTAACTTTGAATTTAAATTTGTTGGACAGGCAGATCATGCAGGTACAACTCCAATGAAATATAGAAAAGATGCATTATATGCAGCAGTAAAAACAATACAGTATTTACACGATGAATTAGATGAGTTAGATAGCAAATTAGTGTATACTACAGGAAAAATATCTGCACATCCAAATATTCATACAATAATACCAGATGAAGTTAAATTTACTTTAGATGCAAGACACCAAGATCCTGAAGTAATCAAGCAAGTTTTAGAAATTATATATAAAATTCCTAAAGAAGTTGAAAAATGTGAAGCAAGTTACCAGGAAGCATGGTCAAGAAAAACTGTAGCATTTACACCAGAGCTTGTTGATTTTACAGAAAAATCTGCTAGTGAATTTGGATATAGTTCAAAAAGAATGTATAGTGGAGCAGGACATGATGCTCAGTTTGTTATAGATGTTATACCATCAACTATGATTTTTGTTCCAAGTGTGCATGGTCACAGTCACTGTGAACTTGAATATACTTCTGTAGAAAGCTGTTTAAAAGGAGCAAATGTTTTAATGCAGACATTATTACATATTGATCAAAACTAATAAATTGTCAGGACGTAGATAAAATATGATTATAAATGTAATTGGCAAGCTCTTGTTTGCATTAATTGTAGGATATGTACTTAATAAAAAGGGTATACTAGATGCATTAACAAATAGAAAAATTTCATATTTAATTATGCAGATAGCATTTCCTTGTCTAATAATAAGTTCAGTATCAAATGCACAGTCAGGAGATAAAACAGAGGTTTTAAAGCTTTTAATTGCAGGATTTATATTATATGCACTCCTTCCTTTTGTAGCTATTCTCTTATCAAGAATAATTATGGCGCCGAAAAATGAAAGAAGCGTATATCAGGCAATGTTTATATTTTCGAATTTTCTTTTTATAGGTTACCCTGTTGCATCGGCATTATATGGACCTGAGTGTATATTTTATTTAAGTATTTTTCATATGTTGTTTAATGCAATGTATTATTCATATGGTATATTTTTAATTACCAAAGATTCAAAAACCAAAGGAAAGGTAAAGGTTTCTAGCTTAATAAATAATGGAATAATTGCTTCGATTATTGCTTTAATATTATTTTTCTTCAATGTACCTATGCCTTCCTTCTTTTCAGATATGCTTAAATTTGTAGGAGATATTTCTACACCAGTATCAATGATTATAATTGGTGCAACAATTGGGACATATCAATTAAAAGATGTGTTTTATAATAAAAGACTATTTCTTGTAGCAGGTATAAGGCTCATTATATTTCCAATACTAATATACTTTGCAATGACCTTGGCAGGATTTGATGGTATGCTAAGGGGTGTTGCAACTGTGACAATGGGAATGCCTATAGCTTCAGCAGTTTCAATGACAAGTATAGAGTATAATAGTCATGAAAAACTTGCTTCAATGTCAGTTGTTGTAACAACCCTATGTGCTATTGTTACAATTCCAATAATGTTGTTTATTTTAGGATAAAAGCCTTTTTTAGGGCTTTTTCTTGTTTTAGACTCCATATAATGATATATTAATGTTTAAATTGCTAATAAAAAGTAACAACTTAGGAGATTCATATGGAAAGACAAAGACCAAATAATAAATGGAAAAGAATAATATCATATTATAAACCATATAGAGGACTGTTTTTTGCAGATATGATTTTTGCCCTTCTGGGTGCTACAATAACATTAACAATTCCATTGTTAATAAGATATATAACAAATGATATAGTTTATAGAGAAATGCAGGAAGCTTTTAAAGATATAATTTTTCTTGCAATTATAATGTTGGGTTTAATTATTATAGAAGCAGTGTGTAATTATTTTATTGGAAATTATGGTCATGTTATGGGGGCCAGGATGGAATATGACATGAGAAATGAAATATTCCAACACTATCAAAAGCTTTCTTTTTCATTTTTTGATAATCAAAAAGTAGGGAAACTAATGTCGCGAATAACGACAGATCTTTTTGAGATATCAGAACTATTTCATCATGGTCCAGAAGATCTAATTATTTCATTAATAAAGCTTGTTGGTTCTTTTGTTATACTTATGATTATAAATGTAAATCTGGCAATAGCAGCATTTGCATTGGTTCCAATAATGTTTGTTTTTACATATTTTTTAAACAAAAAAATGAAAAGGGCTTTTAAGAAAAACAGAGCAAGAATTGCAGATATAAATGCAGGCATAGAAGATAATTTATCGGGTATTAGAGTTGTTAAATCTTTTGCTAATGAAGACATAGAACTTGAAAAGTTTTATCAGGGAAATGATAATTTTTTAAGTTCTAAAAGGCCTTAGTTATAAATATATGGGGACGTTTCAGTCTGGTATAACAGCTTTTACTTCTCGTTATAAACATAGTTGTAATAGTAAGCGGAGCTATTCTGATAACAAGAGGTGTGTTAGATGTAACAGATTTAATAACATTTTTATTATATATTAATACATTTACTGAACCAGTAAAAAAACTTATCCATTTCACTGAAACTTTCCAAAATGGAATCGCAGGCTATGAAAGATTCTTAGATGTTCTTGCAATAGAGCCAGATATTAAAGATAACTTAAAACGCAGTAAGTTTAGAAGAAGTGGACGGTAAAATTGTTTTTGATAATGTATCTTTTAGATATAATGAAGAATCAGAAAATGTAATCAGCAATGTTAATTTGAAGGTTGAACCAGGTGAGTATGTAGCATTGGTAGGACATTCAGGAGTTGGAAAAACAACTCTTTGTAGTCTATTACCGAGATTTTATGAAGTTTCTACAGGTAAAATTTTAATGGACAATACGGACATAAGAGATATAAAATTAAAAGATCTAAGAAGAAATATAGGTTTAGTCCAACAGGATATATATTTATTTGCAGGAACTGTTATTGATAATATAAAATATGGAAAACCGTCTGCAAAAAGAGAAGAGATAATTGAGGCAGCTAAGAAAGCAAACGCTCATGATTTTATTATGAAGCTTCCAGATGGATATGATACAAACATTGGTCAAAGGGGAGTAAAGCTTTCAGGAGGCCAAAAGCAAAGACTTTCTATAGCCAGAGTTTTTTTGAAAAATCCACCTGTATTAATTTTTGATGAGGCCACAAGTGCACTTGATAATGAAAGCGAAAAAGTTGTACAAGAATCTTTGGAAAATCTTGCTAGAAATAGAACTACTTTTGTAATAGCTCATAGGCTAACAACAATAAGAAATGCAAAAAGAATTTTGGTGTTAACAGAAAAAGGCATTGAAGAAGAAGGAAGTCATGATGAATTAATAAGGAAAAATGGAATTTATTCAGGTTTATATAAAGCGATTAATGAATGATGAGTTAAAAAAAATAGAAGGGAGAAAGAAATGGAAAATCAGCAAGGAGAGAATAACGACAAAAAAAAGAAGCTATTGTTACTTCTTTTATTATTGTTAATTTTTATTGTTATAGTTGTTTTTATAGTTGTACTGCTTATTATCAAAATGAATAATGATAAAGATAATAATAGTGAAAAGAATTATGAAAATAGCCAGGAGGTTATCGAAGACTTCTTTAATACAGACAGCATGATTATCGATGCACATATGGAAAAAATATCTTATGAAACAGGAGAACCAGTTGAATCTCAAGTTACCATATGGAAGACTAATAGTTATATTAGGATGGACTATGAAATGGACACTGAATGGGCAAGATCTTTAATAGTAAATGAAGATCAGGCATATTTTTATTATTACGAAAGAGAGAGTATAGATCCAGCTGTAGTGCCGCCAGAATATTACTTTGACATGTTTGTTGTTAAGGATAAAAGTAATGCATTATTAACAGGAACAGATGAAGAATTTAGTGGAGAGATCTATAATGTTAGTATAGACAAAGTGCATAATGTTCCAGGAGCACCTAATATGTATTATGTTAAAGAATATAATTATTGTGTAGGAGAGCAGGGAATTTTTTATGTAGAGAGTGTTGGGGCACCTTCAGATGTAGGAGAAATACCTGAAGAGGTTAACTATAGTAGAATAGTATTTGATAATTATGAATTAGATGCAGACATTCCAGTAGAAACCTTTGATGAACCTTTTTAAAAAGTTGATTAAGAGTGGTATTAAGTGTTAAAAACATTTAGTGCCACTTTTTTATATATAAAAAATATTGTCCACCTAGAGGACACCAGTATAAAAACTTTTCAATGAAAATTAATTTATTAAGAAATGACTTTCTTGGTAAAAATATGGTGTATTGCTTTTTAACTTTTAAAAAGTTTAAAGTTTTGATTTTTTTAATAAGCTTTTTGGGGTTAATTAAAACAGCATCTTTATCAAAAACACAATTATTTACAATTTTTCTTGTAAGAGGGTTCAGTGGATTATGTTCAAAAATATATATACTTCCTTCCTCCTTTAAAACTCTCTTGCACTCCTTCAATAAATCAAAATGAAGTGCTTCTGAAACATGATGGAAAACATTTGCAATAAATATTATATCAAAAGAGTTATCACTAAAAGGGATTTTTTCACCATCATAAACTCTGAATGTTGTGTTTTGTAAATTCTTATTTCTAGCAATTTCTATAGATTTGTCAGAAATATCTATTCCTGTGTAATTACTAGATTTAAAGTATTTAATAAAAAATTCTCCTGTTTTACCATCCCCACAACCTAAATCTAAAATTTCTGGTTTGATATTATGTTTTTCTATTTTGTAAACTTCTTTGACTTTATATTCACTAAAAAAATCACTGTCTGTTCCACTGATACTACCAATATCATCATTTAGATTTTCATGATAAGAGTCTGCAAAATCATCAAAGTCGTCAAATTTTCTCATAATATTAATCCCCCAATAAAATATATGTTATGGTATTTTATCATATTAAAAAATTTCTTTCAATTGCAAGAAATTATAAAAAAACATATAATATAAATAGTGAAACTTTAAGGTGATAAAAATAATCAAAGGAGAACTTATAATGAGAAAAACAAAGATAATTTGTACTTTGGGTCCTGCAGTAGATGATGAAGTGGTTTTGAGAAAATTAATTCAAAATGGTATGGATGTTGCAAGATTTAATTTTTCTCATGGCACTCACGAAGAACAAAAGGTTAGAATGGACAGACTAAAAAAAGTCAGGGAAGAAATGAAAATTCCAGTAGCGACAATGTTAGACACAAAGGGACCTGAGATTCGCTTAGCAGATTTTGAAAATGGCGAAGTAAAGCTAAAAAAAGATCAAACATTTATTTTAGATTCAAATACCGAGGAGTTAGGAAGTTCTAAAAGAGTGGGAATAACATATGGTGAGTTAGGAAGATATTTAAAAATAGATGATCAGATATTGCTTGATGATGGAAAAATAGAACTTAAAGTTATAAAAAGTTTTGATGACAGGATAGAAGCATTAGTTTTAAATGGAGGTATAATTAAAAATCATAAAAGTCTAAATGTTCCAAATGTTTTTTTGCCTATGGAATATATTAGTGAAGCAGATAAGGAAGATATAATTTTTGGAATAAGTCAGGACATTGATTATATAGCAGCATCTTTTGTCAGGAGCCCAAAAGATGTCATAGAAATTAAATATCTTTTAAATATAAATGGTGGAGAAAATATAAAAGTAATTAGTAAAATCGAAAATACTCAGGGAGTAAAAAATCTTGATGAAATAATAAGACTTAGCGATGGAATAATGATAGCCAGAGGGGATCTAGGAGTAGAAGTACCTTTTAAGGAAGTGCCAGCATTGCAAAAGATGATAATTGAAAGGTGTTCCAAGGCAGGGAAAATAGTTGTTACTGCCACACAAATGCTTGAGTCTATGACTGTATCTCCAAGACCAACTAGAGCAGAAGTTTCTGATATTGCAAATGCTGTTTATGATGGAACAACAGCCATTATGCTTTCAGGAGAATCGGCATCTGGGAAATATCCTGCTGAGGCAGTTTATACAATGGCGCAAATAGCAGAAGGGACAGAAGATTCAACACACTATTTAGACCATTATAAAAGAATTTCAAAAGATGTAGAAAAAACGATCAAAGATACAATTTGCAAGGTGGCATGTGATGCAGCAGAATATGCTGGTGCTAAGGCCATTGTAACTGTTACAAGAAGTGGTCAAACAGGATTTATACTTTCAAATTTTAGGCCTGACTGTGAAATAATAGCAGCAGTCGTAGATGAAAAAGGAAGAAGACAGATAAATCTTGCATGGGGAGTTACTTCCGTTTCTGCTACAGAACAAAAAACGGTAGATGAGTTGTTTGAATATGCCAAATTTGAAGCATTAAGCACGGGAATAGTTGAAAAGGGGGATAAAATCGTAATTGTATCGGGATCTGGAACAACAAAAGATAATGTGTCTGATACAATAAGGGTTTGCGACTTGTAAAATGAAAATAAAGCCTATAAAATTCATAGGTAAAAAGTCATTAATTATATACATAATTCACCAGCCAATATTGTATGTTTTGGGCTTCATATTGTTTGACAAAATAGGTCTGTTTTGATAAACTAAAAATGTTTTTATCGGGTGTTTTTTGAGTTTTAAAAGGCTGGAATTATTATAATTTTTATCTAATGGGGGAAGATTAAATGGTATTTATTAAAGCAGAAGATTTAAAAATAGGAATGAGACTTGCGAAACCTATATATAACAGAAATGGTGTATTACTTTATGAAAGAGACACGAAATTATCAGAACAGGGTATAAAAAGTGTACAAAATTTCGGATTGATAGGTTTATATATTTTAGAACCGGCAGAGCCAGTACCTCCAATGACTCCAGATGATATAGAGTTTGAAAGATTCCAGACTATGGGTATATTTACTCTAAAAGACGAACTGGGATTAATATTAAATGGAAAAACAGAAAAAAATATTTTTTCTCTTGCAAATTCAATCATTAAAAAATATGGGTTTTTAACAAAAAAAATAAACTTTATACAAAATCTTAGAAGTAAAGAAGACTATGTATATAAGCATTCATTTAATGTGTCTATATTAGTGGCTGTGATAGCAAATCAGTTAAGAATGAGTCAGAAAGAAAAAACTGATGTTGTTTTAGCAGGACTTTATCATGATATTGGAAAATTAATGTTACCACCAGCAATTCTTAAAAAGACAGATGCACTTACAGACAGTGAAATCTATAAAGTAAGAAAAGCAGAACTTGAGGGAGTTAATAGTGTTGGTAAAAATGATAAGAATTTACATGGTGCAAAAGCTATTATGTTAAAGTCTTATAAAGATAAATGTAATGCTGACTACAGACTTACAGATGAGGAAAAAGAAAAGCATAGAGGGGCTTTAGTTTTGAAAGTCGCAAATGATTTTGATGAATTTACTTCTATGAATTTAGAAAAAGGTCCTTCATCAGAGATAGAAGCAATAAAGTATATGCTGTCACATAATGAAATTTATGATGCTGATATTGTAAATGCTTTATTAAGAGGTGTGAATGTACTTACTCCTGGTGTATGTGTTGAATTAACAGATGGACAAAAAGGGATAGTGCTTGTAGAAAATAAAGAAGAAGTTTTAAAACCAGTAATCTTATATTTTAGAAATAATAGTATTATAAACTTGAGTCATGAGGATATATCTCAGAGTATTCAGATAAAAGATATAATGAAAACAATGGATAACAGATACATTATTGATAGAGAAATTTTAGAACAGTATAAAAAGCAGAGCTCCTAGTCTATCAAAGATAATTGATATCTGTGTAGTCTCCACCAGTGTGCTGCAAACATTTTTTAACATAAAGCTTATTTGCAAATGAAAATACAGCAGAACGAATAAGATCTGTTATTGGTGTTGTAACAGAAGCAGAATCAGGTGTTGGTGAGCAGTCATAAAGAAAAACTGATTTTGCAGCATTTTCTATTTCAGTACAGAAATAATCATAAGCACGTTCAATTGGATAAGTTGAAATCTGAATTTTAATTAATTCTGAAATTTCATTTATCGAATAAACCTGTTTTAATATACAAACAACTATGAGATATGCAATGTGATACTTTGCATATTTCTTTTTTACTGTAGGAGCAATAATACCTTGTTTTACATAATTATTAACCATAGAAGTGGTTAAAAGCTTTTCATCATCTTCAAGAGGCAAGAAATCAAGCTGCTCTTCAATGTAATTTATAAGCTGATCTATATACAACTCGATACTTGGAAATTCTCCATATCTAGGTAAGTGAAGATTTTTTATTTTCTCATTATACTCTTTGTCATAAAATCTAGTCATAATAGCCTCCTATAGCAATAAATAATCTGTTAAATAAAAAAATTATAACAAGGAGATTATAAATAGTCAACGATAATACCACTTTAAAAATCATATAAGATATGATAAAATGTTAATGCATTTGAATTATGAAAGGTAAAACATTAATGAAAATATTAATTAAAAATGGTAGGGTTATTAATCCAGCAACCGGAACTGACAAAATATTAGATTTGTTTATTGTTGATGATAAAGTAGAGCTAATCGAAAATAACATCAATGTTGATGCAGATTTGATATATGATGCTACCGGTTGTTTTGTTATGCCTGGCCTTATAGATCTACATGTACATTTAAGGGAGCCTGGATTCGAATATAAAGAAACCATTTTAACAGGATCAAAAGCTGCTGCGAAAGGTGGTTTTACAACTGTGTGTGCAATGCCTAATACAAAACCAGTTGTAGACAATCTTGATACCCTTGATTTGTTAATTAACAAGGCCAAAACAGAATCCGATATAAATATATTATTTTTAGGCTCGGTAACAAAAGGGCTTGAAGGAAAAGAACTTTCACCTATAAAAGAAATGAAACAAAAAGGGATTTGTGCAATTAGTGAAGATGGCAAATCAGTTATGGATGAAATAGTATATAAAAAAGCAATGGAAATTGCTGCAAATGAAAAAGTACCTGTATTTGCTCACTGCGAGGAGATCACACTTGTAAACGGAGGTGTTATAAACCTAGGTTTAAAATCAGAAGAATTGGGATTAAACGGAATAAGTAATGAATCAGAAGATGTAATTATTGATAGAGATATAAAAATGGCTAAAGAAGTAGGTGCAAGACTGCATATATGTCACTGTTCGACAGAGGGAAGTTATGAAATAATCAAAGAAGCTAAAAAGGAATATAAAAACCTTACTGCAGAAGTTTGTCCTCATCATTTTACTTTGACTGATGGAGATATTATTTCAGATGATTCAAATTATAAAATGAATCCGCCACTTAGAAGTGAGAAAGATAAAAATGCATTAATAAAAGGATTAAATGAAGATGTTTTTCAGGTTATAGCTACTGATCATGCACCTCATCATCAAGATGAAAAAAACCAGCCCTTAAGTAAGGCACCTTTTGGGATAGTTGGGTTAGAAACAGCTGTATCACTTACAATAACTGAATTGCTTAATAAAAACATAATAACTCCAATGCAAATGGCAGAAAAAATGAGCTATAATCCAGCAAAAATATTAAATATTAATAAAGGTAATATAGATATTGGGAGTATAGCAGACATAACAATTATTAATCCTACTGAAGAATATGAAATAGATTCAAATGAGTTTTTATCAAAAAGTAAAAATACGCCATTTAATGGAAAAAAAGTAAAAGGTAGAGTTGTATGTACAATCGTTAATGGAAAGGTAGTTTATAAATATGATAAATAAGCTAGTAAAGAAAATTCAAGAATTAGATGCACCAGTTGTTGCAGGACTAGATCCGATGCTTGACTATATACCAGAGCATATTCTAAATAGCGCTTTTGAAGAATTTGGAGAAAGTTTGGAAGGTGCTGCAAATGCAATATTTAATTTTAATAAAGAAATAGTTGATAATATTTATGATTTAATTCCGGCAGTTAAACCACAGGTTGCAATGTATGAACAGTTTGGTGTACCAGGAATGGAAGCTTATAAAAAAACAATTGATTATGCCAAGTCAAAAGATTTAGTTGTAATAGGTGATATAAAAAGAGGTGATATTGGTAGTACATCAATGGCATACGCGATAGGACATGTGGGAAAAGTGAAAGTTGGAAACAAAGAACTTGTTCCATTTAATGAAGACTTTATAACAGTAAATCCTTATCTAGGTTCCGATGGAATTGATCCATTTGTTGAAGTGTGTAAAGAGAATGATAAAGGAATGTTTATTTTAGTTAAAACATCAAATAAGTCAAGTGGTGAGTTTCAGGATAGGCTTGTTGATGGAAAACCTTTATATGAAATTGTTGCTCAAAAAGTTGATGAATGGGGACAAAATCATATGGGGGATCAGTATAGTTATGTAGGTGCGGTTGTTGGAGCCACATATCCTGAGATGGGTAAAGTGCTTAGAAAAATCATGCCTAAAACCTATTTACTTGTACCAGGTTATGGAGCACAGGGAGGCACGGCAAAAGAATTGGCGCCATACTTTAATAAAGACGGTTTGGGAGCTATTGTGAACTCCTCAAGGGGAATTATGCTGGCATATAAAAATGAGAAATATTCAAAATATGGTGAGAAGAATTTTGCAGAAGCATCAAGAGCAGAAGTAATTAGAATGGTAGATGATATCAGGAGGAATAGATGAGTATAAAACGTGAAAGCACAACTATACTAAGTCAAGAAAAAATTGCTACAGATACATATATGATGTGGATTAGCAGTGAAAATATTTCAAAAAATGCTAAACCAGGTCAGTTTATTACTTTGTATTGTGATAATCCCACAAAGCTTCTGCCTAGACCATTTGGGATATGTGAAATAAATGAAAAAAACTCTGGAATATCTATTGTTTATAGAGTAGTTGGAGAAGGGACAAAGGAGTTTTCAAGATTAAAATCAGGTAATAAAATTGACATTATGGGTCCTCTTGGGAACGGTTTTGATTTAAAAGAAGGTAAGGCTCTCATTGTAGGTGGTGGTACAGGTGTACCAATACTTGTTGAACTTGGAAAGTGTCTAAATAAACCAAACATTGTAGCAGGATTTAGAGATGAGGTTTTCTTAAAAAAAGAATTATCAAAAGCTGGAGAATTATATATAGCCACAGAAGATGGAAGCGTTGGAACTAAAGGTAATGTTTTAGATGCTATTAAACAAAATAATATTTCGGCAGATTATATATTAGCATGTGGCCCACACCCTATGCTGAAAGCATTAAAAGAGTATGCAAATGAAAAAGAAATTCCTCTTTGGTTTTCATTAGAAGAGAAAATGGCGTGTGGTATAGGAGCATGCCTGGCATGTACATGCAAATCAAAAGATATAGATGATAACACAAAAGTAAAAAATAAAAGAATATGTAAAGAAGGTCCAGTCTTTTTTTCAGAAGAGGTGGAATTATGATAAATACTAAGGTGCTAATATCAGGAGTAGAGTTTAAAAATCCAGTTATGCCTGCTTCAGGAACTTTTGGATCAGGGAAAGAATTTGCAGAACTTACGGATATAAATAAATTAGGCGCGGTTGTTACCAAAGGAGTATCAAATGTACCATGGGAAGGAAATCCAACACCAAGAATAGCAGAAACCTATGGTGGTATGCTTAACGCGATAGGCCTTCAAAATCCAGGAATTGATACATTTATTGAAAGAGATTTATCCTTTTTAAAGCAGTACGATACAAATGTTATAGTGAATGTTTGTGGAAAGTCTATTTCGGATTATGTGGAAGTTGTGGAGAAGCTTTCTGATACAGACGTGGATATGCTAGAAATAAATATTTCCTGTCCAAATGTTTCATGTGGAGGAATAGCATTTGGACAAAATCCAGATACTGCAATGGAAATAACTAAAGAAGTAAAAAAACATGCAAAGCAGCCAATTATAATAAAGTTAAGCCCTAATGTAACAGATATTACAGAAATGGCAAAAGCTGTCCAAGAAGGTGGAGCGGATGTAATTTCGCTAATTAATACTTTAATAGGCATGAAAATTGATATTAAAAAGAGACAATTTGCCATAGCTAATAAAACAGCAGGTCTTTCAGGACCGGCTATAAAACCAGTTGCTTTAAGGATGGTTTATCAAACTGCAAAAGCAGTAAGTGTTCCAATAATTGGAATGGGTGGTGTAACAACTGCAGAAGATGTAATTGAATTTATGATGGCAGGTGCTAGTGGAGTAGCAATAGGAACAGGGAATTTTACAAATCCCAATATTATGAATGAAGTTATTGATGGCATTGAAACTTATCTTTATGAAAATAACATATCAAATCTTAAAGATATTATTGGAATAGTTAACTAGGAGGAAAACAATTGGAACAGTATAAAAAAGATTTTATTGAATTCATGGTTGATTGTGGAGTGCTAAAATTTGGCGATTTTGTTACAAAAAGTGGCAGAAAAACACCATTCTTTGTAAACACAGGTTTTTATAGAACAGGCTCACAATTAAATAAACTTGGCGAGTACTACGGGCAGGCAATTAAAAACACTTTTGGTCTGGATTTTGATGTACTTTTCGGACCAGCATATAAAGGAATACCTTTAACAGTTGCTACTGCTATGAGATTAAGTAGTGAATTTGGTACTGATATAAAGTATTGCTCAAATAGAAAAGAAGTTAAAGATCATGGTGATACAGGAATACTATTAGGAAGTCCTATTAATGATGGAGATAGGGTAGTAATAATTGAAGATGTTACTACGGCTGGAACTTCGATAAATGAAACACTTCCAATAATAAAGGCCCAAGGAAATGTTGATGTTTTAGGGCTTGTTGTTTCAGTTGATCGAATGGAAAAAGGAAACTCTACAAAAAGTGCATTAGCAGAAATAGAGGAAAAATATGGTTTAAAAACCACATCTATTGTGACGATGAAAGAAGTTGTAGAGCATCTATATTTAAAAGAATATAATGGAAAAGTTATTATTGATGAAGAAATAAAAAGCAGGATAGATGCATATTATGAAAAATACAAAGCAGAAAATTTTAGTAGAATATTGTTGTTGATTTATATAATTCTAGCAATATATTTTATGCTGTTTTCTGAGGCGATGGGTAGAACAATTCATTCAGATGAATATAGATATAACCTAGTTTTATTTAAAGAAATAAAAAGATTTATATACAATATAGAAACAATTGGAATAGTATATGTAATTATAAATGTTGTTGGCAACATAGTTTGTTTTATGCCGTTAGGTATAATTCTACCAATGACAAGTAATAAGTTTAAAAGGCTTTATAAAGTTTTATTATTAACATTCTTTTTTAGTTTATGTTTAGAGTCTTTGCAGCTTGTGTTTAAAATTGGAAGTTTTGATGTAGATGATCTATTTTTAAATACCCTAGGGGCTTTGATAGGATACATAGTTTTCTATATAGTATCTAAAAAGAAAGGTAAAAAAAATGCGAAGAAAAAGAATTAAACTTGATAGAAAAATAAAGTTTACTAATAAAAAACAATCCTTAACAGGATTTTTTTCTCTTGTTATTTCTATTCTTTCTGTTTTTTTTCTGGTATTGTCCTTTATGCTTGCATATGAATCTAGAGGTACAGCCGATGAAAGAGTTGGTGTTTATGGTTTTTTTGCATTAATACTTGGTTTATTTGGGTTTATTGTTGGTATGCTTAGTTTCAGAAACAAAGATGTTTTTTATACTTTTTCCTGGATAGGCGTAATAATAAGTGGAGCTGCCTCTCTAACAATTTTCTGTATTTTTTTAATAGGAGTTTAAAATGGATAGATTGAAAAGACAAATTGATTTCATATTAGAGGTTGATAAAATAAAGAGTGTTTTTAGACAGTCATTTATAGCGGATGGATCAAGAAGAGAAAATGATAGTGAGCATTCCTGGCATTTAGCACTGATGGCTATGATATTATCTGAATATTCAAATGTTAAAATTGATGTATCTAAAGTTATTTATATGGTTTTGATTCATGATATTGTAGAAATAGATGCAGGAGACACTTATGCATATGATGATGAGGGAAACAAAACAAAAGAAGAGCGAGAAATAAAAGCAGCTGAAAGAATTTTTAATATACTCCCAGAGGACCAAGCTGTAGAAATAAGAGAGTTGTGGGATGAATTCGAAGAAGGAGTTACTCCAGAAGCAAAGTTTGCTGCTGCGTTAGATAGAATGCAGCCAGTGCTATTAAATGATATTTCAGGTGGAATAACTTGGAAAGAACATGGGGTGAACAAAGATAAGGTTGTAAATAGAAACTCTGCTATGGATGAAGGAGCTAGTGAATTGTGGAGCTACTGTAAAAACTTAATTGAAAAAAATGTTTTAAATGGTAACATTATTAATTAAAACACAAGGTATTGACTATGAATATAAGAACTAGTACAATAAATTGTAGGTATGAATTTTTTTAAAGTAAATAAATTAAGCTTTAAAAAGAGCATTTAGGAGGAAAAAAAATGGATTATAAAAAAGCCGGAGTCGATATAGAAGCTGGATATAAATCGGTCGATCTTATAAAAGAACAAGTTAAGGCGACCATGAGACCTGAGGTTTTGACAAATTTAGGAGGTTTTTCAGGAGCTTTTTCTATGGAAAGCTTTAAAAATATGGAAAAACCTATTCTGATCTCAGGAAATGATGGAGTAGGGACAAAATTAAAATTAGCTTTTTTAATGAACAAGCATGATACAGTAGGAATAGATTGTGTAGCGATGTGTGTAAATGATATTGCCTGTTGTGGTGCAGAACCATTATTTTTCTTGGATTATGTAGCTTGTGGAAAAAATGTACCAGAGACAATTTCTACTATTGTAAGTGGTATTGTTGAAGGTTGTAAGCAATCAGGTGCAGCTTTAATAGGTGGAGAAACAGCAGAAATGCCAGGATTTTACGAAATAGATGAATATGACCTAGCTGGATTTGCTGTAGGTGTAATAGATGAAAAAGATTTAATTACAGGAAAAGATATAAAAGAGGGTGATGTCTTAATCGGTGTTGCCTCTTCAGGTGTTCATAGTAATGGATTTTCATTGATTAGAAATGTTTTTAAAATGACAGATGAGATTGTAACAAGATATTATGAAAATATTGATAGTACTTTGGGTGACGAGTTATTAAAACCTACAAAAATCTATGTAAATATGATAAAGAGCATACAAAAATCAGGAATTAAAATTAAAGGTTGTTCACATATTACAGGTGGAGGATTTTATGAAAATGTACCAAGGATGCTTCCAGAAGGGGTACATGCAGTTATTGAAAAAGATAGCTTTACAAAACCTCCAATCTTTAAAATGATTTCTGATGCTGGCGCTGTTAAAGAAGAAGACATGTACAATACTTTCAATATGGGAATTGGAATGGTTATCGCTGCTGACAAAGATGATGCAAGAGAAATGATGAGAGTTATCGAAGATGCTGGAGAAAAACCGTTCAAAATTGGAAAGATTACTTCTGGAGAAAAGGGTGTTACTTTATGCTAAAATTGGGAGTTCTTGTTTCTGGAGGAGGAACAAACCTTCAGGCGATAATTGATTCCATCAATAATGGTAAAATTGATAATGCAAAAATTGAAGTGGTTATAAGTAATAAAGAAAATGCTTATGCTCTTGAAAGGGCTGAAAATTCAGGTGTTAAAACTGACTTTGTAGCAAATAAAGAAGAGCTAATAGAAGCTATCGATAAATATGAATTAGATTTAATTGTTTTGGCAGGATTTTTAATGGTTCTGCCAAAAGAATTTATTAAAAAGTTTGAAAAAAGAATAATTAATGTACATCCATCATTAATACCTTCATTTTGTGGCGAAGGTTTTTATGGTTTAAAGGTACATGAGGAAGCACTTAAAAGAGGAGTAAAGGTTACGGGAGCAACTGTCCATTTTGTAGATGAAGGTTGTGATACGGGGCCTATTATTATGCAAAAAGCTGTTGAGGTAATGGATAAAGACACACCTGAAATGCTCCAAAAAAGAGTGATGGAAAATGCAGAATGGGTAATTTTACCTGAAGTAATAAATAAAATTTCAAAAGGCGAGATTGATTTAGGAGGATAATATGAAAGTACTTATTATAGGCGGCGGCGGCAGAGAACACGCAATAGCATGGAAGGTATCTAAAAGTGAAAAAGTATCAAAGCTTTATTGCGCACCAGGTAATGCAGGAATTTCCGAATTTGCTGAATGTGAACCTATAGATGTAATGGATTTTCCTAAGTTAGTAAAATATGCAAAGGATAAGAAGGTTGATTTGACTATTGTTGGACCAGATGATCCTTTGGCAGCAGGAATTGTGGATGCTTTTGAAAAAGAAGGTTTAAGAGTTTTTGGTCCAAGAGAAAACGCAGCTATATTAGAAGGTTCAAAAGCTTTTTCAAAAGATTTAATGAAAAAATATAATATACCTACCGCAGGATATGAAAATTTTGATAATCCTGATGAAGCATTAAAATATTTAGAAACAGCTTCTTTTCCAATAGTTTTAAAAGCTGATGGATTAGCCCTTGGAAAAGGTGTTTTGATTTGCGAAACCAAAGAAGATGCTAAAGCAGGTGTTAAGTCGCTTATGCTTGATAAGCAGTTTGGATCAGCGGGTAATAAAATAGTTGTTGAAGAATTTATGGTAGGAAGAGAAGTATCTGTGCTATCTTTTGTAGACGGTAAAACAATAAAAATAATGACCTCAGGCTCAAGACCATAAAAGGGCAAAAGACGGGGATGAAGGGTTGAATACTGGAGGAATGGGAACTTTCTCACCAAGCCCTTTTTATACAAAAGAAGTTGACGATTTTTGCAAGAAATACATATATCAACCTACAGTAGATGCCATGAAAGCAGAAGGTAGAGAATTTACTGGAATAATCTTTTTTGGACTTATGTTGACTAAAGATGGTCCGAAAGTTTTAGAATATAATGCAAGATTTGGTGACCCTGAAACACAGGTGGTTTTACCAAGAATGAAAAATGATATAATAGATATTTTTGAAGCCTGTATAGATGGAACTTTAGATACAGATGGATTTAGAATTTGAAGATAATGCTGCTGTTTGTGTTGTGCTTGCATCTGCAGGATATCCAGAAAAATATGAAAAAGGACTTCCAATAACAGGATTTGAAAAATTCAAAGAAGATCAGGGATATTATGCGTTCCATGCAGGTACAAAATTTGCAGATTCAAAAGTTGTATCAAACGGTGGAAGGGTACTAGGTATAACTGCAAAAGGTAATGACTTAAAGCAGGCAAGAGAAAATGCTTATAAAGCTACAGAATGGATTGAATTTGATAATAAATACTTAAGAACAGATATTGGTAAAGCAATTGATGAAGTGTAGGGGATGATTTTTTGAAAAAAGGACTATTGATTTTTACTTGTATAATTAGTGCATTATTAATAGGATTTTTTGCAAACATGATTTCAACCAGTGCTTATGATGAAAAAGCAGGGTATGTAAATGATGATCAGGTTAACGTACGCTCTGGAGCAGGCACAAATTATTCAAATGTAATGAGTGGTGAAAACCGCATTCAGCTGTATACAGGACATGAAGTTACAGTTATAGATGAAACTTTAGGAACTGATGGAATGGTTTGGTATAACATTAGTTTCGTTTATTCAGAAGTTTCATATACAGGTTATATGAGAAGCGATTTTATAAATATTAGCAACACATCATCAGATTATACTTTCGATGGTGACTTTGAAGAATATCTTGATTCACAAGGCTTCCCAGAAAGTTATAAGCCTTATTTAAGAGAACTTCATGAGAAATATCCTAATTGGGTGTTTATTGCAGATGAGATTGATTATAACTGGTCAGATGTTGTAGAGGCTGAAAGTGTTGTAGGAAGAAGTTTAGTGAGTTATGGATCTATTAGCTCCTATAAATCTGTTGAAACTGGAGCATACAACTGGAGTACGGCTAAATGGAATTATTTTGATGGTACAGCCTGGGCAGCCGCATCGGAAGAATTGGTTGCATATAGCCTGGATCCAAGAAATTTCTTAGATGAAAAGTATATTTTTCAATTTGAAACCCTATCATATCAGTCAGGTTTTCATAATCTTGCAGGTATAAAAAGTCTAGTTGAGGGTACATTTTTAAATTCATCTGTAGAGGGAACTACATATTCTGATATATTTCTAGCAGCGGCAAATCAATCAGGAGTTAGCCCTTATTATCTAGTGGCAAGTGTTTTGCAGGAACAGGGTGTAAATGGAGGAACGGGTTTAATATCAGGAACCTATTCAGGTTATACTGGCTATTATAATTTTTTTAATTATGGAGCATATGCCGCTAATGGTAATTCAGCAACAGTTAATGGACTTATATATGCTATGGGAACTGATAGTTCGGTGCTAAGACCGTGGAATTCCAGATATAAATCCATTGTTGGAGGAGCAATAAAAACTGGAAATGGTTATATAAATATTGGCCAAGATACAATTTATTATAAAAAATTTGATTTTATAGGTACACCATATACTCATCAGTATATGACTCATATTTTAGGTGCGAAAAATGAAGGCTTGATTATGGGGAGTGGGTATTCATCTTCAATGAAATCTTCACTATCATTGACATTTAAAATACCTGTGTATAAAAATATGCCAGCAACGGCATGTAAAATACCTACAGAAACGGGTAGTCCTAACAATGTACTATCTAGTCTTTCTATAAATGGTTATTCACTTACGCCTAGTTTTGATAAATTTACAAGTACATATAATGTAATTGTTCCAAATGATACTAGTTCAATTACTATAAGTGCAAGCAAGGTTGATTCGACAGCAAGTGTTTCAGGAACAGGGCAAAAGTCTATTTCTGTGGGAAACAATAACTTTAAAATAGTAGTGACAGCCGAAAATGGTGATAAAAGAACATACCAGCTAAATGTTGTAAGAGAAGCTACTGTGAAAAATACTCAAACCATAAAAGAAGGTTCGACATTTTCAACTAACTATGATTTAAACGGAGATACGATTTCAGGAATACCAATAGGGACCACAGCTGGAAATGCTAAAAATGAAATGGCAGTTACAGGATGTACTTATATGTTTACTGATAAAGAGGGTAATGAGACTTCTGGTAGTTTAGGAACTGGTTCTAAATGCGTAATTTATGATGAAGGTGGCACAACAAAACTAAAAGAATATGAAATACTGATCTATGGAGATGCAAACGGGGATGGGTTGGTGACCAGTTTGGATATGCTATACATAAAAAGACATATTTTAGGTATTAAAAGCTTAGAAGATATATATGCTGACGCAGCAAATGTTAGTAAAGGTTCAGAGGGAATAACATCTTTAGATATGTTATATATTAAAAGACAAATATTAGGTATTTCCTCAATAGCTCAATAAAGGAGACTCTTAAATGATAAGATTGCTAAAAAAATGTTTTGTTTTTCTAATTATGTTTTCAGTTGTTTTAGGAATAACAAAGATAGATGTAAGCGCAGCAACAGCGACAGCAAACATCAATATAACATCTCAGACCGTTAGTGAAGGAGAAACACTCACTGTAAAGGTAAGGGTATATTCAGATGTGGAAATAGGGATGATGGGTTTTTATGTTACATATGATTCCAATATTTTAAGCTATGTTTCAGGTGATGGCAGTGGTGGTAGTGGAAAAATAACATTCATATATGATGGAACGACAAAAGATGCTACTTTTAATCTGACATTCAAAGCTGAATCGTCAGGTAGTACAAATATAACCTATGGTGCTGAAACAGGATATGGTATTAGTCCTTTAGATCCGAGTTATGATCCTTTTATGGACATCTCTGGTGGAACAGGAACTATAAAAGTTACCGCACCTTCTACCGCATCTTCAAATGCAAACTTATCTTCATTAAAAGTTTCAGGTGAAACAGAGGATGGGGATACAAAGACACTGGCTTTATCACCAGCTTTTTCTTCATCAACTACAAAGTATTATCTAACATTAGATGAAGATATAACTAAACTAATTGTTTCAGCAAATACTTCAGATAGTAAAGCAAAAACAAGCGTTAGTGGAACAAGTATAAGTACAGGAAATAATGTAACAACAATAAAGGTTACTGCCGAAGATGGTTCAACAAAAAGCTATAACATATATTCGAGTCAGGGTGAAATAGCACCTGAAGATGCAGAAGGCTTAAAGGTAAGTATAGGTGGAGAGGAATTAACAATTTCTTCTTTATTAGATGATATTGATGTGCCAAAAGGATTTGAAAATACGGTTATAGAATATAATTCTATGAATGTTGAATCTGCATATAATGAAGATTTAGACCTTACTCTTTTGTATATTATGAATCCAGAAACTCTTGAAGGAGATTTTTATATTTATTATAAAGAAGAAGGGAACTTTTATAGATATCAGGAAATAGTCCAGGGTTCAAATACTTATATTGTGATGAAGGTTGATGATACAATAATTGTCCCTGATACATTTAATAGGACAACTATGGATATAGATAATCAGAATATCGATGGTTGGATAAGTGATGATAACCAAGAATTTGGGCTTGTTTATGCCATGAATAATTCTGGAGAAACAAGTCTTTATATGTATGATTTTAAAGAAGAAACAATTCAAAGGTTAAATGATGATTTATTTTTAAGTATGTCAAGTCAGGGTGTAAATGAAGTTCAGGAAACACAGGTAGAAAAAGAAAAGGATAGAATTTTTTGGTTGCTTATAGGTGTTTCAGTTGGATTTATAGCCTTGCTGATTTTGGTAATAATACTTTTAGTAGAACGAAAGAAAAGAAACAGCGAGGAATCCGAACCAGAACTAAGGGAAAGATATATTGAAGAAGATGAAATCTTTGAAGCTTCTGAAAAAATAGAACAAGAAGAAGTTGAAGAAATAGAAAAAACAGAAGAAATAGAAAAAACAGAAGAACTCGAGGAAATCGAAGAACAAGAAAAAATTGAAACAATTGAAGAAACAACTGATAATCTAAAAAAAGAAAGTTATGATTATGAGGATCAAAAAGACATAGGTTTTGAAGCTATATTGACTGAAGAATTTTCTGAAGAAGTTTTAGAAAAGGATATAGATCCTTTTAAAGAATTTCCTGAGTTTTTTGAAACAGATTTTGATGAGGAATTTGAAGAAGAATTTGAGGAAGCTTTTGGAGAAAAAACGAAAGCCTTTGAAGATATAAAAACAAGAATTTTTGAAGGTTTTGATGATGATGACGATGATTTAGAGGTTTTTGATTTAGACGATGATTAATGAGAAGGGTAGCCAAAATATTATGTTTGGTTACCCTCTTTAATTTCTTTATAGATTGACACTAGAGCACTATGTTGTTATAGTATAGATATAACAGTTATAACTATATACGGGAGGCGGATTATGGTTATTAAAATAGATTTTAACAGTGATGAAGCCATTTATATTCAATTAAGAAACCAAATTATAGTGGGAATTGCATCTGAAAGAATTCAGGAAGGTGATACCCTTCCTTCAGTTCGTCAATTGGCTGATAACATAGGAATTAATATGCATACAGTAAATAAAGCATATACAGTTTTAAAACAGGAGGGTTTTATTAAACTGGATAGAAGAAAGGGTGCTGTTATTTCTGTAGATATTGATAAACTTAGGGCAATAGATGAAATGACACAGGAAATGAGAGTTGTTTTGGCTAAAGCAATATGCAAAAATATAACACCAGAAGAGGCTCATGAAATAGTAGATAAAATATATTTAGAATACTTAAACGGATTACGATAAAATTGCCAAGGCGGAAAAGAGGTAAAAATGCAGAATAAATATACTAAAACAGCAGAAAAAGTTTTGAAAAGTGCTGGAGATGCTGCGAAAAATTTAGAGCACAGCTATATTGGGACAGAGCATATATTGTTAGGATTAGCTGATGTAGCAGAAGGAGTTGCTTCAATAGTATTAAAAAATCATGGAGTAACTGCAGATAGATTAGAAGAACTAATAGATCAACTAATAGCTCCAGTTAGACCTGTAGGAGTTAAAGATCCAGGTTTTTTTACTCCTAGAGCAAAAGCGATAATTGACAATAGTTATAAAGAAGCCCAAAGATTTAAATCACCTTTAGTTGGAACAGAGCATATATTACTTGCAGTTATAAAAGAATCAGATTCAGTTGCTGCAAGATTATTAAATACACTTGGTGTTAATATTCAAAAGATATATTTAGATATTCTTTTAGCAATGGGAGAGGATTTAAATGCTCATAAAGAAGACTTTAGAAATGGAAAATTAGTTGATTCAAAACAAAAAAGTATTACACCAACCTTAAACCAGTATAGTAGGGATCTAACAGCACAGGCAAAAGCAGGTAAGTTAGAACCTGTTATTGGAAGGGAAGAAGAAATTCAAAGAGTTATTCAAATATTAAGCAGAAGGACAAAAAATAATCCTTGTCTAGTGGGAGAACCAGGTGTAGGTAAAACAGTTATTGTCGAGGCTTTAGCAACTAGAATAGCGGATGAAATTATTCCTGAGACATTAAAAGATAAAAGACTTATGATGCTTGATTTATCAGGTATGGTAGCAGGTTCGAAATATAGAGGAGAATTTGAAGAAAGAATAAAGAAAATAATAAGTGAAGTAAGAGCAGATGGTAATGTTCTTTTATTTATTGATGAAATACATACTATAATAGGAGCAGGTGGAGCAGAAGGTGCTATTGATGCTTCTAATATATTAAAACCTTCTCTTGCAAGAGGAGAATTACAAATAATTGGGGCAACCACAGTAGAAGAGTATAGAAAACATTTTGAGAAAGATTCTGCTTTAGAAAGAAGATTTCAACCTGTTTATGTGGAAGAACCAAGTATTGAAGATGCTATAGAAATGCTTAAAGGCTTAAGAGGAAATTATGAAGATCATCATAATGTAATAATTACTGATGAAGCAGTAAAAGCTGCCGTTACAATGTCAGAAAGATATATTAATGATAGATTTTTACCAGATAAAGCAATAGATTTAATTGATGAAGCTTCTTCGAAAGTAAGACTGACTTCATTTGTCATCCCGCCTCAGATAAAAGAACTTGAGGAAGAAGTATTAAAACTTGCAGAAGAAAAAGAGGATGCTATAAAAGAAGAAAAATATGATATAGCAGGTGAAATAAAAGATTTACAGGTTAAATGTGAAGAAAAATTGGTAAAATTAAAGCAAAAATGGCAAAAAGAGAAAAATGAAAAGAAATTAATAATTGATGAAAATGAAATTGCTGAAGTAGTTTCTAAATGGGCTAAAATACCAGTTAAGAAGCTGGAAGAGGAAGAAACACAGAGACTTAATAATCTTGAAGCTACTTTGCATCAAAGAGTAGTAGGACAAAATGAAGCAGTAGTTGCAGTTTCAAAAGCTATAAGAAGAGGAAGAGTAGGTTTGAAAGACCCTAAAAGACCTATAGGTTCATTTTTATTCTTAGGACCTACAGGGGTTGGTAAAACTGAGCTTTCAAAAGCTTTAGCAGAATCAATGTTTGGAAGTGAAAACTCAATAATAAGAGTTGATATGTCCGAATATATGGAAAAACATAGTGTTTCGAAACTGATTGGATCACCTCCAGGGTATGTTGGATATGATGAAGGTGGACAGTTAAGCGAAAGAGTAAAAAGACATCCATATTCAGTTATATTGTTTGATGAAATTGAAAAAGCTCATCCAGATGTATTTAATGTTTTATTGCAGGTTTTGGATGATGGGCATATTACTGACGCTCATGGAAGAAAAGTTAATTTTAAAAATACTGTAATAATTATGACATCTAATGTAGGGGCTTCTAGAATAGTAGAACCAAAGAAACTAGGATTTTCTTCAAGTGAAAGCGCTAGTCAGGACTATGAAAAAATGAAAGAAGCTGTTAACGATGAGGTTAAAAAACTTTTTAAACCGGAGTTTTTAAATAGAATTGATGATATAATAGTGTTCTCTTCATTGACAAAAGAGGATATTAGAGAAATAGTAACCATTATGTTTGATACAATTTCCGATAGAGCAAAAACACAAATGGATATCACATTAAAAGCAACTCCAGCAGCAAAAGATTACTTAGCGGAGCAGGGATTTGATAAAAAATATGGTGCCAGATCGTTAAGAAGAAAGATTCAAAGTTTGATAGAGGATGAACTTGCTGAGGAAATACTAAAAGGAAATATTGAAAAAGGGCACAAAGTTCAAATTTCGATTTCAGAAGGAAAAATTAAATTCAAGAATTCAAGTAATTAAATTGCCTTTTTATAAAAGATAAATTATAATAATTAAACAAAATGATTCACTTTTCATAATGATAGGAGGATAAAAAATGCCAAATAGTAATGAATTAATACGTGTTGAGTCTGACGGAAGAATTTGTTTTGGAAACCATACTTTAGAAGCAAAGTCGAAACAAGGTGATTTTGAATATAGTGGCGACCTCTATAAGGTAAAAACTTTCAAAGAAATAACAAAATTGGAAAAAAATGATTTATTAGTTTACGAATCAGTTCCGGGAACAACTGTAAAGGAATATGACTATAATGCTTCTGGAATGGAGTTTTTAGTGGAAGGTGAAGATGGATCACAGATTACAGTAGAGTTAGAAAATGATACGGAATACGAAATTTTTATTGATGATGAAAGTCATGGCAAGGTTAAGACTAACCTTGGAGGTAAATTAAATTTTAGTATTGATTTTGAAAATGGAGCAAAAAAAATTAAAATCGTAAAATAGTGTATTGTAATGGGAGCGTTAATGGCAAAAGCAGGGAATATGGTTTTTTTCTGTAAAGAATGTGGTTACGAATCTTCAAAATGGATGGGGCAGTGCCCAGGTTGTAAGGTTTGGAATTCATTTGTTACAGAACCAGTTTTAAAAAAAGCTGAAAAACCAGAAAGAATAAATTTATTAAGTTCAAAACCTAGCACTTTAAATGATATAGATGTTAAAGAAGGTGAAAGAATTACAACAGGTTTTGGAGAACTAGATAGAGTTTTGGGTGGAGGTGTCGTTACTGGATCTCTTGTACTTGTTGGAGGAGACCCAGGTATAGGCAAATCCACTCTGCTTTTGCAAGTCTGTAAAAATATTTCAGATTCTAATAAAAAAATATTATATATTTCAGGAGAAGAATCACTAAAACAAATCAAATTAAGAGCTGATAGAGTTGGAAGTTTTTCTGACAATCTTCTTTTGTTGTGTGAAACAGATTTAGAGAAAATAATTGATACCATAAAAGATATTAATCCTGATTCGGTTATAATAGATTCTATTCAAACCATGAGTGTTGAAATGGTTAATTCTGCACCAGGTAGTGTTAGTCAGGTAAGAGAATCTACAGCGAGACTAATGCAGGTTGCAAAAGGATTGCAAATATCGATTTTCATAGTGGGACATGTGACAAAAGATGGAACTATAGCAGGACCAAGAATGCTTGAACATATGGTTGATACAGTTTTGTATTTTGAAGGAGATTCAAGTGCTTCATACAGAATTCTTAGAAGTGTTAAGAATCGCTTTGGATCAACTAATGAAATAGGAGTTTTTGAAATGCTCGGTAATGGGCTTAGAGAAGTAGAAAACCCTTCAGAATTTATGTTGAGTGGAAAGCCAGAAAATTCTTCAGGATCTATAGTGACCTGCTCTATTGAAGGGACAAGACCTATCTTATTGGAAATACAGGCTCTTGTGACTAGAAGCAATTTTGGAATGCCTAGAAGGACAGCGGCAGGTACAGATTATAACAGAGTTAACCTTTTGATGGCAGTTCTAGAAAAAAGAATGGGTTTAAGATTATCTGAATGTGATGCGTATGTTAATATTGCAGGAGGAATAAAGGTTAACGAACCTTCTCTTGATTTAGGTATTATTATGGCATTGGTTTCAAGTTATAAAGAAGCCTATATAGAGTCAGATACTATTGTATTTGGAGAAATAGGTCTTTCAGGTGAGGTTAGAGGTGTTAACATGGTTGAAAAAAGAGTTATGGAAGCCATGAAACTTGGATTTAAAAAATGTATTTTACCCCATGTTAATTTAAGTGGTTTTAAAAATACTGATAAAATAGAACTCATTGGTATAAAGAATGTGAAACAAGCAATTGATATATTGACATAGTAGTTTTCTTATGGTATAAATATTAAGTTGATATTTAGGGGAATCATACAACGGCAGTATGACGGTCTCCAAAACCGTTCATGGGGGTTCGAATCCCTCTTCCCCTGCTAGCAGCGATATATTTGTATATCGCTGCTTTTTTCATTTAAATGTAAAGGGGATTTATTATGATTAGATTTAAAAATTTTATTACTCTAATTGTATCAATACTTTTATTCTTTTCAATTACAACTACTATTTATTATGTTAGTGTATATAAGGTGACAAGTTCAGAGGTTGTTTATGATATATTTGCCAAAAACCCTGAAATAGTTTTGGATAGTGCAAAACAGGTAATAGAAGTTGATTCAAAAGTTGAAGAAATACTTATATCAACGCCTGAGCTTGAGAAGTATTATGATAAGATTAAACAGAATGGAAAAAGTGTAGAAGATATTGTTGAGATTTTAGATAATGAAGTTTTTTCTAAATTAGTTTTGAACTATACAGCTGGAGTCTTGGCCAGTATACTAAATTCAGATAAATATATAGATATTAAATCTGAAGAAATAGCAGATATTTTAAAAATGTCAAGACCTGAAATAGAATACCTTTTAGAAACCGAATATAATGATGATCAATGGGAAGGTAAAATAGATCAGATAGAAGAAGTTTCGGTTGATATAAAACAGAATCTTCCTAAATTTTCAGAGGTTCAAGCAGAATTATTAGGTGATTTAACAGGGGTTAAAGGGGTTATTTTAAAAAGTGATATATCAGATAAATATATTTATTTTTTTACGCTTTTTAATATATTATTAGTATTACTTATAATCTTTTTAAGAGGCAATTATAAATGGCTTTTAAACTTAGCAGTAGTTTGTGTGTCAGCGGGTGTTATTAGTTATATAATGTATTTTATAATAAATTATAATTCTGAAAAAATAACTAATCTTGACTTTTTCAAGGAAATGATAGCTGGAGCATCTCCTATAGTAACCACATATTCACTTATAGCTACAGTTACAGGGTTAATTTCTTTCATAATATATTCTGTCATAAATACCGAAAAAGCCAGGGAATATGAATAGACATAGGTGGTAGAAGTGGTGTTGAAAAAAATATTTAAGATTTTTATTTGGTTAATGCCGATATGGATTTTGTGGGGTTATATAATTTTATTTCCCTATTCATATATGGATGGAGAATTCTCGATGTATAGGTGGCAAAGGGATGTAAGGCTTGGTGCTGTTGAAATAGGGGAGGAAGAGGCAGATGTTATTGTTTTAGGAGACTCCAGGGCTAAATCAGGTGTTATACCTTGGGAGATTTCAGAAAGCGCTTTAAACCTTGCTGAAGGTGGATCAACTTCTATTGAAACATATTACACATTAAAAGACTATATTCAAAATAATGAAAAGCCAAAAACTGTTATTCTTATTATAGCGCCTTATCATTTTGTCAATGTTGATGGATTTTGGGATAGAAGTGTGTATTTTGATTTTTTATCATTTAATCAGGCTAAAGAAGTTTTAGATTTGGCAGAAGAATATAATGAATTGGAAACTTTTTTTTCTCCAAATAATGAAAAGGGTCTTTTGACCTTAATAGAATATAAGATAAAAGTACCTTATAGATATATATCAGCTATAAAAAAATCTTTATTTAATTCTAGACAGGAATTTAATGAAACAAGATACCAGCTAATGAGTGAAACTGGTGGATATACTTTATTTAGGGAGTGGTTTTCAAAAACAACTGGTCCATATAGTATAGAAACTGAAATGGAAGACTTTAACTATTCAAAAGTTCTAGATGAATACTATAGAAAAACAATAGAATTATGCATTGAAAACGATATAGAAATTATATGTGAACAAATACCTTTCACAGAGAATTCAAATAATGAAATAGATTCTTTAAAAATACCTTTTGAGGAATATTTATCAGAAGTAGCTAAAGAATATCCTCAGGCATATGTTGTAACATCAGTTGATTCTTATCCAGACATATATTTTACAGATTCAAATCATTTAACTCTTTATGGAGCAGGAGAATATACTTCATATTTAATGGAGAAGTACGAAAATATATTTAATAAATAAAATAGGAGATTAATATGGAAAGTAATGTTTCGAAATTAGGATTTGGTTGTATGAGATTCCCCAAAAAAACAACTGGCGGATATGACATGGTTCTTACAGAAAAACTAGTTATGCATGCTATAGAAAATGGAATCAATTATTTTGACACGGCTTATATTTATCCGGGGAATGAAGAAGCTTTAGGGGAAGTTATAAACAAAAATAAATGTAGAGAAAAGATATATATTGCGACTAAATTACAACACTTTCAAATAAAAAAAACACAAGACTTTGAAAAGTGTTTTAATGAACAGCTAAAAAGATTAAAAACAGATTATGTAGATTATTATTTGATGCATATGTTGCCAGATACAGAAGTTTGGGAAAAACTAAAAAGATTAGGTGTGGTTGAATGGTTAGAAGCTAAGAAGCAATCAGGTCAAATAAAGCATGTAGGATTTTCCTATCATGGTAATACTGAAATTTTTAAAGCTTTGATTGACTCCTATGATTGGGAAATGTGTCAGATTCAGTACAACTACATGGACGAACATTCTCAGGCAGGAAGAGAAGGACTATTATATGCCTATGAAAAAGGCATTCCGGTAATGATAATGGAGCCTTTGCGCGGAGGAAGACTTGTGAATGATCTTCCTGCAAAAGCTATAAATCTTTTTGAAAAAGCTGAGCCAAAGAGAAGTCCCGCAGAATGGGCTTTAAGATGGTTATGGAATCAAAAAGAAGTTTCAGTTGTTTTGTCAGGGATGAATTCAATGGATATGCTTGAAGAAAATATAAGAATTTCAAATGATGTAAAAGTAGAAGAATTTACTGATGCAGAATTTGATTTATTTGATAAAGTCAAGGATGCAATTAATGAGAAAATAAAAGTTCCATGCACAGGATGTGGTTATTGTATGCCTTGTCCATTTGGAGTTGATATTCCGGGTTCCTTTAGATGCTATAATGTGAGTTATACCGACTCGTATTTTACAGGAATGAAAGAATACGTTATGTGTACAACATTAAAGGTTAAAAGAAGTAATGCTTCATTATGTCAGAAATGTGGTAAATGTGAGCCGCACTGCCCTCAGGGTATAAAAATAAGGGATGATCTTAATAGAGTAAAAAGGAGATTTGAAAATCCTATTTTTAAAGTTGCTTCATTAATTATTAAAAAAGTATATAAAGTATAAAAAAGGGGGCTGTCGGGAAATGGTCCTTAACAAAAAATCCGAATGACTCGAAAGAGTTGTTCGGATTTTTTAAAATTTAAAAAGAAAAAAAGTGGCTAACGACAACCACCTTTTCTCCGTTATATTATGATATAATATAACTACAAATGCAAAACTATTATAACGATTTTTTCGAAAAAGGGCAACAGAAACTTAGACTAAATTTTTATGATATTAGATTATCAGCAGACGATCCAGTCTATACCCTAAAAAAAGTAATGGAGGAACTAGATTTTACTGCACTTACTGAGCAGTATTCGAACAAGGGAAGAAAAGGCTATAATCCAATCATGAAGTATGCGGTCTTACAATACGCAAATATGCGAGGAATAAGAGAAGTAGATAAAATTGTAGAGCTCTGTAAAAGAGATATAGCATTTATATGGCTAACAAAAGGTGAAGTACCTAAAAGAGATGCCTTCTATGATTTTATAAATAATAAACTTAATGCTGATGTTTTAGAAAATCTTCATTATCAGTTTATGAGAAAACTAGAAAAAGAAGAATTAATCACATTAAAAGAGCTTTTCATTGATGGAACTAAAATCGAAGCTAATGCAAATCGATATACTTTTGTATGGAGAGGCAGTGTTAACTATCACCTTGCTGGACTCTTAGATAAGATTGATGAAATATATAAAAGTTACAATGAGTTAATTATTACACATAACTATGAAAAAAAATATCATATTAAAAGAGCAACTATGTTTATCATTGATGGTATTGATAAAGTAAAAGAAGTTATAGAAAAAAACAGAAAAAGAAAGTTAACTAAATACAAAAAGTTATCTAATAATTCAATAATAGAAATAGGTAATATATCACCATTAGAGCTTTTGAAGCTTCAAACAAACTTAAAGCTTATAGCTGAAAATGAAAACATTGAATTTAATTACGGCAAAGGACAAAAGCGTTTAAAACTTCAAAAATTATATGAAGATATAGAAGAGGCCAGTAAAAGATTATTAAAATATAAAGACCATTTTGTAAAAATGGGCGAAGATAGAAATAGTTATTCAAAAACAGATATTGAAGCAACTTTCATGAGAATGAAAGACGACCATATGAGAAACGGACAATTAAAAGCAGCTTATAATGTACAGATAGCTGTTGAGAACTATTTCATAGTTCATAGCCATATTAGTAATGATAGAACAGATTATAATACATTGATACCAGTATTAGAAAAACACAACAAATTTTTTTCACATCATGTATGTGAAGTTACAGCTGATAGTGGCTATAGTAGTGAAAAAAATCTACTTTTTTTAAAGGAAAACGAGATAAAAAGTTACATAAAGCTACAAGCTCATGAAAAGATGAAAACAAGAGCCTATAAAAATGACATTGGAAAATACTACAACATGAAAAAAGTTTCAGACAAAGAAACTACTTACTTTATATGTAAAAACAATAAAAAACTTGAATTTCAAAATGTAGAATATCGAAATAAACAAGGCTATATTCAAAAATATAATGTTTATGCCTGCAGCAACTGTAACGGTTGCACCTATAAAGATAAGTGTTTGTACAAATATGATCAAGAAAAGCATGAAAAGAAAAATAAGGTAATGAAAATAAATGAGCGTTGGGAAGAACTTAAAGCTGAGTCTCATAAAAATATTCAAAGTGAAAAAGGTATTCTAAATAGGCAAATCAGGTCGATTCAAACTGAAGGCCACTTTGGAGATATAAAAGAGAATGGAGATTTCAGAAGATTTAATCATCGTTCAAAAGATAAAGTTTATAAAGAATTTTTGTTATATGCATTTGGAAGAAACTTAAATAAATATGATAGGTTTTTGAAAGAAAAAATTGTCAAATATGAGATGAAAACAGCCTGAAATATAAAATTTGAAAAGTTATCCACAATTCATATCGCACCTTTGTTTATTGACCCCAATTTTATGATAAAAAAAATAAATATAACTCTTCTAAAGATATTTCAATTATCTGAAACCCTTTATTTATAGTGGTTTGATAAAAACATAAAAAAAAGAGGCAAATCGGATATTATCCGATTGCCCCTTTCTATATTTTTTAGAATTTAAATTCGTCAAGTATAGCTTTAAGGTTTACGGATAAATCATTTACAGTATTACTTATGTTTAGTATAGAACCCATATTGTTTAATATCATTTCAGAAGAAGCTGATGTTTCTTCTGTAGTAGCAGCATTTTCTTCTGCGGCAGCAGATAGATTTGCAATTATATCAACTACAACCCTGCAGCTTTGTTCCATTTGCTTGCTGATTTCTTCAAGTGCCTGGATTTCTTCGTTAATATTTTCTATTGTGTCTGCTATAGAAGTATATTTTTCTTTGGTTTCATTAACGCTGTTATTTTGTTTTTGAACAGCTTCTTTAACTATTTTAATTTGTTTTTCCGAGTCATTTGCCTTTGATTGAAGTTCAGAAAGCATACTATCTATTGTGTTTACCGCTCCTGAAGACTGTTCAGCAAGTTGTCTTATTTCATCTGCAACAACTGCAAAACCTCTACCAGCTTCTCCAGCTCTTGCAGCCTCAATACTTGCATTTAAAGATAATAGATTAGTTTGAGTAGCTATATCTGAAATTAGGGTACTGGCCTCTCCTATTTTTGAAACAGAGCTGTTCATCTGATCGATTGTCGTGAAAATATTTTCGAAAGAGTCTTTATTTTGGTTTGTTATACTTTCTAGCTCATTTACAACATCCATTCCTTCTGATGAAACCTTTTTAATAGAATCACTTGCACCTAAAAGGTTTCCTGCGCTTATATTATTTTGCTGAGCGATATTTTCCAAAGCAGATACTTCTTTAGAAGCATTTTCAGTATCGATTGCTTGACCTGAGACATTTTTTGCAATTTCATTAACAGCATCAACTATTTGAGAGGTTGAAGAAGTAACATCAGTAGCATTAGTATGCATAGTATCTGAAGCTTCTGATAAATCCTTGGTAGTGTTATTAATAGTGCTTAGTATCGATTTTAAAGTAGAATATAGTGATTTTGTAGCTTGTGATAAAACGCCTAATTCATCTTTTGATTTAATAGTTTCTGGCTCGTTGACAAAATCTTTATTTTCTAAAGATACCATAGATGTGGTAGATGTTTTGATTGATTTTTTAAAGTAGAAGCCCATTAGTAAGGTGAGGGCAGCTATTCCGATAACGATAACGAGAACGACGCCGTTCATTATATATAATATTGTTTTTATAGACTTATCCGTTTCCTGCATATGAAAATCTGCGTATAAAGCAAGAATTCCTTCCATATCATCTAGATTATTTCTGGTATAGTTAAACTGTGAAAGTTGTTCAAGGAAACCTTCTCCTGGTACGGTAGGATCATACATTGTCTTCCATTTTTCTATACTGGTTAAGAAATCTGTACCAAGTTCATAAAAGGTACTTTCGTTTTGAAGATAACCTTCTGTGTCTTCAGCATCTTCACCATATAATAGAATGAAAAGATCCCTTAAAGAATATTGATCATAAAGTTCTTGGTTATTTTCAATTGTTTCCATTGCAGCGGTAGTTCTATCAACAGCTTGTTGATAATTTTCCTCTAAATCATTTTTAAAGTTATCAATTAAAAAACTGTCTGGATTTTGCTCCGACTCTCTCATAATATCCATTTCGGCTACGAGAGCTTGATAAAAATCTCTATCGCTACTAAGTAGATATTCATTTGCTACATATAGCTCTTCATAAAGTACTTTTGAAGTATCTGAATATGTGCTATGAATTAAGAAACTGGCGACTACTGAAAAAGCAATTAAAGCTATTGCTGCAGGTGCACCCATTAGTACTAGTTTTTTACCAACGCTAATGTTTTTAAACATACAGTTACCTCCATTGTTTTTTATAGTTCCCCTTGTGTACATTTTAATACTAAAAAAAAATATAGTCAAATAAATTGTATTGTAATAAAACCTTTTCGTTGATATAATTTCAATATGGAAAAAATATATAAAACAGAAGAAATGATTGAAAGATTTATTTTGGTAGGAGTATGTACGGGAACCGAAGCAGAAACAATAGATTCTTTAGATGAATTAGAAGAATTAATAAGTACAGCAGGTGGTGAATGTGTAGCCAGAGTAATTCAGAATAGAGAAAAAATACATCCAGGAACATATATAGGAACTGGTAAAATTGAAGAGGTTTCAGTTTTAGTAAATGAACTTAATGCAACTGGAATTGTTTGTGATGATGAGTTGTCACCAAATCAGTTAAATAATCTAGAATCTTCATTAAATACCAAGATACTTGATCGAACTCAGGTTATTTTGGATATTTTTGCGAAAAGAGCAACTAGTAAAGAAGGAAAGATTCAAGTAGAACTTGCACAATTAAAATATAGATCAGCTAGACTTATAGGATTAGGGACCTCTTTATCAAGGCTTGGTGGAGGTATTGGTACAAGAGGGCCAGGTGAGAAAAAACTTGAAATCGATAGAAGAGTTATTAAAGAGAGAATATCCATTCTGAAAAGTGAAATAAGAGATATGGAATCTCATAGAGAATTAGTAAGAAAAAAAAGAAGCAAAAATCCTATCCAGGTAATCTCTATTGTGGGATATACAAATGCTGGAAAATCAACCTTGTTAAATAGTTTAACTGAGGCAAATGTATTGGCGGAGGATAAACTTTTTGCTACTCTTGACCCTACCACAAGAAATTTAAAACTTGAAAGTGGTCAGGAAATAATGCTTACAGACACAGTTGGTTTTATTAGGAAACTTCCTCATAATTTGATAGATGCTTTTAAAAGCACATTAGAAGAAGCAAAGTTTTCTGATATAATACTACATGTTGTGGATGCTTCTAATATTCAAATGGAAGATCAAATGAAAATTGTTTACAAAACATTAAAGGACTTAAAAGTGGAAGGGAAAACCATAATAACACTTTTTAATAAGATGGATAAAGTTGATAGGGAACATATTTTTAAAGACCCCAAAGCAGACTATACAGTATATGCATCCATGAAAACAGGCGAAGGAATTGATAAACTTCTAAATATCATCGAAGAGGTTTTAAGAGGTGGAAAGGTTCATATTATTGAGAAATTCAAGTTTGAAGAAGCGGGAAAAATACAGTTAATAAGGAAATATGGAGAGTTAATCAGTGAGGAATATGGTGAAGATGGTATAAATGTAGAAGGATATATCCCTAAAGAGTTTATCGGAAAAATACTTAAATAAATAAAGAGAGAGATTTCACAATATATATTGTGAAACATGTCAAAAAAACACAATATATTGTGTTTTTTTATTGACTTAAAACACATTATTTGGTACAATTTTTATAGGTATTTGAGTTGAAAAACCGAAAAAACTACTTGGAGAAAGGATTTGATGTTATGTTTAAAGTAATCAAAAGAGATGGGGAAATAGCAGATTTTAATCTGAAAAAAATTAAAGATGCGCTGGAAAAAGCTTTTAAAGCTACAGGTAGTGCATATAATGATGAAATTTTGGATTTGCTTGTATTGAGAGTAACAGCAGATTTTCAAACCAAACTTCAGGATGGGCTTGTAGGAGTAGAAGAAGTACAGGATAGTGTTGAACATGTTTTAGAGCAGGCAGGATATACTTCAGTAGCAAAAGCATATATTTTATATCGTAAACAAAGAGAAAAAATTCGTAACATGAAATCAACAATCCTTGATTATAAAGATATTGTTAATAGTTATGTTAAAGTTGAAGACTGGAGAGTTAAGGAAAATTCTACAGTAACTTATTCGGTTGGGGGACTAATCCTAAGTAATTCAGGAGCAATCACAGCTAATTACTGGCTGTCTGAAATATATGATGAAGAAATTGCAAATGCTCATAGAGAAGCAGATATTCATATTCATGATTTATCAATGCTTACAGGATACTGTGCAGGGTGGTCGCTAAAACAGTTGATAATGGAAGGACTTGGGGGTATACCAGGTAAAATAACATCATCACCAGCAAATCACCTTTCAACTCTTTGTAATCAAATGGTTAATTATTTAGGAATAATGCAAAATGAATGGGCGGGAGCTCAGGCTTTTTCATCTTTTGATACATACTTAGCACCTTTTGTAAAAGTAGATAATCTTACATATAAAGAAGTTAAACAGTGCATTCAGTCATTTATATATGGAGTTAACACTCCAAGTAGATGGGGTACACAGGCGCCATTTTCAAATATAACATTAGACTGGACCGTTCCAAACGACCTTGCAGAATTAAATGTACTTGTTGGTGGAAAAGAACTTGATTTTAAATATAAAGACTGTAAAGAAGAAATGGATATGGTTAACAGAGCTTTCATTGAAACAATGGTTGAAGGTGATGCTAATGGAAGGGGCTTCCAATATCCAATACCTACATATTCTATAACTAAAGACTTTGACTGGTCAGATACATTAAACAATAGATTACTTTTTGAAATGACTGCAAAGTATGGAACACCATATTTCTCTAATTACATAAATAGTGATATGGAACCTAGCGATGTTAGAAGTATGTGTTGTAGATTAAGACTTGATTTAAGAGAATTAAGAAAGAAAACAGGTGGATTCTTTGGATCTGGTGAAAGCACAGGTTCAATAGGGGTTGTTACAATAAACTTACCTAGAATCGCATATCTTTCTTCAGATAAAAAAGAGTTTTTTGAGAGACTTGAAAGTGTAATGAATATATCAGCACGTTCTTTGAAAATAAAAAGAGGTATTATTACAAAACTTTTAGAAGAAGGCTTGTATCCATATACTGCTAAATATTTAGGCACATTTGAAAATCATTTTTCAACAATTGGATTATTGGGAATGAACGAAGTTGGTCTTAATGCGGCTTGGCTGGGCAAAGACTTAACTAGTGAAGATACTCAAGAATTTGCAAAAGAAGTCCTAAATTATATGAGAGACAAACTTTCTGACTATCAGGAATTGTATGGAGACTTATATAACTTAGAAGCCACACCTGCTGAATCAACATCATATAGGTTAGCAAAACATGATAGAAAACGCTGGCCAGATATAAAAACAGCATCTGGATCTTGTGAAACTCCTTATTATACAAATAGTTCACATTTACCAGTTGGATATACTGAGGATATTTTCTCAGCCCTTGATGTTCAAGACCAGCTTCAGACTTTATATACATCAGGAACGGTTTTCCATGCCTTTGTAGGGGAGAAACTTCCAGATTGGGCAGCAGCAGCAAAATTAGTAAAAACAATAGCAGATAATTATAAGTTGCCATATTACACCATGTCTCCAACATATTCGATATGTAAATCACATGGATACATTACAGGAGAAGAATACTTCTGCCCAGATTGTAATGAAAAAACAGAAGTATACAGCAGAATAACAGGATACTATCGCCCAGTTCAAAATTGGAATGAAGGTAAAACTCAGGAATATAGTGATAGAAAAGAATATATAGTTAACATTGGTGGATTGCCAGAGAATTATAAGAGAGAGTCAAATAGCCAAGATTCCGATTTATCAGGGACATTAGAAGGAAAAACAACAAAGTATCTTTTCACTACTAAAACCTGTCCAAACTGTAAAACAGTTAAAGAGATGTTAGGTGAATCAGATTATGAAGTGGTGGATGCTGAAGAAAATCTTGAGCTAGTTAATAAATATGGAGTTATGCAAGCACCGACATTAGTCGTTGTAAGTGAAGATGCAACTAAAAAATATGTCAATGCATCGAATATTAGAAGATATGTAGAAGAATTGTCAGTGAAATAGGAGGGGTTGTTTTATGAGTTATGCAGATGAGGTTTTTATAAATATGTGTCAAGATATAATTGACAAGGGGATAGATACTACAGGCGAAAAAGTTAGACCGATTTGGGAAGATACAGGAGAGTCGGCATATACTATAAAAAGATTTGCGGTTGTAAATAGATATGATTTATCTAAAGAATTTCCAGCACTAACTTTAAGGAAAACAGGAATTAAGTCGTGTATTGACGAGTTATTATGGATTTGGCAAAGAAAAAGTAATAATATTAATAACTTGAATAGTAAGATATGGAATGAATGGGCAGATGAAAAAGGAAGTATTGGTGAAGCCTATGGTTATCAGATTGGTCAAAAAAGTAGATATGCAGAGGGTTGGTTTGACCAAATCGATAGAGTTATATATGATTTGAAGAATAATCCATACAGTAGAAGGATAATAACAAATATTTATGTTCATCAAGATTTACATGCTATGAATCTTTATCCTTGTGCGTATAGTATGACATTTAATGTGACAAAAAATACTCAGACGGATAAACTTGTTTTAAATGCTATTCTTAATCAAAGGTCAAATGATATTTTAGCAGCAAACAATTGGAATGTTTGTCAGTATTCTGTATTGGTACACATGTTGGCTCAGGTATGCGACATGGAAGTTGGAGAATTTGTTCATGTTATAGCAGATGCACATATATATGACAGACATATTCCGGTAATTAAAGAATTGATAAAAAGGGATCCACTTCCAGCACCAAAGTTTTGGATGAACCCTGACGTTAAAGATTTTTATGATTTTACTACAGATGATTTTAGACTGGATGATTATGAAACACATCCACAAATCAAAAATATTCCAATAGCGGTATAGAAAGGTCGACACAGTATGATATCTTTGATTGTAGCAGTTGATAAAAACTGGGGTATAGGAAACAAAGGAGATTTATTGTTGAGTATACCTGCAGATATGAAGTTCTTTAAAGAAGTTACAACAAATAATGTTGTTATAATGGGAAGAAAAACTTTAGAAAGCTTTCCAGGTCAAAGACCGCTTCCAAATAGAATTAATATTGTTATTACTAAAAATAAAGAATATAAAGTTAAAGATGCAATTATCGTTAGTAGTGTTGAAGAAGCATTAAAGGAGGCTGAAAAATATCAGCAAAAAGATGTTTATGTAATAGGTGGAGGCCTTATATATGAACAAATGCTTCCTTATTGTGAAGAAGCACATATCACTTATATTGATTATTCTTATGAGGCAGACACGTATTTTCCGAATTTGGATAAAATGCCTGAATGGTCTATCGAAGAGGAAAGTGAAGAGCAGACACATTTTGATGTGATTTATTATTTTAGAAAATATGTTAAGAAAAAATAATGATTTAAAGGCACATGCATATAAAAAAGATGTATGTGCCATTTTTTTAGTTGAAATAATTAAAAAAAAGGTATAGTATATTAAATAGACAATTTAAACCTGAAGGGAAGACGAACAATGTTTCAAATAAGAGTAGAAAAAACAAATAACCCAAAACCATTACCAGCTAAAGATAATCCACTTACCTTTGGTACTATTTTTACAGACCATATGTTTATAATGGATTATGAACCAGAAAAAGGATGGAATGATCCTAGAATTATACCATATCAGGATATATGTCTGGACCCTTCAGCTATGGTTTTTCATTATGGACAGGAAATGTTTGAAGGGTTAAAAGCATATAAAACAAAAGAGGGAAAAATTCAGCTTTTCAGACCTGAAAAGAATGCACAAAGAGCAAATCACTCTAATGATAGATTATGCATTCCAAATATCCCAGAAGATCAGTTTGTAGAAGCAGTAAAGCAGATTGTAAAGGTAGACCAAAACTGGATACCTGATAAAGAAGGTACTTCATTATATATAAGACCATTTGTGATAGCTACAGATCCATTTCTGGGTGTAAGAGCTTCACATACATATATGTTTATTATTATTTTATCACCAGTTGGACCATATTACCCTGAAGGACTTGATCCAGTAAAGATATGGATTGAAGATGATTATGTAAGGGCAGTAAAAGGTGGCATTGGAGAAGCTAAAACAGGTGGAAATTATGTTGCAAGTATAAAATCTCAAATAAAGGCTCATGATGAAGGCTATTCACAGGTACTTTGGCTTGATGGAATTGAAAGAAGGTACATTGAAGAAGTTGGAGCTATGAATATATTTTTTAAGATTGATGGAAAAATAATAACTCCAATGTTGAATGGAAGTATATTATCTGGGATTACCAGAGATTCGGTTTTAAACCTATGTAAATCATGGGATATACCTTTTGAAGAAAGAAGAATCGCTATTGATGAGATCTTTAAGGCATATGACGAAGGTAAATAGAGGAAGTATTTGGGACTGGTACAGCTGCAGTTATTTCACCAGTTGGTGAATTAAGATGGATGGACAGAATTGTAAAGTAAACAATGGAGAAATTGGAGAATACAGCCAGAAATTTTATGACACAATAACAGGTATTCAATTAGGTAGTGTAAAAGATGAATGGGGATGGATTGTTGAAGTATAGTCATAAAAGAATATTAGTAATTCTTTTTATTGCTTTGATTTTTGCCTTGTATTTATTAGATACAAGAATTATTAAAGCAGATGAAATCTCTAATCTAAAAGATGAAAAATCTGGATTGGAGAGTACTTTAAATGACTTTAATTCCAAAATGAATGAGATAAATAATAAAGTTGCTCAAATAGAGAATGAAATTTCTATGGGTTGAACAGGAAATATCAACAAACAGTGAAATATTAGAGCAAACAAAAATAGCTAAGCAAGAACAGTATGAAGCTATGAGAACTAGAATAAAGTTTCTTTATGAAATGGGAGAAACTACTTATATAGATATTTTTTTTTTCATCGGATAATATTTCCAGTATAATAAACAAGTCGGAATTTGTCTCAAACCTGATTGAATATGATAGAAATATGTTGAGTGAATATCAAAAAACTCAGGAAGATATTGAAGAAGCAGAAAAAATCTTTAGTAGAAAAAAAAGAAGAACTTGTTTCGTTGAAAGAAGAGGCGAGCAAAGAGCAGGCAAGTATTCAGACATTAATAAAGGAAATACAAAGTAATATATTAGAATATAGTGATCAAATTGATATACTTGAAGAGCAGGCAAGATTAGAAGCAGAAGAATTGCAAAAACAAAAGGAAGAGTCTTCCGAGGAGGAACTACCAACTACAGGTCAGGTTGTAAATGACTATGTGGTTCAAGCAGGAGATTTGGAGCTTTTAGCAGCAATTATTTATTGTGAGGCAAGAGGAGAGAGTTATTACGGTCAGCTTGCAGTTGGTGCAGTAGTGCTAAACAGAGTAAATGATACTAGGTTTCCTGACACCATAAGAGGGAGTTATTTACCAACCTAGTCAATTTTCGCCTGTTTGGGCAGGAAGTCCAACATATTTTGATATTGCATTAGCTAGAGGAGCGAACGAGACTTGTATAGCTGCGGCAAGGGAAGTTTTAAGTGGTAATATAGTTGGAGAATGGCTATATTTTAGAACTGCAGTAAGCGGACATTCAGGTACTATAATAGGAAATCATGTTTTTTATTAAAACAAAGCACGACTAGGGTTGTGCTTTTTTAATTTATAGGAAAGTTCTTTGAACTTACCTATAAATTAAAAAACTCTCCGAGGGATCGCAGAGTCGCGGACATTGTAATTATTGCTTGGCAAACGCGACTCGCGAGAGTTCGCTTGCGAACTATATCTACCATTCTAGGAATTTTTAAAATTACTTGACCTGTCGTAGTATAAATGCTACAATAAGTACAACGACAGGCGTAGTACGATAAGCGTAGTAAAAAATGTAAGGAGGAGTGGATTTGATAAGCAGTGATTTTATAAGGGATACAATGATTTAATAATTTTGTATTTGCTTTTGGAAGAAGATTCATATGGTTATGAAGTTTCGAAAAAGCATAAAAGAAATATCTAATGAAAACTATATTATTAAAGAAACTACTCTGTACTCAGCATTTTCCAGACTTGAAAAAAGTGGTTATATAGAATCTTATTCCGGTAATCAAACAAATGGTAAAAAAAGAACCTATTATAAAATATGTAAAAAGGGAATAGATTATTATAAAGAAAAAATGCAAAGAGTGGTTAATTACGAAAGAAGTTATTGAAAAGTTTGTAAAGGAGAGCAATTAATGGAAACGATAAAAAACTATATTGAAAATATGTTTTTAGGTTATCCTAAAACAGAAAAGATTGAAAAAATTAAAAATGATTTGCTAAGTAATATGGAAGATAAATATAACGAGCTTAAAAAAAGTGGTAAAACTGAAAATGAAGCAATAGGCATAGTTATATCTGAATTTGGAAATATTGACGAAATACTTAATGAGGTAGGAATAAAAGTTGAAGATAATTCTTCAGAAAAAATTTATGTTTCTGAAAATGAAGTGAATGCCTATTTAGAAAGTAGAATAGCCATGGGGAAAAAATATTTCAATAGGAGTTTCACTATGTATACTTGGAGTAGCACTACTTGTCTTTATCACACAGTTTCAAGGAGTGTTATATGACCTACTAGGAATAATATTATTATTTGTATTTATAGCAGGAGGTGTAGCACTGTTTATACCTTCGGGAATTAAATTAAGAAAATACGAATACTTAAAAAAGGATATATATTTAGAAGAGTCACTAAAAGAACAGGTAGAAGCGAAAAGAGAAAGCTTTATGAGCATGTTTATAATGAACATGGTAATTGGGGTTGTTCTTTGCATTATATCTGT
>CAXXOZ010000013.1:0-55000 GCA_963676435.2 uncultured Parasporobacterium sp.
CATCTTCATCGAGCAATTCATTTTCACTGTATATCTTGGTTATACATTTGTATAAGTTTGGCGAATTTTCCTCCCATAAAATGGGATTTTCAATAACCACTCTTCTGGTTATTTTTTCCATATCTCCTGAAAAAATATTCAAAGGGTAGTTATCTTCACAAACAAGTTTCCATTTTTATCCATAATCTCTGTTTTAACTAAAACATCTTCTTTTACGCAATTTCTATTTTTAAAATTCCCTGTTATTTTTATTACTGCTTGCTCTTCTATATTCTCTGTAGTTACATACACACCTTCTGGAACTATATATGTAAGACCGCTCTTCATAAAATAAACGTCTCTATAAATACCGCCTCCTGAATACCACCTAGAATTTGTCATCGCGCTGTTTCTTACAGAAACCCTTATTTCATTTTCTTCACCATATTTTACATAATCATTTAACTCAACATAAAAACCTGTATATCCATATGGACATTTTGCTGCAAGCTGTCCATTTACATATACAAATGAGTTCATATATATACCTTCAAACTTGATTATCATGGTTTTATTTTTATCTTCTTTTGATACATTAAGCATTTTACATATGTATATACCGCTCCATCAAAGTAACCTGTATTTCCCTTATTTAAGCTTTTTTCATAGGGTTTTTCATACATCATGGCATCATGGGGTATAACGATTTCCTCTGCTGAGTCTGGTATATTCCAAACTAATGCAAACGCATCTTTATCTAGCCAAAACTTCCAATTTTCATTAAATAATTCTTTTTTCATATAGATCTCCTTTAAACCCTATTTATAGTTATAATATACTATTTTAAACATATTAAGAGTATTTTTCAACCAATAGATTTAAGTTAAATTAGTGGTTTTTAAGATTCTATATAAAAAATTTCTTTTGAATTTTTCAGCTTTTATGAGATATAATTATTAAGTATTTACCATCTCCACGAACAACATTACTTCTAAATCTCTTTCCTTTAAAAATATATCCAACCACGGCATAATGTGACTACATATAATTGTAAGGCTACTAAAAATCTCATTATTAAAAAAGGGAATTAGAGCTCTTTTTGAGGAAATTTCAGGTCTGTATTTTTGAACCTTAACAAAGTCTAAAAAGTAATTACCTTCCTCATCTAATTCGACAGGTTTAATTGGAATGTTTTTAATTTCAATTTTATTTACTTCATCTTTTATTTCATATACAGATATTTCAAGAAAATCTTCATATATCTGGTCTAATAGTTTTTTAGAAAATTCCTCAGATTCACATACTTTATACCCTTTTTTATCGAAGAAATAAAAAGGTATTCCCGTAATTTGGGAACCTACTATAACCTTACATCCGCCTAACTTACTTTCTAATTCTGCTAAAGAATCCCTAAAAGCATCCATACTTGTTGCATTAATTCTAAAATCTTTTATCTCTTTTACAACTTTATATTTTTTTCTTTTTTTCATATATACAGATTTTTTTAAAATCATAAAAATCTGCTATTTTGTCATTTTCGTCAAATAGTACTCCAATCATTTTATCCCTCCATTCAACTTTAAATTAACTTTTCAAGCTTTTTAACTTCAGATTTCTTTATGCCAAATTCAAATAGTCTTTCACAAGAATTTAGAAATTTATATAAATCGCAATTCCCACTTCTCTCTCCAATACCTAAAATAGTACAATCTATATATTTGGCACCTGATTTAAGAGCTTCTATTGAGTTTGCTACCGCCATACCCAGATCATTATGAGCATGGAATTCAATATCTAGTCCCGTTTCTCTAAAAATATTTCTGACCAGAGTTGCTGTACGATCTGGAGTTAATATTCCAACAGTAATCTGCAACCCTTATTATCTCACCTCCCATACTTTTTATGTTCTTTGCTATACTTATTAAAAAACCTTCATCTGACCTTGAAGCATCCTCAAGACCAATTGTAACTTTTATGCCTTTTTTATTTGCTAACTCTAAACATTGATTCATGGTTTTTTGTACCCATGATTTATTTTTCTTTAACTTCGAATATATTTGAACATATGAAACTGGTACTCCAATATGTAAAATATCTGGCTCGTATTCTAAAGCCGCTTCAACATCTTTTTAAATTCATTCTGCTCCATAATGATATTTTAGAGTTTCTACAACAATCCTTTATTTTCGTTAAAAACTCTGGAGTATCGGTTTTCATTTGTGGAATTCCTACCTCAATTTCATAGACACCTATTTTATCTAAAATACACGCAATTTCAATTTTTTCTTCTTCTGAAAATACAATTCCTGGACTTTGTTCACCGTCTCTTAATGTTGTGTCAACAATCCTCTTTCGTTCCATTAAAAGTCACCTCCTGTACAATGTCTAAAAACTCTTTTTCAGTTAAACTTCTTTTATTGTTAACACTTAAAATCTTAACCTTATATAATATTTCTGATATCTGCTTTTTATCAGTTATATTATATCCATATTCTTTACACTTCATTTTAATAGAATTTGAACCCGAATGTTTTCCTATTACTATTTCTGTTTTCTTTCCAACAAGCTCTGAATTATAAGGTTCATAATTTGAAGGGTTTTTCAAAATCCCATCAACATGTATCCCTGATTCTACTTGAAAGATTTTACTCCCAATTATCGGCTTTTTCTCTTCAATTTTTATAGATGTTATATCTTCAAATAGTTTTGACAATTTTTCAAAAACTGATAATTTCTGGTTTGGCTTATATCTATTTACTACTCTCATAGATACATAAACCTCTTCTGTTGCTGCCATATTTCCAATACCGTTAAAAGATGTAGAAACAACATCCCCACCAAATAATAGCCATTGTACTGCTAGGGCAGTTGCACAATTATAGCTGTTTTCTGGAGAAAAAATAATATTTTGATCCTTTAAGGTGTTTAATATTTCTTCAAAAATTCTTTTATAGTCATAGCACATCAAATCATCAAGTCCGATTATTTCTATAGTGCTTGATGCAATTAAACTTTTTAAAGACAGTATTTCCTTTGCATCATTTAATTGATATGCATTAATACAGTTTTCTTCTTTTATTCCTTTTGAAATTATATACTTATAAACACCTGGAAATTCATTTATCTTATCTGCTGCCTCTAATTTCAAATAAAAATTTATTCCCTCTGGCAGTTGTTCCATAATTTGGTAAGCTTTTGTGCTTATCTGTAGGTCTTTTATCCCAATTTCCTTCATATAATCACAAAAAAGGTACAGGCTTTCCCTATCAAGAATATAATTGTCCAATTTCGTTAATGTTGAATCTATAATTTTTATCATGCCTGTACCTCTCAATTAATTTATATTTGTAAGTCTTTCACTGGAGTGCCACCTTCAAAATGTTCATCAAATATTCTCTCAACATCATCTTCAGTAACATTTCCATACCATACTGCTTCAGGATATACTACAACAATAGGTCCTTTGTCACATATTCCAAAGCATCCCGTATTATTTATAACCACATCACCTGATAAATCTCTATCCTCTATTTCTTCCATAAATGTCTGAATTAGTTTTGTAGCACCTTTTGAATGACAATATCCTCTTTGCTCTCCATTAATTCTACAACTTGTGCATATAAAAACATGATATTTAGGTTGTACCATAATAAAATTCCTCCTTAGTTGATTTTTTCTGCAAACTCTTTAACTGCATCTTCAATTTTGTTATAAGTTACAAAAACCTTTTTTCCACTTTCTTTTAGTTTCCTTTTCGGTTCTTCTCCGATTCTCATCACGATAACTCCATTACAATCGTCGATTTCATCAAGGATTGTAGTGATTTTGTCCTTTTTACCATCACACTCTTCACTGCCTTGACAGTATTGTTTTATTTTTCTTTTGGTTTTATAAACAGCCTCACCTTTTTTATAATTGTAGATATAAAATTCATTAACTTGTCCAAAATGACTATCTACATTTATTCCACTTTTGGAAGCCACTGCAAAAGTATACTCATTATCATTTTCAGGTGCTTTTTCTTTATTTTTTCCAGAAAATTCAAGCGAGCGATCATTGTCCAAAGTTCCAATAGCATCAGCTCTACATTGTTTGCAGTGGTACATTTGATTCATAATTTCAGAACATTCATTTCTTAATTTTAATATTTCCTTGTTACTAGGTACATCTAGATTTTCAAAAACACTACCTTCTACCTTGATAAAAGGCATAATATTTGTTACAAAGCATCCTATTTCTTTTGCTGTTTTAACAACATCTTTAATATGATGATCGTTAACACCTTTTAAAGTAACAATATTAACTTTACAAATTATCCCCTGAGAAACTAACATTCTTAAGCCACTTAACTGATTGCTTAGAAGTATTGCCGCTGCACTTTCCCCAGTAAATTTTTGACCTTCATAGTTAATATGCTTATAGATTTTTGCACCTATCTTAATATCAACTGCATTCATTGTAACTGTTACATGACTTACTCCAAGGTCTACTAATTCCTGAGCATATTTCGGAAGCATAAGTCCATTAGTCGAAAGACAGAATGTAACATCTTTGTCATATTCTCTTATTAACTCTAATACTTTCTTTGTTTCATCAAAGTTTGCTAAAGCATCACCAGGTCCAGCTATACCAACCACAGTAAGGTTTTCAACTTTACTCTTTACTTCTTTATATTTTTCAAAAGCTTCCATAGGAGTCAACACCTTTGTTGTTACTCCTGGGCGACTTTCGTTTGGACAATCAAATTTCCTCACACAGTAATTGCATTGAATATTACATTTTGGTGCAACAGGTAAATGCATTCTTGCAGTTTTACCACCACAACCATTGAAACATGGATGATTTTTAGTTTTTTCTTCAATACTTGCTTTTATTTCCTCTTTCTTTTCAAAATATTTATCATAAACTTTTTCTCTAAATTCTTTTTCTTTTTTCCCAAGAAGTTCATTGGCCACATCTTCCATAAATCCTGTTGATCCCTCATATCCTAGTGTTTTCATCCTTTGTCCTCCTACTCTATCGTGAATTGGAAAACTTCTTCTAACAAGAGGTATAGATAAATTTTCTTCTATTCTTCTTCCATCTGAGTTTCCTATCATTATATTTGCGCCTAGCTTTTCAGCCTTTTCTTCAATAACCTTAAAGTCAACATCATCAAGAATTTCATAATTATCAACAAGGTATTTTTTCGAAACTATTTCTATCTCTTTTTCAACTCGTTCTTTTAAGTCTTTACAAACTGAACCTGTTGCAACAACTAGTGGCATCACTCCTGTTTCAACACAAAGTCTAACTGTAGAGTATACAAAATCAGGTTCCCCAAATATTACAGCTCTGCCTTCTGAACAATATTTATGTGCATCAATCATGCCATCTAAATGTCTACCTCTTTCTTTAACAATTTTTTCTGGCATTTCTTTTCCTGAAATTATATTTAAATGTTTAAAAAACTGATCTGTGTCACGTAATCCCACTGGTAAATTAATTCTAAGTAGTGGTACATCATAGTTATCTTCTAGGTATACACCAGGTGAATATGTTATATCTGTAGAACAAATCTCAATCGTAAGTTTTGCTTGTGACATTCTTTTTATATCATCTAAAGCCGTTCCGTGTTTTGGTAATTTTTCATATTTATCTGTATATACACCATCAAGATTATCTGAAATATCTGGTAATAAAATTACATCCATATCGTATTGTTCAAATGTTTCTTTTAAAAATCTTGTATCTGCTGGACTAATAGGTGATGTAATTACATTGATATGGTCACCTTTCGTTTTTGAATCTTTCATTTCAATCTTTGAAACAATACTATAAAGAGCTCTAAAATATCCTTCAAATTGTGTTCCGCCATAACCAGGTGAACTAACATCTATTATTTCTACATTTTTATGCTCAGGATATTCTTCATAAAAATTATCTATAATCCTTGGTAAGTCTTCTCCTATTGTTTCAGCAAGACAAGTTGTTGAAACACCTATTACTTCTGGTCCATAAACTTCTATAAGATTTTTTATACCTTTTATTAGGTTTTTTTCACCGCCGTATACTGTACCTTCTTCTGTTAAAGATGATGATGCAATATCAACTGGTTCATTATAATGAGTAGCCATATGTCTTCTTATATAAGTCGCACAACCTTGTGAGCCATGAAGAATAGACATAGACTTTTTTATTCCGTAAAAAGCACTTACAGATCCCATGGGCATACACATTTTACATGGATTTACATTTAGATTTACCAGAGGTTCTACTTTTGTTTTTTTCATATTGTTATACCTCCATACCTTTTATCATTTCCCATACAGGGTTATTTATACTTGAATTAATTTCTTCTACAAAGTTAACTACTCCATCAAATCCAGCTAAAGGATGTTTTCTTTCATGATTATGATCACAAAAGGCTACTCCTAGTTTGTATGCTAATGGCCTTTCCTTTACACCACCAACCAAAATATCAGCACCTGTTTCCTTCATATATTTTTCAAGTTCAGCTGGATTTGCATCATCAAGAATAACTGTATCATCATCTGAGATGCTTTCTATGACTTCATATTCATCTTTTTTGCCTGTCTGGGTTCCTACTACTACTGTCTTTACTCCTAATTCATTAAACTGACGGATTAAAGATATAGCTTTAAATCCACCTCCAACATATATTGCTGCTTTTTTACCCACAAAATTTGGCTTATATTTTTCTATAGTTTCTTCAATCACTTTCGCATTTCGAGTACAAAAATCAATTGCTTTTGTTCTTGCTTTATCATCTCCAAGTGCTTCTGCTATTCTTATTAAACTGTTAGTAGTATCCTCAATACCAAAAAAACTAACTTTTATATATGGAATTCCCAATTCTTCTTCCATCCTATTAGCAAGATATGTACTTGAACCCGCACATTGAACAATGTTTAATGTTGCTTTAGATGCAAGCTTTAAAGTATCAAAGCTCGAATCTCCTGTAAAAGTTGAGAATACTTTGATTCCTAATTTTTTCATATAATCTTTAAGTATCCACATTTCTCCTGCGAGATTAAAATCTCCTAATATATTTATTCCTTCTTCTTTGTTTTCTACTTTATATTTTGAAACAATTTTCATTAACGCATCACAGGCCATCCTATATCCTGTTGATTTATTTCCAGAAAAACCTGGTGATTTAACGGGTATTACCATCATATCGTATTTCTCAGACATTGCTTTACAAACAGCTTCTACATCATCTCCAATTACTCCTACAATACAAGTCGCATATACAAATACGAGCTTCGGACTATGCTTTTTTACTATTTCTTCTATTGCTGCTTCCAGCTTTTTTTCTCCACCGAATATAACATCTTTTTCTCTTAAGTCTGTAGAAAAACTGTTTCTATATATTTCATCCTGACTTGAAAGACTTCCTCTGATATCCCATGTATAACTTGCACATCCAATTGGACCGTGTACTATATGAAACGCATCGGTTATTGGGTTTAAAACAACTCTGGCTCCGCAGTATACACATGCTCTCTGACTTACCGCCCCCGAAACACTATTAGAGTCACAACTAATTCCATTTCCCATGCAACCGCCTTCATTTTTATTCAAAATAGACTTTTTTCTTTCTTCTAATACACTATTCATAGTATACCTCCTGTCTTTCTTTAGATGCTAAAAATAACAAAAGAGAGTCTCATGAAAAGGGACGACTCCTTTGTCATGAAACTCTCAATATTTTTTTCTTACATTACCATTTCTAAATCTTTTTCGTCACAATGGCTGTCTTGGTAATCCATAATTGCATTTGCAATTAATTCTGCCATTCTCATTCCACCTCTATATCCCACTAAAGGCATATATGAGTGAATATATCTATCAATAATTGGGAATCCCATTCTTACTAAAGGAATATCTTCTTCTCTAGCAATAGCTTTTCCGTGAGTTCCTCCAATTATTAAGTCTGTTTTTTCATTCTTTAATAACTGATGTAAGTAGAATAAGTCTCCACTTGCTTTAGCTATACATCCTGTTACTGCATATTTTTCTAACAATGCATTAGCCTGTCTCTCAAATGCTGCTCCAGGTGTTCCTGTTATCATGTATTTTGGTATCATTCCAAGTTCTAAAGCAAATGCAGCTATACCTAATACTGTATCAGGATCTCCAAATATTGCAACTGATTTTCCACTAGTATATGGATGAATATCTATCATCATGTCTACTAGCTGTCCTCTTTCCTCTTCAATTTCAAAAGGAACTTCTTCTTTTGAAAGAGCCTGTAAACTCATTATTAGATTATCTGTTGCTTCAACACCCATTGGCAATGCTGATGATTCATACTCAACGCCAAATTTCTTTTTGATGTTTTCAGCTGCCGCTTCTGATGTTAGTTTACCAAAAGAAAGTGTTTTCTTACAATCACCTATACTCTTTATTTCAGAAATTTTTGTTCCACCTTTTGGATACATTTCAAATTTTCCTGTCATAGGAGAGTCTAAAACTCCACTGGTATCTGGCAACATTACAAATGGAACTTTCATAAGTTTCATAAGTCTTTTGTACTCTCTCATGTCACCTGGGTTAACAAATCCTGGAAGCACACATACTTTTCCATTTGGAGTATCTGTTTTTTCTGCTAAGTAATTTACAAATCCAGAAATCATATTTGTAAATCCTGTAACATGAGAACCTGCATAACTAGGTGTATTACAGTGTACTATATATTTACCTTCTGGAATTTTTATATCTGTAATAATTGCATTTAAATCATCTCCAATTGTTTCTGATAAACATGTGGTATGAACTGCGATTATTTCTGGATCATAAATATCAAATATATTTTTTGCAGCAGTTTTAAGGTTTCCACCACCACCAAAAACTGATGCACCTTCTGTAAATGAACTTGATGATGCCATTGCTGGATCTTTAAAATGTCTTGTCAAAAACATTCTATGGAATGCACAACATCCTTGTGAACCATGACTATGAGGAAGGCATCCATTTACACCAAGGGCTGCATACATAGCGCCAACTGGCTGACATGTTTTTGCTGGATTAATTACTATACCTTTTCTTTCAGTTATTTCTTTTTTTGTATAATCTAGCATTATTCCTCACCTCCTAAACTTCCTTCTAATGTAGGAACACTTTTCCACGGAGCTTTTACTAGACCCCACGCTGGTGTTGAAAGTCCTGTAAATACGTCCCTACCAAAATTTACTGCACCAGTGAATCCAGCATATGGACCACTATAATCGTATGAATGTAGCTGTCTTGACAAAATTCCTGCTTTTTGTGCAATAAATTTATCTTTTATACCAGAGAAGAAAACATCTGGCTTTAATATTTTTAGGAATTCTTCTGTTTCGTAATGGTTAAGGTCGTCAGTAATAATTGCACCTTCATCCATTTCTTTGAACATTCCTTCGTAATAATTTAATTTAACACCTTTTTCTATAAGAGCTTCTTTTTGTTCTTCTGAAAGTCTTACTCTATAATATTTTGGATCAGCTTCAACTGTGATTTCTTCAATGTTTTTGCTGTCAGCATCTGCTTTGATATCTGGAATAACTTCTCTTCCTTCATAATCATCTCTATGAGCAAACTCATATCCAGCTAGTATTGTTTTGATTCCAAAATCATTTAATAAAGTCTGATAATGATGTGAACGTGAACCTCCTACATATAAAGCAGCTGTTTTGCCTTTTAGCTTACTGTTGTAGTATTCCATTTCTTCCTGAATATGTGAAAGTTCATCTGCTATAACCTCTTCAATTCTAGCGCTAAGACCTTCATCACCGAAGTAATCTCCTATCATTCTTAATGAATCTATTGTAGATCCAATTCCTATAAAGTTAACTTTTATCCAATCAATTCCATATTTATCAAACATCATTTCAGCAATATAGTTGATTGATCTATGACACTGTACAAGGTTAAGATTTGCAGTATGAGCATTTTTAATATCTCTTACACTACCGCTTCCAGTAAATACTGACACTACATCAATACCACATCTCTTTAGTAATTTCTCAACTTCCCAACCGTCTCCACCAATGTTGTATTCTCCAAGAACATTAACTGAAAATTTCTTTTCATCAGTTGCTTTATCACCAGTTCCGATAATATGTCTGATTAACTGATTGTTTGCAATATGGTGTCCACCTGACTGGCTTACTCCTTTATATCCTTCACAACTAAATCCTATACATTTGATTCCGTATTCTTCTTCTGCCCATCTTGCAACTGCATGAATATCGTCCCCTATAAGTCCAACTGGACATGTAGAACATATAAAAATTGTTTTTGGGCTAAATGCTTCCATTACTTCAACAATAGCTTGTTTTAACTTTTTTTCACCGCCAAAAACGATGTCTGACTCCTGCATATCTGTTGAAAAGCAATATTCTAAGTATGAATCTGCTTGTACTCCATCTCTTTCATCAGCTTCTGCTTTATGTCTTCTAGTTCCCCATGAATAATATGCACATCCTATTGGTCCATGGGTTATAGTTGCCGCATCTTTTATAGGTCCTAATACAACACCTTTACAACCTGCATAACAACATCCTCTTTGTGTAATTATACCTGGAATGGTTCTAGTATTAGCAGTAACTACATCAGTTTCGCAGTCACCTATTGATATAACATGGTCTTTTCTATTTTTATATACTTTTGAACTGTATTTATCTAATACACTATCTCTTACTGAGTTCATTGATTCTCATCTCCAATCCTAGTATGATTCTGAATCTTCCTGAAGCTTTCCATCTCTTACACGAATAGATTCAATTACTGGCAATACAAATATTTTTCCATCTCCGGGATGATCCGTAGAATTAATATCCATTATTGTTTCAACTACTTTGCTTACATCTTCATCGTTAACCATCAAAGTAAAAAACCTTTTAGGAATAAGTCTTGAACTTTCAGTTACATATTCTCCTACAGGACTCATAGGTAATTCACCTTCACTAAGTATGGTTTCTACTATACTTGGATCAATTGCCTTTTTACCTCTACCCATTACTTTTCTACAAGTAAATGCTGGAAAGCCTGCTTCAGCCAATGCTTCTTTTGTATTATTTACTTTGTTCTGTCGAACAATAGCCATAACTTCTTTCATAAGCGACCTCCTTTATAAACCTGCTTTCTTTGTACTGATTGTATATGCTTCTTCCACTGGACTAATAAAGATTCTTCCATCTCCAAAGTTTCCATTTTCTCCAGTTTTTGCATATTTCATAATAATTTTAACAACATCATCTTTATCTTCATCGTTTATAACCATTAATAACATTTCTTTTGGTATTTCATCATAGAAGACATCTCCTACTTTAACACCTTTTTGTTTACCTCTACCGTAAACATCCATTTTTGTAACAGCTGGAAAACCTGCTGATAATAATTCTGATAATACAACACCTACCTGGCTTGGTCTAATAATTGAACGTACTAATAACATTTTGAATTCCTCCTTAGAATAGAATTATATATCCATGATTCCATGTTCCATTAATATTTCTTCAAGTCTGTCTATTTCCATTGGTTTTGGAATAACAAACATTTCATTTTCATTTACTTTTTTAGCTAAAGCTCTGTATTCGTCTGCCTGATTTTCTTCTGGGCTAAAGTCAATAACAGTCTTTTTATTTATTTCTGCTCTTTGTACTGCATTATCTCTAGGTACAAAGTGAATCATTTGAGTTCCGATTTCTTTTGCAACTGCTTCTACAAGCTCTTTTTCTCCATCTACATTTCTTGAGTTACATATAAGACCACCAAGTCTAACTCCACCTGTATTAGCATATTTTGTAATACCTTTTGCTATATTGTTAGCTGCATATAGAGCCATCATTTCTCCAGAACATACAATATATATTTCCTGAGCTTTTCCTTCACGAATTGGCATCGCGAATCCTCCACATACAACGTCTCCAAGTACATCATAGAATACATAATCTAAATCTGATTCATATGCTCCTAACTGTTCTAGCAAGTTGATGGATGTAATAATACCTCTACCTGCACATCCAACACCTGGTTCTGGTCCACCTGACTCAACTCCCTTAATTCCAGCATATCCTTCTTTCATGATTAGTTCTAAATCTATATCTTCGCCTTCTTCACGTAATGTATCAAGAACTGTTTTCTGTGCTAATCCTCCAAGTACCAATCTTGTTGAATCTGCTTTTGGATCACATCCAACAATCATTATTTTCTTTCCCATTTCACCTAAACCTGCTGTAAGGTTCTGTGTTGTTGTGGATTTTCCGATTCCACCTTTTCCATAAATTGCGATTTGTCTCATAGCATTGTCCTCCTTAACGTTATTATATTTGTCATCTTTATCTTTTTTTGAACAATGATATTCTATTTCAAATACCGGTAAAATGAAAAAAGCGCCAGGAATTATTTTTTCCGGCGCCCTTGTCGAATACGTTTATGTTCTATGGTGCTATTATAAGGATTAGACAATCTTTATTCAATACTACAAAATTTATAAAGAAATTTATATTTATTATTATGTTTTTAGTCATATTTAGGTATGAATAAACACATTATACATTAAATTACAGTTTTAGCAAGTATTTTTCATCAAACAATCCTAGTTTATTGAATGTTGATTCAATTTTTATTGCCTTTCTCTCCTTGGAACTTTTTATTATTGCTTCAAAAACTTCCATCATATGATAAGCCATTTCTTTGCTTGTTTGATTTGGTATGTTATTTCTTATAGCATAAGCCATTTCTGAAGGACCTATACCCCTGGAATTTGTAGTTAATACAGATTTATAGTCTATCGTTTTGTAATTTGGTGAGTCTGTATAAACTCCTGATTGGAGTATTTTGACTTCTCCTCCGAAATTATTTGCATCTGGCATATTTATAATACCTTTTTCCCCTTGTATATTAAACATTGACTCTTCAGGGAAAATTGTATTTCCATTAAAGTTAATTGTCCCCATTGCTCCATTTTCTAGTATTAATATAGCAACTAATTGATTTTCACTTTCTATTTCAATACTGTCACCTTCAATAATTCTCTGTGGTTTCAATATTCTCGAAAAACCTGAAACTTCATTTATCGGTCCTAAAATTGAACAAATTGCTGTTAAAAAATATATTCCACGATCCAATCCTATTCCTGCCCCTTCCTTTGTTAGAGACTTAAAAATAGGATACATCAAATCTAAATTAATATTAATATAAGCATGAAAGCCTGTAACTAATCCTATTTCTCCATTTTCCACAGCACGCTTTGCGGTCTGTATAGCGCCACCTAAAAAAGTCTCTGGTGCACAACCGAGATAAAGATTAAGGTCATCTGCTAATGCTAAAAGTTCATTTGCCTTATGAATATCACTTGCTAAAGCTTTCTCTGTAAATACATGTTTCCCAGAAATTAGAGATTTTTTTATAATATCGTAATGGGCTAATGGAGGGGTAAGATTTACTATCAACTCTATAGAATCATCATTTAAAATCTCCTCAAGAGTTTTAGCTTGAATATTATATTTCTCTGCTTTTTTCCTTGCATTTTCTATGCTTTTTGCTGCACAACATACAACATCTAAATTTTTAAAACGTTCAATCATATTCACAAAGTAAATATCACTAATTTTTCCACATCCTACGACAGCTGTTTTCATCTTTTTCATAGATAATCTCCTATATTATAAGTTTTGCACTCCAAAATATTAGTTTCTTAGGTTCCATGAAAGCTCTTCAACATAAAACACATATTTCTTCATTTTTATTTCCACTTTCATAAATTAATTTGCATTAATATTCTACATCAAAAACTATAATTTTTCTACTTTTTATATGATTAAAAGTAGAGTAGGAGGTAGATAGTTTATTTGTATAACTTCTACTTTTTTTATTAAACAAAATGTTAGACATTTAAGAGAAATCTTGATATATTTATTAAGAATTCACAAAAAGTGCTGTTTGTATAACAGGGAGGATATAATGTATAAAAAGATTAAGAGGCTAGTAGTTTTTTTTATTCTTATAACACTATTTACTGTTACTATACCTTCTAAGGGATATAGTAATATTAAAGCTTCACCAAAAGATGAATTAGTTACTTTAGCTAATCAAGAATATAAATATATAAATGAGAAATATTATAGTGGAATAAGATACTCTGGAAGTTATTACGCTCCCTGGTGTTGTTATTTTGTGACCTATTGCGCAAAAAAAGCTGGAATTTCAAAATCTATTATTCCAAATAATATTGGAAATTGTGATACATTATATAACACATTAATCAACAATTGTGGAGCAAAAGTAGTAAAAAAACCACAAAAAGGTGACCTTGTTTTTTATAAAGTTGCTGGAAATGATTTTTTGCATGTTGGAATAATGACAAGTTCTACAATGTCAATCCAGGGCAATTATAGCCATACTGTAAAGAAAATGAAGGCTACCGATTACATTTGCGGACGACCATACACAATAGTTTATGTACGCCCTGCATATATTGATATACCAAAAAACCTTAAGGTCACCAAAGATACAAGCGTTTCGAAGGGTGTTAAAGTAAGTTGGGATAATGTATCAGGGGCGTATGCATATAAGGTAACAGTAAAATCACCAAGCACATCAGAGATTTCATATTATACAAAAAATAATTACATCGTTAAGTCTATAAAAAATATTTATGAAGAGTATTCGTATTCTGTAACAGCTTATAAATATAATGGCACAAAAAAAGTATATGGTTCTAAATCGGATACCTTTAAATATATTAGAGATAAACTTGAAAGTCCAAAAACTGTAAGTATAGAAAGTGATGAAAGTAGTTCTCAAAGTGTTAAAATCACATGGTCTCCAGTAAAAGGAGCTAGTGGTTATCACGTTACAATAAAGTCAAAAATATCGGGAGATGAAAAAATCACTTTTAATACTACATCGACATCTGCTTTAAAAAAAATTAAATATAATTATGCAGAATACAAATATATAGTAAAGGCTTATAAAACGTATAACACAAAAAAATATTATGGAAATTATAAATCTGAATACTTTGCTAAAAAAGTTTTACCAAAACCAGAAAACCTTCAAATATCTGGTGACGAATCATACGAAAACGGTGTAAAAATTTCTTGGAATAGTGTAAAAGACGCAAGTGGTTATTTTGTTGTTATAAAATCAAGTACAATTCCAGAAGATATAATAAGTTTTTATACCACGAAGACAAGTGCAGTGAAAGAATTGTATTACCAATACACTAATTATACTTATTCTGTTCAGGCATATAAATCATTAGGAGAATTAAAATGTTTAGGAGATAAGTCCGTATTAGTTAGATAATTATTTTATCTAACCACCTTTACATCACTCATACAATATTGGCCATTCAAATATAATTATACAAAAGAGTATTGCCCTAAAGGTAACACAATCTGGCACACGCAAAAAGCCACTCAATATAATTGAGCAGCTCTTTTATGAAAACTTTGAGGAAATTTCTAACTTGATCTTCCAATACTTTTATCTTTAATTCTTATTGCAAATATTAGTGATAGGGCTGAAATAACTGAGAACACTATAAATATATTTCTAAAACCTGCTGCCTCATTACCTACTCCAGCAATCGCCAGCATCATAGGTACAACAATAAGTGCAACTGATCTTATACCTACAACGAAAGGTATGATGAGTTTATTTGCCTGTGCAAAATCATATCTTCCAAATATCTGAATTATCATTGATGGGAATAAATTCCCCAATCCTCCTATTAAACAAGCAAACATAACTACTGCGATAACAGAAATTTGTAGATTTGAAAGCGCTGCCCCTATTACAGAAATTATCATCGTTAATAACCATACTCCACAAAAAACTTCAACAGTCTTTTTAGTACCTATTTTTTGATCAATAAATCCCCATAAATATGAACCCGGTATACCTATTACAGCTGCAATTGTAACACACAAAATCGCCCCATTTACGCTCATTCCCACAACCAATAATCGAGGAATCATCTGAGAAAATGTACCAACTAGACCTACAAAAAGAAATCCAAAAATAAAAACTATAGACCAAAACTCTTTGTTTTTTAAAAGTTTTTTTGTAGTCCAGATACTTTTATAGTTTTTTATAAAATCTAAATTCTTTTGTTTTTCTTCTTCCGAAATCTTCTCATTATCTGGATAAGCTCCTGCTTGTTCTGGATACGATTTAAAGATTAGTGCTGTTACTAATGCTAATGCCAATGATATTATAACCATAAGGTTAAATGGTGCTGAAAGACCTTTGTTGGTTATTAGAGCCTGAAAAACAGCTACCATAATTGCACCGTCAAAACACATACCCATTGTAGCCCAACCCAAAGCTATTCCTTTTTTACGCGGGAACCAATTACTCATAATCTGTTGCGTTGATACAAGATTAATAGTATTAGAAACGGCAGTTAAAAGTGTAACTACAACTGCATACATCATAAAGGAATTTACTGCTCCGTTTAAAAACCATGTTGCTCCATATATTATAAGGATTACAAAGGTCGGCCATTTAATTCCTACCTTAACAACAATTAAACCAAACACTAAAGAAAATAAAATCCCTACAAATCCCCCTATCGCTGAAAAAACTAATAGTGAATTACTAGTTGCCAAACCAAGATGTCCTGCAAAAAAAGCTGCTGTAACATTTAATGTATCTGGTGGTGTTGAAGAAAACCAATATAGAAAGAATACAAATAGTATTACCAACCAACCTTTCTTACCAAAATTACTTTTAGCTGAACCTAATTCCATAAATACCTCCACTTTTTATTTATTTGTAAAAATCTTTACCATACTTTTCACATTCATCATTTACTATACCTAGTGGTTGCCCTGGCGCATATGATGCAGGGTTAAACATGTGAAGTGAAGCTCCATAAATCATATATCCACCATCTGCGGCATATTCATCTATACATCTTCTAACTTCTTTTCTGATATCCTCCTCATTCGCTCCTACCATATCTACAACTCCTTGAACATCTAGTCCCCCAACTATTCCTGCTTTTCCAAGAGTTTTCTTTTTCATTTCAGGTATATTATTAACAACCTGAACAGGGTCAAATGTAGTTATTCCTATTTCCATAAAGTCATCTAAGAGATCTTCCATTTTCCCACAACAATGCATCTTAAATGTCATATCTGTTTTATTTACTGCTTCCACTATACGTTTTAGGTGTGGTTTGAAAATACTTCTAAATATGTCTTTAGACATAAAAAGACCTGTTTTATGAGCATAATCATCAAGAAAAGTGAAATAATCTGGCTGATAATATTTTGCGGCTTTTTCTACAAATTCAATCTTTTTATCTGCTATTGCAGAAACTAATTCAGAAACTGCTTCTGGTTCTTCCATAATTGCACATAAAGCATCTTCAAATCCCATAAGAAAATGTAATCTTTCAAATAATCCCTGTGGACAGAATAAATCCTGAACAAACATATCCTTATTTAAATGAAACATCTCTCTTTCCATACTTGCAATTTTTTCAAAATCTAAAAGATCATAATTTGGAAATTGTACTTGTTCTTTCCATTTTGTTACATCGGTCAATACTGGTGGTACAGATGTTGTTGGGGTAAACATTCCACCTGCACTTTCTGTCGGAGTTTGGTGTACTCCATACCCATCATAACCTGGGGCTCCCATTGGGGGCATTTCCATAGATGCTCCTGCTGGAATAATTTGACACGCTGAATAATAACTTGGAACAAATTCTGGTTTTCCACCTTTTAATGCTATTAAAGCGTTTTCTCTTTTTGTCATATAAATCTCTCCTGTTCATTAATTTTTTATCTTGTATTATAATTTACCTTATTGTATATTTGTAAAAGAGGAGGTTTACAATGAATATAAATCAAATCAATTACTTTCTAACAACGGCAAAATGTCTGAATTTTACTGAAGCTGCTTCTCAGCTTTTTATTTCTCAGCCAACATTAAGTCGACAAATCACTAATATAGAAAATGAATTAAACTTATTACTTTTTCTGCGAGATTCTCATCATGTACAGCTGACTCCCGCAGGTACTTATTTATATAAAGAACTTTCTAAACTTTATTCTGACTATAATAAAATAATTAGTAGAGCCAGAGATGAAAATGAAGGAATCTCCGCCACACTTAATATAGGCATTTTAGATGGTCATATTGTTAGTGGCTTTCTTCCAAAAGTTCTAAATACTTGTTTTAAAAAATATCCTAATATAAGAATTAATCTATCAAGAGGTAGTTTTAAAGCTCTTACTGATGGACTCTATAATAAAGAATTCGACTTAATAATCACACTTTATTTTGATATCTTTAATAAACAAAAAATCAATTTCAAAAAAATCAAAGAAACTGTTGATACTATAGCAATGAATAAATCCCATAAGCTTGCGAACTCTAAAACTGTAAATATAAAAGACTTTGAAGATGATACTTTTATATTTATTTCACCTGATGACTCTTCAAATGCTGCTAAAAGTTGTATTGAACTTTGTAAAAAGGAAGGTTTTAATCCCAAATATAGGTTTGCGCCTAACTTAGAAACTCTTATGCTATGGGTAGAATCTGGAATAGGAGTTGCCATTATCAATACTGATAATGCTCTAAAAAATAATCCAAATTTAAACCTAGTTCCTATAGAAAGTCACGAATTATCAAGTAATACTTTTCTTGTTCTCGGATGGTATGATGAAAATATCAATCCATCTATTAGTCTATTTCTAGAGGAAATAAAACCTTATCTAATTTAAATATAAGGCATAACATAAAATAACTGAAATTGTAAAATCAAATGGTGCGATACGGTTTCAGTATCGCCAAAAAAAAAGCCTATATTTTATCTTTTAAGATAAAAATATAGGCTTTTAGTTATTTACATTAATGGTTTTAATATTTTTTCTACAAATAATTCAGCTAAAACTGGATCAAATTGTGTCCCTGCATTTTCTTCAATTTCTCTTATTACTTCATCAATAGCCAGTGGCAACCTATAGCTTCTAACACTTGTCATAGCATCATATGCATCTGCTATTGCTATAATTCTAGATTGGAGTGGTATTTTTTCTCCAGATATTCCTTGAGGATAACCGTTTCCATCCCACCTTTCGTGATGATGCAATGTAAACTCAGCTATGTCTACCATATCATTTGCTGTATTTAAAATTCTAAATCCAATCTCTGGATGTCTAGATATTTCTTCAAATTCTTCACTCGTTAGTTTTCCTGGCTTATTTAAGATATATTCATTTATAGCAATTTTTCCTATATCATGCATTAGACCAGCTAGCTTTATTTCATCAATTTCTCGTTCTGAAAGATTGCACTCTCTAGCAAGTTTAACACAAAAATCTGAAACTCTCCTTGAATGTTCTTCTTCTCTTTGATTTTTTTCAAAAAGTGCATTAATTATAGAGTTTACCATTTTACCTCTAACACTTGGGCTTTCATGGAGTTTTCTTCTATACATTGCATCTTCCGCTTTTTTAAACACATCAAGTATTGATTCTTCAGGTGCCTTTTTTGTTTCCCAGCCTAATGAAATAGAAATACTTATATTATTAATACTTTCTTTTTCAGAATTAGCTCTTATTTTTGAAATTGTTTCTTTTATTATATCCTTATTGGCATTTGGGATGAGTATGATAAACTCATCTCCTCCAATTCTTGATATATGTTCATTTTTATTACAGGATTTCCTTAGAACCCTAGATGTCCTAACTAATAGTTCGTCTCCCATTACATGTCCAAAAGAGTCATTAATAAGTTTTAACCCATTTATATCCGCAATCATTACACATAACGGCAAACAACTTTTTTTGTCTAAATTTTTAAGCTCTTCTTCAAAACTTCTTCTATTGTATAAACCTGTCAACTGATCTCTAAAACTTAAATATTCGATTTTTTCCTGATAACTTCTTTGTGAAGTTATATCTCTAGAAATAGCCAGAACTTTTGAATTATTTATTTTAACAAGTCTAAATTCAAAATAACTTGAGCCTTCTTCTTCATATATTTTATATTCAAACTGTTCTGTTTTTCCAGTTTCAATGGCTTTTTCTATCTTTGATAATGCTATTTCAGATAAATCTTTTGGCAAGAAATCCGTTATATTACTTGTTGTATCAAAAGATGATATAAGCTTTATATTGCCCTTTGCTCTATTTTGGCATTCTAAAACACTTCCGTTCTTTTCCAAAATAAACACCATATCTGGAAGAGCATCTATAATGGATTTTATTTGACTTTCACTTTCTTTTAGATTCTTTTCACTTTCTACAAGTAAAATATTCTGATGGCGCAAATCATCTTCAATGGCAATAACTTCCTCAAGTGTTGATTCTATTTCTTCATTTGATTCCTTTAGCTTTCTAATTAAATGTCTGGTTTCTTCTTTCATTGTTTCTAGTTCAATGCCCAAATTTCCAAACTCATCATTGCGTGCTTTAAGGTTTGAATCAACAGCTCCTTCATAATTACCTTTTGACATTTCTTCCAATTCTTTAACTACTATTTCAACAGGCCTTACAATATTCTTTGCAATTTTATAAGTAATAAAAAGAGTAATAATTAATATAATAATCACGAAGGCTATGGCAAAAAGTATTGAATATTTTATCGTTTGCATATATGTTGCAACTGGCGTTGACTGAATTATATAAACATCATATTCAGATTTGTTTATTGATGCTATGTATTCTATTCCATTTTCTTCGAAATAAGCTATCCCTTCATTTTCATTATTTATAAACTCTTCAAGTTCTGGAATTTCTTGATACAAATTATAAACTCCGATTTTTTCTTCTTGATCAGAAGCAATAACTATTCCATCAAAGTTTGTAATCATCGTAAACTGATTTGACTGATCTAAATTTTCAGTTACCTCCATAGAAAAACCATTTAAATTAATTGATAATAAAAATATTGCAACTACTTCACCACTATCATCAAGTATAGGGTAAACTGATGCCATAACAGGTCTGTTAGTTATTGGCGATATCCTAGCCTCAGCCCAAAAGTGTGTTTTATGATCCATTGCGTAAGAATACCATTTTTGATTTTCAATATGATATCCAACATTTTCATCGCTTAGACCATCAATATAAACTTTACCTTCATAAACAAAAAATGCACTTTCTAGAAGCACTCCATATGAGCGTATTTCCTCTTTCAAATTTTCTTCAAGTTGTTCTTTGCAACTACTATCTTCAACACCTTCTTTAAGTTCAACAAAATATTTCTTTATTTCAACATCATCAGCTATTGATTTAGCTAAAGAATGTAAATTACTTATATTTGCATTATAAAGATATACTTTTTGCTTTGATGCAGATTCCAAATTTTCTTCAATTACTTTTTTAATTGAAATTTGATTTCTTATTAAATTAGTACTTAAAATCAAGCTACTGGCAATAGTTACTGTTAAAGCTACAAATAAAAAAATCTTTTTAAAATAATTCATCCCTTTCATTAATATCCCCTTATAAACTAATATATACTACATAAAGTATATATATAATCACATAGAATCATTATATACTTTATATAGTATATTGAAAATAGGGATATGTTATAAATTTATGTAAATTTTTCATGTATATTGACTTTTGTATCTTTTTTATTTCATATAATCATTTTCATTGATTTCAAAATTCAATTCATCGTTAAAACAGTTTAATTTAAAATCTTCAGAATATATAAATTCCTTAATAATGTATTCATCTTTTACTCTTTCATATATTATTTTTAATATTCCATCTTTTAATAGATGAACACTAAAACCTCCGTAACCTTCAGAAGTTATTTTTTCGAACTCTTCATTTTCGTAACTATCAAAGTTTGCCTGGTAAAAATTCGTTACCATATCTATTTTTTCTACGTCTTCAATTGTATTTCCTTGTTCTAATGATTTGAACTCTTTATAAGTCAGGGTGTCTTTCATCACTATAGGAAAACCTGATATATACTTATAATCCATATTATTTTTTTCTGATAAAAAGTATAAATACAACCTAACACCATTATCACTATCATACATTATGTAGTATCCCTGTTGGGATTTCCTAACAACCCCATAAGGATAATCTTCAAAAATGTACTTTGACATTAAATCTCTTTCTTGCAATTCAAGAAGCTTACCCGAGTCTTTACCTAGCTCAAAATGATTTTTACCACTTAAAAGTATCTTTTCGTCATAAATTGGAACTTCTACTTCTAATGGTGAATTTTCATAAGATGCAATTGTTTCTGCAAATTTTTGTTCCTGAACTCCAAAAACTTCTTGTTGTTTGTTTTTTTCTTTTGCTTTACTATTTGCAAATACTAGTACTAACACTACTAAAACCGTTAAAGCTACTGATACTCCTACTATAAAATAAATGTTTTTTTGTTTCATTATAGTCTCCTCCCTTTGTATAGTAAAATATTAACAGCTGGGGATATGTATAACAACAACTATGTCGTGAACGACGTAAAAATGTCGTGAACGACATAAAAAAACTAAAAACTAAAAAAACTCGCTAAAAATTAACGAGTTTTTTTGTTTATATTTTATAGTTTTCTATGAAATAAATTAATTTATCAATATTAATTGGTCTGCTGTAATAGAAACCTTGAACCAAATCACAGCCTATTTGTTTCATAAATTCAAGCTGCTCTAAAGTCTCTACTCCTTCTGTAATAACCTTCAAGTTTAACTTTTTTGATATCTCGGCTATAAGTTCAGCAATTTCACCTTTATCTTTTTGAGGGTAATCTTTTATAAAGCTCCTATCAATTTTTAATTTATCAATATTTAATTCTTTTAAATAACTTAAAGAAGAAAACGCAGTACCAAAATCATCTATTGCAACTGAAATACCCATTGCCTTAAATTCTTTAAATTTTTCATTTACTTCTTTTAGATTTGACATGAACACACTCTCAGTAACTTCAATTTCAAAGTTTGAAAAGTCAACTTCATATTTTTCACCTAAGCTTACAATTTTCTTTAGCAATAGAGAATCCATAAACTGAACAGGTGAAATGTTTATGGAGGTACGATATTCTCCTGAAAATTTTTCCCTATTTTTACTATAATCTTTAAAAACTTCTTCTATTATCCAATAACCGATTTGTAATATGAGTCCTTCTCTTTCTGCCATTTCAATAAAAATATTAGGTGGAATATTTCCTACTTCTTTATTTTCCCATCTTAAAAGTGCTTCCATCCCAACAACTTTTTTATTAATAATATCAATCTGTGGTTGATATAGGATATAAAGCTCTTCGTTCTCCAATGCTTTTCTTAAATGAGTAATTATTTTTGTTTCTTTTTCTTTTACTTCTCTCTGGTGAGACATATAATAAGTATATTTATTTCCAGGTGTTTCAATGGATTTTCGTAAAGCTATATTTGCATTACTTAATAATTCCTGGGGATTCTCACCATCTGATGGATAACTTGATATGCCTACCCTAACATCATAATAAAGTTCTTCTTCTATATTAAAAGTAAAGATTGATCCTGTAAGATTAATAAATTGTTGGATAAATGAATTAAAGTCCTGAATGTTTTTTTCAGATGATACACCCATAATAAAATCCTTTTTATAAATTTGCGCAACAAAATCATCTTCTTCTAATATTGATTTTAATTGAAAAATCAATGGATCTATGAAAGATTCATAATTATTATTAAATTCTATTAATAATTCAATATAATTTTCTATCGTAAAATATATTACATATAGCTTTTTAGGTTCTTTTTCTATTAAATTATCTATTAAAACATCTACCAAACTTTCATTTGGTAACTTTGTTTTTGTATTTTCGCCTTTCATCTTTTCAACATAATTTTGATTTTCTAAATGATCAGTAAGGTCAGAAAACAAACCGATATATCTTTTAGTGTTTCTATTTCTTTTATCTTTTAGGGAATATATATTTAATTTTTTAGGATATAGTAGTCCATCCTTTCTCTTATCCCACAATACTCCATTCCAACTGCCTTTGTTGTCAATATCATCCCACATATCTAAGTAGAATTGTTTAGAATGCTTACCTGATTTAAATGAGTTTGTTTTAAGACCAAGCACCTCTTCTTTTGAAAATCCTGTAATATTTTCAAATGAATTATTAACATATAGTATTTTAGTATGCTTGTCTGTTATCACTATTGCTTCATTTATATTTTCCGCAATTTTTTGAAGCACTCCCAATTCTTCCTTGTTTTTCTTAGAATAATAATCTCCTACCAAAATCAGGAATATAAGTATCATTATTCCAAGTCCTGCTATTAGGTCAATCCAACCTATTCCTAAAAATATTATTCCCTCTGAAGCTGGAAGGTCACTTATATTATATTCATAAATAATATACCAAGAAAATTCTTGATTTATATTTCCATCTATCATTAAAAACAGATCAATTTTACTATAATATGAGGAAAGATCTTCACTATAATAAACTCCCGACTCTTGTTCCTGCATTTTATTCCAAAGTTCTATGTTATTTGATTTTAAATTATAGTTTTCTCTACCATTAAATAAAAAACCAAAATTTTCATCATATTTAATACCATATAGGTAATAACTGTCCTGGTTAGCTAAAATAGGTTTAATAAATCCTTGATTCAAATCATTACTTTGTTGATCTAAAGCACTTATAATATCGTTAACACTATATGTTATTTTCAATATTCCTACCATGATCTCGCCATTATAAATAGGAGTAGCGACATACAAAACTGGCTGATAAGGCAACACCAGACTATCATTATCACTATATAACGTCATATCAGAAATATATATTTCATCTAAGTTTATATTTATTGCTTTTTTAAAAAACTCCTCATTTGCAATATTACTTAATTCATATTCCTCTTCAATCTCAACTTCATCTTTAACTCTTTTTATACTTGCAATTTCACTACCTTTAATGTCTATGACTTTTATTTCTAATAAATCTTTTTTGCTAGATGCAAGGTTATACATCATTTGTGTCATTTCTTCAATGGCATGTTTCGTTTGTGAATTCGCAAACATTTTGATTTCGGAAGAATTTGAAACAATCTTTACATTTTCATATAATTCTTTAAATTCATGTTCAATTATATAAGTCATAGTGCTTGCTCTTTGTTTTTGTCCTTCTAAAGCAATGCTCTTTGACTTTTCAAGTTCACTGATACTAAGATAGCTAGAAAATATAAAACCTAAAATCATCATAGGTATAGTTATTAATAGAAATCTTTTTATAATTATTTTAAAGTCACTTAGAATTACAGTTTTCATTGTATTACTTCCATTCGATTTAATATTATAAATTAAACTAATTTCCCCGTCAGAAAAAAGCTCATAAATAGAGCTTTTTATAATTACTTTTATAATTATTTTAACACATAAAGTTATAAAAGTCCCTTAGTAAAATCATGATTTTTACCTGGTCTAGGATATTTCTCTTCATATTCAACCAGATAATCATTCATCGCCTTTATTAGGGAGTCACAATCAACAAGGTGTACTTCACATCCCTGTTCAATTGTTTCAAACTTTGCCTGCACACATTCAGCACATCCTGATATACCAAACCTTATGAAAACATGCATAAGTTGAGGATATTGTTTTAAAACTTTTTTAATATACATATCTTTAGTTATCATTTTTTACCTCCCTTGGAATCACTGTTAGTGTAAAGTTTTACACTTTTTATATATCAAATTCCTTGTATTTTGAGGGTTTTTTGCTTCTTTTTTTAATAAAAAAACAATGACCCCCTAGTTTCGGTTATAATTGAAGTTACCACACCACAATTCAATCGAAAAGAAAGGTCATTGTCATGGAACTCATTATAACTTATTTAATTAACATTATTCAACAGCAATATAAACAAATTTGCTGGTTAACACTTTTTATCTGTAAATATATCCCTTTAAAGCAGTGGGCCTTTGATGACTCAAAGTCTCCAGAATACCAGAAATTTAAGGTTGATTCTCCTCCTGTAATTGTTAAACATGAACTTTTTGATTACAGCCAGCTCATTGAGTACTTTCACAAAAGATATGGAAAACTTATAAAACCTGTAACTGTACGTAATAAGTCAAAACGAAATGTTGCTGAAGATGTCTTTTGTCCACGATGTGGTGCTCCGCATAATTATATTTATGATAATAATGGTGGTAATGGACAATTTAAGTGTGCTGTTTGTTCAATGTCTTTTTCTACTGGTGAACAATACAAAAAACCTGTTAGTATTAAATGCCCTCATTGTGGTAATACACTTTCTTTAGTTAAAACCAGAAAAGTTTTTAATATTCACAAATGTATCAATAAAAAATGTCCTTACTACCTTAATCGCAAAAACGTCCTTCCAGATAATCTTTCATCTGAGGAAAAGTATTTATATAAGCTTCATTATATTTATCGTGAGTTCACAGTAGATTTTTTCAAAATGAATCTTCGTTCACTACCTGATCGGGCAACTTCACTAAGGTTTAAAAAATTCAATCCACATATACTCGGTCTTGTTCTTACATATCATGTAAATCTACAGTTATCTACAAGAAAGACTGCACATGCACTTTTTGAAATACATGGTATTAAGATATCTCACACAACTGTAGCTTCTTATGCTATGACTGCTGCAGCTATTATAAAACCTTTTGTTGATTCTTATGATTATAAGCCTTCAAATATTTTATCTGCTGATGAGACCTACATCAAAAAACTAGGTGTTAAACATTATGTCTGGTTCATAATGGATGCCTGTAAAAAAAGTATTGTCGGTTACCAGGTGTCTGACAATCGCTCTACTGGTCCATGTATACTAGCCATGAGAATGGCCTTTAATAAATTTATAGAATTTCCTGGTAAAGCTTTAAAATTTGTTGCTGACGGATACAGCGCTTATCCTCTTGCTGCCCAACAGTTTAGGATTAAAGAAAACAAAGATGTTAATCTGATACAAGTAATTGGTCTAACAAATGATGATGCTGTTTCCACTGAACATCGTTGGATAAAACAAGTCGTTGAAAGGATGAATCGTACTTTCAAATCTACATATCGTAACACTAATGGTTACAAGAGTGATAATGGAGCCCTTTACGGTGTTTCATTATGGGTTGCTTATTACAACTTTCTAAGACCACATCCTTATAATTACTGGCGACCACTTAATCAACCTGATGCGTTTAATAAATCTCAAAATATGCCTGCTAAATGGCAGATACTCATAAAACTCGGTCAGGAAAAGATATATCAGATGCAGATGGAAAATATCAGCTAACATATGTCTGTTTCAAGATTATAAAGCCAGAGGTAATATAAAGCCACCAAAAGTCTCGACTTTTGGCTTTGACCTTGAATGCTTGAAAATAAATGCTAAAATGCTGTGATGCGATGGAAAATAATGTCTGTTTCTGAGTTATTTCGCCATCGGTATAATTATCAGAGCATTTATTTTCATGCACTCAAGGTTGGCGTACTCTGCCAGTCATCCTAAAATTGAGGATATATTTACTTGTCAATGTTCAAAAAAATTTGATTACTTTAGAACTATGGTTTTTCATAGCTCACCTTACACTATCGAATCACTATAAAATACATTTAAAGAGGGTATTACATTATAAGTAATACCCTCTTTGGCAAATTAATTTATAGTTTAATTTCACAAACTGAAATACAAATATTTATCTTCCGATGCTTCTGTTTCTTTTTATCAAAGTAACAACTATTATTGCAATAATATTTGCAACCCACAAAATAGCAACTATTCCTCCGAATATTGAGTTCGTGCTTTCATTTGAAAAATGCAGTATGTTTCTGTTTAGAAGAATTAAAATTCCTCCTAATATAATAAATATTATATTTAGTACCGTTGATAATGTATTAATCTTCACAGTATTCTCCTATCTATGATATTTTGATATATATTAACAGAAAAAACTGAAATTGGCAAATGTTTTTAATCTCTATTTGCTTTCATCAACGGCTGTTTTACCCGCTATTCTTCCAAATGTAAAGATATCTGTTAATGCATTTCCGCCAAGACGATTGCCCGCATGAATGCCACCGGCAACTTCTCCTGCTGCATAAAGATTTTTTATTGGTTTATAATTTTCATCCAATACATGAGCTTTTGTGTCGATTTTAAGGCCACCCATTGTATGATGTATTGCAGGTTTTCTAGGTGTAGCATAAAATGGCGCTTTTAAAAGTTTTAAATCAAATGTATCCTTATGAAATTCTGGATCAAAACCTGCATCAACATATGAATTGTATTTTTCAACAGTATCTACAAGAACTGCTGGATCTATACCTACTTTTACTGCCAATTCTTCTATTGTTTCTGCTCTAAATAACGTCCCTGCTTCTACCTGACGATCCAGTTTTTCCTGACTTGTATTTGCTGCAGTTTTCTTTATTTCATCGTCTGCAATTAAATAAAATAAACCACCTTGTTCTAGTGCAGCCTTTGTTAATACATCTCTTCCTGAAAATTCATTAATAAATCTCTTTCCTTCTTTATTAACCATTAAAAAGTTTTCAGGTGGTACCTGTACTCCACTGAATAGTTCTCCTGTAACTGGATCTGATACAGGCATCATTTGTGTAAAGCCCATTCCTGTAAGTGCTGCACCCACCGTTTGACCAAGAACGATTCCATCTCCTGTCATTGCATAGGAATTTGTTGTTTTAATATCATCCGCAATTTCACTCCAGTAAGTGTTGTATTCTTTTAACATCTTTGTATTTGCACCAAAACCACCAGTTGCAAGAACGACTGCTTTTCCATGAATTGTAATCTTTTGACCATTTACACCTGTAGCTATAACTCCTTTTATTTCGCCATCTTCTAAGATAAATTCTTTTACTGGACTATCAGTGATAATTTGTCCACCATTTTCTTGAACATATTTTGTGAGTGCAAGAATAAATGCTGTTCCATGAATTTTTTGGGGCTTATGACCACGACGCCAAAGTGCCCCAACTGGAGCAAACACGATGCTCTTATCATACTCAACACCAACTTCTTCAAGCCATTTTACACTTTCTAAAGCTCTATCTGTAAGAATCTTTACTAAATCATATTGTCCATATATTGTGTTGCCATTTAGATCTGCTCTTTTCCCTCCAAAATAGGTCTGCATTCTATGGAGTAAAGGAGAATCAAATAAAAATCCCTGTCCCTCATCAAACTTGTTTACATATTCAGCAAACTCTTTTTTTAGTACACGGAAATCATCAAGATATTCTGGATGAATCAAGCTCTCTTCTATATTAAGCAACTCTTCGATAGTATGTCTTTCTCCTGGATTTTCCTTAAACTGTACTTGCCACTCAGGATCTGCTGCGTTTACAGGGCCACCAGAACGAATTGTATTTCCTCCTAATGCTGGATATTTTTCAATCAATATCACGCTGGCATCGTTTTGCAGCGCTGTTGCAGCTGCACTTAGTCCAGCGCCACCACCACCGACAACTACTACATCACAAGTATATTCTTCGTCTTCTTTTATCAAACTACTAGCAGGTTTCGGACGTCTTTTTAATATGTCTGGATTCACTCCTGCAAGTTTTATCGCTTTTGCAACCCCATCGATAACAGCATTGCTTGTTTCAGAAGCACCTGAAAGAGCATCTACATTTAATGTTTGTCCTTCTAAGATTTTGTCTGGTATTCTTATAAAAACTACATCAGCAAGACCTTCTGTCTCTCCAGCTGTATCAATATCAATACTTTCAATTCTATCTTCACTAAAAGACACTTCCATCGGAAGGCTTCCACCGTGACCAATTGCATCTACTTTATAAACCCCTGGATTAAAGGTGAATTCTTCCTCTTCATTAAGCTGATTTGAAATTGTTGCAAAACGCATAAATCGTAAAAAGCAAATTTCTAAGAAATCAATTGTATTTTCATTGTTTAGATTACCTTCTTCATCAAATGCTTTGTGTGCATTTCCAAGTAAAAACTCGTATCCAGGCATAACATTCCCATCTACACCTGGTGCATCAAGTATTTGGCGTAAATGTAGCTGTGCACGGGATGATCCCTGAACATCAATAGAAGCTCCTATAATCATAATAGGTTTGCCCGCCAGCGGATGAAGATCAAAGCTTAGCCACTCAATTAAACTCTTAAGACTAGAAGGGATTGAGTGATTATACTCTGGAGTTGCTATGATAACACCATCACTTTCTATAATCTTCGTGTTAAACATTTGTATCACTTCACTTAAAGACTGGTTATCTGATTGATTAAACATAGGAACATCTTTAATCTCAAGTATTTCGATTTCAACCTCAAGTTTTTCATTAGATTCAAAATATTTTTTTATGAATTGGAGGAGTTGACGATTATATGATTTTTTTGCACTCGTTCCAACAATTGCGATAAATTTCATTTTCTTCACCCTCCTACTCTTCCCACACATATTTTTTTGTATTTTTATTTAAAGTTTTTTCAGCTAAAAGTTTTGTTGTAATCTCTGAAAATAGAAGAAACTCTCTAAAAACTTCTTCAAGCTCTGAAATTTTATCAGCATAAATAAGATTTCCTAAGCAGTCAAATGCACCCTGTGATCTTCCTAATAAAAATTCGCTACTTGGCATAATCCTAGCCGCAAGCTCAGGAGAATCAAGTATTTGTCTTAGATGGGCTTGTGCACGAGAAGATCCAAGTGAACCATGAGAAGCTCCAACTATTAAAACAGGTTTATTTTTAAGGGCCTGACTTGTATAACTAATCCATTCGAGTGCACTCTTTAAAACAGCAGGAATAGCATGATCATACTCTGGGGTAGCTATCAGTACGCCGTCTGCATTAAATATTGCTTCTGATAGTTCCGCCACCTTTTGAGGAACAAGCTCTTCCTCTGATTCAACAAAAGCGGGTAAATCTTTAATTTCAAATAATTGAATATCTGCTTCGTTCTTAAAATGCTTTTGCATAAATTGAAGTAACTTACGATTCGTTGATAAATCCGAGTTAGTACCTACAATAGCTAAATATTTCATTATAATTCCCTTTCTTTTATGATTATTAATCGACCGTATTTAGATTTATATTAATTTAACATACTTACAAAATTATCTCTAATAGAAGTTTATTGATGTTTAATAACAAATTTGTTATAATGAGCCAAAAATAATGTCATAATATATTTTTAATACCAAAGAAAGGATGAATTTCATGACAAAAAACCATTCTCAGGATACTTTATATTTTATTGATGCCCTTTTAAAATACAGCAATTACGGGAAGGCAGCCAAATCACTTTACATTTCTCAACCATATCTTACACAAGTTATAAAAAGAATAGAAAGTCAGTTAAACTGTAAAATAATAAATCGTAGTAAACTACCATATCAGTTAACAGAACAAGGAAAACTATACTATCAGTATCTCACCTCCATAGAAAACAATTATTCGGATCTAATTCGAAAGATTTCATCGATTTCAGATATAGATAATAAAGTTATAAAAATAGGTGTGCTACCCAGTCTTGGTACTTATTTACTGCCTCTTTTCATACCAAAATTTTTGACTATGTACCCTAATTGTAGAATCGAACTATTTGAAGATTTACCTGAAACAAATGAAAAACTTACTCTGAATGGCGAATTGGATTTTTGGATTGGTCAAAATTCAAGAAATATTTCTCCAAATCTAAACTCAATTAACTGGGGAAAACACAGATACTATGCTATCATTCCACCTTGTAGTAAATTTTATCAAAAAGACGTCTCCATTATTCCAGAAGAAACAATCGATATAGATAAGTTATTACTTGAGAATCTACTTTTAACAAGCAAGGGATCTGCTATAAGAAAACAAATTGATCATTTATTGAATATTTATAAGGTTGAACCCAACATCATATTTGAAAGTACCGAGATTAATACCGTAAAACATCTTGCGATTCATAACATGGGCGTTACCTTTATCCCGGAAAGTGTTCCTATTGAGGAGTGTCCATCCAAATACAATATTTATCGTATTCCAATTAATGAGCTAAATTTAGATTATTTTATTGCACACCACAGTAAAAGAAAATTAAATTCAATTGATAATGACCTTTTAGATTCCTTTCTAGATCAACGACAAACAATTGATGAGAGGGTAGAAAATGATGACTGAATATAGTGAAATCATACAGCTTATGGGAACTAAAATTTCCATTTATACAAAAGCTGAAGATGCTAAAAATCTAGTATCAAAAGCCTGCAATATGCTACGTCATTACGAAGAAATTTTTAATGCAAACTCCGATAATTCACAGCTTGCAATGCTTAAAAGAAATGCTGCATTAGAACCCCAAATAGTCGACCCAGAACTTTTGGAGTTGATTAAAATTGGCAAAGAGTATAGCATAGATGATAACTCCTATTTAAATATTGCAATAGGACCGTTAATAAAATTATGGAGAATCGGCTTTAAGGAAGCTAATGTTCCTAAGAAAGAGGACATCCAAAACATACTCGACCTTTTAAACCCTGAAAACATACAATTAGATGACGAAAAAAAGACCGTATCTTTCTTAAAACAGGGTATTGAGCTAGACCTTGGTTGCATAGCTAAAGGTTATTTTTGTGATAAAATCATGGCATTTTTCAAGGAAAACGCTGCTATTTCAGCTATGATAGATATTGGTGGTAATGTTCTTGTTTTTGGAGATTCTCCATCTAAAGGTGCTGAATGGAATGTGGGCATTCAAAATCCTTTTCTACCAAGAGGAAATATGGTAGCACTTGTTAAAATCCGAAATCAATCCGTTGTAACTTCAGGAATATATGAACGTGTATTTGAAAAAAATGACCATAAATACCACCATATTTTTGATAGTAAAACTGGCTATCCAATAGAAAATAATATCGCTTCATTGACTATTATTGCTGACAAATCCCTTGACTGCGATATCTATACTACGAAATTATTTGGCTTTGATACCACTTCTATAATAAATAAAGTGAATCAAATAAAAGGTATGGGAGCTATAGTCATAACTGTGGACGGAAATCTAGCTTACACAAATAACCTTATTAAGAAAATTACATTAAATAATATGTAATAAGATCCTCTAAGAACTAAAATCGAGTAGGAAGATAATCATTAATTGATTATCTGTCCTCTCACACCACCGTGCGTACCGTTCGGTACACGGCGGTTCAATCTTATAACTAAATGTGAACTATCTGATATTGGTCTAGTAGCGATACTAGACCAAATTTCTTTAGTCTCTCATTAGTAATCGCTCTACATAGTATAAATGACCTTGCAACTCTAGCATAACCCTTTCGTGTGTTTGCCCATTCCCATGCTTTACCTTTAGGAATTCCAAGTTTCTGCAAGTTCTTGTATCTAGTTTTGACCTTTTTCCATTGTTTCCAAATACACATCCTAAGACGAAATCTTATATGTGCATCCAAATCCTTACACAACCACTTCATTTGACCAATTTTATAATAATTTACCCATCCAACAATCAGCTGTTTTAGTTTTATCACTCTGTATGAGGTACTCACTCCCCAACTTCTTGATGTTAATTGTTTCAGTTTTTCCTTTAATTTCTTTACCGAGAGTTGATGGGGCTTTGCTTTGAATTGATGACTAATTGTATCATAGTAAAATCCAAACCCTAAATATTTAACTCCATTCGGTCTGTCTACTTTACTCTTTGTTGCATTTACTTTTAGTCCTAACTTTTCTTCAAGGAACTTCGTGACACTAGCCATTACTCTGTTTGCTGATTTCTCACTTTTAGTGAGTATTATGCAGTCATCTGCATATCTTACAAAGTTAAGTCCTCTTGCTTCAAGTTCCTTATCAAGTTCATTCAGCATTATATTACTTAATAATGGAGAGAGATTTCCACCTTGTGGTGTGCCGATGATTGTATCTTTGTACTCATCATCTATCATCACCCCACTTACAAGAAATTTCCTAATAAGGGATATGACATCTCCATCTTTGATGGTTCTTGAGATAATGTTCATTAGTTTATCATGATTCACTGTGTCAAAGAACTTTTCTAGATCGATATCTACTACCCACGAATATCCATCATTCATCATATCTAAGCATTTCATAATAGCCATTTCTGCACATCTACCTGGTCTGAAACCATAACTATTGTCGTGAAATTGCTCTTCATAAATAGGCGTTAGTATTTGTGCTATTGCTTGTTGTATAAATCGGTCTGTTACTGTTGGAACTCCTAAGTTTCTAACTCCACCGTCTGATTTAGGTATTTCTACACGTCTTACAGGTTGGGGTTTATATTTTCTTTTTCTTATTTGTTCCTTAATTACATCGCCATTCGCTTTCAGATGTTCATTCAGTTCATTGACTTTCATTCCATCAACTCCCTCTGCACCTTTATTGCGTTTGACTTGTACAAATGCTTCATTCAGATTTTCTGAACTAAGTATCTGCTCTAATAAACTATCAGTTTTCACATTCGCTACCTCCATTCTTCTCGTGGTATCTATGCCATCGCCATATGCTTTCGCATAGAGTGTAATTTCACCTGATGAGTGCATTGATACGCAATCACGATTTTAGTAACTGATAAGATTGTTCAGCCCTTCGCTCTTTCTAAGTTTCCCTAGACGTCATCACTACTATGGCTTCTGCTGACTTCTTACATCTCACTCTTGTATCACTACAAGTATTTGGTATAAGGTGTAAGACCTCCCCAGTTAAGAGCGAACTCTTTCTCTCCATCTATCTGCCACATTTACAATTCATAATTATTTCAGTAGTATGGGACTTCAGTTTGTTGCGCAACCTTATCCATTATGAACTGCCTTATATGTGATTTCTGTCCGTCAGACCGGAGATTTGCCTCCCACTTCCTTCAGATTCCACCTCGCGATGGACACCCTTGCGCTTGGCTATGTGTTTCCTACTACAAAGGCACACTCGAGACTTTCACTCGTAAGAGTTCGCCCATGCTGGGCGAACGAAAAAAGACTGGAAAACCTTTTAGGCTTTTCAGTCTTTTAATAATTTCTATAGTGCGGATGAAGGGACTTGAACCCCCACGGTCTCCCACTAGATCCTAAGTCTAGCGCGTCTGCCAATTCCGCCACATCCGCATTTAACAGCATATAGAATAGTATCATATGATTTTTTGTTTGTCAATAACTTTTATGCCATAACTTCACATAATCTGAACCATTTTTGATAATGTCCTAATATACCATCTTTGATTATGTCCCAAATTATAAATATAGTGTATGATATCTCAATACTATGAAATGAGGTGTCTACAGATTGAAAAGGATTGATTTAAAAATGAATGAAGAATACAAATACAAAACAATTAAATCTTTAGTCGATAACAATGGTAATAAGCTAAATGCTTCTGTTAAGCTTAACTGTTCACTTAGGCACATTAACAGACTTATTAAACGTTATAAGGACGAAGGTAAAGCTGCCTTCTCACATGGCAATAGCGGTAGAAAGCCAAAACATACTTTTTCTGAAAAATTAAAAAATGAAATCATTTCTATTTACAACAACAAATACTTTGATGCTACTTTTTCATATGCATGTGAGCTTCTTTTAGAAAATGAAGGCATTTCTATTTCACCTTCTACTCTTTCAAGATTTCTTTACAGTAATTACATTACTTCTCCAAGAACAACTAAAATGAAAAAGAAAAGTCTAGCAACAGAACTTCGCAGTAAACAACTTAATTCTGATTCTAATAAGGAAACTAAAGAGCTGCAGGAAGTGATTAATGTTCTAGATGATCCTCACCCTAGAAGACCTCGGCGGGCCTATTTCGGAGAAATGCTTCAAATGGACGCTTCATTACATGAATGGTTTGGCAATAAAAAATCTCAACTTCACATTGCTATAGATGATGCCACTGGTATCATTGTTGGTGGATACTTTGATAACCAAGAAACTCTTAAAGGCTATTATAATGTCACAAAACAAATACTTTGTACTTATGGCATCCCTGCTATGTTTTATACCGACAGAAGAACTATTTTTGAGTATAAAAAGAAGGCATCTAAAGAGGATTCAACTGATACCTTTACACAGTTTAGTTATGCTTGTTCTCAGCTTGGAATTGACATAAAGACAACCAGTGTTCCACAGGCAAAAGGAAGAGTAGAAAGAGCTTTTCAGACTTTACAACAACGCCTGCCAATCGCTTTACGACTGGCAGGCATCACTGAGATTGACAAAGCCAACGTATTTTTAAAATCCTACCTAAAAAAATACAACGCCAAATTCTCAATGCCTGTTAAGAATATCAAATCTGTTTTCGAAAAGCAACCTGATATTAAAACAATTAATCTTACACTAGCTGTTATTTATGAAAGAACTGTTGATTCTGGACACTGTATTAAATTTAAAAATGGTTATTATAAGATTATGAACGGACAAGGATTACAGACATACTTTTACCGAGGTACTAAAGGGCTTTTAATAAAAACTTTTGATGATAAGCTTTTATGTAGCATAAATAATCAGATTTATGAGCTTGAATTAGTCCCAGAACACGAAAAAGTTTCTAAAGATTTTGATTTAAAGCCTATATCTAAAAAACCAGTAAAAAGAAATATACCTTCACCTAGACATCCTTGGCGAAATGATTCTTTTCTTAAATTTAAAAGCAATCTTCTTTCAGAAGAATTATTTATTTGCTAAAAATGCACCGGAAAAACCGGTGCACATGTTTTAAATATTTTGAGACATTTTCAAAAATGCTTGACATAACTTTTATGCCATAACTTCACATAAAAAACACTTTCTTTTTGTATACTAATATGGTACTTTTATATATAAGTGATTTTACATAATAATGAAAGAAGAGGTTTATACATGAAAAAAATTTTATTAGTACTTGCTATGTGTACTTTTCTCATATTCGGATTAACCGCCTGCGGTTCTTCTGAATATGATATAACATTATCAGATTACGAAAATGTAACTATTTCTCAGGCAGATATAGATGAACAAATAGAAACAATTCGTCAATACTACTCAAGCGAGTCTGAAACAATTACTGAAGGAACAGTAGCAACAGGAGATATTGTAGATATCTCATACACAGGAACAATCGACGGTGTTGCATTTGAGGGAGGAACTGCTGACAATCAAAACCTTACTATCGGGTCAGGACAGTATATCGAAGGATTCGAAGAAGGTCTTATTGGCGCACAAGTCGGCAGCACTTTAGAAATAACACTAACATTCCCTGAGGACTACTCATCAACTGAATTAGCTGGTCAGGAAGCTGTATTTGAAGTTACAGTAAATGCAATAGTTCTTCCAATCTTACCAGAGTATACAGATGAGTGGGTTGAAAGTATCTCAGAAGAAATTATAGGCGAACTTATAACTACAAAAGCTGATTTCGAAACACAACTTGCTAGCTATCTTATATTAGAAAAACTATTTGCTGACTCTGTTCTAGATGATTATAATGAAGAAACATATGATTTAATGGTAGCCGACCAACTTGAATATTATCAAGATTATGCTGACTCAAATGGAGTTGATTTAGATACCTTACTAAGCCTATACGGAACCAGTCAAGCTGATTTAGAAGCGAATGTGCTAGACACTCTAAAATGGCAAGCAATTATATTTGAAATAGCGTCTTTGGAAAACATAAATGCAGATGAAGATTATGAAGCAACGATGCTTGAGGAAGCTGAAAATGCTGGTTATGATTCAATTGATGAATATATTGAAGGTGAAGAGATTCCTGATTACTATATAGAATACACCAAAGCATATGCAGTATACCCATTAGTGGTAGATTTAATAGTTTCAACAGCTACAATAGAATAAAACAAAAAAAACCGATTCCCAGCGAATCGGTTTTTTTATATTATAAATACTTATTTTTTTAATATTGCTGCTACTAAATATACAACTGGTAAAGCAACACCAAATAATATAGAAGAAGCTCCACTCCAGTAAATAATGTTTGAAATAATAGTAAGAACAATTACAATAATGGCTAAAATAACACATATAGTTGCTTTTCCAGGTTTACCTGCTTTTATACAACCTATAATACCTGCTACAAGTGTTAATGCCCCTGCTATAAAAGCAAATATACCATATACCACTAAAACACCTGCATCAAGGTAAGCTGCAGCTAAAACAGCTCCTCCTGCTACCACACATCCAGCACCGATGATTGAGAAAGCACCGCTTATAATCATCAAAATACCCATTACCAATAAAAATGTTTTTCCTTGTACATTTTCGTTCATAAATTAAATCCTCCGTTTATTTTTTTTACTACCTTCTAATTTTAACAAATTTTATTTTTAATTACAAGAAAAAAAGAAATGCCCTAAACCTTATTAATTAAGATCCAAGACAAATCACCTATAATGAGCCATCGGAGATTCGAACTCCGGACAACTTGATTAAAAGTCAAGTGCTCTACCAACTGAGCTAATGGCCCATATTCAATTATGAGACTTTAACAGGGCTAGCTGGATTCGAACCAGCGAATGCAGGAGTCAAAGTCCTGTGCCTTACCGCTTGGCGATAGCCCTACAGTAAATTAGGGTGGATAATGGGATTCGAACCCACGGCCTCCAGAGCCACAATCTGGCGCGCTAACCAACTGCGCTATACCCACCATAGACTCGGTTTTAATCCCAAGTTCAAATATTTCTGTTAAAACGTGCTCGAAGGGATTCGAACCCCCGACCCACGGCTTAGAAGGCCGTTGCTCTATCCAGCTGAGCTACGAACACACATTGTTATTTAAAAGCGGGTGATGGGAATCGAACCCACGTATCTAGCTTGGAAGGCTAGTGTTCTACCATTGAACTACACCCGCATATAAATCGGGGTGACAGGATTCGAACCTGCGACCTCTTGATCCCAAATCAAGCGCTCTAGCCAAGCTGAGCCACACCCCGCGTCTAAATTTTTCTTAAACACGCAAGAAGTAGTATACATTATAGATTTTATATTGTCAACTTCTTTTTATCATTTTTTTAAATAATTTAATGTATAGTGTGCATCCCCGCTTTCATCTATATCCATCACTATAAAAGTAGGTATCCTATCTTCCTGTCTAGGATATGAAATGCTGCCTGGATTTAAAACAGCACGACCTTTTTTCACTGAAATTGAAGGTCTGTGAGTATGTCCATACATAATAACATCTGCATCTTTCCAATTTGAAATAATATCTTCTGGTCCATCATAAACATTGTATCTGTGTCCGTGAGTTATTAAAACCTTATATTTTCCAATATTTGTATAAATTTCTTTATCTAGTGGTGAAAAAAAATCATTATTCCCCGCAACTATCATTACCGGGCAGTCCACCATATCCGAAATAATGTCCTGAGAGCCCTCAGAATCCCCTAAGTGAATCAAGAGGTCAATTGGGCTGACTCTTTTTATAACGGCCTTTAAATTGTCATTTTTGCCGTGTGTATCACTGACAATTAGTATTTTCATTAATCTTGTCCCCCATTAACTGTAACGCCTTATATCTATGGCTAATTTTGTTCTTTATTTCTGGCGGTAGCTCAGCCATTGTCATGCCATATTCTGGTACGTACAAAATGGGATCATATCCAAAACCATTAGTTCCTTTTTCCTTATAACTAATTAATCCTTCAACAACTCCATGAGTTGTTATTGTTTTACCGTCTGGAAACACACAAGCAATAGAGCAAACAAACCTTGCCTTTCTATCATTATCTTTCGCTTTTGCCAATCTGTCAATAATACTTTTATTTTTTTCTTGTTGATTTGCTTGTGAACCTAAATATCTAGCAGAATAAATACCTGGTTCCTTATTTATAAAATCAACCTCAAGGCCTGAATCGTCAGCCATAACTATTTCATTAGTAATTTCCATTACTGCCTTTGCTTTTATAATTGCATTTTCTTCAAATGTTTTACCGTTTTCTTCTATATCTATATCAAGCCCTATATCTTTAAGAGAAAATACATCTATGTTATATTTTCCCAATATACTTTTAACTTCTTTTAGTTTTCCATTATTCGTAGTTGCAAAAATTATCTTCATTTTAGTCTCCTAATATCTATCATCAGTAAATGCTTTCAAACAAACATTGCACTCATGCTCATTTTCTAAACTTTCCCATTCAAGTCCCCTTAAACTGATATAGCTTTCTCCATCTGATAGGTCTACATTCTTAGACTTTTCACTGCTTATATATTCAATTGCTATTGGTCTTTTAGAATCTGGTGTAGTTATTTTAACAATTACCGCATATTTTTGGCCTTTATATAATTGATAGCTGGTATTTAGATTAACTGTATAGTATCCTGCATTTGAAAACTTTCCAGTTATAACAGGGTCATCTGTAACATTTAAAGACGATGTATCTTCAAAATCTTCACAGTAATAAATGCTATATTCTGTATTTTCTCCTGTAGCATAAAAACTTACAGCTTTAAGGTTTTCATCAGTATTTGCTGTATACACATTGGCAAAATACGCCGTATCCCTTCCATATCCTATTTGTCCAATCCAACCGCACAAATCAGATTGATAAATATTATCATAATTATCAGGACTTTCAATTTTAGTATATACTTCGTTATTTGTTCCCAGCACAGAATCATAGTATGAAATATAGAAATTTCCTTCATTTCCAAAATCATCTCCCCAACTGTTTCTGCAAATAAACGCTCCATCTCCTGAAATTGTAGCATTAAAATTTTCTTTAGGATAATCATCGTCCCATCCAATAATCACAACATCATGATTCGGCTTAAGTGTACCTGTATAGCAGTAGGCATTATTTTCTTCATTATAATAATTTGTTTCTCCTAGATATCTTGTTGTTGTCGAAAGGAATAAAGAACTTTGAACTGCTCCGTATTTATAAACCATTTTTTTTATGCCCTCAAGGTCTTTTGATTCAACAAACTGAACTTCCTGAACGTGTTTAACAGCTTTTAAATCGTCTACTGTCTCTCCGTCGCCGTAAGGGTCATCAGATTCTAATACAGGGCCTTTCCATGAGGCTAAATAGGCAATAGCCATTGAGTACTCTCCTCCTTCGTTTTGAGAAAGAGAAAAGTTTTCATTGAGAGACATATGGTCTTCAGAAAAATCAAAATCCTCTTCTGGCAAAAGTGTACTTTCTATAGCAGTTAGAGAAGCAAATGCCCAACAGGTCCCTAAATCACCCTGATCCTTAACATCTGAAATTTTATTATTATCTGCATAATTATAATATGAAGGAAGAAATGATTCACCAGGATTTTCACTGGTCATCTCTACGGTATTTGTTATTGGTTCCCATAAATAATCATAGCTAAACCCTATTTCTATAGCTTCAAGAGGAACATAGTATCGATTTTCTATCATTTGAAAGCTAGATGTAAGTATAACAGCCTCCTCCCCTACTGTAATAGCGTTTGAATCAACTGAAAGCCTTACTACACTATTACCTTTTTCTATAACAAGAAGACTTTTATCATAAAAATTAACAGCACAATCGAATATTCCTGAAATCATGTCCATTGGAATCATTATTTCCATGTCATTATTCATAAAAATATCGCTTAAGCCATTTACCTTTATTTCCTCATCTACAACAACATTAATTGCTTTTGAATTTATACTATCAGAAATTTTGGGATTCCAAATATAAGAAATTTCAGAGTCCACTTCACTTATAGTAACATATTCATCTTTTGTAAAACGGCTAATATTTATAACAATAACTAGACCAACTATAATAGCCAGTATAAAATATATTGCCTTTTTCATCTATTATTCTCCTGATTTACTCCTTGCTGGTGGCTTTGGTCCCATAAACTGATAAAAGTATGTTTTAATCATTCCATTATAAATTTTTCTGTTTTTATTAGCTTTTATCCCCATGTCCTTCTCCGTATTTTCATAAGAAGTAATTATATAAGCGGACCATGAATCTAGGCTTCTATATCTTTCTCCCAGTGAACTATATAGATTTTTTAATTGTTCTTTTTCTTCTAAACGTTCTCCATAAGGTGGGTTTGTAATAATAAAACCATATTTTTTGGGATGACTGAGTTTTTCTATTGGTCTCTCCTGAAAATGAATTAAATTTTCAACGCCTGCCAAGGCTGCATTCTTTCTCGCTGCCTTTATCACCTTACCATCTATATCATAACCTTGTATGTCAACACTAATATCTGTGTCTACCTGTTCTTTCGCCTCTTCATAAGCATCTTCCCATGTTCCTTCTGGTATTAGATTTTTCCATTCTTTAGATAAAAAACTTCTATTCATACCTGGCGCTATATTGGCAGCAATCATAGCTGCCTCTATTAAAAATGTTCCGCTTCCACAAAATGGATCAACTAGTATTCTGTCTTTATTCCACGGAGTGAGCATTAGTAATGCCGCAGCAAGAGTTTCAGAAATAGGAGCTATCGCTGAATGCTGTCTGTATCCTCTTTTATGTAAAGAATCTCCCGTAGTATCTAAAGTAATAAGAGCCTCATCCTTCATAAAAAAAACTCTTATAGGATATGGACTCCCCGACTCTTCAAACCAATCTTTCTTATATGTTTGCTTTAAGTTTTCTACAATAGCTTTTTTTACTATTCTCTGAATATCAGAGGGGCTAAAAAGCTTACTTTTTATTGAACTCGCCTTTGACACCCAAAATTTAGCATCCTCTGGAAGGTAATTTTCCCATTTAATTGATTTAACTTTTTCAAATAATTCATCATATGTAAGAGCCTTGAATTTATCGACTTTTATTAAAATTCTCTCAGCGCTTCTCAAAAAAATGTTCCCAAGGCAAATCGCCTCTGCATCTCCAAAAAAAGACACCTTTCCGTCTTCAACTTTAGATATCTCATATCCTAAATCTATTATTTCTCTTTTCAATACTGCTTCAAGCCCAAAGTGGCATGGAGCAATCAATTCAAAATTCTGCATAGTTCTCCGTTCTTTAGTAAAATTTATATGTATATATTATAGCTATTATTTCATTGTGTCAATTAAAAAGCGTTCACAATTTTTTAATAATTTTTCCTGTTTTTTTTATTGCATTTTTAAAATAGTTGTATTATAATACACTTTGTGAAAGCTTTAACGCTTTCACTTATAACCCCTTATTATTTATTTATACTCCCCTCAAAACGGACTAGGGCTCCCCTCTAGTCCGTTTTACTTTTTTACCTTCTTCTAAATAATGCTAAAAATAATACTATTATTATTATTGGTATTGCAAATCTTAACAATACATATCCTATCAAACCACCAACAGCAATCATAAGTACAACAATTAAAATCAAAACTATAATACCTATAATTTTTGCATACCATGTATTAATTTTAAATTTCGAACTTTTAAACTTAGAGTTTTCTTCTCTATAATTTGAAGAATTACTTTCATAAACATAATTATCCGAAAAGTTTCCATTTGTATCTATTATAGTTTTTGCAATCAACCTTGGGTCACCAAGAGATTCTATAACTTCATCTTCACTTATACCTTTTCTTTTTTCGCTTTCTATATAGTCATTATAATAATTAATCTGGGCTTCAACTTCATTTGTCGATACACTGCCCTCTAATGCTTTTTTTAAATTTTTTATAAAGTCATTTTTGCTCATTAATATACCTCTTTTGTAAAATATTGTTAGATGTTATAATATCATACTAAAGTATTCTAAGTCAAAAATATCACCTAATTTTCACAAATGAAATAATTAATTTGATTGTTCTATTTTGCACCCAAACATTCATTGACCCAGATAATAAAGTTATCTGTAAAATCACCACTACTTTCTGCTTCAACATGTTCCTTATCCCAAATCGTTTCAAAGTCAAGCTCTACTCCTTCATATTGATCTAATACTAGGGCAAGATTAACTTCTGTGGTAAGAGCTGTGTCTGTCTGTTTAATCCCCGATCTTATTCTCCAGTATTTAGCAACTGTTGATTCACCGAATCCATCAGAGCTGGTGCTAAGATAATACATAGGGTTGTACATATTCATTCTAGTTTCTATAGTATTTTCAAATTTATCCAATGATTCTACTCCCGCTTTATATGCTTCCACATAATTCAAATCCCAGTCACTTCCGATAGAATATTCTTCTTGGTTTTTAGAAATTAAACTTGATACTATACTGTCAAAATGATTTTTTTGATTTTCATCATTGCCAAATAAATTATTTTCAGGTTTCATAGCATACAAGTCGTCAAAAGCACATACTCCTTTATTTGGGAGTTTCCAATATTTTGCAAAAGCTTCTAGACTTAAGACTGTGGCCTCATTTTTAGTTTCATCATATGTAATCCATACTTCTTCTATATTAATAGTATCTAAATATGAATTTATTTCTTCTGTTGATGTGATATTATTATCTAATAAGTAATTATTAAGAGATTCATTAATCACAGACATAATATAATCGTAGTATGTACCACTAAGATATATTCCTGAATCTGATTCTTCCAATGTAAGTTCAGTGCCATTAGAATCCACCATTCCCATTGAATTAATGTATTCTGAATAATAAGCTGCTAGGTCATCAGAAAGCATTGATAAAAAAGTTCCTTCTGCTCTGGTACCAGTTGATGAAAATTGTCCCATATTCCATTCATATGATGAATTTGCAATATCAAGTGCTGTAACTGGGCACCAGCACATAGATCCAGCAATTGCATCACTTATATCATCACCTTTATCATCATTCATGATAGCACCTATTGAGTTTAGATATTCATAATAAAGTTCACTGTCTCCTGTAGCTCCCATAAGTGAGCTTTGAGCTCCACCTCCACTCATTCCAAACGTAAATATGCTTTCAGTATCACCAGGCACAAACTCCATGTTATACCTTATATATCTTATTGCTGCTTTTAAATCAGTTACACCCCAGGGAGCTCCACCACTATATAAAAGATTTTCTTCTTCATCATAACCATTTGCAGTTCCGCGACAACCCGCATAAACATAAATAAACCCTGCATCTATATATTTTGAAGCATCTTCATAGTCATATTCAATCTGAGCCTTACAGCCAGTATATCCAGGTGTTTTTACTGGTACTACTATTGGAGCGTCAGATGCTGTTAATCCACATTTCTCTCCTTCATCATTAACTGTACAGGTATATGTTCCGTCACCATTATCTTGTCCATCCATATACTCACCTGGTACATATACCGAAAGGTTTTCATAAATAGTCGTTTCAGGTATCAAACAGTAGGTTATACCTATTTGATAATATACATTATTTTCCTCATCATACTGCCAGATTGTATTGTCTAGTTTGAGTGCTGAATAATCAATTTTTTTCTTTCCAAATGTAAGAACTAAAATCACTACTGCTACTAAAAGCAAGACTATAATTATTAATCCAGTAATTAATTTTTTCTTAGTTTTCATAAAACTTCCTCCTTTGTATTATAGTTAGTGTAAAGTTTTACACTTTTTATATATCAAATTCCTTGTATTTTGAGGGTTTTTTGCTTCTTTTTTTAATAAAAAAACAATGACCCCCTAGTTTCGGTTATAATTGAAGTTACCACACCACAATTCAATCGAAAAGAAAGGTCATTGTCATGGAACTCATTATAACTTATTTAATTAACATTATTCAACAGCAATATAAACAAATTTGCTGGTTAACACTTTTTATCTGTAAATATATCCCTTTAAAGCAGTGGGCCTTTGATGACTCAAAGTCTCCAGAATACCAGAAATTTAAGGTTGATTCTCCTCCTGTAATTGTTAAACATGAACTTTTTGATTACAGCCAGCTCATTGAGTACTTTCACAAAAGATATGGAAAACTTATAAAACCTGTAACTGTACGTAATAAGTCAAAACGAAATGTTGCTGAAGATGTCTTTTGTCCACGATGTGGTGCTCCGCATAATTATATTTATGATAATAATGGTGGTAATGGACAATTTAAGTGTGCTGTTTGTTCAATGTCTTTTTCTACTGGTGAACAATACAAAAAACCTGTTAGTATTAAATGCCCTCATTGTGGTAATACACTTTCTTTAGTTAAAACCAGAAAAGTTTTTAATATTCACAAATGTATCAATAAAAAATGTCCTTACTACCTTAATCGCAAAAACGTCCTTCCAGATAATCTTTCATCTGAGGAAAAGTATTTATATAAGCTTCATTATATTTATCGTGAGTTCACAGTAGATTTTTTCAAAATGAATCTTCGTTCACTACCTGATCGGGCAACTTCACTAAGGTTTAAAAAATTCAATCCACATATACTCGGTCTTGTTCTTACATATCATGTAAATCTACAGTTATCTACAAGAAAGACTGCACATGCACTTTTTGAAATACATGGTATTAAGATATCTCACACAACTGTAGCTTCTTATGCTATGACTGCTGCAGCTATTATAAAACCTTTTGTTGATTCTTATGATTATAAGCCTTCAAATATTTTATCTGCTGATGAGACCTACATCAAAAAACTAGGTGTTAAACATTATGTCTGGTTCATAATGGATGCCTGTAAAAAAAGTATTGTCGGTTACCAGGTGTCTGACAATCGCTCTACTGGTCCATGTATACTAGCCATGAGAATGGCCTTTAATAAATTTATAGAATTTCCTGGTAAAGCTTTAAAATTTGTTGCTGACGGATACAGCGCTTATCCTCTTGCTGCCCAACAGTTTAGGATTAAAGAAAACAAAGATGTTAATCTGATACAAGTAATTGGTCTAACAAATGATGATGCTGTTTCCACTGAACATCGTTGGATAAAACAAGTCGTTGAAAGGATGAATCGTACTTTCAAATCTACATATCGTAACACTAATGGTTACAAGAGTGATAATGGAGCCCTTTACGGTGTTTCATTATGGGTTGCTTATTACAACTTTCTAAGACCACATCCTTATAATTACTGGCGACCACTTAATCAACCTGATGCGTTTAATAAATCTCAAAATATGCCTGCTAAATGGCAGATACTCATAAAACTCGGTCAGGAAAAGATATATCAGATGCAGATGGAAAATATCAGCTAACATATGTCTGTTTCAAGATTATAAAGCCAGAGGTAATATAAAGCCACCAAAAGTCTCGACTTTTGGCTTTGACCTTGAATGCTTGAAAATAAATGCTAAAATGCTGTGATGCGATGGAAAATAATGTCTGTTTCTGAGTTATTTCGCCATCGGTATAATTATCAGAGCATTTATTTTCATGCACTCAAGGTTGGCGTACTCTGCCAGTCATCCTAAAATTGAGGATATATTTACTTGTCAATGTTCAAAAAAATTTGATTACTTTAGAACTATGGTTTTTCATAGCTCACCTTACACTATCGTATTATAGTTACATTATATAATTGTAGCCATAACTCAACAATGCTCCCCATTGCCTAAAGAAGTACTCTCTCTTGTACTTCTTTTTAGGATTCTTTTATGTTAAAATTTCTTTATGTATAGGAGGTCTTAAATGAATCATAATATTTTTAATACAAATAACATCGACACCCTCAGCCTTGCTGAAAAAGTACTTGAGTATATTTATATAAATGGAATTACTTATGATAATTTCGACTCTCATCAAAAAGAAATTTTTAAATTTTTCAATACAACTAAAGACTTTAATGATTTTAAATGCTTCTATATAAATAATTTTTCTACCCTAAATGCAGGTACAACAATGAAACCAGTAGAGGCTGTAGGATGCTTTGTACATCCAAGATTTAATCAGGTACAGCCTCATACACATGATTTCTTTGAATTTAAATATGTTTTAAAAGGTAATGCAACAGTATTTTTTAATGACCAGGCTCTTACAATGAAAAAATCAGATTTTTGCATTATATCTCCAAATACCATGCATCAGACATTCATTTTCGATTCAGAAACTATAATGATTAATTTCACAATAAGAAGAGAATCAATAACCCATTCTTTTTGTAGAATTTTTTTAGAAAGAAACTTTATTTCAGATTTTTTAATGATAGAGAATATAGAAAATAGAAATAGCACTAATTTTTTGTATATAAAAACTAACGAAGATGTACATATTGAGAATTTGGCTTTTCTTACTTATAAAAACTGTAGCCAAAGAAATTCTAGTAATTATAGTCCATTAATTACCGAGTCAGGAATTGAATTAATTCTTTTAAAACTAGCTACAAATTATTCAACCACACAATTACCCTATGAAAAAATTTATTCAAAGAATAGAAAAATCTATAATATTTTAACTTTTATTAGAAAAAACTTGTCGGAAATAACTTTTAAAGAACTATCAAAAGAATTTAATTTCAGTGAAGCTTATTTAAGTCGTTTTATAAAAAAACAGACTGGACAAACATTTTCTGAAATACTAAAAACATATAGACTTTATGAAGCTGCTGAACTTTTAAGAAATTCTAAGCTAAGTATAATGCAAATAATGCAAAAAATTGGTTATTCAGGAAAAACATATTTTTATGATATTTTTTATGAAAAGCATGGGATGACTCCAGGTGTATATGCAGAAAAGTTTGGAATAAAGTGAAGTTCCCAAACTTTCCTTAATATACATATCTATTGTTACGGATGAACATATTGACCGTGTTTCTGCGTTCTGTTTTCATATTGTATAGAAAATTTTGGGCAATGATGAAGACAGCTTAAACACATAACACAATGTGTTTTTATCCAAACAGGTCTTTGTTCTTTTATTTCTATAGCCTGAACAGGGCAGTTATTAGCACATAATCCACATCCAATACATGTTTCATTTACATTAAGATGTTTGGTTTTACGTATATTTTCATATTTTGCTTTCATAGGTTTTATAAAAAAGACTGGAAGTTTATGATGAGAAAAATCACCTTCTTTTTTAACTAAAATCTCATCTACAACCTGTTTTATAATCTTATCTGCTTTTTCATTTTGCTTTTTTACCTTTTTTTTATTGGAAAGATTAAATATCGGTGTCCAAGTATCTGGCATTTTTACACAGTAATATGCTGTAAAAGGAAAACCTTTTTGCTTCATATGTTTATTTGCTAAAAAATAAGTCTGACCTATTGTAGTTCCATATGTGGCAATAAAAAAAGTATAATGTTTTTTGTATTTAGACTTAATAATTAACTTGTTTAAGAATTCTTCAACTATTGAAGGTAATATCAAATCATAAGTAGGTGTAATTACTCCAATATTTTCACCTTTTTTTAATGTTATTTCAAATTTTTTTTCTTTCATGTATTTAGAAATATCAACCAGTTCATCCCCTGTTTTTTTGGCAATTTCTGTCGCTACATGTCTACTGTTTCCAGTTGCTGAAAAGTATATTATCATTTTTTAGCCCTTTCTTTCTGCAAATGTCAATATAAAAATGTAGGATTTATACAAAATAAAATTGTATAAAAACCTACATTTTTATTTTGTATTTTAAGATGCATCTTCTGATAAATTTTCTACTTGATCTTTAAGTCTATATGATGGTCCATTTATATTTACAACTGAACAATGGTGAAGTAATCTATCTAATAAAGCATTTGTTAATACTGGCTCTTTAAATATATCAGCCCATTTTGAAAATGGACTATTTGTAGTTATTATTGTTGATGACTTTTCATATCTTTTGGATATTAAATTAAAAAATAAATTTGCTGAATCAGTATCCATTCGCTGGTATCCAAGTTCATCAATAATTAATAACTTATATCTACAAAACCATTTTATTCTTGCTTCAAGACGATTTTCTGATGCTGCTTTTTTTAATTGTGCTATTAAATCCTGAAATGTTATAAAGTATACACAATATCTTTTTTTAGCAGCTGCAATACCTATTGACACTGATAAATTGGTTTTTCCAACACCAGGCGTTCCACAAAATATTACATTTTCACTATTTTCTATAAATCTTAATGTTAAAAGATCCATTATTTTTGCCTTGTCAATTGATGGTTGAAATCCAAAATCAAAGTCTTTTATTTCTTTAAGAAATGGAAAGTTCGCTACTTTTACACAGCCAGTTACAGCTTGTTCTTTTTTAAATTTTATTTCCTGTTCACTTAACTCATAAAGTGCATCTAATGCTGTTTTTGATCCATCAGCTATCATATCAAGATAACTATTTATATTTTCCTTTATTTTATTTAATTGTAAGTCCTCTAAGTTATTTATTAGTGCATTATAATTGTTCATTCTTGATGATTTCCTCCTTAATTCTAAATGCAAGTTCATCTTCGCAGACTAAATCGGATTCTGTATATTTAGTTTCGCTTTCTGCCCACTGTTCTTTTATATCATTAATAAATTCTTCTATCTCTTTTTTATATTTTTTCTGTATTTTATAATAACCTTCATCTGTAAGAACGCACTCGCTTTCAGATACTGCCATAAAATCATTAACATAACAGTCAAAATCTATTGTTTTGCAAATATTGTTTTTCATGGAATATTTTATTTTTTCTATAAATGTATCGCTATTTTTTATATATGGAAGCACTTGATTCATTCCTTTAATAAACTCAAGTTTGTCTGATGCAGATAGATGTGAATAATTATTAATTATCCATCTGCCGCAACTGTTTTGATTTATATATGCAATAAGTGCATCCGCAGATTTTGTTGCTTCAATTGAAGATACATAAACCTTACGTAATTCTAGTAATGAGTCCATTACTTTTAAATTTTCTTGTATCCTTTCAGTCATATCAGTTTCCTTTACCTTTCCATTCATCAGTGTTTTATAGTGTTCTTTTTTATAATTAATCTTTTTTTCTGTTAATGGATGATAAGTGATTAGTTTTCCGTTATAATAGATATAAAGATTATTATTGAGTGTATCTACAGTTACTTCATCATTAATAAGCTTTGGATCTACAGAGTACTTGTTAGAGCCATACCTAATAAGAGCATCATTTGAGACTTTATATCTGTTTGGGGACAGATATTCTTCTCTGATTGTTTTGGTTGGCAATGCATCCAAGTACTCTTTTTCTTTATAAAATAATGCTGTTGGTGACATTCCTGTTTCATCGTTAACATTTATATTCATATCTGTATTTATCCTTTGCAATATACTTATAAGCTCATCTAAATCTTCAAATTCACCTTCATAAGGACGAATCCAATCAATTACCTTGTTTTTAGCTTCTACAGATCCTTTTGTTTGTGGAGCTCTTGCAGCACATAATCTAACTTTAAATCCAAAGTCTTTAGCAAGTTTTGTTATTCCTTGTGTTGGCTTTTTGGGTCTTACCTGTGTATTGGCAACAGTTGACATGTTGTCAAAAAGTATTTCTTTTGGCACACCTCCAAATGCTTCAAATCCATTAATTAATCCGCGATATACATCTTCAATTCTCTTTTGTATAGAAATCTCAAGGTAACTGTATCTTGAAAAACTTAAAGTAATATGAAAGACATTGATATTAAATATTTCACCACTGCTTGAAGCTATAGATATACCTTCTTTCCAATCTACCTGTGCCTGAACACCTGGAAGAGTTTCTACACGTGGATGTCCTAATGTTTTGCTTTTCGTCTTTAATTTATTATTTTTAACATAAGCTATAAAATTTGTATAACATCCAATAGATTCAACGCCATATTTCTTTACCATAAATTCATAAACACCTCTTATAGTCACTCTTTTTATATTAAGTTTATCTTCAATTTCATTTCTGTAATAGTCAAGTCGACTAGGTTTATTTCTTTTATCAGGTTTGCCTTTATAACCTTGATGATATTTTTTCACAGTCCTCCAGTCCATATCATATTTTCTTGCCAAAGCAGCATAATTAGGTTTAATTTCTAAACTGTCCATAATTGAAAGCTCTCCTCTTAAGTTGTTCGTCATATTGATTGCACCTCCAAGACAAGTGTATCAATATCAATATAAATACAAAATAAGAATGTAGGTTATACGACATTTTTATTTCGTATTTTTCCTACATTCCTATTATAAACTTTGCATAATTCAAATAACCCATTTTTAAAATCCTTTAAGGCTCTTCCTTAAACCTGCTGTTTTTTTTATCTTTATTTACTTTCATTTCTAATCTCCATCAGTAGACATATGTACATATAGAGCATCTATTTATTTATAATAATCTATATTAAAGATTAATACAACTTTCAAAACAATTGATATGACCATTCATAGACATATTAACTTATATGTCCACAATGTATAATCTTAAATAATTATATTAGGAAAAAATAAAAAATCTTGTAAACATAAAGTTTGCAAGATTTTTTTTAACGTGCGCTAGAGGATTCGAACCCCCGACCTTCTGGTCCGTAGCCAGACGCTCTATCCAGCTGAGCTAAGCGCACAAATTATTCTTTTATATAAAAATGCCGGCGATCGGAATCGAACCGATACGATGTTGCCATCACAGGATTTTAAGTCCTGCGCGTCTGCCAGTTCCGCCACGCCGGCTTGTTACTAGTAAATTTGTTATTTGGTTTGTGCATATGCACAAATCGACTTTATTGTTATATAACCTCTACGCTTTTCGCATGCATTCGGAAACTAAAGTTTCCTCATCGCGGCGTTACCGCCTTTTAGTAAAGCGCCGATTCGCTAGAATAGTGTGCATCAGTGCGTATGCACTGCGTCACATTTTTTGCTATTAACCCTTTTGCCTTCCATAATTCAGGGGCAAAAAATGGGACCTACAGGGCTCGAACCTGTGACCCTCTGCTTGTAAGGCAGATGCTCTCCCAGCTGAGCTAAGATCCCCTAAATAAAAATAACGACCCGAATGGGACTCGAACCCACGACCTCCGCCGTGACAGGGCGGCGCTCTAACCAACTGAGCCACCGGGCCAAAAATTTTAAAAAAATTGCGTTATTGTAAATACAATATCGCCTTAAACTCAAAACTAATCAAAAATGGACCTTCAGGGACTCGAACCCGGGACCTACCGGTTATGAGCCGGTTGCTCTAACCAGCTGAGCTAAAGGTCCATAAAAGCCGACAATCGGACTTGAACCGATAACCTGCTGATTACAAATCAGCTGCTCTGCCAATTGAGCCATGTCGGCAATGAAACTTAGCAGTAAATACTGCTGTACACTATTTGTACTTTTTTAGATAAAAAGTGACTCCAAGGGGATTTGAACCCCTGTTACCGCCGTGAAAGGGCGGTGTCTTAACCACTTGACCATGGAGCCTTAGTTTTAAACTCCCCGAGCTGGGCTCGAACCAGCAACCCCTCGGTTAACAGCCGAGTGCTCTACCATTGAGCTATCGAGGATCACCTATTTAATTAGGTTTGCACCTTCAAAACTGCACATTTAAAAATATCTCATAAAACATATTACCCTATAACCTTTGTATGGTCAAGCCCTCGACCTATTAGTATTAGTCAGCTGCATGTGTTGCCACACTTCCACCTCTAACCTATCAACCTTGTAGTCTTCAAGGGGTCTTACTCGCTTATGCGATGGGATATCTCATCTTGAGGGGGGCTTCACGCTTAGATGCCTTCAGCGTTTATCCCGTCCCGACTTGGCTACTCTGCCATGCCTTTGGTAAGACAACAGATACACCAGAGGTCAGTCCATCCCGGTCCTCTCGTACTAAGGACAGCTCCTCTCAAATATCCTACGCCCACGCCGGATAGGGACCGAACTGTCTCACGACGTTCTGAACCCAGCTCGCGTACCGCTTTAATGGGCGAACAGCCCAACCCTTGGGACCTGCTACAGCCCCAGGATGCGATGAGCCGACATCGAGGTGCCAAACCACTCCGTCGATGTGAACTCTTGGGAGTGATAAGCCTGTTATCCCCAGGGTAGCTTTTATCCGTTGAGCGATGGCAATCCCACTTTATACCACCGGATCACTAAGTCCTACTTTCGTACCTGCTCCACCCGTCGGTGTCACAGTCAAGCCCTCTTATGCCTTTGCACTCTGCGAATGGTTTCCGACCATTCTGAGAGGACCTTTGAGCGCCTCCGATACTCTTTCGGAGGCGACCGCCCCAGTCAAACTCCCCACCTGACATTGTCCTCCAGCCGGGTAACGGCTGCAAGTTAGAAACCCAATACTACAAGGGTGGTATCCCAACAGTGACTCCCCCGAGACTGGCGTCCCGGGTTCTTAGTCTCCCACCTATCCTGTACATGCAATATCGAATCCCAGTATCAAGCTAGAGTAAAGCTCCATGGGGTCTTTCCGTCCTGGCGCAGGTAACCAGCATCTTCACTGGTATTTCAATTTCACCGGATGTATTGTCGAGACAGCGCCCAAATCATTACGCCTTTCGTGCGGGTCGGAACTTACCCGACAAGGAATTTCGCTACCTTAGGACCGTTATAGTTACGGCCGCCGTTTACTGGGGCTTAAGTTCAAAGCTTCGCTTGCGCTAACCTCTCCCCTTAACCTTCCAGCACCGGGCAGGCGTCAGCCCATATACCTCACCTTTCGGTTTTGCATAGACCTGTGTTTTTGCTAAACAGTTGCTTGGGCCAATTCTCTGCGGCCTGGTTTCCCAGGCACCCCTTCTCCCGAAGTTACGGGGTCATTTTGCCGAGTTCCTTAACAATACTTCTTCCGTCGGCCTTAGGATTCTCTCCTCATCCACCTGTGTCGGTTTACGGTACGGGTACGATATAAACAATAGCGGCTTTTCTTGACAGCTGGCTCACTAGCTTCCCTACTAAAGTTCGGTACGCATCACGCTTTCTCATTGTATGGCGGATTTGCCTACCATACAGATACTTCGCTTGCACCGGTTTTTCCATACCCGGCTCTAGCTTTCCATCTGTGTCCCCACAGTTCTGTTATATCGCAGTACAGGAATTTCAACCTGTTGTCCATCGACTACGCCTTTCGGCCTCGCCTTAGGTCCCGACTTACCCAGAGCAGATCAGCTTTACTCTGGAAACCTTGGATATTCGGCCGGAAGGATTCTCACCTTCCTCTCGCTACTCATTCCGGCATTCTCTCTTCTTAACACTCCACAGCTCCTCACGGTACTGCTTCGACGCGTTAACAATGCTCCTCTACCAATGTATTACTACATTCCTCAGCTTCGGTGTCGTGTTTGAGCCCCGGACATTTTCGGCGCAAGACCTCTCGACTAGTGAGCTATTACGCACTCTTTGAA
>CAXXOZ010000013.1:60000-200251 GCA_963676435.2 uncultured Parasporobacterium sp.
ATCATAATACGCTGCTGATCCAATCATAGCCGCATTATCGGTACACATTAATGGAGATGGATAATAAAACTCAATACCCTTTGTATTACAAGCTTCAATAAAATTATTTCTAATATACGAGTTAGAAGCAACTCCACCTGCTAAAGCCAGTTTTTTAATACCCGTCTCTTCTACTGCAAGCAAAGACCTACTTAGTAGCGCCTGCATAACTGCAAACTGAAAGCCTGCTGCAATATCACTTTTGTTAATCACTTCACCTTTCATTTCTGCTGAGTTAATATAATTTAAAACCGCTGACTTTAATCCACTAAAGCTAAAATCAAAAGGAGCCCCGTCGATATTTGCTTTTGGAAATGTAATTGCTTTTTCATCACCTTCCAACGCAAGTTTTTCAACCTTCGGTCCCCCTGGATAACCTAAACCTATAGCTCTTGCTATTTTATCAAACGCCTCTCCTGCTGCATCATCCCTTGTTTTCCCAATAACTTCGTATTTTCCATAGTCCATTACTTTTACTAAGTGAGTATGACCTCCTGAAACAACCATACATATAAAAGGCGGTTCTAAATTTATGTTTTCAATATAATTAGCACATATATGTCCTTCAATATGGTGTACTCCTATTAGTGGTTTGTTTTTTGAAAAAGCAATAGCTTTTGCCTCTGCAACTCCAACCAATAAAGCTCCTACAAGTCCTGGACCATAAGTAACACCTATTGCATCTATATCATCAAGGCTGCATTTTGATTTTTCTAATGACTCCTTAATTACCTGATTGATTTTTTCAATATGCTTTCTAGATGCTATTTCTGGAACCACACCTCCATACACCGCATGTAAATCCATCTGAGAAAAAATAACATTAGATAACACTTCTCTGCCGTTTTTAACAACTGCTGCCGCTGTTTCATCACAAGATGTTTCTATTGCTAAAACTTTTATATCTTTATTCTCCATTTTCTATCACAATATTTGAAGCTAAAATTTTCCATTTACCTTCTGGGTCCTTCCTTAAAATATATTCCTGATCGCTACCTACCGTACCTTCATCATTTTTAAAATAATATATACATCTAACATTTGCATATTCCTGTTCTTCAAATGTAATATAATCAACTTCAGAATTTTTTGATATTATATAAGAAGAAAGCGTTGTGCCTGTAGCTTCTTTTTCTTTAATATCTACACTCAAATCTTCAAAGTGTTGGTTGTATGGATTCAAAGTGATCAACTCATCGTCCATTAAAACCCTAGCTTGAGATACTAGTCCTACGAACTCTTCTTGTGAATACTCTTCATTATAAAAACACTGTTGCAATTCTACATAAAACAATATAACTTCTCTAGGTGTTGTAGGGTAGTCATTCTCTAAATCTCTATTTAAAGCTTTAAAAACTTCAGACACTTCTGTATCCTCTGCATTTAAACTGTCTTCATTTGTTTTATTTGACAAATAATAATAATAACCAACTGCTAGTACCGCCAATATTAAAACCAAAATAATAACTCTTAAATTTTTCATTAGTCATCTCCCTTAAATTCTAAAGTTACTGACATCAAGTCTTTTCCTGGTCTAATCTTAGGAAACACCTTTCTAACATCTTCCATGTATTCTTCTGGCCTAAAAAGCGAAGGACTAAAGTGAGTTAACCACACTTCATTTACTTTTGCCTTTTTTGCAGTTTTTGCCGCCTCTAAAAAAGTCATGTGCTTATACTCGTGTGCTTTATCCTGTTTATCTTTTTCCCCATACATTCCTTCACAAATAAATAAATCTGCTTCTTTTACAGAATCCGAAATATTATCAGTTGGTCTTGTGTCTGTACAGTATGAAAGTTTAATCCCTTTTCTGTCTGGTCCCATTACCATATCAGAAGTATATACCATTCCTTCATGCTCTACAGTTTCGCCTTTTTGAAGTTTATTCCAATAATTCACAGGAATATTCAAAGCCTTTGCCTTATTTAAATCAAATTTTCCACTTCTGTCTATTACAATATTATATCCATAGCAGAGTACATTATGATTCACTTTAAAAGCTTCTATTCTATAACCATCCATTTCTATAACTCTGTTTTTTTCTGTCATTTCTATAAATTTTATTTCAAAGGGCAAATCCTGAGCAATAACTCTAAGCGCATTCACTACTCTTTCTAGCCCCTTAGGTCCAGCTATCAAAAGTGGTTGTGTTCTTTCTGCATTTCCCATTGTCAATAAAAGACCAGGCAAACCAGCTATGTGATCAGCATGGAAGTGTGTAAAGCATATAATATCTATAGGTTTGAAACTCCATCCTTTTTCTTTTACACCTACCTGAGTACCTTCACCACAGTCTATTAAAACACTTTTACCATTATATCTGGCCATTAGTGCCGTAAGTCTTCTCCTTGGAAGAGGCATCATGCCTCCTGTTCCTAGCAAACAAACATCTAACATCTATATATACTCTTTCTATACTTATTTATATTGTTAATATTATCATATTGTATAACTCATTACAATTCCATTTTCTAAAGGGTTTTGATAAAAATTTTTTCTAATACCAATTTCTTTGAATCCAATTTTCTCATATAGTTTTACCGCTATATGATTTCCCTCTCTAACTTCCAGGAATATTTTAGAAACATTCTTTCCTTTAACATTATTTATAAGATATTTAAGGAGCTCTTCTCCAGCACCTATGCCCCTGTATTCATTATTTATACCAATATTAATTATATTCGCCTCATCTAAAACAAAAAATAATGCCGCATAACCAATAACGACATCATCTTTTTCAATTACACAATATATACTGTCTTCTCTTGAGAAACTTTCCATAATTTCATGTTTTGACCAAGGCATAGAAAAACACTGATTTTCTATTTCATACACTTTTTCTATATCTTCACTTTTCATCAGTCGACTTTTCATTTAAACACCTTTCTGCCTGAGATAATCTTATATATTCAGGAGTATGTTCGTCAGCAGATACATATATGCCTTTTTCAAAATAAATTTTTGCCAGAGCCCCAACGGAACCTGCTCTTTGCCTATTAAGGTGCGGCGGAGCAAAAGAATGGGTTTTCTTTAAATTAGTTGATATATATTCCTTAAAAATCGGAATTCCATCCCCAACAAAAATAACATTCCTATCTATTTCAGTCAAGAAATCAATTAAGTCTTCTATAGACAATGCACTTTGGTCTTTTATTATCTCTAAGTTATTTTCCGTAAATTCATACACACCTGTATATACCTGATTTCTTCTTGCATCCATTATCGGACAAATCAACTTATCACTACCTAAAAAGTTATATGCCATGGCTTCAAGAGTAGGGATTTCGATTATTGGCTTATCAATCGACAAAGCAATGCCCTTGGCAGTTGCACTTCCGATTCTTAATCCTGTAAAAGAACCTGGTCCCTTTGAAATAGCCACTCCATCAATAGTATTTACATCATCTTCAATCATTTTAAAAACTTCATTAATCATTGGCAAAAGAGTTTGCGAGTGAGTTTTTTTAAAGTTAACCGTATATTCTGCTTTCATAACATCATCGTCAATTATTGCTATTGATGCAACAAGAGAAGATGATTCTATTGCTAAAATTTTCATACTGTAATCCTTCTAAAATCTAATCCTTTTTCCAAATCTTTTTCAATTCTTACACTGTAAGCATTTTTAGGAATTATTTCTTCAATAAGTTCAGCCCATTCTATTAAACACACACCCTCACCGAAAAAATACTCCTCGTATCCAATTTCTTCCATTTCACTTATATCACTAACACGATAAACATCAAAATGGTATAAAGGAATTTTGCCATCTTCATAGACCTGTATAATTGTAAATGTTGGACTCACAACTGGCTCATCAATACCAAGGCCGTGAGCAAAACCTTTTGTGAAAACAGTTTTACCCACACCTAAATCTCCACTTATGCAGACTATATCTCCTGGTTTTATTTTTTTTGCAAATTCAATTCCAACTTCATATGTTTCTTTTTCCGAATATGTTTCAAATATCATAACTTATCCTAGATTTGTCTTAGAAGATTAGCCATTTCTATTGCACTTATAGCACAATCATAGCCTTTATTTCCTGATTTAGTACCAGCTCTTTCAATAGCCTGTTCAATATTTTCTGTTGTCAACACACCAAACATTACTGGAACACCTGTTGACATAGATGCCTGTGCAATTCCTTTTGAAACTTCTGAACATACAAAATCATAATGTGTTGTCGCTCCTCTGATTACTGCTCCAAGACATATTACTGCATCGTAATTCTTACTTTCTGCCATTCTTTGTGCTACTAAAGGCATTTCAAATGCTCCTGGAACCCAAGCCACCTCTACATCATCTTCATTCACACCATGTCTTAACAATCCATCCATTGTTCCACCTAAAAGTTTTGAACTGATAAATTCATTAAACCTTCCTACAACAACTCCAATTTTCAGATCTTTAGCAATTAAATTTCCTTCTATTTTTTTCATTTTTTTCAACCTTTCTAATTTTAGTAGTCTAATAAATGACCCATTTTATTCTGTTTTGTTTTTAAATAAAATTCATCTGTATCTCTTATTTCCATTTGTATAGGAACTCTTTCAACTATTTTTAGACCATATCCGTCAAGACCAGTTACTTTTAATGGATTATTTGTTAATAGCCTTAGCTCTTTAACTCCTAAATCAACAAGAATTTGTGTACCTGTAGTATAGTCTCTTAAGTCTGCCGGAAAACCAAGCATTTCATTTGCTTGAATTGTATCATACCCTTTATCTTGTAATTCATATGCTTTTATTTTATTTACAAGCCCAATGCCACGACCTTCCTGTCTCATATAAACAAGAATACCACGACCTTCATCTGCTATCATCTTCATCGCCTGATCATATTGATCTCCACAGTCACATCTATGAGAACCAAAAGCATCTCCAGTTAAACATTCAGAGTGCACCCTGCAAAGTACAGATTTTCCATCTGTAATGTCTCCCTTAACTAAAGCAACATGATGTTCTCCATTAAGTTTATTTATATATGCGTGAATCATAAAATCACCATATCTTGTTGGCATTTTTGCTGACGCAACTTTTTCAACCAAGATTTCATGTTCTCTTCTGTATTTCAATAAATCCTTAATTGTACCTATTTTTAAATTATGCTCTTTTGCAAATTCAATTAACTCTGGTGTTCTCATCATAAATCCATCGTCTTTCATGATTTCACAACAAAGACCTACTTCTTTTAGCCCCGCTAGTCTTACAAGATCTACTGTAGCTTCTGTATGACCATTTCTTTCAAAAACTCCACCTTTTTTTGATTCCAAAGGAAACATATGACCTGGTCTTCTAAAGTCTTCTGGTTTTGCATCTTCCTCTACACATTTCATAGCAGTTACAGATCTTTCATATGCTGAAATACCTGTTGTTGTATCAACATGATCAATTGATACTGTAAAGGCTGTTTCATGGTTATCACCATTCACTTTACACATTTGCCATAAGTCTAGCTTTTCTGTATATTCTGTTGACATTGGCATACAAATTAATCCTTTGGCATATTTAGCCATGAAGTTTACATTTTCAGTTGTGGCAAACTCTGCTGCGCAAATAACATCCCCTTCATTTTCTCTGTCTTCATCATCCAGTAAAACTATGATTTTCCCATCTCTTATATCATCGATAATTTCCTGTGTGGTATTAAATTTAAAACTCATTTCGTCATCCTCCTGTTAAATAAATCCGTTTTCTTTTAGAAAGTCTTCATTAAGACTGTTATTTTCTGTTTCTTCTTTTGGTGGCATACTGACTAATCTTTCTATATACTTACCAATTATGTCGCATTCTAGATTAACCGTGTCCCCAGGTTTTTTCTTTAATAAAATTGTCTGTTCTCCAGTATGTGGAATTAATGAAACTGAAAACTTCTTATCATCAACCCCTGCAACTGTAAGACTGATTCCATCTATAGCAATTGATCCCTTTTCTATAATATATCTTAAAATACTATAATCTGTATCAATTGTAACCACTACTGCTGTGTCTTCTTTAACAAAACTTTTAATTGTTCCTATCCCATCAATATGTCCACTTACAATATGTCCACCCATTCTTGTCAGTGGCGTAAGGGCTCTTTCAAGATTTAACTGATCACCAATTTTTAAATCTCCCAGATTTGTTCTTCTTAAAGATTCTGCCATTACATCTGCCTCAAATGAATCTCCACTTAGTTTTACAACCGTTAAACAAATACCGTTTGTTGCTATGGAATCTCCAATTTTTGTATCCTCAAGAACTTTATCAGCTTTTACTGTTAATATAGAAGACTTTTCTCCATGTTTGATTTGCTTTAATACGCCTATTTCTTCTACTATGCCTGTAAACATGATTAACTCCTTTCAGTATAACCTTCTATTTTAATATCTTCTCCAATTTTTGAAAAAGTAATATTTTTAAGTTTTATTGCATCTTTTAACTTACTTATACCTGCTCCTGCCACAGGAGTTTTTGATTCTTCACCCCCAATTATCACGGGTGCTATATAAGCAATCACCTTATCTACTATTCCAGATTCAACAGCCGAATAGTTTAGATTTGCTCCACCTTCTAGTAGAATACCATCAATATTCTTATTTCCTAATTCCTTAACCAATTCCTTTAGGTTAACTTTTCCATTCATATTGCTTATATATAATATTTCAATACCAAGTTTTTCAATCTCTAACGCTTGCTGTGATTTTTTCATTTCTTTGGTAGTTGCAATTATTGTTTTTGCCTTGTCTTGATTTTTAAGCACTTTTGCATGTAGCGGGATTCTTAATTTGGAATCCACTATGATTCTTATAGGATTTTTCTTTTCATCAATTCTACAGGTCAACTCTGGGTCATCTGCAAGAACCGTTCCAATCCCCACCATTATACCTGACAGGTATCTTCTTAACTCCTGTACTTCATTTCTTGAATCCTCAGAAGATATCCATTTGGATTCACCCGTCTTTGTCGCTATTTTTCCATCTAAAGACATTGCTGTTTTCATAAGCACAAAGGGTTCTTTATCTATTATATATTTCATAAATACTTCATTAAGTACTATGCTTTCCTCTTCTAGAACTCCTATTTCAACCTCTATCCCTGCATTCCTAAGTTTTTCAACACCTCTTCCTGCAACCTGAGGATTAGGATCAAGAGCAGCGATTACAACTTTTGATATTTTTTCTTTAATAATTCTGTCAGCACAAGGAGGTGTTTTTCCATGGTGTGAACACGGCTCTAAAGTTACATATATTGTGGATCCTTCTACGCTTTCTATAGCTGATTCAATTGCATTTACCTCTGCATGATTACCACCACACACTTCATGATAACCACTACCTATAACTTTACCATTTTTAACAATTACAGCTCCCACCATAGGATTTGGGGATGTATAACACTTTCCTTTTTCCGCAAGGTCTAAGGCTTGCTCCATATATTTTTCATGCATTATATTACTCCACTATATAAAATTTCCAAATAAAAATACCCCAAACGATAGTTTGGGGCAAAATAATTAATATTATTGCTTTCGCATTTCTTCTTCTCACATCCAGACTTTACTGTCGGTATTGGAATTTCACCAATTCAACCTTTCGGCTCGCGGACTTTACCGCCGGTCGGGAATTTCACCCTGCCCCGAAGACTTTATTCAATTTATCTAATGGTTATAATACAACTAAACCTATTCATTGTCAAGCAAAGTAGTTAAATATTTTTCATGGTTAATTGTATTCTTTTCTTTACTAAATCAACACTCATAATTTTTACATCTACTACATCTCCAACACTAACTGCTTCTAGCGGATGCTTTATATATTTATCACATATTTGTGATATATGAACCAACCCATCCTGATGTACACCTATATCAACAAAAGCTCCAAAATCTATCACGTTTCTAACAGTTCCTTTTAACACCATTCCTTCTTTTAGGTCTGACATCTCTAGAACATCGCTTTTTAATATAGGCTTTGGCATCTCTTCCCTTGGGTCCCTTGCTGGCTTTTCTAATTCCTTAACTATGTCCTTTAATGTTATTTCTCCTACACCAAGAGTCTCTGCCATATTAGTGTAGTCTTGTATTTTTTTGTTTAAATCTTTCAATCCTGCATTTGATATCTCATTAGATTTAATTCCTAAAGATTCGAGAAGAGTTTTTGCTGCCTTATAACTTTCCGGATGTACCCCTGTAGCATCCAAAGGGTTTTTACCATTTTGAATTCTCATAAATCCTGCACATTGTTCATAAGCTTTCGGGCCAAGCTTTTCTACTTTAAGCAATTCTTTTCTGTCTGTAAATTTTCCTGAGCTTTCTCTAAAGTTAACAATGTTTTTTGCAATAACTTTTGTAATTCCTGAGATATATTCTAAAAGACTGGCTGATGCAGTATTTAAATCCACTCCAACTTTGTTTACACAATCTTCTACCACGCCACCTAAAGCTTCACTAAGTTTTTTCTGATTCATATCATGCTGATACTGACCCACTCCAATTGCTTTAGGATCTATCTTTACCAATTCAGCAAGAGGATCCTGTATTCTTCTCGCAATTGATGCAGAACTTCTTTGTGCTACATCAAAGTCTGGGAATTCTTCTGTAGCTAGTTTACTTGCTGAGTAAACTGATGCACCTGCTTCATTCACAATTACATACTGGACTTTTTCATCAATTTCTTTTAATAAATCTACAATAACCATTTCTGATTCTCTAGATGCAGTTCCATTACCTAAAGATATCAATGTTATACCATATTTTTTAATCAGTTCTTTGACTTTTTTCTTTGATTCATCTATCTTATTTTGTGGTGGGGTCGGATATATAACTGCTGTATCAATCACTTTTCCCATCTCATCTACAACTGCAAGTTTACACCCTGTTCTAAATGCAGGATCCCAACCTAAAACTACTTGACCTGAAATAGGCGGTTGCATTAAAAGCTGATGAAGGTTTTTTCCAAAAACTTTTATAGCACCTTCCTCGGCATGCTCCGTAAGTTCATTTCTAATCTCTCTTTCTATAGCTGGCTCTATTAACCTTTTATAACTATCTTCTATGGCTTCAAGTATTAGAGGATTAGTGTATTTATTATCTTTAGTTATAATTTTTTTCGAAAGATAATTAACTATTTTTTCTGAATCCGAAATAATCTTAACCGTAAGAATTTTTTCGTCTTCTCCACGGTTTATTGCCAAAATTCTATGAGATGCTATTTTCGAAACTGCTTCTTCAAAATCATAATACATTTCATACACAGATTCCTTTTTTTCATCTTTTGCTTTAGAATTTATTTTTCCACTACTAAAAGTAGCTTTTCTAATATAGCTTCTATATTCTGCCTGGTCAGAAATGTATTCAGCTATTATATCTTTTGCTCCAGAAATTGCATCTTCAACATTATTTACCTCTTTTTCTGGATTAATATAATCTATAGCAATCTCTTCAATAGGCTTATCTGAAGATTGTAGCATTATCATGTTCGCTAAAGGTTCTAGTCCTTTTTCTTTTGCAATTGTAGCTCTTGTTCTTCTCTTTGGTCTGTATGGTCTATATAAATCTTCTACTACTACTAAAGTCTGAGCAGCTTCTATACTTAATTTGAGTTCTTCTGTGAGTTTACCCTGTTCTTCTATGCTTGAAATAACACTGGCTTTTTTTTCTTCTAAATTTCTTAAATACTTTAGTCTTTCATCTAAGCTTCTTAATACTTCATCATTTAATGATCCTGTTGCCTCTTTCCTATATCTTGAAATAAAGGGAATAGTATTACCTTCATCAATCAATTTTACCGTAGCCTCAACTTGCCAAAGTTCAATTCCCAATTCATTTTTTATAGTTTTAAAAATTTCCATAAATACTCCTACCTTTTCATTTTATTGCAATGTTAATTATAATTCATAGAGTCTTCCTCTACAAGTAGCTATTTTGACATTTTTTTTCTAAAATGATATAATATTGTAACTCAAAAAGATGCAGGGAGTGATTTGGATGATACAAGGAATTAGTGGTAATTCATACGAATCTGTTAACCTAAATACTCCTTCTGCTGGTAAAAATGAAATAAATCCAGCAGAAGTTAAATCCCTTAAAAGAGCAGGTGCAGTTGAATGTTCTACTTGTAGTGGAAGAAAATATCAGGATGGATCTTCTGAAATGGTTTCTTTTAAAGCACCTTCTCATATTTCTCCTGGAACATCTGGTGCGGCAGTTATGTCTCATGAGCAAGAACATGTTTCAAATGCTTATGCAAAAGCTGCAAGAAAAAACGGACAAGTTATAAAAGCAAGTATTTCTTTAAGAACAGCAACATGTCCAGAATGTGGAAGAAGTTATGTATCTGGTGGAACTACTACAACAATGATTCGCTATCAAAAAGAGAGTCCATATTCTATGAATGCAAAATCAAGTGATTATGGTGTTTTAGCTGGCAATAATCTTGATTTGAAATTATAAAGTTAAATAAAAAATGCCTATGCAAAAGAAAAGCATAGGCATTTAATTTACACATTGACAAATGGTTTTTAATACTATGTCATATCATTTGTGTGATTATTTATTTGTTAAGAAAGAGGCTTATATGTACAAAATAATTAGTGATGGTTCCTGTGACTTTGACACAGAAACAGCCAAAGAACTCGATGTAACTATTGTACCATTTTATATTTCAACTGATGGTGAAAATTACAAAAAAGAAATTGAAGAATTAAATATTAGAGAATTTTATAATTACATAGTTAGTAATCCAGAAGTTTTTCCAAAGACTTCACTTCCTACTATACAGGATTACTTAGATTTTTTTGAACCTTTGGTTAAAGAAGGTATTTCAATAATATGCATTTGCATAAGCACTAAATTAAGTGGCTCCTATAACTCAGCTATAAATGCAAAAAATCAGATATTAGAAGATTTTCCAGATGCAAATATTGTCATTGTAGACTCACATATGAATACAGTGCTACACGGGCTTTATGTAAGAGAGGCTGTTAAACTTAGAGAAGCAGGTGCTGACTTCAACACATTGGTAAGTGCTCTTGATAACATTAAAAATACTGGCAGGATTTTCTTTACTGTAGAAAATATTGATTATCTTTTACAAGGAGGAAGAATCGGAAAACTAATCGGCTCTGCAACAAAAACTTTAAACTTAAGACCTTTAATAGTATTAAGAGGTGGCGAAATACACCCTGGAGGAATAGCCAGAGGTCGAAAAAAATCCACTGAAAAAATATTAGACCACATGATTAAATATATAAAAGAAAATAAAAATGATTTATCTAAATATGAAATCGCTGTAGGTTATGGATATGATATCGAAGAAGGAAAAAAAATATACGAAAGAGCTCTAGAGGTATTAAAAGGAGAATTTCCAGATTCAAAACCAAATATCATTTTATCCCAAATTGGAGCAACTATAGCTGTTCATACAGGACCTCATCCACTTGGTTTTGGAATAATTGAAAAAGCATAATGTAACTTAATAAATGCCGGTGAAAAATTTCACCGGCATTTCCTTTATTCTAACCCTAAATCAAATGCATCATGAACTGCTCTTGTAGCTCTATCCACATCTGCAGCATCAATTAAAACAGTTACTCTGATTTCTGATGTTGAAATCATTTTTATATTAATATCTTCATTGAAGAGAACTTCAAACATTTTTGCAGCAACACCTGGATCTGTCATCATTCCAGCTCCAACAACAGAAACTTTTGCTACATTTTCTTCTGACTCAACTTTTTGTGCTGTTAATGAATCTTTGTTTCTTTCTATAACATCTAAAGAACTTTGTAAGTTTTCTTTGTCTACAGTAAATGATATATCCTTTGTACCATCTCTTCCTACAGACTGTAAAATTATATCAACATTAATATTTTCTTTAGCCAATAAATTAAAAAGTTTAAAGGCAATTCCTGGAACATCTTTCAATCCTATTAATGAAATTCTTGCTGCATTTTTATCGGCTGCAACACCGCTTACTAATCTTTTCTCCACTTTAACTTCCTCCTTAACAACTGTTCCTTCTGCGTTATTTAAGCTAGAACGTACTACCAGCTGAACATCATATTTTTTTGCCATCTCTACAGATCTATTATGAAGAACTTTTGCACCTAAAGTTGCTAAATCTAACATTTCATCATAAGTTATTTCTTTTAATTTTCTTGCATTCGGCACAACTCTTGGATCTGATGTATATACACCTTCTACATCTGTATATATTTCACATGAATCTGCATTTAAAGCTGCTGCTAGTGCTACTGCAGTTGTGTCAGAACCTCCTCTACCCAATGTTGTAAAATCATCATATTTATTTATTCCCTGAAAACCAGTAACTACAACAATTTTTCGATTTCCAATCTCCAGATTTATTCTATCTGTATCAATTTTTTTAAGTCTTGAATTTCCATATGTAGAAGTAGTATGCATAGCAACTTGATATGCATTTAATGATACGGCTGGTACATCTAATGTATTCAACGCCATAACTAAAAGAGATACTGATATTTGCTCACCTGTTACCAAAAGCATATCCATTTCTCTTTTTGAAGGAGTTTCTGTAATCTGACTTGCAAGATCGATTAAGTTGTCTGTTGTATCACCCATTGCTGATAAAACAACTACCACATCATTACCTTTGTGATACTCTTCTACACATCTTCTCGCAACATTAAATATTCTGTCTTTATCGGCTACAGAGCTTCCTCCGAATTTCTTAACAATAAGCATAGCTTTCCTCCTGATTAAACTTTTTCAAACATATAATCTATTATTTCATAACCCTTATCAACTCTATTTTCACTGTTTAGTGCATCTTTTTCTGAATAGCACCACTCATTATTCTGCTCATTTTTACTATTGTACAGTAAATATGGGACAGGATCAGATGTATGTGTTCTTAATCTGATAGGAGTTGGATGATCTGGAAGGACCAATATTTTAAAATCTTCCCCTGACTTTTTAAGTGCTTCATATACTCTTTTTATCACCCTTGTATCTAAATACTCAATCGCTTTTATTTTGTTTTCAACACTTCCCTGATGACCCATTTCATCTGGAGCCTCAACATGAATATATACAAAATCAAAGCCTTCTTTTAAAAGTGCATTTACTCCAGCATCTGCTTTACCCTCGTAATTGGTATGAAGAGTAGCATCTGCTCCTTCTACATTTATGTTATACATACCTGCACCAACCGCTATTCCCTTAAGTAAATCTACTGCTGAAATCATCGCACCCTTTTTCCCTGTTTTTTCTTCAAATGAAGAAATAGTCGGTTTTGTCCCTGCTCCCCAAAACCAAATTGAGTTGGCGGGATTCAATCCTTTTTTTACTCTTTCTATATTAATAGGATGTTTTGACAAAATATCATAGCTTTTTTTCATCATTTCTTTTAAATCTTTTTGTTCTGGTAAATAAGCACCTATTTCTTTTCCTAAAATATCATGTGGCGGAACCAAATCCACAACATCTCCTTTATCATGGATTAAAAGATGCCTGTAACTTGTTCCTAAATAATATTTATATTCTTCATTCTCTAATTGCTCTTTTACCGCATTTAAAAGTTCTTTAGCCTCTTTAGTACTTATCTCAGAAGAACTATGATCAATCATCGATTTTTCTTCATAGATTTTATCATCATCCGAAACCGTTACAAGGTTACACCTTATCGCAATATCTGTATCTGACATTTCCACACCAATACTAAGGGCTTCTAATGGTGAACGGCCTGAATAATAAATCTCTGGATTATATCCTAAAACAGAAAGATTCGCAGTATCACTGCCAGGTTTCATACCCTCTGGTATTGTACTTACTAGCCCTACTTCAGATAATTTTGAAAGTTTATCTAGTGTGGGTGTATCTGCAACCTCTAAAGGTGTTTTATTTCCAAGTTTTTCTATAGGTTCATCTGACATTCCGTCCCCAAGAACAACTACATATTTCATTTTTATCCCTCTATTCTTATTCTGGTCTTAAAGCCTTTGATTTTTGAAATTTTATTTTCAAAGTCTTCTTCAGACATTTTTTCTGTAATAAATGCAAATTCATTATCTAGTTTTTCAAGCTTGATTAACACTACTTTACCAAACTCTTTTTCAATATTTGAAATTTCTTTTGAAGATTCACCTGCAACTCTTACAAAGAATTTTTTCTCTGAAGATTTAATCGCGGTCAACTCAAGTTTTTCTTTGGTCCATTGAATCTCTACATTGTCATTTAAGTGTTTTATTGCATCAATCATATCAGAAACTACAGCACTTGCAGTAGGAAGTTTTCCCGCTCCTGCTCCATAAAACATAGTATCTCCTAACACATTTCCTCTAACAAGAATTGCGTTCATAACTCCATTAACACTATATAAAGGATTTGATTCATCAATCATAACTGGAGCAACCATGGCGTATATTTTACCATCAGCTTTTTCCATTCTTCCAAATATCTTTATTGACATTCCTAATTTATTAGCATACATAAAATCTGTATCTGTAATTTTTGTTATACCCTCAGTATATATTTCCTCGAAATCAACAGTTTTACCATATACTAAAGATGTTAAAATTGCTATTTTTCTACATGCATCATGTCCTTCAACATCTGCTTCTGGATTTTTTTCAGCATAACCTAAATCCTGAGCTTCTTTTAAAACAGTATCAAAGTCCAGTCCTTCTTTGCTCATTTTTGTAAGTATATAATTTGTAGTTCCATTTAATATACCTGAAACTTCATAGATATCATCCGCTGTAATAGAACTTATAAGTGGCCTTATTATAGGTATTCCACCACCAACACTTGCTTCGAAAAAGAAGTTTCTATTTTTTTCTCTTGCTATTTCTAAAAGTTCAGGACCATGTTTTGCAACAAGTTCCTTATTAGAAGTACAAACACTTTTACCAGCTAATAAAGCTTTTTTTACAAAAGTGTATGCTGGCTCTACTCCTCCTAAAACTTCCGCTATAACTTCTACTTCTGGATCATTTAAAATCACTTCATAATCATTTGTTAACACTTTTTCTACTGGATCACCAGGAAACTCTCTTAAATCAAGAACATATTTCACATTAACCTGATCCCCTGCTTTTTTATTTACTATTTCCTGATTAGTATTAATTACTTCAAAAACACCTGATCCTACTGTACCATATCCTAACACTGCAACATTTTTCATAATCACTTTTCTCCTGCCAAAATTTTTAAATAATGTATTCCTTGTTTTGCTTCCATTTCTTCTATCATCTCTGAAACATCACCTGAAGATTTTAAAACTTCTATACTTATAGTAAGTGAGGCAATCCCGTTTACTGGAATTGTCTGATTGATAGTTAAAACATTTGCATCGTAATCAGCAATTTGTTTTAACACTGCAGAAAGCAAGCCTGGTGTATCGTCCATTTGTAATACAAAGGTTACTGTTTTTCCTTTTGCATTATCAGTAAATGGAAAAATATCATCTTTATATTTGTAAAAAGAACTTCGGCTAAGCCCTACCTTCTCAGTAGCCTCTTGTACTGTAAGGTTTAAGTCTCTTTCTAAAAGCTTTTTTGCTTCAACTACTTTTTGTAAAACTTCAGGTACTGCCTTTTGTTTAATTACAAAATATTTACTTGATTCACCCATGCTTTTCGACCTCTTTTCATGTATTCGCAAGAAGCACATTTGTCTTTAATAGAAAGATATTATCATAGAAGACTTTTTTGCGCAAGAGGTTTTTGTGTAAAAATAGCAAAAAAATGAGTATGACTTTTTAAATCATACTCAGAACTTTTATAGCATATTATTCAATACTATCTATCATATTTTTTAAATTTCTTTTTTCTTCTTCTTCTAGAAGCTCAACTGGATTTATTATCATTATGAGCTTATTGTCAATATTAGCAATTTTATGCAGATATCTTGTTTTATCACTTTTTATTATGGCTGGTGACTCATACACCTTTGTTGCTTCAACATCTTTAATATTTTCAACTTCATCAACTTCTAAGGCAATTGAAATATCCCCGATTCTGACTACTATCATTTTTCCCTCTTCCGCCATAACAGAATCATCCATATTAAATTTTGATTTAAGACTATATAAAGGTATTACTTCACCTCTTAAATTTATAATTCCTTTTATATACTGAGGGGAATTTGGTGCAGGAAAAACTTCGATTCTATTCTCAATACTGCTAACTATTTCAATATCAACTCCGAAACTTTCTCCTGATAATTTAAAAACTACAGGTTTTAAATCTTGCATTTTTTTACCTCCGATATATTAATTCAAACTAAGATATTTTAGGTAGGCATTAATAAATGGATCTAGATTGCCGTCAAGCACTCCTTCAACATTACCAACCTCTTCATTTGTTCTATGGTCTTTAACCATTGTATATGGCTGCATTACATAAGAACGTATTTGATTGCCCCAGCCAATATCTTTAACCTCTCCTCTGATATCTGAAGCTTTTTTTGCATTTTCTTCCTGTTTTAACAGATACAGCCTAGCCTTGAGCATTTTCAATGCTTTGTCTTTGTTTTTATGTTGAGAGCGCTCATTTTGACATTGAACAACAATATTTGTAGGCAAATGAGTTATTCTAATTGCTGATGAGGTTTTGTTTACATGCTGTCCACCCGCACCACTTGCACGATAAGTATCAATCTTTATATCGTCATCATTTATCTCAATACCTGTGTCTTCCTCAATATCTGGCATGACATCACATGAAGCAAATGAAGTCTGCCTTTTACCTGCTGCATTAAAAGGTGAAATTCTAACCAACCTATGAACTCCTCTTTCTGATTTTAAATATCCAAAAGCATTTTCTCCAGAGATTTCAACTGTTACTGACTTAAATCCTGCTTCTTCACCATCAAGGTAATCAATGATTTCTGATTTGAAACCTTTTGAATCTGCCCATCTCTGATACATTCTAAGAAGCATAGCGACCCAGTCACAGGATTCAGTCCCTCCTGCACCTGCATGAAGGCTTAAGATTGCATTGTCTCTGTCATATTCACCTGATAAAAGAGTAGATATTCTCAACGATTCAAATGAACTTATAAAATCATCTAAAAGTTCTTTTATCTCTGGTACTAGACTTTCGTCATTTTCTTCGTAACCCATTTCAATCAATGTAGATATATCATCGTATTTAGAACTTATTTCACTATAAACTTCAATAGTATCTTTTAATGTTTTACTTTCTTTCATGATTTTTGTAGACTCCTCTGGATCGTCCCAAAAACCTTGTTCTTCCATTAGTTTTTCAATTTGACTTATTCTTTTTTCTTTCCCTGATAAGTCAAAGTGAATCCCTCACTTCCTGTAGAGGGGTTGTATACGTATTTAACGTATATTTAAACTGGTCTAATTCAACCACAGAAAATCACCTCTTTTTTAACAATGTTATTTTCTACCACAACACTGTTTGTATTTTTTACCACTTCCACATGGGCAAGGAGCATTAGGATATACTTTTTCATCTTTTTTAACTGGTCCTTTTGCTAGAGATTCATCCTTGTTTGTGCCTGTAACTTTAGCAACTTGCTCTCTTTCTACCTTCTGCTCCACTTTTACATTAAATAAAAGTTTCACAGTATCTTGCTGAATATTCATTGTCATTTCATCAAACATATCATATCCACGCATTTTATATTCAACAACAGGATCTCTTTGTCCATATGCCTGTAAGCCAATCCCTTGCCTTAACTGATCCATATCATCAATATGATCCATCCATTTCCTATCAATAACCTTTAATAAAATAACTCTTTCTAGTTCTCTCATATGTTCAGGTTCAGGAAATTGTGCTTCTTTTTCTTCATATAGTTTTGTCGCTGTTTCTTTTATACTTTGTTTTAAATCAGCTTTTTTATATGACTTGTATTGTTCTTCTGTTAAAATAACTGGTTTCATTGGAATTATAGGAAGTAATAATTCATTTAATTCAATCATATTCCACTCACTTGGAGTGCTACCTTCCATAACAGAAATATCTACAATATAATCTACAGTATCCATAATCATCTTATGAATAGCTTCTTTCATATTTTCTCCGTTTAAAACTCTTAATCTTTCTGAGTAAATAATCTCTCTTTGTTCATTCATAACCTGATCATATTCAAGAAGATTTTTTCTGATTCCGAAGTTATTATTTTCTATTTTTGTTTGAGCTCTTTCTATAGCATTTGAAAGAAGCTTATGTTCTATCTGTTGATTATCTGCTACTCCAATTGCATTAAAAACTGACAGCAATCTTTCTGGTCCAAAAAGTCTCATTATGTCGTCTTCAAGAGAAATATAAAATCTTGATTCACCAGGATCTCCCTGACGCCCTGCTCGACCTCTTAACTGATTGTCAATACGTCTTGAATCATGCCTTTCAGTTCCGATGATTTTTAAACCACCTGCTGCTTTTGAGTCATCATCTAATTTAATGTCCGTACCACGACCAGCCATATTTGTTGCAATAGTAACTGCTCCATGAAGTCCTGCACCAGCAACAATTTCAGCTTCCTGCTCATGAAATTTTGCATTAAGTACATTATGCTTTATTCCCTTTTTCTTTAGGTGCATACTTATTTCTTCTGAAGATTCAATTGTTATTGTTCCCACTAAAACTGGCTGACCTTTTTTATTTGCCTCTTCTATTTCTTCTACAACAGAATGTATTTTTTCTCTTTTAGTTTTGTATACTGCATCTTCTTTATCTATTCTGGCAATTTTTTTATTTGTAGGTATTTCAACAACATCCATTCCATAAATATCGCGAAACTCTTTTTCTTCTGTCAAGGCTGTGCCTGTCATTCCAGACTTTTTGTCATATTTATTAAAGAAATTCTGGAATGTTATGGTCGCTAAAGTCTTGCTTTCTCTTTTTACTTTAACATGTTCTTTTGCTTCGATAGCCTGATGAAGTCCATCAGAATATCTTCTTCCAGGCATTATACGTCCAGTAAATTCATCAACAATAAGAATCTGGTCATCTTTTATAACATAGTCCTGATCCTTAAACATCAAGTTATGAGCTCTTAATGCTAATATTATATTATGTTGTATTTCAAGATTTTCAGGATCTGCAAGATTTTCAATTCTAAAGAATTTCTCAACTTTTTTAACACCTTCTGCTGTTAAGTTTACGATTTTATCTTTTTCATTAACAACAAAATCTCCTTCTTCTTCCATTTCTTCTTTCATTAATGCAGCCATTTTAGTTAATTCTTTTTCCGAACCTCTTTGTAATTGTTTTGCTAAAACATCACACATTTCATATAGTTTTGTTGATTTCCCACTTTGACCTGAAATAATAAGAGGTGTCCTTGCTTCATCAATAAGAACTGAATCCACTTCATCGACAATGGCGAAGTTTAAGCCTCTCCCAACTAGTCTTTCTTTATAAACAACCATGTTGTCCCTAAGGTAATCAAAACCAAGTTCATTGTTAGTAATATAAGTAATATCACTATTATATGCTTCTCTTCGTTCGTCATTGTTCATGCTGTTTAAAACAACTCCTACATTTAGACCTAAGAACCTGTGTACCTGACCCATCCATTCAGCATCACGATTAGCAAGATAATCATTTACTGTAACAACATGTACACCCTTTCCTGTAAGAGCATTTAAATACGCAGGAAGAAGACAGGTTTGAGTCTTCCCTTCACCCGTCTTCATCTCTGCTATTCTTCCTTGATGTAAAACTATCCCACCATAAAGCTGAACTTCATAATGTTCTGTTTTTAATATTCTTCTAGCTGCCTCTCTTACCGTTGCGTAAGCTTCTGGCAATAATTCGTCTAGGCTTTCACCTTCCTCAATTCTTTTTTTAAACTCTTTTGTTTTGTCTTGTAACTGTGCATCGCTTAATTCCATCATGGCAGGTCTTAGTTCATTAATCTTTGCTACCAAAGGGGAAATTCTCTTTAACTCGCGCTCACTATGTGTTCCAAAAACCTTGTCTATTAATCCCATCATATTCTCCTAAAGCTGGTTTTTTAAAATTCTGGTTCTATAAGCCCGTAAGTACTTCCTTTCCTCTTATATACTACATTTACTTCATCTGTTAGTGAATTATTAAAAACAAAAAAGTCATGACCTAATAATTCCATTTGTATACAAGCTTCTTCAGGATCCATTGGCTTTACACCAAATTTCTTTGTTCTAATTATTTTAATATTATCTTCGTCTTGATAGTCCTGTTCAATATATTCATCTGTAAAACTTTCTCTAGAGTGTTTTTTATCAATAATTTTATTTTTATATTTTTTTAATTGTCTTTCGATTATCTCCTCTACTAAATCTATTGAAACATACATATCGCTACTAACTTGTTCAGAACGAATTATCGTTCCCTTTACTGGAATTGTGACCTCGATTTTTTGACGATCCTTTTCTACACTTAATGTAACATGGACTTCGATGTCTTTTGTAAAATACTTTTCAAGCTTCCCTATCTTTTCTTGAACTGCCGCCTTTAAACCTTCTGTAACTTCGATATTTCTACCTGTTATTATATAACGCATGGTGTCCAACTCCTTTTCTTCCATAAAAAATCTATGGTTATTTAATACACTTATATTATACCACATTCATAATAGTTTTCAATAAAAACCCTATGTTCGATAGTGTAAATTTACTGTAGGATTTAATTGGACAGAGATTCCCCTTGATGTGTTTCAGACTTAGCTTCTGTTCACACTATACATATATTTCTTACTTTTTACAATCCCCAAATTTGATGTTTAAAATATGCTATCTTTTTAACTTCTGGAAAAGGAATACTGTGGGTCATTCTTTCTAAATATCTTTGTTCTTCTTTTAATCTTGTTCTTTCGGCTTTAAACATTTCGCTACTCATACATATTATCTCTTCTTCTGCACCTGCAGCCAATTGTAATTCCTGTTTTTGCATTCTTACAAGCTCTAACATATTTCCTTTGTTTGCTTTATATATTCGTAGTTTCGACATTTGATTAACACCGTGTCTGCTCCACCCTAATGGTCTAGAACTCATTCTGTCCGAATAAATATGACTTACATGACCTTCTGCACTACAACCCACCTGTGAATCTTTGTTAATTCCACCTCTTATTATACCATTCCAATTACCGAGAATATATAACATACAGGTTTCAACTTTTTTTCTCTGACTTTCTGTTTCTGTTACATTTAAAATTTTTTCAAATGTTGCCTGTGCCATCCATTTAACTCTTTTATTGATTGCTCGATATATTTCACTTCTAGCATCTAAAGCTGAATCCATAAGATGTGAAGTTGCTTTTATAATGTATTTTTGCATATGAAATTTGTCCAATACAAAAATAGATCCTGAAATCCACTTCCTTCCTGTCTTAATCCAATTAGCACCATCCCCATTAATATATATATGCTTGATTTTACTTATATCATAAGTCGACTGTATATAATCGTATATTTCTCGCCAAAACTTTTCCACTCCTTTACTTCCTTCATAAATCCCACCAAAATATTTAGGATTTATCAACTTCATCCTTTGACTTTTAGGTGCATCAGGTTCAATTCCTTCATATACGTAGGCTAGTTTTGGCATACTTGTATTTGATCTTGGTTTTTCAATGTCTCCCTTACTTTCCAAATATTGTAGAGAAACATGGTCTTCATCCGCATCTATATATAGATAATCCACTTGCTTCTTATGCACGACTTCAGTATTTTCCTGATAAAACTTCAGACTATGAATCTTATTCTTAACTGTTTGTTTACTCACTGTATCTGAAAGACTAACATTTATTCCACCTTTTCGGTAACTGCTATCTACAGCTTCTTCAAGCATTTGCGCCTCTGCATCCTCAGTCATTCTCGTATGACTTTCCAGTCCCATGACTTTATCTAGCAGATACTCGCAGATTCCAGATTCTTTATTTTTAAACAGTGTTTTATGATACTTAACTGTTCCAAGGCTTGTAATTAATGATGTTTCATCTTTTCTGCTAATTACCCATCCTGACTTTCGCAGACCACTTTTACGTAGTTCTTCATCCATGCTCTCTAAAGTTTCTTTAATAATATCTAAACCTAACCTTACAACTGAATCTGTAACACCATAAATAAACTCCGCCTGCTTTTCAGGTTTATTTATAAAATCTTCTAACACTTTACCTAAATTTTTTACCCCAACTTCTTCAAACTGTTGTATACTTTTAATCATAGAGAACACCCATCCTTTGCGTTTTATTTTTATTCGCATTTAAATCTTAACACAAAGAAGGTGTTCTCTATTATTTATTTTAATTAATATCCTACAAAAATTTTACCCTAGCCCTATGTTCACTAGGTTATTAAAGTCTGAATCTTTTGTGAACTGCATAATTATCTGACAACTTTTTTGTCAAGTAGAAAGTGGATTTAAAATCAATATTTTATACATTTTATCAATTTTCACAAAACCTTTGTTCGCCTTGGAAAATTATACTTTTTGTGGATAATGTGGATAACTTCGTGTATAACTAATATTCATTGAAAATTCAACCTTTTCATTGTGGATAACTTTTTCACCCAAAAAACAATATGTGACTTGTATTTTTTTTTGAAATTTTTATTAAATTTTTTTTGTAAATATTGCATAAATGTGTTTATTGTTACTAACTTTTTACGAAAAAAAATTGACTAAAAATATTAAGGACTATCATCAATTTGATAGTCCTTTAACACCTTTTATTTTAATATATAATTCTAATGGCTCCCGTCCATCCTCTAGAGTGATAATTCCAATCCCACACTACTATACCAACACTTGGTGAGCTTGCATGTATTACCTTACCGTTCCCAATATAAAGGGCAACATGTTCAATTCCTCTATACAAAATATCTCCTGGCAATAAGGAATCCAGAGAGGCTGGCACCTGTACTCCCTGTGTAGGTTGTACTGCTGAAGCCGGGGATAAGTTATATCCAAAATTAGCATAAACCAGACTTGTAAATCCAGAGCAGTCTGTTCCTGTAATCAAACTTCTTCCTCCACTCACATAAGGGTTACCTTCAAACTGTAACGCAAACGCAACTACTTGAGCTCTAAGCTCAGCTTTATCTGAGGTTTCTTCATATGAATAGTTATAGTTTTTTGAACTTTGATTACTATTTGTTGTACTTTTTTCTTGTTCTTCCTCTGCGACTCTTTCGGCCTCTTCTTCAAGAGTTAAGGCTGTTTCAAACTTTACATCTATTTCAACATACTCCATTGTCACCCAGCCCTTTAGGCTGTCATCTATCTTTAAGTATACCCAACCGTCACCATATTTAATAACGTCATACTTTTTATCTTTCATCAAAGATCCTATTACTTGCGAATCTGTTGACTGGTCTTTTCTTACATTAAGTACATCTGCAGTAACTTTTGCGTATACATATCCTACTTCTCTGGCCTTTACCTCTGCTTCATCTCCCGTCAAAAAATATTCTGCTAGAATATACCCTTCTACATTTCCCGACTCTATATTGTACCATCCATCTTCTTCACCAATTATTGTTGCTGCTTGATTATTTCTAATTATTCCAACTATCTCATAATCGGTGCTAGGACCACTTCTTATATTTACATATGTATCAACCTGTGCAATCGCAATTGAATCATAAAAAGAAACCTCATCTTCTGCTTCTGAAAGTACAGGATTTTCAGAATCTTCAATTTCAGGGTATACCTGACTTTCAAGTTCTTCATCAAAAGAATCTGCAATACTTGTGCTTTCTTCTTTATCTTTATTTGATAACAATTTAACTCCTACTAAAGAACCTAAAACCACGATAAGTATTATGGCGATTGAAACCAACGACTTATTAACTAATTTTATTTTTTTTCCAAACACACCAAACCTATTTAACAAAACTACTTCCTCCAGCTAATTCTAAATGTTACGAAATTATTACATTTCTTAGCAGATTATAACATCCACAAATTTGTTTGTCAAATTAAATAGAGCTGCCTTTTAGGCAACTCTAAAGTTTATTAATTAATTATTCTTCTTGCTGAAGACCACGAACACACCGTCCAAGACTGTACAGAAACCTTTACTCCTGGTCTTCTAGCATGTACTATTTGTCCATTTCCAATATAAATTGCAACATGACCATATGAATAGAGAATATCTCCCGGCAAAAGATTATTAAGATTTAATGGTACTGTAGTTCCCACACTTCCGTAAGCTGAAGAACTTCTAGGTAAGCTGTATCCAAATTTTTGATATACAAGTAATGTGAATCCTGAACAATCTGTTCCTGAATATAAGTCAAGTCCATGTGAATAAGGTGTTATACCAACCCATTTTAAAGCATAGTCTACCACCTGCGCTCTTAACTGGGCTTTATCTTCTGTTTCTTCATATGTGTATGTAGTCGTTGTTTTTGTTGAAGTTGTAGTATAACTTGTCTGAGCTGCCTGCTCAGCCGCTAGTGCTGCAGCTTCTTCTGCAACTCTTTTGGCTTCTTCCTCCAAAGTTAATGCCGTCTCAAAGGTCACATCTATAGTAACATATTCCATGGATACCCAACCTTTTTTTGTTCCATCTACTAATAAATAAACCCATTCATCTCCATATTTAATTACATCGCATTCTTGCCCCTTAATAAGTGATGTGATAATTGCTGAGTCTGTTGACTGGCCATCCCTAACATTTAAAACGTCTGCTGTTACAGTAGCATCAACATAGCCAACTTCTCTGGCTTTCTTTTCCGCTTCATCTCCTACTAGAAAATACTCAGCCGAAATATAACCTTCTACATTTCCTGATTCAATCTTATACCAGCCGTCTTCTTCACTTATTATAGTTGCCGCACAGTCATTTCTAATAATTCCTACTATATCATTATCCGTTCCTGGACCACTTCTGACATTTACATATGTATCGACCTGGGCGATAGCAACTGAATCATAAAACGAAACCTCTTCTTCTGCTTCAGCAAGAACTGGATTTTCTAATTCCTGAATATCCGCATTTGCCTGGCTGTCAAAACTCTCATCTATTTCATCTGCACAGGTAACTTCCTCAATTTCTTTACTTTCCACAGATGATAAAACAGCAATACCTGTAAAAGAACCAGCAATTACAATGAACACCATCGCAAAAGCCAAGCCTGATTTGGTAACCAACTTTAAAATTCCCCATTTAAATAACAAAACTAACTTATTCTTAATTTCAAACATTCTATTAATCAATATTGTTTCCTCCTGGAAATAAAATATTACAATTTTGTTACATTTGTTAAATAATTATATCAATTTTGTATTTTTTTGTCAAACTTAAGTTATATATTTTTCTATAGAAAATATTGCATTTGCACCATCTGAAACTGCTGTTACTATTTGGCGTAAGTCTTTTTTCCTCAAATCTCCAGCTACATAAATTCCTGGGATATTCGTTTCACAATTCTCACTAGCTATAATATATCCTTCTTCAGAAATATTTAAAACCTCAGTTGTTTTTATAAGGTTTGGATTAATCCCAATTGAAATAAAAACTCCATCCGCATCCATTTCTTTTTCAGTTTCTGTTTTTAGATTTTTCAGTTTTACTTTTTCAACCTTATCTTCACCTTCTATATTAAGAACAATGCTATCCCAAATTATTTCTATATTTTCGTATGTCTTCAATTTTTCCTGCATACTTCTTGAGCCTCTAAAAGAATCTCTCCTATGTACTAGATAAACCTTTTCACAAATTCTTGCTAGAAAAACAGCTTCTTCTAAAGCTGTATCTCCTCCTCCAATTACAAACACAGTTTTATTTTTGAAAAATGCTCCATCACATGTGGCACAATACGAAACACCCATACCTGAAAGCTCTTCTTCTCCTGGAATTCCAAGTTTTGAATGATTTGCTCCAGTTGCTAAAAGAACTGTTTTAGTATAAATTTCTTGCTTAGGTGTTATTATTTTTTTTATTTCACCTTCTGTTTCAATATTTACTACGCTATCTTCTAAAAACTCTATCCCAAATATATCTGCATGCTCACGCATTTTTTTTCCTAATTCTGGTCCACTAATCCCAGGAAAGCCAGGATAATTATCGACTTCATAAGTGTTTAATATTTGTCCTCCACTTGAAAAATTTTCTTCAATAACTAAAACATCTATTTTAGCTCTTGAAGCGTATATTGCTGCTGTCAAACCTGCAGGACCAGAGCCTACAATGACGAGTTCAAAAACTTTTGACATATTCGCCTCCATATAAAGTAATTTGTTTTGATTATACCACAACATGTGGTATAATACTATTAAAATTTTAAGGAGAAAGCCTATGGAAAAAACTATTTTAGTCACTGGAGCATCTAGAGGAATCGGAAAAGCTATAGCGGAAAAATTTAAAGAAAATAATTTTAATTTAGTTGTTACTTGTGAAAAGAATATTGAACTTTTAAGTGCTTTTGGAGAACAGGCAATAAAATATATGGGTGATCTCTCAAAATATGAGAATGTAAATGAATTGTTTGAAATTTTAAAAGAAAAAAATATAAATATCGACATTCTTGTTAACAATGCAGGAGTTTCTCACATGGGACTTTTACAAGATATGAGTCCTGAGGAATGGGATAGAATTATATCTGTAAACTTGACCTCTGCTTTTTATATGTCAAAAAATGTTATACCTATGATGTTGAAAAAAAAATCAGGAAGCATAATTAATATTTCAAGTGTTTGGGGAGATGCTGGTGCATCTATGGAAGTAGCTTACTCCGCATCAAAAGGGGGGCTTAACTCCTTAACAAAAGCCCTTTCAAAGGAATTAGCTCCATCTAACATACAGGTAAATGCTATAAGCTGTGGAATAACAAATACAGATATGAATAAAAATTTATTAAAAGAAGATTTAGACTCCCTTATAGAAGAAATACCTGCTGGCAGAATGCTTCTTCCTGAAGAAATAGCAGATGTTACATATAAAATAACTACAACCACATCCTATTTAACCGGACAAATCATATCTATTGATGGCGGTTGGATATAATAAATTTACCATAGTTTATCCAACTTCTTCTTTCAGATTCCGACATTTCATTATATATTTGTTCTGTTTCATTTTGAGATACACCTAATAGGTAATTGGTAGATACATTAAAGAATTTTGCAAATTTTATTAAGTTTTCAGTATTTGGAAATTTTCCAGTAGTCTCTATATAACTTATAGCTTGTTGGCTGATTCTAGTCTTTCTTGAAAGTTCCTTTTGAGAAATATTATTTTTTTCTCTAAGTTCTCGAAATATACTATTCATCCCCATTAAATATCCCCCATAAATATTTTTAATTTATGTAGATTATTATATATTATCTCTGTAAATAATACAATATTCTATATAAATATCTGTTAAAGGAAGGTTTTTATGGAGATTGATTATATAGCACTTGGAGAAAAAATAAAAAAAGTTAGATTAAATAAAGGTTATACACAAGAGTTTACTGCTGCTGGGGCAGATATTTCTTTGTCTCATGCAAGTAACGTAGAAACTGGAAAAACAAAAGTTTCGCTTCCAACATTAATTGAGATTGCCAACACCCTTGATGTAACGGTAGATTATCTTCTTTCTGACAATTTTAATAATAAAGATAGTATTGTTATTAACGAGGTTGTAAATATCTTAAAAACCTGCAACTGTAAACAGCAGCAGGTAATTCTTGACACTATCAGATCTTTAAGTTCTTCTTTAAAAGAACTCTAATTAAGCCTATCTTTCATTTCTTTTATATATTTAGCGACATGTTTTGGGCTTTTTTTACCATACTTTGCCACTATCTTTACTATGGCACTTCCTACTATAACACCATCTGAAATCTTTGACATCTCATAAGCCTGATCAGGTGTTGAAATACCAAAACCTATTGCACATGGAATATCCGTAACTTCTTTTACTTTCTCAACAAGTCTTCCAATATCGGTGCTTATCTGAGTTCTTACCCCTGTAACACCAAGTGATGAAACACAGTAGAGAAAGCCTCTTGCTTCTTTTGCAATCATGCTTACCCTTTCATCAGAGGTAGGAGCAATCATAGATATAAGTTCTACTCCATATTTTTCACATTGTGGCTCAATTTCATCTTTTTCTTCATAAGGCATATCAGGTACAATCACTCCATCAATACCTGATTCCTTACAGTTTTTAATAAACTTATCTTTTCCATAAGTATATATAGGATTTATATAAGTCATGAAAACTAAAGGGATTTCAGTTTTTTCTCTTACTCTTTTCACCATATCAAACAACTTGTCCGTTGTACAACCAGCTAAAAGTGCTCTTTCATCTGCTGCCTGAATAACTATACCCTCCGCTATTGGATCAGAAAAGGGAATACCGATTTCAATTAAGTCAGCGCCTGCTTTTTCCATGGCAAGTATAAGTTTTTCAGTTGTTTTTATATCTGGATCCCCACCTGTTACAAATCCAATAAAAGCTTTCTTGTTTTCAAATGCATTTTTTATTCTACTCATGTAAATTCACCCCCCTGTATCTTGCAATCGCTGCAACATCTTTATCTCCTCTACCTGAGAGATTAATTACTATGATTTTGTCTTTATCCATTGTAGGTGCAATCTTTTGTGCATATGCTACTGCATGTGCACTTTCTACTGCTGGAATAATTCCTTCAGTAACCGATAAATATTCAAATGCCTGAACCGCTTCCTCATCAGTTACTGGCACATACCTAGCTCTTTTAATATCCGAAAGCATAGCATGCTCTGGTCCAATTCCTGGATAATCAAGCCCTGCAGAAATAGAATATACAGGTGCTATCTGACCATATTCATCCTGGCAAAAGTATGATTTCATACCATGAAAAACTCCTACGGTACCATTAGCTATTGTTGCTGCATTCTTTGGATTATCAACTCCTAGTCCTGCTGCCTCACATCCAATTAACTCAACATCCTTATCATTAATAAATTCATAAAATGCACCTATGGCATTGCTCCCTCCACCTACACATGCTATCACTGTATTTGGAAGCTTTCCTTCTATTTCTAATATCTGTTCTTTTATTTCTTTGCTAATTACTTTTTGGAAATCTCGGACCATTGTAGGAAAAGGATGAGGACCCATTACAGATCCAAGAACATACAAAGTATCATCCATTCTGTTAGTCCATTCTCTCATTGTTTCATTAACAGCATCTTTTAAAGTTTTAGTTCCACTAGTAACTGGGTTTACTTTTGCTCCTAAAAGTTCCATTCTATATACATTTAAAGCTTGTCTTATGGTATCTTCTTCTCCCATGAAAATTTCACATTCCATATTCATAAGAGCTGCTGCCGTTGCCGTAGCAACACCATGCTGACCAGCTCCAGTTTCAGCAATAACTCTTGTTTTACCCATTTTTTTCGCCAATAAAACCTGACCTAAAACATTATTTATTTTATGGGAGCCTGTATGATTTAAATCTTCTCTTTTCAAATAAATCTTTGCTCCACCCAATTCTTTTGTCATTTTTTCAGCATAATATAATATTGAAGGTCTCCCTGCATAATTTTTCATTAAATCAAGTAGTTCTTCATTAAATTCTGGATCATTTTTATAATACTCGTATGCTTCCTCAACTTCCCTGATTGCATTCATTAATGTTTCAGGAATATATTGACCACCATACTCATTAAATCTTCCTTTTTTCATTTAACTTTCCTCACAATTTCAATCATTTTATCTTTATCTTTAATTCCATTAGTTTCAACGCCTGAACTTGTATCTATACAAAAAGCATCTGTTTTTATTGCATCTTCAATATTATCTAGATTAATGCCTCCTGCAAGAAAAAAAGGCTTTTTAATTTCAGGAATTATTTGCCAATCAAATGTTTTTCCTGTTCCTCCCATTGCATTTGCTGAGTAAGTATCCAATAATAAATAATCTGCATTTGTTTTATCTGCTATTTTAATATCCTGATCATTCTTTACTCTTACTGCTTTTATTATAGGAATCTCAGCTACACTTTTTAGATCCAAAACGTACTTTTCATCTTCATCACCATGTAGTTGTATAATATCTATTATACCCTCTTTTACGATTTCCTCAATTTCTTTTATAGGAGAATTTACAAAAACACCTACAGCTTTAATATTATCAGAAAGTTTTTCTTTAAATTTTTTTGCTGTTTGTTTATCAATCTGTCTTCTTGATTTAGCAAATATAAATCCAATATAGTCAGGTTTAGCTATATTCGCAAAATCAATATCTTCATCCCTAAACATTCCACATAATTTAATTTTACTCATGTTAATCACCTCTTAACTGGGAAAGAATCTCTTTTTTTCTATCACTTCTCATTAATGTTTCCCCAATCAAAACTGCATTTGTTCGATTTTCTATTAACAGCTTAATATCTTCCTGTGTTTTTATTCCACTTTCCGAAACATAAATAACATCTTCTGGTATTAATCTGCTTAAATTTATACTATTATTTAAATCTACATTAAATGTTTTTAAATCTCTATTATTAACACCTATTATTTTTGCACCTGAAGAAATTGCCATTTCAACTTCTTCTTCATCGTGAGCTTCCACCAAAACCGACATTCCTAAAGATTTTGCTATCTCATAATATTCATTAAGCTGATTACTAGCAAGTATTGCACATATTAAAAGAACTGCATCTGCTCCTAAAAGTTTAGCTTCATAAATCATATATTCATCTACCACAAAATCTTTTCTTAATGTTGGGGTAGAAACATTTTTTGAAATTTCTTCTAAAAACCTGTCTTCACCAAGGAAAAAATATGGTTCTGTTAAAACAGAGATTGCATTCGCTCCTGCTGCCTCATATTCTTTAGCTATATCAAGATAAGGAAAATCACTTGCTATTACGCCTTTAGATGGAGATGCTTTTTTAACTTCACAGATAAATGCTGGTTTTTTATTCCTCAGTGCTGCTTCAAACCTATATGGGTCTTTTTTATTTTTCATATCCACAACTTCTGCTTTTAATACGGACAGAGGTTTTTTCTTTTTATTTTCTTCTACTCGCTCTTTTGTCCTAAGTTCAATCTTGTCTAGAATCATCTTTCCTCCATTATGAGTTGCTTAATACAATAAATTTGTTAAGCTGCTCCATTGCCTTTCCACTTTCTATTGTTTTTCTAGCTAATTCTATGCCTTCTTCAATATCTATCTGATTTGATAAGTGAAGTGCTGCACCTGCATTAAATAATACTGCATCTGTCTTAGGACCTTTAACTCCACTTAATATATCCATAGTTAATTTTGCATTTAATTCAGGTGAGCCCCCTACTAAATCTTCTTTATTACATCTTTTAAAACCAAATCTTTCTGGTTCAATCTGATATGTAAAAAACTCTCCGTTTTGAACCTCACAAACCTGGGTAGGTGCACTTAAGGATATTTCATCCAATCCATCAAGTCCATGTACAACCATTGCCCTCTTCACTCCAAGATTTGACAAAACCTTTGCAAGAGGTGTTACCATCTTTTTATCATACACTCCAAGAAGCTGGATGTTGTTTCTAGCAGGGTTTGTAAGAGGTCCCAACAGATTAAAAACTGTAGGTATTTTTATTTCTCTTCTTACAGGAGCCACATACTTCATAGCTGTGTGATACTTTTGAGCAAATAAAAAGCAAATCCCTATATCATTTAAAAGTTTTAAATTAGTTTCTGGTTCAACCATTAGGTTAACACCTAATTCTTCTAAAACATCTGCTGTTCCACATTTACTTGAGGCGGCTCTATTTCCATGTTTTGCTACTTTTGCTCCAGCTGCTGATGCAATAATTGCAGAAATTGTTGATATGTTAATTGTATTTGCACAATCGCCTCCTGTTCCAACAATGTCCATAACATCCATATTATGTATTATTTTCGTACTATGTTGTCTCATTATAGCTGCACAGGCTGTTATTTCATCTATTGTTTCACCTTTCATATGAAGTGCTGTTAAGTAGCTGCCAATTTGTGCATCAGTTGCATTACCACTCATTATCTCATCCATAACAGCTGTTGCCATATCATAATCTAAATCATCTTTATTTAATAATTTTGCAATTGCTTCCTGTATCATTTATTTTACCTCCTCAAAAAAGTTCGTCAGTATTTTCATTCCATCTGGTGTCAGAATCGACTCTGGATGAAACTGTACCCCATATATCTCAAAATCCTTGTGTTTAACTGCCATGATTTCATTATCACTTGTTTCTGCAATAACCTCAAGGCTGGCTGGTAATCCTTCCTGTTTAGCTTCTAAAGAATGATACCTACCAACTACTATTTTTTCTGCCATATCTTTAAACAGTTTTGTCTTATTGTCAACAAATGACTCGGACTGTTTTCCATGCATCAATTTATTCGAATGACTTACAACCGCCCCAAACTGCTCACATATTGCCTGATGTCCAAGACAAACACCCAGGATAGGAATTTTCCCTTTAAAATATTCTATCACATCTTTGCAAATTCCCGCATCATTTGGTTTGCCTGGTCCTGGTGATATTATAATATGAGTTGGTTTCAATTCTTCAATTTCCTTTGTTGTCATCTCATCATTTCTGATTACTTTTATATCTGTATTTATTGTCCCTATATATTGATATAGATTATAGGAAAAACTATCATAATTATCGATTAATAATATCATTACACATCCACCTCCTCTGACATTTTCAAAGCATTAACTACAGCTCTTGCCTTATTCATACATTCATCAAATTCTTTTTCTGGAACACTATCTGCAACGATACCTGCGCCTGATCTAATAAATACTTTTTTGTTTTTCTTATATGCTATTCTTATAGCTATACATGTATCAAGGTTTCCTGTAAAATCTATATATCCTATAGCCCCACCGTATATACCTCTTTTATTCCCTTCAAGTTCATTTATAATTTCACACGCTCTAATCTTTGGTGCTCCTGATAAAGTTCCTGCTGGAAGTACTGCATCTACTGCATTTAAAGCATTTTTATCATCTCTAATTTCACCTTTAACAGTTGAGCCTATATGCATTACATGAGAATATTTTTCAATTTGCATATAACTTTCGACTTCAACACTACCAAACTTACTTATTTTACCTATGTCGTTTCTTCCTAAGTCAACAAGCATATTATGTTCAGCTAGCTCTTTTTCATCCTGCATAAGATCTTTTGCTAATTCTTCATCTTCTTTTTGGTCTTTTCCTCTAGGTCTTGTTCCTGCTAAAGGAAATGTATGTAGGCAACCATTTTCTAGTTTAACAAGAGTTTCTGGGGATGCCCCTGCTACCTCCATATCATCTGAACTAAAGTAAAACATATATGGAGAAGGATTTGTAATTCTCAATGCTCTATATGTATTAAAGAGACTTCCTTCAAAGTCAGCTTCCATTCTATTAGAAAGAACAACTTGAAATATATCGCCTTCATATATATAATTTTTTGCTTTTTTTACCATGCCACAAAATGTTTCCTTTTCAAAAAGAAACTTAAAATCCGAAGCTAATTTTGCTGGTTTATTATTAAAAGGCTTTCCAGTTTTAATCAAATTTGACATTTCAGTTATATCTTTCATTGCCTTATTATAATTTGCTTCTAAATCTCCCTGTGTGCTCATATTTGATATTAGTATTATCTTTTGCTTTAAATTATCAAATGCAATTACCTTATCAAAGAGCATTAAATCAAAATCTTTAAAGCCTTCTTCATCTTTTGCATCTAATTTTAATGTAGGTTCACTATACTTTATATAATCATATGAAAAATATCCTACGAGACCTCCTGCAAAAGAAGGTAAGTGACTTAACTTCGGGCTTGTATAGTTTGCCAAAAGATTTTTCAAGTATTCTCCAGGAGTTTTTGTTTCTATTGTTTCTATACTATCATTGTCAACACTTTTCACAGTAATCAACTCATTCATACAACTAACTTCTAAAATCGGATTATATCCAAGGAAGGTATATCTGCCCCAGATTTCTTGATTTTCCACACTTTCCAAAATGTAACAGTGTTTGCTTACATTCTTTAAAACACTTAAAACTTCAATAGGAGTTTTAATATCAGAAAGAATTTCATAACTAATAGGAATCATTTTGAATCCTTTACTAATTTCCTCTACTTCATTTAATTCTGGTTTAAACATTTATTTTTCCATCCTTTCAAATAAAAAATCCCGCCCTTATATAATATAAGGACGGGTATAATATACTCGCGGTACCACCTTTATTGATGCATTGCATCCACTCTGAAACATACAATCATATGCTTTTCCTGGATAACGGGCGGAAATCCCGTTGGGCATTACTAAGTAAAAAACTTTTCTTCCCACCTTCATGAGTCCATTCCACAATTCTTAGTTTACTGCTTTCCACCATTCACAGCTCTCTGTAAAACATCTAAAATGTGTACTCTTCTCAATCGTAAGTTTGTTTATATTTTAATTAGTAGTAATACTACTACATATTTATTATAGTTGTCAACTATTTTTTTATGCATCTTTAGCTAATGCTGAAAGTTCCATAGATAACGCTGAAAGTTCTTCCACACTTGCCGCCATCTCTTCTGACGCTGCTGCCTGATCTTGACTGCTGTCTAAAGACTTTTTACTATTTTTACCTGCTTCCGAAACTTTGTTTTTGATTTCACTAGTCAAGCTGTTAATTTTTGGAACTGAACTTTTTGACAATTCTGAAAGTTTACTTATTTCTTCTGCAACAACTGCAAAACCTCTTCCGTTCTCTCCTGCTCTTGCTGCTTCTATACTAGCATTCAAACCTAGCATCTTTGTTTGATCTGCAATATTTTTTATGAATTTTGATATCTCATCAATCTTAAAGGTTATTTCAACTACTTCATTTATTCCTTCATTCAATACTTGTTCGTTTGAATGAATTTCTGTTGCTGATGCTGCAAGTTCTTGAATTGTTGCTGATATATCTGAAAGGCCACTTTCCATATTAACAGACATTTTTCTTAATTTATTTGCTACTATTTTAGGTTGTACAATATTAAGAGTCGCTACTAGTGTTCCATCTTCTTCACTAAAAATTGGATAACTGGCAAAATGTACTGGTTTTCCAAAAGCTTCTTCTGGTACTTCTAATGATGCTGGTTCTTTTGTTTTTATGACCTTTGAAGGTACATCAGTATCTCGCAATATATCTCCTGACTGTACTTCGTCTAAGTCAAATTTTTTTGAAGGCTGTCTATCAACCACTTTAGTTAAGTCTGTCATAAAAAGTAAAGCACCCTCTGGAAACATTTCTACTAAAATAGGTGCAAAATCTTTAAATGAAGCAGCTACAGCATTCAGCTTTGGAATAACTGTTACTAAAGCCCCCCATACAGTTCCATCATCATTTAATATTGGTACACTTGTTAATTCAAGTCTTTGACCAAAAACAGATCTTGGTATTTTTTGAGTTGCAACAACATTTTCCCTAACAGTTCTTGCTATTTGTGAATCATCAAATATTTTATCATTAATATTAAAAATATCACTTTTTACTTGTCCTGAGTTTTTAATCCATACAATGTTGTCTTTTTCAACTATCATGTATAAAACTCCCCCTGGGACTAAGCCGGCCATTACCTCTAGCATTTCTTTACAAGAATTAAGTTCCGATAAAAGTATCATAATCTTACCCCTTTCCACTAAACATACAAATAATTATATCTATTTATTTAAACACCGTCAATAATTTTTAAAATTCTATTGACAACCTTAATGCTAGCATAGTAGAATTACAAAATATTAATATGGTGTGCCTAATTTTTAAAGATTAGAAGACTGCCGAGCAAAGAACATGTTCTACATGTTTTGTTCGGATTTTTTATTTTCAGCAATAACTCTCAGTAGCAAGTATACTAAATTTTTTAAGGTGGATATTATGTATATAATGATAGACAATTATGACTCTTTTGTTTACAACTTAATAGCTTATATCAGGGAATTGGGCAGAGAAATAATGCCTGTTAGAAACGACCAAATAGATTTTAAACAAATCGAAAAATTATATAATGATGGTTCATTAGAAGGAATAATAATTTCGCCAGGACCAAAAGATCCAAAAGATTGTGGCCTTTCTGGAGAAATAATAAGAAATTATAAAGGTAAAATACCTATTCTGGGAGTTTGCCTTGGTCATCAGATTATTGGTTATGAATTTGGTGCCGTAGTAGATAAAGGTGAAAAACCTATGCATGGAAAAATATCCACAATCTCAAATAATGGGGAAGGTATTTTTACTGACTTACCAAGTGCATATGATGTAACCAGGTATCATTCTCTTACTGTGAAAGAAGAAAATTTTCCTACTTGCTTAAATATAGATGCAAGAAGCGAAGATGGTGTTATTATGGCCATAAGCCACATTAAGCATCCTATTTACGGGGTACAGTTCCATCCAGAAGCTGTATTAACAAAAAATGGCCATAGTTTGTTAGAAAACTTTTTAAAAATTTGCGAAAGTAATTGGAGACAAAATGAAAACGTTAGTTAGAAAACTCAAAATGTATAAACCAGCATCTGAAATTTTTAACAGTATATACAATAAATCAAATGCTGTATTCTTAGATTCATCTCTTGAAAATAAATTTGGTCAATATTCGATTATTGCTTACAATCCATATTTAACACTAAAAGAAGTTTCAGGAAAACTTTTCATTAATGATGTAGAATCCGAAGAAAACTTTGAAGATGTTTTAAATAAATACCTTGAAGAAAATCACGAGGCAAATTATACAGGTCTGCCTATTATTTCTGGTGGAATTGGATATTTTTCTTATGATTATGGAAGAAAATTTGAGAACATTTTTTCCAGACATACAAATAAAATTGAAACACCTGATGCAATAATTTGCTTCTATGAAAACTATATAATAGAAGATATAAGAGAAAAAACAATTTACATAACTTCAAAGTCGGAAAAAGGACTTGAAAAAATCAAAGAAGTAATACAAGACGATAATAAAGTTGCTCCAAAATGCGATCCAGAAAAATTTTCAATAAATTCAAATTTTTCAAAAGAAAACTATATAACGGCCATAGAAAATATGATAAATTATATTATAGAAGGTGACATATATATAGCCAACATGACTAGGCAGTTAACTTTAAAATCTAATAATAAACCTTATTCAGTGTTTAGATATCTACGAACACATAATCCTTCACCTTTTGGTGGCTATTTAAACTATGATGACTTTCAAATAATTTGTGCTTCTCCTGAAAGATTTATTCGTATGGAAGACAGAAAAATTGAAACTCGTCCAATAAAAGGTACAATAAAAAGAGGCTCTACTCCTGAAGAAGATGCCACCCTAAAAGAGACACTGTTAAACTCCACTAAAGATAAAAGTGAGCTTTTAATGATAGTCGACCTTGAAAGAAATGATTTAAACCATGTTTGTGTTCCTGGTACTGTTAAGGTTACTGAAAATTTTGCAATAGAAGAATACTCAACTGTGTTCCACTTGGTTTCAACGGTTGTTGGTGAGTTAAAATCGGAATACAGTATAACAGATCTTATAAAATCAGTTTTTCCTGGCGGTTCAATAACTGGAGCTCCAAAAATACGAGCCATGGAAATAGTTGATGAATTAGAAAATGATTCTAGAGGAATATATACAGGTTCAATTGGATATATTGGACTAGATGGAAAATGCGACCTAAATATTGTAATTAGAACTGCAATACATAAAGATGGCACATACCATCTGGGTATTGGTGGTGGAATTACATGTGAGTCAAATCCAGAAGCCGAATTTGAAGAAACAGTGCAAAAAGCAAAAGCTGTAATAAATGCAATAAACTGCAAGGAAGTAATGTAAATGGAAAAAATATTTTTAGATGATGGCTATAATTTTGGTCTAGGATTTTTTGAAACTATAGATGTAAAAAACAAAAAACCCTTATTTCTAGACAAACATTTTTCAAGAATTAATAAGGCTCTAAAAGATTTTGGTTTATATAATCCTGACTTTGAAAAAATATTTAATGAAGAATATATTAATAACTATATTGAATTAAATGAATTAAGCTCATGTGCTTTAAAAATTTCTATCTCAGAAAATAATGCTTTAATTTCCCACAGAGAAAACCCGTATAATGCTGCTTCTTATAAAAAAGGCTTCTCTGTATGTAAATCAAATGTATATAGAAATGAAACATCCAAGTTTACTTATGTAAAAAGTTTAAACTATGGTGATAATATAATTGAAAAAAGATATGCTTTAAAAAATGGATATGATGAGCCTATTTTTTTGAATTCTAAAAATCAAATTTGCGAAGGTGCGACTACTAATATTTTTTTTGTTAAACATAATAAAATATTTACGCCAAAAATAGAATGTGGTCTTTTAAATGGTACTATCCGCTCTTTTTTAATCGAAAAATATGACATTACAGAAACTATTTTATATTATGATGAAGTAAAAAGTTATGATGAAATATTCTTAACTAATTCTTTAATGGGTATCATGCCTGTCATTAAGTTTGATTCAATTATCTTTAACAACCCTTCCGTTTCAGTGAATCTAAAAAAAGAATTTAGTGATTTGACAAATTGTATTTAAGGTGTAAAATCAATATATAACCTCAAAATTGTTACAGTTTAAAAAGGAGTTGAAAGTATGAACATTACAATGGAACTTCGAAAATTTGTAGCACCAGAAATTATAACGGGAATTGATGCCCGATTAGTCACAGGCAGATATATATCTCATTTCGCTGCCAAAAAACCACTTATAGTTACAGACAAAAACCTTAAACAATATGATTGGTTTAGGGAAATAATTAATGAAATAAAAAAATATGTTAATGAATATATTATATTTGATGACGTAACTTCAAATCCTAGGGACACAGAAGTTATGAAAGGAGCTCAGACTTTCATCTCTAATAAATGTGATTTAATAATCGCAGTTGGTGGCGGAAGTCCTATTGACTGTGCAAAAGGAATAAGTATAGTCTCCACAAACGGTGGAAATATCTTAGATTATGAGGGTGTAGATGAAATCAATTTACCTGGCCCTCCTTTGATATGCATACCAACTACTTCTGGGGCCTCAGCAGATGTTTCTCAATTTGCTATTATTCTAGACACTGTTAAAAAGGTAAAAAAAGCAATAATCAGTAAAAAGGTAGTTCCTGACCTAGCTTTAATTGATCCCGTTCCTCTTATGACAATGGATTTTTACTTAACTGCCTGTACAGGTATGGATGCTCTAACTCATGCAATTGAAGCATATGTTTCTAATGCAAACTCTCCTTTAACGGATGTTCATGCTTTAGAGGCTATCTCATTAATTAATCTAAATATTGAACATGCTATACACCCAAAACGAACTATCGATAATATGTATAAAATGATGCTTGGCTCTTTAGAAGCTGGTATTGCTTTTTCAAATGCAAGCCTAGGTGCTGTTCATGCTATGGCTCACAGTTTAGGTGGTTTACTTGATTTGCCACATGGAGAATGTAATAGTATTTTATTAGAACATGTAATGGATATAAACTTTGAATTTGCAGTTGATAAATACACAAAAATAGCTCAGGCTATGAAAATAGATACTTATAATAAAACTTCATCTGAAATAAAAGAATTACTATTGACTCGTATTAAACATTTAAGAAATACCCTAAACATACCCCCAGTTGCATTAATAAAAAATTTAAATACTGAAATTATTGAAAAACTTGTAGAGAGTGCATTATCAGATCCTTGCTTGGTAACTAATCCTAAAGAACTAACTAAAGAAGAGGTGACACAGACTTATGAGCGAATCTTACAACCAGAATAACAAAAAGAGTTTTAACCGAGATGCTATAATCGGACTTGGTGAATCTTCTTTCAGAAAAAATTATTATCCTGAGTTACAGGAAAAAATTATGGCTTTGGAAAATATTAATTCAAGAAACAATGCTATAATTTCCACAATCCCAGATATATTACTTTTAAGCAACACAAATGGAATTATCAATCCTAAAAAATTGTTTGAGGAAAATGTCGATACATTTTCTTCTGACTTAATAAACGATCCTGAAATTCTTTCACTTATAAAGACCTCTGTAGAAGAAGCCTCTTTTAGTGACTACTACATAACAAAAGATTTTGAATATAAAAAAGATAATACTATCTATTATTTTGAAATGAGAATTAAAAAATCTGCTCCTGATGAAGTTTTAATAATGATTAGAAATATGACAGATAGAATAACATTAGAACATAAATTACGAGAAATGCTAGAGCTTGATCACTTAACAAATATCTATAATAGAAGAAAATTCGAAGATTTTATTCACTCAATAAATAAATCTGAACTAGAACTAGTTACTGCAATTACTTTTGATATAAATGGTTTAAAATTTATTAATGACACTTTAGGACATCTAGTTGGAGATGAAGTTTTGATATCTGGAGCAAATATTATATTTGAGATTTTTAAAACCTATGGAATAGTTGCCAGAATTGGTGGTGATGAATTCGGAATTATAATTATCGGACTTCCAGAAAAGGAAATTGAAAAACTCATTGGAGAACTTCTTGAAAAAGTAAGGGAATATAATAAAAACAACCAATTAAAGTCTCTTAGTTTTGCTTTTGGTTATTCTTTTCATGAAAAAGGAATAATCGATATGGAATTACAATTCAGAATAGCTGACAATAATATGCTTCAAAATAAACTACTAATGAAAGACAGTATTCGAGGAACTTTTGTAAAAACTTTTATGAAGGCCCTTGAAGCAAAAGATTTCATATCTGAAGGTCATGCTCTTCGCATGGAAAAAATGGCAAAATTAATTGGTAATGAACTTAACTTACACTTGGATCAAATAGATAGGATAAATCTTTTAACAAAATTTCATGATATAGGTAAAATAGGAATCCCTGATAGCATTCTAAAAAAGCCTGGTCCTCTAACTTCTGAAGAATGGCAAATCATGAAATCACATTGCACGATAGGTGAACGAATCGCAAAAGAATCACTAGAACTACAAGATATAGCTCATCTTATCTTAAAACACCAAGAAAAATGGGATGGTACAGGATACCCACTTGGTCTTAGAGGTGCTGCTATACCAATAGAGTGTCGTGTTCTAGCAATCGTGGATACTTTTGACGCTATGACAAATGACCGCCCATATAGAGCGGCCATGCCAATTAGTGAAGCTGTAGATGAAATAAAAAAATGTAAAGGCACACAATTTGATCCATCTATAGTCACAATATTTGAAAAAATAATTTCAAATTTTTATCAATAGTTTAATAACCAAGATTTAAAAATCTTGATGGTAACTGATCTGTCCATCCAAGATAAAATGCTGTTAACTCAGATATATCATTTGTTACCCTTTGTTGTACAGAATATCCATATTCATCATATGTTGTATACATAATTTCATTTGGATAATAATCAATTATATAATCATATTGCCTTCCTGTTAAATCGTTGTAATATGGATCTTCACTTTCATATAAGTCAATGGCCCCAAAAAGATGAAGTATTTCATGGGCATATACTGCTGGTGGTTCTTCCTCACCATATCCTTTATCAGTATAAAATAAACAACAACATTCTTCAAAATAATAATCATCATATTCTTCTGCATATTGATATGCATAAGACCTTCCCTCTTTATTCATAACACCTACATAAGCTATATGGTCAGCACCATATTTGTTTAATAATTTTTGAGAAGGTATATAATTATTTATTGCTTCTAAAAGAGATTCCTGATAAGGATCATAATTGTATTCATCAAGACTGTCAAAGTCAGTTATGTTTCCATAATAGTCATATTCATATGATAAATCACTATAATATCCATCATCATATATAAACTCTGCACTTTGTCCATAATAATTAGCTGCTTCTTCAATATAATCAGTTGCAATACCTATTTTATACTTAACTCTATCCATTCTTTGGGTAGTCCAACTACTACTATTATCATTTAAATAAATTACAACTACCACTGTTGTACCTGAAAGTTTAGTACAACTTCCGACAAAATCATAGTTTCTTGTAGCGTATTCCATCGGTTCTGATTGAGTATAAGTTTCCATATAATTACTAGTTGTTTGTGTTTCATATGGATTATTTGTTTCTCTGATATAATACTGCATTCCGCAGCCTGAAAATACTATACTAGAAAGTAAAATTACGGAAGACAGTAAGCCTATTATTTTTATTCTAAGTTTACCCATTATTATCTCCTCCTATTAAAAACTTCTATGTATTTATTATAATACATTTTCAACAAAAAAAACACCTATCGGTGCTTTTTATTTAAATAAAAATGATGTCATTGATAAACTACCTGCTAAATATGAATTATTATATATATTTACCTCATCACTTTGCTCAGTTGCTCCCAAGACATAAAGTAAAGGATTGAAGTGCTCACTTGTAGGAACTGATAACTTTGCCGCATCTCCAAAATTTTGATACTCAATCACATCTTCATAATTCTTTTTCATTACACTATCAATAATATAATCATTAAAATCATGTGCCCAATCATATCCACCATTAAAACTAAAATTTATCATCCTTAGATTATGAACAATGTTTCCACTACCCATTATTAATACTCCTTGTTCTCTTAAGCCTTTTATCTCATTTCCTATCTCGAACATTTCCCTATTTGATAGGGAACCGTCTAGACTCATTTGAAAAACTGGTATGTCTGCGTCGGGATACATTGTCCTTAGAACACTCCAAGTACCATGGTCTAGCCCCCAACTTAAATCCTCCTCAGCTTTTTCTTTTAGAATATCTAAAAGTTTTTTTGCATATTCAGGACTACCTAGAGCATTATAATTTATTTTATAAAGTTCTTCTGGAAAACCATAAAAATCATGTATAGTCTTTGGTTTTTCAACAGCACATACTTTCGTTCCAAAGTTTTCCCAATGAGCAGAGATTGAAAGTATTACTTTTGGTGTTGGAATACTATAAGAAATTTCTTTCCATCCATTCGTATAAGTATTTTTTTCTATAACATTCATTGGCGAGCCATGGCCAACATATAATAAAGGCATCTTCATGTGGTTCTCCTTTCAAAACATAAAACAATAAGTCATTAATTTAATTATACCAAACTCTGGTGGATTTTTACACAAAAAGAGGCAGCATTAGAATTTTATCCTAATGCTGCCAAAACATGGAGTGTTTTACTTAAAACATTTCTTTACTCATTCTATCAATTTCAGCTGTTACAGCATCATATACTCCTGGGAATATACTATCTGGTCCACCCATTGTTGTTCCAGGAATAAAGTACTTTGTCCCACATTCTTTACAAAGATTTTCTACATATTCAGCAATTTTTTCCTGTGTCCAATCTTCTTTGTCAACTTTTCCGTTGTCTACACCACCCATAAATGTTATCTGTCCACCGTACTGTTCTATCAATTCTGGTATATTATTTGTTGTCATTACTCCTTGCCATATATCCATTCCCATATCAATCATAAATGGTACAAGGTTTGCTCCAAATGAATCAGAATGATGAACTATTATACAGCCTTTTTCTTTAATATATCCATAAACTTTTTTATATGCTGGTAATAAAAATTCTTCAAACATTTCTGGTGATATAAAAGAAGATATTTGGCTACCCCAATCATCATGATGGAAAATAGCATCTGGATTAATATGTTTAACAAGTTCGTCAAAACATTTTATTTCCCAATCTGCCATAAAATCTATTAATTCATGCATTGCTTCTGGTTCTTCATAGAAGTTTATTAATGTTTCTTCAATTCCCATCAAGTAATGTAATTTTTCGAAAATACCAGGTGCAATGAATCCTGTCACAAACTGTTCATTACGGTCAACAGCATCTGCCAATTTTTTTGTTTCAGCCCATACTTCATCTGAAAAAACAACATTTGGAGCTTTCACAACTTCTTTCCATTTTGTGACATCTTTTAATACTGTTAAATCATCACCGTGTACTGGGAATGGTCCAGGATTTCCCTCTGGAAAAACAACTTTTACTCCCCATCCATTAATATCAACATCTCCTGGCTGCATAGTAAAAGGCATACCACCAATTGTTTGCATTATAGGATCAATCATTAAAGCAAATGGTTCATAAGAATTTACATATCTGTCAGGATTTCCCCCATTAATTGTTTCAAGTAAGTTTTGTCTTTTAGTTAACATAATATTTCTCCTTTGTATATTTTCTTCTTGTGCAAAATCAACAATCTTGCATAATTTTTTTATGTATTTTTATAAATTGCTACTAAATATATTTTAAAATAACAAAGGAAAAAATACCAATATCTAAAATGTTTGTCCCCATACAGATTTTAAATATAAAGATTAATATCTGTCATATTTCTGCCATATTTATATTTAATAATATGAATATAAAGGAGGGATATGTATGTTATATTTATTAATAATTATTGTAGGTGTTGTCATTTACATCATTTACCAAAAAGATAAAACTATATTTAATAGAAAAGAATCTTCTGAAGACTTATTAGAAAAACGTTTTATAAATGGTGAAATTGACGAAGAAACTTATATCAAAATGAAAGAAACTTTAAAAAAATAATTTGTAAACGAGGAGGTTTATTATGAGAGGATTTAATGGAAATTTTGGTTGTGAATCTTATTACAATCACTATGCAGGTGGATATTTTAATTTTTGGCCGTTTATTTTTTTAGCTTTAGTTATAGTTTTAGCAGTAGTTTTCATTTTTATCATAAAATCAAAAAGATCAACAAGTAATGATGTTTTAGAAGATTTAAAAGCTCTATACATACGAGGCGAAATTACAGAAGATGAATATCTAAAAAGAAAACAGGTTCTTAAAAGAAAATAAAATAGGTAAAGTAGCAGCCTTAATACAAATAATTTGTATTAAGGCTGCTGCTTATGTTATAACATATATAAGAACTATAAGGTGGATATAATATGTATAATATTTTAGTTGTAGAAGATGAGCCTGAGATTAGTCAAATTATAATTAAATATTTGAAAAAAGAATGCTATTCCTGCTCTCTTGCAGAAAATGGATTTGATGCTTTAGAATTATTTGCAGAGAAAAATTTTCACCTAGTTATTCTAGATATAATGCTGCCAGGCATTGATGGATTTGAAATTTTGAAAAATATCAGAGAAAGCTCTGATATCCCTGTTATTATGCTTACTGCCAAACAAAGCGAAGTTGATCGTATTAAAGGTTTTGCAAAAGGGGCAGATGATTATGTAATAAAGCCATTTAGCCCAAGAGAGCTTATGAGTCGTGTTAAGGTTTTTTTGAAAAGAGTGTATAATATCAAAGATGAAATAATTATCGAAACTGGACCATTTAAGTTGTATACCTCTTCTATGAAGTTATTTAAAAATAATACTGAAATTACCTTAACTACTGTAGAATATAAACTTATATATTCAATGCTTAGAAATATAAACCAGTACCTTTCACGAAATCAACTTATAGAGCAATCTTTTGGTTTAGATTATGATGGTACAGATCGATCAATAGACACATATATAAAAAGAATTCGTCATAAAATTGAGGATAATCCACAAAAACCAACCTATATAAAGTCAAAATATGGATATGGATATATGTTCGAAGGAGAAAAAAAATGAAACTACGAAATCTATTATTATTTGCATTAGTCTTTGTTTCAATTATTTCAATAATCATAAATGCTTTTATTCTTTCTTCCTTGACTAATAAAAATTTTAATTCTTATATAGAAGATATGTATAATCAAAATATAAATGACTTATATGAATACGCAAAAGAAGTTCTAGAAAATGATTCAAATATTAATGTAAACCAAATTTCTGTTACACTAAATAGCTTTTTAGATGATCCAATTACGGGAATAAATATATATGACAGTGACGGAATTCTGCTTGTTTCTGTAAACAGTAGCTCTCATTATAATGGTGGTATGATGGGAAACATGATGGGTCAGGCTTATGACCAAATAGAAAAATTTGACATCATTTCTAATGGCAGTAAAATAGGTACAATAAATATTGAAATTAAAAGCATAAATAATACTTCTTATATATCCGCTGGATTTAAATCATCTTTATTTAGAAATAGTATTTATTCCATTTTGGTGGCAATTATTATAGCCACAATAATTGGAATCTTTATTAGTAAAAAAGTGAGTAAGTCCCTAAAAAACACTGCAAAAATTGCTACAGGTATACAAATAGGTGAAGAAACTATTGAAAAACCTAGCACTATTAAAGAGGTACAGGCTATAAGGGACAGTCTAAGCGAATTAAGCACAAGATTAAAGTTAAAACAAAGATCTAGAAAAACTTTGATTGATGAACTTGTTCACCAGACTCGAACCCCTTTAGCAGTTTTAAAATCACACATAGAAGCAATAGAAGACGGTCTGATTGTTGCAGACAAAGAAGAATTATCGATATGTTCTCAACAGGTTGATAATATATCATCAATAATATCTAATATGAGTTCTTTAATTGATGCGCAAAAAGAAATAGATGACATTTTCATTGAGGAAATCGATATACATAGTACTTTTAAACAAATCATAAATGGAATAAAGCCTCAGTTTAATTCAAAAAAAATTAAGCTGGATTTATTAACAAATGATACATTTAAAATCAAAACTGATAAATATAAATTAAATCAAGCTATTTATAATATTCTGACAAACTCATATAAATACACAGATGAAAATGGCCAGGTTTTTATAAATTACTTCAAATCAGATAATGAACTAACTATAGAAATATCTGACAATGGTATAGGTATTGATAACGATGAATTAGAGAAGATTTTTCAAGCTTATTATCGCGGATCTAACACACATATATCAAAGGGTGATGGAATTGGTTTATATATTGTTAAAGAGAATATTGAAAAATTAGGTGGATTTGTTTTAGTTGAATCAAAAAAAGGCAAAGGAAGCACCTTTACCTTAAAATTACCAATTTAGATTAAGTTATATGAACAACAGTAGTCAACATATTTATCTACTTTAACTTTAAAGCTTGAATTTGCAGGAACATTAAAGTTTTGTCCTTCTTTGTACAATTTGTATTTTTCTTCTCCTGGTAGCATTACTTCCATTTCCCCACCAAGAACTTCCATATTTTCAGCTGCTTCTGTGTTAAATTCATATTCACCTGCAACCATAAAACCCAAAGTCTTTTTCTCGCCATTTTCAAATATGACTATTCTACTTGTAACTTTACCTTCAAAATATATGTTTGCCTTCTTAACTACTGTAACTTTTGAAAAATCCATTGTAAATCTCCTTATTCTTTTTATATGAAAAACATTATATAAAAATCAATTATTCATGTCAATAAATACAGGCTAATTCATAAATTTAAACATGTTAAAGCTTGAGATTAAAACTATTACAACCATTAGGCCAATAAATAATTTATCAACCACATGATGTTCAATCTTATTATTTACAAATCTTCCGAGAATTCCTCCTCCTATTCCTCCAGCAATCATAAGCAATAATATCCAAACAGAAATATCTGGTATTTTTCCAGTTGCTAGTGAAAGTATAACGCTAGAAGCCTGTGAAAAGAAAATAATAAATAATGAATTTTCTGCTGCCGTTTTTGTATCAAGTGAATAAAAGAAAAATAAAACAACTAAATTTATAGGTCCTCCTCCTATTCCTAGAAAAGCAGATATTAAACCTAATATAAATCCGATAATAACTCCAACGGTTATATTCTTAACATCATGAGTTTTTATTCTATTTTTTAATAGGGTATATATTAAGGTACCAAATGTAACTATAATCAAGCAAAAAGACTGAATAGCACCTACTTTATCTGGACTACTACTGTTTTCTAATATTAATTGAAAGGTTCCCTTTCCAACGAGGCCTCCAATAACAGCTCCAATAGATAATGGTACTGCTAATCCTACTTCAACTTTTGATGCTTTACTTACTTTTCCTTTTAACATTGTATATGAGGCCATTGCTAAAACGGTGCATGTAGATAGAAAGCTAACCTGAGAAACATTCATAATACCAAGGGAATCTAAAACAGGTTTAATTATCACTCCTCCACCTATTCCACAAATAGCTCCTACAATAGATGCCAACAAACAAACTGCAAATATCAATACGTAAATAAACATACTTCTCCTATCTAAACAATATATTTTAAAACCAATTTTGACTTATAAGCTGAGTGAATATAATAATATTTACCATTATGTGAGATATTATTACTATTCTAATGTTTCCTGTCTTTTTTAAGACAAGGCCGAATATTATCCCCATTGCTAAAGCTCCACCTACAAGAATTGGAACACCACTATATATAAATATCCCTTTTGCAAACATCAAAGATATGTGCCAGCCTGCAAATAAAATGGTAGGAATTATATATGCCTTGCATATATTTTTGTCATATACACTAAAAAATGTATACCTCCAAAATAATTCTTCTAAGCTTCCATTAAGAATAGCGTATACTACAACTATACCTAAAATTTGGTAGTTTTCATTTATTGCATTAGGAATAAATATTATTAATCCAGTGAAAATCACAGGGAGAAATACAAGCACATAGTATTTTACATTCTTGTTTTTCTTGATATTAATTTTTTCTTTTTTAAAAACAAATATACCGACAATTAATAAAATCAAATATGTTAAATATCCAGTAACATATCCCCAGGTTTTACCCAAAAAACTTGTTAAAAGATAAAATGCAATTATCATTATTGGTATTATTAATGTTCCATAAATTAATAAAGCTTTTTGTTTCATATTCACCTCTATCTAAGAGAATCACAATATTCTTCTATTGAAACTGCCACCAATTTAGCATTACTAACAGCTTCAACAACAGTTTTCGACCCAGTAACTACATCTCCTGAAGCAAAAACTCCCCTTTTAGTGGTATAACCTTTTTCATCTGTAACTAATAAACCTTGAATAGAAGTTTCAAACCCTTTATTATTAACTACTATATTATTTTTGGGAGACTGGCTTACTGCAATAATTACAGAATCACATTCATAAAAAATATCTTTTGAATCGTCTTCATTTGTATTTTTAAAAGCTACACCATTATCAAATATCTCAACAGGTTTTTTATACAGTTCAAACAACACTCCATCTTTCATTGTCTCTTCTATCTCAACTTTTGTAGCTGTCATGTTTTCTAAACCTCTACGGTAAAATATTTTCACCTCTTCTACCTCAGGCGTTCTTTTGGCAGTTCTAGCAGCATCCATAGCAACATTTCCTGCACCTATAATAGCTACTTTTTTCCCAAGTCTATAAACACTAGGAGCCTTTAAATAGTCTATTGCAAAATGCGCATTTCCTAATGTTTCTCCTTTAATATCCATTTTGTTTGGACTCCACACTCCTGTACCAATAAAAATCGCTTTATAACCATCTGAAAAAAGCTTGTCAATTGTAAGTACTGGCCCTATCAGGGTATTTGGTCTTATCTTAACGCCTAGCTGTAAAAGTTTTTCTTCGTATATATCAAGAACGCTTTTACTTAATCTAAATTCTGGAATTCCATACCTTAATACTCCGCCAATTTTTTCTTTACTCTCAAATATAGTTACCTTATATCCTTTTTTCGCAAGAATAAAAGCAATTGTTATTCCTGCTGGACCTGATCCTACGATAGCAATTCTATCTTTATCTTGATTAGGTTTTTCAAAATTTAAAGTTTCAAGATATTTAGTGGAAATATATTCTTCTATTTGATAAAACTGTACAGGTTCTCCTTTTATTCCACGAACACAATGTCCCATACACTGGTCTTGATGAGAACAAATTATAGAACACACTAAAGATAAGGGATTATTTTCAAAAAGAATTTCTCCAGCCTGCTCAAGTTTTCCTGCTTTAAACATGCTGATAATTTCGGGTATTTGAGTTCCGACAGGACAATACTCCTTACAAATTGGTTTTTTACACATTAAACATTGATTTGCTGCTTCAATAATATTCATACACACACCTCTATTACTTATTCAAAATCAATTATATAACAAAAAGGTTGATTTTTGCAAAATACATCAGGAATAATTTGTATTAAATAAAAGACAAAAAGAGGGATTATACCCTCTTAGCTTATACGAAAATGTCCTAATATATCATCTCTTTTTTCAAGTATGTCTTCTTCATAGTTTAACTGTAATACACCATTATGATGTATTATATACGTTATTCCATCTTCATTTCTTTTATCTGAAACAACACCTATATGGCTCTCAAAAACCACTATATCTCCGCCCTGCCACTCTTTTATATCATAAATATTCGTTGTCAAACTTATTGCATTGTTTTCAAAATAAACATACAGATTTTTTACACGCCTGAAATCTATATTTTTATCTATGGTTTCAATAGCATAATCATCAGGATTTTCTATTATGTCAGTATTAACCAAATCCATAAGATTATATCCAGACCCTAAGAGACCAAACCCAACTACATCCGTACAAACACCATATTCGTCATCAGGAAATCCCGAATCATAATATTTACTTTTATACTTTGGGTTCGTATCTATATAGTCTTTTACACTATTTAAAAAGTCAGTTTGATCATCAATACCGTCACTATCCTTATCTATCTCACTGTTGTAGTTTTCTATTTCAAAATCTGAGTTTGTAAGACTATTAGGCTCCTCTTTTTTTAGCCTGATAAAGATAAAAAGTATTATTGCCAAAATTATTACTACTGTAAAAACGACTTTTATAATAACTCGCTTACCTTTTCCCATGTTAACCCTTCCTAGCCTAAAGCAACATCCAATACCATCATTAAAGCAAAACCTAATATACAACCTATAGTGGCAACATCTGTTTTAGAACCGCCTTCTTCTCTCTGTGCTTCCGGAATAAGTTCTTCCACAACTACAAAGATCATAGCTCCCGCTGCAAATGCAAGAGCATATGGTAAAACTGATTTCATTGAAGTCACAGCCAAAGCTCCGATTACAGCTGCAATCGGTTCAACAATACCTGATGACTGTCCATATAGAAATGCTTTCCCTCTTGAAAAACCTTCTCTTCTTAAAGGAATAGAAACTGCTGCCCCTTCAGGAAAATTTTGTATTCCAATTCCTAAAGCAAGTGCAATTGCTCCTGCCACAGTTGCACTACCCAAATCTCCTGTTGCTGCTGCTCCAAAAGCAACGCCTACTGCAAGTCCTTCAGGTATGTTATGAAGTGTAATCGCAAGTACCAATAGTACACTTCTTTGCCAGCTTGTTTTAATTCCTTCTGCCTGATGTTTTTCTAAACCAAGATGTAAATGTGGTAATATTTTATCCGCTAAATACAAAAAGCCTCCGCCAACTAAAAATCCTATGGTTACTACTATCCATGGTTTGCTTCCAAGTTCTTCAGCCATGTCTATTGCTGGAGACAAAAGAGACCAAAAGCTGGCCGCTATCATAATTCCTGCTGCAAAACCAAGCATTGTATTAAGTACCGCTTTATTTATGGACTTAAAAAAGAATACCATCGATGCTCCCAGTGCTGTAACTCCCCAGGTAAATATAGTTCCAAACAGCGCCTGTATTACAGGGTTGAATTGTTCAAACCAAGCTACCATTTTAGACCTCCTTGATGAATTTGATTTATTATATTATAACCCATTTTTTAAAATTTATTAATCAATAATTATATCTAATTCGCTTAAAAGACTTACAACTTCAGGAAAAGAAAATTTTGCTTTCTTCATCTTGTTTGTGAACAAATCTATTTGATATTCGCTAGTATCCCTAAAATCTACTTTCTCTATATTGCACTTCCCAAATTGAGTTCCACTCAGGTTACATTCTTTAAAACTGCTTTCTCTTAAATCACAGTTTTCAAATAGTGATTCTAAAATATTGTTTTTTGAAAAATCAAATTTCTGCATTTTCATTTCTATAAAATAATTGTATTTTAAAAGACTTTCTTTTATGCTTCTTATAGGTTCAGCAACCATTCCTTTTGGTAATAAATTATTCCAGTTTATTCCTATGAGATTACAACCCTGAAATTCCGAGTACTTTGATTCGGAATTTTTACTTTTAAGTGTTATTATATTGGTTTTGTTAAATTTACAGTTTATAAATGTACAGTTTTCAAGTGTACATTCTTCAAAATAACAGTTATTGAACTCGCACTCTATGAACTTGTAATCTGATAATGTCTGACCGATTACTTTTAAATTTTCGAATTTGTGATTTTCGTAGAGGGTAGTTTCTGACATGGTGTGGCTCCTTCATATTTACTTTGGATTTAGTTTATAAAATGTAATGCTAGTTGTAAAGCCTGGTTCATATTCAAATCTCCATCAACTATTATTGTTTCTCCTTGCCCTAAAAGTACATACACTTTTTTATTATAAGTTTCGCCACTATAAACGTCAAATATCTTATTACTAAAATCTTCTTTTCCAATTTTTTTCATTTTGAAATTCGGATTATTTAAAACCAGATTATTATATTTATCTATTATTTTTTGGAATTCACTAGAAAAAAAGTGTATATTATAGCCTAATTCTTCACCTTTCTCTGTAAGATAAAAGTCTGTAACGATTGTTTTTTCTGCAAAAATACTCCGTGAGCCATATTCGTCTTTTACCTCATATAGAAAATTTTCCGGTTTACTTATACCTAGGTCCAACAAAGTCATTTCAAGTTCTTCACTCTTAAAAAATGTAGCAGAGTTTTCGCCAATCAATTTCCTATATCCCGTAAAATCTGTAGTTAAATTGTATACAAAAAGTCCGATAGTAACAAATATACATATAACAGATATTATTATTAAAACAGGTGCCTCACCATCCTTAAAAACTTTTTTATATGCCAACTTTATAACTATCGCAAATAATGCACAAATAAGGGTTGTTAAAAACAAAACATTGAAACTTGGAAAAACTGAATATATAAAATTAAAAAAATAAAACAGAAGCATTATCAAATAAGTAATTTTAAATGTAGCATTTATTCTGTTCGTACTTTTGAAATCTGGATATTTTATATTCATTCCCAGCTTATAATTTTTCTGATTTCTAAAATAGAATAATCCAAATCTTGCTACATTGAATATGATAAATATTATTAATATTATCATGGCAAATTGCGCTGATAAAATTAAAGGATTTGATACTTGATAACCAAATGAATAATAATCTTTTGAAAACCATAAATCATATGATACAAAAAAAATATTAAATTGCGAGAATATTAAAAAAATTAAAAGATAGAATACATTCTGAAAACCTTTTTTCTTTATAATATTATACTTTATTTCCTGATCTGTATGTATTGGAATAATTTCTTCTAGTTCCGAGCAAAATATCTGCATTTTTCCATATGTATAGACATACTTCCACCCGGTCTCTTCGATATATTCTAAATACTCAGTATTACCATTTCTAATATTCGAATCGAAAAAATTAATTTGAAATTTCAACTTTTTAGGTTCACACTTCTCAAAAGTATAAATGCTTCCCGAACACTTTTTTAACATCCAACCTTTTGCTGCCTCTGCTTCAAGAAACTTTTCTATCCCATCAAAATCATATGCGAATGCAAAAAACACTTTTCTTTTTTTTCCCATTATTAAATACTAGGCTATATTATTTCCCCAATATAGTCTTTCCCTCCTCAATCATTGTGATTAAACGTTGATACTCTTTTTCTAAAGCTTCAATTCCTATTTGGCTGATTATGTAACTTCTCTTTCTACCCTCAACTTTAGTCTCAATGATTAAGCCCAGTTTTTGAAACTTCTCCAATAAGGTGTATAGCGTTCCTGGCCCAACTTTAACTCTTTTATTTGATAGCTGTTCGACTTTCTGCATTATATCAACTCCACAGCATTCATCTTTTAATGCTAGTAATATATAATACATTGGTTCGGTGAGGGTTTGTAATTGTTCTCGTGACATAATTTCTCCTTCAATATCATTTATCGATATCGTGTATCGATATTATAACAACCTTATATTGCTTTGTCAAACTTTTATACTTCTTACAAACATCTCATGTATTCTTTTATCATCTGTAAGCTCAGGATGGAAAGCAAAGGCAAACTGATTTTTATACTTTACACCTACGATATTTCCATCCACCTTTGAAAGCACTTCCACCCCATCTGAAATTTTTTCTATGTAAGGTGCTCTTATAAACTTCATGGGAAAACTGCCTATGCCTTTAACTTCTTCTTCCTTAAAAAAACTTCCCAACTGTCTTCCGTATGCATTTCTTTTTACCGTAACAGGCAGTGTGGCAAAATGCTGTTTATCATCATTACTTAAATTTTCAGCAAGTAATATAAGACCGGCGCAGGTTGCCAATACCGGCAACCCGCTTTCAATCTTTTCTTTAATTATGTAATACATATCCTGTTCTTTTAGAAGTTTTCCCTGAACGCTGCTTTCACCACCGGGAAGAATTAATGCATCAAATGGCCTTTCCAAATCTGACTTTCGTCTGATTTCAAAATAATCTATTCCCATTTGCTTCATAATTTTAGCATGCTCAATAAATGCACCCTGTACAGCTAAAATTCCAACTGTCATTTTATTTACCTCTTTCTGCCATCAAAAGTTCTATTTCCTGTTCATTAATTCCAACCATTGCTTCACCAAGGTTTTCTGATAATTCAGCAATTAATTTTGCGTCATTAAAATTTGTTACAGCTTTTACAATCGCTGCTGCTCTCTTTGCGGGATCGCCTGATTTAAAAATTCCTGACCCTACAAATACACCCTCAGCCCCAAGCTGCATCATTAAAGCTGCATCAGCAGGAGTAGCTACTCCACCGGCAGCAAAATTTACTACAGGTAGTCTTTTATTTTTATATACATATTCAACAAGTTCATATGGAACTTGAAGTTCTTTTGCTTCATTAAATAATTCGTCTTCTCTCATTGATACAATTTTTGCTATCCCTTTATTCATGATTCTTAGATGTCTAACTGCCTGCACAACATCACCTGTACCAGGCTCACCTTTTGTTCTTATCATTGACGCACCTTCATTTATTCTTCTTAATGCTTCACCTAAATCTTTTGCTCCACACACAAAAGGCACATTAAATGCTCTTTTATTTATATGATACAAGTCATCAGCTGGTGATAACACTTCACTTTCATCAATGTAATCAATTTCTATTGCTTCTAAAAGCTGAGCTTCAACAAAGTGACCTATTCTACATTTTGCCATAACAGGTATTGAAACTGTATCCTGTATTCCCTTTATCATTTTAGGGTCACTCATTCTTGATACCCCTCCAACAGCTCTAATATCTGCGGGTATTCTCTCAAGAGCCATTACTGCACATGCTCCCGCTTCTTGGGCAATTCTGGCCTGCTCCGGTGTAGTGACATCCATAATAACTCCACCCTTTAACATTTGTGCTAATTCTTTGTTTAATTCATATCTTTTCTGTGACATATTTATTCCTCCAATATTTAAAATGTTTACAAAAAACTTAAAAACTATTATAATAAATATTGACCATATTAAAATACTCAGATTAATATTGTTTAGCATGGTCAGTTTGGAGGGTTAAATTAATGCTTACTTATTCTTTTACAGATATCGGCAATGATTCACTTTATGAATATTTATATAAATGTATAAAAAATGATATTTTAAATGGAACTTTATCATCAGGTACAAAACTGCCCTCAAAAAGATCATTTGCAGAAAATCTTGGTATAAGTACAATAACTATAGAAACTGCATATGCTCAATTAATGGCTGAAGGTTATATTTATTCCCTTCCTAAAAAAGGTTATTTTATAACTGACATTAAACTTGATAAAGAAACACTAAAGCCAATTCAAAAAACAGAGGATTTTTCTTTATCTCCTAAGTCACCTGAATATTTTGCAGACTTTACAAGCAATCAGACTGAACCAGAAAATTTTCCTTTTTCAGTTTGGGCAAAGCTTTTAAGAGAAACTATAAGAGACAATAGTACCGATTTATTAAAAAATCCGCCTGCAGGTGGTATTTTAAACCTCAGGGAAGCTATATCTGAACACCTTTATGATTTCAGGGGAGTAAAAGTTTCACCGGATCAGATTATAGTAGGTGCAGGTACAGAATATCTATATGGTCTTTTAATTCAGCTACTTGGTTTTAACAAGAAATACTGTGTTGAAAATCCGGGATACAAAAAAATATCACAGATATACGCAAGTAATAATGTAGAATGTGATTTTGTTAATATGGACAAAAATGGAGTTATTATAAACGATTTGGAAAGTACCAAAGCAGATGTTATACACATATCTCCTTCTCATCATTTTCCCTCTGGTATTGTTATGCCGATAAGCAGACGTTATGAATTATTAGGTTGGGCTTCAAAATCAGATTCCAGATATATAATAGAGGATGATTATGATAGCGAATTTCGTCTTTCCGGTCAACCTATTCCTACCCTGCAAAGCATCGATGTTATGGAAAAAGTAATTTATATAAATACATTTACAAAAAGTCTTGCATCTACTGTAAGAATAAGTTATATGGTATTGCCAAAACATTTAGTAAAAGAATTCTATAATAGACTAAGTTTTTATTCTTGTACTGTTTCAAACTTTGAACAATATACTTTATCTAGGTTTATAAAAGAAGGATATTTTGAAAAGCATATAAACAGAATGCGTAACTTCTATCACGGTAGAAGAGATGCTCTTTTAGAAGTAATTAAAAACAGCCCCTTGTCTTCCTATGTAAATATTTCAGAAGAAGACGCAGGACTTCATTTTTTAATGTATATTAATACAAAACTTTCAGATGACTTATTTTTGCAGCGGGTAAATAATAAAGGTATAAAACTTTCCAGTTTGTCCGGATATTATAGTAACCCACCAAAATCAACTGAACATCTTTTTATAATAAATTATTCATCAATTAAAACTAAGTGTATGGAAGAAGCCGTAAAAAGACTCTATGAGTGCTTATTATAAATCTTTTTGATTTTTCTATATTCAAGATTAGAAACACAATCAATAAAATTTGTTTTAAATGTCATTATCCCCATTTTTTCTCTCCTGGTTTTCTTTGCAGCAATTTCACCGCATATAGCAAATATTATACATGCCTTTTTTACGGATTTAACACTATTTTCACTGCTTAGAAAAGCTCCAACAATTGATGAAAGCATGCATCCCGTACCACTTATCCTTGTCATTAATATATCTCCAAAACCAACTTTATATGTTTCCATTCCATCTGAAATAATGTCGGTCTCTCCTGATGCAACTACAATGCAACCAAGTTTTTTACTAAGCCTGACTACATTTTTCTCAATTATCAACCTAGTTTCCTTTTTGTTAGAATTCACTCCTTTAACGGTATTTTGCTTTTCAACAAGTGCTGTGATTTCCGAAGCGTTCCCTCTAATACAGGTAGGAGTAATACTCTTCATAAGTTCAAAAAACATTTCTCTACGATATGAAATCCCCCCAACCCCTACAGGGTCGATAACAATGGGAATTCCTTTTTTTTCCGCTTCAATGCACCCCTCTTTTATAGCTTCGAAGTCATCTATAGCTCCAAAGTTGCATACAAAAGCACTACTATTTGAAACAACCTCTTCAACTTCTGAAATATTTTTTGCCATAATTGGAGATGCCCCGATTGCATGCAAAATATTTGCACAGTCATTTATTGTTACATTATTTGTAATACAATGTATCTGGAGATTAGACTCTTTTATTTTCAAATACTCTTTATATATTTTACGGGCTTCCGATTCCATTATATCTACCTCAATTCAACTGACTTTTAGCCATTTTTATAAAACCTATCTTTTCCATAGATACCGTTAATACAATAGCAATAAACGTACCTGCACAGGTACTTATTAAAAATGGAACGATAAAAGTAAATGCTGCAACAGCTTCATTCCCCATTATTATCTTTGCAATTGGATATGATAGCAAGGCTCCCAAAATACCTGTTCCAAATATTTCTCCCAAATATGCAAAAGGTAATTTTTTACCATACTTATAAAGAATACCGGCCAGAAATGCACCGCACATACTACCTGGAAAAGCTAGCAATGTTCCGATTCCAAGTAAATTTCTAATAAGACTTGATGTAAAAGCTGCTGCCAGACCATACCATGGTCCTAAAAATACTGCGCATATAATATTTATCAGGTGCTGTATAGGTGCACATTTTGATCCAAATATAGGGAATGATATAAGTGAACCCACTACTGCTACTGCTGCCATAGCAGCGGTTAATGTTAATTTTCTTACATTTGTGTTTTTCATAATAAACTCCTTTTTCTTATCCCTCTTACAATTCAATTGCAAATCCATGATTTACGGGGCCGTTTCCTTGTCCTAAATTAAGTCCGGCTTCAAGTGTACCTGAAATATATTTTTTTGCATTTTTAACTGCTTCTTCAATTTTAATTCCTTTTGCCAGATTAGATGCTATCGCACTTGACAACGTACATCCCGTTCCATGTGTATTATCTGTATCTATTCTTTTCCCATATAACCACATGTATTTATCATTTAAAAAAAGTAAGTCATCCGCATTATCAGTACTATGTCCTCCCTTTATTAAAACAAAACACCCATAACGTTTATAAAGTTCCTTAGCAGACTTAAGCATTTCCTTTTTATTTGAAATTTTCTTTTTAATTAATGTTTCAGCCTCAGGAATGTTTGGAGTAATTAATGTTGCAAGAGGTAATAATTCGTTTTTTAATATTTCCATGGCATCTTCTTTTAAAAGTTTTGAACCACTAGTTGAAATCATAACAGGGTCAACAACAATATTCTTAGCATCATAATATTTTAATTTTTTTACAATTGATAAAATATTTTCTTTCGAAGATAGCATGCCTGTTTTTACTGCATCAGGATAGATATCCGTAAAAATACTATCCAGCTGCGTCTCTAAAAACTTTGAATTCACCTCCATGATATCTTTTACGCCGGTAGTATTCTGTGCGGTCAAAGACGTAATTGCACTCATGGCATAAACTCCATGAGCAATCATAGTCTTTATATCTGCCTGTATACCGGCGCCTCCGCTGGAATCACTTCCTGCGATTGTTAATGCTGTTTTCATAATTTCTCCTTTTCGCATTAATTTTATATAGCGACCTAAGGTGGTGCCCCCAATCTGCCGCTCATTATTTTGACTAAATAATTAATTCTGCTTTTCTTTTTAATTTTCTTGATGCTTTTTCAATGTTTTTCTCTGCAAAAATACCGCTTACAACGGCTATTCCTGATATACCGGTATTTTTAAGTTTTTTAACATTTTTCTTATTAATACCGCCTATAGCCACAACTGGTATTTTTACATTTTCTGTTATTTCTTTTAAAGTTCTTAAATCCATGCTAAGGGTATTTAACTTTGTCTTACTTCCAAACACTGCTCCACTACCGATGTAATCGGCCTCTTCATTTTGAGCCTGAATAGCCTGCTTTATTGTCTTAGCTGTTGCTCCTATTATCTTTTCTTTGCCTAATAATCTTCTTGCTTCCTTTACTGCAAAATCTAATTGCCCCAGATGAACTCCATCAGCCTCTATTTCAATAGCTATCTCAATGTTGTCATTTACTATAAAAGGAACTTTATATTTCTTACAAACTTCTTTAATCTTAATTGCCTGTTTCAGCATTTCATTATAATTAAGCTCCTTTTCCCGGTACTGAATAAATGTTGCCCCACCGAGTATTGCTTTTTCAACATGTACTTCAAGTTTTTCACTACCTATCCACGAAGAATCCGTAACTGCATATAATATTAAATCTTCTTTTTTTAATTTCATAAAACTCCTATAAGATATCTATGTGTTCTCCTGCCAAAGCTTTGTTCATGCTTCTCACGGCGCAGAACTTTCCACACATACTACATGTTTCACTATGATCCTTTTCAGGGCTTCTACTGTCTCTTATTGCTTTTGCAGTTTCTGGATCTAAAGCACATTCAAACTGCATATCCCAATCAAGATTCCTTCTTGCATCAGACATTTTGTCATCTATATCTCTTGCACCTTTTATTCCTTTTGCAATGTCGGCAGCATGAGCAGCAATTTTTGTTGCAATAATTCCCTGCTTTACATCTTCTACATTTGGAAGTGCCAAATGTTCTGCAGGAGTTACGTAGCAAAGAAAAGCTGCTCCATTCATAGCCGCTACCGCTCCACCTATTGCTGCAGTTATATGATCATACCCTGGTGCTATATCCGTAACAAGAGGTCCCAGCACATAAAATGGTGCTCCCATACATATACTTTTTTGAATTTCCATGTTTGCTGCAACTTGATTTAACGGAACATGACCAGGACCTTCAACCATAACTTGAACATTATGTTCCCATGCTCTTTTTGTTAGTTCTCCTAATATAACTAATTCCTCTATTTGACAAACATCTGTAGCATCTGCAAGACACCCCGGACGACATGCATCTCCAAGGGAAATAGTTACGTCATATTCTTCGCAAATATCCAAGATTTCATCATAGTATTCATAAAAAGGGTTTTCATTTCCTGTCATACTCATCCATGCAAAAACAAGGCTTCCTCCTCTACTTACTATGTTCATTTTTCTTTTATGTTTTCTTATCTGCTCTATTGTTTTTCTAGTAATACCACAATGAACAGTAACAAAGTCAACACCATCCTGAGCATGAAGCCTCACAACATCAATAAAATCTTTCGCAGTAAGAGTTGCTAAATCTCTTTGATAGTGTATTACGCTGTCATAAACAGGTACTGTTCCAATCATTGCTGGACATTCCATAGCAAGTTTTTGTCGAAATGGTTGTGTATTGCCATGACTAGATAAGTCCATAATAGCATCTGCTCCAAGATTAATTGCACTCATAACTTTTTGTGCCTCAATATTATAATCTTTGCAATCTCTTGAAACACCAAGATTAACATTTACTTTTGTTCTTAACATACTGCCAACGCCTTCAGGATTTATGCATTTATGATTTTTATTGGCACATATTACAATTTTCCCTTCAGATACAAGTTTTACTAATTCACCTATATCCATATTTTCTTTTTTAGCAACTACTTCCATTTCTTTTGTTATGATGCCTTTTCTTGCCGCATCCATTTGTGTTGTATATCCTCTCATGATTTCCTCCAAGTATTAAAATATTCTGTTTAAAAATGTAAAAAACCCAGATCAAAATATAAATGACCTGAGTTTATAACTGGCATATTCTGTTTTCAAAAAGAAAGCGAATACACCGTAAAGTATATTCGCCTTAAAACACAATTAATATAGCGCTTATATATCCCTACGTTGGCATTATCCAAATCAGGTTATGGGTCTAGACAAAACAGTCTACTCTCAGCCAACTTAAGTTAGCCCCCCGTTTTCAATTATTGTTTATTATACATTAAAAATAATAATTTTCAAGTTTTTTTTAAGTTTTTATTACACTAACTTGATTTCCACCATTATTTTTTGATGTATACATTGCAGCATCTGCAGCTTTTAGCATCTCATCGGATGACTTTATTTTATCACTTATTGTAGCAATACCTATGCTTAAAGAAGGTTTCCAATATTTTATTATATTTTCATCTGGTTCACTTTGATATTTATTAATTAAGTTCTTACCAATACCTTCTGCTTCTTTCTCGTTACAATGAAGACAAATAATTAAAAATTCGTCTCCTCCTAATCTACATGCGATATCAGTTTTTCTTATACTATTTTTTAAAAAATCAGCAACCCACTTTAATACAAAGTCACCTTTTTCATGCCCAAAATTGTCGTTAACACCCTTAAATTTATCAGCATCTACATAAATGAGTGAAAAGTGTACCTTATATCTATTCCAGTTATATATCTGCTTTTCAATTTCCATTATTACAAACCTTCTGTTATATAGTCCTGTTAATTCATCAACAAGAGAAAGTTTTTCTAATTTTGTATTTGCATCTGTTAGCTCTTTTGTTCGATTTATAACTTTTTCTTCTAATTCCTTATTTTTTTGCTCAAGCTCTATATTTTTTTCAGAAACTAAATTATACAAAGCTTTTAGGGCTTTTAAAAGTGGTTCAGTATTTGATTCAACCACCTGCTCTTCTTTTTCATATGCTTCTTTAGGAGTTAACTTTTTATCTATAATACCATCTAGTTGCCTAAAAAGACTTTTATCTGTATTTAATATGTGATATGCCAACCACCTTATTAAATATTCGACAAAGTCTTTGACTTTAACTTCATCTCTAAGCCAAGATAAATCACTTCCTAGATTTTCTATTTGTTTAATAAAGTACTTATGTATTTCCTTATGTTTTTTTGTGTGTCTAGAATCCACCAAGTACATGTCCATTAGCTTTTCTTCTGATTTGAAATGTTCAATTGTATAGTTTGAGAGTTGTGAATTAATATCTTCTAGTTTTTTTATCGATTCTTCGTCTTTGCCCAAATTTATTTTCATTAATTCATTGATAAGAGCCACTAAACTATAGTGTTGATTGTCTATTTTTTTATTTCCTGTTTCAAAATCCTTATCCCATTCAAAATATAAATTTGACATAGCATACCTCTCCTAGCTATTTTTTTATAAATATATTATATACCTACAATCACTATAATACAATTTTTTTATAGTTTTCCTTATCTGTATCACCTTCTGTTGATATACATAAAATACTACTTGAATTATTTATACCTAATTCTTTTCTTATATGTATGTATTTGTTGTTGTTCATTATTTCCTTTATGAATCCATAACCAACTGCTCCACTTTCACCTGAAATTATCTTTTTGTCACCTGTGAAAGGATTAGCTAAACCTATCATTCCTGTTTCTGCTATAGTATCAGGTACAGATACGAAGAAATCTGCATATTCTTTTAATATATCCCATGCCATTTCACATGGTTCTCCACAGGCTAATCCAGCCATAATAGTATTTAAATCACCGTCTATAAAATGTATTTTACCATCTTTTGCTTCTACGGTCTTATAAAAGCAATCTGCCTGATCAGATTCAATTATTACAATAATTGGTGCTTCTTTATTATAATATTTTTTAAAAAAGTAGGTCATCGCTCCAGCCATGGCTCCAACTCCTGCCTGTAAAATAATATGAGTTGGTTTATTATAATTCAACTCTTTAACTTGGCTTACAATTTCATACCCCATGGAAGTATATCCTTCCATTATCCACCTGGGTACCTCTTCATAACCTGTCCAAGATGTATCCTGTATTACTATCCAGCCATTTAACTTGGCATCTTTATTAGCTTTTCTAACTGCATCATCATAATTCAAGTCTAAAATCTCTGCTTTAGAACCAAGAGATTTTATATTTTCTAAGCGTTCTAATGTGGTTCCTTTTGGCATATAGACGACACTATTTTGTCCTATTTTATTTGCCATCCACGCAACACCTCTGCCGTGATTTCCATCTGTTGCTGTAATGAATGTAACCTCTCCTAATTCTTTTTTCAATTCATCACTTACTAGTCTTTCAAAGGTTAAGTCACCAATACTTATTCCACATGTTTTTGAAATATATTTAGCTATTGCATAGCTTCCGCCTAGAACTTTGAATGCATTTAGTCCAAACCTATAGCTTTCATCCTTGACTAATACATCATGAAGACCTAAAGCTTCAGAAGTGTTTTTCAAGCTGACAAGTGGTGTTTTTTCATAATCTGGAAAACTTTTATGAAATTTATTAATTTCTTTAGCGTTTACATAACCAAACTTTGGAAATTGGTTCCTTTTACTATTTTTATTTTTAAATTTTGTGATTTTTATTTCGGGCTTCATATTTGGTTCCTTTGGTTTGTTTGAATGTAATTATAGCAAAATACTATATTCCAGTAAATGTTAATATTCAAATAGTTTTTGCCAGTCAAAATCACTATTTTGGTACAAAATTTCAAAAACAATTTCATTTTTGGTAGGCATTATATAATATATATTTAGATAGTCTTCAAAATTATTTTCAGTTTCCACTGGAGTACTTATTTGGCTTATACCATTCTCAGTAATTATAAGAAACATTTCAAATACTTCACTATTCTCAGATGTTATATAAAAATTAACATACCAACTATCATTACCTTTATAAATTTCTTCAAATGAAAAGGATTCAATTATATAGCCTGAATGTTCTAACTCTGTCATGTTAGCCATAAACTTGTTTTTACATACTTCATTATACCATTCAAAACCATTATCTTTAATTTGATTTATACCATCTTCAACTTCATCATTTTTTTCGCTTATCAAGCGTTCATAATTATCGTTAATATTCAAATAAGTATATGCTTCCTCATAATCACCTTTTTTTATGGATTTAACGAAATTATTTGCTTTATAGAATTCATCAACATTAGCATAAGTTAAACCTCTCCCGTTTACATAATTCAAAATCGGAGATACAACAAATATTACAATCAAACATAGTGCTAAAGATATTAATCCTAACCGTCTAATTAATTTAATCCTATTTATACTTTTTCTAATAACTCTTTTGTCAGGATTTATATCTTCTGTTTCTGAACATGTCAAATCTGCCTTTAATAATACAACTTTCTTTTTACATTTAATACACTCTTCCAAATGGCTATCTATCAGCTCTTTAGTCTCATCACTACAGCATTCATCCACATATACAGGTAATAAATCTTCAATAATTTTACAGCTTATTTGTTGTTTCATCTACACTCACCCATCCTTTCAACCAGCATTTCCTTTCCCCTGAAAAATGTTACTCTTGCCCATCCTTCTGACCTTTTTAATTCTAAAGCTATTTCTTTATATGAGAGTTCAGCATAAATTTTCAAAGTACATACAGTCATATATGGTTCGGGCAGGCTCTTTAATTCTTTTCGAAGTTTATTAATTGTCTGTTTCTCAATTATATTCTGTTCAATATTATATTCGCTCATCACTTCAATTAATTCATTTCTTTTACTGAACCTTTTCTGCCTGTTACATTCTTTTAGCCAGTTATTCTTTGCAATTGTACAAAGCCATGTAAAAATACTACTCCTACCTTGAAACTCTTTAATATTCAAAAAGGCATTATATAGAGTCTGTTGTGTTAGTTCTTCAGCTAAGGTTTTGTCCCCTGAAAGTCTGTATAAAAACAAAAATACCTTTTTGAAATTTTCTTCATAAATACTTTCAAAAGATTTCAGACCAACACCCCCTCTTTATTTTTGTATATATTTATTAGATTGAATTATACCATTTTTGTTACAAAATATTTTTTAAAATTTAATATTAAATGTAACCTTTTTATACTTTTCAAGGTATTATAGTTAAGAACGTTCCTAAACAAATCCAAAGGAGGTTTAAAAGTTTGAACGAAAATGAGATCATACAGAAATACAAAGATTTAGTTTATCGTATCGCTTTTACATATTGTAAAAATCATATAGATACCGATGATGTATTTCAAGATGTTTTTTTAAGATATTTTAGAAAAAATCCTGAATTTAAAAGTGACGAACATGAAAAAGCATGGTTTATTCGTGTAACTATAAATTCAAGTAAAAATTTTCTTACCTCCTCATGGAGAAAGAATAATGTCCCTTTAGATGAATCGATAATATTCGAGGATAAAGATACTTTAAATTTATTTGAAGAAATAAAAAGACTTTCTTCTAAATATAGTATTGTAATCTTCCTTTATTATTACGAGGGCTACAAAATTATGGAAATCTCAAAACTTTTAAAGATTTCTGAAAGCTCTGTCAAACAAAGACTTTCAAGAGCTCGTAAAAAGTTGAAGATTGAATTGACAAAAGAAAACAAAGGAGGAATTTTCGATGGAAAAACAGGATATACAGAAAGTATATAATTTTATTAAAACACCTGAAAATACAGTAATTAAATTACATAAAAAGTTAGATAATAATAAATATAAATTTTCATTTTCACCAAGACGTTATTATAAAAAAATAGCATTCTTGGCAGCACTTTTAGTAATGTGTATTATAATAAAAGTAACTCCTGCAAGTGCCCAGATATTTGAATATGGGAAGAGCATTTTAGAATATATAGGATTTTATGATAACTCTATTTCTGATTTAGATAACTATATGGAGGAAGAAGAAATTATATCTGACAATTTAAATTCTAAAAACATTGAAGTTTCAATAGAAGATGTTGCATATAGCAGTAATTCAGTAATTGCACTTATTACTGTAAAAGCGGAAGGTTATAATTTCAATGACAACTATAAATTCAAAGATATAAGATTTTTCTATGAATTAAAAAATGACGAAACACCAATTGAAAGAAAATACACTCTCGATTTAAAAAATAGTCCGGTCGGTATGTCAGCACATACAATCCGTGTTGCCGAAATTTCAAATAACAGTATCAGCTATATTTTGATTTTCGATGTAGGCTATAACATCGACGAAATTTCAGAAATTTCATTAGTTTTTAACGGCTTTGCTGAAGCCTATTTAGAAAAAACAGGTGAGGGAGCTTTTCAGGAAAAATATAAAAATGAAAGTGATTTAAAATGGACCGTTTCATGGGAACCGTCATACAAAGAAAATGCTGAAACAATTAATCTTAACAAAGAAATAAAATATACTTCACTAATTGACAAAAGTACGTCTACCTGGATTATTAAAAATGTTGAATTATCACCTTTTTCACTAGTCTGCAATATAGATACACTCATGGACCCTGGACTTATAGGCGAGTCTATAGACAGTATTATTTTTCTCGATGGAACTATAATTGACATGAAAACTTCCGGTGAAGAATTTGGCTTTACATTCTCAGATTTGTCAAAATCGGAACATTCTTTGAAACAAACTATAGTCTTTTATAAATTAATTGATCCTGATCAAATTAAAGGCATAACTGTAAGTGGACAAGAAATTCTTTTCAGATAATATTTAGGGAACCTCAAACGTTAATTTGAGGTTCCTTTTCTAAACTCTCTCTAAAAACTTAAATATATCATAATAATACTTTTCTAAAGTTTCTTCATTGGCACTATATATTTCATGTTTTGATTCTTGGTATCTTATAAGTTTTGCTTTTGAAAGTTTTTTTACTATTTTATCCTGCCCTTTATTATCCACAACTGTTTCTATTCCTGCCTGGCATAAAAGAATTGGTATATCTATTTTTTTTGCACCTACCATTAATTTTTCCACTGCATTCATACTGGCAAAAGCCCATCCATAAGTTGCGCCAAATGTTTGATACCTTACATTTTCTAGTCTTTTTTGGAAATTTAGATTATATCTGTCTCTAGAAATACAACTACTCTCTTTAAAATTCGGTTTACCATCAAAACCTTTATGGCCTGGTACATACTCAAACTTTTTACCGAAGAACATTCCTAAAGCTACATATGCATAATTTAACCAAGAAGGATATTTATCATATTTCATTTTAATCATGGGCGAGGAAAGTATTCCTGCCTTATAATCATGGGTATATTTTTCTAAATATAATGCTGCAATTGTTCCACCCATGGAATGACCAAATAAATATAATGACAGCCCTTCATTTTCTTTTTTTATAATTCTAGTAAATTTATGAAAATCTGATATATATGTTTTATAACTTTTTATATATACCTTTCCTGGGTCTTTTACCGATCTATGTGAGTACCCATGACCTCTATGATCAATTATATACACACTATAACCTTTTTCATAGAATCTAAATATTACTTCCTCAAACTTTAAAGTAAATTCGCAAAAGCCATGACTAATAACTATGACTCCTTTTGCATCCTTATTTACATATGATTCATAGTGAAGTTCTTTACCTCCATCTGAAAGCATGGTGAAATCTTTTTTAACTTTAGATAATGTCACTCTTAGTTTTTTGTTTATATATTTTTCATAAGCGGACTTCATGCCTACTCATAACCTCCCTTGCTAAGTCAGGATAATTAGTAAAAATTCCGTCAATGCCCATTTCATAGGCTAAAATAAAATATTTTTCTTCATTAACAGTCCATGTATTAACTTTTATTTTATTTTCTTTACATTTGTTTAAAAATTCAGGATATTGAATATTATATAGAGCTGGATGCAAAGAGTAAACTTCATATTTTTTCCCATACTTTGGCATATCTATATAGCCGTCAGAAAAAATAAATGCAACTCTTAAATCTGGTTCTAACTCTTTAGCCTTTAAAACGGAATAATGATTAAAGGATGAAATAATAGCTCTTTTAGATAGATTCATTTTTTTTAACAATGAAATTGTTTTTTCTTCAATATTTTCATAAAATACAACACCATTTTTTAGCTCAACATTTATTTCTAAGTCGTTTTCTTTTATTAATAATAATACTTCTTCAAGGGTAGGTATGTACATTTTACCTTGTTCTTTAAAATTCAAATTCACATTTATGTTTTTAAGTTCTTCTAAGTTATAATCTTTTACCCATCCCTTTATTCCACTGACTCTTTCTAATGTTTCATCATGTATCACAACAAGTTGACCATCTTTTGTCATTTGGACATCAAATTCAATACCATCTGCTTTAAGTTCAATTGCTTTTTTAAATGCTGCTATTGTATTTTCCGGGGCATAACCAGATGCACCACGATGGGCCCAGATAAAAGGTATGTTTCTTTTCATTAATTAACCTCTTTTCTTTTCCTGTTAGTGTAAAGTTTTACACTTTTTATATATCAAATTCCTTGTATTTTGAGGGTTTTTTGCTTCTTTTTTTAATAAAAAAACAATGACCCCCTAGTTTCGGTTATAATTGAAGTTACCACACCACAATTCAATCGAAAAGAAAGGTCATTGTCATGGAACTCATTATAACTTATTTAATTAACATTATTCAACAGCAATATAAACAAATTTGCTGGTTAACACTTTTTATCTGTAAATATATCCCTTTAAAGCAGTGGGCCTTTGATGACTCAAAGTCTCCAGAATATCAGAAATTTAAGGTTGATTCTCCTCCTGTAATTGTTAAACATGAACTTTTTGATTACAGCCAGCTCATTGAGTACTTTCACAAAAGATATGGAAAACTTATTAAACCTGTAACTGTACGTAATAAGTCAAAACGAAATGTTGCTAAAGATGTCTTTTGTCCACGATGTGGTGCTCCGCATAATTATATTTATGATAATAATGGTGGTAATGGACAATTTAAGTGTGCTGTTTGTTCAATGTCTTTTTCTACTGGTGAACAATACAAAAAACCTGTTAGTATTAAATGCCCTCATTGTGGTAATACACTTTCTTTAGTTAAAACCAGAAAAGTTTTTAATATTCACAAATGTATCAATAAAAAATGTCCTTACTACCTTAATCGCAAAAACGTCCTTCCAGATAATCTTTCATCTGAGGAAAAGTATCTATATAAGCTTCATTATATTTATCGTGAGTTCACAGTAGATTTTTTCAAAATGAATCTTCGTTCATTACCTGATCGGGCAACTTCGCTAAGGTTTAAAAAATTTAATCCACATATACTCGGTCTTGTTCTTACATATCATGTAAATCTACAGTTATCTACAAGAAAGACTGCACATGCACTTTTTGAAATACATGGTATTAAGATATCTCACACAACTGTAGCTTCTTATGCTATGACTGCTGCAGCTATTATAAAACCTTTTGTTGATTCTTATGATTATAAGCCTTCAAATATTTTATCTGCTGATGAGACCTACATCAAAAAACTAGGTGTTAAACATTATGTCTGGTTCATAATGGATGCCTGTAAAAAAAGTATTGTCGGTTACCAGGTGTCTGACAATCGCTCTACTGGTCCATGTATACTAGCCATGAGAATGGCCTTTAATAAATTTATAGAATTTCCTGGTAAAGCTTTAAAATTTGTTGCTGACGGATACAGCGCTTATCCTCTTGCTGCCCAACAGTTTAGGATTAAAGAAAACAAAGATGTTAATCTGATACAAGTAATTGGTCTAACAAATGATGATGCTGTTTCCACTGAACATCGTTGGATAAAACAAGTCGTTGAAAGGATGAATCGTACTTTCAAATCTACATATCGTAACACTAATGGTTACAAGAGTGATAATGGAGCCCTTTACGGTGTTTCATTATGGGTTGCTTATTACAACTTTCTAAGACCACATCCTTATAATTACTGGCGACCACTTAATCAACCTGATGCGTTTAATAAATCTCAAAATATGCCTGCTAAATGGCAGATACTCATAAAACTCGGTCAGGAAAAGATATATCAGATGCAGATGGAAAATATCAGCTAACATATGTCTGTTTCAAGATTATAAAGCCAGAGGTAATATAAAGCCACCAAAAGTCTCGACTTTTGGCTTTGACCTTGAATGCTTGAAAATAAATGCTAAAATGCTGTGATGCGATGGAAAATAATGTCTGTTTCTGAGTTATTTCGCCATCGGTATAATTATCAGAGCATTTATTTTCATGCACTCAAGGTTGGCGTACTCTGCCAGTCATCCTAAAATTATGGATATATTTACTTGTCAATGTTCAAAAAATTTGATTACTTTAGAACTATGGTTTTTCATAGCTCACCTTACACTATCCTTTTCCTTCATAGCCACTGCCACATCTGCATCTTTTGGCAATGTTAAAAACACAATAAAGCCTATTACAAAAAGAGGAATTATAGCTAAAATACTATTTCTTGTACTACCTGTCAGAGATGCAGTTATCGCCATTAAAAATGGACCTATTATTGCTGAAAACTTTCCAAATATATTATAGAAACCAAAAAACTCGTTAGATTTTTCTTTAGGTATTAATTTTGCATAATATGATCTGCTTAGAGCCTGAATACCTCCCTGAGCTGAGCCAATCAAAATGCCAAGTAAAAAGATATGTAATATCGATGAAATAAAATATGCTGAAATACAGGCTATTATATAAGTGATGATTCCAACACCTATCATTGCTCTGGCAGAAAACTTCTTTGCAAGGTTTCCATATAAAATCGCACAAGGAAAGGCAACTATCTGTATTATAAGTAGTATTCCTAAAAGGGTAAATGTGTCCATTGAATCACTCCCTAGAACACCTCTTGCATATGGAACGACCATTTTTATTATTGTGTCTACTCCATCTATATAAAAGAAATATGATATCAAGAAAATAAAAACATACTTAAAATGAGTTATGTTTTTTAATGTCCTTCCGATTCTTTTAAAACTATTTATTACAGGTTTTGGTTCTGGTTCAATGTAGTGTTTCTGTTTTACATTTTTTATCATAGGAATTGTAAATAAGCCCCACCATAAGGCAGTAATAACAAACCCAACTTGATAACCAACTGGATTGTCCATACCCATTAAGAAAATTGTAGCTAGACTAATTCCAAAAGGTACAACACTTAATATGTATCCAAACGCAAATCCTCTGGATGAAACACGGTCCATTCTTTCATCTGTTGCAACATCTGGTAAAAAGGCATCATAAAATATATTTGATCCGTTAAATCCAACTACTGTTAATATAAAAATGAATATTAATATTTGCCATTGTCCACTTGAAGGTGGTATAGCTGCAAGAGTGGCTGTGGTAAAAACACCTAGTATTGCAAAAAACAGGAAAAATCTTTTCTTTTTATCCTTATAATCAGCAATTGTCCCTAATATAGGACTCATTATTGCTACAATTATACTGGCAATAGAATTAAAATACCCTAAATCCATACTGCTTCCAACATTGTCAAACATTCCAAATACAACTGGTAGTAAAGCTGTTGTAACAGCCATAGAATATGCTGAATTACCACAGTCGTACATAATCCATGACTTTTCTTCTTTAGTTAATTTCATGTTTTTTCCTTTCTACACTAAATTAGTAAGTATAGTTTAATATTATTTTTTAATTATATTATTTATTTAATGAAAAATCCATGTAAAAAATATTCATTTTTGACTTTTTAAATTGTAATTGCTTTTTTGATACTATATAATAAAATAAACAGTTAATTTCAAAGGGGGAAATATGAAGAATAAAACTAAAACTCAGTTAGCGCAAACGAATACTTTTGTAACGATTGTGCTTTTTATTTTGGATTTATGCCTGATTTTAGGTTATGTTGTGGAATACTTAAAAGGGGCCCGTACACTTTCATATGTACTTACATTTTGTGCAATCGTCGCATTATCTATGATAGTTGCATTGATTGCTTTTTTAACAAAAAGGGATCGTTCTAGTTATAAGTATATCACGATTATTGGTTTTGCTGTTATTTATTCTTTTGCTCTTTATACCTCAGCTAAACCTTTAACTTTTACTTATATGTTCCCTATAATATTAATGTTTTTCTTGTACTATGATTACAAATTTATTTTTGCTGTAAGTTTAACTAGTGTGGCTTTAAATATTGCCAAAATAGTATTAAGTATTATGGGTGGTGCTACAACTGAAGCTGACACTACAAATTATACTGTTCAATTTGCTGCTGTTGTATTATTTGCAGTTTCAATGATTAGAGCCACAGCCCTCTCTAATAAATATAATAAAGAAAAAATGGAACAGTTAGTCACGCAGAATTCTGAGACAAAAGAATTATTAGATAAAGTTTTAGATGCTGCCAGTATCATTAGCGATAACTCCTTTAATGCAAATCAAATGGTACATGAGCTAAGTGAAGAGTCAGAAAAAGTAGCAGCTTCTATCGAAGAAATATCTAGTAATAACCAAACTAATTCTCAAAGTATAGAAAGTCAAACAAATATGACACAAAATATACAAAACTCTATTGACCAGACAAAAAATATTTCTGAAAGAATTGTTAAAGTTTCAAGTGATACTCTAGAAGCTTTAAATAAAGGTCAGGAAACCGTTTTAAACTTAAAAAATCATTCAAAAGAAATATCCAAAAGTAATACTGAAGTAGTCTCTACTATAGAAAAATTAATTGGTAATACGAGATCTGTTGAAGATATTACCAACCAGATTATAGAAATTTCTGGTCAAACAAATTTGCTTGCTTTAAACGCTTCCATAGAAAGTGCACGAGCTGGCGAGGCTGGAAGAGGATTTGCTGTTGTGGCAGATGAAATCAGAAAACTTGCTGAAAATACTAAGGAATTAACTGAAAAAATTTCTGAAATAGTTTTAGAACTTCAAACAAATGCTGATAACACAAGAAATACACTTTCAAATGTGACATCAGTTAATGAAGACCAATATGAACTTATAGAATTAACTGGAAACAGCTTTACCCAGGTTTATGATAGTATGAATGTTTTAACTACAAATATTGAGGATATACATCAAAGAGTAGATGAACTATTCGATGCTAATCATAAAATAGTCAATAGCATATCACTTATTGCTGCCTCCTCACAAGAGGCAACAGCAAACGCCCTAGAAGCAACATCAATCTGTGATAATACAAAGCATAAGGCTAAAGATGCAGGAAAGCTTATGGATATATTAGCAGAACAGGGAGAAAAATTAAAATCTTTAAGTCAATAAAACTTTTAAGAACCAGCCGGAAAGCTGGTTCTTTTTATTCAAATATATATTTATTCAACTGACATCATAGTCTGATCACCAAGTAATTCAAAAGTATAGTATCCTAAACTTTGAGAAATTTCGTTAAAATATAAAATATCATTATAAACCTTATCTGATCCTTGGTATTTTATGTCAACTAACATGCAGTATTTTTCTTCTGAGTTACCTAACTTATATAATTCGGTCTTTACTTCCGTGTCTTCTGACACCTCATACTTAGGATTACCTTCTATTAAAACGACTTCACAAAAAGCTTGAATATATTCACCAAGGAAAGTAGAATCCAATGTGTCTGCTGGGAATGTTGTAACATAATCCCCCTTCTCATTTTCAAACATTTCTTTCATTTCATCTGTCAACTCTTGATAAAATTTTCTAGGTATTATTAATGTGCAGATGATTTCTTTTAACTCATTCATGTTTCTACCTCCTAGTTTTTAAAATAATTAATATAAGTATAATCATCTGGAGGTGATACTTCAATAAATGAGATTTTAGAGATTTTGTCAAAAATTGTGGCGAAGTTTGGTAGAAATGTACAATTATTTAATATCACTGATAATATATATTCCCAATTATCTCCACATCTTTTTTTTGTTTTAGAAAATTCCACTGGTCTGATTCTGAATATTTTTCATCAACTTTAATTGTTATTTCCTTATTATCGTAGGATATAATATCACCTTCAAATATTTCTGCTCCATTTCTATCTTTGTATCCAGTGTAAATATCTACTTTATTTAGTTTTCCCGAGGTATAAACAGGATTTCCACAACTGTCTTCAATTTCTTGACTCCATAAGCATTCAATTCCGCTTGGAGTTTCTTTAAAAATATAGTCACAGAAATACTCTCTTTTATTTCTATAATCTGAATATATCATTATTTTTGAATCCTTATCCCATGCTCTGTATTTGTTATTTGACATGATTGTTCTCGCATTCTGTGTATTAATTTTACATTTCATTAAGTCGCTCTCTTAATTCCTTTCTTGCTTGTTCAATACTCCTTGTATTTGCTCCATCTATGCGTTCTTGTTCTGCCTGTAATACTTTATCTTTAAGTTGTAATATCTGCTCTCTCTTTTCATATCTTTTCAATGATATAATTATATCGCTTTATAGATATATTGTCATTGTTTAGCTGTAAATTCATTTAGAATAACTTTTTTGCTAGGCTATAAACAAAGCCACCAATTAACTGGTGGCCTGTTGAATTTTAAATATTACAATTAATTATCTAAGATATTTATTAAAAAATTCATTAATCTTTTCAAATGGAATAACCTCCATATTGTCATACAGATCTGTATGTACTGCACCAGGGATAATCATAAGTTCTTTGTTATCTCCCTGTAATTTTTTATATGCATCCTGACTGAAATATACAGAGTGGGCATTTTCTCCATGAAGCATAAATACTGCATTTCTGATTTCATCTGTATACTGAAGAATCGGCATATTAAGCAATGATATAGGAGATGTTATATTCCAAGTACCATTTGAATTAATTGAACGGCTGTGGAATCCACGATCTGTTTTGTAATATGCAGCATAATCTTTAAAAAACTGTGGTGCATCTTCAGGAATTTGATCTGGGGTTGGTAAAGCTAAATTTTCAGCTTTTCCATATGTTCCATTCTTGTAGTCTTCTGTTCTTTGAGCGCTTAATTGTTCACGCAATTTATAACGCTCTTCTACATTCATCGAATCAAAGTAACCATTTGCTGTAACACGTGTCATATCATACATTGTAGATGTAACAGTTGCTTTAATTCTTGGATCAATAGCTGCTGCGTTAAGACCCATTCCGCCCCATCCACAGATTCCGATAATACCGATTTTTTCAGGATCTACATTTTCCTGAATTGAAAGAAAGTCTACAGCTGCTGAAAAATCTTCAGTGTTGATATCAGGCGAAGCTACATCGCGTGGTGTACCACCACTTTCTCCAGTGTATGATGGGTCAAATGCAATTGTTAAAAACCCTCTTTCTGCCATTGTCTGTGCGTATAAACCTGATGACTGTTCTTTAACAGCTCCAAATGGTCCTGAAACTGCAAGTGCTGGAAGTTTTCCTGTTGCATTCTTTGGCGTATACATATCAGCTGCAAGTGTGATTCCGTATCGATTATAGAATGTAACCTTTTTGTGCTCTACTTTTTCACTTTGTGGGAATACTTTATCCCATTCTTGTGTTAATACTATATTTTCCATTTTTTTACCTTTACCTTTCGAAATATTTAACTGTTTTATCAGATGAGTAATAGCATATAATTCTCATCTTTCAAACATGATAAAACATAAACCTTACTTTAGGTCAAGGTTTTTTTTGTTTTTTTTATTTATTATAACTTTTACAACTTTTCGTAACAATTTACAACATTTTTTATTCAAACAGTTCAAGTTTAACAATACTAGAAGTTACTTTTGATTCAATTTCATCGTATTCACTATAAATATAAACATATATTTCACTATCTGAGAAAATTACTAAATCCTTAATAATAACATTATTTTTAGAAGAAAGAGCTTTTGTTTTTGATGCATCTATTAAACATTCCCATTCACTTTTGCCTTCTTTACTCCTAAATATCCCCCTACTATTACATGTATACCAATATCCATCATAGTTTTTAAAGGTACTTGTTCCAAAAGTTCCTATACCTTCAAAAAATCCAGGTATATATTCTTTTTTCTCTATTTCCCCTGTATAGTTATTATAAAAAATCAGTTCTCCCTTACTAGAATTACAAAAAACTGTGTTTTCATCAGTTATCGTGCAAATCGAAAAACCTATTCCCTCATCTTTTAAATTGGAAAATTCATTTGCATTTATCAATTCTTTTTTCATTGGGTCTATTTCAAATATTTTTACCAATCCAAAATAATCAATTCCAATTATAACATTTCCATTATTCAGAGGGTATATAACCCCCTCTGCATTTGGCAACATTTCTAATTCTAAATCAATAAATGCTTTTTCTATATTTTCTAATTCGAATCCGCCTACTTCAGAAAGGTAAATTAAAGACTTTTTATCATTTGTTTCAATACTAATATACCAATTTTCAGTACCAAATCTGTGATAAAAAGTTAACACCATATTTTCGTCAAAGTATATGCTTTTATCATTCTGATCAATATTTTTAACTAGTATCGTTCCATCTGAATTCAAAAATAAATATTCAAATGTATTTTTCAAATCAGGATTAAATTCTATAGACTCAACTACTTCTTCTTTAAATTCATAACAATCAAGCGAAGGCTGACCACAAGAATATAAAAATAGAAATATAAAAATTAAATATAACAAAAATAAAAATTTATATCTTCGCATAAATATTCTCCTAAATATATTCTCTTTACTTAATATGACTCACTATTCCTATGAAGAATACAGTGCCTGATCGTAAAAATTATAAAGACTCCAAGTATTATTATAATATTCATAAGCGTATTTTATGTCGGTTGCTGGATGACCTGAACGATATCCTTTCATCCTTGCTATAACTAATCTTGCAACTGTATATGATGCATAGAACCTACCTTGAATATAATATCTATCATCTGCATCATATAAACCATTCAAGTTATAATCTGTTCCATGTGTGATTCTAGATCCATTATACCATGCACTATGAGAAAAAATATCTGTTCCGGCGTGAATCGCAATGCCTGCATAAAAATATTTATTAAAAGTCGTACCATATGGCATATTAGCATTTAATACTTTTGGATACAAATAGCACTGGTATCCTATAATACTAGAAGATGGAATAGCTCTTTGTTGCAAAGCGCAATTCATTAAATAACTATAGGAAGCAATATAATTTGTTGTATAGTAACCATGTAAATATGGATAACTTGTCATTCCAGGCCAAACTCTATCATTCCAGGTTGCTCCTGCTTTTAAATAAAAAAGATCCGTTGAATTTAAATTATAATAATCCCCTCCATATTCAGCTAAGATTTCATGATACGACTGATACCATAAACCTTCAACATAATCAACATCCTTAAAGCTTACAATTTCATTATCATTTTCAAACAAATTCATTTCATACTTCTGAGCATTTGGCTCATAAGTGCTCTCAAAATCATCATATATATCAAGTGCATAAGATAGGTCTACCAATCCGTTTCCATATATACTCTCATCACCTAAATAATTAGCACTTTCATTTATTAACTGTCTTATAAAATCGGCTGACTTTGTTTTGTCTTTTTGCCATAGAACACTTGCTATTCCAACTACATGTGGGACCGCCATACTTGTTCCTGATACTATTATCTCTCCACCGAATCCACCTGTTGTTTTTATAAGTTCGCCAGGTGCTACAACTTCCATTTCTTCTCCTGTAGAACAGAAATCGCTAATAGTTCCTGTACTGTCTACAGAACCCACTGCCATTACTTCATCATATGCTGCAGGGTATTCTATTTCTCCACCTGAATTTCCCGAAGCTGCAATAATTAATATACCTGCATCGTAAGCATCTCTTATAGCCATATACAATGCTTCTGAATTCTGAGTAGTTCCAAAACTAAGATTAATTATATCAACATTTTGTTCTATTGCCCAGTAGATTCCTTCGATTACTCTGCTTATTGGCGCTGAATTTGTATAATCAAGTACCTTTGCTGAATATAATTCTACCTGATCATTTATCCCTATAACATCAGAGTATTCATAATCATTGTTTGCAGAAATGATACTAGCTATACTGGTGCCATGTCCTGTTGTATCTTCAAATAGTGGTGAAACCTCCTCCTCTCCTGGAATCAGATTAATTCTTCCTGCTACATCTATATTTTCTGTCATATCAATACCTGAGTCTATTATGGCTACCTTAATCTTATCTTCAGATGCTATTATTGAATCTTTTTGTTTATCATCACCTTTAACAGCTTTTATGTTCCATTCTTTATCTATGTTATTTTTTGATTTTTCTTTTTTAGTTGCTTTTGTTTTTTCTTTGTTTTCTTTTTTACTTGCAGTTACTAATCCATCCTCTTCAACAAGAAGTACTCCTTCTTCTTTTTGAATCTGACTTAACTCTTCTTCGCTCATTTCAGTAATAATAATATTTTCTTCTTTTAACTCATTATTGTTTAAATAATCATCTGATATGAATTCTTCATATTCCACTGATAATTCTTGAAAATCATTTTTATCCTCTGTTATAACTATATACTTTTTCTTTTGTGAATCTTTTTCCTCATTATTACCACTAATTTGAAATAAAGAAATACTTGAACTGAGCATTGTCATTATCATTAATAATGACAGTGCTTTAAACACATTTTTTCTCATAACATTCTCCCTTTTTTAATTTTCCCTAAATTTTGTTATCTATAAATAACTTGTTTTCCTCCTCTATTTATATTGTAGCTACCCCCCTAAAAATCAACAAGAATGTCGTGAACGACAGGATTTTGTCGTGAACGACATATTTATTCCTTAATAACATTTATTTTTCTGCTAAAAAATTTAAAATGAGAGTTAAAAGCCTCTTGGAAATAATTTGCTTGCTCACCTAAGGTCTGAACCTCGACTACGCTACGCTACTTCTCGCTCATCTCAGCCATCCAATGCTGTCAGAAATATATATTCCTACGGATTACTTGCGAACACAATCGTTGAACCTCGACTTCATTACATTGCGTCTCGTTCATCTCTTGTCTTCAAATGAATTGTAGAATATAAAAAGAACTCCTCGAGTAAACTCGGGAGTTCTTCCATATTCTGCAATTCGCAGTAATCCTTATCTCTTTGAAAACTGTGGTGCACGTCTAGCTGCTTTAAGACCGTATTTTTTACGTTCTTTCATTCTTGGATCTCTTGTTAAGTATCCTTCTTTTTTAAGAGCAGGACGGAACTCAGCATCTGCCTGTAATAAAGCTCTAGCGATACCATGTCTGATGGCACCAGCCTGACCTGTAAATCCTCCACCTCTTACATTAACCATTACGTCAAATTTTTCTAATGTATCTGTTAATGCTAATGGCTGACGTACGATAACTTTTAATGTTTCAAGTCCTAAATATTCATCTATACTTCTTTTATTTATTATTATATTTCCTTTTCCAGGTGTTAAGTATACTCTCGCGATACTTTTCTTTCTTCTACCTGTACCATAAAATTTTGCTTCTTTAGCCAATGTTATTTCCTCCTTTCAGTTTCTTACTTGAATGATAATACTTCCGGTTTTTGTGCTGCTTGTTTGTGATCAGGACCTGCATATACAAAAAGTTTTTTGTACATCTGTCTTCCTAATGGTCCTTTTGGAAGCATTCCTTTAACTGCAAGTTCAATAACTTTCTCTGGCTTTTTAGCCAACATTTCTTTAAGTGTTGTTTCTTTCATTCCACCTACATAGTCTGAGTGATGGTAATAGATTTTTTGATCCATTTTGCTTCCTGAAACAACAATCTTTTCTGCATTTACTACTATTACATAATCACCTGTATCTATATGTGGTGTGAAAATCGGTTTATTTTTTCCTCTTAAAACTTTAGCAATCTCTGATGCCAAACGTCCTAGAGTATATCCTGTAGCATCAACTACATACCATTTTCTATCAACTTTTTCCGGACTGGCCATATAAGTTTTCATGGGGTTACCTCCTAAAAATATTTATATAAATGCCTGTTCCGGGGCTTTGGCCCAGACATTTTTCGCATATGTCGTCACATTAAGATATTATATTACACGCAGCCTAGTGTGTCAACCACTTTATTATCTATTTTCATAAGAATTTTCATACTAAAAAAGTCGGGTTAACTCTTCAGCCACCCGACTTAATTATACACTATTTAATTAGTTTAGCCAACCATCAACTATTTCTTGGTTTTCGCTTATCCATTGAGTTGCTGCTTCAACTTCTTCCATACCATCATTGATAAGACCTTCTAATCCACCAATCTGGCTGTCATCCATTTTGAATTTTCCTAGCATTTCTACTATTTCTGCATTTTCATCACAGAACTCTGCATTTCCAAGCATACGGATTTCTTCAGCTGCACCAAACATTAACTGAGGATCTTCTAAGTATTTTAAATCCCATGAAGCAAACATCCAGTGCGGACTCCATACTGTACAAACAATCCACTCTTCATTTTCATATGCTGATTCAAGAGATGTTAACATAGCCGCTTCACTACTTTCAAGAAGTTCATAATCAAGACCGTATGAATCTATCAAGTCTCTTGTTGTCTGCATCATACCTGCTCCAGGTTCAATACCTGTGATTTTTCCATCAAATTTATCTATTTCATCATTTAATTCTTCAATTGAATCAATAGTTACATATGTAGGAACTGCAAGACCTAATTTAGCTTCTCCTTCATACCATGAACCAAGATCAGTATAATCATCACCATACTCATCTAAATAATTTCCATGTGTTCCTGGTAACCATGCATCTAAGAATATATCTACATCACCTGTACTAAGGCCTGCATAAAGAGGGGCTACGTCTAATTGTGTTAACTCTACTTCATACCCCTGGTCTTCTAAGATAACTTTCCACAAATTACTAACGGCAACACATTCTGCCCAGTTAACATATCCTATGGTAACTTCACCTTTTGATTCTGTTGTTTCTGTTCCTTCTGAATTCGAGCATCCAGCTGTAAATACTAATACAAGTACTGAAATAAGTGCTAAAGTAGCGACTTTTTTCCATGATCTCTTAAATATACTCATAAGTATCTCCTCCTTACTTTTTCTTCTTTTTTTTCTTTTTATTTTCAGTTCTAAGAGAACTTCCAACCGATTGAAATATTCTATCTAAAACGATAGCCATAATAACCACAGCTATACCATATTCAAATCCCTGCCCAACATTAATCTGACCTATTGCTCTTAAAACTCCTGCTCCAAGTCCAGCTGCACCGATCATTGCAGAAATAACTACCATTGATAGAGATAACATAATTGTCTGATTTAAACCTGCCATAATTGTAGGCAAAGCTAATGGCATCTGAACCTTCCATAACAATTGCCACGGTGTCGATCCAAAAGCTTCACCAACTTCAATAAGATCTTCTGGCACTTGTTTTATACCAAGTGCTGTAAATCTAATTGCTGGAGGCATAGCAAAAATAACCGTAGCAAATATAGCCGGCACCTTACCAATACCAAAGAATAATAAAACTGGTATCAGATATACAAATGAAGGCATAGTCTGCATAAAGTCCAAAATCGGGGATATAATTTTATAAAAACTTGAATTTCGACCTGCGATAATTCCTAAAGGAAGCCCTATAATCATACATATTATAGAAGCTAAAAGAACTAAAACTAACGAACCTACAAATGGTTCCCAAAGTTCTAGGTTAAATACAAGTAATAAACCAATTAATGTTCCAAGAGCGAGTTTCCACCCTTTTACTTTGAAGGCTATTCCTATAAATAATAGAACTAATACCCACCAAGGGATAAGAAGTAATAAATCTATAAATCCTTCAATAAAATCTTCAAAACCATCAGAAAATGTCTTTAAAGCATCTCCAAATTTATCTTGAACCCAATCAACAAATCTGTCAATATAATCTGCCATAGGTATCTTATTCATCGCCTTCACCTCCTCTATCATCTGCTAGCGCTGCAAGCACAGATCCTCTAACAATTATTCCTGATAATTTCTTTTCAGCATCAACAACTGCTATAGGGTATTTACTTTCAGCTATTTCTGTCATTATATCTCTTAGAGGAGTTTCCATATCATATACATATGTGTCTAATAGTTTAACTTCTGATAAGCTTTGAATCCCTTCTTTTTTGGCTTCTAAAGCCATATCTACTGTGATAAGACCTTTGTAATTTTTTTCTTTATCTACAACAAAAACACTAGAAATACCATTTTCTTTCATTATTCTTAGAGCACTATTTGGTCCGTCTCTAAAAGTAATCACTGGTTTTGGTTTTTTCATAACATCTGAAGTAGTTAATACTTTACTTTTATCAACACCACGAACAAATTTTTCAATATAATCATCTGCTGGGTTTGTAATTATGTCCTCTGGTGTCCCTACTTGAACAAGTGCTCCGTCTCTTAAAAATGCTATTCTATCACCTAATTTTAGAGCTTCATTTAAGTCATGAGTAATAAATACTATTGTCTTATTCATTTTTTGCTGAATGCTTAATAATTCATCCTGCATTTCTTCTCTAATAAGAGGATCTAGGGCACTAAAAGCCTCATCCATTAATAAGATGTCTGAATCATTAGTAAGTGCTCTTGCAAGACCTACTCTTTGTTTCATACCTCCACTTAACTGATCCGGGAACTGATCTTCCCAGCCTTTTAAACCAACAAGTTCAAGAGCTTTTCTTGCTCTTTCTTCTCTTTCTGGTTTTGGTACATTTTGCAATTCAAGCCCAAATAAAGTGTTCTTAAGAACAGTTCTATGAGGTAAAAGTGCAAACTGCTGAAATACCATTGCTGTTTTTTCCTGTCTTACTTTTCTTAATTCTTTGTCGTTAAGTTTTGTAATGTCTATTCCGTCAATTTCTATGCTTCCTAAACTAGGTTCAATCAATCTGTTTAGACAACGTAATATTGTAGACTTACCACTTCCTGAAAGTCCCATTACAACAAACATTTCACCTTCATTAATAGTGAAACTTACTTTATTTACACCTAATGTCTGTCCAGTCTCTTTTAGAATTTCGTCTTTGCTTTTTCCTTTTTCTAAAAGCTTTAATGCTTTATTAGGGTTACTGTCAAAGATTTTAATAAGATCTGTAACTACTATTTTTTCTTTGGTTCCAGACAATTTTTCCACCTGCCTTTACTTTTCATGAAATAATTCAGAATAAAAAACAACAGGTTTTATTTAATTTTTCCAAATTCAACGCAAATAAGGCTCAAAATCAAAAATGATTTTGCCAAGCTTTCTGTCGTTATTGGAAATGAGCTGAAAAGGGTAAATTTACCCCTTAAAAAAAATGAAGAACAAGGATTTATTGAACTTCGAAGCGTATTGCACCGCTTGAAAAAGAAAATGAGATAACATCTTGCTTATCATAACGCAATTTCATTTGCTTCTGTCTGCAAAGATATAAGATCTGTCCCAAATACGATTAAACTAATCGATTTGTCGCATTTATTTGAATGTAATATTTAACATACGTCCGTTTTGGAACTATACCTACGCTATTTTTGATTATTCATCTCAATACATCGGATAGTGCCGGTGCAAAAAAGGATTCTGTTTTTTAATGGCTATGCCATAGTAAAAATTCCTCTGAAAACTATTTTATTCAACTCTGAATTATTTCATACGATTTTTACAAGCATTTATTATATCATGTTTTCCCCGATTTTACAAGGGAAAACGGAGAAAACAAACCACCTGAATTTTAATCAGGTGGTGATAAAGTTTCTATATAATTTTATACTATACAAAATATTCAGACTTAAGTCCTTTGATTTTTTCACTGTAACGTTCTATTGTATCTAAATGATAGTGCATACAGCCTCTCCCTATTTCAAAGTCACCTTTTTCAATAGATTCAATGATCATTTCATGTTCGGAAATTAGACTTTCCATTCTGTCAGTGGTATCTACTTCAAGATTTCTCCATCTTCTAACATGAATATAATGTTCAGAAATCAAATCAAGTACATTTTCTTCACCAACTTCTATGAGTATATATTTATGAAACATATCGTCAAATTTATAAAATGAATCATTGCTGTCTTTAGATATTTCCAGACTTTTTTGTTGTTTTACACACTCTTTAAGATTATTTAAAAGTTCAGATTTCTCATCCTTCTTTATTATTCTATATAGAGCTTCCTGCTCAACTGCCTCTCTTAAATATAAGACATTTTTTATAAATCCCATATCGATAAGACTTACATAGGTTCCTCTTTGGGGAAAAACATCAACAAGCCTTCTTTGCTTGAGTCTAGCCAAAGCTGATCTTATGCTATGTCTAGTTACACCGTAAGAAGCACAAAGCTCATTTTCACTTATGCTATCACCGGGCATGTATTTTAACTTTTCGATTTTTTCGCACATATCTTCATAAATATCGTCACTTGAAAAATATATCTTATTTTGTAAGTACATGGTATACCTCTAACTTTTTATTCTTTCTCTACCTTTACAAAGTCTTTCGCTTGTTCTATCCCGCGAAGAACTCTCAAACCTCCAAAGGCTAATGAATCCATTTCATTTTCTCCAGCATATACAATTACAGGAGCTATGAAATTAATTCTATCAGCAATAATTCTTGTAAATTGTTCTGAATGAGCAATTCCTCCAGTTAATATTATGTTATCAACATTTCCACTAACTGTTGCTGATAATGCAGCTATGTGCTTAGCTACACTTAATCCCATTGCTTCATATACTAGTTTTGCCTGCTCGTTTCCTTCTTCAATCATTTTCTGAACATCTCTTAAATCATTAGTTCCTAGGTGAGCAATGATTCCACCTTGAGCTTTTATATGTTTCATAAGTGATTTTTTATCATATTTACCTGAAAATGCTGCATCTATAACCTGGAAAGTTGGTAGTCCACCTGATCTTTCTGGTGAGAAAGGTCCTTCTTCATCACTTACAAAGTCTATAATTCTACCCTGTGAATGTAGACTCAAAGTGATGCCGCCACCTAAATGTACAATTATAAGATTAGATTTTTTGTAATCTTTTCCTGTTTCTTTCTGCCATCTCATAGCTGAAGCTCTCATATTCAAGTTATGGCCTAAAGCTTTTCTTCTCATTTCAGGCATACCTGAAACCTTTGTTAACGGAATCATTTCATCTACTGTAACACCATCATATATAAAGGCTGGAATGTTTAATTCTTTTGAAATAGCATCTGCTATAACTGCACCAAGATTTGATGCATGCTCATTTTGTGGCGCGTTTTTTAACTGCCAAACCATGTCATCATTTACTCGGTATGCACCTGCCTGTATCGGAGGCAAAAGTCCTCCTCTTGATACAATAGCTGTTAACTCTTCCATTTTTATTCCATGTTCTAAAATAGTTTCAATAATTGTATTTTTTCTAAATTCGTATTGATCTGTAATCGTATCATATTTAGAAATCTCTTCAACACTATGAGCTATGTTTTCTACAAATACTGGGTTTTCATCATTATAAACTGCTATCTTTGTAGAGGTTGAACCTGGATTCATGATTAATAATTTTTCCATTTTGTGTTCCTCCTTCTATTTACTTACTTGATGCTGCCGCAGCAAGTACTATTGAAAGATATTTTTCTTCTGATGAAGATCCTCTTGATGTCATTACTACAGGACATTTTGCTCCAACGATAAATCCTGCCATTTTTGCTCCACATGTACAAGCAAGCATTTTACCCATGATGTTTCCTGCATGTATGTTTGGAGCTACTAATACATCAACATCTCCTGAAACTGGACTTTCAAATCCTTTAAATTCAGCGATTTTTTTATCAACTGCACAGTCATAAGAAATCGGACCTTCTACGATACAATTTTCGATTTCTCCACGCTTGTTCATTTCTTTTAGTTCATTGCCTTCTATTGTTTCTGGCATTTTAGGGTTAACTTTTTCAACACATGCTAAAACACCGACTTTCGGACAATCATATCCTAAATCTCTTAAAGTTTCAACTGTATTTTCAATAATTGCCTTTTTCTGCTCTAGTGTTGGGTATGTTACCATACCTCCATCAACAGGTGTTAATAATTTATGGTATCCTGGTGTTTCGAACATAGTAAAGTGACTCATTACTCCACCTTTACCAAGACCTTTTTCTTTATCAACTACTGCTTTTAAGTAAACGCCTGAATCAACTTTTCCTTTCATAAGGAAATCTGCTTTTCCTTCACGCACTAATTTAACTGCCAATTCACAGCTTTCTTTAGCATCAGGTGCATCATAAATGTCTTCATCAGGAACTTCCATTCCTAATTTATCAATTATTCTTTTTATTTCAGCTTTATCTCCTACTAAAACAGGAGCTACCAAACCTTCTTTTGCTGTTTCGTATACTGCTTCAAGTGAATGCTCATCTGCCGCAGCTGTTAAAGCTATTCTTTTAACTTGTGTATCACCTTTAAGCTTTTCAATAATTTCTGAAAATTTATTATAAACCATTATCTTTTACCTTCCATTATAAAAGTGTATTATTTATTAACTACATTTACTGGCGCTTCGCCTTTTACAACTCTTTCCATGTTTGCAATAGCATTAACAAGCATTCTTGTAAATGCTTCATCTGTCATACCACCTGTATGAGGTGTAAGAGTTATTCTTTCTGATGCTTTTTCTGACATATTTAAAAGTACGTGATCCTGAGGTGTTGGTTCTGGATAAAGTGTATCAAGAGCCGCCCCATAGATTTCACCTTCTTCTAAAGCTTTTGCTAGTGCATCCTGGTCTATGATTTCTCCTCTTGCTGTGTTAACAATAAGAGCATTTGATTTCATTACTTTAAATTGTTCTGTTGAGAACATGTGATATGTTTCTGGGAATACAGGAACATGTAAACTTATAACATCACATTCTTTTACTAAATCTTCAAATGGAAGATATGAAACACCAATTTGTTTTTCCATTTCTTCTGTCGGTCTGTAAACATCATAATAGCTAATTTTACAATCCCAGCCTTGTAATCTTTTAACAACTTCTCTACCTATAGCACCGATTCCTACAAGACCAATATGAAGTCCTGCTATTTCGTGTTGTCCTTCTGTAAGATGCTGAGTTTTACTAGCTGAAAATCCAATTGTTCTCATCTGTCTGTCTGTTAAAGCTGTTCTTCTAAGACCTGCTAATATAAGTCCGATAGTATGTTCTGCAACTGCTCCTGCATTTGTTCCTGCATTATTACAAACTGGAATTCCTGCTGCTTTAGCTGCATTAGTATCTATTTTGTCGTATCCCACACCTTCTGAGTGAATTAATTTCACGCTTGGGCATGCTTTTATTACCGCTTCGCTTACTGGATGTGTTGCATTTACAAAAATGAAATCCGCATCCTTGGCACCCTCTATCATTTGTTCGTCTGTGTATGGAAAATCAAGATATTTCACTTCCCATTCTGTCGGGAAGTCAACACCGAACTTTTCAAATCTCTGTGGTATAACTGTAGATAATACTTTTGGCATTATTTTTTCCTCCTTTATAACCTTATTTAGGGCGAAACTTTTAAAGGTCCGCCCTAAATCAAGATTAGTTGTTTATTACATATTGTATCCTACTTCATATGCAGCAAGATTTAAGTCTACTAATTTTTGTGGTACTGATTTTGCAACAAGATCTTTCCAGTCAATACTGTCTAATCCTAATTGTTTTGTAAGAGCTCCTAATAATACGATATTCTGAGCTTTCATGTTTCCTAATTTTTCAGCTTCTGCTGATGCGTTAATAACAACTACGTTTTCTACAACTTTTTTGATATCTTCTATAGCATCGCTAGGATATTCAGCTGCTCCTGTTAATACAGGCATTGGTAATATTTCACGTACGTCAGTAACGATTGTACCACCTTTTTTAAGATATGGTAAGATACGAAGTGCTTCGAGTTTTTCAAAAGCAATGATTAAATCTGCTTCTCCTTCACCGATAATAGGTGAATATACTTTTTCTCCGTATTTAATCTGAGTTACAACAGTACCACCACGCTGGCTCATACCATGTATTTCACTCATTTTTACGTCGTATCCTAACTCTATTAAACCTTTTGAAAGGATTGATGATGTAAGAATAGTACCCTGACCACCTACACCTACTAAAATAATACTCTTTGTCATACTATTCACCTACTTTCCCGATTGCGTCAAATTTACACAATTGCATACAAACTCCACAAGCTGTACAGTTTCCTTTGTCAACAATCTGTGCTTTTCCATCTGAGAATGCCATTGCTGGACAAGCAATTTTCATACATGCTTTACATCCTACACATTTATCTTGATCGATTTCACAATACATATTAGCTTTTGATTTTGCTACTTCTTTAATAAGTGCACATGGCTCTTTTGTTACGATAACAAATGGTCCTTCTGTTGCATATGCATCATCAAGAGCTTTTTTACAAGCATCAAGATCAATAGCACTTACAACACGGATTCTGCTTTCGTCAAGACCTGTAGCTTTTATTAATGAAACAATATCGATTTGAGGTGTTTCGTATCCCATAAGGTTTTTAGCTGTACCTGGGTTTTCCTGATGTCCTGTCATAGCTGTAATTGAGTTATCAAGTACACATGCTACAACATTTGCTTCTGATGCTACTACATCTATTAATGAGTTAAGTCCACTATGGAAGAATGTTGAATCTCCTAACTGACCAATTGCTTTTCTCTTATCTCCCTGTCTTTCAAGAGCTTTAGAAAGACCAATAATTGAACTGATTCCACTTCCCATACAGATTGAATAATCAAAACCATTTAATGGTGCGTGTAATGAAAGTGCGTAACAACCGATATCTCCAGCTGATACAAAGTTTTTCATTTTTGTGCTTAATGCATAGTAGAATCCTCTATGTGGACAACCTGCACAAAGTACTGGAGGACGACCAGGTGCTACTGTTTCAACTTTGTAACTTTCAGGTTTTGTAGCTTCTGTTAAACAGTCTCTAACAACTCCTGTATCAAATTCACCAAGAATTGGTAATTTATCTTTTCCAATAACTCCTGTAAATCCAAGAGCTTTTAATGCATTTTCAAGGTATGGTTCACCTTCTTCTACTACATATACTGTTTCATATTTTGAAGCAAAATCTGATAACAATTTGCTTGGAAGTGGATATGTTAATCCAAGTTTTAGAACGCTTACGCTATCTTCAAATACTTCTTTAACATACTGGTAAGAAATACCACTTGTAATAATTCCTACTTTTGAACCAGCTACTTCTTCTACTTTATTGAAAGGACAGTCATTTCCATATTCTGCCATTTCAAGAAGTAATTCTTCACGAATTTTATGACGAGCTCTAGCTGTTGAAGGAAGCATTGCATATTTTCCAATATTTCTTTCATATTTTTTAACTTCTACTTCTTTTCTTTCTCCTAGCTCAACAACACTTTTTGAGTGGCATACTCTTGTTGTCATTCTGAATAATACAGGAATATCAAATTTTTCTGATAATTCAAATGCTTCTTTAGTAAAGTCAATACATTCCTGTGAATCAGCTGCTTCAACACAAGCAAGTTTAGCGTGCTGTGCATATAGTCTGTTATCCTGTTCGTTCTGTGATGAATGACATCCTGGATCGTCAGCTGAAACTATAACAAGTCCACCGTTTACTCCAGCATAACCCATTGTAAAAATAGGATCAGCTGCAACATTCATTCCAACGTGTTTCATAGCACATAGTGCTCTTTCTCCGCCGATACTAGCGCCAGCAGCGATTTCTGCTGCTACTTTTTCATTACAAGCCCATTGGCTGTAAATATCATCTTTGTACTTCGCACCAATGTTTTCAAGAATTTCTGTACTTGGTGTTCCCGGATATGCTGCAGCTAAATGACATCCAGCTTCATACGCACCACGTGCTACTGCTTCATCGCCGCTCATAATCAATTTGCTCATACGGTTTATTACCTTCCTTATAAAAAATTTTGTTTTGATAGCCATGCCATCAAAAGTTCGTAAGTTGTAGTTGTATACTTGTCGACTACTCTACTTGCTAACATTGTATCTAATAGGGAACAATTTGTAAAGAGGTTGATTGCATAATCAGTATGTTTTTGTGTTTATACACAATAAATTGCTTTTTTTGCGCTTTTTTTTTTACTGAAACCTCATTTACTTTAACAGACAAAAGCAGTAGAATAGTAATGCTAAACAAATTTAGTGATATTTTAATATGAAAGGAATATATAGAAATGAAAAAATTCATGGTAACCGTAGGCTCATTTATTATTTTACTTTTTCTTGGTTTAATATATGCCTGGTCAATTTTTGCTAGTCCACTAGAAAATGAATTCGGATGGACTAGAGCTGAAACATCACTTACATTTACAATTTCAATAGCGATGTTTTGTATAGGGGGAATAGTCTTTTCTCAGTTAAAGAGAAAACTAAACATTACAGTTCTTTTAATTATTAACGCACTTTTAATTTTAATAGGATTTTTCCTAACTTCAAGATTAGATGCTCTTTGGGAGCTATATGTTTACTACGGAGTTATCTGCGGATTCGCTGTAGGGGCTTCATATAACTTAGTAATAAGCACTATACCTCTTCATTACCCTAAAAAAGTTGGTACAATAAGCGGAATAATGTTACTTGCATTCGGTGTAGGGGGATATACACTAGGACAAGCAGCTGACATAATGATTAACAACCTAAACTGGAGAGACGCTTTCCTTTATATAGGACTTGCATTCTTTGTTGTTTACTTATTATTCTTATTCTTCATCAAACCACCAAAAACAGAACAAACTCAAACATCAAGCACAGGTGTTGTTGAATCAGTAAGAGACTTTACTACAAAACAGATGATGAAACATCCTTACTTCTGGTCATTCTTCATATGGCAAACATTTATGAATGCAATGGGATTATCATTAATCGGACAGGCAAAACAGATTGCAGAAGAAGTTCAAGTTGCTCATTCTCAGTTAATCATTGCCGTTTTAATCACAACTGTATGTAGTGGATTAGGTAAAATGTTCTTTGGTTTAGTATATGACCTTAAAGGAAGATACTTTACATTAACACTTGCAGCTTCATTTGGTTTTATAGGTGCACTTTTAGCATTTATTAGTACTTCAGCTCAAATGCCTTGGTTATTCTTCATTGCATTAGTATTTGCTGGTGGAGCTTATGGTAGTGGACCTGCTTGTAATGCTACATTCACAAGAAAACAGTTTGGTAACACTCACTTCTCAATGAACTTTGCGATTAATACATTAGCATTATTAGTTGCAGCTTTTGTTGGAAATTACTTAGTAGGTATTGTTCAAAAATCTACTGAAAGCTACATAGTTCCTTTAATAATCTTAGTTATATATATGGCAATTTCATTTATTGCTGCACAGTTCTTAAGAAAAGAAAGAGACTAGTTATATAAATAAATTTGCATACAAAAAAATCCTAATCATCAAGGTTAGGATTTTTTTTATCTATTTCATTCAAAATAACTTATATTAAGTAATGTTAATCCCTTAGCTGGAGCTTTAGGTGCTGACATTTTTCTATCTTTACTTTCAATAATTTTTTTTACATGTTCTGGTGGATATATTCCCATTCCCACTTTCAACAAAGTTCCTGCTATTATTCTAACCATGTTGTATAAGAACCCATAACCCGAAACTTTTATACTAATAACATCATCTTTTTTTGAAATCTTAATTTCAGTTACATTCCTTATCGTTGTTTTGGCTTGCCCTCTGGCTGAACTAAAGCTAATAAAGTCATGCTCTCCTATTAGATATTTAGATGCTTTTCTCATCTTCTTTATATCTAATTTGTGATAAACAAAATGTGTATACAGTCTCAAAGTAGGTATTTCATGCTTCTTGTTTAAAACCTTGTATTCATATGTTTTTATTGCTTTAACTTTTCTTGGGTGGAAATCATCATCTACTTCTTTAGAAGACTGTACTTTAATATCTTCTGGTAATCTTTGATTTAAAGCATATGAAAGCTTTTCAGGAGGTATCTGGGTGTCTGTATCAAACACACATACATTCCCTAAAGCATGAACACCCGAATCAGTTCTACTGGCTCCTATAACCACTATTTCTTCTTTTAATAACTGTGAAAGCTTTTTATTTAAAACTTCTTCAACAGTTATCCCATTGATTTGGGTCTGCCATCCACAATAGTTTGTGCCGTCATACCCTACTATCAACATAATCCTTTTCATATTGCACTTCCTATATTACAAATATTTGTAAAATATTAATTCTTGGTACTACTATTGTTCCAGAAATAATTATTATTAAATATATAAACACTATAGCATATGAAACCTTATCAGATTTTCTATATTTTAATGGATTCATTTTAGTTCTACCTTCTCCACCTTTATAGCATCTTGACTCCATAGCTGTTGCTAGATCTGTTGCCCTTCTAAAAGATGATATAAATAGGGGAACCAGAATTGGGACTAAAGCTTTTGCCCTTTTAAAAATATTTCCTTTTTCAAAATCTGCCCCTCTTGCCATTTGCGCCTTCATAATTTTATCTGTTTCTTCCATAAGAATAGGGATAAAACGCAATGCTATTGAAATCATCATAGCCATTTCATGTATTGGTATCTTAAATTTATTAAGTTTATGAAAGGCCTTTTCAAAACCAGCAGTCAAGCTATTTGGAGTAGTTGTCAAAGTCATTATGGAAGAACCTAAAATTATATATATTAGTCTGATTCCTAAAAAGGAAGCAGTCCTTATTCCCATATCTGTAATTTTGATTTTCCAAAACTCTACAATAATTTCGCCAGGTGTTAAAAAAAGGTTAAACATAACACTGATTAATAAAAGTACTATAATCACTTTTAGTCCTTTAATCATAAATTTGAATGGAACTTTAGATATTATTATAATTGTAGCCAAGCAAAAAGTAACAAATATATATCCTAAAAAGTTATTAACTATGAAAAGAGAAATAATAAATATTAAAGTACCAAATAGTTTTACCCTTGGATCTAAGTTATGTAATATTGAGTTGACTGGATAGTATTGTCCAATAGTTATATCTCTTAACATTTCTTCTTACCTTTTTTTATATTTTCAATAATGCCGTTTTTCGCTTCGAATAATGTGGTAATATCCTTATTTACTTGCATTCCTTTATTATTTAACTCATGCATTAAATATGTAATCTGCGGGGCCATTAATCCCATTTTTTCAAGTTCTATATAATTGGAAAATACTTTTCTAGGTACATCATCATATTCGATTCTCCCCTTATTCATAACTATAACTCTATCTACATATTCTGCAATATCCTCCATACTATGAGAAACTAAAACAACTGAGATATTTTTTTCTCTTTTCAAAAATGATATTTGCTCAAGAATCTCATGCCTTCCTTTCGGATCAAGACCTGCCGTTGGCTCGTCTAATATAAGATATTCTGGTTCCATTGCCAAAACTCCCGCTATTGCTACTCTTCTCTTTTCTCCGCCAGATAATTCAAAAGGTGATTTATTATAATATTCTTCTCCTAAACCAACAAGTTTTAAAGAATTGTCTACTCTTTTCTTTATTTCGTCAGATTCTAATTCAAGATTTTGGGGACCATATGAAACATCTTCATAAACGCTGGTTTCAAATAGCTGGTGTTCTGGATATTGAAAAACCAAACCCACTTTACATCGTAAATCCCTTAAATTGAAACTCTTTTCAAATATATTTTTATTTCCATAATAAACATCCCCACTTGTAGGTTTTACAAGTCCATTAAAGTGCTGAATCAGGGTTGACTTACCAGAACCTGTATGTCCTATCAAACCTACAAATTCTCCCTTATTTATTTCAATATTTATATTAGATAAAGCTTTTATGTTCATTGCTGTACCTTCACCATAAATATATTCAACATTGTCTAACCTAATCGACATATTTCTTCCACCAAATCTTCCATTTTGATTATTCTATCGCTTATATCAAAGCCTTCTTTTCTAAGTTCATAACCTAAAAGGGTAGGAACAGGTACACTTAATCCTATTTCTGTTAGTTCATCAACCTTAGAAAAAACTTCTATTGGAGTTCCCTTAAATTTTATTTGTCCCTTATCCATTACAATTAACTTATCAGCCTCTACTACTTCATTCATATAATGTGTAATGAAAATTATCGTAACTTTTTCATTTTTATTTAAAGCCATAACCGTTTCTAATACTTCTTTTCTTCCTATTGGATCAAGCATTGCTGTAGCTTCATCTAAAACAATGCACTTTGGATGCATAGCTAAAACTCCAGCTATAGCTACACGCTGTTTTTGCCCTCCTGAAAGTCTATTAGGAGAGTGATTTTTATATTCCAACATTTCTACTTTTGATAATGACTCTTTGACTCTTTTTTTTATTTCTTCAGTTTCAACACCAATATTTTCAGGCCCAAAAGCGACATCTTCATCAACAACTGTTCCTATAATCTGATTATCAGGATTTTGAAATACCATTCCTGCACTTTGCCTGATATCCCATATCTTGCTTTCGTCTTTTGTATCCATGCCGTCAATCCATAACGTACCTTCTGTAGGTGTTAAAAGAGCATTTATATGCTTAGCAAGGGTAGACTTTCCAGATCCATTATGACCTAATATTGCTATAAAATCTCCTTCTTTTACATCAAGATTAACCCTGTCAATAGCCCTATAAATTTCCTGGGCATCACCATTTTCATCCATTTTGATATAATCATATGTTAAATTTTCAGACTTAATAAAATCCATAATATTACTTCCTTTTATAAACTTTCTATATTGTACTTTAAAAGGTAATGTTTTGCAACTATTTGAAAAAACAGGATACGTAAAAACGTATCCTGCATAAATCTTACTATTAAACTAATTCTAACAATACTTCCATTGCTGCATCGCCTTTACGTTGACCAATCTTTACGATTCTAGTATATCCACCTTGACGATTAGAATATTTAGGTGCTATTTCATCGAATAACATCTGCGGTAAATCTACCTGCTTTGTATTTTTCTTTCTTCCAGCTGCTTCTTGTGGTACTTCTTTTACTGGATAAAGAACTTTAAGCATTTTTCTTCTAGCATGTAAGCGAGATGGTGAGTCTTTTTTGATTTTTTTATCTACTTCATCAAAAACATCAACTTTTTTACCGTCTACAACTTCCTTTACTCTTTTACCTTCTTTATCTTTACGAGCAACCTTAGCTTTAACTGTTACTTCTTCAAAATTATCTTTTTCTTTAACTGCTAATGCAATAAGTCCTTCTGCAATTTTACGAATTTCTTTTGCTTTAGCTTCAGTTGTTACAATTTTACCATTATATAATAAATTTGTAACCTGACCTCTTAAAAGAGCCTTTCTCTGGCTTGCAGTTCTTGAAAGTTTTCTGTATCCTGCCATTTTTTAACCTCCTTTACTTCAAAAATGAATCTTTTTATAAGGAAGTTCGATTCACTAATTAGAATTTAAACTACTAATTCTTTTAAGTTCCTTCGAACCAAGTTCATACAACTTTTAACCTCACATTTTATGAATTATTACTGCTCATCTAAAGGGTTTAAATGTAAACCTAATTCTTTAAGCTTTGCTAGTACTTCTTCTAAAGACTTACGTCCTAGATTTCTAACCTTCATCATATCTTCTGGTGTTCTATTTGTAAGTTCTTCAACAGTATTAATACCTGCTCTCTTTAAGCAGTTGTAAGAACGTACTGAAAGTTCTAATTCATCAATGTTCATTTCTAAAACTTTTTCTTTTTCATTGTCTTCTTTTTCTACCATAACTTCTGCAGTTTTAGCATTTTCAGACAAGTCTATGAATAAGCTTAAATGTTCACTAAGAACTTTGGCTGCTAAACTAACAGCTTCATCTGGAACCAACGCTCCATTTGTATATACATCCAATGTAAGTTTATCAAAATCTGTTATCTGACCAACACGTGTATTTTCAACCGCTAAGTTAACTCTTTCAACTGGAGTATATATAGAATCTATTGAAATAACTCCAATTGACAAATCATCACTTTTATTTTTATCTGCACTTACATATCCTCTACCTTTAGTGATTGTAAGTTCCATATATAATTTTGAGTCAGCTCCGCCATTTAATGTTGCGATATGTAGTTCAGGGTTTAAAATTTCTATGTCTGAATCAGTCTGAATATCAGCTGCTGTTACCACACCTTCACCATTAAATTCTATATATGCGATTTTTGCCTCGTTTGTATCAGAATTATTCCTAATAGATAAAGATTTTATGTTCATTATGATTTCAGTCACGTCTTCTTTAACACCTGGAATTGAACTAAATTCATGTAAAACACCGTCAATTTTAACCTGGCTGACAGCTGAACCTGGCAAAGAAGAAATCATAATTCTTCTAAGCGAATTTCCGAGAGTTGTTCCGTATCCTCGTTCTAAAGGCTCCACAACAAATCTACCATATTTCTTATCATCAGAGATTTCCACAATCTCGATATTTGGTTTTTCGAAATCGAACATAATAATAGCTCCTCCTTTATGAGAATTGCCTTATAACTATTTCTATTTAGAATATAATTCGACAATAAGCATTTCATCAACTGGTACGTCAATATTTTCTCTTAAAGGTAGCTCTTTTATTGAACCTTTAAGGTTTTCCTGGTCTGCTTCTAACCATTCTGGAACAAGTCTTCCTCCTGTAGTTTCGAGGATATCTTTATATCTTTGTGAAGTTTTACACTTCTCTTTAATTTCAATAACATCACCTGCTTTTACAAGGTAAGAAGGAATGTTAACACAGTGACCATTAACCATAATGTGTTTATGACCAACTATCTGTCTAGCTTCTTTTCTTGTTCTTGCTAATCCTAAACGGAAAACAACGTTATCTAATCTTGATTCAAGTAACATCATAAGGTTTGCACCTGTGATGCCTTTCATTTTTTCTGCCTTTTTATAATAATTTCTAAAAGGTTTTTCTAAAACACCATATATAAACTTTGCTTTCTGCTTTTCTCTTAACTGTAAACCATACTCACTAAGTTTTTTGCTGGCTCTTCTTAATTCTCTTGTTGATTTCTTATCTATTCCTAAATAAACTGGATCTAATCCAAGTGATCTGCATCTTTTAAGAACAGGAACTCTATTTACTGCCATTATTGCACCTCCTATTAGACTCTTCTACGTTTTGGCGGACGACATCCATTATGTGGAACAGGTGTTACATCCTTAATACTTGTAACTTCAAGACCGCATGCCTGAAGCGCACGAATTGCTGCCTCTCTTCCTGATCCTGGACCTTTAACCATTACATCAACTGATTTGAGTCCGTGTACTAAAGCTGCTTTTGTCGCAGTTTCAGCTGCCATTTGAGCTGCATAAGGAGTAGATTTCCTTGAACCTCTAAAGCCAAGACCACCAGCACTTGCCCATGAAAGAGCATTTCCTTCGTTATCTGTTAATGTTACTATAGTATTATTAAAAGATGACTGGATATGTGCTTGTCCTCGTTCAACGTTTTTCTTGACACGCTTTTTTGTCACTTTTTTTGTAACTTTTTTAGCCATTAATAAACTAACCTCCCTTATGTGGGTTCCCGTTACGGGTTTTCTATTTTTTTCGTTGTTTCAAATTATTTGGTAGGTTACTACCATTCCTTCAATAAGGAATACGGGATAGTTCGAGACTTGTTTTCGTCATACCCCTTCGGGGCACAAGAGTTCGTTCGAACAAAGCTCGTACTAAATTCGAGCATCGCTTTAAAGCTTGCTCTCATTAAGTGCTCTGCTTTTATTTTTTCTTGTTTGCTACTGTTCTCTTAGGACCTTTTCTTGTTCTTGCATTGGTCTTTGTTTTCTGACCACGAACAGGCAAGCCTTTTCTATGACGGATACCTCTGTAGCATCCGATTTCTTGCAATCGCTTGATATTCATTGCGATTTCTCTTCTTAATTCACCTTCAACCACTTGACTTTCGTCAATAGCTGCACTTATACGTTTAACTTCTTCATCTGTTAAATCTCTTACACGTGTATCAGGACTAACTTTTGCATCCTCTAAAATACGACATGCACTTACTCTACCTATACCATAGATATATGTAAGTCCAATTTCAACACGCTTTTCTCTTGGTAAATCAACACCGGAAATACGAGCCATATGTGTTTTGCACCTCCATTATTTTTTTTGATAATATATGTTCAAAGAAGTTCTTCTTACAATATTAACTAGGTTTGTTACAGAACAAAGCACACACCAATCAATCACTAATCACATTAGTTTTTGATGCGCCTTATGCGGGTGTGTTCCTTATCCCTGTCTTTGTTTGTGTTTTGGGTTTTCACAGATTACTCTGATTCTACCCTTTCTTCTAATAATTTTGCACTTATCGCAAATTGGTTTAACTGATGATCTAACTTTCATGTCAAATCCTCCTTCCAAAAAAAGTCCGCTTATTATTATATCACTTTTCAATTCTATAATCAAGCAAAACTTATACTTGTATTTATTTATCTCTCCATACGATTCTGCCTTTTGACAAATCATATGGTGACAACTCTAAAGTCACTTTGTCGCCTGGTAAAATTCTGATAAAATTCATACGAAGCTTTCCACTTATATGCGCCAATACTTGATGCCCATTTTCAAGTTCTACTTGAAACATTGCATTTGGCAGCTTTTCAACAACAGTTCCTTCAATTTCAATAACATCAGTTTTTGACATTTTCACAACCTCCTATAAATCGTGTTCCTGCTTGTAGTTTTTAATATATTTCTTTACATTTTCATCTGTTAATGGAAGATTAAAATCATCCTTTATTTTTAAAACAGCTTGTATATGCTTCTTGTTTTTCTTCTTCGGGTTATTTATATTTCTGCTTTTTCCATCAATAAGATATACATTTTCCTGGTCTGTCTTCATTATTAGATAAAGCTCTCCTTTATCTCTTCCTGCTTTTGAAAATGCTAAGGTTCCTAAATTATAATCATATATCATAAATTATCACCTCTTTAGCTACAAGGTCAAAATTTCAGGTTCATCTTTGGTGATCAAAACAGTATTTTCATAATGAGATGACAACGAACCATCTTCGCTAACAACAGTCCAGTCATCTTCCAACCAAATAACATCAAACCTTCCGGCATTAATCATCGGTTCGATTGCAAGGGTCATTCCTGCTTTTAGTCTGATTCCTTTTCTACTTTGTGTGTGGTTCGGTATTTGCGGATCTTCATGTAACTCTTTTCCAATCCCATGACCAACCAAATCTCTTACCACTCCATATCCAAAACTTTCAGCATGTTTTGCTATAGCATTTGAAATATCGTGTAAGTGGAATCCTTCTTTTGCAAACTTTATCCCCTCAAAGAATGACTGTTTTGTCACTTTGATAAGCTTCAAAGCTTCTTCATCAACCTGTCCGACAGGATATGTTCTCGCTGCATCTGAATGATAACCTTTGTGAATCAGACCTATGTCCAAACTCACAATGTCACCCTCTCTGATAATATGCTTATCTGTTGGTATTCCGTGAACGACTTCCTCATTCACAGAAACACAAACCGATGCAGGATAACCATTATAGTTATAAAATGAGGCGGTTGCACCAAGATCCTTTATCATCTTGGCTCCGAGTCTGTCAATTTCCATAGTTGTCATTCCTGGTTTTATCTCTTTGGCCAATCTTTCGTGCACATCCGATAACATTTTACCGGCTTCTCTCATTATTTCTATTTCTCTGCCTGATTTTATAGATACTGACATCATTTACGCTCCCAAGGTATCGACTATAGAATTAAATACTTTATCCAGTTCCATAGTACCATCAACTGTTACTAAGACTCCTTGGCTTTTATAGTAATCTATAAGTGGTGAAGTCTGTTCATGATAAACATTCAAACGTTTTTTAACTGTTTCTGGTTTATCATCATCTCTTAAAACAAGTTCTTTACCACATTCATCACATACCCCTTCTTTTTTAGAAGGAATATTTACTAAGTGATAAGTTGCTCCACAACCAGAGCAAGCTCTTCTTCCAGACATTCTTTCTATAATAGACTGGTCTGGGACTTCTATATTTAATGCATAGTCAACTTTTTCTTTTAAATTCTCTAGGGCTGAAGATAGGCATTCTGCTTGTGGTATTGTTCTTGGAAATCCATCCAAAACATATCCACTTTTGCAATCATCCTGTGCAATTCTATCTACAACTAAATCTACTACCAATTCATCTGGGACTAATAGTCCCTTGTCCATATATCCTTTTGCTTTCTGACCAAGTTCGGTATTATTTTTTATGTTCGCTCTGAATATATCTCCTGTAGAAATATGAGGAATACTATATTTCTCCGCAATCATTTTTGCCTGGGTTCCTTTACCCGCACCTGGTGCACCTAACATGATTATCTTCATAATTTACCTCTTTTCAACAAATTGTCGGAATTGATCTATCTGTCGCTTAAGAAACCTTTATAATTTCTAACCAACATCATTGACTCAGTCTTTTTCATTGTTTCAAGAATTACACCAACGATAATGATTAATGAGGTTCCACCAAACGAAACGTTTGCTTTCCAAATACCTGTAAAAACAATTGGTATAGCTGCAACTATAATTAACCCTATAGCTCCAATGAATATTATATAGTTTAATATCTTTGTTAAGTATTCAGTGGTTGGTTTTCCAGGTCTTATTCCTGGAATAAATCCACCTTGCTTTTTCATTCTGTCTGAAACTTCAATTGGATTAAAAGTAATTGAAGTATAAAAATAAGCAAAAAATATTACAAATAGTATGTATGCTAAAAACCCAAGTGAATATATAGGTGCACTAGGGTTACACCAGTATCCTGTAGTGAAGTATCTAGTCCACTCTGGAGTAGTTCCTCCGCTAACAAGATTTGCAATAATCACTGGAAATTGTAGTAGTGATGAAGCAAAGATAATAGGAATAACTCCGGCAGTGTTAACTCTTAAAGGAATGTGAGTTGACTGTCCTCCTACCATTTTTCTTCCCTGCATTTTTTTTGCATACTGTACTGCTATTCTTCTTTCCCCACCTTGTAGATATACAATAAAAACTACTATTGCAACTACAACTGCTAAAATAATTAATGCTGCTAGGAATTTACCTCCTACTGATGAAGCACCCTGTACAAATTTTTCGTACAAAGTAGTAAAATCAGCTGGTATTCTTGAAAGGATATTTATCAAAAGTATAATAGATATACCATTTCCAATTCCTTTTTCAGTGATTTGTTCACCAAACCACATTAAAAGAGTCGCTCCTGCAGTCATTGTAATTACCGCAACTATTATTGTCCAAACATACTCAGGTGTAGAACTTGTATCAAATATGCCCTGACTTCCGAAACCTACAGCCATAGCTATACCTTCTACAATTGAAAGTCCTACAGTTAAGTATCTAGTAATTTTCGATATCTTCTTTCTGCCGTCTTCACCTTCTTTTTGCAATTCCTCAAGTTTAGGTATTGCAATTGTTAAAAGCTGCATAATGATGGAAGCCGTAATGTAAGGTGTTATATTTAAAGCAAATATCGACATTCTACTAAACGAACTTCCCGTCAATGCATCAAAAAAACCAAATGCCCCTTCCGAAAATCCGTCGAACAGGCTGCTTACCGTTGCTGAATCTATTCCAATCAACGGAAGCTGACATCCTATCCTAACAACAATTAATATTAATAAGGTAAAGAATAATCTGCTTCTTATCTCTTTAATTTTAAATGCGTTTTTAACGGTTTCCCACATTATACCACCTCACAGGTTCCACCAAGAGCTTCAATTTTTTCTTTTGCGCTTGTACTGAAGTAGTTAACTTTAACTGTAAGCTTTTTGGTAAGTTCTCCATTTCCTAAGATTTTAACACCATCTTTTGGATTTTTAACGATCCCTTTTTCTATTAATGATTCTACAGTAACTGTTGATCCAGCTCTGAATTTATTAAGAGCATCTACATTTATTCCAATAATTTCTTTTGAATTTCTACATGTAAAACCTCTTTTAGGAATTCTTCTATAAAGTGGCATCTGACCACCCTCAAATCCAATTCTTGGACTTCCTGAGCGGGCTTTCTGACCTTTATGACCTTTTCCTGCTGTTTTTCCATTTCCCGAACCGTGTCCACGGCCTCTTCTGAAGTTATCACTGTGTTTTGATCCTTCAGCGGGTTGCAAGTTAGATAAATTCATCCTTACACCTCCTTAATTTCATTAAAAGATATATGTCTACTCTTCTACTTTAACTAAGTGAGATACCTGCGCAACCATACCTCTAGTTGCAGCATTGTCAGGCATTTCTACTGTTTTGTTAAGTTTTCTGAGTCCTAATGCTTCTACTGTTTTTTTGTGTTTTGGTATTGCACCAATAGGTGATTTTACCAATGTGATTTTAATTTTTTTATCAGCCATCTTCATTTCCTCCTATTACGCTAAAATCTCTTCTACGGATTTACCACGAAGTCTAGCTACTTCTTCCGGAGTCTTTAACTCAGATAAGCCTTGTAATGTAGCAAGAACTACATTTTGTTTGTTATTTGAGCCTAAAGATTTTGTACGAATATTTTTGATTCCAGCAAGTTCAAGAATGTTACGCGCAGGACCTCCTGCGATAACACCTGTACCTTCCGGAGCTCTTTTCAATAATACCTGGGCACTACCGAATTTTCCTATTATATCATGAGGAATACTTAAGTTTTCATCAACTGGTATAGCTACTAACTTTTTAGACGCATCTTCTTTTCCTTTACGAATCGCTTCAGGAATTTCTGTTGCTTTACCTAAACCTACACCTACATGTCCGTTGCCGTCTCCAACAACTACTAATGCTGTAAATCTGAAATTACGTCCACCTTTAACAACCTTAGTAACACGCTTGATTGATACTACTTTTTCTTCTAATTCTAATTGACTAGCATCAATGATTGTACGTTTCATGTGCTTTTCTCCTCCTTGCCTAGAATTTCAGCCCAGCTTCTCTAGCTGAGTCTGCTAATGCTTGAATTTTACCTTGATATATGAATCCGCCTCTATCAAAGACAACTTCTGATATACCTTTTTCTAATGCTTTTTTAGCAATAACAGTACCTAAATATGCAGCTGCATCAACGTTGTTAGTTTTCTCAAGCTCAGCTTTAATATCTTTTTGTACAGTTGAAGCTGAGGCTAAAGTATTACCAGCAATATCGTCAATAATTTGAGCATACATATGATTATTGCTTCTAAACACAGACAAACGAGGTCTTGCAGCTGTTCCACTGTAACGATTACGTAATTTTCTATGCTTATTTATACGAACTTCAGTTCTTGATTTTTTTCTAATCATTATTGTCACTCCTTTAATTATTTCTTACCAGTCTTACCAACTTTACGTCTAATAACTTCATCAGCATATTTGATACCTTTGCCTTTGTATGGCTCTGGACGTCTTTTGTCTCTGATTTCAGCAGCGTATTGGCCAACTTTTTCTTTATCTATACCTTTAACAGTAATGTGTGTCTGGTCCACTAAAACTGCTTCTAATCCTTCAGGATCAACCATTTCTACAGGATGTGAGTATCCTAAAGATAATGTTAATTTGTTTCCTGATTTTGCAGCTCTGTAACCAACTCCGTTAATTTCAAGTTTCTTTTCGAAACCTTCTGTTACACCTATAATCATATTATTGATGAGTGTTCTTGTAAGACCATGTAATGCTTTCATTTTCTTTAAGTCGCTTGGTCTTGATACTGTGATCACTTCACCTTCCATTTTAAGAACCATTTCTGATGCTAAAACTCTTGAGAGTTCTCCTTTTGGTCCTTTAACAGTCACTTTATTATTTTCTGCTATATCAATTGTAACTCCTGCTGGTATAGCGATAGGCATTCTTCCTATACGTGACATGCCTGCACCTCCTTCTTCGTGGAAATTCTAACATTCAAGTAACTTGATGTTAATACCCTTTTTCGTTGTTTTACCATACGAAAGCAAGTACTTCTCCACCTACATTTTGTTTTCTAGCTTCTTTGTCAGTTATCACACCGTTATTTGTTGATATTATTGCTATTCCCAATCCCCCAAGTACTTTTGGAAGTTGTTCTGTATTAGCATATACACGAAGGCCAGGTTTTGAAATTCTTTTTAGGCCTGTGATTATTTTTTCTTTATTGTCTGGTCCGTATTTTAAAGTTATACGGATACTTTTGAATTTCCCCTCTTCTATAAGGTTATATTTTTTAATATATCCTTCGTTTAAAAGAATTTCAGCTATTGATAATTTCATTTTAGAAGCTGGAATATCCACTGTATCATGTTTAGCAGTATTTGCATTACGAATTCTTGTAAGCATATCTGCAATAGGATCACTCATTGTCATATTGGTTTTCCTCCTTTATTATTTTCCTAAGGTCGTATTTTACCAGCTTGCTTTTCTAACTCCTGGTATCTGTCCTTTATATGCTAGTTCACGGAAGCAAATTCTGCAAATTCCGTATTTTCTTAAATAAGCATGTGGTCTACCACATATTCTGCAACGACTATATTCTTGAGTTGAAAATTTAGCTTTACGTTGTTGCTTTACTTTCATAGCAGTTTTAGCCATAATTTTTCTCTCCTTTTACAGTTTTTGGAATGGCATGTTAAAACATGTCAATAGTTCACGAGCTTCCTCATCTGTTTTAGCAGTTGTTACTACTATAACATCCATACCTCTAACTTTATCTACCTTGTCATACTCTATTTCAGGGAAAATCAACTGCTCTTTAATTCCAAGTGCATAATTTCCTCTTCCGTCAAATGAATTAGGGTTAACTCCTCTAAAGTCACGAACACGAGGTAGAGCAAGGTTTATCAAACGATCAAGGAATTCATACATTTTTTCTCCTCTAAGGGTTACTTTACATCCGATCGCCATTCCTTCTCTTAACTTAAAGTTAGCAACTGATTTTTTAGCTTTTGTTATTACAGGTTTTTGTCCAGCAATGATTTCCAAATCCTTTATTGCTGCATCTAAAATCTTAGCATTGTCTTTGGCTTCACCGACACCCATGTTGATAATTACTTTTTCAACTTTAGGAACCTGCATTGCGTTTTTATATCCAAATTTTTTCATCATGGAATCCATGATTTCACTTTTGTAAGTCTCTTTTAGTCTACTCAACTTTATGGACCTCCTCTCCTAGATTAATCAATCATATCTCCTGTTGATTTTGCTATACGAACTTTTTTTCCATCTTTTACGGAGAAACCAACTCTTGTTGTTTTTCCTTTGTGGATGTACATTACGTTAGAAATATCAAGAGGGCCTTCTTGTTCAATTATGCCACCATTCTGGTTAGCAGCACTTGGTTTTGAATGTTTTGTCATCATGTTGATGCCTTCAACTAAAACCGTACCATCTTTTTTATTCACGGCAATAATTTTGCCTTCTTTGTCTTTATCTTTTCCTGCGATTACTTTAACTGTATCGCCTTTTTTAATTTTTAAGCTAGCCATTTATCTACACCTCCCTACAATACTTCAGGGGCTAAAGATACAATTTTCATAAACTGCTTTTCTCTTAGCTCTCTGGCTACCGGCCCGAAGATACGTGTTCCTCTTGGATTTTTATCTTCTTTTATTATTACGGCAGCATTTTCGTCAAATTTTATATAAGAACCGTCTTTACGACGTGCACCTTTTACTGTTCGTACTACTACTGCTCTAACTACATCACCTTTTTTAACTACTCCGCCTGGTGTTGCGTCTTTAACAGTTGCGACGATAACATCTCCGATATTAGCGTATCTTCTAGTAGAACCACCTAGTACTCTTATACAAAGTATTTCTTTAGCGCCTGTGTTATCAGCAACTCTAAGTCTACTTTCCTGTTGAATCATAATAATACTCCTTCCTACTATTTCGCTTTTTCGATTACTTCGACAAGCCTCCATCTTTTACTTTTAGATAATGGTCTTGTCTCCATAACTCTGATTTTATCGCCAATGCCACATTCATTATTTTCATCATGGGCTTTTAATTTATATGTTCTTTTAACGATTTTTTTGTACAAAGGATGTTTTACGTGATCTTCTACAGCTACTACAACTGTTTTATCCATTTTGTCACTAATAACTTTTCCTGTACGTGTTTTTCTTAAATTTCTGTCCACAACAATTCCTCCTTCCATACGGATTACTCAGCAGCGCTGGATTTTTGAGCTATTACAGTCTGAATTCTTGCAATATTTCTTCTAACCTCTTTAATCCTGCTGGTGTTGTCTAACTGATTTGTTGCGTTTTGGAATCTTAAATTAAAAAGTTCTTTTTTTGCAGATACTAATTCATTGCTTAATTCTGCAGCTGTTTTTGTATTTAAATCTTCAATGTATTTACTATTTTTCATTTGATTCACCGCCTTCTAAATCTTCACGAGAAACAATCTTACATTTTACTGGTAGTTTGTGAACTGCAAGACGCAGTGCCTCTCTAGCTGTTTCCTCTGGTACTCCAGCGATTTCAAACATAACTCTACCTGGCTTAACTACTGCTACCCAGTACTCTAATGTTCCTTTTCCAGATCCCATACGTGTTTCAGCCGGTTTTGTGGTTACAGGTTTATCAGGGAATATCTTTATCCATACTTTACCACCACGTTTGATATAACGAGTCATCGCTATACGGGCAGCTTCGATTTGATTTGATCTTATCCACGCTGGTTCAACGGCAACAATACCGAATTCACCATATGCAAGCTTATTACCTCTGTTGGCTTTTCCAGCCATGGAGCCTCTAAATTGCTTACGACGTTTAACTCTTTTTGGCATTAACATTATTTATCGCTCCCTTCCTTGCTTTCTTTCATCGGAAGTACTTCGCCTTTGTATATCCATACTTTAACACCTAGTTTTCCGTATGTTGTATCTGCTTCAGCGAATCCGTAATCAATGTCTGCACGTAATGTCTGCAGAGGAATTGTTCCTTCGCTATAGAACTCTGTACGAGCCATATCTGCACCACCAAGACGTCCTGAAACTGATGTTTTAATTCCTAAAGATCCTGCTCTCATACTTCTTGACATTGTAGATTTCATTGCTCTTCTGAATGAAACACGATTTTCAAGCTGTGCTGCGATGTTTTCAGCTACTAACTGAGCATCTTTATCAGGTCTTTTCACTTCTTTTATATCTAAAACTAATTTTTTTGAAGTAAGTTTTTGTACTTCAACTTTAACTTTTTCTATCTCACTTCCACCTTTACCAATAACGATACCAGGCTTTGCAGTGTAAATGATGACTTTTACTCTATCAGTTGTTCTTTCAATTTCGATTTTTGAAACACCTGCACTATATAACTTATTCTTAAGGTATTTTCTAATTTTATTGTCTTCAACAAGGTTATCTGCAAAATCAGCTTCAGCATACCATTTTGAATCCCAGTCTTTGATAATACCAACTCTTAAGCCATGAGGATTAACTTTCTGTCCCATTTCCTACCTCCTTATCTTTCGTTAAGCACTAATGTAATATGACTCATTCTCTTTTCGATTCTATAAGCCCTACCCTGTGCCCTAGGTCTGATTCTTTTCATTGTTGGTCCTTTATTTGCGTAACATTCCTCGATATAAAGGTCATCAACATTCATTCCATTGTTATTTTCAGCATTTGCTATAGCTGATTTCAATAATTTTTCTATTAAAGTAGATGCATATCTTGGGTTATAAGCTAATATACCTAAAGCTTCTTTAACACCCTTTCCTCTGATGGCATCTAATACAAAACATGCTTTTTGAACTGATACTCTTGCATAAGATAACTTAGCTGAAGGTCTTGTATCTTTGTTCGCATTTCTTTCTCTTTTAATCTGAGATCTGTGTCCCTTTGCCATGGATGGAACCTCCTTTCAATCTTTGTTATCTTGATTTTTTCTCGTCTTTTCCATGTCCTCTATAAGTTCTGGTAGCAACGAATTCTCCAAGTTTATGTCCAACCATATCTTCTGATACATAAACAGGTACATGTCTTCTTCCGTCGTGAACAGCTATTGTATGTCCCACCATTTGTGGAAAGATAGTTGAACGACGCGACCAAGTTTTAACAACCTGTTTTTGTCCAGATTCATTCATAGCATCTATTTTCTTAAGCAGACTATTATCTGCAAATGGGCCTTTTTTAAGTGACCTTGACATAGGTAATACCTCCTTATTTCATATTCTTTCCGTCTCTTCTACGTACTATTAACTTGTTTGACTGTTTGTTTTTCTTTCTTGTCTTTAAACCAAGTGCAGGTTTGCCCCAAGGTGTACATGGACCCGGACGACCGATTCCAGTTTTACCTTCACCACCACCATGTGGATGGTCATTAGGGTTCATAACAGATCCACGAACTGTAGGTCTGATACCCATATTACGTTTACGACCGGCTTTACCTATATTTACCAAATCATGCTCAACGTTTCCAACCTGTCCGATTGTTGCTCTACAAACTATTGGAACCATTCTCATTTCACCTGAAGGAAGTCTTAATGTTGCATACTTACCTTCTTTAGCCATTAACTGAGCTGTATTTCCTGCTGAACGAACTAACTGTCCGCCTTTTCCAGGGTATAACTCAATGTTGTGTATTTCTGTACCTATTGGAATATTAGCAAGTGGTAAGCAGTTTCCTACTTTGATTTCAGCTTTTTCTCCATTCATTACTGTCATTCCGTCTTTAAGTCCGTTTGGAGCTAATATGTAAGCTTTTTCACCATCTGCATAACATATAAGTGCAATATTCGCTGTTCTGTTTGGATCGTATTCGATTCCTATAACAGTTGCTGGAATACCGTCTTTCTTTCTTTTAAAATCTATAATTCTATATTTTCTTCTTGACCCGCCACCGCGATGTCTAACAGTTATTTTACCTTGGTTGTTACGACCTGAGTTCTTGTTTAAAGAAGTCACTAATGATTTTTCCGGAGTGCTTTTTGTTACATCCGCATAATCCAAGCTGGTCATAGCTCTTCTGGAAGGTGTGTAAGGATTAAATGTCTTAATTCCCATTTCCTGTTCTCCTTTCAAATTGTGTTTATTATCGTGCTTTTACTGCACATAGTTTTTTGTCGATTTTCTTCCTATATTATAAAGTCCGATTCTTACAGACCTTCGAAGATTTCGATATCTTTGCTTTCTTCAGTAAGCTTTACAATTGCTTTTTTCATTTTTGATGTTTTTCCAGATGTTCTTCCACGTCTTTTTGTTTTTCCTTCAAGGTTCATTGTATTTACTTTATCAACCTTTACTCCATCAAACATTTTTTCAACCGCATCTTTTATCTGACCTTTAGTTGCATCTGTGTGCACTAAAAATGTATATTTCTTGCTTGTCATTTCATTCATGCTTTTTTCTGAAATAACTGGTTTGAGGATTACATCATAATATTTTACGTCTGCCATTATGCATACACCTCCTCGATTGTTTTAACTGCTGCTTTATCAATTACAACTGTGTCATATTTCATTATGTCATAAACATTTATTGTATTTGTAAGAGCTGTTTTTACGTTTGGTATGTTTCTTGCTGAAAAGATAACATTTTTATCATTTTCATTTAAAACCACTAACGCTTTAGAAACTTTTAAGTTATCTAATGTTTTTACAAAACTTTTAGTTTTGATTTCATCTAATTTCAATTCATCTATAACAATAAATTTGCTTTCTTTCACTCTAGATGTAAGAGCAGACTTAAGTGCAAGTCTTTTTTCTTTTTTATTTAATGTTATTGTATAATCTCTTGGTTTTGGAGCAAATACTACTCCACCACCAGTCCATTGTGGAGATCTTGTTGAACCCTGTCTTGCATGTCCTGTTCCTTTTTGTCTCCAAGGCTTTCTTCCGCCGCCTCTAACTTCCGCACGAGTTTTGGCACTCTGTGTTCCCTGACGTTTGTTTGCAAGCTGTGCTACTACCGCCATATGAACAAGATGTTCGTTAACTTCTACGCCAAACACTTCTTTAGACAAATTAAGGTCTTCTACTTTAGCGCCTTCCATATTATAAACAGATACTTTTGCCATCTGTGTGTTCCTCCTTTCTTACCTAAACCTATTTATCAGCCTTAACTGATTCTTTGATTGTAACCAAAGCTTTCTTTGGTCCCGGTACTGCACCTTTAACAAGCAGTAAGTTGTTGTCCGCATCTATTCTAACGATTTCAAGATTTTGGATTGTGATTTTCTTCGCGCCCATATGTCCTGGCATCTTCTTACCTTTAAATACTTTACTTGGATCAGAAGCTGAACCATTTGAACCTGCATGACGATGGAATTTTGAACCATGTGTCATTGGTCCTCTTGACTGATTATGTCTTTTAATCGCGCCCTGGAAACCTTTACCTTTTGATGTAGCACTGACATCAATTTTATCGCCAGCTTCAAATACATCAACTTTTATTTCATCTTTAACAGAATACTCTTCTGCGTTTTCAAGCTTGAATTCTCTTAAATATCTTTTATAAGAAACTTCTGCTTTATCGAATACTCCCTTTGCAGGTTTGTTCAATAAGCTTTCTCTCTTATCTGAGTATCCAACCTGAACAGCACTGTATCCTTCTTTTTCTAGTGTCTTAATCTGTGTAACTACACATGGTCCGGCTTCTAACACTGTAACTGGTGTAAGAACGCCTGCTTCGTCGAAAATCTGTGTCATTCCGACTTTTTTTGCTAAAATCGCTTTTTTCATTTTTATTTCCTCCTGTTTAATCTACAGCGGAACATGGCTTTCCATGTTCATTCTAGCTAGAACAGCATAGATTATTTCATTTTAATATCGATATGAACACCTGCTGGCATTTCCAATCTGGATAATGCATCAACTGTTTTTTGGCTTGGTGTCATAATATCAATGAGTCTTTTGTGAGTTCTTTGTTCAAACTGTTCTCTTGAATCTTTGTACTTATGAACAGCTCTTAGGATTGTAACCACTTCCTTTTTAGTAGGTAATGGTACAGGCCCGCTCACCTGTGCTCCTGTTTTCTTTACAGTTTCGATAATTTTTGCTGCTGACTGATCTACTAATTTGTGATCATAAGCTTTTAATGTGATTCTCATTACTTGATTTGCCATTAAAAAGTCGCCTCCTTTTCGCACTTTTATTAAGTACGACAAGCGGTGACTGTACACTCTTCCGTGTGTGTCGCAATAGTTAGAAAAAATAATAAGTGCTTTATGCACTCCTATGCTTCATCTTCACGTCGTTTCCACTCTATTGGTGGACCTTAAGTTTTGTACAGTGACTTGTCGCCAGTATTGTTATTGACATTCGCTCCACGGAAAACCTACATACACTACTGTAGCAACCTCTCGTTTCTACGCTATCAATGTCACAGTTCAATTAGTATACAATATCTGAAAGTAAAATGCAAGTGCTTTTTTAAGAAAAAATAGCGCCGGTGTTACTGGCGCTATAATATAATGAAACAATATAAATGTTTAGGCTTTTTTTCCTGTAAATTCAAAGCTTCCCATAGCATTTGCAGATGTCCCTTTAATTGTTCCATCAGCTAAAAGCTCACCATCTATTGTAAACTCTAAATTACCTATAGGTATCTTAATTTTAAAAACATAGTGAAATTTATTTCCGTCAACACTTCCGTCATAAATATCTGTAGTTGCACCATTTCCTTTATCCATTACTGTTCCTGTCAATTCTGACCCATTAACCGTTAAATCATGAACCGCAAACTGATCTCCCATAAAAGTATGAACTACCACATCCCATTTTCCTGCTAAATTACTCATTGTAAAACCTCCTATAATATTTTTTTATTTGTATACGCCGTACTTTTTACCTTCGTCATCAATTATTGAATCCACTCCAGGAATTACCGAGAACATAACTGATGAGGAAGCCATTAAATCACCATCTTTACCAAGGATATCTATTGTTCTTCTAACTTCTGCTCTTATAGCTTCTTCAGGTGTTCCTGGAATATCTGTTACCTGAGGATCTATTCCTCCAGCAAATACAATTCTTCCACCATATAATTCTTTCATTTTTGCCCAATCATTGTTTGGAGCAACTGCGTGCCATGAATCAACACCAATTTCAATTAAATCTTCAACTATAGGAGCAATAACTCCACATGAGTGATGCATATAATACATTCCTAACTCGTGGCATTTTTCAACCATTCTTCTTTCTGGCTCTTTGTAATATTTTCTCCATAAGTCAGGAGATAAGAACATGTCTAACTGGTTGCCCCAGTCATCATGCATCATTACAAAATCTGCATCCATATATTTCTTTATATATTCAAACTGTTCTATTCTGTAGTCTGCATAAGCATTTACATATTCAGCATAAGCTTCTTCATCATCGTATAATGCGCATAATCCGTTTTCAAATCCCATCATTGAGTTAATTCTTTCGAATGCACCCATATTCCCAACAGTATAGCCCATTTTTTCTTCTTTTTCTTGCCACATTGCTTTTGTTCTAGCTGCAATCGCATCCCAGTCTAAGTCTTTACAGCTCGGGAATTTTATATGCTCTTTCCACTCTGAAATATCATCAAATAACTCCTGCCCTGGAACAACATGTGTCATCAGATTAACATCTTCTCCTAGTGCCCATTCGAGCCCAAACCAGTCTGGTCCATTTTGAAACAATGGTCTGTCATTTATTTCTGGTGTTATTAACATTTGTGCTGCTGAATTAATCATTGGCACCCAATTAGGTTTTTTATGCTCCCAAACGAGCTTCATATTTTCTCTTTCAGTCATCTTACTACCTCCAAATTCTTTTATGGTTTCATTATAATTATTTATTCCGATAAAGAGAAACAAAAAAAAGTTCAACATTATTAACCTACGGTTGATAATGTTGAACTTTTCCATCTTTACCTAACTCTTTAGCTATGATCTCCATTATATCTTTTAATATTTTATTGGGATTATCACCTTTATAAACACACATTGTCCTAAAGTAAAACTTTAAACTTTCTGGTAAATCAATATATTTAAAATCTGTTTTATACATATCATTAAACATTTTAGGAAAGACTGCGTAATCTCTTCCAAGTTCTAAAGTTGCTAACATAGAATCAAAGTCTTGGCTGTAATGCCGTTTCTTTGCATTTATATTATTATAGAAGCTATTAAACTCATATGGAGTATTTTTTTCAAGTAATAGTATTGTTTCTTCTTCCATTTCTGCTTTTGTTATTTCTTTGCGATTTGCCCATTTATGCTGGGGCGAAATAACAATCTGGGCAGGCATAGTTTTTAAATTAACTCTTTCAAACTCTTTCCAATCCTCAAAGTCATGAGCATTTGTAATTGCCAAGTCTATTTTCTTTTCTATAAGAAGGGTCTTTATCATTTCCACACTATTTGAAAATATTTGAATTTCTAGCTTCGGATACTTTTTCGCTATAAGGTTAACTACTTCCATAACTATTTCATTTTTTGGCAGAGCAGTAAAAAAACCTATTTTAAGTAAATTGCTTTTTTCTATTATAAAACTTTCTACTTCTTGATATGCTGTTTCCATTTCTTCTTTTACTTTTAGAAATTTCCCTTTGCAAAACTCCCCAATCTCTGTGAGTCTAACATTTCTAGTTGTTCTTTCAAACAGCTTTGCTCCCAGCTCCTCCTCTAAAATAAAAATTTGCTTTGTTAGGGCTTGAGGAGAAATAAATAGTTCTTCCGCTGCTTTTGTATAATTTAATTTTTCAGCTAATACCAGAAAATATTCAACTCTTCTAAATTCCATAATTTTTACATCCTCGTTTTTTATACCAGTAAAACTTCTTCACTCTTTATAGTTGAATTTGGTTGTATCTTTTTAAATCTTTCTAAATCCCAAGGTCCATTTATAAGATCAACTATATATTCTATTGATGCTAATATTTTTTCAAGTTCTAGATTGAATGTTTCGCTAATAATTCTTGATTCTTTAAAAGTTTTTTCAAAATCATATGCACCTGTTTCTAAAATACCTAATTTTTTATATCCTGACAACATCACCTCGAATATTTCATCGGCTATGTCTTCACCATACTCATCTACTGCATACTTATATTCAACCCATATATTTCTTTCTCCATCAAGCCAGCCCTGAGTTAAAAACAGAGTTCCTGCCTTTTCCATTATTTCTTTTCTTCTTTCCATGGAACCTAAAAGTAAAGAAATGCAATCATCCACTTTTGGAACAATCACTTCAAAGTTTCCTATAGTTAATCCATTTAAGTATCCACCACAGTATCCTAAACATAATAAAACTCTTCCATACTGTGATCCAACTTTATTTAACTCTTCCTGTACTTTATCATGAAGTTTACTTGTAGAATTATGAAGTCCTGACGGAAGCCAAATGACATCTATCTTTTTATTAACAATATTCAAAGCCATTTCAAGCTCTTTTTCAATTGTTTTACAAGCTATTATCAATTCGTTCATTAAAAAATCTCCTATGAAATTCATTATAATACACTATTTAATCCATGTACACATTCCTGTTCAAAAAATGTTAATAAAATTTTGTAGATTTAAAACTGTTTTTATTTTATAATATGTTTATAAAAGTCATACTGCAAAGGGGTTTTAATTTGAAATTCAATAAAAGTCGCGAATGTACATGGTCTTTTATCGTCGGCATTATAATTTTTGTTATAATGCTTCTAATTTCTTTGTTCTCAGAATATGAATCCGTAACTATTGTAAATGAAAGATTAAACAGTTTTAATGAAGGATGGACTTATAATGATAAATCCATAAGCCTTCCTTTAGATTTAGATTCTAAAAAAGACAGTCAAATCACCATAAAAAACAGACTTCCTGAATTACGGGACGGAAGCAATCTTTTCTTTTATTCTGAAAACAATGATATATGTATTTATATAGAAGAAACACTAATCTACGATTTCGGAACCAATACTGATTATTTGTTTAGTGACAACCCTGGTTTTTCATACCATATAATCCCTATCCAAAAGCCAAGTGAAGGTAAAGAAATAACTCTTCAATTTACATATAAAACAAATGCATCTGCTGGTTTTATACCTTCTTTTGCTATTGGTAATACCGGGGCTGTTTATCAAAAAATCATTTCTGAGAATGTTTTTTACATAATTTCTGCTTCATTGATATTGGTAACTTCTATTTTCTTTATTTTTCAGTCACTATTATTGTATAAAAAAGTTGAAAATGTAAAGGGTATTTTCTATTTAGGAATATGTGGAATTATTTTTGCATCACTAATACTTGCAAATTCAGGTATTTGGCAGTTTTTTGGTGGTAATTCATTCTTTATGTACTATTCATCTTCTTTGGTTATTATGTTGTTACCTTTAGCTTTTTTGTTAAGCGTTAGAAATTTAATCAAAATTAAAAACTTTTGTGTTTTTGATTCAATTATAATTATTTCCTTACTAAATATAATAGTATCCACAATTCTTGAGATAACAGGTACTTTAACCTTTGCAGATAGTATAATATCAAGTCATTTTATAAACATTGCATCTGTTTTTGCAGTTTATTATGTATTACTCATTAAAAAAGTAGACTGTATCAAAACCTTAAAATATGGTCTGATTCTCTTTTCTACAAGTATATTAATAGATGTTTCATTAAGGTTATTCATATTAGACGCCCGTCCTTTCATTTCTATTGTAGGGATAATTATCTTCTTATTTTTTATAGGTAAAAAGGTTCTTGACCAAATGAGTGAGGAGATTATAGAAGGCAAAAGATATAAGGATATGGCCTACCATGATGCACTAACAGGAGCATATACTTTAATGGCGTTAAATGAAAACATTGAAACTTTAGAAAAAGAATGTAATTACGGTGTAGCAATTTTTGATTTAAATAATCTAAAATATTACAATGATAAATTCGGTCACTCCGTAGGAGATTATATAATTAGCACCGCAGTCGAAATACTATATAGGGCATTTAATAAGTATAAGTATGTTTATCGAACAGGAGGAGATGAATTTTTAATCGTAATGCCTGATGTAAAAGAAGATGAATTTAAAGTTGCTATAAATAAACTTACTGATTTGCAAAGGCTGCAAGCACAAGGAAGGTAATAAGCGGAGAAAGTATTGTAATTGATATTGCCTATGGTTTTGCTATTTGTAATAACGAATCCTTTGATGCTGTAAAGGAAAAGGCTGATTTATCAATGTATTCTAATAAGGAAGATTCAAAAACTAGTAATTGACTAAAATATAAATCATAAGTATAATTTTTTCTATGTTAGTTTGAAAGGATAAGATATGTGGATAGCAGATAATTGGAAAGATTACGAAGTCTTAGATACTTCAAAGGGAGAAAAACTTGAGCGTTGGGGCAACTACATTTTAGCAAGACCTGATCCACAGGTTATTTGGAATACAAAAAAGGAAAACCCTTATTGGAAAAAATTAAACGCAAGATACCATAGAAGTAAAAAAGGCGGTGGCGAGTGGGAGTTTTTTGACTTACCAGAGCAATGGCAGATATCATATGATAAATTAACATTCAACTTAAAACCTTTTAGCTTTAAGCATACTGGTTTATTTCCTGAGCAGGCAGCTAACTGGGATTGGTTTTCAAATAAAATTTCTAAAGCAAAAAGAAAAATAAAAGTCTTAAATCTTTTTGCATATACAGGTGGAGCTACACTTGCTGCGGCCGCAGCAGGAGCTAGTGTGACTCATGTAGACGCTTCTAAAGGTATGGTCAATTGGGCAAAAGAAAATGCTGTTTCTTCTGGTCTAAAAGAAGCACCTATTAGATGGTTAGTCGATGATTGTGTGAAATTTGTCGAAAGAGAAATCCGAAGAGGCAATAAATATGACGGAATCATCATGGATCCCCCTTCATATGGTCGAGGGCCAGGAGGCGAAATCTGGAAAATCGAGGAAAGTATACATTCTTTTATTAAGCTATGCTCTAACTTATTATCAGAAAATCCTTTATTTTTCTTAGTCAATTCATACACAACAGGTCTGGCACCGTCTGTCCTTACATATATGCTAGAAATAGAAGTTTCTAAAAAGTATGGTGGTAAAACCCTTTCTGATGAATTAGGGCTTCCTATAAAAGAAAATGGACTAATTTTACCTTGTGGAGCTTCTGGCAGGTGGGAAATATAATATTTGTTATATTTTGATTTTTAATGTATTATTACTTAATAATAAAAAATTATTTATTTTTTTTGCAAGGTTTTATTAAAACCCGTGTATAAGTATTATAGAGGATTTATTTCCGGGAAGGAGATTCTCATTGAGTGACGAAAAAATTTTGAAGTTATTGCAAGCTCAAAATGAAGAAGGAATAACTGCAATAGCTGATAAATATGAAAAACTTCTTAAGTATGTAGCATCTAATATTTTAGGTGATAGAACTAGAGATATTGAGGAGTGTGTAAATGACACATATTATAAAATTTGGAAAAACTCAAACAACTTCGATTTTAATAAAGCTTCCCTCAAAACTTATTTAAAAGTGATTGTTCGAAATACAGCCCTTAATAAATTAAGGGAGTTAAAAAAGTCGGAGCCAGAAGTAAACTCTCAAGATTATGGGAGTCTTTTGGAAAATTATTCTGATTACTGTAATAATCCAGAAAAAAAAGCTCTGGATAAAGAAAATATTAAGTTATTAGAAGATGTAATGTCTGAACTTAATAAAAAAGACCGAGAACTGCTACTTAGAAGATATTTTTATCTTCAAAGTTCAAAAGATATTTCTGAAAAGATGGGAATGTCCATAAATGCAATTGATTCAAAACTGTCAAGATTGAGAGTCAGAATTAAAGATGAATTCGAAAGGAGAACTACAAATGAATGAATGTTTATTGGTTGACATGATGGGTGAGTTAAGCCCTGAAGTTTTTGAAAGTGACAATATCGAAAAAGATGTTGATGAGAAATTATTTAAACTTGAAAAACCCTTTGTTAACGCAAAAGCAGCAAAAATATTGGTAGGCGTGACAGCAGGATCAATAGTTGCAACAGCAGGAATATTATTAGCAGTAAAATTTCACAGACATAGTTTCAAATTGTCAGTAATACAAAAATAAAAATAAATTTAAAAAAGAGAGGTTACAAAAAATGACTGAAAAAATTATTAAACTTATGGCGGACAAACTTAGCTTAGACGAAAGCACAATAACTCCAGATGCGAGCATCAAAGACGATTTAGGTGTTGATTCACTTGATTTATTTGAATTAATCATTGCTCTTGAAGAAGAATTTGAAATCGAAATTCCTCAAGAAGATGTTATGGAAATCAACACAGTAAACGAAATTGTTGAATACCTAAACAAAAAAGGTGTCTAGGAGGAAATATGAAAACAGCAGTATGTGATTTATTAGGGATAAAGTACCCTATTATCCAAGGTGGAATGGCATGGATTGCAGAGCATAAATTAGCAGCAGCCGTTTCTAATGCCGGAGGACTTGGTTTAATAGCCGCTGGAAGCGCAGACGCTTCTATCGTCCAAAAAGAAATTAGGGAAGCAAAAAAACTTACAGATAAACCTTTTGGGGTTAATATCATGTTAGTAAATCCACATTCTGATGATATTGCACAACTTTTAATAGACGAAAAAGTTGAAGTTGTCACTACTGGAGCAGGAAGCCCAGAAAAATATATGGAAGCATGGAAAAAAGCAGGAATAAAAGTTATTCCTGTTGTAGCTTCTGTGGCAATGGCAAAAAGAATGGAGAGATGTGGTGCTGATGCAATCATTGCAGAAGGGTGTGAAGCTGGAGGACATATCGGTGAAATAACTACTATGGCTTTAGTTCCACAGATTGTAGATGCAGTAAGCATACCTGTAATTGGAGCAGGTGGTGTTGGTGATGGAAGAGGTTTCGCAGCAATGTTAATGCTTGGGGCCAAGGGAGTACAGATTGGAACAAGATTTTTAGTTGCAAATGAATGTATTATTCATGAAAACTATAAACAAAAAGTAATTAAATCGAAAGATATAGATTCTGCCGTAACAGGTAGAAGCACTGGACATCCTGTAAGATCAATTAGGAATCAAACAACCAGAAAATATTTAGAACTTGAAAAACAAGGAGCTACTTTTGAGGAACTTGAATTATTAACATTAGGTTCTTTAAGAAAAGCTGTTATAGAAGGTGATGTTGTAAACGGTTCACTAATGGCTGGTCAAATTGCCGGATTAGTAAAAGAAGAACAGTCTGCAAAAGATATTATTGAAGAACTTATTTCTCAGACAGATGACCTTTTAAAAAGGAGTTCTTATGAGTAAAATTGCATATATATTTCCTGGTCAGGGAGCTCAATATTTTGGCATGGGAAAAGATTTTTATGAAAACTTTTCAGAAAGCCGTGAAATATTTGAAAAAGCTTCTGATCTTTTAAAACTTGATATGAAAAAAATCTGCTTTGAAGAAAATGAGCAGCTTAATATGACTGAATATACTCAGGCCGCAATGATAACTGTCTGCGCGGCCATTTTAACACAAATCAACACTAATGAAATAGCACCATCAGTATGTGCTGGATTAAGCCTTGGTGAATACAGCGCTTTATTGGCATGTGGTTCATTAAGTTTTGATGACGCAGTAAAAACAGTTAGACAAAGAGGTATCTTAATGCAAAACACAGTACCTGCAGGAGTAGGTGGTATGTATGCAATTATCGGCCTTGATCATAATCTGATTAGTAAAATATGTGCTGAAACAGACGGAATTGTTTCAGTAGCTAATTATAACTATCCAGAACAAACTGTTATTACAGGAGAAGTTGGAGCTATAGAAATCGCTAAAGAGGCTTGCCTTGAAGCTGGAGCAAAAAGAGCTATCTCAGTAAAAGTAAGTGGTCCTTTCCACTCTGCTCTACTTAAGCCAGCAGGCGAAGATTTAAAAAAGGTATTAGAAGATGTTAAAATTAGTAAACCTTTAATACCATACATAAGTAATGTAACTGCTGAGTATATATATACTGAAGAGAACATTAAAAATCTTCTTTCACAGCAGGTATATTCTCCTGTTAAATGGATGCAAAGTGTAGATGCAATGTTAAATTCAGGAGTTGATACTTTTATAGAAATAGGCCCTAAAAAGACATTATCAAATATGATAAAGAAAATGGGCGCTGAAGTAAAAATATACAACATCGATAAAGTCGATGATTTAAAAATACTTTCGGAGGTATAAGCATGTTAGAAAATAAAATTGCATTAGTAACAGGTGGTGCTAGAGGTATTGGCGCTGAAATTGTAAGAACTTTATGTTCATACGGTGCAACTGTAATAATAAACTACTCTTCCTCTGAAGAAACAGCAAAAAATCTTGCAGACTCCTTAAAGAGCGAAGGCATGAATGCTGATATTTATTCATGTAATGTAGCTGATTTTGCGGCTACAAAAAAAAATGATTGAAGATGTTATTGCTAAATACGGAAGACTAGATATACTTGTAAACAACGCAGGAATAACCAAAGACAATATAGCTATGATGATGACAGAAAAAGAATTTGATGATGTAATAAACATCAATCTTAAAGGGTCATTTAACTGTATGAAACATGTTTCTAGATATATGCTAAAACAAAAATCAGGCAGAATAGTTAACATCTCTTCAATAGTAGGTGTAATCGGAAATGCTGGACAGCTAAACTACTGCGCTTCAAAAGCTGGTATAATAGGGATGACTAAATCACTCGCCAGAGAACTTGGTTCAAGAGGTATAACAGTTAATGCGGTTGCTCCAGGATATATCGATACTGAGATGACAAAAGTTCTCTCTGAAGATGTTACCAAAAAAATGCTTGCAGGAATTCCTTTAGGAAGAATCGGTGAAACAAAAGATATCGCTGAAACTGTAGCTTTCTTATCTTCTGAAAAGGCGTCATATATTACTGGACAGGTAATACAGGTAGATGGAGGTATGGGAATATGAAACGAGTAGTTGTAACTGGGTTAGGGGTTATTTCTCCTATAGGAAATAGTGTAGACAGTTTCTGGGACAGTCTAAAAAATACAAAAGTTGGTTTTGGACCAATAGACCGATTTGATGTTTCAGATTATAAAGTCAAATTGGCTGCACAAATAAATGATTTTGATCCAAAAGAATACATGGATCCAAAATCCGCAAGAAGAATGGAATTATTTTGCCAATATGCTGTAGCTGCTTCAAAACAAGCTATAGAAAACTCAGGTCTTGATTTAGAAGCTGAGGATAGAAACAGAATCGGTGTTTGTATTGGTTCTGGTGTTGGTAGTTTACAGGCAATGGAAAGAGAACATAAAAGACTTCTAGAAAGAGGTTATGATAAAGTTGGACCTATGCTTGTTCCTTTAATGATATCAAATATGGCTGCTGGGAATGTTGCTATAGCTTTTAACTTAAAAGGAAAATGTACAAATATTGTTACAGCTTGTGCAACGGGAACACACTCAATCGGAGATGCTTACAGATATATTCAATGCAATGAAGCTGATGTAATGGTATGTGGTGGTACAGAAGCCGCTATTTGCCCAATCGGCATAACAGGTTTTGGTTCACTTACAGCATTAAGTACATCTTCTGATCCAAACAGAGCTTCTATCCCTTTTGACAAAGAAAGAAATGGTTTTTGTTATGGGAGAAGGCTCAGGAGTTGTAGTTTATTGAATCATTAGATCATGCTTTAGCTAGAGGAGCAAACATTTTAGCTGAAATCAGTGGTTATGGCGCAACATGTGATGCTTTCCATATAACTTCTCCTGCTGAAGACGGAGAAGGTGCAGCAAGAGCAATGCTACTTGCTGTCGAAGAAGCTGGCCTAAAACCAGAAGATGTTGGACTATATAAACGCACATGGAACAAGTACAAAACATAATGATTTATTTGAAACTAGATCAATTAAAAAAGCATTTAAAGAACATGCTTATAATCTTAATGTTAGCTCTACAAAATCAATGACTGGACATATGCTTGGAGCATCAGGAGCAGTTGAGTTTATAGCTTGTGTTAAATCTATAAATGATAATTTTATACATGCTACAGCTGGATATCAAGTACAGGATGAAGAATTAGATTTAAATTATACAAAAGAACCTATAGAAAAAGAAGTAAATGTAGCAATTACAAATTCACTTGGATTTGGTGGACACAACGGAAGTCTCTTAATAAAAAAATTCGTTAAGTAAAGAGGTATAAAAATGGAATTAGAAGAAATTTTTAAAATTAATAGATACAGTTTCAAATTCAAACCTTGAATCTTTTTCATATGAAGAAGGTGATTTGAAATTAAATCTAAAAACAAAAGAAGATAAAACTGCTGCAAGTGTTGTTACGGGGAGCGAAATAACATATGCTGCTACACCTGAAAATGAAGGAAATTATAAATTTGTTGAATCACCGTTAGTGGGAGTATTTCATTCATATAATTCTGAACTAGGCGAACCTTATGTTACTGTTGGCGAAAGAGTTAATGTAGGTCAGGTTGTTGGTATTATTGAAGCGATGAAACTAATGAATGAAGTTTGTTCTAATGTTAGTGGAACTGTAGAAGAAATTTTAGTAGCTAATGAGCAAACTGTTGAGTATGGCCAGTTACTTGTAAAAATTAAAGAAGATTAGGAGACTGCTTACATGTTAGGAATTAACGAAATAAAAGAAATAATACCTCATCGCGCACCTTTTCTACTAATTGACAGAATCGATGAGATGGAACTGGGAAAAAGAATAAAAGGGCTAAAAAATGTAACTTTTAATGAACCTTTTTTTAACGGTCACTTTCCTCAGGAACCTGTAATGCCTGGAGTTCTTATAATAGAAGCTCTGGCACAGGTAGGTGCAGTATTAATTCTTTCTGAGGAACACAACAAAGGAAAAACAGCTTTTTTTGCAGGTATTGATTCTGCAAAATTTAAAGATAAAGTAATACCAGGTGATTCACTTGAGTTAGAAGTTGAAAATGGTTAAATTAAAAGGTCCTTTCGGCATTGGAAAGGCAACGGCATATAAAAATGGTAAAATATGTGTTCAGGCACAACTAACATTTGCCATACAGTAGGAGTAATAACATGTTTGATAAAATATTAATTGCTAATCGTGGAGAAATTGCGGTTAGAATTATAAGAGCGTGTAGAGAAATGGGTATACGTACAGTTGCCGTATGTTCTCTATCGGATAAAAATTCACTACATTCACAGTTAGCAGATGAATCAATATGTATCGGTCCTGACAGACCAAAAGATAGTTATTTAAATATGGAGCGAATTCTAAGCGCTGCAATCGAAACAAATACAAGTGCTATACATCCTGGTTTTGGGTTTTTATCTGAAAATCCAAAGTTTGTAAATCTTTGTGAGAAATGTGGCATAAAATTCATTGGACCAGATTATTCTTGTATTGAAAAAATGGGCGATAAATTAGAAGCCAGAAACATGATGATTAGCGCAGGTGTACCTGTTATCCCAGGAACCAACAAGCCTTTGAAGGATGCTAAAAAAGCTCTTGAAAAAGCAAAAAAAATTGGTTTTCCTATCATTGTTAAAGCTGTACACGGTGGTGGTGGAAAAGGAATGCGAATTGTTCATGACATCTCTGAATTTGAGTCAATGTTTGAAACAGCAAGAAAGAATCAAAGAATGCATTTGACAGTGATGAAATGTATCTTGAAAAGTTCCTTCCAATCGCTAGACATATAGAATTCCAAATATTAGCAGATAATTATGGAAATGTAGTTCATCTAGGAGAGAGAGACTGTTCTATACAAAAAAGAAATCAAAAAATGATCGAGGAAACACCTAGTGTTGCTTTATCACCAGAACTTAGAAAAGAGATGGGTGAAACCGCAGTTAAGGCTGCAAAAGCAGTAAATTATAACAGCGTAGGAACAATAGAATTTCTACTTGATGAAAATAATCAGTTCTACTTTATGGAAATGAATACCAGAATCCAAGTTGAACATCCGGTAACTGAAATGGTTACAGGAATAGACCTGGTAAAGGAAATGATCCAAATTGCAGCTGGAGAAAAATTAAGTATCACCCAAGATGATGTTGAGTTCAGAGGACATTCTATTGAATGTAGAATAAACGCTGAAGATCCTGACAATCTATTTAGACCATGTCCGGGGAAAAATAACAGAAATGCATTTTCCAGGTGGAAATGGTGTACGAGTTGACTCTGCACTATTTAGGGGATATGAAATACCTCCTTGTTATGACTCAATGGTTGCAAAACTAATAGTACATGGTCGAACAAGGGAAGATGCTATAAATAAAATGATAAGCGCTCTTGGTGAAATGGTGATACAGGGTGTAAAAACAAACCTTGATTTCCACTACTCTGTTTTGAGTAATAAGGAATTCGCCGAAGGAGATTTTGAAACAATAAATGAAAATCTAAAGGAAAGGTGTTGTGACTAATGCTACAGTTTAAAAAGACTCTTAAAGTTAAGAGTAATGAAAAAATTAAAGACAGTGTTCAGAAATCACAGATTCCTGATGGCTTGTTCAAAAAATGTCCTGAGTGTAATCAAATAGTTTATGCTGAAGACATAATCAGCAATTATCACACCTGTCCTAACTGCGAACATTATTTTAGAATAAATGCTAGAAGACGTATAAGTATGGTTGCAGACAATAATAGTTTTGTAGAATGGGATAATGGATTGGAAACAACTGATCCTCTATCTTTTCCTGGATACAAAAATAAACTTGATAAATTCAAATCTGGCACAAATTTAGATGAAGCTGTAATTACAGGTGAGTGTCTAATTAGAGAACAACCAGTTGCTATAGGTGTTATGGAATCAGAATTCATGATGGGTAGTATGGGAACAATAGTTGGAGAAAAAATAACTCGCCTTGTAGAAAAAGCTACTGAAAAAAGTTTACCTGTTGTAATATTCTGTTGCTCTGGAGGAGCAAGAATGCAAGAAGGGATTTTTTCTCTGATGCAGATGGCAAAAACTAGTCAGGCACTAAAAAAACACAGTGAAGCTGGCAATTTATATATTTCTATACTTACTGATCCTACAACAGGTGGTGTAACTGCAAGTTTTGCAATGCTTGGTGATGTGATTTTAGCGGAACCTGGAGCATTGATAGGTTTTGCAGGCCCACGAGTTATCGAGCAGACTATTAAACAAAAATTACCAAAGGATTTTCAGACATCTGAATTCTTAAAAGAAAAAGGATTTGTTGATCGAATAGTTAAAAGAAATCAACTTCGAAAAACAATAAGCTTTTTAGTAAGGAGTTCAAAATGATGAATAATAAAAATGCATGGGAAAGAGTTCAAATTGCAAGAGATCCCGAAAGAGCTTATACACTTGATTACATTAGTATGATTTTTGACGAATTCTTAGAGTTACATGGTGATAGATATTATAGTGATGACGGAGCCGTAGTCGGCGGAATCGGTCTTTTAGAAGATACTTTTGTAACAATAGTAGGACATCAAAAAGGTAGAAGTATCCGCCAGAATATAAAAAGAAATTTTGGCATGGCTTCTCCAGATGGATATAGAAAAGCCCTAAGACTTATGAAACAAGCTGAAAAATTCAATAGACCTATTGTATGCTTTATAGATACTCCAGGTGCTTTTTGCGGAATCGAAGCTGAAGAAAGAGGTCAGGGTGAAGCTATCGCTAGAATACTATATGAGATGTCAGATATTAAAGTACCAATATTAGCAATCATTATTGGGGAAGGTGGAAGTGGTGGCGCTTTAGCCTTTGGTCTTTCTAATGAAGTTTGGATGTTGGAAAACTCTATATACTCAATACTGTCTCCTGAAGGATTTGCCAGTATATTATGGAAAGACAGTTCTAGAGCTAGCGAAGCAGCAGAAATAATGAAAATTACTGCACAGGATTTACTCGAAGCAAATATTATTGACCGAGTAATAACCGAAAAAGAAGATACTATGCCTGATGATTACTCAGACGTTGGAAAACAGTTGAAAGAAGGCATTATTAATTTTATTAAAAAATATGATAATGTTCCATCTGACAAAATTACAGAGGAGCGATATGAAAGATTTAGAAAAATGTAAAGAAAAAATTAGCAAGATGAAACCATTGGTTATTGATAATCTAATTGCTAAAATCCCTATTATACAAGGTGGAATGGGTATAGGAGTTTCACTAAGCAAGTTAGCAGGAGCTGTCTCCAAAGAAGGTGCTATAGGAGTAATCTCCACAGCACAAATCGGCTGTATGGAAGATGACTATAACACAAATCCAGAAGAAGCAAACTTAAGAGCTGTAAAAAGCCACATTTTAAGAGCAAGAGAAATAGCACCTAAAGGAATTTTGGGCGTAAATATAATGGTAGCCACAAAAAATTATGCTAAATATGTTAAAGCTTCTATAGAGGCTGGAATAGATATGATAATCTCAGGTGCTGGCCTTCCTTTAGAATTACCAAAATTAGCTGAAGGCACAAATACAAAACTTGTACCAATTGTATCCTCTTTAAAGGGAACAAAATTGATACTAAAAATGTGGAAAAATAAAAACAACAAAATACCTGATGCTATTATAATAGAGGGCCCTGAAGCAGGTGGTCATTTGGGTTTTAAACCTGAAGAATTAGATGATATCAAACAATTACATCATGAAAATGAAATAAAAAGCATTATAGAATTTGTTAAAGATTTTTCTAGAGAAGTTGGTAAAAAAATTCCTATTATAACAGCTGGTGGAATAAGTAATAGAAAGAAATTCAAGCACCAGTTAAAAGGTTTAGGGGTTGATGGAGTTCAGATTTCTACAAAGTTTGTTACAACCATTGAATGTGATGCCCACGATGATTTTAAAAAGGCATATTTAAACTGTAAAAAACAAGATATAATTATAGTTAAAAGTCCTGTTGGAATGCCAGGTAGAGCTATAAAAAATAAGTTCATGGATAAAGTAAAACTTGAACGCGTGCCTGCTTTAAAATGTAAAAGCTGCATAATACCATGTAAACCAGCTACAACTCCATATTGTATAACAGAGGCATTAATAAACGCTGTTAAAGGCAACATTGAAGAAGGTTTGGTTTTCTGTGGAGCAAGGGCATACAAAGAAAAAAGAATTAAGTCCGTTAAGGAAGTTATAAGCGAATTAGCTTTTTAACCCTCTTTTTTAAGTCCGTATACTCGTCATATACGGACTTTTGTTATTTGATTTTTTTGGATTATATGCTATAATCTTACAAGATATTTTATATAGGAGAAAAAACATGTCAGAAATATTTGAAGCAATTATGCTGATATGCTTTGGGGTTTCATGGCCGATAGCATTAATAAAGAGCATAAAAGTAAAGACAGCAAAATCTACAAGTGTACAGTTTATACTACTTATTTTATTAGGATATATCGCAGGAATTAGCGCTAAAATTGTAACTCACAACTTTAGTTATGTTTTCTTTATATATATAATAAACATTATGTCAGTATCTGGAAATTTAATCGTCTATTTTATAAATGCAAGTAGAGATAAAAAAGAAGCTGCTGCCTAGAAAAGACCACCTATTGGTGGTCTTTTAATTAGCTAATTTATTTATTTTAGTACTGAATTTACCCATCCTATGAAAGTTTTTTTCCATTCTTCTACTCTCTCATAATCTGCTGGAAACATTGGATTTGCTCTCATAGGATTGCATCCACCGTATCCGTGTCCTCCTTTTGAATACATATGGACTTCAAAAGGTATTTTTTTCTTATTTATTTCGATTGCAAAATTAGAAATTTCAGAAGATGGTATAAGTATATCATCTATAGCGCTACATAAAAATATAGGTGCATCACCTTCTTTTATGTGATTTTTAATGGTCATTTTACTAGCTATTTCATTTCTCATTTCTTCTGTTTTTAAATCATTTTTATCAAAAACTCCAAACAGCAAAGATTTTGACTTATCAAAACTTAATGCTGGATAAATCAACCCCATTGCGCTTACATGTGCACTTGTTTTGTCTATCTCGTCTTCTATAAATCCTTTGTCTTCAATCTTTGAGTCTCTAAAAATTTCAACTGTTGTTGCTGCTAAGTTTCCTCCTGCAGAAAAACCTAAAATACCTATTTGCTCTGAATCAATACCATATTCATCACAATGAAAACGCACATACCTAATTGCTCGTTGGCAATCTCTAAACATTACTGGATACTTATATGGATAACTTCTATACCATAAAACAAAACAGCTTATACCTGCTTCATTTAAGAACTTAGCCACATCTTCACCTTCATTGTCCATGCTTTTTGTAAGATAGCCTCCACCAGGACAAACAATAAAACATTTTTTACTGCCTTCAACTATATATGGAATAAGATAAGGTTCATCTTCAAAAGTTTCTTTTGCTAAACCTGGAACTATCTCTTCTTTATATACTAAAGTATCGTTCCCTGACATATCTTCAATATAATCTTTTGTTAAATCAAAAATACCTGGATGATTTTGAAAAATATCCTGCATGGTATATTCTTCATGTATTTCCATTATATCGAGCTTACTAGCTGCTGAATTATATGGTATATTTTCTCCCCAAATTTTTAACTTATCCATAAAAAACCTCCTTAATATCTATAACCAGTATATTTTATCATATTATTTTCTCGATTACAATGTGTTTAAAAATCGATCAAATCCCTCTCTACCCTCTTTGTTGCACTTATATACACCTGCTGACTCTAGTACTTCTATGAAAACCTTTCCAATTTCTTCTTTTAGTATTTCTGTTACATTTTCTTGATTAAATTGGTATTTATCCTTTATAGAATCAAACCACTTTGAATGAATATTTATTTTTTCATTAGTTTTAAAGTCTTTTCCTTCCAAAATAAACTCACTCATTAAGTCTATTTCATTTTTTAATCTTGATGGGAGTACTGCCAGACCCATAACCTCGATTAACCCAATATTTTCCTTTTTAATATGGTGCAGTTTCTCATCTGGATGAAATAATCCAAAAGGTTTATTATTTGTAGTCCTGTTATTTCTAAGAGTTAAATCAAATACAAACTTTCCTTCTTTTCTTCTGGCAATAGGGGTTATAGTATTATGTCTTTCATTATTTGTATGTGAAATAATATCGGCTATATTATCGTCATACTGACTCCACTTTTCTAAAATATAATCAGCTGCATTCACCAATCTTTTTTCATCTTTCGAACTAATTCTAATAACTGACAACGGCCAATTCAATATCCCCGTCTCTATATCTTCAAATTCTTTTAATTTGAACTTTTTTTCAATATCTGCTTTTTCCATTGCAAATGTATAATTTCCACCTTGGAAATGATCATGAGTTAAAATTGACCCACCCACTATAGGTAAATCTGCGTTGGAACCTATAAAGTAATGAGGAAATATTTTAAGAAAATCAATGAGCTTTACAAATGCATCCTTATCAATCTTCATAGGAATATGTTCTTTATTAAAAGCAATACAATGTTCGTTGTAATAAACATATGGGGAATATTGAAAGCCCCAACTAGTATCATTTATATTAATAGGTATAACTCTGTGGTTTTGTCTTGCAGGGCTGTTTAAATTACCTGAAAAACCCTCATTTTCATAGCAAAGCTGACATTTGGGGTAACCAGTTTGTTTTAGCTTCTTAGCTGCTGCAATTTCTTTGGGATCTTTTTCTGGCTTACTCAAATTAATAGTTATGTTTATCTCACCATATTTTGAATTTATTTTCCATTTTATATCGTTTTTAATTCTATCTTTTCTGATATAATTATTATCTTGAGAAAAACTATAAAAATATTTTGTTGCTTCCTCAGGTGATATATTATATTTTTCATTAAATTGGGAAATCACCTGAGAAGGTCTTGGTGTTAAGCATCCCATTATTTTTGTATCAAAAAGATCTCGATTTGTTATTGTATCTTCTTTTATCAAGCCTTTTTCAACTGCATAATCAAGCATTTTTGATAATATAAATTCTAGTTCATATGTTTCTGTTAAAGGTTTTTCTATCTTAAAACTATCTTTATTAAACAAATCTAATAAAAGGTTAACCGTATAAACCCTTTCTTCATCATTTATAAGTTGCTTTTTTATTCCATATTCCACAAGATGTCCTATTAAAAAATCAATATCCATTTTTCCTCTTTTCTATATCTCTCTTGATCCATCGCCTATCTCGACAACATAAAACTCTGCATTTAATCCAGTTATTTCATTGTATTTTAATTTAATGTTCTCTATAAATTGATAGGCATTTTCATTTTTCACTATACTAACTGTACATCCTCCAAATCCAGCTCCAGTCATTCTAGAACCTATTACTCCTTCTTCTTTCCACGCAAGCTCAGCTAAAGTATCAAGTTCAAATCCTGTTACTTCATAGTCATCTCTTAAAGAGATATGAGACTCGTTCATAAGTCTTCCAAAAGTAATAATATCTCCTTTTTTAAGAGCTTGATTTGCTAATATGGTTCTATCGTTTTCATATATAACATGTTTAGCTCTTTTCCTAGCTGTATCCTTTTCTATAAAACTCTTATATTCCTCAAATTTATCAACGTTTAAATCACAAAGAATTTCTAGTGTTACCACATTTTTCAAATCATTTAATGCTTCTTCACACTCTGCTCTTCTTTGATTGTATTTCGACTCGCCTAAAGCTCTTTTTTTATTTGAATTAATAATAATTATTTTTTCATCTTTTAATTCTATTGGTACATATTCGAAAGACAGATTATCTGTATTCAGCATTATTGCCTTGTCTTTTTTCCCCATGGCAATAATGAACTGATCCATTATTCCACAATTTACTTTATTGAATACATTTTCAGAATACTGTGAAATCAGAGCAATATCTTCCATTGAAACATCTATATTAAATAAACTTTTTAATATAGTTCCCGTTAAAACTTCAACAGAAGCAGAAGATGAAAGACCTGATCCATTTGGAATATTTCCATATATTAAAACATCAAACCCTGTTTCTATTTTATATCCTTTTTCTAAAAATGCCCAAATAACCCCTTTAGGATAATTTGTCCAATTTGCATCTTGTTCCCATTTTAAATCTTCTATACTGCTTTCTATAATGCCCAGTTCTTTAAAGTTTTCAGAATAAAATCTTAATTTGTTATCATTCCTTTTTCTAACTACACCATATGTTCCAATATTAAGAGCACAGGGAAAAACATTCCCTCCATTATAATCAACATGCTCACCAATTAGATTAACCCTTCCTGGTGCAAAAAAAGCTCTGATTTTGTCATCTTCTTTGAATATTTCTTTAAAATTGTTTATTAGTTTTTCTTTCATATATACCTCCAAACCTATATCTTGGTTTGATTTATGTGATTTTTATAGTTTTTTACCTAATATTAATATACTCCTTTTCAGCAACATATTCAATGTAATATGTTTAAACAAATCCGATGTTTTTTAATTTTTTTATTGTTATACAATACTTTATTTGTTAATATAATATAAAAGGAGGTAATATTATGCTTTATATTTCAAGAGAAAATTTTCAAAATTATGTTTCTGAGTATTATAAAAAAAACAAGACTAAACTTGATTTTATTACAGCCTTTAATAATTTAAAAAAAGAAAATAAACTTAAAAACCAACCATTTAAAATCCCAAATTTTATTGATTTTGATAATACCTCTGACGAAGATTTTTTATTATACCTAAATAAGTTCAGTCTGTCTTTTCAAGATACTTTTGGCCAGGATGCTACAAGTTTAATTGAAGAAGAAGATATCATTCCAGAAGGTAAAGATGTGTTTGTCATCCAACATTTACAGGATTTAAAAGACCTAAATCACTCACATAACTACTTTGAAATAGATTATGTGTTTCGCGGAAATTGTGTAATAGAATTCGAAGGAGAAAAAGTATTGTTAAAAGAAGGTTCCTTTTTTATACTTTCCCCCTTTTCAAAGCATAATATTTACTTAGAAAAAAACACAGCTGTCATAACATTATGTATAAGAAAAAGCACTTTTTATACTACTTTCTTTTCTCTGCTTTCTCAAAACGATATGCTGTCCGTTTTTTTTAGAACTATTTTTTTAGATGAAACTAAAAATAACTATCTCTTCTTTGAAACAAACAATGAGATAGCTCTAAAAAAAATCATCAAAAATCTTTCTTTGGAAAACAATAAATACGATTCTTATAGTAATAATAGTTGTGTATGCTGGATTAATCTTTTATTTACAATCATTTTAAGAAACCACAAATCTTCGGTTCAATATCGTAATTATGAAAATTACACTGACTTTTCAACCATTTTAAAGTATATAAAACACAATCATTTGACTGTTACTTTAAATGATTTAGCAGAACTTTTTCATTATACGCCACCATATTTAAGTAAATTAATCAAAATTAATACTGGCAAAAATTTTTCTAGTCTAATTAAAGAATTAAAAATGTCTAACGCAATAAATTATTTAAATAATTCAAACCTAAAAATTTCTGAAATCTCTGAAATATGTGGTTACAATTCAATGGATCATTTTTCTAGAACTTTTAGGTCTATTTATAATGTTTCACCTCAACAGTACAGAAAGGAAAACAGAAACTAAATTAGCTCGAACTTTAAAAAATCTATGTATCCATCGCCAATATATTCAAAATATAAGGGCCACTTTCCGTTTTCTAATTTTAAAATCCCTTCTGACTTATGCCAGTTTTTCGAAGATTTAATTTTGATCTTACCTAGATTCCTTTCTCCCGGTTCAGATCCTATATACATTTTCCCATTACCAGTACCTCTTGTATAAACACTAATTTTATTTATATTTCTAAAGTTAAAGTATTTATATCCGGCAACTGTGCCATCACATATATTTGCTACATATAAATTATCATCTTCACTTTTAATATATGGATGATCATCACCCACTTTATTTTCATATGAAATGGCTCCCTTTTTACTCATTAAATTGCAGGTAATGTAAGATGAAAATTCTCCCTTTCCTCTTATCCCCGAATCTAAAAATCCTTGACTAGTCATTTCAACTTGATTTATTCTGCCATTTTTATCAATTTCTATTTTTTCAGCACATAAAATGTAATTCTCTTGATTTTTCATAATATGACGATTATATATAATATAATACTGATCTTTTATTAATGCTATGTATCCTTGAATATTCCCATAATAATATAAACACTCTTCTTCACCTCTTCCTTTAAAACCTATATCACCATTTGAAATAATAACACCACCAAATGTGAAATTTTCATTTGGTTTATCACTAATCAAGTAACAAATCTCGTGTTTATAAGTTGAGGTATAAATTTTATAATATTTATTTCTTATTTTTATTGTTGACCATATTTTCCATATTTTGTGTTCTTCATATTCGATATTATCTAATTTAGAATCATCATATGTTTCTTCCTTATAAAAATCACTAATAAAGTCATTTAAATAAGTATCTTCTTTTATTATTTTATTTGAAACTTCAGTAAATAAACCTGTATTTTTAGTATCAGGTTTTATATCTACATTCATTTTATATACTCTGATATTTTTATTAATTTTTGTGGCAATAAAAATATATAAGTTTGTATTAATATTAAAATTTGTCATAAATCTTATGCATTCTTTAATATATAAAAATGGATTTAATAAATTTTCTTTCATGAAAAAGTTCCTCTATCAGCTTTTATTATTATATAAAAACTATACTTTATTATAAGTTTTTCAACAAGTTCACTACTTTTTTTTAATTAGTACAATTTTTAATTTTTTCACTAATATTGAATGTATAATTTTTCAATTAAGAAAAACATTAATTTTTGTACGTATTTAAGTTGTATATGATATTTACTTGAGTTATAATTTAATTATTAATCTATAAAGTACATTATTTAATATAAGGAGTGTTTATGGTAGATGAAAGATATGAAATAGTTGAATTTTCTCCAAGAATACCTGTTAAAATTTTTATGCATAAATTAGGCAGTGTAACTAAACACTGGCACAGAAGTTTAGAATTATTATTAGTTTTAGAAGGAGAAATCGAAATAACTATTGATGGAGAAACATCAATTTTAAAAAGCGAAGATATCATTTTAATAAATTCTAATACGATTCATAGTATTAGTTCAAAAAATGCTGTAATGATCGCCTTACAAATAAAGCAGGAAATGTTTGCTATTATGAATCTAGATGCTGAAAGTATGATTTTTGATTGCAATAGTTCAAAGGATGATAATCAAGAAAAATTCAAAGGAATAAAATTCGCAATAGCTAGAATGATTAAAGATAATGCTCATAAAAGCGAAAGTTCTGATTATAAAAGTTATGCCTTAATATATTATCTTATTTCAGAGCTTCTTGAATATTTCAAAATAAGTGCTACTGAGTCTATAAAAACCAAACAAAAGCATGCAATAAGATTGACTAGAATATTAAACTATATAAATGAACATTATAAAGAAAATTTCAGCCTTAGTGATTTAGCCGCTCAGGAGAATCTTTCAGTACCTTATTTGTCAAATTTTTTTGATAAACACATGGGTATAAAGTTTTCTCAATATTATACAAATGTAAAACTGGAAAATGCCATTAAAGATTTAATTAATACAAATGACTCAATAGAAACTATTGCCCTAAACAATGGTTTTACAGAATATCATACTTTTGTAAGAGCTTTTAAAAAGAAATACGAAACCCTACCAAATAACTACCGAAAACTTAATAGAGAAAAGCTAGAAAAAATAAATAATGATAATGTTCTAAATTATTTATTGTTAGAACCTAGTAAATATTTACACCTACTTACTAAATATCTTCCTGACGATAGAACTGTTTTTTTAGAATCTCAAAAGAAAATCATTCATAAAACTATTTCACAAACAGTCCAAGTAGATAATGTTACAAAAAAACTAAATCATAACTTTAAAAATTTTATTGGCGTTGGCAGAGCAAAGGAACTACTTAATCAAGATATAAGAGAAATGCTAATAGATCTTCAAAAAAACATAGGTTATAAATACATAAAATTCCATGGTATTCTTTCTGACGATATGCTTGTTTGCACTAGAAACGGAGACGTTTTGCAATTCAGGTATACTCTTGTAGATATGGTAATTGATTTTTTAATCTCAATTAATTTAAAGCCATTAATACAACTTTCCTTTATGCCTTTAGCATTGGCAAGTAATAGTTCAAAAAACGTTTGTGAATCTCCTTTTAACACTAGTCCTCCAAGGGATATAAATGAATGGAATGAGCTAATAGAAGACTTCACAATACATCTCATAAAACGATATGGTAAAGAAACGGTAATTACATGGCCTTTTTCTTTATGGAACGAACCTTCAACTTCTTATAATATGTTTGGTTTTGATGACAATCTACAGTTTTTTAATTTTTATAAGAATACATATGATACAGTTAAAGGTGTTTGTCCTGAGATCTCTTTTGGCTCACCCTCTATTTTGAGTTTGGTTGAAGAAGAAAAAAGCTGGGAAAAATTATTTTTAAGTTGGACAATAAATAATCAATGTAAACCAGATTTTTTAAATATACATTATTATTCTGATATTGTACCAAGCAAAGCTGATGATTTTAATATTTCCATTTCAAATACATCTCAGTTTCCTAAAAAGTCAGACACATTTAAGACTTTTATAAAAAGAATTAAAAAAACTTTTAACTCGCTAGGTGTAGGTGATTTATCTGTTTATCTAACAGAATGGAACTTTACTTTGTCTCATAGAAATTTACTAAGTGATACTTGTTTTAAGTCATGTTATATTATGAAGAATCTTCTTGAAAATTATGACAGCTTAGATAGTTTTGGTTACTGGTGTCTTACTGACTTATTAGAAGAAAACAGTTTACCTGAAGATCTTTTTCATGGTGGTCTGGGGATTTACACAATGAATGGCATGAGAAAGAGTGTATTTTATTCATTTTATTTTGCAAACATGCTTGGTGATGATTTGATTGATTCAGGCAATGGCTACTTTATAACTAAATCTAATAATGCCTATCAAATTATAACTTATAACTATATTCATTATGGAAGTACATTTGCTGCTGGTGAATTATTTGACATAACTCTAACCAATAGATATTCACCATTCAATATGAATAAAAATATTGCTTTTTCTCTAGACCTAGAAAATATAACTGATGGCAAATACGAAGTCAAAGAATATTTCGTAAATAAAAATCATGGTTCTGCTTTTGATATATGGGCAGGTTTTGGAGGATATCCACTTAATCCTGAAGATACTAACCTGCTAAAAGGATTATGTGTGCCAGGGTTTAAGATAAGCAATACTCAAGCAGTTGAAGGATTTCTTAATTATTCAACCATTTTAGAACCATTAGAAATTAGAATCGCTATTTTAACACCAAAAGAATTTTCTTAAAAATTTCCCCGTATGGTCTACATACGGGGATTACAAATTGCAATTTAAGAAAATGTTTTATTAAATTTATCTAGTAAGTAAGATAATCTTTCCCACAGAACGGATCAACTGGGTTGTGACCCTTAAATTCGCTTCTTCCTAATATTTTTTCCACAACTGCTTCTAAAACTATGTCATGATTAGAATAAGCATTTATAAATGTTTTAACCATAGGTACATCTAAAAGATGATACGGACTCTGAAGTGATATAAACAGGGTTGGAACAACCTCTGTAAACCAAGGAATGTTGTTTCCTGCTCCAAATGGTGCATGCCAGTTTAAACGACATGTAGTTTTATTTGAAGCATTTTCTACATTACCTAAGTATATAACTAAATCATATTTATTTCTAAATTCTGTTACTGTTTCAAACTTTATAGGTTTTGAAAAATCAAACACTTCTTTTTCATATGGTATTAATTCAAAGCCTTCGGCCTTCATTAATTCAAAAAACTTCTCAGTGATTCTTTGTTCTGATGGACATTCACCCCATTATTTCATAAAGAACTCTTTTATGTTTTTTAGGAGAAATCGGTAATAATTCCTGGGTATCTTTTACAAGTGTTATTCCTTTATCAGCACACTCTTTGGCCCATTCCTGATACTCTTCACATCCAATCACTGATAGGCCTTCTCTTTTCGGCACCAACTCCCCAGCTTCTCTTTTTTTATGAAGTTTAAGAGCTGCTTTTGTAGCTAAAATTCTAGTTAATGCCTCATTTAATCTATTTTCTGAAAGTATTCCTTTTTCATAACCTCTTTTCATGAACTCTATATCTTCATCATAATCTTTATTAAATAATAGCATGTCACAACCTGCTTCTATGCAATAAGGAACGGCCTTTTCTCTATCCATAGCACATAAAAATCCTACCATAGGAGATGCATCTGTTATAATCATTCCATTAAATCCAAGTTTATCTCTAAGAAGATTCTGTAATAACTCTGGTGATAATGAAGCTGGCATTAATTTTTTAGGATGATTAGGATTAAATTTTTCCTGATATGCAGGCATTGCTATATGTCCTGTCATAACTGTAAGAGCATCTTCTTCTATCATAGCTTTGTATACTTTTCCGAATGTTTCATCCCATTCTTCACAGCTTAAGCTATTAACACTTGTCAATATATGCTGATCTACTTCGTCAACACCGTCTCCAGGAAAATGCTTTACTGCAACAGCAGAACCACATTCTTTTGCTCCCTTTATATAGTTTTTACCAAATTCAATAACAGAATCTGTATCTGAACCGTATGTTCTTATATTTGTAATAGGATTATGATAGTTAAAATCTATATCGACTACAGGGGCAAATGCATAATTGCATCCAACTGCCTGACCTTCTGAACAAGAAATTTTTCCTAATCTATATGCTTGTTCTGGTTCATTAGTCGCCCCAACAAGCATTTGTTTTCCAAAGGCTGTGCCTTCTTCAACTATTCCATCTCCACCTGCTTCTAAGTTTGCCGCAAGTAACATGGGCACTTTTGCATTAGACTGCAAATAACTAAATGCCGAAAATACTTCTTCTGCTTTTCCTGTCCTAAACATAAGGCCACCTGGATTTTTATTTAAAACTTCATATTGAAGATAATTCTCATTTGAAGAATATCCGATCGGAAAAAATAATTGCCCTATTTTTTCTTCGAATGAAAGTGATTCTAATGTTTCTTCAACCCACTTAACATCTTCTTGGGATAGATAAAAAGGTTTTTTTGTTAAATCTATCATATTCCTACTCCTGACTTTATTTATATAAATTGACTGCTATTCCATCTATTACAGCAGTCAATATTTTTCAAATTAATCTATTTAATTCTATGAAAGTTTTTTCTTTTTAATTAATTTCATAAAACTGTTAATCCATACTCCACCTCTAGATGAAACTACGTTTATGACTAAAATAAATATTGCGGTAATAACTATTGAAATTGCTGATCCCATTTCTTCCTGAAAAACCGCTTTCAATCCATAAGACAAAATACTAAGTGTTATTGATCCCATAATTATTCCTATTGTATCACCACAGAACCCTATGAGCATAAGTCCTATAAATACAGGAAGGATATTGGAAAATAACTGTCCTACAGTTGTTAATGAAGAAAATGAAGCTCTTTGTATACCTGTTCCTGCAAAAATTAATGTTGCCATCCCAAAAATCAAGCCACTGTATACATAAGAAACAATTACATTCTTTCTTTCTTTTATACCGATGTTTACAGATGCGTTCTGATTTCTTGATAAAAGAGCAGCCTGTTTACCAGTAACAGTAAAATAACTATAAGCAACATATATTCCAATTGCTAGTAATAATGGTATTAAAACCATTGGGTAGGTAGAAAAAATCTTTAATTTAAAATCTGAAACAATATTTAATCCTCTTCCCCCATAAAACAGAGGTGTAAAAGATTCATACATAAGCGCCATACCTATTGTTGTAATTACTATAGGTATTCTTCCATAAACATATAAAATTCCTACTAAAATACTTAAAACTAATGAAAGTCCAACTGTTAAAAACTATAAACATAAATAAGCTACTGCTATGAGATACTGCAAAATTACCCGAAATAATGCCAGTAATTAACATTATCCCACCACCGGAAAAATCAAATCTTCCGGACTTGAACTGAAGACCAATACCCATGGCACAGGTAACCGAAACACCTATATCAATAATCAATGTCTTCCACATATCTAATGTACCAAAGTAAGTCTTTCCATTGGAAAAGCACAAAATATACATTGCAATGTACATTATGACAGGAAGCATCAGGGTTCCTGCAATTCTTTTAATAATATTTTTAAATTTATCCATAAGTTTAAGCCTCCATCATTTGATATGGTACCGGGAATAAACCCGGTACACATATCATGTAAATCTGATTTATTTTAATGCTGCTGTTGAAATTTGCTCTGAGTGGAATAATGCTTTAAGGTCTGCAAAACTTTCTACTGCAAAAAGTTCATCAACTGTAATCTGAGCAAAAGCAATATCTCCATTACCTGTTAAAGATTTTGAAAGAACATTTTGAGCGTCTTCCTGTGTTTCAAGTACAAATTCACTGCTATCAAATCTTTCTACTGCAAAATCTGAGTATAAAGTTCCTTCAATACCTTTTATTAATATGATTGCTGAATATCCAATATTCTCTGCTGGTGATGTTGATATTTGCGCAATAACACCGTCTTCTCCAACATCTGCCATCATAGTTTCGTCATTATCAAGTCCACCTGTTATAAGTTTTGTATCAGCTGAACATGTACCATTTGCCATAGCTGTTTTCATTGTAGGGTATATAAATTCTAGTCCTGCACAGAATGCAACAATAGCATCTAAATCTGAATAACCATCTTCTAAGAAATATGACTCTTGAAGAGGCTCAAACATTAATGTTGTTCCTTCTTCACCAAGTATTTCTATAGGTGTATCAGCAGTTTCATTATATTCTGCAATAGCTGCTCTGAAAGCCGCATCTGCTTCTGGTAAGTTAGGATAAGCAAAACCTGGGAACATTACTGTGGCAACTTTTGTATATCCCTGTTCTATTACAAACTCTGCTCTTGCCTCACCTAAAAGTGCACCATCTGCGAATCCATCAACCATATCTCCTAAAAACATTTCATTATCAAGTAAAGATGCATCTGCTCCGTCTGCTTCAAATATTGATCTGATATCTGTATTATATCCTACTACATATAACTCTGGATATTCTGCCATAATATTGCTTATACCGCCATCCTGGCTCAAGATAATACCTTTAACATCTGTAGTCATTCCTGCCATAACCTGTGATAAGTTACCCTGTGGGTCATTAAACATATCACCGTAAACGATTATTAATTCATAACCTGCTTCTTCACAAATGGCCTCTAAATATGCTTTATCAGCATCATAACCAATACCTGATGAAATGTTTGACATCCAAAGTAT